>DASVNK010000017.1:0-13937 GCA_036383895.1 Verrucomicrobiia bacterium | reverse complement strand
TTCACGCTCCGCAAAATCCAGCCAATAACTGGGAAGCGGAATAGCGATTCGCGGGCGAGATAATTGATCTCTCGGTTCGTCGCAGAACCGACGAGCGGCGGATCTATAAAACTGGCGTGGTTCGATGCGAGAATCGCGGGCCCCTCTTTCGGCACATTATGCGCATCGATTACTTGCGAGCGATTGTAGAGCCGGAAGAAAATACGAAAGAAACTCCAGCCCAGAAAATAGATGGGCTTCATCGAACGAGCTTTTTCTGGTCCACCTTCAACTCGCTAATGCGTTGCCAACTCACCCAGGCGGCGCCGGACTTCTTCCAACAAGATCGCGCTCGTCTGTTCAGCGGTCATTCCCGAAGTGTTAATTACTTTCGCGCCCAGCGGAACCATCAATGGCGCCGCAGCCCTTTGGCTATCGCGATGATCGCGCGCGGCAAGATCCTCCTGAACCCCATCTCCATGCCGTCGTCGCGAACGCTCGTTTATGCACGCATCGAGATAAAATTTGAAGTCGGTCTCGGGAAAAATGTGTGACCCGATATCGCGCCCCTCCATCACCAGGTTGCCGAATTTGATACATTCGCGCTGAATTTTCTTCATCCATTCCCGCACCTTCGGCACGGCCGCCACGTGCGGCGCCGCAGCGCTCGTTTCCGCAGTGCGAATTTCCTGCGCGGGATAATAATCATCCACCAGCAGGATCACTTTCTCTTCCACGCAATCGAGCCGCGCGTTCCACTTCTTACATGCGTTCCCCACCGCCTTCGCATCATGCACGTCAATTTTCTTCTTCAGGCAATACCACGCCAGCGTCCGATACATCGCGCCCGTATCAACGTACACATAACCGAGACTTTTTGCGACGATCTTCGCGTTCGTGCTCTTGCCGCTGGCGCTGGTTCCATCAATCGCGATGACAATCGGCTGAACAATTCGACTACTCTGCATGCAAATCCTCCCTTCCCAACACCGCGCCCGTCCTCGCATTCGAAATTTGCGCACCAAGTCCATTCGGCGGCTCTCCCGCCAGCTTCTGGAAAAAATTCGGAAACGTCTTCGTCACGCAACTTGGATTCTCTATGCGAATCCCCGGCACTTTCAACGCCAGAGTTCCGAAACACATCGCCATACGGTGATCATTATAGGTCTGAATCGTCGCCCCGTGCAGCGGGCCCGGATATACCGTCAATGTATCACCCTCCTCCTCTACGCGCGCCCCACACTTTTGCAATTCCGTTCTTAACGCATATACTCGCTCACATTCCTGCACGCGCAATCTCCCCAGATCGGTGAATCGCTTCGGCTCATCTGCAAACGGCGCGAGCACAATAGCCGTCATGACGCTGTCGCCCAGTTCATTCATGCGCGAAATCTGGCGTGGAAATCTCCGAACCAATTCAGGAAAACGCGCATCAATCTGCAGCGACTTTTTCATCCAACCCGCCACCGAAATCTCCGAGCCAAATCCACGCAGCAACCAATCCGCGCCCCAGATGTAGCTGGCGCTCGAAGCATCCGGCTCAACCTCGAACGTCCCTTGCGTGTCGCGAAAGTTCCGGATCAATTCGCTCGTCATGCTCACATAGGGCGACTCCTCCGCGTTTTCCCCTTCGACCCGGATCTCCCAATTCGCAATGGATCCGCTGAGCAATAATGCAGAGGCGAACTGGGAACTCTCTTCGATGGAAACAACGCAACTGCCGCTCTTGGGCCCTTCACCAAAGATGACTGCCGGCAATTTGTCGTTCGGCGTTTCAACGCGATAACCCAGTTGCCGCAAGCTTTTCAGCAACGCGCTTTGCGGACGTTGATGCATGCGCTCCACGCCACTCAAACGGTAAACCCCGCGGCCAAGACAAACCATCGCAGCGAGAAACCGCGCCGCAGTGCCCGCATTGCCGACGTGCAACTCCAATGGTTCAGCAGCCGTTCCAGCCTCCGGAATTCCCCCGCCTCCGCCAATGACGGAAATGTGCCGATTCCCGGACTCACTTGGGTCCGCCTCGACTTGGACGTCAAAACCCAGCAATCGCAAGCAATCGACCATCACCTGCGTATCTTCGCTCCAGAGCGCGTGACGAATCTGCATGCGCCCGCGACCGAGCGCCGCGAGCACCAGCGCCCGGTTCGTGATGCTCTTCGAACCCGGCACAGTGATGCTTGCGCGCACCGCCTTCGCAAGCGGATGCACTTCGATCACCTCTGGCATTCGGTTGGCCATTACCTCAACTTACTCCGGCGACGAAGAAGCGCACCTGCCGGTCCACTCATCGCGCAGATTTTTGGCGTGTTGAAAAAGCGCTTGGATCTCCTCGGAATCGCCGCTTTCCAACGTTCTCCGGAAGGCCTCAAGCGACTCGCTGAACTCGCCAATCGCTTCGAGCAGCGGCTTGCGGTTCATCATCACAATGTCCCGCCACATCTCCGGCGAACCAGACGCGATTCTCGTGCTATCTCGAAATCCGTTTGCACAAAGCTTTCCCTGCTCCGCCGGATGCTTCGCATCCAAAACGAACGCGGCCAGCTGCGCCGCGAGCACATGTGGCAAATGGCTCGTTCGAGAAACCAATTCATCATGCAGTTTCGGACTGAGCCGCATCACGCGCGCCCCGACCCCGGCCCAGAGCCCTTCCGTAGCGCTCACCTTCTCCGAATCCGAATTCTTTGTCGACGTCACCACACAAGCCGCGTGCACAAACAAATCTGCGCGAGCCGCGGAAACGCCCGATTTCTCCGAACCCGCCATGGGATGGCTGCCAACAAAAGCAGCGCCCCGCGTCGCGAAGATCGGTTCCAATTCCTCAACCACTGCACCCTTCACGCTGCCCACATCGGTGATCAACGCGCCTTTCCGCACGCTTGGGAGCATCGCGCGCGACAGTTCCGCCATTTGAAAAAGCGGTGTGCAGAGCACCACCAGGTCCGCTCCGCTGACCGCTTCCAGCAAATTCGTTGTCGCGCGATGCACCGCCCCCGCCTGTTCGCACTCAGCGATGCTCGTTTCCCGACGCACATATCCACAGACCTCTTCAGCCAACCCCCGCTTGCGCAAAGCCATTCCGAGCGAGCCGCCGAGCAGCCCGACTCCGACTAATGTGACTTTGCGCCAACGCATTCGCCGCGAATTAAACGGGAAGCATCACAAATGAAAAGGAAATGTCATCCGTGCCTCCGAGTGCCTCCGGCGCCTGGCAAAGCTTACAAATTTGTCATCGGGAGCCGTCCTTGACCCGTGGATGTTCGTTTCCTAAGGTTTGTTCCGTGAGATTATTGTCCTTAGCGGCTGCGTTGATCTGCCTCTGCTTGCCGAGCCGTGCAGCCGCGCCCGAATTGGTCAACGGCATCGCCGTGATCGTCGGTGACGCCGTCATCACCTACAAAGATATTCAGATGGCGCTGGTCAAAGATATCGATGCGCTGGAGCGCCGCTTTGGCAGAGACCCCGCCGTTTACAACCAGAAGGTGACCGAGCTGGAGCGCGCTAAATTGGAGGAAATGATCGAGAACCAACTTGTCCTCCAGGAGTTCAAGCGCGCCGGCTACATCATCCCGGAAAGCTATTTTCAATCCCGCATTGATGAAGAAATTCGCCGCTATGGAGATCGACTCACGTTTACCAAGACGTTGCAGGCCGATGGCTTCACCTTCGAAAGCTACCGCAACATGGTGCGCGAACGCGTCATTCTCGAACTGATGTGGCGCGAGCGAGTGCCTCGGGATCCGCTGATTTCCCCAACAAAAATCGAAAACTATTACACCCACAACCTCGACAAATTTCGCGTCGAAGATCAGGTCAAGCTGCGCATGATCGTGCTCACGAACAATCCAACCGACACCGCATATTCGCCGAAAAAAATTGCTGACGAACTTGTCTCAAAGCTCGACGAAGGCGCCTCCTTCGTCGACCTCGCCAGGTTGTATTCCCAAGGTTCGCAGGCGCAGGACGGTGGCAATTGGGATTGGGTGGAGCGCTCCGTGCTGAATACGAATCTGGCCGAAGTCGCCTTCAGCCTGGAGCCTGGCAAACACAGCCGCGCGATTGATACGCCGGCGGGCGCTTACATTTTGCTGGTGGAAGACAAAAAAGTTTCCCACATCAAAACGCTTCCTGAAGTCCGCGGCGCAATCGAAGACACTTTGCGTGGTGAAGAAATCCGTCGCCTCCGAAAAAAGTGGGTCGATCAACTCAAGGCGAAGGCATACATCCGGTCGTTCTAAGCCGCACATGACCGGCTGGCTGGGAATTCCACTGGGCGATCCGAGCGGCATCGGACCCGAAGTCACGCTGAAGGCCCTCGCACAGCTGGAGCGCTCACACCCAGACGATCGTTTCAAATACCTTCTCCTCGGCGATGTTGATTTGCTGACCCGGCTGAATCAATCACTCGGCACGCCCCTGCACATCGAACCGTTTTTATCGTACGCGGGCTCCGGAAAATTCTTTCATTTACAGGCCGGGTCCATCCTGCCGCAGCGTATCGAAACCGGATCAGCGATTGCCGCTGAATCAGCCATGGCCGCACTCACCGAGGGCGCGCGGCGTTCCCTCGCCCGCAACCTCGACGGCGTCGTCACCGCCCCAGTAAATAAAGAGAGCATCATCAAGCTGGGTCGCCCCTTCGTCGGCCAAACAGAATTTCTTTCCGAAATGGCCAAAGCTTCTCGCACTGCGATGATGCTACTCGGCTGCGATGATCGGAACCGATGGCTCCGCGTCGCGCTCGTCACCACGCACCTTTCATTGCGAGCAGTAGCCGAGAACATCTCATACGACAAAGTTCTTCAAACCGTCGAACTTGCCGCGCAATCGTGCCGCGATTTGCATTTACCTCGCACGCGTGTCGCGGTATGTGGATTAAATCCCCACGCTGGCGAAGGCGGTAAAACCGGCACCGAAGAGATCGAAGTAATTAAACCCGCCGTCGAGGCTGCCCGCTCGAACGGAATCGATGTGGTCGGCCCGCTCGCGGCCGACACACTTTTCTACTACGCCTACAACGGGCACTACGATGCAGTGGTCGCGATGTATCACGACCAGGGACTCGCGCCTCTCAAAATGATCGGGTTCGAATCTGGCATCAACTGGACCCTCGGTCTTCCTTTCATTCGCACTTCCCCCGACCATGGCACGGCCTACGACATCTCCGGCCAAAACAAAGCGAATCCACAGAGCATGCTCGCAGCAATTAATCTCGCCCGCGAGCTCGCACAGCGCCGCGTTTCAAAGTAATTCGCGCACACACGCGCTCAGCGCGGAAACATCCTCCCATGTGTGCGCCGCCGAAAACGTGAAGCGCAATCGCGCCTTCCCTCGCGCCACCGTTGGATAGCGAATCGCCGGCACGAGAAAACCACCTTCAAACATTTCCTGCGCCACGCGCACCGCCTCGATTTCCGGACCAATCAGCTTCAGCAAAATCGGAGAGTGTTGTGATGGAATCTGCGTGTCCGTTTCGCCCGCAAATTGGTTGATGTTATCGCGAAGTTTTTCTACCAACCCTGCGCCTTCCTTCGAACGGACCACTTCGATTGCGGCCGACGCAGATGCGGAAACGCTCGGCGGTGGGGCCGTCGAAAAAACGAACGATCGCGCCCGATTCACAAGGTAATCAATCAGCACAGCAGGTCCGGCAATATACCCACCGGCACTCCCGAGCGCTTTCCCCAGTGTTCCCATCTGCACTTCCACACGCCCACTCACGCCAGCTTCCTCAATCAACCCGCGCCGCTTCTCACCAAAAAGCCCGGTCGCATGCGCCTCGTCGACCATCAACCAAGCTCCGTATCGATCCTTTAGTTCCACCAATTCGCGCAGCGGCGCGCGATCGCCATCCATCGAAAACAAACTCTCTGTCACGACCAGCACTTGTGACTTGCCCCCGCCGCGCTGCGCATCTGCCCATTTCAAAATCGCTTCCAGATCGTTCAAATCGTTGTGATCGAAAACCCGCAGCTTCGCCCCCGAGAGACGCGCACCATCAATAATGCTTGCATGAACAAGCTTATCGATAACAACAATGTCTCCACTGCCCACAAGCGCTGCGATCGTTCCAATCGCTGTTGCGTAACCACTGGAGAAAACCAGAGCACGCTCCACGCCTTTGAATTCCGCGAGCGCCTCTTCCAGCGCGTGATGCGGCGCAAGCGAACCGCAAATCAGCCGCGACGCACCCGAGCCAGTTCCAAAATCGCGCAGCGCCTTCTCCGCTGTCTGGCGCAGCTTCTGGTGCGTAGCGAGGCCGAGATAATCGTTGGAAGAAAAATTCTGAACGGCGCGGCCATTTACCATTGTTTGCGGCCGTTGGGGGCGGTCGATGCGGCGCAAACGCCGCAGCAGGTTCTCTGCTTCAAGCGCCGCCAGCCGTGCACGCAACTCTTCCTCGAACACACCCATCACGGCACTCTCACTCGGAAATATTCCTGAGGCTTCTCTTTTATCTTCGGGAGCGCGAACGGGCTGCCTCCAGGAAGATCGCGCCAGGTTTCAATTGCGAGATTCGTACTCGATTGCAACGTCCCCCCACCACTCCACTCGAGCAGCGCGCCATTGCCCACGCGATTTATTCGCAAAATCGGGCGCGGCATTTCAAACCCATTGCCGTATTCACGAAACTTCGCGAGGAAAGATCGCCGCTTCCCACCGCTTTCCGAAAGCAGCGCGATCTCAGGTGCATAGTTTGGACCGACATACGCTATCTTTGGAAACGCCGCCACCGGCGACCCGCTCGCATCGTTCGTCGGAAACGAAACCTTGCCCAATGAAATCCAATTCATTCCATCGTCGCCGCGATACACCTCGAACTCATCCCCGCCTCGCCGCAAACGCAGCCAGGCGTTCGTGTAAGGCGGCGCGGGATGATTGGTCAACGGCAGATTCACTGTCACTTCCCCGTTCGTCCCGCCAATACCGCCGCTAAAATAACGAATATTGATCTCGTGCCGATTGTCCCCCGGATTGCCTTCCGCAGTTGCAGCCGGCGTTACAAACACCTGTAAATATCGACTGAATGCCTCCTCGAGACTCGTTGGATCCGATGGACGCCGTTTCCGCTCGTCCAACACCTCGCGCACCATCAATCCCGCGCGTGCCTCTTCGCTGCTCGCTTCCTGCATGTCCACGCGCACTACCTTGTTGAAGTCTCCTTCAATTCGTTCGAAGACGAATGTCGATTCGTCATAAATGCCGCGCATCTCACTTCCGCCGCTGATCAAATCAAATCCACTGCGCCCAACGGAGACAGTCTCCGCGCGAAATCCAAGTTCCTGCGCGCCCACTGTCACCCACGACATTGCGCGCGCCGAGAACGATTCAATTTGCGCTGGCAACAATTCGCCCTTCGTGTCGAAAAGATTTTCCACGCGAACCGAATAGAGATCGTTCGTCACCAGGCCACTCACCGTGAGCACCACCGCATTGTCGAGAGACACATAACGAATCGCCTCAATCTCGGCGTTCATCGCCCCGGGCAAAGAATAGTTCCCGATTTGCACCAGGCTGTCGCGAGCGAAATCCGCCGGAAAATCAACGCTCACTTCCCATTTACCGTTCTTTGCCAGCGCGCCCGCTAAAGTTCGTTCCGCAGCCTCCACTCCAGTGAACGCAAAGAACAACGCTACAAATGAAAGAAAGCTGCGCATTAGACTTCGACAGTATCAAACCCGCGCAACAGCGTTCTGAAAAGCCTTTTTACTCCTCAATCACGTAAACGTGATTCGGCTTCGGATCGTTCACCACCGACTTCTTCCCATCGCGCCAAATCACTTCAATCGCGTTCAGCTTCTCCGCGGCGGCGAACACGCGTATTGCATCATCTCCGCTCAGGTACCGCCCGCCGCTGGTCATTTCTTGTGTTTGAACAAGAGATTGCCCGACCACGCGAATCCTCGCGCCCACGCCGCTGCTGTTTTTTCCCGAGCCACGAAGCCGCACTCCCACGCGCGGCCCGCCAGCTTCGTTGCGGTATACGCCCGCGCGCGCAAACAGATTGTTAATCACCAGATCCATGTCGCCGTCGTTGTCCAAATCCCCCAGCGCCATTCCTTGTGAAATGCCTTTGCCACCAAAACCCCACTTTTCCGACACGTCTTCAAACGTCCGATTCCCTAAATTTCGAAACGCCAGCTTCGAACTCTCCAACTTCGGAAACCTTCGCATCAACGCGAGCAACTCTTGGTGATTCAATCGATTCGCGGTCTTCAGTCGCTCTATTTCCACCGCCACATCCGCATTCTGCACGTCGTACTGGTTGCCGTTGCTGATCAATAAATCTTCCCACCCGTCCAGGTCCACATCGAGAAAGATCGGCCCCCACGACCACTCCGAACTCTCCACACCCCCGTAATTCGAAATCTCCGCGAACGTCGCATCGCCGCGATTCCATTGTAGTGTGTTCTGACCTTTCTGCTGCCGATACTCGATGAACCCCGGCGGCACTTTCATCGGCGACATTTCGCCCACCTGCACCTGCTGCTTCGCGTGTTCGCGGCTCCGCATATCCGTAACGAAGAAATCCGCAAATCCGTCGCGATCTATGTCCGCAAAATCCACGCCCATCGAAAACGTGCTCGTGCTGCGAATGGCCGTGTGTGCAATCGCGCGAAAGTTTCCTTTGCCGTCGTTGATCCAAATACGATCCGGCGGAAAAAGATCGTTGCAGATGTATAAATCCGGTGCGCCATCGCCACTGAAGTCGTAGAAGATTCCCGCCAACCCCCAATCATGATACGCCGCTTGCAATCGTTGGCCGGCTTCGTCCAGGAAGCGTCCATCGGTGAAACTCGCCAGCGTGAATTTTCCCGTGCCGTCATTGATGAACAACTGGTCCGGCTCGGCCAATTCCAACACATCGCCGCCCGGTGAAAGCACAAAGCGGTTCGTCAGGTCGGGACGCGTCGTCGGTACACCATTGAAATGCGTAATCACAGGCTGGCCACGCACATAATTCACCTGGAATTTCGCGTCCGGAATGTCCTTCAGCGTCGTTGGCCGATAGTTCACCACATATAGATCCAAGTCTGAATCATTATCGATGTCCGCGAGCGCCAGCGACATGCTTCCCGCTTTCGAACGTAGTCCCGCCTCATCCGTTTTCTCCGCAAACTTTCCCTTCGCATCATTGACGAACAACCTCACGCCCGTCCCAAGCCCCGTCACCAGCAAATCTAAATCCGAATCACCATCCACATCTGCAAACGTCGCTCCCGTGCTGTCCTCACGCGGGCACGCAACCCCGGCCGCTGCGGTAATATCCTCAAATTTCCAATCACCGCGATTTCGATACAGCACGTTGTCATTATCCAGCGCGCAAACATAAACATCGCACCAGCCGTCGCCATCCACATCTCCCAACGCCACGCCCGACCCGCTCAACAGATTGCGATTCGTAATCGCCCGAATATCGCTGATCTGATTTGTGAACCGAATGCCGCTCGCCTCCCCATCCACTGATTTAAATCCCACTCCGCGCGTGCTCGGCGCAGGCAACGCGATCTCGCGCACCGCCCCGAATGCAGCAAAACAACAAAAAACTGCCGCGACAATGGTTCGAATCACTGCACCACCTTCACGCCCTCTGGTCTTACAAAATATTCCGCCGCCCCCGAGGGAAGTTCATGCTGGGTCTTGCGCCCGCCCGGCCACGAGACCTGAAGCTGAGCGTTACTCGCGATCTTCGGAATCACTTGCACGCTGCTGTTCTGCGACAACCACCCGCCACCCATCTGCACGTCGCGCATCGCCGACTTCGCGTTCCCATTCACCACACGATAGCGCACACCGATCCCACCCGGATTCTGCGCACCCGCTTCAAACCGCAAACGGGCTCCAGCCGCACCGCGCTCATTCTGAAATAACTTCGTTTCGCCATTGTTCTGCGACATCGCCACATCCACGCGTCCATCCCGATTGTAGTCGGCAGTTGCGACCGCACGCTGCTGGCCATCTGCCGCAAGCCCGCTCTCAGTCGGCCGCATCGTCCGAAAACTCCCACTCCCCTGGCCTTTCAACCACAAAGGCCGCCCGCTATCTAACCGGCCGGTCTCCCACCGCGTCTCGAATAGATTCTGCCCCAGGATCAAATCTTCGTTTCCATCGTTATCGAAGTCCGCAACTACCATCCCGAACACCGGCGCGAACTGCGCTTCCACCGGCAACGGTTGCACCTCAAACGCGCTCCCCCGATTCAAGCAAACTACCGACTCCATCGTGTTCACCTCCGCCGTTTGCACCTGCGCTCCACCGAGCGCTTCATCAATCCCCATCTGCGCGTAAGCGTCGTAACTCCGAACGCGCTCCGCCACGCCCGGAAAATGTTCAATAATCAACTCCGGCCCCGCCACCGGCACATACTTCTTCAAAGTCGGATTAAAGATCGTTTCAAACACATCATACGTTCCATTTCCATCCACATCTCCGTGAAAAACCTTCAGCGTCTTCTCCATAAAACGCCTGTACTTCGTATTCGTCCCCAAATTGCCTGCGGCAATATCCGTAAGACCGTCATTGTTGAAATCGCCCGTAACCACGCTCGTCCACCAGCCGTTGCGCCCCTCCAGCCCGCGACTCTCATAGACAAACTCGCGCCCGTTGTTCACATAAACGCGAACGGAACCTAGCTCGCACGCAATCACCAGGTCAGCGCGTCCATCATCATTGAAGTCGGTAAACTGCGCGCTCGTCACCAAACCGATCCGCTCGAACGCGCGCGAAAATTCCGCGCTCAACTCAAACTCCGATCCTCCGTTTAAATATACCCGCGAACTCGCGGCGGCCGGATACCTCCCTGGCAAAACGCGTCCAGCGACGAACAAATCCAGGTCACCGTCCGAATCCACATCCGCCATCGCCATCGCACCGGGACAATCACCCTCTCCACCGATCGTCGCCAAACTTCCAATCTCCACCGCCGCCGGTTGCTTCCCACCCGACTCGTAATTCGAATTCGCCTGCACGATGACCGGATCGTTCGTCCCCATCTTCGTCACCAGCACTCCCATCTGATCTTCCACCAGCAAGCGTGTCGTAAAACGATTCGTCACGGGAGCGAACCCATCCGCCGTGTTCCGCCGGATCGCCGCCCGTCCCCCGCGCGATCCGCCAATCATCAAATCCTCGAGACCATCGCCATCCAAATCACTCCACGCCAACGCCGGACCCGGTGTCGCCAGGCTATACGGCAGCAGCGGCTGCCGCGTGTAATCGTCAAAGCTCGGGTCAACATTGCGGTGGCCTAAAGTCGCGCTCACATCGCGGAAAAACGGTGCACTTTGATTCGGCGTACGGGTGAAAGGTTTTGCTCCCTCGTAAGAAATCTCGCAAACCGTATTCGCCTTCACTCCGCTCACCACCGAGCGCGTCCCGTCCGGCCATTGCACCTCCACCTCCGCCTGCTTTCCCTCTGGCATCGCGAACGTTCGCGCGTAATCATCTCCGGACAAATAACGTCCTCCCGCCATAACCCTCTGCGACTGCACCACCGCACCGCCGCGCACAATGATCTTCGCGCCCACTCCCGAAAAGTTCGGCGCCTTACCACTCAGTCGCACTGCAACACGTCCGCCCGTCGCGTCATTCCGCAACAAAAGCGCCGGAACGTTGATCCGATTCACCACCAAATCCTGATCCCCGTCGTTATCCAAATCCGCGCACGCAAAACCATTCGCCACGCCCACAATATTCAACCCCCACTCCTCCTGCGCTTCCCGAAACCGCACTCCACCCGCCACACTCTCATTCCGGAATGCGATCATCGGGCTCACCAGGCTCGGAAATTGCGCCAACTCCTGCATCCGATACTCATACGAATCCGGCATGCTCGCTGCGCCCAGCCGCCGCAGCACATCGTCCTTCTGCACGTCATGATTGTGCCCCGTCGAAATAATCGCGTCTTCCCAACCATCCAGATCTACATCAAGAAACGCCACACCCCACGACCACTCGCTCGCATCCACGCCCGCCAACTCCGCCACTTCTGCGTAACTTCCATCGCCCATATTCAGGAACATCGTATTCCGCGCGATCTCCCAACGATGCAGCGGATCCGACATGCGCAAATTCACCGCACCCTTCGCCAGGTTTGCGCGATGATTTTGCCGAAACTCAAAATCGCGACTGAGCATCTCCACAAAAAACAAATCATCCAACCCATCGCGATTTACATCCGCCACATCGACCGCCATCGACGACAAACTGATCTTCCGAATTGCCTGCAAACTCGCCGCCCGAAACTTCAGGCCCGCCTCCTGCAACCAAATCCGATCCTGCGAATTGAAAAAATCATTGCACACCAGGATGTCCGCCAATCCATCCTCATTCAGGTCGCGCATCATCACGCTCAAACCCCAATCCAGCGGCACCTCCTTCAACGGCTCGCCCCGCGCATTCAGGAAATTTCCGTTCGTCCACGACACCGGCGCGAACTCCCCTCGCCCGTTGTTCACGTAAAGAAAATCGCGCTCCGCCAATTCGAAAACCTCAACATTGCCCCCCTTCGCCGGCAGCGACGTATACCGCCCCGCCGGCGTAATCACCACCTGCCCATTCTGGTTCCGCGCCTCCACCTTCACCCGCGGCATCTCATCCTTCCCCACAATCGTCCGGTAATTTGTCACATAAAGGTCCAAATCACCGTCGCCCTCCACATCCGCCAGCGCGAGTGACATGCTCCCAAATCGCTTCACCAACCTCCCACCCGGGCTCTCCGTGAACTTGCCTCTCCCATCGTTCATGAACAACCGCGTGCCCCCGCCAATGCTGTTCACCAACAAATCCAGATCGCGGTCACCGTCCACATCCGCGAACACCGCACCCGTTGCGAGTTGCTTCTCAAGTGCCAACCCCGCCGCGCGCGTCACGTCCTCAAAATTCCAATTCCCCAAGTTCCGATACAGAACATTGTCCCCCTCCATCCCGCAGAAATAAATATCGCACCAGCCATCGCCATCCACATCGCCCAACGCCACACCTGAACCATTCTCCGCCACGCGATTCATCGCCACCAATCGCCGGCTTACCACATTTGTGAAACTCACTCCACTGTCGCTGCCTGTCAGCGAAGAAAACCCTGCCGCCTTCCCTGCTGTCCCGCGCGGCTGCACTTCGAAATACCGAAAGCCAGCGCCATTCTTCCACTCCAACGGCACAGCCCCGATCGCCGCCGACATCGAAACCAAAACTCCGCAAAGCGTGTAATAAAACCGACTCACGCTCTCTACTCCAAAGTCACTTTGCCATCAGCGCCAATCATCACCACTTTTGTCTCCGCGCCAATCTGTGCCGTCGCCTTCTTCCCATCCGGCAATCGCACTTCCAGTTGCGTCCCGCGCGGCACAATCTGCGTCGCACCGTTCAGCGACAAATATCCCGAACCCGCCTGCACTTCGCGATTCAACGCAATATTCGGCCCTGTGACCTTGATCGTAGCGCCAACCATCGCGTCACCATTCGGCTTCCTCAACACCACCCGCGCACCCGGCTTCGCTGCGCGATTCCGGAACAACCGCGTCGGCGCCGCATTTTGCGTCACCACCAAATCCAACCGCCCGTCCTGGTCAAAATCCGTCACCGCGCACCCGCGCTGCTCCCCATAAACCTTAATTCCGCACACCTGCCCGGGCACTGGCTTCAGGTTCCCTTTCCCATCACCTTGCAACAGCAACCCACGCCCCGCATCGTTCCGCGGCATTTCATAATTCGTCGCGAAGAAATTCTGGCTCAGGAAAACATCTTCGCGCCCATCCCCATCAAAATCATTCACCACCACCCCAAAGCCCGTCGTAAACTGCGCCTCCATCGGCAACGCCTTCGCCTCAAATTTCTCTCCACGATTAAAAAACACCGTGCTCGCCAGCGTCGTCACCTGCAACACTCCCGCCTTGCTCAACGCCTCCCCATAAATCTCCTGCACACTCGCGTTCCCATACGCCGCAAATGTCCGCATC
>DASVNK010000016.1:0-115860 GCA_036383895.1 Verrucomicrobiia bacterium | reverse complement strand
CGGTTGCCGCTTACTTGCTGCTGGTCTAAAGAGCGCCTCGCAGGCAGGCTCTTTCCAAAATCAAAGCGGTAACATCAATTATGAGGCAACGATGTCCCGAACATCGCTCCCGCGGGTAACAGTTACTTTTGATTCACGACGAGGGGTCAGTTATTCAGCTATTCGGGTGTGGGTAATAGGGGGTGAGATTACGCCCAAACGGTCTGGGCCGGAGGATGGTTGCCTTTACGCCCGCGGCGCGCTGGGACAGCGCGCCCTACCTGTCCCAAAGTGCTTTTGGAATCGCGATTGATCGCGTTCATCTCACCTCCTTTCTAATCAAAGCCTCTGCCCTACGGAGTGAGTGAAAAGAGTTGCCGGGGAGACTGGTATGATGATATACCACTGGTTACTTCCCGATGTTTGAAGCGATCGAACGAGACGAAACGCTCACGGCGCGCGTAGTGGAGAAAGTGGAACGGTTAATCACCGAGGAACTGCTGCGACCGGGCGATAAGCTGCCGGCCGAGCGGGAACTGGCTGAACGGTTTCACGTTAGCCGAACGGTGGTGCGGGAGGCGATTCGTTCGCTGTCGGCGCGCGGATTGGTCCAGGTGCGCCAAGGGCATGGCACGACGGTTTCTTCGCCATCGATCCAATCGGTCTCGCAACCGCTCTCCCTTCTGCTGAGAGGAAATCATCACGAACTGGATCACAAGAAGGTGCTGGAAGTACGGCGGACGCTGGAGGTGGAGATCGCTGGTTTGGCGGCGATGCGGCGCACAAGCAAAGATCTCGATGCGCTCGAGCAGATCCTGGAAGACCGGACGGGTGCGAAAACGGACCAAGGCCAGTTCGTGGAGTGGGACGTGGCTTTCCACGCGGCGCTGGCGCGCGCAACGCAGAATGAATTGTATTCGGTCTTGCTGGACTCGTTAGCGGAGGTGCTCAGGAAAGTGCGTGAAGTGGGCTTCGCCGTGGCTGGCACGCCGGAGCGCGCTTACATGTTTCACCGGCGCATCCTGGACCAGGTGAGCGCCGGGAGCGCGGCGGGTGCGCGGCGCGCGATGGAAGAGCATTTGGCGGAATCCGAGGAAACGATGCTGCAGGCGGCGGCGCTTGAACCGCAAAAGAGTGGAAAGCACGGCGGAGTTAACAAGAAAAGGGATTAACGCGCGTTCTCACAAAAAGACCAGGAGAGGAATACGAATATGCGGAGAAAAACTGTTTGCGGTTTTACGCTGATCGAGTTGCTGGTGGTGATCGCGATTATAGCGATCCTCGCGAGCATGCTGCTGCCGGCGCTGGCGAAAGCGAAATTGAAAGCGAACGGGATGCGTTGCATGAGCAACGATAAGCAACTGGGCCTGGCGCATATTCTTTATGCCGATGACAACTCTGATATCGCGCTGGGACCGAACAAAAGCGCGATTGCGCCGGCGTGGAGCGAAGGGAACGTTTATAGTGTTCCGGAAGCGGTGGATGATCGGTTCATTACGAACAGTCCGACGTTCAAGTATCTGCGATCGAAAGAAGTTTTTCGCTGTCCAGCAGATATCGCGGGATTGCGGAGCGGAGGGAAGCTCTTGCTTCGGAATCGCAGCTACGCGATGAACGCGTACCTGGGGGCCACCGATACCCAGTGGGTAATTCGAAACAATCACTTAAAAGTGCTGCGCAAGTATAGCGACATGCATGCCCCAGCCGAGATTTACGTGCTGGTCGATGAGCACGAAAACAGCATCAACGACTCGCATTTCTTCCCTTTCGACAATCTTCGAGCCTACGGCAACCAGAAGTGGCTGGATGCGCCGTCCGGAAGGCATGGGAATGCAGCGGGATTCAGCTTTGCCGATGGTCATGCGGAGATCAAACGGTGGCGCTCGAAGATAGATGGCTTCAAAAGGCGCGGAGCGGAAGTCGTTCCAAACGATATCGGATGGTTGCCGAAGGCGGAGTTGAGCGACTTTCAGTGGATGACAAATCGCATCGCATCCCCGGCTCGCTAAGGATTTTATTATGATAAAGGCTGCATCATTCATTTGTGCATTGGCGGTGGTGGGATCGTGCTGGGCTGCGCCGAAATTAAAGATCAGCGAGAACAAACGGTTTCTGGTGACGGCGGAGGGGAAGCCGTTCTTTTATCTCGGTGATACGGCGTGGGAATTGTTTCACCGATTGAATCGAGAACAGGCGGACAAATATCTGGAGGATCGGGCGAAGAAAGGATTCACGGTGATCCAGGCAGTGGCGCTGGCGGAATTAAATGGGTTGAACGACCCGAATCCGTATGGGCATCGACCGCTGATTGATAACGATCCTGCGAAGCCGGAGGTGAAGGATGGACCGCAGAACGATTATTGGGATCATGTGGATTATATCGTGAACAAAGCGGAGAGGCTGGGGTTGACGATTGGGTTTCTGCCGACGTGGGGCGACAAGTGGAATCCGAAATGGGCGAAGGAATCGAAGGTGATCTTCAACAAGGAAAATGCGGAGAAGTATGGCCGGTGGCTGGGCGAACGTTACAAGGAGAAGGCAATCATTTGGGTGCTGGGTGGAGATCGGCCTATTGAAAGTGACGAACATAAGGAAATCATTCGCGCGATGGCGAAGGGGCTGCGGGCGGGCGACGACGGAAATCACTTGATGACGTTTCATCCGCCGGGTGGAAATGGATCGGCGCAGTGGTTCCATGACGAGGGATGGCTCGATTTCAACATGCGCCAGAACGGGCATGTGACGGAGTTCAACGCGCGTTATAACCAGACGAAGGAAGATTATGATCGCACGCCGATTAAACCGATCATGGATGGCGAGCCGATCTATGAGGACCATCCGATTTCATTTAATGCGAAGGAGCTTGGGCACTCGGTGGCGGCGGATGTGCGACGGCCGTTGTATTGGAATTTGTTTACCGGAGCATTCGGCCACACGTACGGACATCACTCTGTCTGGCAGATGTATTCGGAGGGGAAGGCGCCGATCAATGCGCCGCTGATGCCGTGGGACCAGGCGATTGAGCAGCCGGGCGCCGGGCAAATGCAGTTTGGGCGGAAGCTGATTGAGTCGCGCCCGTTCCTGACGCGCATACCGGACGACAGCTTGATCGTGACCGATAAAGTGGCGACTTCGATTCCGGGCGCCGGGTTGAAGCGGCTGGTGGCGACACGGGATGAGGAAGGAACTTACGCGATGGTTTATGTGCCGGTGGGCAGGAAGTTCTCAGTGAAGATGGAGGCGATCAAGGGAGCGAAGGTGAAGGCGTGGTGGTACGATCCGCGGACAGGAAAGGCCGAGGAGATCGGCACGTTCGAGAATAAAGGGACGCGCGAGTTCAATCCGCCCGCAGCGGGGGAGATGCTCGATTGGGTTTTGGTGCTGGACGATGCGCAGAAGAAGTATCCGAAACCTGGGTCGAAGGCGCTTTTCTAGAATTTGAAAGAATCCTGAGGGTGAGCGGCTCGAAAGCATCGAGCCGCTTCTATTTGGTCGGTTGCTTGAGCTGGTTGATGAGGAGCAGCACTGAGGGACTTTGCTTTTCCCACATTTCCTTGAGGAAGTCCGGGACGATGGTGGGCATGCGGATCATGGAGCCGAGAGCCAGGTCGATATCGCCGTCTGAATCAAAATCGGCAGCATCCATGGTGACCCAGCGTCCCGAGATACATTCCCGAAAGGTGGAGGGCTTGAACTTCAAGTCGCCCAGGTTTTCCAGCATGACAAAACTTTCGCGCGGCGACTTTTCGTAATCGGGAAAAAACGACGCGGAGGCGATATCGAGGTCACCGTCGTTATCGAAGTCGCGCGCGACGGCTTTGAAGGCACCGTGTTGCGGGAAGAAGAATGCTTCTGCGAATTTGCCGGATTTGTTGAGATAGATGCGGACGCCGTGGTATGGCTTGGGCGGTGATTCGTAATCTCCGTTGTCTCCGTTGGCGACGAGAATGTCCATCTCGCCGTCTTTATTGAAGTCTGCCAATTCGAAGTCGGCGTGGCCGTAGGTGGGGGAACGACGAAAGATGTCCGATTGCTTGAAGTTACCTTTCCCATCATTGGTGAAGAGAAACATACCGTCAGTTTCCTGGCCGAAGAGCACCGCGATATCCAGGTGGCCGTCCTTATTGAAGTCGTGCGCGACGGATTCGACGGCGCCGGGTTTCGCGAAGAGGATGTGCTCTTTGAACTTGTTCTCGCCCTCGTTCTCGAACCAGGAAAAACGGCCGGTCAAAAAACCGAACATGGAAAGGGCGAAATCGGTTTTGCCGTCTTCGTTAAAATCGGCCGGTTCGATATGCGCGGCGCGGGGCAAATCACTGAAGATGACGTTTCGCTCCAGTCCACGCTCCGTTTGACGAAAAATCATGACCTGGCCGCGCGGTTCTTCTTTTGGGAAGAAGTGCCCGATGCCGGTGGCGAAGAAGTTTGTGCCCGAACGCTTGAAGGATGTGAGAATGTTTCCGACCGAGGAACCGCTCAGGAGTTCGCCTTCGGGGGACAGGACGTCGAGGGTCTGGGCGTTGGCATCGGCACAAAAAAGGACGCGCTCTTTTGCGTCGAACTGGACCATGGTCGTGAGGGGCGGGGTTCGGCGGCCTTTGGGCGCGAGCACCTTGAAGTTTTGCATTCCGACTGGGATGGATTCGTTGCGGGACGGGGTGTTGGTAGGTGCGGGCGCTTTGGCCATGTACCAATTTGTGATTCGTTGCCAGCTTGATTCGGGGATCATCGGCGCAGCCGGGAAGAAGCCGGCTTTAGTCAGGCGCTGCGCGTCGTCCGAGGCGTCCAAATCGACTTTGTCCATGCCCATGTACATGCGCATTTTCGGAAAAATGTGCTGTGGCCAAATGGTTCGATCGAGCAGCCTGGGGTCTGGAAAAAGGTGACAAGCGGAACAGGCGGCGCGCGCAATGACTTCATCGCTGACGCCGGAAATCGCAGACGATGGCAAAGGCTCCGCCGCGGAAGCGAGAGTTAGCGCGAAAAGAAATGAGAGAAGCAGTTTCGTCCCTGCGGTCAGGAATTTTCGTTCGACGGTCACAGCTTCCGCAGAAGCTTCATCAAAACTGCGCTGGGCAAAAGTAAATAGTTGGGCGGTGGGTGATCGTGCGACGTTAAATGATGACGCGCGGATTACTCTGAACCTTGAGTGAATATCGGCCGCGGGATTTCTTTAGGGACATTGGGGCACCGAACGCTTCGGACATGGCTCGCGAATTCAGGGTTTCGGGAATGCGCCCTTCGGCCAGTTTGCCGCCAGCGCGTTTCATGATCAGCGCGTGAGAGAAGACGGGCATGATCTCCTCGACGTGATGCGTCACGAGCACGAGACAGGGGGCATGTTTCCTGCGGCCGAGCCGCTCGAGGAAATCGAGGAAATGTTCGCGCGCGGCGGGATCCAACCCGGCGCAGGGTTCGTCCAGGATCAACAATGCGGGGCGGCCCATCAAAGCGCGGCCGATGAGGACACGCTGTCGTTCACCTTGCGACAAAACGCTCCACGGGCGATCGGCGAGATAGTCGGCTTCGGTTTCGCGCAGAATTCGCATTGCTTGCGCGCGGTCGGAACGTTTCGGAGTGCCCCAGAAATCGATCATGGCGTACTTGCCGCTGGCGACGGTGATCCAGGCCGGCTCGGATTCGGCCATCATTTGCCGAACGCTGGAGCTGACCAAACCGATCTTCTTTCGCAATTGCGGCCAATCGGAATTACCGAATTCCTCGCCGAGCACAAAGACATCGCCGGCGGTGGGAGCGAGGTATCCGAGAAGCGCGGAGAACAAGGAGGTCTTTCCGCAGCCGTTTGGCCCGAGAACGGCCCAATGTTCGCCGCGCTGAACTTTCCAGGAGAAGCCACTGAGCAGGTGAGTGGATCCGCGGCGAATCATGAGATTACGCACCTCGAGGACCGCGTCGCTCTTGCGCCGGTCGGTCCATATTTTGAGCGCGCGCTTGTAATCGGCGGGAGTGTTTACATTAAGCAACTCGGTTGCATCGCCGCTCGGAATGAAGGTGGTGGCGTCCAACGCGGTGCTTAACTCCTGAAGCGGAAAGCGTTGTTGAGTGATTTGCTTTTGAACAACGAGGCGATCTTGGTTGGAAATGATGAATGGAAACCCTGCCCGGCCCTTGATGGTAGTGAAGATTGGTCGACGGTGGCGGGCAAATTCAGCAACGATCGCCGTAAGCACCTCCGCGGAAATCAGCGGCATATCGCAGGAGAGGAACAAAGCTGATTTGAAACGATAACGCGCGAAAGCGGTGGCTATTCCGCCGATGGGACCGCAGCGAGGCAAAACATCGTCGAAGATGACCTCGACTGGAACGCCGAGCGCGCGAGCGGATTCCGTGATAACTTGAAGGAAGCTTCTGTTACCCAGCGGCAAACGCGCCTTATCGTGTCCCATGCGGGTGCTCTCGCCGCCCGCGAGGATAAAAACAGTCAGTTCAATAGTGGTGTTCCGCCGTAGCCGCACGCGCTAACTGAATCGTTACAACCCGGTGAGAGTCCAACCAAAACTGCCATTAGCGATGAGAAAAAAAGGGGCCTTTCGGCCCCACTTCGCATAAACAGCAAAATGAATCGGCGAATTATTCCGCGAGGCGGTCCCAATCGCGCGCCAAGCTCCGTTGAGCGGCGTGGAACGGGGTCAACTCGTTGTAGATGAGGTTCGCGGACGCATCCAAGCCCCAACGAAGGAGGCACTCTCCACTGAGATAGACGGGACTACCCTCCACGGGAACGCCCCCTCGGCTGGCGCGCACCCGCACTTCTTCAGGAAGGGTCGTGCCAGCAACACATTGGGTGTTCGAAACCGGTTCACAACTCCAGCGCAGGGCAGGAGCTTCACGGTTTAATCGGTCTTCCAAATATCGAAGGCTTACGGTGCTCATAAGTTAAAAGCTGACTTGGGATTTATGCACTATCGCCTCAGGGGGGATTTGGCGCTATCGGGGTTTGGATGAATCTGCAGACCGGGTCGGTGCTTACCCGGCATTGCGTTCTCAAACCGATTTATTCGCAAACCGCCTCCTGAGGTCCCAAGGGCACGTTGCTGGATAAGAGAGTTGGCCAAAACGGCGAACCCGCGATAGATTCCGCCGCGCACAAATGATTCAACCGTTTACGATTCTGCACGTGGAGGATGATCCCAACGATGTGCTGCTGGTCGAACGCGCGATTAAGAAATCCAACGCGCCTGTTCTACTGCGCTCAGTGGGAGATGGGGACAAAGCAGTGGCTTACTTGAAGGGAGATGAATCGTTTTCCAATCGCGAACAATTCCCGCTGCCGAATCTCGTGTTGCTGGATTTAAAGATGCCGCGGAAGAGCGGGCTCGAAGTGCTGGGATGGATTCGCGAGAATGCCGAATTGAAGCGCTTGCCGGTGGTCATCTTCACCTCTTCCAAGCACGACCAGGATATCAATCGGGCCTATGACCTCGGCGCGAACTCGTATTTAGTCAAACCGGTGGGGTTCGATTCGCTGCTGGATACTGTGAAGCAGCTCCAATTGTATTGGGGAGCGCTAAATCAATCGCCGGTGCGATGAGAGAGGCAGTTTCACGTCGGGCTTTTATCGTTGGCACGATGGCGTTCGGGCTCTCTGGCTGCAAAACGCCTTCGCCGCTAAAGAGCGGAAGTTCTGTCGACGAGCCGATTATTGATATACACCAGCACACGAACTACTCCGGCCGTTCGGATGCGGAGTTGATCCGACATCAGCGCACGCTCGGAATTACCACGACGGTGTTGTTGCCCGCCGGGAGATACTACGGCCTGGAGGCGCAGTGTGGCGGGAACGAGAGCGTGCAGGCTGTGGCGAAGAAGCACCCGGGCGAATTCGCATTTTTCGCCAACGAACTTCCGTATCTGAAGGAAGCAGACGCGGTTATTCGGCAGAACTTGAATCGCGGCGCCATCGGCATTGGCGAACAAAAATTCCGTATACTGGCGGATTCAGCCTACCTGGACCGCATCGCTGGAATCGCCAAAGATTTCAGCGTGCCGATTCTGCTTCATTTTTGGGACGGCGATTTCAACATGGAGATGGAGCGGTTCCACAAAGTGCTGGAGAAGTTTCCCACGGTAATCTTCATCGGACATGCCCAAAGCTGGTGGGGCCACATCGACAAGAATTACAACCGCCGGGAGGTGTATCCGAAAGGCAAAGTCACGCCGGGCGGGCTGACGGATCGCTGGCTGGCGGACTACCCAAATGTTTTTGGCGACCTCTCGGCCGGTTCAGGTTTGAATGCGCTTCGCCGCGATCCCGATTTCACCGGTTCATTTCTTCAACGACACCAGGAGAAATTGCTCTTTGGAAGTGACTGCTCGGACAAAGAAGGACGCGGCGCCGGGTGCCTGGGCGCTGAAATCCTCAGCACCGTTCGACATTATGCCGGGGACAAAACGGTTGATCGGAAGATACTATTCGAGAACGCGCGGAAGCTGTTCAGACTTGCCGCGTAACTAGAATTAGCGACTCCATGTCCTTCAGCGTCTCTAGTGATCAGAATGATCCTTCACCACGGTCATGCTGGACCTAGTCATCAGATCGCGCGGTGGCACGCCGAACTTCTTTTTGAAGTCGCGCGTGAAATGTGAGGGTTGTTTATAGCCAAGGTCGAAAGCGACCTCTTTGACACTGTCCGAGACTTTAAGTGAGTTAAGCGCTTCGTTCAGGCGCATGTCGCGCAACCAATCCGAGACGGTTTTATCGTAACGCGCGCGGAAGTAGCGTTGAAGTGTTCGCATGGAAACACCGCACAGCTCGGCCAAGGCTTGCGGTCGGAATTGCGCAGCTTTGGCCAGTTTCTCCCAACTCACCTCGCTGTTGAACCGATGCAGTCCAAGCCGAGGGATGAACGGCGTTGTTGATTGTTCGTGTCCACGATCTTCCATGACGATTGTCTCCCTTCCAGGAAATGCGAATACATGGAAGCCGCTCGACCGTGATGGGCGGGCGGGTGTGCCTGACGAACGCGTTCACCAAAAACGTCCGCTTCATGGTCTCGGGCCCATGCAGCATTCCCTCTTATGAAGTAAGCTCGTATAGCTACTCGCAATGTACATCGGGGAACCTACTGTTTGAACCCTTGGGCAGACTTGTGCATGCGCTTCGCAGAGTTGCTGAAGAATGCCCTCGGATTGAGGGTTGCTGGCACCCGGCTTGAAACATTGGAAAAGGATGGGAGAAACGTTGGAATAATTTTGCTTTTTCGCGGAGGAAACAGGCACTTTTTGCGCGGCCATGCCCTCATTTGAGTTCATCACGGTAACGCGCGTAATCGGTGAGGACATCTTCCTCGCCGAGGCGGCGGGCACACCGGAATTGTCGGGGATCGGCGCTGATGCAGATTCTGCGCAGAGGGTGCTTCGCACGAAGTTAAAGGCGTTCTTCAGCGACGAAGACCTTGCCGAAGCGCTGACACTGTTTCGACGACGCGTTACGAGCGCGGTGCAGACGAGTGAAGTCGACGTGAAGATCAGCGCGCCGGGAAGAACCAGAGCGTGGGAAGATCCGGTGATCGTGCCGGTGCACTACGTATGGTGGCAGGAGCGAGAGGATCTGTTCGTGGCGTTTTCGCCATGGCTGCGCGTGACGGTATTTGCTCCGCGGGCTGAGGAGCTTGGCCGACGGATGGAAAAGAACGCGCGACTCGTGATCGCACGGTGGCGCGGAATGACATTGATCGACCTGAGTTGGACGGAAGCGATCACGTCACTGGAGATTGGGACGGCAACGGCGGACGTCGCACGAAAAACTCCAAAGCAACTCGCGGCAAGCGAGGATCAGGCGAAAGACGCGACCGAGACGCTGAAGAAAGTCGCGGAAGGAATCGGTGGAGCAGACGAGTCAGCGGTAGCAGTTGCGTTCGAGATGGAACCGGAGCTGGACGCGTTGGCAGAGGCGTTGCGCCCGGATACGGCGCGAAGTGTCCTGTTGGTTGGGCCGCATGGTTCCGGAAAGAGCGCGATGGTGCGAGAGTTCGTGCGCCGCAAGAGCGAATTTCAGTATGGCGCCACGACGTTTTGGGAGACGAGCGGATCACGGTTGATGACGGGGCCGATCGGGTTCGGGATGTGGCAGGAACGGTGCCAGAACATGTGCGCGGAGCTGGCGAAAACAAACGGCGTTCTGCACATCGGGAACCTGGCCGAACTGACGGAGGTGGGCAAAACGCGGCGCACGGAGCAAAGCGTCGGCGGGTTCCTGCGGCCGTGGATCGCGCGCGGCGAGGTGCAATTCATCGCGGAGATTACGCCGGAGCAGTTGGCGAAGGTGGAACAACAGGAACCGCAACTAGTCGCCGCGTTCCATCAGATCAGGATCCCACCGCGATCGCAGGAACAAACGTTGCGCATCCTGGAAGCGATTTGGAAAGAGGCGGACGGAGAACGCCCGAAGCCCGCTGAAGAACGCACCACGCTACTCGCAATTTCGCGTCTGCAGTCGCTGCACGATCGCTATAGTGTTTACTCTCCGCGACCGGGCCGCGCAGTGCGATTCCTGCGCAATCTGCTCAGCGACGTTTTCCCAAAGAAAATCTTTTCTGAAGAGGATGTCACCAGACGTTTTTCGCGAGAGAGTGGAATGCCCGCGGTGTTGTTGGATGACAATGTTCCGCTGGATCTCGCGCAAACTGAGGAATGGTTGCGCAATCGTGTCATCGGCCAGAACGAAGCAGTCCGGCGCCTGGTCGATCTAATCGCAATCGTGAAGGCGCGCGTCGCTCGACCGGGAAAACCGCTGGCATCGCTGCTGTTCATCGGACCGACGGGCGTGGGAAAAACTGAATTGGCCAAAGCGCTGGCGGAGTTCTTCTTTGGGAGCACGAGCCGAATGACGCGGTTTGATTTGAACCAGTTTGCTGACGCGTTGTCGGTGCAAAGGTTAATCGGCGGGATTGGAACCGGCGAAGGATTGCTGACCGCGCGCGTTCGTGAGCAGCCGTTCAGCGTGATTTTACTCGATGAATTCGAGAAGGCCGACGGCGGCTTTTTCGATCTTCTTTTGCAGATTCTCGGCGAAGGCAGGCTGACGGATGCAAGCGGCCGGCTGGCTGATTTCTCGAACTGCGTGATCGTAATGACGTCGAACCTGGGCGCGGAACGTCTCCAGCGTGGGACGCCCGGGTTCAAGGCGTCTGGAAGCGATGCGACAGAACATTTCGAAAGCGCCGTCGCACAGTTTCTCAGGCCGGAGATCTTTAACCGCATCGATGCAATCGTTCCGTTTCAATCTTTGCCAGCCGACGTGATACGGGGCATTGCGGAAAAATATATTGCCGCGGTTCGCCATCGACACGGAATCGCGCAACGTGAAATCGAACTGCGGATCGAAGACGGAATCGTTGAGCACCTGGCAAAGGTGGGGCTCGATCCGAAGTATGGAGCGCGACCACTGAAACGCGCCATTGAGCGCGAGTTGCTGGTCCCGCTTGCTCTCGAAATGGCGGAAATCAGCGGCCAAGGAGCAACAATTAGCGCGGGAATTCGCAACCGCAAAATTACCGCGTGGAGTAAATCGCCCCCTCAGCATTCGCGCGCGATCGAGGAAGGTGAGAAATCCGTCACGCGAATTTCGGCGGATGCGGTCGAAGCGCGTCGGGCGATCGTCCGCGTGAAGAGCTCACCAGCCTTTGTCGCTTTGGAGAATCAGATCACGATTTTGGGCGACCTTGAATCACGGATGAAGCGCGCCAAGTGGAAGTCGCCGGAGGACCAGGCGCGTGTGACGCGACTGCCCATCCTGAAACGCGTGCCCGAGGCGATTTTGCAACTTGAGCAGCGAACACTCGAGCTCGAGACAACTCTTCTGAGCACCCTTTATCAGAAACAGGATTTTGCCCGCAATGAGTGGAGCAAAGAGCTCGCTAAGATTCGCGCGGAACGGCGCGAGCTTCAGCTTCGTCTTTACGAAGCATCACACGAGAAATCGGACGAGGTAATCATTGCGATTTACGGGGAAGACAAATCGTTGCTGTTTCAGTTTCTTTCGGTCTATCGCAATCTTGCGGAGGCTACGGGCAAGATTCTTAAGCTTCAGGCGCTGTTGCCGGCGAACCGCGGTAAAAATACGAAATCGGTGTTCTCGTATCAGCGAGAGGAAGTCGAAGAGATGAAAAAGTTTTTTGCCGAACCGCCCGAGAATTTGCTGGGTGCTGTTATGAAGCTTTCCGGCCACCTTTATCTACCCAAGTTCAGTGACGAAGCAGGCGTGCACCGAATGGTGAGCGAGAATTTGAAGCGACTTGTTCTCGTTGAAACGGCAAGCGGGAAGATCGAGGAATACCAACCGCCCCGCGGTTTCGAACTTCAAGGGTTCATCACCGGGAAGACCGCCGAACTACGCCGCACGTATTTTGACGCGGACAGTCGCGTGGAGGACTCGATACTTGGCCAACGGCCATGGATTGGTCCCGGTCTGGAGCGGTGCGTTTCGACGCTGCTGGAAGAAAATCTCACGAGGAAAATTTTGGCGACCACGGGCGGTGAATAGATGATTTTCACGATTCCAATTTTAATTCTCGAAAAACCACCTTCCGCACACGAGCCGGGACGATCTCCGGTGTTCAACGTGCGGCCGCTGTTTCATCCAGAACCGGCGCAAAGTTCGGAGAAATTGAGTCGCGCGCTGAACAAGCTGCAGGCGAATTTACGCGATCTGCTCTTCGACCTGAGCAAAGACCGGAGGCATGACGCGCTCGCTACGTGGGCGTTCAACCCGCCGATCCAAACAAAAACAATTGAGGTGCGGCTTGAGTTGAAATCCGGTTCGCCGCTGAAGAGGTTTTTTGTCGCGCGGTACGAAGCATTTGATCGGCAGATCGCTTTCGTTCCGACCATTCCAAATTTCGCATTCGAAATCCGAGACAATCACGGTTTTGAGAGCCGCGTCACGGATGTGCTCACAGAATTTGTTCGCCAGAAGGAACGAGAAGAAGATTTTTTCGTGCTCGACTCGATAACACTGCATGGGAAAGCGCGGCTTTCTTTTCTCGACGTTGAGTTCACTCCGGCGGCAAACGCGAAGAAAAAAGAGAAGCCGTCGCGCGCGATGCTGTTCGGCGGCGAAGAGAAGAAGAGCGGCGAGGAGGAGTTGCGGAAGACGGGACAACCGCTGCACCAGTGGTATCCCGATGACCTGCAGCGAGCGTTGGGCCGCGACACGGAGGTCGAAGAGATCGCGCGTCTGCTCGCCTCGAAAGATCGACGGCCGATTTTACTGGTCGGTCCGCCGAAGGTCGGAAAGACCGCGGTCATTCACGAGCTGGCCTGGAACATCTCGAACCGGAAGAAAGAGAAGTTCGCCGGTGCTCACGAGATTTGGCTGCTTTCGCCAATGCGGTTGATCAGCGGGATGAGTTATCTCGGCGAGTGGGAAAATCGCGTGAATGCGATCATCGATTACGCGCGCGAAAAAGATCGTGTTCTCTATTTCGACGATCTGATTGGCCTGTTTTCTGCGGGAGTAAGCGCGGCGTCAGACCTAAACGTGGCACAAGTTCTCAAGCCGCACCTGGAGAAGCGCGCGTTGCGGGTGATTGCGGAAATTACTCCCGAGGCGTTGCGCGTTTTACGGGAGACGGATCGGAATTTCGCGGAAATGTTCCACATCGTTCCGATCGATGAACCGCCCGAAGCTGACGTGTGGCGCATGTTGATCCATCTGGTGCGCGAAATGGAGCGCGATCAACAATGCGCGTTCGACCTCGAGGTGTTGCCGCTTGTGCACGATCTGCACCGCCGTTTCATGCGCGAAGCTGCGTTTCCCGGGAAAGCCGCGGGATTCTTGCGGCGGCTCGCGGTGCGCCACAAGAAAGGGACGATCACACGCGCGCATGTGCTGGAGGAATTCACGCGCCAGACTGGTTTGCAGACGGAATTCGTGGTGCAGGCCGCCCAACCGTCAGCGAAAAGCGCGCGCGACGAGTTGACCGAAACTCTTTCCGCTGATCTGAAAGGACAGGAGGCAGCCGTGGCCGCGTTCGTTGATGTGCTTCTCACTTTCAAAATCGGACTAAATGATCCTGCTCGCCCTGTGGGGACAATGCTGCTGCTCGGTCCAACTGGGGTCGGGAAAACCGAGTCCGCAAAGGCACTGGCGCGAACGATGTTTGGCAATCCGGATCGGCTGCTGCGGTTTGATCTGAACGAATTCGTTGACGCTCGCGCGGTCGCTCGCTTGACCGGGACGCTACAGCAACCCGATGGATTGCTGACCGGCGCGGTGCGACGACAACCGTTCAGTATCGTGTTGTTCGATGAAATCGAGAAGGCCGCGCCGGAAGTTTTCGACTTGTTACTGACGGTCCTCGATGAAGGGCGCCTGACCGATTCGCTCGGACGCGTCGCAGATTTCACGAATTGCGTTATCCTGCTCAGTTCGAATCTTGGCGCGCGTGAAGCGAGATCGAAACTTGGATTTGCCAAGGGTTCAGCCACCGAAGAAAAGGCACACTACGTGAGCGCCGCGGAGAAATTCTTCAGGCCGGAATTCTTTAATCGGCTCGACCGAATTATTCCGTTTCGCGCGTTATCGGAATCCGAGTTGGACGAGATTGCGCAACGGTTGCTCCTGGAAGTGCAGAAGCGTGATGGTTTGAAGCGCCGCGACTGCACGCTCAGCCTCACCGAAGCGGCGCGCGCTCGATTGGTTGCATTGGGGCATCATCCACAACTGGGCGCGCGGGCGCTGAAGCGAACGGTCGAACGCGAAGTTGTGCAACGACTCGCTGAACAGATCGCGGCAAAACCCCCTTCCCTGCCCGTGGTGGCGCGGCTGGACGTTCGCGATGAGGAATTCTTTCTCGATGTCCAGGCGCTTGCGCCAGTGGAGACGACAATTACCTGGGCGCGTGAAATTTTAGAGAACGAAACGAAGTCGATGGCCTCGCACCTGGATGGCGTTGAAACGTTCCTTGATCGGATCGAGGCGGAGTTGGATGCGCGCGCACCGAGCGGCGCGACGGAATGGAATAATATTTCGCCGGAACGCGCGCACTATTTTTTCTGCCGCGAGCAGTTCGCCATGGTGGAGCGTCTGCTGAATGGACTGGCGCGACCGCGAGCGACCGGGCCGCGAATGACGATGCGCCTGCCGAAAGCGCAGCCACGAAAGTTCCTGATTCGGCAAACGATCTCGGGAGATCCCAAGGGCAAGCGCTTGCGCGAACGCGCGGACTTGCGGAATGCGCTTTCGGATCTCAGCGCGGATGAAGCAACTGAGAGCGCTGATTCGCCGCTGCTAAATTTGTACCGCGAAGCGGCCTTCCTGAACGCCATGATCTCGGCAACGCCGGCGCCCAAGGCAGCGGCGCTCGCCTTTGCATGCAAGTTCCACCTGTTGATCGAATCGCAGTTTATCCAGCGTTGGACTGAGTTTTTCGCGTCGCTCTGGTCCGGAGAAAGCAAAACGGTTCGCCAAATCTACAACAGCGGCATCGCTGTTAGCGGCATGTTCATCGATCTGTTCATGCCGAACGATGGCGCGACGATCCTGGAATACGGGCCGAATGGAAGCAGGCCGATTTCCTGCCGAGTATTACCAACCAAATCTCTCGCGGCAGCCGGGGCGATCCTGGAAGGCGCGGAAATCGCGATGTCGTCCGGCCCGATCATTGCGCGCTACCGACCCAGCGGTTCGTTCTTCGATTACCGGACGGGCCTGGCCATGGCGGATTTCGCTCAGATTAGCGCGTCCGATTTTCGCGCGCTGATGCTTTCCACATTGGCGTTGCCGCCGGAGTTGCAATCATCATGAGCACGCAGCGTTATCCAGTTCTAGTTTGGCGTGACGCGGCGGGTTGGGTCACGGCGAGCCTTGTGGCCGATTTCGAGAGCGCGGTGGCTTACGCGGGAACGGAAGCGGAAGCACTCAATCAACTGAAGGATCTGCTCCATTGGCGACATGAAAACATGGCCTACCTCGCGGACCCGGACATTTCTGAACCGACCTACTTCGAAGTGAAGGTTGAAGTTCGCCCCGAATATTTGCAGGAGAAGCGACCGATTCCTGCGCCTGATTCGGTGTGGCTGCGTGTGCCGTGCGTCTCTGGGCTGGATACTGGCGGAATGCGCGTTTGCTGCATTCCGCATCTTGATTTCACCTTCAATTATCAGGAGAGCGAAAGTCTTAAAGGCCTGGTGGCGCATTACGTAAAAGATCGTTTGCGCGGCATGCATCCCACCAAACTTTTTCTCAAGCTACCGCCGGCGGGTTGCGAGCTGCGTGAGTTGACGGTCCGCACCACTGGCGGACGAACTCGCGCCGTCGCGCCTTTAAACAGGCCGGAGTTAAAGTTGCTCTTCAAGGTCGCCGATCCCGTCGTGCAGAGCGCGCGCGGAAAACCGAGTCTCTCCGCAGCCTACGGTCGCGACCAGGTTGTCGAAACGCTTGTTCGCAAGCTCAGCATCGAAAAAGCGAATGTGCTCCTCGTCGGCGAAACCGGCATCGGCAAAAGCACCGTGCTGACAGAAGCGGCGAAGCGCATTTCGCGCGCAGAACAGCCGGAGGAAGAAGATCGCGAGCTGCGCGCCTTTCGTTTTTGGAGGACCAGCGGCGCACGAGTCATCGCGGGCATGGCGTACCTGGGCGAATGGCAGGAACGGTGCGAAGAAATGATCCAAAAACTGAACGCGATCCAGGGAGTGCTTTGCGCTGAGAACCTGCTGGAGTTGGTGCGCGTCGGCGGCCAGGGCGCGGGTGACAGTGTGGCCGCATTTCTCCTCCCGTATTTACAACGCGGCGAACTGCGCCTCTGCGGCGAGGCCACGCCGGTGGAATTGGAATCCTGCCGACGGCTCTTTCCCGCATTGCTTGATATTTTCCAGATTATTCAAGTGCCGCGCTTCGCGGACCACGAGGCGCTGGACGTGCTGACAAAGATCGCGAATTCCGCTGCTTCCGGGCAGCGCGTCGAGTTCGAGCCACAGCTCCCTTCGGCGGTCTTCAGGTTGTTCCAACGATTTCAGTCAGAATCTGTCTTTCCGGGCAAAGCCGCGACGTTCATGCGGCAGCTCTTCCAGCGGAAGAAAAAAACGGAACTCGCGGTGAATGACGCGGTGGAGTTGTTCATTCAACAGACCGGCCTGCCGGAAATTTTCCTGCGCGACGATCTGGTGATGCATGCGGAAGCAGTCCGAGCGCACTTTGACGAGTTGATCATTGGGCAATCCGCCGCAACGCAATTGGCCGCGCGCTTGATCACTACGATCAAGGCCGGACTGGTGGACCCCCAACGGCCGTTTGGAGTGCTGCTCTTCACCGGCCCCACTGGCGTCGGCAAAACAGCGCTCGCCAAAACGATTTCCGAATACTGCTTCGGCGCTGGCGAACAAAAGGACCGCCTGATTCGCCTCGACATGAGCGAATACAGCGGCTGGGGCGCCGCGCACCGCCTGCTAAACACGCCGGAGAACCGGCCTGCGGCGTGGATTGAACGTGTCCGCGCGCAGCCGTTTTGCGTCGTCCTCTTTGATGAAATCGAAAAAGCAGATCCCGAAGTATTCGATGTGCTGCTCGGCCTTCTTGACGAAGGTCGGCTTACAGATCAATTCGGGCGCGTGACGAACTTCCGAAGCGCGATCGTTGTCCTCACGTCCAACCTCGGTTCCACTTCCAAAGGAGCTGCAGGGTTTTCGCGCGAGAGCGGCCCAGCGTACCAGGACGAAGTCGCTCGGTTTTTCCGGCCAGAATTCTTCAACCGGCTGGATGCGGTATTGGAGTTTCGTCCCCTCACTCCACAGCAAGTGGAAGAAATCACGCGCAAGGAACTGAGCGAACTGGCCGCGCGCGAAGGATTCACCGCATCGGGCATTCGCCTCGAATGGAGCGATGAAGTCGTCCTGCACCTCGCGCGTAAAGGTTACGACCAACGCCTCGGCGCGCGCCCACTGCAGCGCGCGATCGAATCGCTGGTTGCCACTCCCCTTGCCCGATGGCGCGTTATGAATCCAAAAGCACGAGACGTGACCCTGCGTCTCGCGGTTGGTTCCGGCGGAAAAGTGTCGGTGAACGAAATGAAAACGGGCCGAGCTTTGTTGTAAGCCCGACCCGTCCCGAAGTTTCGATCAAACGATTATGGCTGATAGACCACTTGGTAAAAGGCGTGGTTCCCAGCCGCGGGTTCGCTGAAGGTGGTAGAGTTGCCTGCTCCTCCATTGACGGTAGAGACTGTCGTCCAAGCATCGCTCAGACTGCTCTTACGCTGGATTCGATAGGCCACGCCCGGCATTGAACTCCACGCAATCTGAAACGCACCGCTTGTTGAGTTGTAGGTCGGCGCTGCGATATCGATCGAGGTCGGACCGGTTTGCGGAGTGTATGGATCGACCGAACTCGTATTCCCTACCGTGATGAAGAACTCATCGAATACAATGTCGTTCGTCCCATTGCCAGCCGCAGGGGTGGCAATGAACAGATGTGTGAGGTTCGTCGTCGGAGCGCCGAGAGCCGGATCGATCGCGATCGCATCGCGGTCCGCCACGTAATTCTCGAACAAGGTTTCGCGAGTGGCCTGACCATCTTTCTGGATATGCACCGAGAACAGGTCGCCGCCGTTTTGCACTCCTTCAACAACATCAAATGCACGATTCTGCACATCCATCCAGACGGTATACCACGCGCCGGGTTCGAGCGTCAGACCAGATGCCGGACCATCGAATGCGCCTCCAACGTTATTCCGCGCCTGAATGTAAACCGTCGGATCATCCGCAAACCGGTCGACACGCAGGAACGGCCCCACGTTTTGGTTGAAGTCATCGTTAAAACGAATCGAGCGCTCTGTTAAACCAACGTGCGCCGTGATCGGAAGAATCGCCTCATCGGAAGCGTTCGTACGGACCTGCATCCGAAAACTGAGCGTGCCGGTCTGGCCTTCGTTGATCTGCCAGGAGTTCAGTCGAATCGCGGTGAGGTCATCGCCACTTTCGTAACCGAGCACCTTGTTGCCACCCTGGTCACCCACGACAAAAACCCCTTCCGCACCGAGCCAGGGACTTTGACCCGCAATCGGCCCATTTGTGTAGGGCGAAAACGTTTCGATTAAATGCCATCCCGCCACAACACCAGGCACCGCTTGAACGCTCACGCGATTCGTCAGAGATTCAGTTCCGCGCGTCGCCACCAGTTCGAAGGTCGTGCTGCCACTGACAACTACTTCCCTTGTGCCGAGGCCAAACGCCGTGTTCGTTGTTACATCACCCACCCCGCTGATCGTAAAGTTTGCATCTTTGCTTCCTTCCCACCGCAACATGACTCGATCGCCGGTCGCGACTGCCGGGAAATCTGCGGAGAACGATTTAATCTCCAGCGGCGCTCTGCGGCTGATCACGGCCGGCACGCCATTCGTGTAAATAGTGCCGATCTCGGTCGCGGTGAGCGCTCGTTTCCAGATCGCCACTTCGTCCATGAGGCCGGTCACCCAATGCGAAGTCGACGCCCGCAGAATCCCGCCGATGGTCGTATCGTTGACCGTCATTCGACCTTCCGGACGTGCCGGAATTTCCAAGGGATCCAGCACTCCATCCACGTAAATCGCTCGCGTGCCATCCTCATTCTGCACAAACATCACGTGGTGCCATGTGCCGTCGAATGGTTGCGCCGTGGTGCGGATATGGTTGATCTCAGTCCACGGGGTCTGGCGAATAAAAAGGTCCAGTGAGGCATCTGTTCCGGTGCTGTGTGTGCCAATGTTAAAGAGCGGGTTGTTGTTATTTGGCGTGAATGCTTCCGAAAACACGCGCAGGTCCGATTGTCCAACGCCATTCACGTTCGCCCAGAAGGAAATCGTGAAAGCGCCATGCTTGTTCGCCGGCAAATCATCGTTCGCTCCGTGCACGCGGCTCAACAAAGTCTGCCGCGCATTCGAGAAACTAACCGCCTTGCCAATCCTGCCTGCAACAAAGTCCGTCGCGGTTAGGTTATTCAGGCTCATGTCGTAACCACTGACCAGATCAGGCGTGATCGCGCCCTGCACTTCTTCCATCGGCCAATGCGCGACCAGATCCTTGCCTTCCGGGGGGAAAACACTCACCAGTCCTTCGCTGACGACTTGCGTAATTTCAGCGCCGGTCAAGGCCCGCTTCCAAATCGCCACTTCATCGATTAAGCCGGTCACCCAATGCGACGTTGATGCGCGCAAAATGCCACCGATTGTCGTGTCATTCGCCGTCATCCGACCATCCGGCCGCGCGGGAATCTCTAACTCATCAAGCACGCCGTCCACGTAAAACACGCGCGTTCCGTCTTCGTTCTGCACAAAGGTCACATGATGCCACGTCCCATCAAACGGCTGCGCCGTCGTGCGAACGTGATTGATTTCAGTCCAGGGAGCCTGGCGAATGAAAAGATCCACCGAACCATCCGACCCCGTACTGTGGGTGCCGATGTTAAAAAGTGGATTATTATTATTGGGAGTGAACGCTTCCGAAAAGAGCCGCAAATCGGATTGGCCGGTGCCATTCACATTTGCCCAGAAGGAGATGGTAAACGCGCCGTGTTTGTTTGCCGGCAGATCATCATTCGCTCCGTGCACGCGGCTGAGCAACGTTTGCTTCACGTTCGAAAACGCAAAACACTTTCCAAGCTTGCCGTTCACCAGATCGGCCGCGGTCAGGTTGTTCAGCGTCATGTTATAACCGCTGACCATGTCTGGCGTGGTGGTGCCTTGCACCTCTTCCATCGGCCAGTACGAGACCAGCCCATCGGATAGTGCAGCCTGGGTTTTAGACGAGTACGCGAGCGTGCTGGCGATAGTACACCAGAACAGCCCGCGGGTTAGACGGGATTTTAAGTTCATAGTTGGTTGGGGTTATCCGCATCATTATGGAATCTCCCATCCAGGCAAGAACAATCGCCGCAGCTCGTAGGAGCCGACGTGAGGAGGCTTTTTAAAGGAATAACCCCACCTGCGGGCGACTCACGATCAGTGATCCTTGCCCTCGTGGCAGACCAGATCGATCACCACCGCGCAACAAAGAATTAGTATATCATCTGCACCTTCCGCCGTCTTTATGCCGTAACTATCGGTCAACGAAATCCACCGCTTCGAAACCTGCGCCACCGCACGGTCCCGCAGCAGGAATTCATATTCATGCTCGAAGAAATCGCCTTTTGCTTCGAGATCATTCGGGCCGGGAACATCCACAGAGAACCGATGTCGCAGCAAGGTAAAGAGCTTTTTCTTCACTGTCGCGACGTGCTGACCATCACGCGTGACTTCGTAAGTCGGCCCCCAGGAAAGCAATCGCTGCCGAATAAATGCAACCTCACGTCCTCCCGCATCGCGGAACGATAGTTTGTCCCCGAGACTGAACGCACGGCCATCGACATAATAAACTTCGCGCCCAGAATTATCCGTGATCGCAAAATCGTTTCCGGGCGCGAGCCACTTTTCTTTCATCACGTATTGCATATTGGAACAGTGACAAAAAGTGTGGCCTACCGCGATTACAAGTTCGCCCACCTTCTATAAACGCCCACAACCGCTCAGTGCTTGGAGAACAGAATGAAGGCCCGAGCAGGCATCGTCACTTTGTTGTCCTTAATGGTCTGATCCTCTTTTGACGTGGACAGCACGAACTTCCATGAACCCTTCGGCAGCGTGAAATCGATCGGCTCGTGATACGCGTTGAACAAGAGCAGGAAGGTGTCGTCCGTAACAAGTTTCCCCTCCTCGTCCAGCCACTCCAGTTTCTTCCCGTCGAGCAGCAGGCCGAATGTTTTCGCAAAGCCGGAATGCCAGTTCTCTTCGGTCATCTCCGTGCCGTCATGCGAAATCCAGATCGCGTCCTTCGCATGTTCGGGATGCAACCGCCGCCAGCGGACGAATTTATGCCGTCGAAAATTAGGATGCTCGCGCCGCAGCCGAATCAGCGTGCGCGTGAATTCGAGCAGTTCCGTTTTCCGTTCGTCGAAATTCCAATCGTGCCAACTGATCTCGTTGTCCTGGCAGTAGGCGTTGTTGTTGCCACCTTGCGTGCGCGCGACTTCATCCCCACCGCAAATCATCGGCACGCCTTGCGAAAGCAGCAGCGTGGCCATGAAGTTCTTCATCTGCTGCATGCGCAACGCATTGATCTGCGCATCGTCCGTGGGACCTTCCGCGCCGCAATTCCACGAGTTATTATCATTGGCGCCGTCGTTATTGTCCTCGCCGTTCGCTTCGTTGTGCTTCTCGTTGTAGCTGACCAGGTCGTTCAGGGTGAAACCGTCGTGCGCGATGATTAGATTGATGCTGTTGTAAGGCTCGCGCCCGTCATCCTGGTAAAGATCGCTGCTGCCGAGCAGACGCGAACTCAGCTCCTGGATTTGATTATCGTCGCCCTTCCAATATTTCCGCACGTTGTCGCGATACTTCCCGTTCCATTCACTCCACAGCACCGGAAAATTCCCGACCTGGTAACCGCCCATGCCCACGTCCCATGGTTCCGCGATCAGTTTCACCTCTGAAAGCACTGGATCCTGGTGAATGATATCGAAGAAGGCGGCCAGTTTATCGACGTCGTAAAGTTCGCGCGCGAGCACGGAAGCTAAATCAAACCGGAAACCATCCACATGCATCTCCGTCACCCAATACCGCAGGCTATCCATGATCAGCTTCAGGACCTGGGGATGGTTCACGTTCATGCTGTTCCCCGTCCCGGTATAATCCATGTAATAGCGCGGATTATCGGCCATCAGATGGTAGTACGTGCGATTATCCAGTCCGCGGAACGAGATGGAGGGCCCGAGATGATTGCCTTCGCAGGTGTGATTATAAACCACGTCCAGAATAACCTCGAGCCCGGCGCGATGAAGTTGCTTCACCAGATTCTTGAACTCGGTTACCTGCTGGCCGCGATCTCCCGAACTAGAATATAGCGACGTGGGGCTAAAGAAATTCCGCGTGTTGTAACCCCAATAATTCGTGAGCCCTTTATCGATCAAATGTTTCTCCCGTAGAAAATCGTGCACCGGCAAAAACTCCACTGCGGTGACGCCGAGCTTCTTTAAATATTCAATTGCCGCTGGATGTGCGAACGCCGCATAGGTCCCTCGAATCTCTTCCGGAATTTCGGGATGCCGCATCGTGAACCCGCGGACGTGCACCTCGTAAATGATCGTGTCGTTCCACGGAATTTTCAGCAGCGTGTCCCCTTCCCAATCGAATTGATTTTCAATCACCACGCACTTCGGCACCCCGGTGGCATTATCCCCTTCGTCAAAAGCCAGATCTGCGTCCGCGTGACCGAGCGGATAACTAAAGATCGGCGCATCCCAATCCATCCGCCCGCAGATCGCCTTGGCATAAGGATCGAGCAGCAGTTTGTTGGGATTATGCCGCAACCCGGCGGCGGGATTGAACTCGCCGTGCGCGCGATACGCGTAGAGTTGCCCCGGCTTCAGCCCTGGCAAATACCCGTGCCAAACGAAACCGCTGAACTCCGGCAGCCGAAAGGACGTCATTTGCGGCTGCCCCAGGTCGTCGAAAAGGCACACCTCAATATCGGTCGCGGATTCTGAATAAACCGCAAAATTAACCCCCTTGCCGTCATAGGTCGCGCCCAGCGGATTCGGCCGGCCCGGCAAAATCTTTTTATCCATAATCCTGTTCCGCGCGGCGCATCGGCACGCGCGGGTCACTATGATTCTGCACCTCCGCAATCACAGCTCATATCGGGGCGAGGCAGGACGAAAAAGGCGCAGACCGCCTGAGCGCCGCTTCGCGCAAAATGCGGTTCGTGCAAAACGAGACCGAAACCTGAATCGCGGACGAGAGGAAATGCGATGGACGGAAAACATTTCGGTCCACCCTTGTCTATCGGCCGTTCCTTTTGCACATTGGAGTGCGACCACCAATGATTTTGCGATCGATCATACTGTCGGTTCAGCTCACCGGCTTCCTCCTCGCAGCGGAGGTTAAGGACGCTCCTGAAGCAACGTTCTTTCGCGCCATTAATCTCAATGGTCCCGCGTTGACGATTGAAGGTTATCCGTGGGAGGCCGATGACGAAAAGCAGCTCAAAGCCACCGGAAGCTCTTTTGAAAATCAGACCGTGCCGCTGAAGCCGCCGACGGATGCGGAGCGTTCCAAGATGATCCGCAGCAGCCGGTGGGGTTCCAAAGTTGATCTCGAAATCCGGGACGTGCCTGCGGGCGATTACCAGGTGCTGGTTTATGTTTGGGAGGATAATCACAGCGAGCGGTTCGATATTCTTCTCAATGACAAGCCGGTGCTCGAGGGTTTCAACAGCGGCAATGCGGGGGCGTGGAAGAGGCTCGGACCATGGCCCGCGACGAGCACGGAAGGAAAGCTGAAAGTTTCCGCGCGCGGCGGTGCGGCGAACCTTTCCGGAGTCGAGATTTGGTCCGGAACAGGCGCAATCCGTTCTTCCGGCGCGCCGCAATTCGTCACAGCTTTAACCGCGGAGCACTCTGAATTTTTCGAACGGCGGATTCGGCCGCTCCTGGTTGAGAATTGTTATGAGTGCCACAGCGCGGGCGCGAAAAAGATCGGGGGCGGATTGCTGCTGGATTCGCGCGCGGGAGTGGTGAAGGGCGGCGACACGGGGCCAGCGATTTATCCTGGTTTGCCGGACGCAAGCCTTTTGATCCAGGCGGTGCGCCATAGCGATCCGAATTTCACGATGCCTCCGAAAAAGAAGCTCGCGGCTGCGGATATCGAGCATTTGGAGCAATGGGTGAAAATGGGTGCGCCCGACCCTCGCACCACCGACACCGTCGCGGTGGTAAAAGCGAAATCTTCCATCGACTGGAACAAAGCACGCGAATGGTGGTCCTTCCGTCCGCTCGCCACCGGGAAAGTTCCAAGCGTCAAAAAAAAGGATTGGCCAGCGAATGACGTTGATCGCTTCATCCTGGCGCGTCTGGAAAAAGAAGAGCTCGAACCGGCGGCTGCTGCGCAGAAGCGGGTGCTGATTCGTCGCGCGACGTACGATCTGCTTGGCCTTCCACCGACGCCCGAAGAAGTGGAAGCCTACGTCGCGGACAATTCACCGAATGCTTTCGCCAAAGTCGTTGATCGCTTGCTCGACTCACCTCTCTATGGCGAACGCTGGGGCCGTCACTGGCTGGACGTCGTCCGCTACGCCGATACCGCTGGCGACAATTCCGATTTCCCGATTCCGCAGATGTATCGCTATCGCAATTGGGTGATCGACGCATTCAACCGCGACCTGCCCTACGACCAGTTCATCCGCGAGCAACTGGCCGGCGATCTGCTCCCCGCCGACGCTCTCGAAGAGAAGCACGCCCGCATTCTCGCCACCGGCTACATCGCGAACGCCCGCCGCTTTGGCTCGCGCGTTTCCGATTATCCCCAGCACCTTACCATCGAAGATACGATCGATAATCTCGGTCGCTCCTTCCTCGGGCTGACCGTCAGTTGCGCGCGCTGTCACGATCACAAGTTTGATCCTATTCCAGCTTCGGATTACTACGCGCTCTATGGTTTCTTCGAAAGCACCCGCTATCCGTGGCCGGGCATTGAATTGGAGAAAACCCAGCGCGATCTCGTCCCGCTCGTCCCAAAAAGCGAAGTGGAAACCGCGCTGAAATCGCGTCGCGAAAAACAGAAAGAACTCGACGCCGAGGTAAAGCGGCTCGAAGGCGAGTTAAAGAATGCCGAGAGAGACGAAAAGAAGAAGCTCGAGAAGGAGCTCGCCTCCGCCAAAAAAGCTGCTGAACAACATCAGAACAGTGCCCTCCCATTCGACCAGGCCTATGCCGTCGCGGAAGCACCGAAAGCAGTCAACGCCGCCATTCAAATCAAAGGCGATCCCGCGCGCCCCGGCGATGTCATCCCACGCCGCTTCCTCACCGTCCTGAACGGCACCGAACTTCCCGCCGACATAAAAGGCAGCGGCCGTCTCCAACTCGCCAATTGGATCGCTGACGCGAAAAATCCGCTGACCGCGCGGGTCATGGCGAATCGTATCTGGCTTAATCATTTCGGAAAAGGACTCGTCGCCACGCCAAATGATTTCGGCAAACAAGGAAAGCCTCCCACGCATCCTGAGTTACTCGATTTCCTCGCCACGCGTTTCATCAATTCAGGTTGGTCCATGAAATCGATGCACCGCCTTATCATGCTCTCGCGCACCTATCAGCAATCGGGCGAGCGCAGCGAATCCGCCTTCGCAAAAGATCCGGCCAACGATCTGTTCAGTGGTTACCCGCGCCGCCGCCTCGATGCCGAAGCGATCCGCGACACGCTCCTGGTTCTCGGCGGTGAACTCGACCCGGGTCCCGCCGGTCCGCATCCCTTCCCACCGCAGGAGGAATGGAACTACACCCAGCACAATCCGTTCAAAGCCGTTTACGAGACCAAACGGCGCAGCGTTTATTTGATGACACAACGCATCCAGCGGCATCCCTACCTCGCCATTTTTGACGGGGCCGACCCCGCCACCAGCACCGCTTTGCGTCTCACCAGCACCACCCCGCTCCAGGCGCTTTATCTCCTGAACGATCCTTTTGTCCACGAACTCTCGAAGAAATTCGCCGCACGAATTCTTGAGGTATCCGCCGACAACACCGAGCGCCTTCGCCATGCCTATCAACTCGCCCTCGTCCGTCCGCCCGCTCCCGACGAACTCGAACGCAGCCGCCATTTCCTTGCCTCCGTCAGCGACGAACTCCGCCGCGCCAAAGTTCCTGATGCAAACATCGAACACCAATCCTGGGAGGCGATGACCCGCGTCCTTTTCCGGTTGAACGAGTTCGTTTACATTGACTGAGTTGCCATGAGTAACCCGTATCTATTGCGCCGCCGCGAAGTTCTCCGCAGCCTCGTGGGCGGTTCCATTTTGCTGCCGGGCATTCTCTCGCAACTCCTCGCAGATACCGCCTCCGATCCGCTTGCGCCAAAAATGCCGCATCATGCAGCGAAGGCGAAGCGCGTCCTTTTCATTTTTTCTAACGGCGGCGTGTCCCACATGGACACATTCGATCACAAGCCGCAGCTCTTTAAAGCCGATGGCAAAACGATGGGCATCGGCGGCGGCCTCTCGAATCAGCAACGCGTCCTTCTCAAGCCTGGCTGGCAATTTCGTCCCGGCGGCAAATGCGGCACGCTGGTGAGCGATCTGTTTCCGTACCTCCGCGAATGCATGGACGATGTTTGTCTCATTCGCTCCATGAAGTCCGACGACAACGAGCATTATCAAGCCACGCTGGCGATTCACACCGGTTCGTTCTTTTTTTCGCGGCCCAGCATCGGTTCCTGGGTCAGCTACGGCCTCGGCACGCTGAACAACAATTTACCCTCCTTCGTCGTCCTCAGCGGCGGCATGCCTTACGCGGGCACACAAATCTTCAACAACGATTTCCTGCCCGCCTATCACCAGGGCGTCCGCGTCGTGCCCGGCAAAGAACCGATCGCCAATCTCGATCGCCGCACGAAACTCAGCGCCGTCCAGGAACTGGAACTCGGCCTCGCCGAAGCCTTCAACAAGGAACATCTCAAGCAGCACCGCGATGACAGCGAACTCGCCGCCCGCATGCGCACCTTCGAAACCGCCTTCCACATGCAGAGCGAAGCGCGCGAAGTCTTCGATCTCTCGAGAGAATCCGATGAAACCCTCGGTCTCTACGGCATGAAGCGCGACCAGACCGATGGCTTCGGCTGGCAATGCCTCGTCGGCCGACGTCTTATCGAACGCGGTGTTCGCTTCGTTGAATTGGTCGATGGCACGTCCAGCCACAACTGGGATCAGCACGGTGACATGGCCGAACACGCTAAACACGCCAAAGGCATCGATCAACCCATCGCCGGCCTTCTCTGCGATCTAAAAAGGCGCGGAATGTTGGAGGATACTCTCGTTGTTTGGACGACCGAATTCGGCCGCACTCCCGGAGTCGATGGCGAAAAAGGCCGGGGCCATCACAGCGCCTGCTTCTCCTCATGGCTCGCCGGCGCAGGCGTTAAAGGCGGCCTCACCTACGGCAGCACCGACGACATCGGCGCGACCGTCGCCGAAAACCGCGTCCACGTGCACGATTTCCACGCCACGATCCTCCACCTCCTCGGCATCGACCACACCCGTCTCACCTACCGGCACGGCGGCCGCGACTACCGCCTCACCGACGTCCACGGCGAAATCGTCGCTCCTCTGCTGGCATAAGACTGCAGCGTTATCCTGGTGTCCTTGGAGAAGTTTTGAGTGGTAAGCGGCAAATCTCTGTCAGAGATATGTGCTCAGGCTGAAGATCATTCGTTCCGGTGGCTATTTTTCTCCTGAGGCTAAAACAAAGTTACTCTCTTTAGTAACTGTTCAAGGCGAATCCGCCGACAGTGGACAGGTGCTTTCTTTTTCTCCTTCAACGAGTCTCGAAATGCAGTAAGGTAGCTAACGGTTTTTTTTGTGAGCAGCGGTTTTCATTTTTTCACGAAGCGTTCGTCGATGTTGCGCGGGCTTCTCGCCACCGCTCTGTTTGCATTCTGTAGCCCTGCGATCGCGGGGAGTGACGTAGTTTTTCTCAAGATTCAGGCGACACAGCCTGGTTACGCGGAGCCGGTCGCTGTGCGTGCCATCATCCAAAAACCGGACGGTTCTTATGTTCCTGGCGAATGGGGTGCTTCAGAATGGCCAGCCGTGATGCTTCGCGGCAAAGCGATGACTCCCGAAACCGTCGTGGAAGTGCCCACTGGCGTGACGAAGATTCGGATCGGCAAAGGACCGGATTATCTGCCGCAGAGCATCACCACAAATTTAACGGAGCCTGGCAAAACTTACGTCATTGCCGTCTCCTTGGAACCAGTCCTTGATCTGTATGCCAAAGGTTGGCGCGCCGGCGATGCGCATGTCCATTTTTTCCACGGCGATAATCAAATCTCGCGCCAGCCGGAGGAGGCCTACGCTATTTGTGCAGCAGGTGGACTAAATTTCGCATCCCTGGCCGACGAACACATCGGCGCACCGCTCCTCACGGGCGATGAAATCAATCGCGTGTGGCGCGCCTATGATGGCACCGAGTGCCAGATCTGGCCGGGTGCGGAGGCCCCGAAGAACGCGTGGGGACATCACGCAACCATTCTATATGACCCGTGGGCGATTCGGAAAGCCCTGCCCTACCATTGGGGCATCAATTCGGTGCACGAGCAAGGTGGAGTCGTCTTCCCGGTGCATCCCGACCGGCGTTTTCCTTTCCGCGACTGGGGCGGCCCCGCGCTTTATCCATTCAACAATCACTACAAATTCTTTCCGATCGCCGCGCTCGCAGGCCATTTACTCGACGGCTGGAGCGTCGTATCCGACGAAGCGCACGGCCCGGGCAAGCTGGCTCGTTACGACAAGCTCTTGAAGATGGGTTACAAAATCCCGGTCCTCGCCGATTCGGATTTCTGCATGGATCGACTGAATAACGGCCAAAAGGGCGCAGGCTTTTGGATGAATTACCTGCAGATGGACGGACACCCCGTCACGCGTGCCGGCGTGGCGAACGCGATCCGCAAAGGTCGAGTCATGGCCACCACCGGACCACTCGTCTTGTTCGCCGTCGATGACGCCCTTCCCGGCGACTCCCTCGTGGCTAATGGCGCGGAACGGAAAGTGCGCATCCAGGCACGTTACCGATTCAATCCATGGACATTGGAAAATTCGAACTTCGCTGGAACGGAATCCTGCCGGCTCGCCAGCGTTGAATTAATACGAAACGGGGAAGTGGTGAAGACTTGGACGCCCAACACGCCAGATTTTTCGGTGGAAGAGAACATCCACGAAAATTCAGAGGCTTATTATATGGTGCGGATCTTAGGGAACGAAGGCGAATGGATGGCCGGGTACGCCAGTCCGATTTATTTCGAAGTCACTCCGAAACCGAGACAGCCCGAAGTCTTCAAGTCAATCGTCAACGGTCGCGTCTACGATTCCGCGACGGGCACTCCGCTCGCCGCGGAAATCGCCTGCATCCGCTACGGCCGGCAGGAGTGGACCGTGCGCGCCGATACGAATGGTTTGTTCCGGGCGCGGGTCCCCATCGATGCGGAATTGGTGGCGCGTGATGCTTCGGGCCGCGAGTTGATGCGCGGTTTATTGAATTACGAGCCGGCCTACGCGTTCTGTCATTACCTGCCGGAGCATCACTTAAACAAGGCGGAGGCACTCGATGACTTTGTCGACATCGTGCGCGAGATGACGTGGGAGTTCCCGATGGGCTGGCAGAATGGCACTTCGTACGTGCGGAAAAAACTCGATGCAGACGGAAAAGTGGAACAGGTGAAAGTGTTATCCGCCCCTGCCCCGCTCGAGGCTAAGTTGCATCCGGAAATTGTGATGCTCATCACCGACAAGACACGCGTGCAGGTCGGTGATCGCGTTCACTATAGCGTCATCTTGCGCGGGCCCCGCGGAAGACCAGCACGCGAACAGATTCGAGTTGCGTGGGGCGGTTGGGATCCGAAACACCCGCGAATGTACGCCCATTACAGCGCGCCGGTGGAAGAAATGGCGGCGGACGTCCCCCTCGTGGAGTTGGGCGATGGATTTTACATGCTCTCGAGTTCCATGGTCGTTCCAGACTGGGTGGCGAACTCATCACAAACGACCGGCGCGTTGCGCTTCTCGGCACGCGTGCAAACCGGCCCGGTCGACGAAGAAGTGAACTTAACCGTCTCGCTTGGCGAGACGCGGCGTGAGTTGTTGGTCAGCACTGCCTGGGATGGCTTGCCCTCCACCTGGGGTGATGACGGCGCCGGCCCGTGCCACTTTTCTCGCGAGGGAACATTCACCGTCAAATATCCGGATTACCGAAAAACCCAGCTGAACATCACCTTGAATGGCGAAGATCTGCGGATCGCTCCGGCGGAAGATACCAAGTATGTCGCCGATGCGGACGACGCAATCTTTCAAGATCAGCTTTATTACGATGCCCAATGCGAGCCTGAGTTTCGGAACGTGAACTATCGTGATGTTCCTCGCGAACAACCGCCCGCGACCGACTTTACCGCACACCCCATCTCAGATCTTGCGGATGCCAGCGCCCCTACGGTCATCGCGATCGAACCAAGGCCGGATGCAACAGTGACTTCGCCCGTGAGGCTCTATTACTTTCTGCACGACGCCGGTTTGTCCAGCGCAAGCTCCGCAACCGTGTATGTAGATGGAACCAAGGTGAGCGAAAACACGCTCGCGACCCCGCTGATCCTGAATCTCGCACCCGGCGAGCATACCTGGGAAGTTGAAGGATTCGATCAGCAAGGGAATTCCGCGCGATCTGGAGTGCACCGCTTTTTGGTCTTGGCGAATGGTGATGCGCCCAACCCCCCGCTCTTCCTCACGCCACTGGAACGCACCAACGGTTTCTTCGGCTTCACCTTCCCCGCGGTTATTGGCAACAACTACCTCATCGAACGCGCCACCGCGCTCATGGATTGGCGCTCGGTTCTCCGCACCAACGCCTACGCCCCCCAAATCCAGATTTTCGAACCCAACTCCGCCAACGCCAACAAAATGTACCGCGTCCGCGAAAACAGCCCTGAGAACCACCAATAAAAAGTCACCTCAGCAGCACCCAACATAAAACCCCGCCGCCACGAAAAAGATGCGCGCTCGGCTCCTGCATAGAAAAAGGCTGGGGCAATCTTCTATCTATCAGGAATGAAATTCGCGGCGACAAACTGGATGGCGATCCGGGTGTCGCTGATGACGTTGTTCAATTCCTTTTCGAGGGGGTCGTCGAGTTGCGTCGTGAGGGCTTGGAATTGTTGCTGGGTGATGGTGGGGAGCGGGAGAGGTTCGGTAATTAGCGCGGTTGAGGTGTCTCCGTGCGGGGACGAACTTGGGTTCGCCTGCCCCGAGGTAAAGTGAGTTGATTTTTGCGAGGCGAGTTCCGGGAGGAGAACGGCGGCGATGGCGAGGAGTGCGAAAGCAGTGGCGAGGCGAGGCCAGAGGAGTTGCTGAGGATGCGAGTCGCTGCGGAATGAAGACCGCGCGTCTGAAGGGATCTTCGACATAACGCGCTCGGTGAACCCAAACGGCGCAGCGTGTTCCGGTTTTTCTCTGCGGAGGCGTTGTTCGAGTTGGTCCTGGTGCGGTCGCATATTGGTTAGGAGCGCAGGGTTAAGATAACGCTTTTGTGGAGCGGTGGCAACGGAGCGAAGGTGGTGGGTCTCACAGTGTTCGCCCCTCCGGTTGTAGCCCCACGCGGGTGAGTTTCTTCTCGAGTGCGGCGCGGGCGCGGTGGAGATTGACGCGAACGGTGATGGCGTTGGTGTTCATGATCGCGGCAGTTTCTTTAAGGGAAAATCCTTCGGCGTAAAAAAGCCAAAGCGTTTCATAAAACTTTGGTTTGAGCTGGCGAGCGGTGTTCCAGATGGAATCCGCAGCATCCGTGAAGGGGCGCGACTCCGCCGCGAGGACGTCTTCAAGCTCTTCGATCGGTTGATGGAACTTGCGGCGGCGGAGGTGCGTAAAAGCCGTGTTTTTCGCGATGGTGTAAAGCCAGGTCGTGAAACGCGCGCGGCCATCGAACTGATGCAGGTGACGATACGCCTTGATGAAGCTTTCCTGCGCGATGTCTTCTGCGTCATGTTCATTGCCGACTAACTGGATGAGATAAGTGAAGAGGCGATCTTTCGTTTGCTCGACCACTCGTTCAAATGAGTGCGAGCAACCCGCTCTTGCTTTCGCGGCGAGTTGCTCCAGCGATTCCTCGGTTTCGTCCAAGACGGTCAAAGTCCGCAGCTACTCTTTGGTGTCTAGCGCTTCGCTGGCTTCTTCCTTCTCTTCGACTGCCACGTCAAGGTTCACTGCGTTCTTGTTCACATTGACCTTCACATGCTTGTCCACCTGTTGCAGCGCCTTCGCCGTCGGAAAATTGAGCGTGATGCTGACATTCTGGCCTTCCCCGGAAATCTTCGTGGAATTGGCGAGTTCAACTAGGTCCGGATTGTTCTGCTGACTCATGCTCACCAGCGCGACAATGCCCTGGAGAACCTGCTGAATCTTCGTGGTGGCTTCCTGGTCCTTGCCCTTGAAGACCAGGTTCAGAAACAGATTCTTATCGCTCTCGCCCATCAAGAAGCGGCCGCCTTCCGTCTCGCGAAGCACCTGCGCCTGCGGCGGGATATTTGCGTTATCATTGAATCCCTGCGCCATCGCCGCGAAGAAATAGCCGTTCGGCGTCGCAGGGTAATCCTTGAACGGATTCTTTTTCGCGAACGTCTCGCCTTTGCCGGTCGTTATTTCACGCGCGCGCTCGACCTGCTCTCGCGACTTGGCCAGCAGCACGGTGTTCCCGCCGAGCGGCGCGACGAAAAGATCGTTCTTCACGTTATACAGGGGAAAAGGACTTTGCTGAACCATTGTTACGTCCTTCGTCTCGTTTTCGCTCAGCGAAGCCATCCCGACGAGCGTATCCATGTCTTTCTTAACGTCCGCGGTGGTGGAGAGGAGCAGAACGCCGTCGCCGTCCTTTTCGAAATTTGGTCCGTACGCGGTCAGGCCCGAAATATTGGTCAGATTGATCGAAAGGTTCGCCTTCTTGAAAACATCGTTCTCGTTGATTTTCGGCTCGAGAAACTTCGTGAGGAAATGAGACCCGAGGGCGGATTTGCGGAAAGCATCGAAATCCACGTGAACCACCCATTTGGCGTCGGTGGGAACTTTTGTTTGGTCGAGTTGCCCAGCCAAGGCCGGTATGACCGCGACCGTCAACAGCACGGTCGCAGTCGCAGCAGCGAAATTGTTTCTAACCATAGTGTTCTGAATCATTTCTAACCATTAAACGCGGCTGACCGAAGAAATGTTTCAACGAAGTGCACCAGCTCGCGGGTGCAGCTTTCTGATGCGGAATTTAGCGGTCGGATTTTCCCTCAGTTCCGTACGAGCGAAACCTGAACGTATTTACAGGAGCCGTCCCATCTAGCGAAGCCGTTCAGCGAACGTAACTTCTATTCGCATGTTAACGCAGTTTGCTGACGACACCCAAACCATGCTTCCGCCGCCTCCGACGGATGCAACGTGTGTTTTTCTATCGGACGAAAAGCCGGCGAAAAATATTGAAGTGAATTTTGAGGCGACGCTGGCACAGGCCGCGGCGAAGAGCGCCAACCAAGTGCCTGGGCTACATTGGTGGAATCCGGCGGACTGCTGCCGAACATGGATTTGCAATTGCACCAGGGCCGTTCCACACGGCTCTTTTTTATGAGTTTGAAGAACGATCACCATGAGCAATAACCAACTCGATTATCCGATTATCGTTCACTGCCACTTGCGGTGGGAAGGAGTGTGGCAACGGCCACAACAATTCCTGTCGCGAATTTCAAAACGTCACCGCGTGCTCTTCGTCGAAGGGCCGCAACTCCGCGATGGATTTGAACCGCCGACTTACAAGATTCGGCAACTTACCGATTATCCGAACATCACGGTGATGCACACGGAGTTTCCCGCTTCGCGATTCAGCGATGGCGAATGGGTCGACCAGGAACGGTTTCGGTTGTTGGAAGAAGCGTTGCAGGGTCCGCTGAAAGGGAAATTCGAACGGCCGGTGCAGTGGTTTTACGATCCGATGGCCGTGCCGGCGCATGTCGATAAGCTGAATGAGCGCGCGGTGGTTTACGACTGCATGGATGAACTGTCGCAGTTCAAATTTGCACCCCCGGAAATCATCACGCGCGAACGCCAACTACTGGCCCGAGCGGACGTCGTGTTCGCCGGCGGGCGGAAGATGTGCCAAAGCAAATCGCGCTTCAATAGCAACTGTCACTTTTATGGCTGCGGTGTGGACGTGCAGCATTTTGCCAAAGCACGGTCACCGCAGACCGACGTTCCTGAAGATACTAAATTCGGGGAAGGAAAATTCGTGCTGGGTTATTTCGGAGTCGTCGATGAACGCCTTGATTACGAGTTGATCGGAAAACTAGCAGCGGCGAACCCAAACTGGCACATTGCGATGGTTGGCCCGGCCTGCAAAGTGGATCCTGCAAATTTCCCGCAGGCGCCGAACTTGCACTGGCTCGGCCGACGCGAATACGCGCAGTTGCCGAATTACGTGAAGGGGTGGGACGTATGCCTGATGCCCTTCGCAATGAACGAGGCGACGGAATTCATCAATCCAACCAAGGCACTGGAATACATGGCGACAGGGACCCCGATCGTTTCGACGCCGGTCCCGGATGTCGTTTCAAACTTCGGCACCGTGGTGAAAATCGCCGCGACCCACGAGGAATTTATTGGACTTTGCCGCAAGGAAACTTTGCAACCAGACGAGTCAGCCATCAGTGGCGGCATTCAGATGGCGCAGGAGAATCAATGGGAAACCATTGTCGAGAAGCTGGAAGGACACATCGCGGATGTGTTCAGGAATAAAGATAAACGCGCCCGCACTTCCGAGGAAGAAGTGACCACGGCGATTGCGTGAGCCGACGCGAAGGCACATGCGCAACATGAGAGGTGAAGAGTTATGTTTGACTATTTAATTGTGGGTGCGGGGTTCGCGGGGAGCACTTTGGCGGAACGGCTGGCGAGCCAATTGAACAAGAAGGTCCTGCTGATCGACAAGCGCAACCACATCGGCGGAAACGCTTACGATAAGTTCGACGATGCCGGCGTGCTGATTCATCAATACGGTCCGCACATCTTCCACACCAACGCCAAGAGCGTGTTCGATTATCTGTCGCAGTTTACCAAGTGGCGCCAGTATCAACATCGCGTGCTGGCTTGCGTGGATGGGCAGATGGTTCCCATTCCCATCAACCTGGACACCATCAACACGCTCTATGGGCTGAAGTTGTCGTCGGCGGAGCTTGAGAAGTGGTTTGAATCCGTCGCTGAAAAGCGCGACCAGATTCGAACTTCCGAAGATGTCGTAATCAGCAAGGTCGGCAAGGAACTCTACGAAAAATTTTTCCGCGGCTACACACGAAAGCAGTGGGGAATCGATCCTTCGGAGTTGGACGCGAGCGTGACGGCGCGGGTGCCGACACGGACAAATCGCGACGGACGGTATTTTACTGATTCCTACCAGGCGATGCCGCTACACGGTTACACACGAATGTTCGAGAACATGCTGTCGCATGAGAACATCAAGATCATGCTAAACACGGACTATCACGAGATTTTGGAGATGATTCCGTTCAAGAAGATGATCTTCACCGGCCCGGTCGATGAGTACTTCGATTATCGATACGGGAAGCTGCCATATCGCTCGTTGCGTTTCGAATTCGAGACACACAACCAGAAGCAATATCAGGTCGCGCCGGTGATTAATTACCCGAACGACTACGCTTACACGCGTGTGACGGAGTTCAAATATCTCACCGGGCAGGAATCCGATAAGACAACGGTCGTCTACGAGTACCCGCAGGACGATGGCGATCCGTATTATCCCGTGCCGCGACAGGAAAACGCGGAGTTATATCGCAGATATGCGACCCTCGCGGAGCAGACTCCGAATGTGCATTTCGCGGGGCGCCTGGCCACATACAAATACTACAACATGGACCAGGTGACCGCCCAGGCATTGACTTTGTTCAATAAGATCGCGGCCTCCGAGTCGGAGATCGTCATCCCAAGCAGCGCGACGGTAAGTGTCGGCACGCGGTTGGGTGGCGGGATTCCGTCGCGCGAAACGAGCCCAGCGCTCGCCGCCGCAACAACTAACGGGAATGGCAACGGGAAGGCACACAATGGGAAAGCAAATGGGCATGGGACTAGGGAGAGTCTAAGCAATGGCAATGGGAGCAATGGATCAAATGGGAATGGGAACGGCCATCGCAAGCAGACTATTTCCTAGAGGGGTCAAACGGGACAGGCAGGAGCGAGAGGAGGCGTGGGCGTCACCACGCCTCCTTGCTTTAAACTGAGAGAATCTGGAAAAAGGAATGAGCGAGCGATCAATCAAGCCGCTGCCCAAAGTTAAACGAGAGTCGCTGGGCCAGCTTGCGGTAGCGTTGTTGCCGATAGAAAAACTGAAACTGAAATCGCCGCGCGAGGTGCCGTTCGAACTCGAAATCCACGACTTTCTCGTGGCGAACTTTAATGGCTACACCGTCTCATCAGGAAATATCTCCGGACATTGGAAGGATGATGCCGGGCACGACCATTATGGCGAACACCGGCAGTACAAAGTTGCGGTAGCCGCGCCCGAGAGTCTCCAGACTTTCGGAGTTTTGCTCGCGGATCTTGCCGCGGAAATGGAAGAGGAATGTATTTACGTCGAAGTCGGCCGTGAAATCTTTTTAATCTACGCTTCGCAGCAAAAGAGTTGACTCACTTCGGCGCAGGAGAGTCGGACCTCTTTGATTCAGCCGCCGCTTTCCACTTTTTCCCTTCGGCGGAAGTTTCAGCATCGGTCACCGATTCGCCTCTTCGTTTCTTCTCGATATTGCGCTGGATGCGATCTTTCAGTTCCGCCATTTCGGGATTTTTTACCTGGGCGAGGTGCTTCTCGGCCTCATCCAGCATATTGGCCATCCATTTCACGCGCGCCAGGTGAGTGTGAATACCTTCTTTTTCGACGTCGTTTTTCGCCAGCGTGAGACAATGGTTCCACGCAGCGATAGCATCGTTCGTCCGGAGCGGTTTGATTCCGTAATAGCTTTGCGCGAGATCTGTCGCGAGGACGAGATTGGTAGGATCGAGCTTCATCGCCTGGCGATAGAGATCCAGCGCCTTGTTGAAAACCGCTTCTTCATCGATGCGATACATCTCCGCGGCGTCTTTCCGGAAGAGATAGGTGGTTGTGGCGAGATTCTGGATGTAGACCGGTTCGGTGGGATTGAGCTCAATCGCTTTTTCGTAGTATTGGAAAGCCTTTTTTGGTGGCCCGACGTGGCCATAAATGTTCGCAAGATTGTTCCAGGGAGTCGGATTTTTAGGATCTATTTCGCGCGCCTTCTCCCATTGGACCGTCGCCCCTTCTTCGTCGCCTAGTTCGTTCAGGAAACTTCCGTAAGCAAGAAACCCTTCGACGTGCCTGGAATTCTTTTCCAGGAACTCCTCGTACGATTTTTTCATCGGTTCGATGATCTGGTCGATTTTTACGCCGAGAGTTGCTCGTGAACCCGCTGCGCCTTTTGCTTCGAACGCCTCGAATTCCTTGATCACTGCTTCGATCTTTTCCAGCGCGGCTTCGTCTTTTTCGAGAAGCTTTTGATATTCCTGTTGAATTGGATCGGGCTGAGCGTTTGCAACGGGATTAGCGGATTTCCTGGGCGCCGGATTCGTCTTGATCTCCGGTTCCCCAGCGACTGCAGCGGCGAGCAGCGCGATGAGCAGCATGTTCACGGCGGAAAGCTACCCTCGGGCGCGGAAATCCACAACCGGGGTTCACGATCTGCTTGAGGCAGCCGATGGAGATTGTATGCTACGCTGGACAGTGGCTCGGTTTTTCCAATCCAAACCGTTCGCGATCGCTTGCAGTGTCGTTATCGTCGCTCTCGCGATTTACCTCGGCTTTTTGTTTCCGAACCGTCCATCCGTCCGTTACGACAAGCACATCAAAGCGGCGGCAAAAAAGTATGATTTGGATCCAGCCTTGATCAAGGCGGTTATCTGGCAGGAGAGCAACTTCAAGCCATGGGCGCGCGGCAAGGCTGGCGAAATCGGCTTGATGCAAGTGACCGAGGATGCCGCGCTTGAATGGGCCGAGGCGGAGAAGATGCAGAACTTCGAACACGAGATCATTACCGATCCCGAGAAGAACATTTATTGCGGCTCGTTCTATCTGTCCAAAGTGATGAAGCGGTATAAAGGGACGGACAATCCGATTGCGTATGCCCTGGCAGATTACAACGCGGGCCGGACCCATGTGCTCCGCTGGAATAAAGGCGCGGCTAAAACCAATAGCCAGGTCTTCCTCGCGCAGATGGATTATCCCGGCACGCGCAAATACGCGCAAAATATCATGAAACAGTACGAAGTATACAAAAACGATATTCGTAAATAAGGGGCAAACTTCATTCCGTCTCGTGGACACTTGAAACGTTTGCGGAAGGCTCTACACTCGCGCGCATGAATCACCGGTTTCTTTCCGCGATTTTCGCAGCAGCGTCGATTTACATCACTTCCGCGCAACATTCCGCGATCGATCCAGCGCCACGCGGGGACGACGGCTGGAAACGGCGACAGGCATCGTTCAACGAGAAGGTCAAAGAAGTTGGTAAGAAGGCGGAGGTTATCTTTATTGGCGATTCCATCACGCAAGGCTGGGAAGGCGAAGGGAAGGAGATTTGGGCGGAGCGATACGCGAAGTTCGAAGCAGTTAATCTCGGGATCGGCGGCGACCGCACACAACATGTGCTTTTCCGCCTGGACAATGGGAATCTCGAGGGGCTGAGTCCAAAGGCGGCCGTGGTGATGATCGGCACGAATAATTCCAACGGTGAAGACAATACAGCGGAGCAAATCGCGGAAGGCGTGCGCGCCATCGTGCAGAAGCTGCGCAGCAAATTGCCTGCGATGAAAATTCTTCTCATTCCAATCTTCCCGCGCGGCGAGAACGTGAATCCGCAGCGCGGAAAAATCAATCAGGCCAACCAGATCATTCAAAAACTTGCCGACGGAGAGAATGTGGTTTGGGTCGATTTCGGCCACAAGTTCATCAATGAGCAAGGTCGCATTCCCCGCGATATTATGCCGGATTACCTGCACCTCTCGAAGAAGGGTTACCAGATCTGGGCGGATTCCATTCAGGAACCGCTGGCAAAAGTTTTGGGCGAAAAGTAACGCCCGGCGCGCGTTCAAAGGACTTACGAATCCCGACCTTCAAGCCGGAGCGCTCGCCGCGTTTCTCACCACCGTCTTTTTCACGCTTTCGGCCGTGGCGGGCAACCGCTTCAGCCGAATGGTCGGCGGACTCGAAGCAAATTTCTTCCGGATACTCGTCGCGACGTTTCTACTCGGCCTTTACGCGCATTCCCTTGGTTCGGGATTCGCGGGCAAAGCGCTACCGGTTTTTCTGCTGAGCGGCGTCATCGGTTTTGGAATTGGCGACGTTGCTTTTTACCAGGCCCTGCCGCGAATTGGTTCGCGCCTGTCGATGATCATTCTGCATTGCCTCGCCGCACCGATCGGCGCAGCCCTTGAATGGATTTGGCTGGATAATCCACTTACGGGCCGACAAGTGGTATGCGGCATCGTTATTCTCATCGGCGTTGCGGTCGCACTTGCCCCGCGCGAGCATCTGCATATTCCCAGGAAAACTTTGATGCTGGGAGTTCTCTTCGGCGTGATCGCCGCCTTCGGCCAGGGCGTGGGCTCAGTGGTGAGCCGCAAAGCATACGAAGTAGCCGCTGGGGCCGGCGAGCATATCGACGGAATTACCGCTGCCTATCAACGTATTTGGGGCGGCGTCTTCTTTTCCGCGATCGCCTATTTCGCATTCCGGCGGCGCGCACCCGATGAGAAGCCAGTTCTCGAACGCCTCCGCCCGGCCTGGAAGTGGATGCTCGCAAACGGCACCCTCGGCCCGGCGCTGGGTGTCAGCTGCATGCAATACGCCCTCGCGAAAGCGCCGACCGGAATTGTTCTGCCCATCCTCGCGCTCGCGCCGGTGGTGATCATCCCGTTCTCACGCCGGTTCGAAAATGAGAAACCCACCATCCGGTCTTTAATCGGCGGCTTGATCGCCGTCGCCGGAGTGGTGGGTCTTCGATTCTCTTTGAAATAGCTACTTCCCCTCGCCAGGTGGCTTCAAGTAACTAACGCCGGTAATCGTTAAATGCGGCAAGACGTGCGGCAGCTCATCCGTTCCGATTACCACTACATAGTTCCTTGCAACGGCTATTTGGGCCGGGCTCTGCACCTCGTATTCTTTTCCGTCCGCCATTTCGATAGCAAAGGGAATGCGTTCGCGCACAGCAGTATCGATAACATCGCGCGTCATCGACCAACTTACTCGTTATCGCCGTCCAGCAAGCCGCCGAGGCCACCGAGGAGCGAACCTTCGCCGCGCGCTTTACCGCCGGCTTTCGGGGACGCTGCGATGATGCGGTCGGCCAAGCGGCTGAGCGGCAGCGATTGGAGCCAGACACGACCGGGCCCGCGAAGCGTCGCAAAAAACAGACCTTCACCGCCGAACAATGCGGACTTAATCTTGCCGACATATTGAATGTCGTAATCGACCGAAGGTTGAAACGCGACAATACATCCAGTATCCACGCGAATCACTTCGCCGGGCGCGAGATCGCGTTGCATCAACGTTCCGCCCGCATGCACGAACGCCCAGCCATCGCCCTGGAGGCGTTGCATGATGAACCCTTCACCACCGAACAAGCCGGCGCCGATTCTTTTATTGAAGGCAATTCCAACGCTAACTCCCTTCGCGGCGCAGAGGAACGAATCCTTTTGCGTGATGAGTTCACCGCCAATTTCTGAAAGCTGCACCGGAATGATTTTGCCCGGGTACGGCGCTCCGAACGCGACATGCTTCTTGCCCATGCCGCGATTCAGGAAAACCGTCATGAAGAGCGATTCGCCGGTCAGCAAGCGCTTGCCAGCGCCCATGAGCGACCCGAGGAAACCGCTGTTCTGCTGCGAGCCGTCACCGAAGATCGTCTCCATCTCGATGCCGTCTTCCATGTACATCATGCCGCCGGCTTCAGCGACCACCGCTTCCTGCGGATCCAGTTCGACCTCCACAAACTGCATGTCGTCGCCGTAAATTTGAAAATCGATTTCGTGCATTCCAGCCATAAAACAAAGAGTAGTTGAGTTTCGTGCGAGGTTGCCAAACGTCCGACGAATTGCAATCGCATTAGATTATCGGTGGACTCAGCGCGAATATTTAATTTGAGAACTCCGTCTCAAGCCGCGAAATTACGCCCGAATGAACCGTTGGCTGCTCGTCTTCTTCCTGGCGATATTCGCCCTCGGTTCCCGTGCCCATGCGGCAGAACGCAAAGTGGTTCTTCAAGGCTTCTGGTGGGACTATTGGAACAACAATTACCAGAATAACTGGGCGACCTATCTTGCCGATCTTGCGCCGCGCCTCAAAGAAATGGGCATCGATGCGGTCTGGATTCCACCGACGATCAAAAACAAGAACGCCACCGGTTCAGTGGGCTATTCGCCGTTCGATCATTACGATCTCGGTGACAAGCTGCAGGGCGGCAGCACCGGCACGCGCGTCGGAACCAAAGATAATCTCCTTCGCGCAATTTCGATCCTCCACGCGAACGGCATTGAAGTTATTCAGGACGTCGTCCTGAACCACATGGACGGCGCCGGAAGCGATACCGGCGCAGGCGGCCAGGATCCAGTCGCGCCCTCGAACAAGTGGAAGAATTTTCGTTATGCCAGCTACGCGACTCCTGCCACGTTGCAGGATTTCGCGAATTACTCGGCACGGCGCGGACGATTCCCAAAGAACTGGCAGAATTTTCATCCGAACCCGGACCACAACACCGAAAGCGATGACATCACCGCCGGTTTCTTCGGCCCGGATATTTGCTACTACAGCCAGGCGCGCGGGTTGAGCAGCAACATGAGTTACAACCCGGCGCAAGAGGTCGATTACATGCGCAACGGGATGCGCAATTGGGTCGTTTGGATGAAGAAGCAGACCGGCGTGGACGGATTTCGCTTCGACGCGGTAAAACATTTCGAGACCTGGGCGATGCAGGATTTTCTTTGGAATCTGGCGAACAATGCAGGCTTTGCTTCCGGCGGACCGAACATGTTTGCGGTCGGAGAGTTTGTCGGTTCGAAGACGCAACTGGACGCGTGGGTGGATCAAGTGAATAGCGCGAATGGCGGGACCAGTGATTTGGCGGGAACGTTTGATTTCAGTTTACGCGAAGCGTTCAAGGGCGTTATTGACGGCCTCGGTAACTACAATTTGGCGAACATTCCCGGCGCGCAGCAGAATCGTCGCAGCCGCACCGTCCCCTTCGTGAACAACCACGACACCTTTCGCCCTCAACTCGATGCCAACGGTCGTTACATCGGCTGGAATAGCGGCAGCGAAATCGGCGGTCACATCGATCCAAACGAACCGCGAATCCAACTCGCCTACGCAGTGGCCTTCGCCGTCGATGGTTCACCGCAAATCTTCTTCGAAGACCTTTTCGACTTACATTCCACTGGACGTCGCTGGACGCATTACCCCACGAACATCGCGCATCTTCCCGCGCGCGACTGGCTCGTGAACCAACTCTGGTGCCGGCAGAATCTGAATTTCGAAGAAGGCGCCTACCGAGTCCGCTGGCAAGCCGCCGACCTGCTGGTTATCGAACGCAGCGCGCGCGCCTTGATCGCGGTGAATGACAATTGGACGACCACACAAAGCGCAACGGTCCAAACAGACTTTGGCCCAAACGTAACATTACACGATTATTCCGGCGCATTTCCAAACGATATGCAAACGGATGCAAACGGGCGCGTCACCATCTCCGCGCCGCCGTGCAACGGAACCAACATTCGTCGCGGCTATAGTATCTGGGGCCCGACGAACCTTTCGCCGGTGCTTCCTGAATCGCCGGGCCAAACAATTCAGGAGTGGGAAATGGCGGATGACCTCGGCGACTCACACGCGTCGTCCCTCCGCCAAGGTGGCGCACTTCCCGCAAACTCCATCGCTCCACGAACCGTCGGCCGGATCTGCCCCGCGGCAGGAACCAATCTGCGGATCGACGGCTTCTCCACTCTCAACGGCCCTAACTGGGAAATAGCCGTGCTCGCGCCAAACCTCTCTGTCCTCACAAACGTCGCTGGCCCTCAGAACTTAATTCTGAAACTCGCAATCACGAACGCCGACTTCTACACCATTCGAGTTCGGAACACTGACGCAACCAATCCCACCCAGAAAGTTTGGGTAAAGGCTACCTACACCGGCACGCGTAATCGGCTGTTGGTGCCGCCGGTCATCCTGCAGCAACCTACGAATACCTTTGCGACCGTGGGCAACGAAGTTCAGTTGCAGTTAGCTGTAAGCGGCGCGCAAGAGGTGATCTGGTTCAAAGACGGAGTGCGGCTTCCCGTCGCGTTCCCATCCGGAACGACAAACGGCACGCTCACGTTGCAGAATGTAACCACGAATCAAAGTGGTCTGTACCAGGCGCGAATTATCAACGATGCGCGATTGTTGGAGAGCGCCGTAGTCAATCTCGTCGTTTATCCAGATGCAATCCCGACTGTCAGCGCGGTGAGTGCTGCGCAAGGAATGTTTGTTTTCACTCTATCCGGCCGAATCGGTTTGATTTACGAAATCCAAAGTTCGGCTGATCTTGTAAACTGGGTCCTTGAGGAGAGCGAGACAGCTCCATTCACCTTGAGCACGCCGGCTACGGGTACGCATCGATTCTTCCGGATTGTGCCGGCCGCGAATTAAAGGGTCGGGCACTGCAGGGCAAGAAGCCTGTTACGTCTACCAATTATTTCCTTTGAACACGATCGGCAGGCGTGACCATTCTTCCGGCATGCCTATTTCCCGCCGCAATTTTGTTCTTTCGAGCGCACTGGCGCTCGGCGCGATCGGCGTTTCAGCCCGCGCCGCCGAACCATTCAAACGCACCGGCAAACCGAGTCTCCGTTTGAGCCTCGCCGCGTATTCCTTCCGCCAATACTTCAAAGATTCTTCGCACAAGCGCGAAGGCAATGTGGCGGCAGAGAAGCAGATCGATCTGTTTCAGTTCATCGATTACTGCGCGGATCACGGTTGCGTGGGCGCCGAGTTAACGAGCTATTACTTCCCTTCGAATCCGACCCGCGAATTTTTGCTAAAGCTGAAGCGGCATGCATTCGTCCGAGGAATTGAACTCAGCGGCACGAGTGTCGGAAATACTTTTACGGTTGCGGACGCCGAAAAGCGAAAGAAGGAAATTGCGCAGACGAAATCGTGGATCGACAACGCTGCGTTGATGGGTATTCCGCACATCCGTGTATTCGCGGGCAATGCCGAGGGACAGCCGTTCGCAGCGGCGAAGAAGAATTGCATTGAGGCACTCGAGGAATGTTGCGCCTACGCGGGCGAACGCGGCGTTTTCCTCGGAATCGAAAATCACGGCGGCATCGTCGCGGAGCCGGATGCGCTGATCGACATCGCCAAATCAGTTCAGAGCCCGTGGATCGGCATCAATCTGGACACCGGGAATTTCCGAACAGACGATCCCTATCGCGATCTGGAACGTTGCGCGCCTTATGCGGTGAACGTCCAACTCAAGACGGAGATTCAGCCCAAAGGCGGAAAAAAGGGACCTGCCGACTTGGGGCGGCTAGTCAAAATTCTGCGGGACGCAAATTACCAGGGTTATCTCGTGCTGGAATACGAAGCCGCGGAAGATCCTTACAAAGCAGTGCCGGGAGTCCTCATGGAACTTGCCCGGCTAACCGCGTAATAGTGTTTAACCAAGATCGATCGCCGCGGTTGAATCGCCGAACGATTCCACCGGCGTGCCCATCCGTTCCAGCATCGAAACGTAAAGATTGCACAGCGGCGTGCGCTTCTCGTTCTTGATGTGACGGCCCGACTTGATCTTCCCGCCCGCTTTGCCGGCGAGAATGATCGGCAGATTGTTCGGATCGTGGCGGTTGCCGTCCGACATACTGGAGCCAAAGAGAATCATCGAGTTATCGAGCACGTTCCCTTCGCCTTCCTTGATCGCCTTCAACTTGTCGAGGAAATAGGCGAGTTGCTCAGAGTGCCAGCGATTGATCTTCGAATACGGCTCGAACTTTTCCGCTTTGTTTTGGTGATGGCTCAGCTCGTGATGGCTCGATGCGCCGGGAACGAGTTGCGAGAAATTCTTCGGCGAAACATCATTCGCAAACATGAAGCTGCTGATGCGTGTGGAATCCGTCCAGAATGCAATCGCCATCAAATCAAGCATCAGACGCACGTGTTCCTGGTGATCGCCCGGAGCGCCTTTCGGTGCGGCGATGTCTTCGACGTCCAGAGATGCAGTTGGTTTCCACAACCGGCCTTCCGGCGTGGAAAAATATTCGAGGCGTCGCTCAACATCGCGAACTGAGTCCAGATATTCGTCGAGCTTGTATTGGTCGTCCCGGCCGAGCTTTCGGCGGAGCGAATTCGCATCTTCCAAAACAAGATCAAGTAGAGCCTGGTTATCGGAAGCTTGCTTCGATTCTTTTGTCTGGCGGCCACCATTTTTCCCCGCCTGAATCACACCGAACAGCCGTTCATATCCTAGCCGCGGATCGATTTCGCGCGCGACCGGTTGATTCGGCGAACGCCACGAAATGTAACAGCCGTAAAGGCGCGTATACCCAACCACCGAATCGATCCCGGAAATGACGGGATCAACGCCAAGCTCCAATGAAGGCAGCGGAGTATGCCGCCCAACCTGCTGCGCGCACAATTGGTCGATGGAAATTCCGCCGACGCTGATGTCTTTGCCTGGCGTTTTGCGCACCTGCAAGCCAGTGAGGAAATTCGCGGTCTTCGCATAATGCCCGTCGCCCTGGTGGCTGTGCTTCTTGTCGAAGTTTGAGAAAACGAGAAAATCTTTTTTGTGCCGCGCGAGCGGTTCGAGTGCGAACGGAATTTCGTAATCCGCGCCTTCCTGGTCCGGGAACCAATTCTTTTCCCAAACGCCATTCGGAAAAAATAGACACGCCATGCGCACTGGCGCCTGGACGTTCCTGGCTGCGGTCGCTTTTGCCGCTGCTTCCGGCGATGCACCCGGCAAAACCTTGCCCATCGCATTCAGCAACGGCAGTCCAAGCGTCACGCCCATGCCGCGAAGGAATGTCCGCCGCGCAAGTCGATTGTTTCTCAGAACGTTCATATTTGTAGCCCTTTATTTCTCCTTTTGCTCTGTAGCAGCCTGGACGATGATCTTTGGATAAAATCGATGCCGGAACGGAAAGCTCAATGCGATGTGTTCTACGAGCACTGAAGGCCGATAATTATTCTGCTGCAGCGCTTCAACCGCTTTGTCCACCACACAATCGTCGAACTTATTCAGTTCACGCCCAAAAGCGTAACCGGTCATTTTGCGCACGAGATGCTTCACCACGTCATCTTTGCGGGACATCAATATCTTCTTCAATCCAGCCGGTCCTGTAAAGGTTTCGCCCGAAGGCAATTTGCCGGTGGAATCAATGGCGTGTTCTCCCTCCTTCTCGCGCCAGCGCCCCAGCACATCGTAGTTCTCCATCCCAAAACCCAGCGGATCCATTTTGTCGTGGCAACTGGCGCACTCCGCTTTCGCGCGATGCAACTCAAGCTGCGCGCGCAACGGCAGATCTTTCGCTTTCTCCTGCGTCTCTTCCAACGCTGGAACATCCGGCGGCGGCGGCTTCACTTTCTCGCCAATCAGCGCCTCGAGCACCCAGCGCCCGCGCAACACTGGACTCGTCCGCAATGGATACGAAGTGATCGCGTGCACTGCAGCCATCCCCGTCACGCCACCCCGGTTTTTATCTGCGAAAGCCACTTTGCGCAGTTCTTCTCCCATCACATCTGAAACACCGTAAATCTTCGCCAACCGCTCATTGGCGAACGTGTAATCCGCGTCGATCAATTCTAATAAAGAACTGTCGGACTTCACAATGTAGTTAAAGACCGCCTCAACTTCTCCCAACATCACCCTCTGCAATTCCGAATCAAACTCTGGAAACTTCTGCGCATCGGGCCGCACTTCTCCGCCAAGCCGTTCCAGATCCAGCCACTGTAAGGCGAATCGCTCACCAAGCGCCGCTGCTTTTGCGTCCTGCAACATCCGATGCACCTGCTGCCGATAAACATTCGGGTCCAGCAATTTTCCCGATTCCGCCAGCGCCAGCAGTTCCTCATCCGGCATCGAAGACCAAATGAAATACGAAAGGCGGCTGGCCAGCGGGAGAGCGGCTAGCGGCTGAACCCCTTTCTCGTCAGGCTCCGGTTCAACCAAAAAGAGAAAGTTTGGTGAAACCAACACCGACTTCAACGCCAGTCGAAGCGACGGAACGTAATCATCCCCCCGATCGAACGCGCGATCAAAAAGCTGCAACGCTCGCTCCACCTCGCTCGTTTCAGCGGGCCGACGAAACGCCAACCGTGAAATTCGGGAGACAACTTCCTGCGCCGTAACCCGCGCTTCCTTTTTGCTCGGTTTCGCATTCGATCCGAGAATCCTCACACGAGCAGCTTTGATTTCCGGAGCAAGCTTGCTCGCTTTATCGGGAAGGACTGTGGTCAGCACCAGATCCGCCGCCGCAATGTATTTCTCGATGTGAATCGATGAAGTGAACAGCGCGTTCCCAGCCGTATCGAAACCTTCCCCTCCTCCACCATCCGCCGGCAGCAATTCTTCCACCGCGACCCTTACGCCGAACAGATCACGTATCGTATTTGCGTATTCCGCGCGGTTGATCCGGCGTGACATTACGTGTCCGCGATAGAAGTTGGCGTTGCGATCGTTCGCGATCTGATCGCAATCGGGCTTCTCTGGCTTCGGCAGTTTCTTCAGCCATTGGACTATCTTGCTTTGCTTGTCGAAGGGAAGATCGTTTTTTCCGGGCGGCGGCATTTCAAACGCGTAAATGCGCTCGAGCACAGTCTGCCATGTTTCTTGAGCGCCATGAATTTTATCGAGGTCGTCGAAATACTCCAAATTCAGGTCAGCCTTCGCGACGTCGGCGTCGTGGCAATCGTAGCAATGCTTCTTGAGAATCGGCTGAATTTCCTTCTGATATTCTTCCAACGGAGAAAGCTGCGGCTTATCCTTCTCGGCAGAAAAAGAGAGCGGCGCAATCACGGCAAAGCACCCGAAAATCGCGTTGGCGATTCGATTCAACATTGATCTGAAATTAATACTACCAGCTTGGCCCGCCGCGGGCCACTCCGTTGTTACGACTAACCGACGCCGCCGCCCGCTCCCATATTCACGCTTCCCGGGTGGCGCGAGGCTCCTGCCGAGCTTTCCCACTGTCCATCCTTCACTCTTTGCTGATCAGGCCCGTCCCTTATACACGCGGACTCCCTGTGCGCTAAGTTGTAAGCCGTGAGAGGGGTTCTTCAAAAAGTCCGCGTGATTTCTGCGGCCAGAATATTCAGCTTTGTCTCAAGCGTCATCATCCTGTTCTTCGCCGCGTGCGGCACGCCGCAATCCAGCAAAGACAAAGATGATGATTTCTTCACCTCCGGCAGTCCCGAAGCCGATCGCCGCGCCGAGAATATTACTCCATCCAAAGACAACGGCGGCAGCAAACGCGCTAATACCGAAGACGATAAAAACCTCGCGAAAAATCCGGCCAAGAACGGCGAGCAACCGAAAGCGCAAACGTTGTATCAGCGCCTCGGAGAAAAACCCGGCATTCAAAAGATCGTCGACGATTTCGTCGCCCGGGCCCTCGAAGATCCCCGCGTAAACTGGACACGCAAAGGTGTGGCGAAGAAATCCTGGTTCGGCCGCGAGAAAGTCGATGAATGGCAAGCCACACCCCAGAACGTAACACGCCTTAAACAGCACTTCGTAGATTTCATCGCCGTCGCTTCCGGCGGACCAGCCAACTACCAGGGCCGGCCGATCAAGCCGTTGCACGCCACCATGCAAATCTCCAAGTCTGAGTTCGACGCCACAATCGGCGACCTCAAAGCCAGCCTCGACAAATTACAAATCGCCCCCGACGTGCAGAAAGATTTGCTCTCCATTTTCGAGAGCACCCGCCAGCAAATCGTTGTAGATCGTTGAAGTTCGCTTATGAAGACGAAACACCTCACCTCAATCTTCGTCCTGGCCTTCTTGACTTCCGCACTGCTTGGTTGCACCTCGAATAATCAGTGGCAGAGCGAGTCCGCTCCACTTCCCGCATCCACCCCGTTCGATTCCGATCAATTGGCACGTAACGCCTATCTTGAAGGCTTCCGCAGCGGCTACCGCGCCCAAACGGCCGGCACAACCCTCGGCGTGCAACTCGAAGGGGGCCCATACCTGCACGCCCGCCGCCTCGGCTTCGATGCCGGCGCCGCTCACGCACGCGCGCAATCGCCAGAGTCCCCGCCCGCCACGCAAATTCACCAGGCGCGCTGAAGCGCATTTGCCGGAAAATAAATTGGCAAACGTTGCGGATTTGCGTCCACTGTCCGCATGTCCGCCGAACCACCGCCTGCCGCTGCCGTTCCTCCTTCCGCTGACACGCGCTCCAAATCCAACTCCAGCCGCATCTTCTTCTGGTCGCTCACTTCGGCCCTCGCTGGATTTCTCTTCGGGTTCGACACCGTCGTCATCTCCGGTGCGGAACAAACCATCGAAAAACTTTGGAACCTCACGCCATTCATGCACGGCATCGCGATGGCCTCTGCTCTTTACGGGACGGTCATCGGTTCGTTGTTGGGCAGCTGGCCCACCGATCGCTACGGCCGACGCGCGACGCTCCTTTGGATCGGCATTCTTTACTTTGTCTCTGCGGTCTGGTCCGGGCTCGCGACGGATGTCTATTCGTTCATCATCGCGCGCGCCATCGGCGGCGTTGGCGTTGGTATCTCCACGGTCGCTGCGCCGCTCTACATCGCCGAGATCGCTCCACCTGAACGTCGCGGCCGGCTGGCCGGCATGTTCCAATTCAACATCGTCTTCGGCATTCTCATCGCGTTTCTCTCCAATTACATCATCGGCCTGACCATGAATCAAAACGTCGCCTGGCGCTGGATGCTCGGCGTCGAAGCCTTCCCTGCCCTGCTCTATACCATTTTCTGCTTTGGCATTCCGGAAAGCCCGCGCTGGCTCATCGCCCGTAAAGGCGATCGCGCCCGTGGCATCGAAGTCCTTCGACTCATCACTCCAAACGCTTCCGAAACCGAATTGCAGTCCACCGCCAACGAGATCGGCTCTTCCTCAACCTCAAGCAACGAACCGGCGACCAATGAGAAATTCTGGACCCGCCGCCTGCGCGTTCCCATCCTGCTCGCCTTCCTCGTCGCCTTCTTCAACCAACTCTCCGGCATTAACGCCATCCTCTACTTCGCACCGCGAATCTTTGCGCTCACCGGTCTGGAGGAGAAAGCCGCCCTTCTCCAATCCGTCGGCATCGGCATCACGAACCTCATTTTCACCTTCGTCGGCCTCTGGCTGATCGATCGACTCGGCAGGAGAACTCTCCTTTACATTGGTTCCTTCGGCTACATCGCCTCGCTCGGCCTCACCGGGTGGGCGTTCTTCACCGAGCACTACGCGATCGTCCCCGCCTGCATCTTCGCTTTCATTGCCGCGCACGCCATTGGCCAGGGCGCAGTCATCTGGGTGCTCATTTCCGAAATCTTTCCCAACCGCCATCGCGCGAACGGCCAGGCTCTCGGCAGTTTTACCCACTGGATCTTCGCTGCCATCCTCACCACCGCGTTCCCCAAAATGGTCACCGCCTTCGCGCCCGGTTACGTCTTCCTCTTCTTCGCCTTCATGATGTTCCTCCACCTGCTCTGGGTGAAATTCATGGTGCCGGAAACCAAAGGTGTCCCACTCGAAGCCATGCAAGCAAAGCTCGGCATTCAATAAATCGCCATGCCCACCCTCATCGGCCTCGGCGAAATTCTCTGGGACCTTCTTCCCACCGGCCGCCAACTCGGCGGCGCACCCGCGAATTTCGCCTACCACGCCAACGCTTTGGGCGGAAACGGCATCGTCATCTCTCGCGTGGGCTCCGATGCAAACGGCACCGACATCATCAATCGTCTCGAGCAGCTCAACCTCTCCACCGAATGCATTCAGGTCGATCCTTCCGCACCGACCGGCACCGTCTCCGTCGAACTCACCGCCGATGGCCAACCCCAATACATAATCCACCAAAACGTCGCCTGGGATAAAATCGCCGCGGACGAGAACGCCCGCCGCGCCGTAGCCAAGGCAGACGCAGTTTGTTTCGGCACTCTCGCGCAACGTCACGAAACCTCCCGCACCTCCATCCATGAACTCCTCTCGCTTACGAAACCAACCGCCCTCCGCATCCTCGACGTCAACCTACGTCAAAACTTCTACTCCGCCGAAATCCTCGAACAATCCCTCCGCGCCGCCAACATACTTAAAATAAACGATGCCGAACTCCCCATCCTCGCCCAACTCTTCTCCCTCCCAGATGACCCGCGCACCCAACTCGCTGAACTCGCCCGCCGCTACAACCTCCACACCGTCGCACTAACGCGCGGCGCAAACGGCAGCCTACTTTTCCATAAAAACACCTGGTCCGACCATCCCGGCCTTCTCACGAAAGTCGCCGATACTATTGGCGCCGGCGACTCTTTCACCGCCGCCATGACCCTCGGCCTTCTCGCAAACCGCGACCTCGATTTCATCAATGACCAAGCCAACCGCGTCGCCTCCTTCGTCGCTTCCCAACCCGGCGCAACCCCGCGTCTCCCTCCTAATCTCCGCCTCACCTAATTTCCACATTGGGATTTCTTTGGTATTTGGCTTTTGGTATTTGGTCATTCATTACATGATCCAAACCATCCTCCTTACCTGCACGCTCCTTCTTTCCACCTTCGCAGCGTCCGCCGCCGACCCCACCTACCGCGAACCCTTCCGCCCCCAATTCCATTTCACTCCCGCCACCAACTGGATGAACGACCCGAACGGTATGTTCTTTTACGAAGGCGAATACCATCTCTTCTACCAATACAATCCGTTCGGCGATAAGTGGGGCCACATGAGCTGGGGCCACGCCGTCAGTCCAGACATGGTTCACTGGAAACATCTCCCACTCGCGCTCGCCGAAGAAAACGACATCATGATTTTTTCCGGCAGCGCCGTCGTCGATTGGAAGAACACCTCCGGCTTCGGCAAAGACGGCAAACCCCCGCTCCTCGCCATCTACACCGGCCATTACACGAAAAAGCCCCTCCAAAACCAACAGATCGCCTACAGTAACGATCGCGGCCGCACCTGGACAAAGTTCCAAGGCAACCCCGTCCTCGACATCAACGACAAAGATTTTCGCGACCCAAAAGTCATCTGGCACGAACCCACCGAGCGCTGGGTCATGGCCGTCGCCTGGCCCACTCACAAAAAAGTTCGCTTCTATTCCTCACCCAATCTCAAAGACTGGACCCATCTCAGCGACTTCGGGCCCGCCGGTTCAACGACCGGCATTTGGGAATGTCCCGACCTCTTCCCGCTCTCCGCCAAACGCGGCGACAACCGCTGGGTCCTCATCGTCAATGTCGGCTCTGGCGCACCCGCCGGCGGTTCCGGTTGCCAATACTTCGTCGGCTCTTTCGATGGAACGAGATTCAGCCTCGATCCCTCCTATCCCAAACCGCAATCCGAATTCGTTCCCCAGGGCAAACTCATCGCCGATTTCGAAAACGGCTACGGCGATTGGCAAATCTCCGGCGATGCCTTTGCCGAAGCTCCCGCGCGCGGCACGCTCGCCAATCAACAGGAAGTCGCCGGCTTCCGCGGTCAATCTCTCGTCAACACCTACCACCGCGGGGACCAAACCCGCGGCAAACTCACCTCACCCGAATTCGAAATTACCCACAACCATCTCAGCTTCCTCATCGGCGGCGGCCATCTTCCCGGCCGCGCCGGCATCTGCCTCCTCATCGACGGCCGCACCGTCCGCATCGCCACCGGCGACAACGCCGAGCGTCTCTCCTGGAAATCCTGGAACGTCTCCGAATTCCGCGGCAAACGCGCCCGCGTCGAAATCTTCGACCAGGAAACCGGCGGCTGGGGCCACATCAATGTCGACCACATCGTCCTCGCCGATCAACCCGCCCGCCCCGCCTCCGTCCCCGCGCTCTGGGCCGATTTCGGTCCCGACTTCTACGCCGCCGTCACCTGGAGCGACATCCCCAAACGTGACGGCCGCCGCCTCTGGCTCGGCTGGATGAGCAGTTGGCCCTACGCTGGCGACGTTCCCACCTCCCCCTGGCGCAGCGCCATGTCCATCCCCCGCGAACTCACCCTCCGCCAAACCTCCGAAGGCCTTCGCCTCTTCCAACAACCCGTCAAAGAACTGGAAAAACTCCGCACCAAAAAATTCCAAAAGAAAAATGCCACCATCTCCGAACTCAACGAATGGCTATCGAAGGAGAAATTCAGCGGCCCAATGTGGGAACTCGAACTAGAATTCGACGCGAAAAGCCTTTCTAAAAACGGAGGCGAACTCGCACTCCACCTCTTGCGCGCCGCGAACCAACAAACCATCCTCCGCTACAACACCGAAACCAGCACCGTGTCGCTGGACCGCACCCAATCTGGCAACACGCAATTCCACAACGCTTTCGCAAACACCTTCCGCACTCAACTCACAAAAGCGAACACCAGTCCTCTCCGCTTGTTCATTGATACCTCCGCGATCGAAGTCTTCGGGAATGAAGGTGAAGCAGTCATCACTGCACTCGTCCTCCCAAAAGACGCCACCGAGCCCATCCAATTCAAAGCCGCCAACGAAAAACTAACAATCCACCGCTTCACCGCATGGAAACTCAAACCCGCCGTGCCGATTTTCCAGGAGTGATCGAATGAATTTCGCCGACCTCTTAGATCGAATAATCCGCGCAAACTATATTTTCCTTTTCTGGCTCACCGTAGTCGCACTCATCTCGTTCGCGGGTCTAGCCTTCTTCTTTTCACCCGACGAGTCGCTTCTACCGCGCATCCCGCCCTGGCTACTCATCACGCGTTAGCCCTGGAACCTCCCGACGTCGGTGGCGCGAGGCTCCTGCCGAGCTTCGGGCGCGGTCGACGCCAGCGCACAATCAGACGCCGACACTTATTCGATGGCGGCGCGCCCATCTTCCCCTCTCCCATGCAGGGGAGAGGGTTGGGTGAGGGGTTAAACGCTCTCGAACACCCAATGCACTGTTTACCGTTTCAGTGCGGCCTAACAATCCTCCCCCCTTGTTCCCCCGCCCATCGCTCGCTACAGTGCGCGCGATGAAATCCCTGTTCGCTTTTGTCACTGCATTTTTCGCGAGCCTCATCCTCGCTCCCGCCGCGCAGGTCGATCCCTTCTCCGAAGGTGTTCGCCCCACCGATCCCCTTCCCGCCACTGAACAGGCCAAAACATTCAAGCTCCCGCCCGGCTTCAAGATCGAACTCGTCGCCGCCGAACCCGACCTCCAGAAACCCATGAACATGGCCTTCGATTCCAAAGGCCGGCTCTGGGTCACCATGTCGCGCGAATATCCTTTCCCTGCCCCGCTCGACAAACCCGCCCGCGACATGATCAAAGTCTTCGAGGACTTCGACGAAAACGGTCGCGCCCGGAAAATCACCACCTTCGCCGACGGCCTGAACATTCCCATCGGCATTTACCCATACAAAAACGGCGTCATCGCCTGGAGTATTCCGAACATCTACTTCTTTCAAGACACCGACGGCGACGGTAAATCCGACAAAAAAGAAGTTCTCTTCGGCCCGTTCGGTTGGGAACGTGACACCCACGGCAACCAGGCCTCTTTCCGCCGCGGCTTCGATGGCTGGCTCTACGCCACGCACGGCTTCAACAACAACTCGCACGTCCGCGCCCGCGACGGCAGCGAAGTCCGCATGAATTCCGGCAACACCTACCGCATGCGCATTAATGGCGAACGCATCGAACACCACACTTTCGGCCAAGTGAATCCCTTCGGCATGGCCTTCGATCCGTCCGGCAATATCTACACTGCCGATTGCCACAGCGCGCCCATCTACGAACTTCTCCGCGGCGGCTACTACCCGAGCTTCGGCAAACCGCACGACGGCCTCGGCTTCGCGCCCACCATGCTCGAACATTCCCACGGCTCCACCGCCATTTGCGGCATCATTTTCTACGCCGACGATCAATGGCCCGCCGAATACCAGAACAACATTCTCATCGGCAACGTCATGACCAGTCGCATCAATCGCGACACTCTCCTCCCGCGCGGCTCCAGCAAAACCGCCCGCGAGGAAAAGGATTTCCTCACCACCACTGATCCCTGGTTCCGCCCCGTCGATCTCCAACTCGGCCCCGACGGCGCGCTCTACGTCGCCGATTTTTACAACCGCATCATCGGCCACTACGAAGTCCCGCTCACGCATCCTGGCCGCGATTTCGAACGCGCCCGCATCTGGAAAATCAGTTACGTCGGTGAAGGCAAAAGCCCGTCTAAACTCCCCGACTTCTCGCGCGCCGATGCCAACCAACTCATCGCCGAATTCAAACACGCGAACATGACCCGCCGCATGCTCGCCATGAACGAACTCATCGATCGCCTCGGCAACTCCGCAACGAGCGCCCTTCGCGCCGCCATAAACAAACGTGACGCCGCCCGCTCCGAAATGGTCCACTCCCTCTGGTCGCTCCAGCGTCTCGCCGCTCTCGATCAGGAAACCCTCCGCAAATTCATTTCCCACACCGACCGCGATGTCCGCATCCACGCCATGCGTATCCTCTCCGAACACGAAGACTTCGCCTCCGTCCGTCAAACCGCCGCTCTCCGTGCCCTCCAGGATCAAGACGCCACCGTCCAACGCGCCGCCGCCGATGCGCTCGGCCAATTTCCGGAACCCGAAGCATACGTCCGCCCGCTTCTCAACGCCCTCGCCCGCGCGCCGAAGGAAGATGACCATCTCCGCCACACCATCCGAATGGCGCTCCGCAACCAGGTCAAAGAAGGCGGCGCCGCGCTCACCTACAAACGCTACAAAAGCGACGACGCCCAAACCCTCGCCGACATTTCCCTCGCGATCCCCCACGAGGACGCGGCCACTTTTCTCCTCGACCACATCCAATCAGGCAGCGCCGGCTCGAAACTCAGTGACTATGCCCGTCACGCAGCCCGCCACAGTTCAGAAAAAGACGTCATCCGCCTCACCTCGTTCGTAGGCAAAACCTACGCAAACGACGTCGATCAACAGCTCGCTTTCTTCAAAGCCATTCGCGAAGGCGGCGCCCAGCGCGGCATGCAACTTCCCTCCGAAGCCCGCACTTGGGGCGAAGATCTCGCCGCCAATCTTCTTAAATCGGCCACCGCCGAAAACATCTCCTGGCGCAATCTCCCCATCCCCGGCAAACCTGCTTCCGCGAATCCCTGGTTCCTCCAAAAACGCGAATCCGCCGACGGTAACAAAGATTCCCTCTTCATCTGCAGCCTCCCGCCCGGCGGCGAACATTTTACCGGCGTCCTCCGCTCCGGCGAATTCACGCTCCCTGAATGGATCGCCTTCTATCTCGCCGGCCACGACGGCGTTCCCACCGAAGCCGCGAAAGGAAATAACCTCGTCCGCCTCGTCGAGTCCGGCACCGGCAAAGTCCTCGTCGAAACCGCTCCGCAGCGCAACGACATTGCTCAGCAAGTCCACTGGGACCTCGGCGACCACAAAGGCAAACGCGCCTATATCGAGCTCATCGATGGCGACACCGGCAACGCCTACGCCTGGATCGCCGCCGGCCGGTTCGATCCGTCAGTGGTTCCAATGCCCAAGGTGAATCCCAACCAAATCTCCGCCCGCCTCCAATCCGCCGCCGACATCGCGCGTTCTCTCCAACTCACCGCGCTCACTCCCGATCTCAGCCGCTTCCTCTCCGATGCCAGCGTTGATGTCGAAGCACAGGGCGCAATCGCCACCGCCGTCGTCGCGCTCGAACCGAACGAACATCGCCTCGCTCTCGCCCCGCTCCTCGGCGACGGCACCATCCCCGCCGAACTCCGCCAAAAAGTCGGCAAAACTTTAGCCGCCGGTAAATCCGCCAACTCCCTTGAAGTCCTCGTCGAAGCCATGCGCACCGTCCCCGCGCGCGGCCAACTCAAGCTCGCCCAATCTCTTGCCAGCAGTTCCGCCGGCGCCGAAACCCTCCTCGCGATGGTCGAGAAACGCCAGGCCTCTCCGCAAGTCCTCCTCGACCGCAGCGTACAGGACAAATTCAAAGCGCTGAACTCTCCCGCCACTTCCGAAAAACTCGCGAAGCTCACCGAAAATCTCGAAGCCCCCAGCGAAGCCGTCCAAAAACAAATCGAACAACTCCGCACAAAATATCAGGCCACCAAAACAGCTTCCTCACTCGCGGGCGCCGAAGTCTTTACAAAAAACTGCGCGATCTGCCATCAGATCGACGGCACCGGCGCGCTCATCGGCCCGCAACTCGACGGCATCGGCGGACGCGGACTCGAGCGCCTCCTCGAAGACACCCTCGACCCTAACCGCAACGTCGATGTCAACTTCCGCACCCAAATCGTCGTCCTCAAAGACGGCGACGTCGTCACCGGCCTCTTCCGTCGCGAAGAAGGCGAACTCCTCATCCTCGCCGATTCCACCGGCAAAGAAATCACCGTCCCCAAAAACCAGATTGAATCCCGCCGCGAATCCGAAACCTCACTCATGCCCTCCAACTTCGGCGACATCATCCCCGAAAAAGAATTCCACGACCTCCTCGCCTTCCTCCTCTCCAAAGCCATCCCCCGCGGCGACCACTAACAATTCGCGACTCGCGTGCTCCCCGCGGCGTCCCGCCGCGCGCGAAACGCCAAACTCCTTTCCGTACTGGCGTCCGGGGGTTCCCACTTCAATTTCGCGCGTCGCCATCAATCAATCCACGCCGCCCAACCAGAGCCGATCGCTCCCGCAAGAAACAAAACGCCTCCGTGAAAAAAATCCACGGAGGCTCGCAAAAAACCTGCTTTTCTTTTTCTTCTTCTCTGTGCCCTCTGTGTCTCTGTGGTGAGAAGAATCGTTATTCCGTCATCCCTTGGCTTTTGGCATTTGATATTTGGTCATTGCCGCAGGCTAGGCTTGCTTCGGCGTCGCCTTCACATCCAATCGCAGCACCACCATATCCCGGATCAAATCATCCGCTTTCCCAGCGTATTTCATATTGAAGTCGTGACGATTGATCGAAAACTCCGCCTTCACCGTCACCGCGTCATCCTTCACCTCAATATTCGCTGGAAACGAAATCTCCTTCGTCTCGCCATGCAACGTCAGCTTTCCCTTCACCGTCGCGTTCGCACCGCTTCCAGTGATCGACGTCGTCTCAAACACCGCCGTCGGATACTTGGCTGTATCGAAGAAATCCGGGCTCTTCAAATGCCCCGTCAACCGATCATTATCACTGTGTAGCGAATCCGTCTGAATCGTCACCTTCGCGTGTTGCACAGCAGTCCCGGCCACATGCACTTCGCCCTGCAACTGCTTAAAGCCACCATCATGTTTTCCGGTCACCTTGGATCCCGTGAACTCCACCTTCGAATTCTCCGGCGTAATCGCATAAGCCTTTGCTCCCGCAGCCGGATTCGATGCTGTGGCCGCCGCCTTGGCTCCATCGCCCGCCGAGCTCGCTGCATCAGCGCTGGCCGTGCTGTTAGTGCTCACCGAAGCCTTCGGCACGTTCTCCGCCGGATCCGCACAACCCGCCAACAACAAAATTGCCAAAACAGAACCGAATAGATTTCTTTTCATGGTTTAATCTCCTGCCGCAGACTCTGCACCTCCAATTTTCTCCACGCAAGCTTGACCTTGCCGTCGGCTCTGCTCAGAAAGGAATCGCCCGCTTCCATCGCAAAAAAACCTGCATTTACAGATTGTATGGGCCCCTCCGCCCGTCCCCTCGAATTCTCACTCCCATTCTTGCCGCCGCATACCGTCCGAGTAACATTGCCACCCAATCCAAGTCGTTATGTTCACCCGCACAGTTCTCAGCCTCCTGCTCGCCAGCAGTGCCGCCACCTCGTTTGCCGCCGGCCGCCAACTCACCGGCGTTTACGCCCCGGCCGCCACCGCTCCACTTCCACCCGAAGAAGCTGCCAAAAAAATGACCCTGCCCGAAGGTTTCGAAGCCCGCATTTTCGCGCACGAACCTCAAGTCGTGAACCCGGTCGCGATGACCTGGGATGAACGCGGACGCCTCTGGGTCGTCGAGCTCTACGAATACCCCCTCGGCGCAGCTCCCGGCACCAAGCCACGCGACAACGTCAAAATCCTCGAAGACACCGATAACGACGGCCGCGCCGATAAAGTCACCGTCTTTGCCGACGGCCTGAATCTCGCCACCGGCATTCTCATCGGCTACGGCGGCGTTTTCGTCGGCCAGGCGCCGCATCTCTATTTCATGGAGGACACCAACGGGGACGATGTAGCCGACAAGAAAACCATCGTAAAAACCGGCTTCGGCCTCGAAGACCGCCACGAACTCCTCAACGGCTTCACCTGGGGTCCGGACGGCTACCTCTATATGACTCACGGCGTCTTCACGCACTCAAAGGTAAAAAATCCCGACGACCCAAATGACGACGGCGTGACCATGACCGCCGCCGTCGCGCGCTTTCATCCCCGCACAAAGAAATTCGAAATTTTCGCCGAAGGCACCAGTAATCCCTGGGGCGTCGACTTCGACCGCGCGGGCAACGCCTTCGTCAGCGCCTGCGTCATCGATCACCTTTTCCACATGGCCCCCGGCGGCATTTACCAGCGTCAGGCCGGCAGCCCGCCACATCCGTTCGCCTACGAACTCCTTCCCTCCATCGTCGATCACAAACATTTCCGTGCCGCCTATTCCGGAGTGCAGGTTTACCAGGGCGACCAATATCCCGAGGAATACAAAGGCACCATCCTCATGGGCAACATCCACGACAGTTCCGTGCACCAGGACAAACTCACGCCCGCTGGTGCCACCTTCAAAGCTTCGTTCGTCCGCGATTTCGTCCGCGCGAACGACGGCTGGTTCCGCCCGGTCAGTGTCCAGGGCGGGCCTGACGGCGCCGTCTGGATCATGGATTGGTATGACAAATATCCCTGCTACCAAAACGCGAACGCCGATCCCGAAGGTGTGGACCGCGCGCACGGCCGCATCTGGCGCATCGTTTACACCGGCAAAGACAGAGGCAAACCAGTCGGCTCGCGGCCCGATAAAGGCATGAATCTCGCGAAGCTCTCCAACGACGATCTTGCGAAAGTCCTCGAGCATCCCAACGCGTGGCATCGTCGCACCGCCCAGCGCATTTTCACCGAACGCGGCGAAGGCACCTTCGGGCGCTCCTTCCATGGATCCAACCCGGTGCTAGACCTTTTGGACAGCGACAACGCCGATGCGCGCCTCGCAGCTTTGTGGACTTTGCACACCATGGGCGAACTGGAAGAAGTTCGGCTCGAGAAAACAAAAGCCGACAAGGATCCCGCCGTCCGCGCCTGGACCGCGCGCCTGATCGGCGAACGCGGATACGCGCTGCCCGATTCCATGAAATGGCTTTCCGAGCTGGCGAACGATCCCGAGATCACCGTGCGCGCCGCCGTCGCAGTCGCGGCTAGGCAGTTCGTTTCGGGTTCACTAACGATTAATACCCCGCCAAAGATTCCCCTCAAAGAAGTGGTTACAGGCGGTGCCCTCAGCGGATTGTGGTTCAGCACCAAGGGCGAAGTGGATCCGACCTTTACCTACCTCTATTGGATGGCCGCCGAACCGCTCATTGCCTATGACCCTCTTCACGCGCTCGGTTTCTATCAAGGTAACGGTGCCATGAAAGGCGGCGGTGGCGATCAACTCTACCCTTTCTCGAGCGTTATTCTCACCAAGATTATGCGCCGCGTCTGCGACATGAAAGACCGCGAGATCCTCAGCGAAGGTTTGATGATGTTGAAAGACGTCGGCGAAGAACACGCCCCTGCTCTCGCGGCCGCGCTGAAGGGCCTTATCGAAGGACAAAAGGGAAATCCGTTAATCCCGAATACCGAAGCAGTCCAACTCGTCTCCAAATGGTCCGGCTACCAACACAAAGAAACCGCCTCGCTTGCCCAACAACTTGGCACACTTTGGGGAGACGCCGCCGCTCTCACCGCCACACTCAACGTCATCACGGATTCCAACCGCGCTGAACAAGAACGCGTCCAAGCCATCGATTCTGTCCGCCAACAAAAGCTCCCTGCCGTCCGTGACGCTCTTGTAAAAACCCTCAACAGCGACGCTCCCGAAGCAGTTCTCGGCGCCGTTGTTTCGGGCATCGCACAATTCGGCACGGATGACGTTGCAGATCTTCTGCTGAAGCGCTGGAAGCAATTCACGCCTTCTCTCCGCCGCACCACTGCGGAGGTTTTGAGTTCGCGTTGGAACTGGGCTCACCGACTGCTGAGTAACATTGAATCGAAAGCCGTTGCCGTGAGTGACGTTCCGGCTCCGGTGATTCGCAATCTCCTCACTTCAAAAGATGATGGCATTCGTAATCGCGCGACCACAGTTATCGGCAAGTTCCGCGAATCCACTCCCGATAAAGCCAAGCTCATCGCAGACAAAAAAGCGATCGTCCTCAGCGGCCCCATCGATCTGAAGAAAGGCAAGGAAGTCGCGCAACGCACCTGTCTCACCTGTCACAAACTTCACAATGAAGGCTCCGAAGTCGGCCCGGATCTCACCGGCGTCGGACGTTCCAGCCTCGATGCGCTCCTTGCCAACGTCATCGATCCAAATCAACTCATCGGCGCTGGCTACGAAAACGTCGAGGTCACGCTCAAGGACGATCGCACCGTCGCCGGGCGCATGATCGAGAACAGCGACGCGCGCATCCGGCTCCTTGTTCTCGGCGGCAAAGAAGAAGTCATCGCCAAGTCCGACATCGAAAATCTCCGCGTGAGCGAACTCTCCGTCATGCCCGAAGGTCTCGAACAAATGCCCGACGAAGACTTCCGCAATCTGATTTGGTATATCCTTAATCCACCGCAGGACGACAAACCGATCTTCCTCCACCCCGGCGACAAACAGCTCACTGTCAAAACCAAAATCGCGAACAACGACTTCGCCGATCTCGTCACTTACGTCACCGATCCGTCTCTCCGCCCTTATCTCCACCCGGTCAATGATCCTTCCGGCAAAACCACGCTCACCCAGGACAAGCCGGACGATCATCCCTGGCAGCACGGCATCTTCACCGGCCTGCACAAAGTGAACGGCGTTGATTTCTGGAGCGAGAAGGAAGGGAAACTGCAATTCAAACGCCTGCTCGATGTCATCCAGGAACAGGACCACGTCGGCTGGCGCGCGCTCGTCGAATGGGTCGCCCCCAACGGCCAAGTCATCGTCGAAGAAGAGCAATTCGTAAAAGTTTACGCACCCACTTCGCCGAACGGCTACAACATCGATTTCGATTGGACCCTCCGCGCCAAGGACAAAGCCGTGAAGATAGGCAAACACGAATATGGCGGCTTCGCGGTCCGCATGGATTTCAACGGCAACCCATCGCACCTCAATTCAAACGGCGAACGCAACAAAGACACCGCCGAAAAACGCGCCGGCTGGGCCAACGTCTCGCGCCATTTCGGCGACAAAACCTACGGCATCGTCGTTTACGATCACCCCAGCAACTCCAGCCATCCCCCCATGTGGCGCGTCGACGGCCAGGGCCTCATCAATCCGAGCCCATCCCTGCAGGGCGATTGGTCCATCGAACCCAACCGCGCACGCACTTACCACTATCGCCTCAGCGTTCATCAAGGTCCCGGCGACGCGCACTCCTTCAACTCCGAATTCAAGACCTTCTCCGCTATCACCTTCAACCAACTCGCCTCCATGCATCCGGATAAAGAATCCGTCGCGCTCTGGAATCCGGAATGGAAACTCAACGTTCCTGACTTCGAAGATTCGCCGGTGAAGCTTCCAGAATTCGCCGGCAGACGAAACGTCCTCATGACCCATCCCTTCGCGAAGGACAAAGCCTCCGCCATCGAACGCGCGGTCGAAGTTCCCGCGGGCAAAAAAACCATCCTCACCTTCAACGTCGCTTCGCACGACTCGGGCGATTGGGAGCTCCGCATCCTCGCCAACAACGAAGTCATTAAAAAACAAATCATCGACAAGAAAGGCGACCGCTGGAAAACCGTCTCGATCGATCTTACTCCCTACGCCGGAAAGAAAATAAACCTGCGCCTCGAAAACGCCGCCAACGACTGGAACTACGAATACGCCTACTGGAGCGAACTAAAACTAAGTTCCTTATAAATTCGCCCGGCTCGCTTCAGAGTTGATTAGAAGTAACGTTTCTGTCATCCTCATAACAACTATGAGGCTTCCAGGATTGTTCGGAGGGGTGGTCTTCGCTCTGACACTCTCATCTTCTCTCGCGGCAACCGTTTGCACCGAAACTGAACTGCGCGCCGCTCTCGCTTCCGGCGGCACCATCACTTTCGGCTGCGATACGCAAATTGTCCTAACCGCCACATTACAGGTTAAGACCAACACCGTCCTCGACGCTTCGGGCCGACAAGTCACCCTCAGCGGCGGCGGAGCGGTCCGCATCTTCGAAGTCGCCAACGGAGTTTCTTTAACTCTGAGGAATCTTTACGTCGTCAATGGTTACGCCAAAGGCGCCGACGAGGTAAGCACACCGACCGTCATCCCAGCGGCCGATGCCTTCGCCTCAGCGCTTGTCGCGACGAACGCCATTTTGTCGTTTCAGAACTGCACATTCTCTAACAACATCGCGATCGGGGGCACTGCAGTACTCCTCGGTCACCCAAACCGAGGCGGTGAGGCTTACGGCGGCGCGGTTTTCGCTCGCGGCGGTGAACTAACCGTCATTAATTCAGCGTTTCTAACCAACCATGCGGTAGGCGGCACGATTGTCGCATTCAGTCCCGGCTTGGGTACGCGCGGTCAAAATCCAGACGGCGATGCTTGGGGCGGCGCGATTCTGGCCTCCGATGCCAAGTTAACCGTTACAGATTCGATCTTTACCGAGAACAGCGCATTCAATGGCGGTGGGGCCATTCACGCTCGCTCGAACGTGATCACCATTGCAGGCACTACCTTTAACAAAAACTCCGCCATAGCCCGAACCCGAGCGCGCAATGTATTTAACTTGGAAAGCGACGGATTTGGCGGCGCAGTTGAGCTCCGCTCAACGGCGTTCGTCGCAATCACCAATTCAATCTTCGAGGGCAACTTCGTCCGGGGCGCGGGTGGTTACGACGGGTCCACTAAAACGCTTGGCGGCGGTGCCCTTTTCAGCGATAGCGCTGTAAACATTGCAAATTCAGACTTCCTCCACAATTACGTAGAGGGCTACCAACAGCCTTTTCCAGTTCGGATCTCCAGAGGCGGCGCGATCTGTATCGATGCACCTGCCCAAATCAGCGGCGGCCGTTTCGTCGCAAATTCCGTCATTGGCGCAAATGCGGCAGCCTTCGCTGGCGGAGGCAATCCTGGAGGAGACGGCTTCGGCGGTGCATTGTTTTTAAATGGGAACTCACAGGTTTGGGAATCCGCTTTTATCTCGAACAGCGCGGGCGGCGGCTTTAACGCCCTCGGTTTTTCGGGCCCTTTCCGGGGCGCCGCCCAAGGTGGTGCGATTTATAGTAGCAATAGCTTTCTCGCTAAGAATCTCACCGTGGCCCATACGTTGACGCTCCATGCTGCCGAGCATCCTCAAGGAGGCGCAGTCTTCTGCGCCGGTCCAGGGGCCGCAACAACTAATATCATTCACTACTGCACGTTTGCCACGAATCAATTCCAAGCCATGCTGGACGGCTGGAGACCTTTTCAACTTGCCCATGCAGGCGCAGCCAGCAATGCAATCCTGCATCTCCGCGGAACCATTTTCTCCGGCGGCACATCAAACACCGTCACCGGAGACTACATCGACGGCGGCTACAACATTACTTCAGACAATCTCTTTACGCAGACGACGAGCAAAAATAACACCGATCCAAAATTAGGACCGCTCGGCCTCTACGGCGGGCGTAGTGAAACTTTCCCAGTCTTGGCAAGCGGTCCCGCGGCCAACGCAGTTCCGTCCGACTTCCCGCCCATTGATCAACGCGGCCGCACACGCCCGCACGGGAGCGGAGCCGAAATCGGCGCCTACGAAATCTCCCCACCCTTCACCGCCATCGGACGTTTTCTACGCAATATCGATTATAGCGAGGCACAAGTCTCCGCGAATGGCGTCCAATTCGAAGTCGCATCCGATCGGACTTTCGTTGCGTTTTTCACGAACGCCGGCCCGTTAACTCCCAGCGCGGACGGGATAATTTTCGCCCCCGAAAACATCTCGCTGGAACCCGGAATTGAGCGCTTCGATCTCGCGTTCACTGGTTACGTGCTAAATGAACTCGCCATTGAGGGTCAGTCTAAATCTCTCACGATAAACTTTGCGGCCGAAACCGCCGGTAGTTATGAACTCCAATCTTCTTCCAATTTGACCGATTGGATTCTCGTAGAAACTACCGCACTGACTGCAAATTCGCTCTACACGAAAGAGATCGCTGCCAGCGGTTCACCTCTCTTCTACCGGGTTCAGAAAAACTAAGAATTTCGCGGGCGAATTACATTCCCTGAGTTGAAAGAGAGGCTCTCCGCGTCTAGAATTACGCCGCTCAACCGGTGCAGTTCGATCGCAGCAAATCCATATTGCAGCTCACGCGCGAGAAGTTTCGCAATCGGGCGTGGGACTTCGATCCCTTCCCCTCGGGCTATTATCTCCGCAATCTCCCGCTCGATTCACTCACCGAGGAGCACATGTGGATCCTCATCCGGCAATCCATCGGCCTCGATTACCTCGTCCTCCTGGCTATTGAGAAACTTGAAGAAAATCCGCTCCTCAAATCGCGTCGCACCGAAGGCGACCTTCTCTCCGCCGTTCTTTGCGCCGACGCCCTTGTCTGGAAACGCAATCCCCATTACCGCCAGCGCGTCACGAAACTCTGGAGCAAAGCCTCGGTGAAACTGCTTTCCAAACAATCGCCCGAAATTCGCGCGCTTTTTGGCGATTATCGCTGGTTCGTTAAAGCCGGCCTCTTCCTCCCCGCCGATTAGCTCAACGCCGGCTTCCGAATCATTTCTATAACTTTCCGAAGCGCCGCTACTGCGGCATAAATAATCCCCAGCAGCGCGATATCAGTCGGCCCCACGGGTAAATCGTATTCATAGGCGATCCAAAATCCCAAAACGGATGACAGTCCACCCAGCAGCGATGCGCTCAAACAAAACTGCCGCATCGTCCGCGCGAACTTCCGCACGATCAGCGGCGGCAAAATCAAAAATCCAAACGTTACTGCCGGTCCCACGCTCAACACCGCCAGCGAAATCACCAGCCCGATAATTACGAACAACAACCCATCCCACCCCCAAGCTCGTTTCCCTAGACTCAACGCCATCTCCCGATCATACGAAACGAGCAAAAGTTCCTTCTGGAAAAGAATCAAACAGATCACGACCACAAAAAAAATCACCGCTGTCAGTCCCAAATCGAAATTTGAAACCGCAATAATCTTTCCCTGCAAGCGCTCCAATAACCCATGTTCGCCGAACGGATTTTTCAGCAGCAACAAAATGCTCCACGCACCGGCCAGCACATAAACTGTTCCGATCCGCCCTTCTGTCGAGCCGCGCCCTTTCCGCTCCAACATCGATAAAACGACGAGCGTCGCGAGCGTAAAGAGACTCGCCCCCGCCAGCGCCAAACCATGTTCGCTGCTTTCTTCTAAATGCGGAATCCACTTCCAACTATGCAGCGCAAACGCGAACGCAATTCCGCACGACGACACCTGCGGCAACGCCACCCCCATGAAAATCAGCCGCCTCACCACCAGAAAAATCCCCACCAATGGACACACCAATCCAATCAAAATCCCAATATAAACCGAGTTCCTCAGCAGGAAGTGCGGATCAAACATCTCGTGCAAGCTGCCCATACTAATCGACCGGCAACTCCTCCAGGCCCACCCGCAACATTTCCGCCGCGCTCCCCAGCTCCATCACGCCATCGCGCGCCCGCCAGACCGTTCGCGCCACCTTCCGCACCACCGGCAAATCATGATTCACCATCACCACGGTCATGCCCTCTCTGTTCAACCGCGCCAACATCTCCGAAATGGCGTTCGTCGCCGCCGGATCCACCCCCGCCGTCGGCTCATCCAGCAACAACAACTCCGGCTTGGCCATCAAAGCGCGCGCAATCAACACCCGCTGCTTCTGCCCACCCGACAATTCCGCAAACCGCCGCTTCTCCAGTTCCGCCGCCCCAGTTCGCGCCATGCATTCGCGGGCAAACGTATGTTCGGTCTTCCCAAGAAATCTCCCGGCCGCAACTCGCCCGCACGCCCCCATCAATACCACTTCCATGTTCGAAAGCATGAACGCCTGGTCAATCGATTCCCGCTGCGGCACGTAACCAACCACCGGCCGCTCACTCCCACCAAATCGAATCGCCCCACCGATCACCGGCAAAATTCCAGCAATCGTTTTCAGCAGCGTCGTCTTCCCCGAACCATTCGCCCCCAACAGTCCAACCGTATCCCCGCGCTCAATGGTCGCATTCACGTCCCGTAGCACGGACCGGCCATTGTAACCGACCGCCACGCGCTCCAGGATGACCAGCGGCTCAGCCATTATTTTGCCACCGTCGCTTCGCTCAACTTCGTAACAATCGCGTCGAACAACCCAAAGTAATCCTTCGCTTCCGCCGTCGCCCCCGTCTTATCCGGCAAGATCACCACCCGTGCGCCCACCGCCTCCGCCAATTGTTCCGCCGAGCGCCGGGGCCGATACGGCTCAATCAAAACGAACTTCACACCCGCCTCTTTCCCTTTCGTTACAAGCTGCGCGATGTGCGTGGCCGAGGGTTCAATCCCCGGTTTCGGCTCAAGCTGCGCCACCACCTCAAACCCAAACGCCACGGCGAGGTATTCATATGTCTTGTGATAGGTAATCACCCTCGCTCCGCGCATCGCTGCGAGCTTCTTCTGCCACTGGCTCCATTTCGTATCCAGAGTCGTGTTGAATTCGCCAAGGTTCTTCTTAAAGATCTCCGCGTTTTTCGCATCCAACTCGCTCAACCGCGCCGCGATCGCTTCTGCAATGATCTTCCCATTCCGCGGATCCAACCAGTAATGCGGATTCCCCGTCGCATGCACATCCCCCATCGACCGATCCACCGGCCCCGTCGGCCCATCGAGTAACTTGATCCCCCTCGCAAGCACCAGGTGCCCCTTCCCGCTCCCCTGGATCTTCGCATTTCGCGCCGCGGTCACCAGCGTCGGCAACCAACCCACTTCCAAATCTGCCCCGCCCTCAATCAACAGATCGGCCTTGTTCAACACCCGCACAAAGCTCGGCCGGGCATCTACAAAATGCGGATCCTCGCTCCCGCGCGCAATCGTCGTCACCTTCACCGCTTTCCCACCAATCGCCTCCGCAATCGCGCCAAAATCCGGCAAGCTCGCCACGACATTCAATTCCGCGCGCATCGTCTCCGCCCCGAAGAGCAGCGTCGCAAACATCGTTAGAAATATTTTCATACGCGTGTCTTTCTAAAATTTATGCGCCGCATGTGCTCCGAGCAGAAACTCGAACTGCAACCACACCGAGTGATCGTCATCCTTGCCCGGAATATCTTCGCGCCGGTCGTAATTGTATTGTAGGCGCACCTTCGAGAATTCGCTCGGATACCACGTCAAATTCGGCGACACCCGCCAGCGTTCCGCCCGCAGCGGATCACGCCCCAGCGGCTCGCCATCGATCGACAACGACCGCGCTTCATACTCCGCCTCGTCGCTCCCGATCCAATCCGCTCGCAACCCCGCCACCCAACCTTTCCGGAATCCATACAGCAACTGCGCATACACGCCGTAATCCGTCAACGACTCGCCGCCGAGCACCGCCGGCAAACCCGTCTCGTCATCCACCACTTCGCCCGGACTCACCACGCCGTCTCCATCCTCATCCCAATCAAACGCGCCCGCCTCATACTTCCGCAGCAGCGCTTCCGTCTGGAACGTCACAAATGGAAACCCGCCATGATGCCGCGGCGACTTCCATTTCCACATGAAGTCCACGCCGTAAATCTGCGTGTCCGTCTCACCACTTTCTTCCCCGCCGCTCACGTTCGGCCCGAACGCCGCCGACGCGCCCGCCAGGACAACCTGGTTCTCGGTCGGTTCAAACGACACCGCATAACGCGGCACGAACAGCATGTCGCCCACGTTCCGCACCCCGCGATCATTGTCGGGATGCCGATACGCGAACGGCAATTCTTCTTCCTCTTCTTCTCCATGCACATGACCCGCGCTCCGAAATCCATGCGCCGTCTCCCCGCCGCTATTCTGCACCGCGAAGAACAATTCCGAATAAAACGGTGTCGGCGCCAGCCACGACAATCGCGCGCCCGGATTCCGCAATCCATCCGGCCCGAGCAACCGCGCATTCACCAGCGGCGTATCCACAAAATTCCACGCATGCGGATGCGTCGGATTATGCCGCCCGAACTCCGTTAAAAACTGCCCCGCCTTCAACTGCAAATTCCACGGCAGCGACATCGTTTCCAGGAACGCCTCCTCCAACTCCACTTCCGTCCCGCCATCCGGCGTCATGAAAAACACCGTGTTCATTTGCCCGCGCAAGTACGGATCCACCCGCCCCTCCAGCGTCAGCTCCGCATTCTGCAACGTAAATCCGCGCTGACTCGGATCATGCCCGCCCAACTGCAGTTCCTCGACATTCTCCTCCGTCGAACCGCCCACTGTCCCAATCACATCCACCGAGACATTCAAATACTTCGTCGCATCCCCCACCCGAATCGGATCCGCCGGCGACCAACTCCGCTGCGCTTGCGGCGCCACATCACTCGCCGCGCTTCCCGCAACCGGCGCATTCGTCACCGCCACCGTTCCCGTATCCACCGCCTGCAACTTCCGCTCCAGCTGCTCCGTGCGCTCGCGCAATTCGCGCAACTCACGTTTCAAGCTCTCGACATCAATATTATCCGCGCCGAGCACCACGCCCGGCACACTCAACAAAACCAAAGCACAAAGTTTCCTCATAACTTCTCAATTGAATTTCTAAACACTTACATGATTGCTCCCGCACACGCGAAAACAGGTTCAGAAAAGGGCGGAGCAACTCCGCTTGAAGACGAACAACGAGCGCGCGAAACACGCGACCGCTAATTACTATTGAGGAATCGAAGGAGGCCCGCGGCTCAGATGAATCCCAACCGCAGAATCAAAAACCAAAACCACCGGCGCTTCATGGCCGATTAAAACAAAGCTCGCCGCGCTAACTACCGGCCCGGCCACCGGCATATCCGCCTGGCTCTCATGATGCCACGCGCAAGCATCGCACTGATGCTGCCCACCCAACTCATGCCCCGAATGATCATGCGCAACAGCAGCCACCAACCCCACGCTCAAATAGAGCATGGCGATCATCGCCGCTATCCAACGCCATTTCATTCGTTCCCGCACAACTACGGCGCGAACTTGCCTGCAATCAAGCAAATTCCACCTTCTCGATACATCGGCAGTTCCTATCCGATGCCTAAGCCACCAATCCTATTTTCAGATTGACGCCACCAACCTCCAGACCTTCACTGCGATAAGGAGAAAAACTATGGCTCGCTATGTTGTCTTGCTGAAGTTCACCGAGAATGGTGCCAAAAATATTAGAAAATCCACCGATCGCGCACATGCCTTCGACAAGCTCGCCGAAAAATCCGGTGTTCAAGTCGACGGTCAATACTGGACGATTGGCCAGTACGATGGCGTTCTCGTCCTGAGCGCTGGAAGTGAAAAGAATATCCTTCACATGCTCACTTCCCTCGCAGCTGAGGGCGCGGTTAAAACCGAAACGCTGCAGGCTTTCGTCGACACAGAATTCGACGAGATCCTTGGAAGATAAAAATCTCCCCCCGCAAGAATCGTTGTGCCCCCACGCTTGTCAGCGGGGGGCACAAATCGTTCCGTAAACTACACCGCCCATCCTTGCCGGTACTTCGACCGCACAAATTGGTTAGCCTCCGAATGATTCGTGAACTTCATCCCCGCCGCGTCCCATTCCAGCTTCTTTCCCGGGAACTTCAGCGCGATCAATCCCAACAGCGCAATCTCCGTCAACGGCCCGCCATAACCAAAATGCGATCCCGCCTGGCGCCCCGTCCGAATCGCCTCCGCCCAATCCCAGCCGTGACCCTTCACCCGCTCGATCTTCTGCGCCGGCGCATTCTTCCCCGCGAACTTCTCATTCAATGTATCCGGCACCAGGTGACAACTCCCCGCCCCGTGCGACCCATGCACAATCATCCCTTTGTCGCCGATTAAAATCGCGCCCGTCCCCGGCACCTTCTCGTCCTCCGGAAAACCTTCCGGCCGCGGAATCTTCTCCGTCCCATCGTGCCACACCAACTTCACCGGGCCGCGCTCGCCCTTCGCCGGAAACTCAAACGTAAACTTCGCTCCCGGCGGATACGTCGCCCCGTGCTTCTCCAAATCATAATCCTTCGTCTCCACCATCACCGAAGTCGGCGCGCCCAAATCCAGTGCCCAGAATGACGGATCCACCACATGACAAATCCAATCCCCGATCGTCCCGCCGCCGAAATGCAGCCATCCGCGCCAATTCCACGGCACCCACAACGGCGAATACTCCTTGAACTCCACCGGCCCTACCCACAAATCATAATTCAACGTGCTCGGCACCTCCCGCTTCTCACTGAGCTTCGGCAAATTCGGAATCTGGCAATAAACCTGCGGAAACGCGTCGCAACCCGCATGCACCGTATGCACCTTCCCGATCGCCCCCGCCCACACCCATTCGCACAACCGCCGGATCGATTCACTCGAGTGCCCCTGGTTCCCGAGTTGCGTCACCACCTTGCTCTCCTGCGCCGTCCGCATCAACTTCCGCACCTCCTCCACCGAATGCGCCAGCGGCTTCTCGCAATACACATGTTTCCCGCGCCGCATCGCCTCCATCGCGATCAACGCATGCGTATGATCCGGCGTCCCGATAATCACCGCGTCCACTTCCTTCCCCATCTTGTCCAGCATCTCGCGATAATCCACGAACTGCTTCGCCTTGGGATACTTCGCAAAATTCTTCGCCGCGTACTTCTGGTCCACGTCGCACAGCGCCACCATGTTGTGACCCAACCCCGCCACTTCATTCACCACATCCGCCCCGCGCCCCCCAATTCCAATCCCCGCCACATTAATCTTCTCATTCGCGCTCGGCGCCTCCGCCCCATTCGCCAAACGACCGGGCAAAATACTAAACAAAGCCACCCCCGCGCCCGCGCTGCCAATAAAACCACGACGATTAATCTTCGAAGCTGCTTTCCTCATAAATTTCTTCCTTGGGATTCCAGAAGTCTCCGAATTTTTCCCCCGCCGGTCAAGCGATCCAGTTCCAAATCACATCCTCACCAGAAAGCACTTCCTACCTAAAAACGTCTCGTTTTTTCCCATCGCACCCCTCGCGCCTCCTCATGTAAAACCACTTCAGTCCATGAACCACTCCACTCCAAACCTCACCCTCCTCCCTGTTTGCCTCGCCATCCTCATCCTCGCCCCATACGCAAACCCCGCCTCCGCCGCCGATCGCCTCCGCGTCATGGTCGAAACGGACGCCGGCGGCGACCCGGACGATGAGCAATCCCTCGTCCGCTTTCTCCTTTACTCCAACGAATGGGAAATCGAAGCCATCATCGCCAATCGTCCCCGCGCTCGCGATGGCGAGAACAAAAATGCCGAACGCACCGGTCCCGCCATCGTTCGTCGCCTCATCAACGTTTACGGCGAATGTCATCCGAACCTCATTCAACACGATCCCCGCTTCCCGAAACCCGAACAACTCCTCGCCCGCGTCCTCGTCGGTTACGGCGAGAATCCCCCCGCCGTCGAGCGCATCATCGAAGCCGTCGATTCCAACGATTCGCGCCCGCTCTGGTTTATGAATTGGGGCACCGACGACGGTTCGGCCCCCAGTTGTCTCAAACTCGCACTCGACCGCATCCTCAAAGAACGCGGCCCGGAAGGTTACGCCAAATTCAAGAATCGCATCCGCCTCAGTTCTTCCGACAAATTCGGCGACCACACTTTCAAAATTGATCCGCCCTTCCAGATTTGGGTCGATACCTTCCGCCCGCCAGTGGATGGCAAGCGCTGGTATCACCGCTTCTCCAGCATCACCGCCACTGCCGGCGGCTTTGACCTGATGCGCGACTGCCTCACTGGCCACGGTCCGCTCGGCGCGCTCTATCCCACCAACACCACCCATTGGCAAAAGGAAGGCGACACCATGACTTTCCTCTACCTCGTCCCAACCGGTATGAACGATCCCGAACAACCCGCCTGGGGCAGTTGGGCGGGACGGTACGGTCCTCAAGACGACACCAACGGCAAACCTTACTTCTGGGCCAACCAGCGAGACACCTGGAACGGCACCACCCATCGCGACAACTCGCTCATCCGTTTTGCCGCCGACCTTCAAAACGATTTTCGTGCTCGGCTCGACTGGTGCGTAAAATCAAAAGATGAAGCAAACCACAGACCCCTCGCCCATCTCAACGGGACCACCGGCCATTCACCTCTCACTCTCCAGGCAAACGCCGGAACACAAATCACCCTCACCGCCGAAGGTTCCAATGACCCCAATCGCAACGACCTCAGCTACCACTGGACCTCCTACCTCGAATCGACCGCCTACAAAACCGAACCAAAAATCCATTTTCCCACGAACATCACCACAAAAATTTCCCTCCCCTCAGATCCCGGCGAACTCCATCTCCTCCTCACCATCCGCGACAACGGCCTTCCCCCACTCACCACCTACCGCCGCGCCATCATCCAAATCTCTCCACCGCGATAATTTATATTGCCGCGTCTATCCATGGGTGTGACTAAAACGGTGAGGTGACCGCGAACAATTCGCCATTCCAAAAGCACTTTGTGCCAGGGTAGGGCGCGCTGTCCCAGCGCGCCGCGGGCGTAAGGCAACCATCCTCCAACCCAGAACGTCTGAGCGTAATCTCACCCACAATTAACCACACCCTATCCACCTCGATCCACCGCTTTTCCCTTGCGTCCGACCCGCTCCCGTACATCATTAAGGCATCCATGGAAACGAATAGTTCTACCCCCAAACAGACCCCCATTTCACCGGTCACCAGACGCACCTTCCTTCGGAACGGAGCCATCCTCACCGCAGGCATTGCGACTCTCTCCCCGGCGGCCCGCGCGCAAACCAATCAAAACAGCAAACTCCGCATCTTCCAGATCGGCGCCGGCGTCCAGGGCGCCATCGGCGGCATGCAACGCGGCGCACTCAAAGGCTACGACAAATGCGAGTTTGTCGGCTTCTGCGATGTCGACACCACCGCGATGGACAAAGTCTCCGCCGAATACCCCGGCTCCTGGAAAGAACTCGATTACCGCGAAGCCTTCGCCAAACGCGCCAACGATTTCGACGCCGTCATCGTCGATACCCCCGATTTCCATCATGCGCCCATGATGCTCATGGCGATGAAGCACAACAAACACATCTACGGCCAGAAACCCCTCGTCCAACAGCTCGACGAACTCCGCCTCATCAAGGAAGGCCTGGATGCCCGCCCGAATCTCGTCACCCAAATGGGCAACCAACGCGCCTGCAATCTCGAGCGCATGCAAGCCGTCGAAATCCTCCGCAAAAACCAGCTCGGCAAACCCGTCGAAGCCTTCGTCTGGACCGGCGGCGTCGAGCGCGGCAACTACTTCACTCATCCCTGGGCTGAATACACCACCGGCAAAACTCCTCCAGATTCCCTCAACTGGGATCTCTGGAACGGCCCGCTCGAACAACAAATTCCTTACAGCGACGAAATTCATCCGCGCCGCTGGCGCACCTTCTGGGAAACCGGCGGCGGCCAGCTCGCCGACTGGGGTTGCCATCTCCTCGACGCGCTCTATTTCGCTTACGACCTCCCGTCACCGGAAGCCGTCGTCACCTATTGCCAAAAACCGCCGAACACCGCGCACACCGCTTACAACCAAAGCATCCTCACCTACCCTGGCGGCAGCGGTAAGTTCGTCCGCGAAAAATTCGTCGTTCATTACAACGACTCCTCCATCCAGCCTTCCTTCGCCGCGCTCGGTCTGCCGCCCATGAGAGTCGGCGCCAACCACACCCTTGTCGTCTGCGAAGAAGGCACTCTGCTCCTCCAGGCCGATGGCAAAACCACCATCTTCCGCAAAGGAAAAGTCGTCGAAGACGAACCCATGCCCGATGTCGGCCGCCGCAACCACTGGCGCGACTGGGTCGACAACTGCCAGGGCGCCAAGAAACCCCTCTGGACTCCATTCCAGATCGGTGTCCGCATCACCGAACCCGCATTGTTGGCCGCCAAAGCCACCAAATTCCCCGGCCAGGAACTCCGTTGGGACGGCAAAGCTTACAAATTCACCAACCACGAAAAAGCCAACGAAACCATCGTCAAACGCAACTACCGCGCCGGCTTCGAACCTCCCAAGGTCGCCTAACTAGAAGCACCAATCCAAATGCATTTGCACGAATGCCGAAGGTCCCACCTTCGGCATTTTTCTGCTCCTTGCCCCTTGCCTATTTTCCTTCATTGCCGTGAACGGCGAGTTTGAAAAAGAAAAAACGCGGAAGTTCGTTCCGCGTTGCTAAATTTAAATTTTTCTTAAAGCCGCTTACTTCCTCAGCCGTTGCGTGGCGAACAATCCCAAAAGGCCGACGCCGAATAGCATCACCGTTGCTCCCCCATCCGGCACGTTCGTCCCGCCGCCAGTGGTTCCTCCGGTCGTTGGGAGCCACTGCCATGCATCGACCTCCAGTCGGGCGTATTCCAGGTAAAAATCGCTTCCGTTCCCCGATGTCACCGAGTACTTCAAAGTTCCATCAATATTCAGCGCGATAAGCAACACCGCATTCGCCAGCCACAAATTCCCGCCAACAATCGAAGTAGTCGTATAGCTGGTCTCACTATCAAATCGCAACCCATCCAGTTTGACATTCACGATCTCGGGCGCTTTTGTTGCGTCGTAGTCGTCACGAATATAGAAAAAAGCGGATGCGTTATACGCCACATCGTACCCAGGTCGAAAACCCGCAATGTCACTGTAAGTCTTTCCCGATTCTGAACCATACCCGGCCCCAATCGTAATCGAGTTCCCTTCACTCGGACTAACAATGCTGAACACGCCGTTGGCAGCAGTGCTCGAGTTAACAATCTGCCCTTTGCCGTTGACCACAAAGGAATCTACGTCGCGAAACGCAACTGCATCCGTGTTGACGATGCATGCTGAAACGATCGCGACGACTGCCAGAAACTGAACTGATTTCGATGCCGTTTGCACTTGTTTCTCGGTTAGCAATTGCCAGGCCAAATTGCTTTCAGATTTGCCAAAGCTTCTAACAGACTGTCCTGCGACAACTTGCAATTCAGCGACAATCTTTTGATCTGCCGTTCGGCTCTATTTCCTAGCTCGCTGTAAATTCCGTTGACGATTTTTTGCACCGGCGGGATCAACTGACTCCCGATCCAATCCAATGGATCGTTACCGCTTCCGAAGGTGCCGAGTTCAGCCCGGACTGATCGACCGTTAGAATCCGCAATTTGTATTCGCCAGCGTTCGCGCGCTTCAGAAGTTCGCCGAGTTCAATCTCCGGCTTTTCAATTCGCTGTGTTTCGATCAACCGGTCCGCGACGAATATTTGCACCATGAAGAATGCCGTTGATCCTGGAGGATTCTGGTCTACCCATCGCAAAACGCTCTTGTGATGCACCACGAGCGCAGCACGCTCTCGCTCCGGTTCAGAGGCGTACACAGCGATGCAAATGAGCCAGGCGATCAGGAACTGTCTCACGCAACCTCTTCAGCACGACCAATGCCGGGCCTTGTCCTCGCTAAACCATTGCGCGACAACTCACCAAGCTGCAATCTCCTTCCCCACTCCTTCAACGATGTAAACCGCTTTTACGAAGTTTCGATTCCCCCCTCAAATACCGAACCTGCGCCCGTTTTATCGATTCACCAAAGCAATGCCCCCCACCACCAACGCAATAAAAACGCACAGGAAAAATATCTTCCAAAAACTCTTCGGATGTTCCCCCGCGATCGTTCCCGTGGCGCCATTGAGCACCACTTGGTAAGTCTTCGCGCCGTAGTTATAAGTCACGAACCACACCGGCAGCAGCGTGTGTTTAAACGTCTGCGCGCTGAACCGCGACTGCACCTGCAAGTTCCGATGCGTATCCCCCGGCACCTGCCGTCCGCACATCTGGTAAACGTCCGCCTCCATTCGCCGCCGCGATTCCTGCGCCGCGCCAATCAAATCCAACTGATACTGCTCCACCGTCCAACCCGCCACATACGACGGCGTGTAATGCGCCAACTGCTTCGTCGGGAATGGTTCAATCTTCCCAAGTAAATTCCCGTGAATCCCCCGCGAAGCCGGCACCAGCTCATCATCAAAGAAATGTTCCAGGTTCCCCGAAGAATGTTCCCAGCGCGTATGCTGCACCCGCCGCGTCTGCGTTCGTCCGTTCGCATCGCGATACGTCTCCGTCGTGTAATAATGATAACCGCTCTGCGCGGTCCAGGATGCATTCACCAACGCATCGAAAGTCCAATACGGCACATAAACCCCATGCAACGTGTCCGTCAGCGCCGCGCTCTTCAGCCGATTCGGTGCGAACCAGCGCGTCTTGTACCAACGCCGCAACTCATCCCGCACCCGCGTTTGGTCCAGCACGAACGGCAGCACGCTCTCCGGCGAAATCGGTGGCTTCACCTGCTCGTACGGCACAATCTGCGCCGACCCGCAAAACTCGCATCGCTGCGCCACCTGCCCTCGATCGAACACCGAGATCGCCTGGCAACTCTGGCACCGCACTGAAACCTTCTCGCTCTTCCAACCCCGCTTCTCGTCCGGCAACTCGCGCAGTGCCGTTACCAGATCATGCTCCTTCACCGCCCCCGCGGCATCCGGTGGCGCTTCCATCGGCGAAGTCGTCCCGCAAAACGGACACACCAGCGCCTGCTTCCCCGCGTTCCAATGCGCCTCCGCTCCACAAGCCGGGCAGGCGAACTTCTCGCGCGCTACCGCTTCCATCCGCCCTTCAATCGGCGCGTCCATTTACTTCGAGAAAAACTCGTCCAACGCCGCCCGTGTCACCCGATATGTCGAACCAATTTTCTTCGCTTTCAATTCCCCCGATTCAATCGTCGCAATCACATCCCCTTCCGAAACTTTCAAGATGTTCGCCACATCGCCCGGACTCAACAAATCCAGCGCCGATTGCGCCAAGGCCGCCGCCGCCGGCTGATGCGCTTGCGCAGGTGCCGATTGATTTTGCCCAGCCGGATTCATCAACCCTTGCTGCACCAACTGCTGAGCCACCGCCATTCCCACCGCGATATCTCCACCCACCGAATTCGGCCCACCCGGCGTGGTCAGGCTGTTCGCCATCTGGAACTTCACATAATCATTTAAGTTCCCCACCGCCGACATGCTTGATCGCTTATCGATCGCCTGCTCCACCTCCTGCGGCACGCTCACGTTCTCAATTACAAACGTCGTAAACTCGATCCCGTACTTCGCCTTCGAAATCGCATTAATCAGCGGCAGCAACGATTCTCCCAACTCCGAATGTCGCGTTGCCACATCGAAAATCGGCACCCGCGAAGTCGCCAGCGACTCGCTGAACGTGCTCACGATCCGCGATCGCATCGTCTCAGCGAACTCATCCAGCCGAAAATGATGATCCGTCCCCGCCACTTCCTTCAGGAACAACTTCGGATCACTAATCTTAAAATCATACGTCCCGAACGCCCGCGCGCGCACCACCCCCAGGTCCTCATCGCGCAGCATGATCGGGTTCGACGTTCCCCACTTATTCCCCGTGAACGTCCGCGTCACCACGTAATACACATCCGCCTTGAAGGGCGATTCAAACCCATATTTCCACGACGCCAGTTTCGTCAGGATCGGAATATTATCGGTTGTCAACGTGTGCTTCCCTGGCCCGAACGTGTCCCCGAACTGCCCCAGGTAAACAAACTGCACCATCTGGCTCTCCCGCACGATCAACTGCGCGCCGCGCTTGATCGCCTTATCATCATCCGGAAACCGCCACGAAAGCGTATCGCGCGAATCATCCGTCCACTCGATCACCTCCAGCGTCTGCGTCTTTAAAAAATCCAACACTCCCATACGTCCTTTTATTTTGCGGTTCTCGGCAGATTACAACTTTGCGGAACGCTGAACATTATAATTCCACCAGCCGTTTGGAAAGTTTGCTCCCCACTTCGCACCAATCATCGAAGTCGCCCCCAGCAAAGAATCGATTCCATCAATCTTACCCACATTTTTTTCAATTACCGCCATTCTCCTGAACAGGCCACCCTATCCCTCATGACAAAACTTAAATCGAACTCCCTGAAAAATCGCCTTCTCGCTCCCTCCCTCCGTTTCAGCATCACACTCCTGGCGATATCGGCCCTCTTCTTCGCCGGCTGCAATTCCAAACCCGCTCCCGCCAACGCGTCAGCACCCGCTGAAACATACCTCCTCACCAAAGTGGACGGTCAGTCCGTTCCCTGTTCCGTCAACCACAACGGCGCCGCTTTCAAAGTCAATTCCGGCACCTTAACCTTTCGCTCCGATGGCCATTGCCAAAGCTCCATCGAACTCATCTCGCCGGCCGGCAAAAAAATGCAGAAAAACGTCAGCGCAACCTACACCCGAAACACCGATTCAATCGCGTTCAAATGGAAAGGCGCCGGCAAAACAAAAGCCACCCTCAACGGCGACCTCCTCACCATGAACAATGAAGGCATGAACTTCTCCTACCAACGTCAACCTTAGCCCTGCACGCCTCCTCTTTATCATCACGCCCTGGCGACCTTCAGCTTCTTCGGGTCATTTGCATAAAGCTCCAGATAACCACACTCCGCGCAAACCCAGGCGGACAACGTCGTCGTCACCGTCCCCTTGAACAGCACCGCTTCCGGCTTGCGAAACGTCGCTACCGTTAAGTGCCCGTTGTCTGCGCGATCAATCGCTTTCGCATCCGCGATCACATCGCTCGACCCACATTTCGGACATTTCTTCGTGCGTTTCATTATTCCTTTGCCTTCGCCCGCTTGAACACCAGCGACCATGGATTACCGCTCCCGATCTGCGTGAACTGATCACCTTCCACCGACAACTTGTACGTGAACGTCTCTCCGATCGGGCCCGTCGTCCCATACTCAATCGTCTCCACGTATTCGTCTCCATCCAGGGTGTACGTTCCACCCATGTGATAATCCAACTTCCCATTCCGCGGATTCAATCGGCTCACCGAAAAATATCCGTCCCCAATAAACTTAAGTTCCCCCACGTTCGCGCTGGATACCTTGCCATCCGCGAAGCTCACCAACTGCCACGTTCCAAGCATCCGTTTCCTAAGCTCCCCTTCCGCTTCGTCTGCTTCTCCTGCTCCACGCCCTTCTCCGCTTTCGCTCTTGCCGATCTCCGTTCCGCCTCCACCGCTCGAAAGCTCCCTCTCCAGCGCCACGGCTTTAGCACGGAGCTCATCAGCCAAAATCTGGAATGCCCGAAACCGCTCTTCCAACCTCTTCAGTCCCCGCTTGCCCGCCTCCTCCTCGCCCGCCCGTTCATCTGTTTCCAGCAACTTCAACTGCAACTCCGCCTTGAATTGCTCCGAACGAACCATCTTATAATTATCCAACGTCAGTTCCAGGTCGATCCGCAGAACCTCCAAACCCACCGGCTTCACCTCCGCTGCCACACACGGAAGAACCACGAGCAACGTTAGAATAGACGGGATCATACCCCCTTATGCGCCCAAACTTTTACGATGGCAATCCGAACATGAACGGACGCTTTGCTGGAAATTGCGTTGAGCGAACGCCTCGTCCGGCGCAAACTCTTTCGTCGAGCGAATCGTTTGGCTAAAACGTAGCTATGCCTGGGCGCGGCCCGCACATCACTCCAATGGGACACTTAGCTTTGGTTCTTCTCGCTCTCGTTGCCGGACCGTTCGCGTCCAGGATTACCGGAGCAGAGACGCCTTTGCCCCTGACAGATGTTTTCGTTAACGGGCAGGACGGTTATCCCGCCTACCGCATTCCCGCTCTTATCGCCACCCAGCGCGGGACGTTGCTAGCCTTCGCCGAAGGTCGCGCGAACCTCCGCGATCACGCCGAGAATGACATCGTGCTCAAGCGGAGCACCGACCGCGGCAACACTTGGGGAACCCTGCAAGTCATCCATCAGGATGGCGCGAACTCCTTGGGAAATCCCACCGCGGTAATCGTCCGCGAAACCGGTCGCGTGTTGTTGATGTATCAGCGTTACGCAAAGGGCTTCGATGAACATAAAGCCGAGCCCGGCCTCGACGGCCCACGCATCTGCCGAACCTTCACTCAATACAGCGACGACGACGGCGCAACCTGGTCCAACCCCGTGGAAGTCACCCGCCAGGTCAAACGACCCACCGAAGTTACCAGCACTGCCACCGGCCCGGGCATCGGCATCCAACTCGCCCGCGGAAAGCACTCCGGCCGCATTCTGATGCCGTTCAATCAAGGTCCTTACGGCCAATGGAAAGTCTATGCCGGGATCAGTGACGACCACGGGCAGTCATGGCGCTACGGCGAGACAGCGCCCGAAGGCGCACCCGGTTATGCCAACGAAGTCCAATTCGTCGAATTGAACGATGGCTCCGTCATGTTGAATGCACGCAACCAGGGGGGCGGTGAAAAGCTCCGCAAAATCTCCATCAGCCGCGACGGCGGGCTCACCTGGTCCAGGACCGAACACGACACCACGCTCATCGAACCGGTCTGCCAGGCCAGCATTCTGCGCCATCCCAGCGATGAACCGGCAAAGGACCTATTTCTTTTCAGCAATCCAGCCTCACAAACGGGACGAACCAATGGCACCGTGCGACTCAGCCGCGACCAGGGAAAAACCTGGCCGATTTCCCGCGTCCTTTATCCCGGCGGGTTCGCCTACAGTTGCCTCGCCTCACTGCCCGACGACACCGTCGGCTGCTTGTTCGAACGTGACGGCACAAAGAAAATTTCCTTCGCACGTTTCTCCATAGATTGGATCGAAGGCAAAGAATGACAGCCTTGGGATTTCAGGCGGCGAGTGCGCGCTCAAATGAAATTGGGTCCGTCACCTTTGTGCTTCGCTGAGTGGCTGAGTGGGGATTGACAAAAGCCTTACCACCCCTGTGAATGCTCGCGTGAAAATCCGGTTTTGGCCCGCACTCTTCATTTTGCGGATTGCGACCGTATTCTCCACGCTCGTAACGATTTCGCTCGCCGCTACGGCGCAAGGGGGCGGTCAAAAAGGTGTGGTGCAGTTCACGGTGTATCCTTGGTCTGAGAGTTGGGAACATTTGCGAGTCGACAAAAAGCTTTTGCGTGAACTTTCGATTCCAGCCGTCACCGTCACGAGATTCGAGACGATGGAATTCTCCCTTACGGATGAATTCATCGAGATATTCAAGTTAACGAAATCGGAAGTTCGGCAGGTCACAAAGGCAATCGCAGATGCCCAGCATGCGTTTCGAACGGTGGAAGGCCGGAGTCTTGCGCCGGTCAGTGTAGTCCCGCTGCGCCTCATGGACGCCGCGAAGGGCGATCAAAGGTTTCAGTTTCGGCTGGCCCGTTTGCCGGAAGAGGCTGGGCCAATTCGGACACGCTTGGAAGAGGCGGTGCTTTCGAATCTGGGCGAGGAAAGGACGAAAGTTTTTTGGGAAAACGCGCGGCTGTTGAATGGAGAGATACCTCCTGTCACGAACGGAGCTTCGTTTCTCCACGGCGGAAACGCCAGCACCTACACTTTTGTTTTACCAGCAAAGCATCCAGGGCGAGTGGATCTCTATTATGGCAGCGGTCGGAATTTTCATGGAGTTACTTGGGGAGAACCCTTGGATCGGTATGCCCCTGAAACGTTGAGGCCGATCCTGGCGGGCTGGCGGAAAGACGCGGTAAAGGTCGAATCGAAGAGCGCGGCAGATGCGGTGGCCAAGTCGAGTGTGAGAGAGACCGGTGTTGAGTCTTCCAACCGAGCGGGGAATTCCAAATGGGACGAAACAGTGCCATTTGCGGACTTGCCGAAGACAGTGATCAAATCGTTGGAACTCCCTGCATTCACATTTGAGGAAAAATTCTTTCCGGAAACAGTCGCCTTGTTCGGGCTGTCTGAAATGGAGCAGCAAGCAGTGATCGATCTGTATTCCGAAATGAAGCTGCGGTTCGAGCAACTGGAACGCGCCAACTTTCATCGGGTGAAACCAGGCAGGAATAATTTTGTGATTAAAGCGTTCCCGGAGGAGAGCGCCGCCTTAAAAGCCGAATGGGTCGAAAAATTAAAAGAGCTGGTCGGCGCGACCCGGGGGGAGCTGCTGGATAAATCGATCCGCACAGAGCTATCCCCCGACCATGCGATGAACAAACCTGAGAAACGTGATGGAATCCTCCGCAATTTTGACGGGCATTGGAGGCGTGGTCCGAACTGGTTCCGTCGCGGCACGGAGGAAACTCAAATCGATGTGACGACGGGCGAAGAAAATGGCCGTCCGATGCTGAAGATCGATCACAAAACGGGGGGCGAGGGCGGCGAGCGCGGGTCGGGCAGTGTGCCGGGCGGGCGAATTCCGGTGCGGTGGCAGCATCTTTTAACGCCGGATATGCTGGGGCTACCGGTGGTGTTGTGAGGTCAAAGTCTGGAAGGTTGCCTTACTGGAAAAGAAAAAGGGTCACCCATAAGCGATAAGTCCAGCGGGCCAAAGTTTCCTTGCGCGGAGCGCGAAGGCCTGCCAAACTCACCTCGCCTGAGAAGAACGGCCCGTGGTTGAATAGAACCTCGCTCGGAAGCGATTTTCCATTCACCCCCGAAAAAATGACGACGCCTGAGCTGCGTACGTCGCTGCTCTTCTTCGGCTACAAAGGCGAAAGACGCGCCATGAAGACCAGCAGTGAAGACCGCAAGAATTCCTCACGGCTCCCTTGTACCTCCGCCAGAATGTTGACTTTTCGTTCCAAAGTACCTGATTTAACGCTTTTTAACGGTTATTATCGCGAAACTTCACCACGCCTCTCGCAGTCTCAAGTCCCACAGGGACGACCGACATAGCCCACCGTTTCAACGGTGTGGTCTTCAATCCGCCCATAGCCAAGTCCCGCCAGGGACGAAAGAACCACGACCATTTCCAAGCACGCAACCCGTCACCGACCTTAACCGAATCCACGTCGTACCGGTGTTGCGTGAAGTCTCCCCCTTCGCTCCGGGCTCCCCGCACCTCCGCCAAAATGTTGACTCTCGCGTCGCAATTACCTGATTTAACGCTTTTTAACGCTTATTATCGCGAATTCTACAACGCACCGCGACCAACGCCCTCTGCTTCCCGCTTACCACTTGTCACTGACCCTTTCCGCCCACATGAACACACACCCGCATCACTCGATCTGCGCATAAAGCGCCTTAAGGTATTCCGCTTCCGGGAACGTGGCGTGATGATCGGCCGGTTCCCGGCGCGTTTCCAAAACGCGGAAAGGCCGGCCACCGCGCTTGAGGGAATTTCCGACAGCCGCGAAGAACTCCTCCCCCGTCACGTGCGCCGAGCAGGAACAGCAAAGCAGTATGCCACCCGGTCGGACCAGCCGAAGTCCGGCCGTCGCCAGATTCGCGTAGGCGGTGATGGCGCCGGTCCGCTCCGATTCCCGTTTCGCGAGCGATGGCGGATCGAGAATGACCATATCGTAGGATTCAGCGCGCGCGGTGCGGATCCAATCAAACACATCCGCCTGGATTCGCTGGTGTTTGGCCTGGGAGGTCGAATCCCGGTTCAGTGCGAAGTTGCGGACCGAACTTTCCAGCGCGTGCGCGCTAATATCGACATCCGTCACCGAACGCGCCCCGCCGCGCGCGGCGTGCACCGAGAATCCGCCGGAGAAACTAAACGCGTTGAGTACCTCCTTGCCGCGGCTGAGTTCCCCCACCCTGCGCCGGTTTTCGCGCTGGTCCAGGAAAAATCCCGTCTTCTGCCCCTTGAGCACGTCCGCTTCGAACTTGAGATTCGACTCAAGGAAAATGACGGGGCCGGAAGGACCTTCGCCAATCAGAGTGGAGGCGTCCTCCAGAGAAAAAGCGCGCGCTCCGGATTGGATGTTGCGGCTCAGCCGAAGAACAAGGCCTGTGGGGCGAAGTTCCTCCCGTATCACCGCGAGTATTTCCTCAATGCGACGAAACCAAACCGCGGAGTAAAGCTTCAGCACCAGCGTGTCCGCATATTGGTCCAGGACCAGCCCCGGAAAGAAATCACTCTCCCCGTTGATCCAGCGCAGGCCATTCGTATCGGCCGTCAGGATCCCTGTGCGGCGTTGTACGGCTTCGCGGAGGCGCGCCCGCCAGAAGTCCCCATTTATGTCCGCGGGCTTGCCGCGATGGATAATTCGAATACGGATCGGCGAATCCGCATCGTAAAAGCCGATGGCGAGAAAATTGTCGTTACGATCGAAGACAACCGCCAGTTCGCCGGTCGTAGCCTCGCGATTTTGTTCGCGAATACTGTCGGAATATACCCACGGATGACCGCCGCGAACCAACGATTCTGCGGTGGGACGGAGGCGCACGTGAAGCCGCTTAGAAGCCATCTTGCGAATTCAAGCAGCGCATTTCGCCGGCGTATACGGCAAGCCATGCGCATCCGCGACGACGTTATGGGTGAGATTTCCATCCTGGACGTTCACTCCACCAAGGAGCGCCGGGTTCTTCTGGCAGGCTTCGGTAAGGCCGCTGTCGGCCAGTTGTTCGATGTAGCGATAGGTAACATTCGTCAGCGCCTGGGTCGCTGTCCGGGCATAGGCCGCGGGCATATTCGCGACGCAGTAGTGAATGACGCCTTCTTCGGTATACGTGGGATTGGTATGCGTGGTCGGCCGGCTGGTTTCCGCACACCCGCCCTGGTCGATCGCGATATCCACCAGCACACTACCCGGTCGCATGCGGCGCAGCATTTCGCGCTTAATGAGTTTCGGAGCTTTGGCACCCGGCACAAGCACCGCGCCAATAAGAAGATCAACGTTCGGCAGCACATCCATCAAATGCGCCTCGCTGGAGTAAAGCGTGTGCGCGGTGTGCAGCGTGATATCAAGGAACCGCATCCGCTCAAGATCGACTTCGAGGATGGTGACATCCGCGCCGAGGCCAGTAGCCATTCGCGCCGCATTGACGCCCGAAACGCCCCCGCCGAGCACAACGACTTTGCCAGGCAGAACCCCGGGCACCCCGCCCAGCAGCACGCCGCTGCCATGGTTGTGCTTGGCGAGATAATATCCTCCGACAATTACCGACATACTGCCCGCGATCTCGCTCATCGGTTCCAGGAGCGGCAGCCGTCCTTTCACCTCGATCGTCTCGTAAGCGATTGCCGTCACCCCCGACTTCATCAGCCCTTCCGTGAGCTGTTTGTTCGCCGCGAGGTGAAGATACGTAAAAAGAATCTGCCCTTTCCTCAGCAACGGAATCTCGCTCGCCTGCGGCTCCTTCACCTTCACGGTCAAGTCCGCCTCAGCGAAGACCTTCTCGTGCGAAGAAACAACTTCAGCTCCAGCCTGAACGTAATCATTGTCCGGGTAACCCGAACCCGCGCCAGCATTCGATTGAACGATGACACGATGCCCACGCTTAATAAGCTGGTAAGCCGCAGAAGGCAGCAACGCCACCCGAAATTCTTGATCCTTAATCTCCTTCGGAACCCCAATGACCATGGAGAAAAGATAATGACCAAACGCCAAATACCAAATACCAACTTGCGGTATTCAGCTGAACCCTTGGGTTTTGGTATTTGGGAACTTGGTCATTCCGGCGCCACGCGCCGGCTACATTCCCATGATCTGATACCCGCAATCGACATAGAGCACCTGGCCGGTGATGGCGGCCGCACCGTCGGATGCGAGGAAGGTGCCAGTGGCCCCGAGTTCGTCCGGCACGACATTGCGTTTGAGGGGCGAATGAGCTTCGTAATGCTTGAGCATGTCCGTGAAGCCAGCGATGCCACGCGCAGCCAGAGTATTTACGGGACCGGCACTGATGCAATTCACGCGAATCTTTTTCGGGCCAAGATCATACGCGAGGTAGCGCGTCGAAGCTTCGAGAGAAGCTTTCGCGACACCCATCACGTTGTAATGCGGAACAACTTTTTCGGAGCCGTAATACGTCATGCCTACAATGCTCCCACCTTCAGTCATCAGGGGCGCAGCCGCGCGGGAAAGGGCAACCAGCGAGTAAGCGCTCACATCATGTGCGACCCGAAACGCTTCGCGCGAAGTGTTGATGAACTCCCCTTCCAGAGCATCCTTCGGCGCAAACGCGACCGAGTGGAGCATGAGATGCAGCTTGCCGAATTTCTCGCTGACTTTCGAAAAGACGCTCGCGATATCTTCGTCTTTCGTCACGTCGCACGGCAGAATCAAAGTGTCCGCGCCGAATGTTCCGGCGAGTTCCTCGACGTTTTCTTTCAGGCGCTCGCCCTGGTAAGTGAAGGCGAGTTTCGCGCCTGCTTTGGACCACGCTTGCGCAATTGCCCAGGCAATGGAGCGTTTGTTTGCCACACCGAAGACCACACCAAATTTGTTATCCAAAAGTCCCATGACAGGCATTTGCGTAAGCGAAGGTCCGAGAGAAGGCAAGTGAACGTTCGCAGTGCGAATTGAGAGAAGTGGTGGCTGGAGACGGAATCGAACCGCCGACACGAGGATTTTCAGTCCTCTGCTCTACCGACTGAGCTATCCAGCCGCCTTGTAAGGCCGCGCATTGAAGGGAAAACCGCGCCCCGTTGCAAGTGCAACTTTGGATTAACTACACTTGGGCAGGCGTTTTGTCCAAAAGGAATTGGAATTGAGACCTGCACGTGCGGCGAATACGTTGCCGGAAGCATTTTGAATTGTTTGCGGATACATCTCGGATTGAGTGCGTGGCTGTTGAGCTTTGCACTTTCTTTTCCAGGCTCAGCCGCTGAGCGGGAGAATCCATTCGCCGAGGCGCAACAGTCGTTCGTAAACGCACTGAATTCGATGGATGGGATCGAACTGGCGGGCGGTCCCTTCCGGATCGCGGAGGAACACGCTTTCGAAGGAGAATCGGGTTACTTTGTCCTCGGGCCCAAACACCTAATTCCCCGGTTAGACCAACGTCTGAGCGTTCAAGCGCGTAAGATCACGCTGAACTCGCGGACGAACTCCCTGGCGATCGCCGCATCAGCATATGCAACGGATGGTAACGCGCGCGGGGCAGACCGACGATCGATTCATGCGACTCTAGTGCGGCAAGGGTTCGCCAATGAGCGGGACGAAATCACCGTGTTCGATCTGGGGATGATCCAGATTCGGCGAGTGGCGCACCTGCCGATTCTCAAGATCGAGATTAGTAACGAGGGTGAGAGCGCGATTGTTCTGCTCGGCGCGCAGACGTGGCAAGGGATTCCCCTGTATCGCGTCTTGTTTGACAGGATACGTGGAGAATTTGAACTGGATACGGTGCGCGAAAGCTTCGTGACGAGGCGCCGGCATGAAGTTGCATTGCGTGCCCCGTCAATTGCCCCGCAGACATTTTTTGCTGAGCCTGGATTGCAGAAAGCGGATTGGGCGACGTTGCTACAAAATTTCGCGGTGGTCGATTTGCCCGCATCGCAAATTCTGGAAGCAACGATGAGCGAACGGTTGGTGACACTCTACGTTGATTCGGAACGGCCCATTCTCCCGCAGCAGTGGGTTATGCTGGAAAAGCTGGATGGGAGTTGGCAGATCGCAAAGGCCGTCGAGTTTCGAGCTGAATTTCCTCGTCCGGGAGCGTGGTGGACGTTTCTGCCATTGTTGCCGGAGACAGCAGGAGGGTCGCGGGGCTTTCAAACTGGCTCGGATATTCCGGAGAGCCGGCAGGTTGCCGAGATTGTTCCCAGGTTGCGCGGAGTTGGCCGTCTGAACGCCCTTCGGTTGGTGGGAAAGAATGTGCGGGTGCGAACAATTCACGACGAGTGGCGTGGCTACGATTTGGAGTTCGCGCAGGTGGGCGGGCGTTGGCGGCTGAACATGGTGAGTGAGTGGACGCAATAAGGCGCGATTTCGATGTCCAAAAAGCGCCTCGCTGTTCGTTGTAGATTTGAATGCCGCGCCAGGGTCCGTCTTTGAACTTGTATGGAGATGTTGAAGTGCTAGACCTTTTCCCTGGCGCGCAAAACAGGTCTCAAACGCTACGGGAACATGCCGCAAATCCGCTTTACACAGAACATTCAGCGTCACGTCCCCTGCCCTCCCGCAACGGTGGATGGAAAGACGGTCCGGCAGGTCTTGGATTGTTACTTCCGAACGAATCCCTCCGCGCGGAGTTATGTGCTGGATGATCAAGGCGCGCTGCGGAAACACATGGCAATTTTTGTGAATGGCGAGCCGGTGCTGGATCGATCGAAGCTGGCGGATGCCGTGCCTGCGGATGGCACAGTTGATATTATTCAGGCGCTTTCCGGCGGGTGAACTTCAAATGACGAAATTATGAGTGACCGATTTCATGTCGCGACGCGAAAGGGCGTTTTTACGATTGGGCGAAAGGCGAACGGTTGGGCCATCGAGAACGTAAGTTTTCTCGGAGATAATTGCTCGATGGTGATGCATGATCCGCGCCCAACAAAGCTTGCGGTTGCGGATGGCGATGGCGCGCTATACGCGGCACTGGGCCATGGGCACTTTGGCGTGAAAATGCATCGCTCTCTGGATTGCGGGAAAACGTGGAAGGAAATTGCCACGCCCACTTACCCGGAGAAGCCGGCAGATTACAAACCGCGCGCGCCCGCCGAAGGGAAAGTTTACGATTGGGTGCTGCAGCTGGTGTGGGCGCTTTCGCCGGGCGGCGCGGAACAGGATGGAATGATCTGGTGCGGGACATTGCCAGGCGGATTGTTCAAAACGGAGAACCACGGCGAAACCTGGGAATTGGTGCGCTCGCTTTGGGACCGGCCGGAACGCGAAGAATGGTTCGGCGGGGGCGCGGACTTTCCGGGGATTCATTCGGTGTGCGTCAATCCGCGGGACGCGAATCATGTGACCATAGGAGTTTCGTGTGGTGGTGCGTGGATCACGCGCGATGGAGGACGCACCTGGAATCCTGGCGGCAAAGGGATGCGTGCCGAGTACATGCCGCCGGAACGTGCTTATGATCTAAACGTGCAGGATCCCCATCTGGTCGCGCAATGCGCGGCCCATCCAAATGCGATGTGGGTGCAGCATCATAATGGGATTTTTCGATCAACGGATGGCGCGGCGAGTTGGTCTGAAATTACGGGCGTGCAGCCTTCGGCGTTCGGATTTGCAGTAGCGGCGCATCCGAAAGACCCGGAAACGGCGTGGTTTGTTCCCGCAGTGAAGGACGAGAAACGGATCCCGGCGGCGGGGAAAGTTGTCGTGAACCGCACGACAGACGGTGGAAAAACGTTCACGACACTGACGAAGGGACTGCCGCAGGAACATGCTTACGACTTAGTGTTTCGCCATGCCCTGGACGTTGACGAAACGGGCGAACGGCTGGTCTTCGGTTCGACGACCGGTTCGCTCTGGATCAGCGAGGACGGTGGTGATTCGTGGCAGACCGTGTCGAATCACTTGCCACCGGTCTATGCGGTCCGGTTTGAGAAGCCGATTCCCTCATGAACGATGTCCAAAGCAGCGCCCTTCGTTCGTTGTAATGATAAAGAAAACGGTTGATGCGAATTCAGCCAGAACAATAATAAACGTATGGATGCTCCAAGATATAAGTCAGGCCACATCATTTTCTTCCGCGGAAATGACTGGGACAAGAATCTCTCGCCGGAGGAATTGCAACGCGTGACCGGGCAGTTCATGGCCTGGTTTGAACGGTTGAGCCGCGAAGGGAAAGCCATCGGCGGCGCGCCGCTGGAAAATGAAGGAAAGATTGTTTCGGGCAGCCGGGGGCGGAGCGTTTCGGATGGTCCATTCGCGGAATCGAAGGAAGCGATCGGCGGGTATTTCATGCTCGACGTGGAATCGATGGAGGAGGCGGTGGAGATCGCCAGGGAGTGCCCGATTCTTGAGTATGGGGCGAAAGTCGAAGTACGCCCGGTCGCTCCGCAATGTGTGCAGATGCGCAAGGCACAGCAGTTCGCGACGGCGGTTGCTTAGGTCGTGCCCGACGAAGTCGAAATCCAGTCTGCCCCGCCAAATGCTGACATCAGCCAGTTGGCGGATCACTTGTTTCGCCACGAATCGGCGAAGCTGGTCTCGGTGCTGACGCGAATCTTCGGGATCGAGCGACTGGACTTTGCCGAAGACGTGGTGCAGGAGACGCTCGCGAAGGCGTTGCGCACCTGGCCCTATTACGGCGTGCCAGCGAATCCGGCGGCATGGTTGACGCAGGCGGCGAAGAACCTGGCGCTTGATTTGATCCGGCGTGAGAAATTGTTTCGGGACAAGGAGGCGCAGATCATCACTTCGATCGAGAATTGGTCGAGTGACTCGGAAATGACCGCGCAGTTCGATAACGAATTGAAGGATGGGCGGCTGCGCTTGATGTTCGCCTGCTGTCATCCAGACATTCCGGTGGAATCTCAAACCGCGCTCGCTCTGAAGACGCTGTGCGGGTTCAGCCCGGCAGAGATTGCAAAGGCATTTCTCACCACGGAAGCGGCGGTTGCGAAACGTCTCACGCGCGCCAAGCAAAGGATCAAAGAACTGAAAATACCGTTCGAGATTCCGGCGGGGGAAGATCTCGCTCCGCGGTTGGATGCGGTGCTGCAAACGCTTTATCTGCTGTTTAACGAAGGGTACAAGGCGTCCAGCGGCGAGAGCTTGATTCGCCAGGATCTTTGTGACGAAGCGATTCGGCTCGTGGCGCTCATTGCAGGCCATCCAGCGACGAGCACCCCGCGTGCGCATGCGTTAGGCGCTTTGATGCTGCTGAACGCGGCCCGCTTGCCGGCGCGCGTCGATGATGACGGAAATATTTTGCGGCTGCAGGAACAGGATCGATCGAAGTGGCGGCAGGATTTGATCGCGCGCGGCATAATGCATCTGGGCCGATCAGCGGGCGGCGAGGACTTGAGCGAGTATCATTTGCAGGCGGGCATCGCGGCGTGTCATTGCACGGCGCCGGATTATGATTCAACGGATTGGCGACGGATTCTCGCGCTCTATGATCAACTTCTCGAGATTGACCCGTCGCCGGTCGTTGCGCTGAATCGGGCGGTGGCGCTAGCGAATGTCGAAGGAACGCGTGCGGCGCGAGAATTTCTCGGAACGTTGCAAGGCCGGGCTGCGTTGGATTCGTACCACCTCTATTTCGCAGTGCTCGGCGAGTTCGAACTGCAACTACAAAATTTCGAATCCGCGGGGAAGCATTTTAGCCGCGCGATGGAACTCACGGAGCTCGAATCGGAACGAGCTTTTCTGAACAGACGGCTACAACTTTGCCGGCCGTCTCCCTCCCAAGCCGCCGCCTGAGAAAACTCTTTCGAGCTATCTTAACGCATGGAAGAAGGGCAACTTTTCGCGACTGCTCCGCCGGAAAACAATTCCGCAGAGCGCTGCGTGCCAATTGTAGCCGAAACAAAACAGCCTGCGGATTCTTAAGCCGCGTCCTTCTGCTTCAGTTTCAATAGCGCCATCAATGCGGCCTGGCTTTCCGCTTCTTTCTTGTTCTTCCCGCTCCCCCGCCCAAGCTCAACATTGCGAAACTGCACCGTGCACTCAAACACCCGATCGTGATCCGGCCCCGTCGTTGCTTCCAATTTATACTGCGGTGCTTCGTTGAACTGCCCCTGCAACATTTCCTGCAGCTCGCCCTTCGGATTATCGATCGTCGGCAGCGCCCTCAACTCCCCGAACACATCGTTGAACTCGCGCAGAATAAACTCCCGCGCCGTGTCGTAATTGCTGTCCAAAAACAGCGCACCCACGACCGACTCGTAAGCATCTGCCAACGATGACTGCCGCTCCCGCCCGCCGCTGATTTCCTCGCCCCGGCTCAATTCCAAATATTTCCCCAGGTTCAATCGCTTCCCATGGTCCGCGAGCATCTTGCGGTTCACCAATTGCGCCCGCGCTTTCGTCAATGGCCCTTCGCCGTAGGCAGGAAAGCGCGTGTAAAGCTCCTTGGTCAAAACAAGCTGCAGCACCGCGTCACCAAGGAACTCCAGGCGCTGGTTGTGGTGAACGGTCACGCCTGGCCCCTGCTCATGCGCAACGGATGGATGCGTCAACGCCATTCGCAGTAGCGAAAGGTCTTTGAAGAGGTAACCGAGTTTTTTCTGAAATTCCGCGAGGTTTTGTGCAGACATTGTTTAAGCAACACCCACAGCTCGGTCCGCGATTTGTTCCTCGGCGGATTTTTGCTCGGCCTCCGGCGAAGCGTCTGTCGCTTGCGCGGAGTTCGAGGGCTGGTCTGGTTCTGGATTGGAGCTGCCTAAGCCGTGCTGGAGCAGATGCAGAACCTCGTGCTGCACACTTTCGAGCTGATGCAGTTGGAGGTTGGGGTCCTGAATCTGGAACAAATCGCCGGTCTTGGGATGCTCATACACGAAAACGCGTTGTCCATCCCGGGACAATTGCGTCTTCACTTTCAAGATGCGCTTGCGTTCCAACATCGCGGAAAGGATGTAGAGCGCAGGCCCGTATTTCGGATCGTTCATTTCGATCAGCTTCCGCAACAGCGTCTCAGCGGTTTCCTTCTGGATCGCTTCGGGCGGCGCGGCTGGCGGAACGGTGTAGATGCTCTGCCAGTACGAAACAAACCCCTTCCGGTCGTTTGCCCCCTGGCTGTATTGCGCAGTCCAGCAATCCTGGCAGACATCAAAACGATTATACCCAGCCTTTTCATCGAAAAGCATCGTGTGAAACGCTTCCTTATCAGCGAATTGTTTCTTGCACGATTGGCACGCATGCGCGCGCGACTGGATATTCCATTCCATCAGATTCTAAAACTACTGAACGATACTCGTTTGACGAGAGAAATATCACTTCCCTCCGCTCCGGCAAACCAATTCTGCCCCAGCCGCCGAACATCCCGGCGCCGCCAAAGGTAAACCCACGCAAACGAAGTGCCGCCGCGCGAACGATATGACGAATGCGGACCCGCGCGGGCAAATGTGCGGAGAGGACTCGGCGGTGTAACCAAACCTGACAATCGCGAGAGATTTTATTCGCGCGCTGCTCGTAAACCACTGCACCCAAACATTCGACCTCAAGGCATTACTTATGCTGACAATAAGTAGCCAAACTGAACGCGGTTTCGTGTTCAGCCGAAAGCGCCGACGCGCAAGTCCACCGGCAAAAGCCGTGCGTTCACCACAAAATACTTAAAAAGGGAAAAACATGAAAATTAACTGCCTGCAAATTCAACCTTTCACCTCATCGCGAAACCTCGTCCGCCGTGCTTTCGCTTTTGCTTTAGTCGCGGCCATTTGCGTTCTCACCACTCCTGTCACCACCGGTCAACAAAATCCGACCCGCCCCATCAAAGTCACCAACAGTCATGGAACCATCTTGATTACCGTCGATCCGCTCACCGGCGACTATGAACTTATTGATTCCGGCGTAGCCTCTCACCTCGGTCGATTCACAAACTCCGGTAGCGGCGTCCTGAACCTCGAAACCGGCATATTTCTCTCCGGCACAGGCGTTCTCGTCGCCGCGAATGGCGACACCATCTCCTGGATCGTCGCTGGAGGAATCAATACCGTCACCTACGTCAGTGGAACCGGCCGATTTGAAGGCGTCACCGGATTGTTCCCCGTCACCATCACTTCACAGACACTCCTTTCTGAAAACGAAGACGGCACTGTGACCTTCCTGATGACTTATGAGGGCGAAGGGGTGATCAGCTATTAAACTTAAAGCAGCGTGTGAGACGCTTCCTTGCCACCGCAACACACTCCCAACAAAAAGAGCGCGGCCGCCCATCACAGCGACCGCGCTTTGGTTTTCAGGAAGCCGCGAACGTTCTCGGAACAGGCGAAGAACCAAGCCCTGGAAACTTCGCCTTGAAGCGACCCTTAAACGTTGCAGCTCGGGAAAGTCATTTGTTAGCCAGATTCAAAAACCGCGTCAGCTTCGAAGGCGCCTCCAAAATATCGAACAGCTTAATCTCCACATCTTTGATCCCCGGCTTGTTCTTCATCGCCGCAACAATTGGCCCGCTCAAATACCGCGCCGCCGTCGCCCCGTTCTCAAACAAATAAATGCCACCCGCCTCGCGCCGCTGCTCATTGATCAGCCAAGCTTTCCACGTCAGGCCCGGCACCTCGGCGAACGCACCGGCCACCTTGTCGCACACCGCCTGGTACTCATCCGTGGGAACCGTAAACTCGAAATTGATTTGAACTAACTTCATCTTGGATTTTCTCTTCGCGGGCGCACCTTAAAGGAGAAATCAGAAACCTGAATAGCACCAAAGGGGCAGCCGCATTCATTCCCGAATCACTAAACTGCGCCTTCAAATCGTTACAACTGTGCCTGTGAATGACCATTGCCTTGCCCGGAATCCGCGCTAAACTCGCCGTTGCTGTGAAAGAAGTCGGTGCAAATCAATGCGGTGTGCGCGGACGTGCTTTCACTTTGATTGAACTCCTCGTCGTCATCGCCATCATCGCAACCCTCGCTTCCCTTCTCATGCCTGCGCTCGCCCGCGGCAAATCCCAGGCGCACCAGGTCGTTTGCCTGAACAACAATCGCCAGCTCAATCTCGCCACTTCGATGTATGCGCAGGACAGTAACGATCAACTTCCTCGCAACTGGGGCGCATCCGAAATTAAACAGAACCTCGCTCTCGGCACCGCGAACAATTGGGCCAACAGCGTCCTCAATTGGGAACTCGATCCTGACAACACCAACACAACCCTAAACAGCCACGCGGCGCTCGGTTCGTACGTCGGCCACAGCGCGCGCGTCTTCCGCTGCCCCATCGATCGCGTCGTTTCCGAACTCCAACGCGGCGCCGGCTGGTCTGAACGTTCACGCACCATTTCCATGAATGCGATGGTTGGGGACGCTGGAATGTTCCTCAGCGCCGCCGGAAACACGAACAACCCCAGCTACCACCAATATCGCAAATACAGCGAATTCACCTCCGCCTCCGAAATCTTTGTCTTCATCGAGGAACATCCCGACAGTATCAACGACGGCTACTTCCTGAACCGCAATGCGCCACAATCAAAAAACGATCTCTACAATAAGGACGAGGTGCCGAAGCCGAGTTACTTCTGGAACGATCTGCCCGCCTCGTTTCACAACGGTAGCGCAAACCTCGCCTACGGAGACGGCCACGCTGAATCGCACCACTGGGTCGATCAATCCACAAAAAAGCCCAATCGCGCGGATGGCGCGAATCTCCCTTTCCCCGTTCCATACGCGGAACGCACCGACTTCTACTGGCTCATGAAGCGCACCAGCGTCTACGAAGGCTACGCTTCGCATTAACCTGCGGTCAAACAGCAGTTGGGCTCACGAGAGGCAAAACGTTTGACTTTCGAGAAGTGCATCCTAGATTTGCGCTGCGTTTTGGCTGGGGTCGTAGCTCAGTTGGTAGAGCACCACAATGGCATTGTGGGGGTCAGGGGTTCGAATCCCCTCGGCTCCACCAGCCTTCCAAAAGCATCTCGCAGGCGCGCCGATTAAGCCGCCTTGGCGATCATGCCGTTCTGACGGGCGTAATTGAAAATGCCGCCTGCATCGACCACTGGCTTTACATCGCCCAGCGGTTTCAAAGTATAAACCTTGCCAGTCTTTTCGACCTTCACGGTCGCGGCGTCGAGATCCACGGTGACCACATCGCCGGTCTGGAGAATGTCGCAGAGACGTTCGGTCGCTTCGCAGGGATAAAGTTCACCGGTGGCAACGCAATTGCGGAAGAAAATGCGGGCAAAGCTTTCTGCCACTACGATGCGCGAGTTGGCTGCGCCCATCGCGATCGGCGCGTGTTCACGCGAGCTGCCGCAGCCAAAATTCTTGCCCGCGACGACAATCGGATAATGCGTATCCATCTCACCTTCGGGCACGAAGCGGATCGGATACTGGGAATCGGGCAGGCCGCAGAGGGCGTAGCTGCCGAGCTTTTCGTATTCCTCTTTGATGGTCGGAACGAGGTTTAGGTATTGCGCGGGAATGATCTGGTCAGTGTCGATGTTGTCCTTCACCACGTAAACCGGACCTGTAAAAACGGATTGCATAAAACCGCGCCTAATCTGTTTCGCGCGACGCGAGAAATCAAATTCATTCGACAATCTGCTGGCGAACGGGCCAGCGCGACAATTTCCAACTCTTCCGATACAGTCCCAAGCACGGAAGAACAGGAGTGGAGCAGAACAGAAAACAAGGCGAAGCCGTTCTCGCGGTCAAAAGGCTGACGAAACGTTACGGAGAAACAACCGCGGTCGACGCGATTTCGTTTTCGGTGATGCGGAATGAAATCGTCGGCCTCCTCGGGCCGAACGGCGCGGGGAAGACGACGACGATCAGCATGGTGCTCGGCGTGCTCGCCCCAACTGCCGGTTCGATCCATATCGATGGCATTGACCTGGGCCGAAAACGGTCACAGGCGATGGCGCGGACGAACTTCGCTGCGGTTTATTCGCCGCTCCCCGGAAATCTGACGGTTTACGAAAACCTGCGCGTCTTCGGAATGATCTACGCCGTAAAAAATCTCGCTTCACGCATTGAGAAAGTGATCGCGCAATTCGATTTGGAAAAATTTCGCAAAACGAAGACCGGTGTTCTCTCTTCCGGCGAGCAGACGCGCGTCTCGCTCGCGAAAGCCATGTTGAATTCGCCGGAGTTGTTATTATTGGATGAACCGACCGCTTCGCTCGATCCTGCAACCGCCCGCGACATCCGCGCGCGCATTCGCGAGTTCGCGCGCGAAGGAACTGCGGCAGTTCTATGGACTTCGCACAATATGTATGAAGTGACCGAGGTCTGCGATCGGGTGATGTTCCTATCGCACGGCAAGATTCTGTTGGAAGGCGATCCGCGCACATTGCCCGGCGAGCACGGCAAAGCAACGCTGGAAGATCTCTTCGTCACGGTCGCGCGCGAACCATTGACCCTCGGAACACCCGCGTGATATGAACGCCACTCGCACGCTCGCCATCGCCGTCCGGCAATTTTATCTGCTGCGCGGCAGTCCGATTCGCATTCTGCCGCTCTTCATCTGGGTCGCCATTGACATCCTGCTTTGGGGATTCATCACGAAGTATCTCAATTCGATGGCTGCGCAAGGCACGAACTTCGTTCCAATCCTTCTCGGCGCGGTTTTGCTCTGGGATTTCTTCAGCCGCGTAATGCACGGGATTGCCACGTCATTTTTCGAAGATGTTTGGTCGCGAAATTTTTTGAACATGTTCGCCTCACCGCTGAAGATCAGCGAATATCTCGGCGGACTCGTTGTCACCAGCATCATCACCAGTATGGTCGGACTGCTCGTGATGCTCGCGCTTGCGACGATAGGTTTTGGCCTGCCGATCTTCGCCTACGGTACGGCGGCCATTCCTTTCCTCCTCGTTCTTTTTTTGTTCGGAGTCGCGCTGGGCATCGCCGGAACCGCGCTCGTGCTGCGCTTCGGTCCGGCAGCGGAATGGTTCGTCTGGCCCATTCCCGCGATGATCTCGCCATTCGCTGGCGTGTTTTATCCAATCTCTACTTTGCCGGCATGGATGCAATGGCTCGCCTATGCACTCCCGCCTTCTTACGTCTTCGAGGCGTTGCGGGGAATTGTTGAGGGCAAACCGCTAAACGGGGCGTACCTGGCCATCAGCTCGGCGTTGGCGGTTTTCTACGTCTTTGCTTGTGGATGGTATTTTCGGAGCGTGTATCGTCGCGCCGTGCGGACCGGATTGCTCGCGCGCTACAGTGCGGAAAGCGCGAGTTGAGAAAGGAGATTAATGCACGACGAAATTTTTGATGTAGTAAACGAACGCGACGAAGTCGTAGGGCAACTGGCGCGCCGCGAAGTTCACCGCCAGGGCCTCAAGCACCGCGCCACACATATTCTGATCTTTAATTCGACGGGCGAAGTCTTCCTCCAAAAACGCTCGCTAAAAAAAGACAACCACCCCGGCGTTTGGGACTCTTCCGCCTCCGGCCACGTCGATTCTGGCGAACATTACGATGCGTGCGCTGTGCGGGAAGTGCGCGAAGAATTGGGCATCCAACTACCCTGCGCTCCGACCCGCGTTCTGAGGATCAATGCTTGTGCCGAGACCGGCCAGGAATTCGTTTGGGTTTACCGATGCACGCACGAAGGCCCCTTCGTCCTTCACCCGGAAGAAATCGACACGGGCGCGTGGTTCTCGCCCGACCAGGTTGCAAAATGGATCCGCGAGAAACCACAGGAGTTTGCCCCAGCGTTCATCTTCATCTGGCGCCAACTATTTTCGAACTAGCGGCTCGAAACGTGTGATCTTGCCGTGCGCGTCCATCGTCGCGACGAGCGGAAAGACATCCCGCTGCATACAAAAGCGTACATCGTCCCTAAGCTCCGGAATCCCGAGCAGCCGGCGCCCATTGCGCGCGCACCGCATCGCTCCCGTCGAATCATCCTTCGCTGCCTCGAAAACATTCCGCGCGATCTGGGCTGAATCAGCAATATGGCCACCCTGAAAAACATCCCAAATCGAACACACCAAAGCCCCCGCGCCGATCAAATCCTCATACGACGCTTCCTCATACGTGCCGCTGCAAACGATGAGCACGTCATCTACTTGCCGTGCTCGAAGATACTCCGCAGTTTCTGCAAGGTTGAGCAGGCAGCCGACGACGATCTCTTTTGCCCCAAGACACGCCTTCAACGCCCTCGTGCCATTCGTCGTTGTCATCACAATCGACTTCCCGCCGAGGTTCGCCTCCGCAAATTCGCGTGGCGAGTTTCCGTAATCAAAGTCAATGCTCCCGGTCAGCTTCTTGCTGATTCTGAACCCATCGCGCTCACCGGCTAGAAGCACTGCAGGCTCAAACTCTTTGGCGTGTAATGCTTCCTCGATCGTTGCGACCGGACTGACGCTCCGCGCTCCATTCGCTAGGGCGGTGATGATGCTGGATGTGGCGCGGAGGACATCGAAAACAACGCAGGTCGTATTGCTCAGGTCGCGTTTGTGCAGCGCCTCGAACTCGGCCGGCGAAAATAACACCTCAATCTTAGTCATCTCTTGTCCTTCTTACCCCGTCCGATCCGCGTGCGCATATAATGAAAAAGATACTGCTGCGCGTAACCCGCATTAGCGCCAAAGTAAGTCTCCGTAAACTTCAGCACCTTTTTCGCGTTCGGTCGCCGCCGCGGAAAATATAATTCGCGAACTGCTTTCAACACCCACACATCCACCGGAAACGCCTCTTGAAAGCCATACGCAAACAACAAAACGCAATCCGCAATCTTACGTCCCACCCCAGGGAATCGCATTAACTCCGAGCGCGCTCTTGCGACATCCATCTCGCGAATTGCCTCCAGGTTCACCTCCCCGCGCACGATCATCTCCGCGGTTCCTTTCAAGTAGGGAGCGCGAAAGCCCATTTTGCAGCAGCGCAATTCCGTCTCGCTCAAGGCCGCGATCGAGTCAACGCTCGGGAAACTAAACCATACCGCATCTCCGGGCGCATCAACTCGCTCACCGAATCGCGCGCAGATCAACGCGACGATCTGCTGGATCTGCACAATCTGTTTGGTCGACGAAAGGATGAACGAAGCGAGACATTCCCAAGGCTCCTGCTTCAGCAAGCGCAACCCGCGACACTCCTCGGCCGCACGGCGGAGATGCTCGTCATTCGGAAAGCTCTCGATCACTGCAGCTAAATCCACATCGAGCTGAAGATATTCATTTAACCAGGCCCAGTTCCTTTGCTCCCCGGCAATCGCATTCGCGCTGATCCCTCCAGGTTTTTCGGTCAGCCGAACCCATCGCCCGTGAACCACCGATTCCCACCCCCCGTCGACCTTCCGCCAGCGAAACGCCTGCCCGCTCGTCAACGTTTCGGCGAGCGCGTAATTCTCTACCGGAAAAAATTTCGAAACAGTGCGATGCTGCGCAGTCAGTCGACGAACTCCTCTCCCGCTCCTCAGAACTGCACCAGTGAACATGCCGGCACTCCATCGAGCCGCGAACGCCCGCTCAGGAAACCAAGTTCAATCAGGAACGAGGCCTCCACGATGGTGGCGCCAATCTTCTGCAACAGCACAATCGCCGCGCCCGCGGTTCCACCAGTCGCCAGCAAATCATCCACCAGGAGCACTCTGCTGCCGGGTTTCACTGCATCGATGTGAATCGCGACCGTGTTGGATCCATATTCCAAATCGTAGGAGGCCTCGTGCGTCTGATACGGCAGCTTGCCTTTTTTGCGGATCGGAACGAAACCCGTTTGCAACTTCAATGCCGCAGCCGCCGCAAAAATGAATCCGCGCGCATCGATTCCCACCACTGCATCAATGCTCCCCGGCACATGATTCTGCGTCAGCAAATCAATCGCGCCCGCGAACAATCGCGAATCCGCCAACACTGGAGTGATATCTTTGAATTGAATGCCTGGTTTTGGAAAATCAGGAATGTTCCGAACCGCTGCGGAAATATCGGCTGCTGTCACCATTTTGCGCACGGTTGATTGTGGTTGCGGCGCGCGAGTGTCACAAGCGGAAATTACGGTGCAGCGCGTGGTGCCGAATTCGCAAGTTTGTGCTGAGCATTGGTGAGATTGTAATTGTCACGAACGCGCGTCGCCGCGGAGCCAAATTGCAACGAAAGGCGATAATGCTCCACTGCCTCGGGCCACTTCTCCATTCGCTCGAAAGCCAGACCCAGTCCGTTGTGAGCCTCGGCGTTCGAAGGCTCCAGCAACACGATTTTTCGGAAATGTTCAACTGCCTCAGCAGGTCGCCGCGCCAATATCGCTGCCAGTCCAGCTTCATGCCGCACTCGCAAATTATCGGGAGCCAATTCAGCAGCTTTCTGCCCGGCGATGAAAGCCTCCTCGCGCTTGCCTGCCCAACCGAGTGTCTTGCAAAGATTCATCAAGGCAAACGCATTCGCGCCATTATCCACCCGCGAAGAAACTGTGGCGGTCGCGCGCTCAATGGCGGCCGCCTGAATCGTAATCGGCGCGATCTTCTCGCGCTCGATCGTCTGCAGAATTTCCAATGCAAGGGTCCGGTAGCCTGTGATCGTCGGATGCACATGATCCAGAAACAACTTTGAACCAGGAATCCCATGCTCCGATTGTTTCTCGACCATCGCGTGAAAATCAATCACCGGAACTGACTTCGCCGCGCAAAGATCCAGCAGCGTCTGCCGTATCTTCGCCGGCGCCCGCAACGGACACACATCTTCATCGCGCGCGCGCTCGAACGCTGTCTTCGCTTCCGCAAACCGCCCCAACTTCTCCAACAATCGCCCGCGCACATAATGCGTTTCCGCATACAATGGGTCAATCGCCGCTGCCTCGTTAGCCAGCATCAAACCATTCTCGGGCGCGGGGCTCGCCATGAAATCTTCGCGCGCCTGTGTCAACAACGACCTGCAACGCGCCTGCAGATCGTCACTCAACCCTTCGCGAAACTCGCTCTTGAACGGTGCGAAATCCCGCAAGTTCGATGCAGGCACGACCACAACGACCTTTGCGCTCGCCGATCGCGCGATCTCGATGATCCGCTCCATGTTGATCCGGTACTGCGCGAACACCTGCTCTCGTTCTAGGCCCGCTCGTGTATAAGCGGTCGGTCCCACCGCCTGGTCCAGCAATGTCTGCGGTTCATCCGGCAACAACGCCTGTTCATTCGGCGCCGGCGTCCGTTGCGTCAATGAATCCGCCGCTTTCTTTAGCAAATGCCCTGATCGCGTCCGTCGCGCTGCGTTCCCCCACGCGCGCACCACCGGCGAATGTTGAGTAATTTTCCGGTGAATGCGCTTCTCCAAAAATTCGTTCTGCCCGCAATAAACGACGAACAGGTCCGGTTCATATTGCGCCAACTCCTCCATCAGAAACGCCACGCGGGTGCTCCCATAACTGATCCCGCCCGCATTGATCGCCTCCCACTTCCGTTCCGGCGCAGTCGCCGCCAAAAATTCGCGCAACCAACCATTGAACGAAGTCGCGTCCGTATACGGATGCCCATACGTCGTCGAACCGCCCATCGAGAAAATCCGAAACGTGCCGGGCGCCTTCTTCTTCGGGAAAGTCTGTGCATTAAAGAAATCCAGCCGGTCCTTCGCCGTCTTCATCAACGTCTCGCCATCTGCACCCTGCACCTCAACGAAATGCCGCGAGTTCGACGAAAAAGCAGCATTCGGATCGCTCTCGAATCGCATCGGCTTCACGCCAACGACAGCAAGGATAAGCTCGAGCACCACGAACCCAATTACCGCCGCGACCAATCCAAACAGCAGCTTCTTGCGCGTGGAAAAATGCACCACGCGCTTCTGTTTTTCTTTGGACGGGGCCTTTTGCGGCATGCGCTTATCTCCCGAATCAACAATCCAAAGTCAAGCAGCCTGCAATATTGCAGGTTGCTTGCCCGCTCTGCCCCAGGTTCACGCCGTCGGTTTGCTGTTTGCAACTTGCCGGAAAAAACCTACCGTCACCCACTGCTTTTTATGCCTAAGGAACAGAGCTACAAATTTTGCTTCGGCCCGTGGAACATCAGCCAGGGCGCGGACCCATACGGACCAGTCACGCGTCCCGAACAGACCTTCGATTGGAAGCTGGACCAACTCAAAAAGCTCGGCTTCGACGCCATGATGTTCCACGACGACGACGCCGTTCCGGACATCGATAACAAGCCGTGGACGCAAATCGAACGTGAAGCAAAAGAACTCCGCAAACGCCTCCGCGACTCCGGTGTCGCCGCCGAAATGGTCGCCCCGCGCCTTTGGTTCAGCCCCATGACCATTGACGGCGCTTACACCAGCAACGATCCCAAATGCCGCAAATACGCGATCGAACGCTCCCTGCGCAGCATCGATATCGCGAACATTCTCGGCACCGATCTCATCGTGCTCTGGCTCGCTCGCGAAGGCACTTACCTCCGCGAATCCAAAAGCGCGAAGAAAAGCGTGGAGTATCTCGTGCAAGCCTTCGACAAGATGCTCGCCCACGACAAAAAAGCGCGGCTCGCCATCGAACCCAAACCGAACGAGCCAATGGATCACGCCTACATTCCCACGATCGGTCACGCGCTCGCGATCGCGCAGCTCTGCCGCGACCCGAAACGCGTCGGCGCGCTCATTGAAACCGCGCACTGCATTCTCGCCGGACTCGACCCCGCAGACGAAATCGATTTCGCCATGAGCTTCGGCAAGCTCTGGTCGCTCCACCTGAATGACCAGAACGGTCTCAAGTTCGACCAGGACAAACCATTCGGTTCAACCAATCTTCGCAGCGCGTTCGATCAAGTCCGGGTCCTCGAACGCAACGGTTTCGGACGCCGCGGAGAGTACGTCTGCTTTGATGTTCATCCCTTCCGAACCACCAAACCGGAGCACTATCTGGCGCACCTCGACAACAGCCGTCGCACTTTCGAACGCCTCGTCGTGAAAGCGCGGAGCTTCGATGATTCCGCCGCCAACGCCCTCATCGCCAATCGCGATTACGCCGCTCTCGACCAGATGGTCATCGAACATCTCCTCGGCGATTGAGGCACGCTTGACCAACTCGGTGCCCAGGATGAGAATCAGTTCAACCAACAAAGCTATGCTGCGACTCGCAACCACTCTGCTCCTTGCGATCACTTCCGCCCTCGGCGCGAACAACGAACTCACTCCAGAAGAACAGAAAAACGGCTGGAAACTCCTCTTCGATGGAAGGTCCACCACCGGCTGGCGCGGCTTCAAAAAGCAATCCATGCCTGAAAAAGGGTGGATCGTTAATGAAGGCGAACTTCAACTCGAAGCCGGCAGCAAAGCGGGCGACATCGTCACGAAAGAAAAATTCTCCGACTTCGAACTTTCCTGGGAATGGAAAGTTCCGGACGGTGCGAACAACGGAATTAAATATTTCATCCTCGAAGAACGCGGCGAGGCGATCGGGCACGAGTACCAAATGATCGATTTGAAAGACGGCCAAAAGATTTCGCCAAAGCATAAAACCGCTTCCTTCTATGACGTTCTACCGCCAACAACTGAGCCACCGCAGAAAGGGCCCGGCGAATGGAATCACTCTCGGGTAATCGTTCAAGCCAATCATGTGGAGCATTGGCTGAACGGCACCAAAGTTCTCGAGTACGAGCTCGGCAGCGAAGCTGTTCTCAAAGCGGTTCAGAACAGCAAATTCAAATCCGTCCAAGGTTTCGGCAAAAAACAGAACGGCCACATCCTCCTCACCTATCACAATGACCCGGTGAGCTACCGTAATATTAAAATTCGTCCGTTCAGCACCGCGACCGCGCGCGACTCTAGGCTGACTCAATAAGCAAAATTTCTTGCCACTCGAGGAACTTACCTCGACCCTCGCGCATCATTCACACGGATGCCGCGCTGGATTGACCGCCTGTCCACCATGAAACGAGCGCTCCTCATTTTGGGAGCGCTTTCTTTTGCCTTCACTCTTTTCGTCGCCTGTTCCAGTGTCGGCCGCACCGTCGTTGCCCCGCCGCAAATCGACGGCGCCCACTACGTCGGCAACTCCGCCTGCGTTTCTTGCCACACCAATATTTCTCGTGTCTTTCCCGCGAGCGCCCACGGCAAGCTGAACAAAGATGACATAAAATTCGCGCACGTTACCGGCTGCGAATCCTGCCACGGCCCCGCCAGCAAACACGTCGATATCGGCGGTGGACGCGGACGCTTCATCGTTAATCCCGGCAAAGATCCCACCGCTTGTTTCCAATGCCACCTCGATGTCCATGCGCAATTCAACCTTCCGCAGCGTCATCCGGTCATCGAAGGCCGCATGAATTGCGTTCAGTGCCACGACCCGCACGGCCACGAAATCATGAAGCCGAGCGGCGGCCTCGCCATGGCCCGCCTCAACCAGCAATGCGCCGAATGTCATCGCGAGCAATCACGCCCGTTCGTTTACGAACACGAAGCACTTCGCGAAGGCTGCACGAGTTGCCACAACCCGCACGGCTCGATCAACCGCCAACTCCTCGTCGAGCGCGACAACAATCTTTGCCTCAAGTGCCACGTGCAAATTCAAGGCCCCGCGAACGAGCCCGGCCAATTCTTCATCGGCAAAGTGAATCATGCCGTCTACATGAATCGAGGTTCCTGCTGGTCCGCCGGTTGCCATAGCGCCGTCCACGGCTCCAACGTCCACCCGCTCATGCTCTACTAACATGCGCGCGCCAAAACATCTTGGATGGTCCGCTCTGGGAATCGCGCTCGGCCTCGCCCAATCATCCCTCGCGCAGATCACTCCCGAACAGATGCGCGAACTGCAACTCCGCCTGCCCGAACCCGCGACCGTTCAAGTCGATTTCGCTCGCGACATCAAACCGATCCTCGACACAAGTTGCCTCCGCTGCCATGGCCCCGAACGTCCGAAAGGCCGCTTCCGCCTCGATAATCGCGAAGCCGCGCTGAAAGGCGGCGAACACGGCACCGATATTGTCCCAGGCTCCAGCGCAGCGAGCCCGCTCATCTATTACGTTGCGCATCTCGTCGAAGACATGGAAATGCCACCCACGGGCGGACGCGAGAAACCGCTCACCAACGACGAAATCGCTCTTCTCCGCGCGTGGATTGATCAAGGCGTTCCCTGGACCACCGCCGAAACAAACAGAGTCATCTTCTCAGTCACGCCCTCAATTCAGTGGTTCAGCGTCAAAGGCGATGAACGCAAATTCCGCGAGCACACCGGCATCAAAGAAGGTTGGAACGGCGGCCTTCAATCGCTCTACATCGAAGAGCAACTCACCTCCGACCGCCGCCTCACTGTAGAAGCGCGCGCTTTCCCGAATCCGGAAGAATACGAGCTTCATCTCCAACTGGAACAGCGCGATCTCGGCTTTGTTCGTTTCGGCTTCGAACAATATCGCGAATACTATGACGACACCGGCGGCTATTACCGCGACCGGACTCCCCCATCGTTCGATCTGAACCGCGATCTGCATCTCGACATCGGCCGCGCCTACGTTGACTTCGGCCTCACCCTTCCCGATTGGCCACGCATGGTCGTCGGCTACGCATTTCAATATCGCGACGGTGCAAAATCCATTCTCCAGTGGGGTGACGTCGGCACGATCGAGCCGGAGTTTAATCCGAGCGACACCGACGCAAAAAAAATCTACCCCGCTCACAAACAGATCGAGGAGCAAGTTCACGTCTTTAAATTCGATCTCGATCACGAACTCGCCGGCGTCGGCATTCACAACCGTTTTCGCGCCGAACTCTACGACAACGACACCCGCCGCGATACGCGCGGTTTCCTCGACCTAAGCGGCCAAAACCAAAACCGCACTTTCAGCATCAAGGAAGGTCATGATCACTTTCAGGCGTCCGACGCTTTCATGCTCGAGAAGCAACTGCTCGACTGGCTCTACGTTTCGAGCGGCTATCACTACGGCCACCTCGATGGACAATACGGCCTGCGCGTCCAACCAAACTTCCCCACCGGCGAATTCCTTTCCTTCGATCGCTACTACTTCACCGACTCCATTATCCTCGAGCAAGACACCCACACTTTCAACGCGAACGCACAACTCGGCCCATTCGCCGGCCTGACTCTCTACGGCGGCGCGCAAAGCGAATGGATGAGCCAGCGCGGCTTCGGCGATGTGCGACTCGACGAAGGTTTCCCTCCGTCGCAAGGCGGCGTCACTATCAATCCTGTCTTCCTCGATTCAAATTTGGATCGCGCCTCAGTCGAAGAACACGTCGGGGCGCGTTATACCGAGCTCCCATTCACCGTTCTATTTATTGAAGGCCGCGGTGTTCAGCAAAGCATTGATCAAACCGAAGAACGCCTCGGCTCGGGCCAGTCTCTGCTTCGCGACACCGACACCACCGGCGAAACCTGGGAAGGCCGCGTCGGCTTCACGATCTCGCCTTGGACACCCGTCTCGCTAACCGCGCATTACAAACGCCGCGCGCGCAGTTGGGATTACGATCATCTCGCCGACATTGATGAATGGCGCGGCACCAACGGTTACTCTGCCTTCATCACCGATCAACAAAGCGATCTCGACGAAATCTCCGCCAAACTTTCCATCCGTCCCGCCACCTGGGTGAAAGTGGGCCTCACTTATCAACTACTCTCCAGCGAGTCCGAGCACACCACTCACCCCATCGATAATTTCGGCTTCGGCGATACCCCCGGCGGCACGATCTACGCCTACAATTCCGACGCGCACGTTTACAGCGCGAACGTGACCCTAAATCCCTGGCGCCGCCTTTACCTGAATAACACCGTCTCCTGGCGCCAAAGCCGCAGTTGGACTGGCCACAACTTCTCGCCCGTAATCGTCAATTACGAAGGCGACCTCTACAGCCTCATCTCCGGCGCCACCTACCTCCTCGACAACAAAACCGATCTCAACGCGAACTACACCTACTCCTGGGCCGACTACGGCCAGAACAACGCTCCCGAAGGTCTACCCATCGGCCTGCAATACGACTGGCACATCATCTCCGCCGGCATCACCCGCCGCCTCAGCAAAAACGTCACCACCAATCTCCAATACCGCTTCTACGCCTACGACGAAGACAACGCTGGCCCCAACAACTACACCGCCCACGGCATCCTAGCCTCCCTCTCCATGATCCTCGATTAAGGTGGCGCGAGGCTCCGTCCGAGCGCGGTGGTGCGAGGCTGTGCCGAGCTTTGCGGCCCCAATAGTTCAGAAACCACTTCTCTATTCGATCGGCACCTTCCCCAAAGCCACATCCTCAAACGAAACCACCCTCAAATCACTCTCCCCCGCCAACCACTCCGCCGTCTCGTGCAGCACCTTGATGAATTTTTGATCCGGCTCCCCGCCTCGATAAAACTCCCACCAATGCGTCACGAGCACCGTCAAATTCCTCTCCGCAACCGCTTTCTTGATCGCCGGCAAAATCGTCTCCGGCGCGCGATGATACGAAAGCAAACACCCCGGATGACTCAGCAGCTTCACCCCATTCACTTCCCAATGTTTTTTTCGGAGTGCCTTCCTTCTAAAAAACTTCGGCCACCACTGAATCGGCGTCCTTCCTAACTGAAACCATCCGGTCGAAATCAGCTTAAACCGCTTCGCCAACTCCAAATACGCCTGCCGCGTAATCAAATCATACGGCGCGACAAAAGTATTAGGCCGCCCCAATCCCGCCTCTCGCAAGTAGCGCGCCCCCGCATCCAACCGCCGCGCCACATCCGCGCTATCCGGATTATCGAACTCCGGCCTGCCATTCACGAACTCATGATGATAAGCGTGATGAACAATTTTCAGTCCGTCATTCGCCTTCAAGTACCCCACCAACTTCTCATTCGAACCGATCGGATACGTCCCCGGCTTCACCCCCTTCGCCGCCACTAAAAACCCTTCCGGCTGACCAACCAGCGGTCCCTTCGGATAAAAAACATCGCTCCGAACATTTGGAATCGTGGCGAGATTCACCGGCAAACGCCGATCCAAAAATGGCCGATATAACGTTTCCAGACACTCAATCGGCGTCAGCGCGCACGTATCGTCATCGCGAATTACCACGTATTTCATGCCCGCCTCAATTTCTCCGTCTTCAATTCCTCGTACAGCGCTTTGATCCGCCGCGACAACAACGCCGTGTCGTATTCCTCCGCCGTCAGCCGATGCCCATTCTCCGCCAGCACGCGCGCATGACCCTCGTCACTCAAGATCCGCGTCAGTCCTTCGTGAAACTCCTCCTCATTGTCCAAACTGAACAAATGTCCATTCTCCCCTTCGCGCATAATCGACAGCGCGCCCGATGTCGTCGTCGAAAGCACGGCCGCCTTCGCTCCCCACGCCTCCAAAATAATCAGCCCAAAAGTTTCCGACAATGAAGGCACCACCACCACGCTCGCGCTCTGCATCAACCCCACCAACCGCGCGTCACCCGGCGGAAGCCCCCCCGTGAACATAACCTTCTGCTCAATCCCAAGCCGCCGCACCTCCTTGCGCAACGCCTTTCCATAAAGTTCATCCGTGCACGATCCGGCAATCACCAGCACCGCGTCCGGATGCTTCTCGAGAATCCGCGGCATCTGAATCAACACCCAACCCTGGTTCTTCACCGGATCAACTCGCCCAACAATCAAAATAATTTTCTGCTGCCCAAGCGTCGGATACGCCTCCATCGCCACGGCGCGACAATCCTTCTGATACTTCGCAATCGGCACACCATGCGGCTGCACCATCACGCGCTTGCCAGGAAATTTCTCGCGCTGCAACTCCGCCTCGCGCGGATTACACGTCACGATCGCATCCGCCTGGCTGAGAACTTCGCGCGACTTGAACACCGCGCCAAAAATCTTCCCCCACTCGTATCCCCCCTCCAAGGGCGCGCTCAATGTCTGTTGCACGCTCTTCGGCAAATCCAAAACTCCACCGTGAATCGTCACCACCAGCGGCACCTTCCGAATCTTCGCCACCGTCCGCGCAATCCCGCCAATCCGATTCAACGCGTGCGTGTGCACCACATCCAACTCGCGTTGCCCAAGCAAGCCCGTGAATAAATCGAACGACATCAAATTCCCGCCCACCGCAATCATTTGCGCCCGCTGCTCCTCCGCTATATTCATCACCGGGATGAACGCGCGATACCGTTTCAACTCATGTCCGCCTTCGCGAATCGGATCATGTAACGGTGTTTGTTCCAGTCGCGGCGCGTAAACAGTTCCGGCCACCCCTTGATCCTTCAGCCCGTCCAGCAACTGCTTTACAGCGGTTTCCGTCCCGCCCCATTGAGCGGGATTATATTTTCTGAGAACGTGGGCAACGCGCATGTTTCAATGCTCCGCTCACAGCGGCAGCGTCCTGAGAGTATCCGCTTCCGCAAAAACGCAAATCGGGTGCGTTCGGTTTGCCCGTTGCTCCTGTGACGCACCACCCGCCAAGGGAAACCCCGATTGTGACCGCGCGCCGCCTTTTTAAGAGTAGGTGCGCGTGGAATACAGCGGATTCCTAAACCTGCAACCTCTCGATTACAAGAAGGCGCAAATCCTTTTTGCGGCCTATTGCATCCTCGCGCCGATCTTCGGATTTATCATCCGCAAGAGTCCATTGTTCAAACGAATCACCTTCCTCGCGATGTGCGTGATGATCACCAGCGGGATCTGGCATCACCAGGAGTGGGGCCTCACCGTTCACCCAATTCTCTATCGCGGTCACAGCCGCGGGTTCCATTTCTTTTGGGTCGAGGTCGCCGCCGTCGCGCTCATCTTCGCGCACATGTTCGGCAACTGGAAACGATTCCGGTTCTTTCCCCCCGGTTTCTGGCTCTACATCGTCTACTGCAGCGCGTGCCTGCTCTCTATCATCAACGCTCCTGAGAAACTCTTCGCGCTATTTGCCGCGTTCAAAGCATTCAAATTCGTTCTGGTATTCGTCGCCGCTTACAATTTCATTCGCACTGAAGAAGATCTGCGCTTCGCACTCATCTCCCTTGGTGTCGTCATTTTCTGGCAACTCATCGCTGTCCTGAACCAGAAGTATGTCCAGGGAATTTACCAGGTCTTCGGCACCTTCGAACATCAGAACTCCCTTTCCATGTTCACCATTCTCATCGGAATGGTTTTCCTTTCCGTCGCCATGGGTCCGAAACGCCCAAGCTCGATTTATTTCGTGTTCGCCTTCATCGCTTCCGGCGTTATCGTTCAATCCACCCTTTCTCGCGCCGGCCTCTTCATTTTCGCTTTCGGCACCATGCTCGTGATCATGGCCAGCCTCATGGATAAAGCCACTCGCCGCCGCCTCACCATCCTTGCCGGCATTACCGTGATCGGCTTCATCGGTCTGGCGATGACGATCGACACCATCATGAAGCGCTTTACCGACTACGGCACCCAGGAAAGCAAAATCACGCGCGACCACCTCAATATCGCGTCGCGCAAAATGCTCTACGAATACCCGCTCGGCATTGGCTGGAACAACTTCGCTCTCACCATCAACCCGCCCTACTCCTACGGCGATCACATCGACGAATACCACCGCCAGGCCGGCAACACCGTCGACAAAGATTACCGCAAAGGCGTCGTGGAAAGCCTCTGGTTTTTGCACCTCGCCGAAACCGGTTACCAGGGCCTCATCACTTACCTGGTCATCATCGCGGTGTTCCTTTTCTGGAACGTCCAAAACATCATCTACTACCGCCGACGCTACCTCGGCGCCGTCTCGATCGGCCTGCTCGTCGGCAGCTTAATGAATTACGGCCAAAGTTTTCTCGAACGCGTTCTCACCCAGCCTCGCAACGCCATGCTCTGGCTCATCCTCCTCGCCATCACCGCGCGCATCACCGTCTGGCGCAAATCCGAACGCCGCCGCCGCACCCGCGAATGGCGCGAACGCATCGAACGCATCCCTGCCGAACGCCAACTCGCGATGAAAAACGAGTCGCACGAGAACGAAGCCAAAGAACCCGTTTCGGCATAATCCTCGCTGACAACCTTTACTCCGCCGTCAGGCCGGCCGCTTCGCGCATATTCGCGAACAGACTCTTCCCCGTCTTCACTTCCACCGGCTCCTTCGCCTTCGCGTCGCCGTCCTGCACCAAATCTGCCGGCAACTCTTTCAAGAACGGCGAAGGATGACACGCAATCGCATCTCCATATTTCTTCCGCGTCTCGCAATGACTAATCGTCAACGTCTGCATCGCGCGCGTAATCGCCACGTAAAACAACCGCCGCTCCTCATCGATCGTTCCCTCCAACTTCGATCGCGTATGCGGCAACAAACCATCCTCCAGTCCCACAATATAAACATGCGGATACTCCAACCCCTTGCAGCTATGCATCGTGATCATCGTCACCGCATCGCCCTTCTTCTCCTTCTCCTCGAGCCGCTCGCTATCCAACGTCAGATCATCCAAAAATTCCTCCATCCGTTCCAAAGCCGCCTTCGGTTTCTTCCCAGCCTTCCCCGCCTCGCCCAAATCCTTCAACATCGCCTTCACGTTCTGCACGCGATTATCCGCCACTTCCTCGTCCTTTTCCCCCTTCCGCAAATCCTCGTAGTAACCCACCTCCGTTAAAAAATCGTCGCCCCACTTCTCCAAATTCAGATTCGGATCCACCACCAACGGCTGACGCCACCGCCCCAGCAACTCCACAAATCCTTCAATCGCCTGCCGCGTCCGCGACAAAAACGAACTCTGCACCACTGGATTCGTCATCACCGCATACACCGAACATTGCCGCTCCTGGCTCGCGCCGAGCAACCGCTCCATCGTCGTATCCGTCAGACCCCGCGGCGGAACATTCGCGATCCGCAACAAGCTGATCTCGTCGTTCGGATTCACGAACACCTTCAAATACGCCAGCACATCCTTCACCTCGCGCCGGTCGAAATAACTCTGCCCGCCGATCAAGTGATAACGCACCTGCGCTTTTCGCAACGCCATTTCGATCGGCCGCGACTGTAAATTCGTCCGAAACAAAATCGCCTGCTCCTCCCACGGCACCCGCTGCGCCATGCGCCGGAATTCGATCTCCTCCACGATCGTCCGCGCCTCCTCCTCATCATTCGCGAACGCATGCAACGTCACCTTCGACCCATCCCCCTTGTCCGACCACAACTGCTTCCCGCGCCGCCGCGCATTATTCTTAATCACCGCATTCGCTGCGTTCAAAATCGTGTTCGTCGAACGATAATTCTGCTCCAGCTTCACCACCTTCACTTCCGGAAAGTGCTGCTCCAGGTTCAACAAATTCGCGATCTCAGCCCCGCGCCAGCCGTAAATACTCTGGTCATCGTCACCCACCACGCAGAAGTTCCGATGCTTCTCCACCAACGCATGCACCAGCTCAAACTGCGCGCCGTTCGTGTCCTGGTATTCGTCCACCATCACGTAACGATACTTGTCCCGACACATCTCCAGCGCTTCCGGATGCTCCCGGAACAACTGCAACGTCAGCAAAATCAAATCATCGAAATCCACCGCGTTGCAGGCCCGCAACGCCTGCTGATACTTCTTCTCGATATGCTCCACGAACGCGAACTCATTCGCGCTCGCCAGCGATTTCTTTCCCGCGTTCTTATATTTACTCAGCAAGCTCAACACCGCCCGCGGCTCCACCTTCTCCCCGCCCTTCACCGAAATCCCGCTCAACACCTTCTTCATCGCGCCGAGCTGATCGCTCTCGCTGTAAATCACGAAATTCCGTTTATAACCCAGCCGCTCGATATGCTGCCGCAAAATCCGCACGCACAACGAATGGAACGTGCAAATCGTCGGCTTCTCCTCCTTCTCCCCATCCTCGCTCCTCCGCTTCGGCACCAACTGCCGCACCCGCTCCTGCATCTCCCGCGCCGCCTTGTTCGTGAACGTCACCGCCAGAATCCCACCGGGACCAATCCCCCGCGCGATCATATGCGCGATCCGATACGTAATCACCCGCGTCTTCCCCGTGCCCGCCCCCGCCAAAATCAAAACCGGCCCGCGAATCGTCTCGGCGGCTTCGCGTTGCTGGGGATTCAGGGAACTCAGGCTGATCATGCGCGCGCGGAGTGTAAAACCACTCGCCGCTTCCGCAAGTTGAACCCCCCGAAACTTATTCACCAAGAGAAGATGAAAAAGATGCGCAGGTTTCATATCAGTAGATGACGGCGATGGTGCGGGGTTCGAAACTGTAGCGGTAGGAGTCGTCGCGACCGCCGCACAATGCGAATTTGCGGCCGATGGATTTGGCGTAGGGGCGTGGTGGGGCGGTTTGGGCGGCGTGGACCGCTAGCGCGAGGGCGGTGGTGCGGTCGGCGTGGCCGTCGGGGGTGGAGTGGGCGCGGTAGAGGATGTTGCCGTTGTTGGTGGTGCAGCGGTAGATGGAGTGGAGGTCTTCGCGGATGTCGCGGGCGATGGGGACGAGGAGGGCGCGTGATTCGAAGGCGGCGGCGAGGCGGGGGAAGAGTTCGGCTTTGAAGGACGACGTGAAGGGGCAGAGTTCGACTTTGTGGGAGCCGAGTTCGCGGTGGAGGAAATCGCCGAGGCCGATTCCGGGTCCGGTGTAGTCGAGGGAGACGCGGCGGCAGAGGTTGAGGCGTGGGCGGAGGAGTTCGAGTTGTTCGGGGGTGGAGAGGTTGCGGAGGCAGAGGACTTCGCGGGTGAGGAAGAGGGAGTGGTTAGTGATCAGTGGTGAGTGGTAAGTGGGGGAATTCACCGCTGAGGACGCGGAGGGCGCAGAG
>DASVNK010000015.1:0-204692 GCA_036383895.1 Verrucomicrobiia bacterium | reverse complement strand
GTCGGTGCTGGGGTGGTTCGGCGAAGGACGCAGAGCTGGGGTGGATTGGAGTTGCTGCTGGAGGGCTTGCGCGGTGGTGGTGCCGGCGGCGATGCGGGCCTGGAGTTCGGCCTGAGCTTCGGGGGTCATGGAGGCCATGAGTGTGTCGGCGCTCCCTTGTTGTGCAGAGAAAAGGAAGGTGCTGGCGGCGTCGGTAGGTTGGGCGTAACCGGCATTTCGCGGAGTGATGGCGACCTGGCCGGCGGCGGCTGGATCGGCAGCGGGGTTTGGGGCGGTGTTGCTGGGAGCAGGAATGGAAACGTCTGGCAGCGCGGGAGTGCGATTGGTGCGCGCGGTGCGGGAGGTGGCAGCGAGGGTGGGGTTGTTGCCTTGTTGGCGCAGGGCGGTGATTTCGGCGCGGAGGCGCATGAGTTCGTTGAGTTGGTTGCGAGAGAGGGCTGAGGAGGTGTCGAGCGCGGCGTTGGTGCGGGTCTGGACGGCGTTGGTGAGTTCGCGGGTAAGTTCGCGAATGCGCGCGGAGAGGGAGGTGTTCTCGGTGCGGAGCTGGTTGATGGTGGCGCGTTGGGTGATGAACGGCACCATGAGGATGGCCGCAAAGAGGGCGGCGAGAATGAATGTTAGAGCTTTGTTTTTCCCGGTCATAAAACCTTCCCTGGGGGTAATGATAGTCGAATTGGGAGTGGGAGGCTAGTGGGCGGGAAGGACAGGGATTTCACACGAAGGCCACTGAAGACCGAAAGAAAGAAAGAAAGAGGGAAGAAACGGCGCCGAGAGGACCGGCGCCGCGCCTGCTTAAAAACTTGAAGTTTACTTCTTCTTTTTGGATTTGAGGCGGCCGCGGAAGGTGAGCTCGGCGATGCCGGATTTGTCGAGTTCGCCGAGGCCTTCGGTGACCATGCGGTCGTATTGTTTTTTGGTGGCGGCGGCGAGTGGCAGGTTGAGTTTCTCGCGTTTGGCGAGGTCGAGCGCGATGCCGGAATCTTTGGCAGCGTGCGAGGCGGAGAAGTAACAGGAGTGTTCGCGGTTTTGCATGTCTTCACCATCGGTCTGGAGGACGCGGGAATTCGCGCCGGTTTGGGAGAAGACTTCGCGGAGGATGGCGAGGTCGACGCCGAGGGCTTCCCCGAGCGCGAGACCTTCCGCAAGGCCGGCGGTGTTGATGTTCATGACCATGTTGACGAGCGCCTTGACGTTCGCGGCCTGGCCGGCTTTGCCGATGTAGCGCATGGACCCGCTGAGTTTTTGGAGAATGGTTTTCGCGCGGTTGTAAGTGGATTCTTCGCCACCGATCATGAGGTAAAGGGTGCCTTCGCGCGCCTGGGTGATGCTGGAGGCCATGCAGGCTTCGAGGCTTTCGGCACCGGCGGCTTTGGCGCGCTTTTCGACGGTGCGATGGATGTCGGGGGAGACGGTGGCGCAGTTGATGAAGATTTTACCACGGGAATTCTTGAGGAGGCTGGCGCCTTTTTCAGCGAAGACTTTATCCATGGCAGCGTCGTCAGTGACGACGGTAATGATCACGTCAGAAAGTTCGGTGACGCGCGGGAGGTTTTTACAGGCTTCAGCGCCGAGTTCGGCGGCGAGTTCCTTGGCGACTTTACCGCGGGCGTCATAAACAGCTGCGATCGTGTAGCCGCAGTCCTTGAGGCGGCGAGCCATGTTTGAGCCCATGCGACCGACTCCGACAAATCCGATTTTTTCTGGCATAAGATAAGTGGTTAAAAGTTACAGGTTCAAAGTTAAAGGTTTCGTAAAAAGGGAAAAGCAGGCTATGGAGCCTGCCTCGTTTTTCAATCTTTTTTGCGAGCGAACGAAACCGCTGTGACTCTAGTCGAGCTGGATGGCGCGATAAAATTTGTGACCGCCAGCCGTGACAGCATCGTTCACGAGGATTGCACCGGTGGCGTTGCTAAAGATTCCGAGGTTCTGCCAATCAACGAGATTGGTTGAGGATTCAATTTGGTAACGAACATCAGGTTCGCCCGTGAGGCGGAGTTCGAACGCGCCGCTGGTGACATTGAGCGCGGCGGTATTGAACTCGGCGGATTGTGCATCCCGTCCGGTGAGGACCAGTTGAGCGGGCGCAAGCGGGATGACGTCGATACCCGAGCCAGCTTCGCCGCTGACGAGGCGGATTGGCCACGCGTATTTCGTGGCGGCGCCATTTAGCACGGTGAAAGTGAGTTCAGCGACGCTGCCGGAATTCGCTGCCCATGCGGTGGCGGTACTTGCTCCGTAGTGGATGGTGCCGTTTTGGGCGGCGTAATCCTGCGAAGGAGCGAGATTCCACATTGCGACGGCGTTTTGCGGGACGCGAGGTCCGGCAATGTGAGCGGAAGATGATTCGAGGCGCAACGCGCTCGGTGGGTAATCGAGGCGGAACGAGGCGCCGGAAAGCGAAACGCCGGGAAGGGCGAAATTCACTTGAACGCGGACTTGTTGGCCTGCGACCAGGCGGGTGCGGTCCGCCGCGAGGGAAGCGCCCGGTGTGAGTGATTGCACAGCGAGCGCAGCGAGGCGGCCGTGGTTTTCGCCGGGCTGCGGATCGCGATTCACGACGGCGCGGAGGACGCGAACGATGTCGCCGGCGTCGAGGGAAGAATTCACGTTGAGGTCGTTGCCGGTAACGTCCCAGACGCGAATCGGATCGAGGGCCGTGAGCATGCGAATGATCGCGGTAGCGTCACCGACGTCGAGGCGGTCATTGGCATTATTGTCACCGATGTATTCGCGGCGAGTGATTCGGATTTCGGTGGATTCCACCGCGGTGCCGGAAGTAATTGGATCGCCAGCGTCAGAATAAACGCCGTTGAGAACGAGAGTCACGGGCGTAGTGAGCGATTCCGGCACGCTGCGGGTGCGGAAGGTAATGGTGGCGAGTTCTTCTTCTTCGCCCGCGCGGAAGGTTTTTCCGGGAAGGACGTAAGTGGCGTGAATGGAGCCGGCGGTGTCGGTGTTCACTTGAGTGAAGGCGCCGTGCTGCTGGTTCTTCCAGTCGAGTTCCGGTTCCGCGAGGTAATTCGTGTCGTAATTGATGACGAACGAAAGCGCGCCGATATCGCCCGAACTGGTGACAAGGACAGGGAATTCGACGCGGGCGCCTTCCTGGACGGGATCTGTATCGCCGAGGGCGATAGTGCGATCAACGCTCAGAATTGCGAGCGTAGCGGAACTTGAAGCTTCCGAAGCTCCGCTCGTGACTGTGACTTTATACGTGCCGGCGTTTGTCTGCTGTACGTTCGAGATTATTAGCTTATTAGTCGATTCACCCGCGAGCTGCGTCCCGTTATGAAACCACGCATAAGATAAAGGGCCGTGGCCAATGGCGGAGACTTGAAAGGTCGCAGTTCCACCCGAAGCCACTGTGACGTTTTGCAAGGGCTGCAGGATCGCAACACCGCTGTTTACTTCGCGGTGGTGCGGAAAGAATTCTTCTGGCGCGAGTGCAGCCTGAGAGATACGAACCCGGTCGAGAGTGCCGTTGAACCAATAACCGCCAATATCGTTCGCGCCCAGGGTCACGCGCCCTGCACCTGAAATTCCCGGAACAAGGCTGGTTACCTTCGTGGCAATGAGTGCCTTATCGAGGTAGATTTTGATTGTGCCGGAATCATAAACACCGGCGACGTGGTGCGCGATACCATCATTCGGAATTAAAGCATCCACATTGTCGCCGCCGCCGTGAGCGTCGACAATCACAAAGCTGATGCTTCGATCTTCACTGCGGTAGTCGAGGGCGAAAGCAAGCTTTCCGCTGGCCGCATCCTGGCCAACGACAACACCGCGATCCCAGGTATCGTTCTGAGCTCCAGGGCTTACACCAACTTCGATGGTGAAACGAGCACCCAGATTAAACTTCGTTGAATCGGGCGCGCGGAGAGCACTGCCAAACGCTGCGCCGCCCGGAGGAAACATCGCCGAAACAGCACCGACAATTTGCGAGTCTGTAGCTACAGCAGTCGGATTTCCGAGCACCTGCGTGATGTTATGGCCTTGGCCACTCACATCTGGAACGAACGTGAACCTGTTGCCGGGAGCGCCATTCTCGAAATCCCAGTCGGCGACGATAGGAGAAAAAGGCTGATCCGGTCGGGTTCCTTCATTCTGAATCAACTGAACTCCGTTAATTACGGACAGTCCGCTGACACCTGGACCCGAGGTGATTTCGAGGGTTTCACCAGCGGCGACGGTGACATTGGTGAATACAATATACTGGCTTCCATTTGTCCAATAGCCGGGATTCCAATCCGCGGCCGCGCTGTTGGTTTGCGTACCGTAATCAGCGGAATCGGTCGCGAGGCTGATTACACCGTTCTCCCCTGGAATTGCACCGTGCGCATAGACGACGAGGTCGTACTTGCCTGCAGGTAGATTTGCCACGTTCGCAGAAATGTTCCCTTCCCGAGAGAGCGGATAGAGGTAGCTCTGGAACATTGGATCGAGAGGATCGGTATACCAGGCGCCTGCGCCGTTCGAGACTTCGATCTGAATGTTCGAGTTCGTGCCATCGCTCCAAACGAGATCGGTGAGCACGCCATCGCTACGCCAGCCGAAATTTCCATCGTCGCGGCTGTAAAGGTTCCAGCGATCGTCCAGATTCCTTCCGAAAGCGGAAGGACCCACGTTCGTGGTGAAGACTGGATTTTGATGAGAGCCGAAATCGATGTTCAGGAGAGGAGCTTCGATCCGAGTATAAACCTCAAGAGCGGCAGTCCTACTGGTGACGGAAGTCTCGAAATTGCGGACGACGACGCGATATCGTCCTGCATCCGAAGGCAGAAGACTTCCGAAGGTAAGAGTTGGCGAGGTCGCGCCCTGAATCGGAACTCCGCTGCGGTACCACTGATACTCAAGAGGAAGTCCGCTGCTAGCGGTAATACTTAGTTCGGCGGAGGTTCCGGCAGGAAGGACAACGTCTTCCGGTTGGTTTTGCACCACGATCTCGCTCCCGGGGATCGCCACGTTTTTGACAAACTGCACGCCGTTAATCACGGCGAGACCGTTGACGCCTGGTTTGGCAACAATACGGAGAGGTTCGGAGCCATTAAGAATCACGTTTTTAAAGAGGACGTAGTGATTTCCTTCCGTCCAGGATGCAGTATCCCAACCAGGGGCGGAACTCGTTGTTTTAACTCCGTAATTGCTGCTTGGTGTTGAGACTTCTACGACTCCGTTTTCACCTGGGATTTCGCCATGGGCGTAGACGTAAACATCGAAAGTGCCTGCGGGAAGATTTGAGATGACGGAACCGATATTTCCGCGGCGGACACCTGGATAGAGATAACTCTTGAACATCGGGTTTGGATTCCAGGTGTACCAGGCACCCGAAGCGTTGGTGACGTTGATCGAAGCCGCGGAGGGCGTGCCGTCGCTCCAAACAAGGTTACGTAATGAATTGTTGGCCAGCCAAACTCCATTCAAGCCATCGCGGCTATAAAGGTTCCAGCGATCGTCCAGTGCGATGCCCACCGCGGCGGGACCAATATTGGTCGGCAAGTAAGGATTCAGGTGGGCGCCGTAATCGATGTTGAGGAGCGGTCCAGCAACCGGCGTGAAAACTTGAAGACGTGCCTGGGCGGATGTCGCGGAAGCAGTGCCAGTGCTAACTTGGACGCTATACGCGCCCACATTGGCGGAAGAAACATTTTCGATGCGAAGGACGGGATTGGTTGTTGTGGGAAGAGGATTGTTGTTGAAGAACCATTGATAAGCGAGCGGCGGGTCGTTTGTAACCGCAACCGAGAACTCGGCAGTGCCGCCGGTGGGAACAATTTGATCGCGCGGCTGGGTGGTGATGGAGATGGTGGCCGGCGGATTCATAGACTTTTGTAAGAGCTGCAAGCCGTTCAGCACAGCGAGACCGCTCTGCCCTGGTTTCGAAGAGAGGTTCAGCGTTTCGCCAGAACGAATGTGAACATCTGTGAAAAGAACGTAGTGGTCGCCTTCCGACCAAGAAGAATCATTCCAATTCACATCAGAACTGGTCACCTTAATGCCAAAATCAGTAGATGGGGTGGTGATCTGAACAGCTGCATTCTCTGGAGCAGGCGCGCCGTGCGCATACACATAAACGTCGTAAGTGCCGGAAGGCAGGCCGCTCAAAACCGCACTGATATTCCCCGCGCGCGAAATTGGGTAAAGATAGCTGTGAAACATTTCGTCTGGGTGGAGAACCGCCCATGCCCCGGCTGCGTTCGAAACATCGATCCGGGCCTCTGAGGCTGCGCCATCGCTCCAAACCAGATTCGTGAGAGAATTATTGTCCAGCCAACTGCCATCCTCGCCGTCGCGACTGTAAAAATTCCATTTGTCGGTGAGGCTCTTGCCGACCACCGCCGGGCCGGTCTTTTCGAAGAGGAACGGATTCAGATGAGCGCCAAAATCGATATTTAACAGCGGATTGGTGACTGCGGAGTAAAGCAAGAGGAAGGCGTTCGTCGACTGGACGCTGCTACCGCTGTTCGAGACGGTTACGAAATAGGAACCGGTTTTGGCTTCTGAGACGTTGCCAAGATGCAGAACGGAGTTCGTCTCATTGGTTAACGTGCCATTTTGGAAGAACCATTGGTAGCTCAAAGGCAATGGACTTGACGTGGTGACTGCAAAATTAGCGGTTCCGCCAATCGTCGCGTAGGCAGATTTCGGTTGCTGAGAAATGGTGATTTCCGCGGAAGGGATTTTTTCGAGAAGTTGAATGCCGTTAATCACCGACATGCTTGCGACACCAGGCCGGACCAGAATAAAGAGCGGAGCAGCGCCGATCTCAACATCTCTAAAGACGACATACTCGTTATCCTCGACCCAACCGGGCTGATCCCAATTCGCGGCGGAACTTGTGCTTTTTTGCCCGAACGGAGCGCCTCCTGAAGAAACTTCAATAACCGAGTTTTCGCTGGCCGGCTCGCCGTGTGCATAAACATAGATGTCGTAAGTCGCTGGCGGGACATTCGAGAAGGTGATTTGGATGTTCGGGTCGCCCGGGTAGAGGTAGCTCTGGAACATCGCATCTGGATTGGGCACATACCACGCGCCAGGCGCTCCGGAAACGAACAGGTCCGCGTCCGTTGCAGCTCCGGTGCTCAGCTTCAGGTTTAGCAATTGAGACGAGGAAAGAGTCTCTCCATTCGCGCCGTCACGGCTGTACAGGTTCCAAAAATCAGCATTGGAGAGTCCGGTCGCGGCTTGGCCTGTTTTGGTCGTGAATGCCGGATTGGTATGCGCGCCAAAATCAACGTTGATTAGACGTTGGGCGTTGATGTTCAGTGCGCAGAAGACCAACCCAAGAGTTAGAACCCGTGTCCACATAAGAGAATTTCGCGTAAGGTTAAAAGCCTCACGAATTGTGTGCTGTTGATAAGAAAAAATCAACGACTATTTCTGTCGCCTTAAGAGAAGTGCGCAGTTCCAAGTGACGAATTCGCGCAGAATTGGAATATAAGTGACGACCGAAAATTCTGGATAATAGCGCGGCGCGGCAGCAGCAATTCTTAGATGTTTGTTGCGCTTCAATTGGCGCATCGCATGACCAATAGACGTCGGGAAAAGGTTCTCATACGGCGTGTGCTTTCGTTTCTTGCCGGTGAACCGATCGGCCAGGCGCGGTCCGAGACGCGGGCCGAAATAGTGAAACGGGGAGAATTCATGACCGCCCCACGGTGAAAGCCAGTTCGTCCATGAAAGATAAAAGAAACCACCGGGCTTAACGCAGCGATGAAGGCCAGCGAGGAATTGATCAGGTTTGGAGAGGTGCTCGTAGACATTTGAACAGATAACGAGGTCGAACTCTCCGAGCGAACTGACATCTTCCGTGTCGATGTTGAACTGCCGAAACGGATGATGCCGTAACCGGTCGATTAAGAAGTTCTGCTCGTCGGAAAAGGTCACGTTGCAGCTGTCTTTCAGAAGTTCCTCTCCGAAGACCCCGTGCCCACAGCCGAGATCTATTGCGGAGGTCGATGAATTCAAAGGAACCCCTTTTTTCCTTAGCCACGCGATTGCATCACGAGCTTGCAGGCGATAGAATTCAGCATCGTCGCCGTGCTTGAGATGATGCGATATCAATTGTGGAAGAACCATGGCCTGCGTGGGCTGATTTAAATTACAGACGCCTTTCTAATCGGCGTTAAGCAAAGAAGCCAGAGCATAAGGTAAAGTTTAGCAGAACTACTTCTGCGTTGACGAGGGGAGTAGGTAAATGTACTAAGACCAGGATTCAGTTGCGCGGGCTAAATCCATATAAGGCGATTTCGGGGCCGGAGGTTGATTCGGCAATCCATGAGCATTTCTTTGGCGGGAATGGAGGAGCACTGCCGTACTCGTCGGAGGAAGGGGCGGCGGAAAAGGTGCGGGTGCGGTTGAAAGCGATTTACAAGTATCCGGTGCAGGTGGGCGAGACGAAGACGCGTCCGCCGAGATTTTTCGCGCGATTCGATAGCGGGCCGAGCACGGCGACGGAGGTGCTGGCAGATACGAAGGCTCTAGCTATTTGCCGATTGGCCCTGGTGATCGCGATGAAGCGCGAGGGGGAGCCGTAAGCAAAGTGATTTCCAAATACCAGGGGGCCGCTACGTCCGTGGGGCTTGTGGAGTTTATGTGGCGAGCCGCGCGTTAAACTTTGGTGAGGGAAGAATCTGATTCGGCGCGGCGGAGCCCGAATTTGTCCATCAGTTCGTAAAGGGTGGGGCGGCTGATGCCGAGTTGGGTGGCGGCGGCGCTGATGTTGCCTTTGAGGCGGCGTAGCGCCTGGGTGACCATTTGTCGATCGAGTTCTTCGCGGGCTTCCTGCAGGGTGCGTCCGGCGAGCGGAACGTCGGTGAGAGTCAGTTCGAGGTCCGCTTCGGTGACGCGGGTGCCTTCAGACATGATCACTGCGCGGCGAATACGGTTCTCCATCTCGCGGACGTTGCCGGGCCAATGGTATTGTTCAAGATGGCGCAAGGCGGCGCTGGAGAAAGATTTTTTGTCCATGCCGAGTTCGGTGGCGAAGCGCTTCAGGAAACTTTGCGCAATGAGGGGGACATCCCCTTCCCGCTCACGAAGCGGCGGGAGTTTGAGAGTGACTACAGCGAGGCGGTAGTAGAGGTCTTCGCGGAACTGTCCTTCGACCATTGCCTTTTTCAGGTCGGTGTTCGTGGCGGCGATGACGCGGGCGTTAATGGGAATGTCTTTGCGGCCGCCGACCCGTTGAATGACGCGTTCCTGAAGGAAGCGAAGAAACTTCACCTGGAGCGGTCCGGGGAGTTCGCCGATTTCATCGAGGAAAAGCGTGCCGCCTTCGGCAGTTTCAACCTTGCCGACGCGTTGGGCATGAGCGCCGGTGAAGGAACCTTTCTCGTGGCCGAACAGTTCACTTTCGAGAAGGTTTTCGGGAATCGCTCCGCAGTTGATTGCGACGAATGGCCCTGCTTTTTGCGCGCCGAGATTGTGGATGGCCTGGGCGACACGTTCTTTGCCGGTCCCGCTTTCGCCGAGGATGAGGACGGGTGCGCCGGTGGCGGAGACTTTGCGGATGGAGTTAAAAACGTCCTGCATTTGGCGACTGCCGCCGAGCATGCCTTCAAAGACGGAAGCGGAAACGCGATTCGCTAGCTCGCGATTTTCTTTTTCAAGCTGCGCGAGGTAAAAGGCGCGCTTGAGGACGATCTTGAGTTCGTCAATGTCGATGGGCTTCGGAAGAAAATCGTAGGCGCCATCGCCGACTGCTTTGAGGGCGTTGGTGCGATCGGACTGACCGCTCGCGATGATGACTTTGGTGGCGGGAGCGAGGCGGAGTATGTCCGAAAGTGTGGCCAGGCCTTCGGTGACATCGCCAGGCGATGGAGGAAGGCCGAGGTCCAGGACGACTACTTCCGGAGAATGTGCGCGGAAAAGATCCAAGCCGGAGGAGCGATCGGCCGCGATCTGAACTTCATACGTTTCGGCCAGCGCCCAACGCATTTGGGAACGTATATCTTCATCATCTTCAATGATAAGCAGCCGCTGGCTCATTGCTCTAAAGGAGACAGCGTCTCACGGATGGGCTTTCCGGCAAGAAACGAGAGTGTTCTATATGCGACAGCCGGATGCATGGGGACGTCAATAGAATAGCCCCCTTGGCGTTCCGGAAAGGACAAAGAATCGACTTGAGGCGTTCTTTGTCTGAGCATGTGGGACGGTGCACGCAATTGATATTCCAAATGATGAGGTGCATGTGTGGGTGGAGAGCCTCGCGCCAGATACTGCGCGATTGAAAAGGGCGGTGGAGGTGTTGTCAGAGGAGGAACGGGAGCGGGCGCGGCGATTTCTGCGTGAAGTGGACCGGGTTCGGTATGTAATGGCGCATCTGAAGACGCGGGAGATTTTGGCCGGATATATGGGGTGTGAGCCTGCAGCGTTGAAATTCGTTAGGGGCGAATTTGGGAAGCCAGAGTTGGCGAAGGAGCTAAACGCCCGAAAAGTCTCATTCAATATTTCCCATTCTGGCGAGCGGTTGCTGCTGGGGATCGTTCGAGAGGCACGAATCGGCGTAGATATCGAAGAGATTCGGCCCGAGTCAGCGACTTTGGACATAGCGGCGCGATTTTTCACGGCGGATGAAAACCGGCACCTGCGGAGCTTGAGCGGAACGAAACAGGTTGAGGGTTTCTTTAATTGTTGGACGAGAAAAGAGGCTTACTTGAAAGCGCTCGGTTGCGGGCTCTCGGTGAGTCCGACGGATTGCGAAGTGACGTTGTTGCCAGACGATGAGCCGAAGCTGGTCCGCCGTGCGTCGTGCGATATTGCGAAAGAATGGCAGATGTTTCATCGGGGCGAAGGGAATTACATCATCGCGATCGCGGTCGATCGAAGCGGTCTATCGCTAAAACAAAAAAGCGGCTGACCGAAGCCAGCCGCTCGCAAACGATTCTGTGAGCTACTTCTTGCGACGAACCGCCGCGAGTCCGATGAGCGCGAGACCGAAGAGGGCCGCGGTAGCACCACCGTCAGGAACGTTGGTCCCGGTTCCTTCCGCGTCGTGTGAAAACGGAGCGAACTGGCCCACTATAGTCTCGCCTTTCTTATTTTTGGTCAGACTATAAAGGTCAAAATGGAGGCCAAAGCCTTCATTTAGGCCGCTCATATCAATCGCGAAGACATTTCTGCTCAGCAAACTTCCAGCCTTAGCCGCGTCGGTTTGCACGTCGTAGGCTCCAACCGTGTCGGTGCCGAACTGAAATTTGATTTGCGCCCAAAACGTTGGATACAAATCGCCGTGCGTGCCGACCGGGTTTGGCGGAGCACCGTAAGTGAGGTTTCCGGCTGCAGTACTGTAGGTCGTGGAGCCGATCGTGAAGCTACCAATACTGGTGCCTTGAGCTGGCGAATTCCCGAGCTTCGGCGTGACCGCAATGCTCAGGTAGTAGTCACCTGAGGGGTTCTGTCCTAAAGCCCAGATATCGTATGCGTCCGTCGTTGAGACGGTGGTCTCGGTCGCGCTATCAAATGTACCCTGAGGCGAGTCCAGTTGAAGGTGCGGCAGTGCAGTGGCGTTCTGAATGGCAACCGCACAGATTGCCATTGCGCCCAGTTTCAACCAATAATTCATTTTCGAGTTTCATTTTGTTTTAATCACACCTAATCCTGATCAACGGGGCTACTTAAGCACCCGACGTGCCGAGATAAACGAGCACTCCTAAGAGTTTGGGCCAGAGGAAAGGTATGTCCGGCCCTATCCCTTCGCGACATCCAATGTTAAACGGCTTTACAGCAAAATCAGCGGACCTCTTCGAGAGCCCTTCCGTACAGCAAAAGCGGCTGACCAAAAGTCAGCCGCTTCGCGCGAATTTAACTGGAAACTATTTCTTGCGGCGAATCGCAGCCAGACCAAGCAGACCGACGCCGAGGAACGCAGCGGTTGCGCCCCCATCAGGAACGCTCGTGGAGCGGTAGGCGGTATAACCAGAAATTTGATAACCAGCACCAGCGCCGTTCTGCCAGATGTTATTGCTGTATTCAGGAAGAGTCGCGGATTGGCCGCCCAAGTACCAAACCACGTAGCCAGCGTTCTTCCCGTCGTATTTCGCCACGACGTAATCGTAGCCAGCGGCGACGCTGAGAAGGTTACCCGTATCGACACGCGTTCCGGCCGAAGGCAAAAGGGAACCATTGTAATCAACCGAGGAAGTCTTGTAGATCACTCCACTGATTGTTGTTGGACCTGCGTCAGCACCCAGGCCGAGAAGCTGGTTCAAATAACCCGTAACGGTCGGGACGTCCGCGGCGGATGTGCCCGTGTCGAAAGTGCCCACGATCGGATTGCTTGCCGAATGCGTATACGTGATCGGGCTGGTAATCGTCAGCGCCTGCGCGCTAAAGCTCGCGACCGCAACTGTCGCGACGAACACCGCCATTCTTTTCAAAACATTCATTTAAATTGCTGTCAGGAACCCGCGGATCCTACTCATTCAACCTGCAGGTCCCATGGACAGCGTATTTCGAATTAGCACCCGCCGTACCAAAAAAAGCGCACACGAAAACGGGCCTGTTTTTGTAGTTCGCCAGCCGCTTGGCGTCGTGGTGCAAGCGGCGCGTTAAAGAAGCTGACAGCGCTCTGGCGCGATGAGATAACCGCCTCCAGCTTAAGCAGCTGCGAGCGTTTTCTTCTTGCGCGTTTTCACTTGTGGAGCGTCGCCCCACAGGTCTTCAAGATTGTAGAGTCCGCGGACATCCGCTCGCATGACGTGAACGATTACATCAAAGTAATCGAGCACGACCCACGAAGTGTTGATGGACCCGTCAGTGCCACGCGGAGTCAGGTGATGTTCCTCTTCGAGGTTTTCCTGAATTTCGTCAACGATCGCCCGGAGGTGCGGTTCGCTGGAGCCGGTGCAGATAACGAAATAATCGGTGATGCTGGAGATTTTGCGGAGGTCGAGTATTACGATGTCTTCTGCTTTTCTGTTTTCTGCCAAATCCCGGCAGAGGTTGGCCAATTTTCTTGAGTCCATTCTTTCTATTTCTCTCTGACTTACAGTGCCTGTTTTTCAGGAAAGATAAAGATCATTATGGCGGATGGTTTCGGCCACGGGCGCACCCACCAGTAGCTCCACAGGTAATTTCTGACGCACCCGCTCCCGAATCTGCGAAGCGGATAGGCCGATCGGAAAGCCTGCGAGCTGTTGCGAACGGAAGGGCGGGACTGGCTTTGCGGCGGGTTCGCCCGGGCGGGGGATGATGAGGAAAGTCACGCGTTCGGCGAGCTCACGTGCCTCGCGCCATTTCGGAAGCTGCGCCACGTGATCCGCGCCGATGAGGTAAAACAGCTCGGCGGAAGAAAATTGGGCGGCGTAGCTGCGAACAGTTTCGATGCTGTAAGAGATCCCACCGCGATCAAGTTCTTGTGAATCGACTTCTGCGTAAGTGACTCCAGCAAGAGCGCGGCGCAGCATTTGAAGACGCAGATGATCCGGCGTGAGAATGCGGTTGAGTTTGAACGGCGATTGAGCGGCTGGAATGAAATAGATGCGATCCAGTCCAACCTCTTCGTGCGCGGCTTGCGCGACGAGCAGGTGGCCGATGTGCACTGGATCAAATGATCCGCCGTAAAGACCGATTCGCATCGGCACATTTCTGCGGATGACAGGGAGCCTCGGCAAATAAAATGATGCGCCTCTGCAAACGCAGTGAAAATAAAAAGGCCGGAGGTTCGCTCCGGCCTTCGCAATTCAGATAACCAAGTTGTCTACGGTTTGATGAGGCGGAAGAAGCCAGTCTGGCCGCTCGTCGAGAGCGTCGTGCGCACGCGATCTCCGATCTGAACGGTTGGCGTCGTTACGTCTTCCCACAGCTGCGGCGACAACGATGCGCTGTGCTGCAGATTGAATCCGACCGCCGGAACAGTCCACGAGATTATATACGTAGAGTTCGTTGGCACCAGCGTCACGCCGGCGGCATTTTCTGCAACGCGCAGCCAAATCGCCGGATCGAGGTTCGGCGCAGCGTCCGGTGTTTCTTCCGGAACGACCCCAACGAAGTTCTCGGTAATTGGAGTGGTTGTGCCAGTGATGTTGAAACTCGTGAAGCGCGCCGATTGCCCCAGGTTTTCAATTCGGTTCGGCTGAATGCCTAAATACGCATACATCGGGTTTGCGAAAAGCGCGGCCGTTTCAGCGGAGATCGTGAAGTTCGTGCTCGTGCCTTGCGGCGTCGTGATGGTCACGCTGGTGTCGTTGCTGAATGTGAGGCTCCAGGTGCCGCGGATATCCGTCGCGCCAATACCAGCGAGCGCGCCCACCGGTCCATTGGTCGGATTCGCGTTGTAGATCATCGCATTGCCGTTCGGGCTGTTCGTTTTGTGACGGAACGTCGCAAAGGCGCCGCCGTCCGCGCTATTTTGCAGATCAAGGAAGATCAGGTTCGGCTGGTTCCAATCCGGGCTCGTCTCAAACGTCGGAATATTGTCGCCCGGCACAAGAAATAGATGCGTCTGAAAACCATTGTGCGTTGCATCTGGATAATCGGCGATCGTAAAGGAATAGGTCACCGGACCCGAAGCGCCCACCCACGACTGTGATGTATCAACGGTGCGAATGTTTTGCCGCTGATATTGCCCGCTGGCGCTGGCAAAAACTTCGAGGCCCGCACCGGCTTCATCAATGAAAAGAGTCGGCTGCGGGATGGTCGTGTCCTCCCGGCCTTCCAGACGAACATTATCGATCCAAAAAGTAGATGTGCCGATGAAGCCGGTGTTCGCATCACCGGACCACATCTTCAAGGCGATGCCGGTGAGTTGATCCACTCCGGCCGCACCTGGATTGATCGGCAATGTCACTCGTATCCACCCGTCAGCCGCCGTCGCCGGAACCGTCAGTGAAGGTAGCCAAAGTTGGCTGAAGTCGGCCTTGCGGAAACCGATTTCAAGAAATCCGAAATCGCCGCCCGCCCGTTTCGGCGAGGCCGGATCCCAGCGAAGATCAAAAACGAGGTTGGTGTATTGCGAACCGTCGACTGTCGCGTTCTCCGGGAATGCACCTTGGGTCGCAAACTGGTTGTCGCCGCCGTAAGCAGCGCGATCGAATTCCACTGACACTTTCAATGATCCGGAAGCGGCGTTGTTGTTGGCATCCACAGTGGGATCGAACGAATAGGTCTGCTCCGCGGCGCCCCACCAGCGACTCCATGCCGCAGCCTCGTCTTCGGTATCGAAGTTGTTGACGATGAAGTCAGGCGTTTGCGCCTGAGTGAATGTGGCTGCGAAGGTTGCAGCGGTAAGAAGAAGCGCTCGAATAACGCGCTTCGCAACAGGAATCCTGGTCATAGCTTACAGTTACGGTTCAGTTGGTGGTTTCGCCCGCCAAAATTAAGACGACACGTCTCCAGGCAAAATGGGGCTACTGCCACGCGGTTTGGTGAGGCACCGTATCATCAGCGCTGCTGCTGTCAAAAAGAGAGTGCGGCAGCAGCTAGCCCGTGTCGCTGCTAGATATGTTTAGCTAACTCGGATTGGCTATGGGCGAAGACTTCATTGTGCAGCGAGCGTCCGTGCGAATCCATCGTCACGACCACAGGAAAGCGCTCGACTTCCAATTCCCAGATCGCTTCGGGAGAGCCGAATTCTTTGAGGAAGTAGACGTTACGGACTTTTTTCACACATTCGGCGAGAACCTGCGCTGCGCCGCCGACGCCGTGGAAATAAACGCAGCCGTGTTGTTGGCAGGCTTCGAGTGTTTTGTTGCCCATGCCCCCTTTGCCGATCACGCCGCGGATGCCGAAATCGCGAATGATCTGCCATTGGTAAGGCTCCTCACGAATCGAGGTGGTAGGCCCGGCGGCGGTGACTTTCCATTCACCATTGGCGTCCTTCACGACGACGGGACCGCAGTGATAGATGATGCCCTCGCGCAGGTTCACCTCGGGCGGGAGTCGCCCGCCTTCGTGCAGGTATTTGTGAACGACGTCGCGGCCGGTGAAAACAATACCGCTGATCTCAACTTCGTCGCCGACCTTGAGTGCGCGAATTTTTTGCTCGGTGAATGGAAGTAGGAGCGGGATCATTTTAGTAGAGCCAATTCTGGATTTCGCCGGTGGCTTTCAAGGTCGCGCCTTGTCGCCGGTAAGCCCAACACATGTAGCTGACGCTGACGAAAAACGAGGCGGGCAGGCGGTTGGCGGCGCAGATTTTTACTCCGAGCAAAGTTGTTTTACCGCCGAAGCCCATGGGGCCGATGCCGAGTTCATTGGCGGTGTTCAAGACGTCGTGTTCCAGTTTGGCGAGTTCTTCCTTTGGATTGTTGTCGTTCAGCGTACGGAGAAATTGTTGCTTCGAGAATTCGTAGCCGGTGGAGCGATCGCCGCCGATGCACACGCCGAGAATGCCGGGACCGCAGCCTTTGCCTTGCGCCTGGAGCACGGCGTCCAAAATCACTTTGCGGCAGCCGTCCAGGTCCCGATTCGCCTTCAGCTTCTCGTTCGGAAGCGAATATTGCGCTCCGACGTTCTCGCATCCGCCACCCTTTAAGACGAGGCGCACTGAGATTTCCGACGAGCGATGCTGATGAAAATGAACAACTGGCGAACCGGGGCCGACATTTGTGCCGTCGTTCCCACCGGTCAGTGAATCGACGGAGTTTTGGCGAAGATAACCTTTTTTCGTCGCCTCTCGAACGGCACTGCGCGCTGCGTCTTCGAATGCGAGCTGATCGAAACCGACCGGACAATCGACGTAAAAAATGATGCTGCCGGTATCCTGGCAGATCGGTTGCGACTTCTGTTTGGCGAGTTCGATGTTGCGCTCAATAATCTTGAGCGCCGATTCTGCGATGGTGCCCTTCTTTTCATTCTCCAGCGATTTGAGAATCGCCTCGTGAACGTCCCCGGGAATTTCGGCGGACGTTCGGCGAATAATCTCGTTCAGCGAATCCTGAAGCGCGGTCATAAAAAAGCTCGCAAACGGTAGGATTGCCGCCGCGAGGTGTCAACAAGACCGCGAAGCGGCAAAGCTGTGGCGCATCGCCGCTCTTCAAAATGAATTAAGGAGCTGAATCTGGCGGAAGCGCGGGAGCACTGTCTTTCCTGCCAGGCGCATCATCACCCTTCCTGCCAGGCGCGTTATCATTCTTAAATTCGATTACACCACCGCTGCCTCCCGATCTATCCTCGTCACCTTCGGTGTCATTCTCCTCAATGGCCTCGAGTCGCTGATTGATTGATTCCAGCTGTTTCTCAAGAGCCTTGCGTTGCGCCTCAAGCGCTTTTCGCTGGCTCCTCGCATCGCCGGCAATTGCGATTTTATGCTCGAAAACAAAGTCGTTTTGCTCACCTGGGTGGAACTTGAACCGCCGGACGGCGACATCGGCTTCGCGAGTCGCACGATCAATGTCGCCCTGAATCTTCGCCAATTGCTTCTCGTTGAGCGCCAGGCTTTGCTTCCGCAACATCCGGTCATTGTCTGCGAGCGCTTCGAGTTTCTGTTCCAGACGTTCAAGGCGGCGTTCAAGAGCATCCTCCCCTTCGCCCATTTTAACGATACGCACCTTCTTCTCAGCTTTCGGAGGTTTCACACCAACCGGTTGCGCAACTTTCCTTGGCTTGGATTCCAGAATTATCTCTTCATCCGGCGCGGCGATGATCACTCCCGGTGGCCCGGCAATGCGGGCCTTGCCTGAACGCAGTTCAAGTTTGTCTTCACCCGCTTCGATGGCGGCGTCGTTTTCCACTTCGACGTTCGGCGGAGTCAACGTGACGGTCGGTTTTGAAGGAGCTTCCTCTTGCGCGAAAAGAAGATGCGCGCTGAATCCGAGCGCACAGAAAGAAGCCGCCGCTGGTAAAATCGATCTGCTGAATTTCATACGTGTTCCGTTGTTTCCTGTTCTACGGTCACACCCCCAAAAAGGTTCGCAGAAGAAAGTCCAATCGCTGATGATAGTAATCAGGCGCGTGAGGCACTGCCCGGGAGTCTCAGCGTCGAAAGCGAAGAGATTTACTAGATCGGGCGCACGGGCTGAACCGGTCGAACTGGCCGTACTTGCGGAGCCGGTCGCACTGGTCGTACTGGTTGCACCGGTTGGACAGGTTGGATGCCCTGCACTGGCTGAACTCCCTGGATGGGTTGGATTCCCTGGACCGGTGGAACTTCCGGAATTGGTTGAACTGGTTGGATCGTTGGAACCCCTCCTGATGGTTGAACGGGTGGAATCGGCTGAATCGGCTGAACTGGGACAGTCGGGGCAGCGGCCGTTGCCACGGGGTTGTTCAAAGCTGCACCTACCGGAGCAACGGCGGGATCATTCGTCTCTACGATCGTGCCGTCCGGACGGAACTGGACTTCGAGGTTCCGACCTTCGCGGCGGAATTCGATTTCGTATTCCTCGCGCCCCCCTTCGATTTCGCGATCGATATCTTCGATCCCCGCTTTGCCGCCAAAGTGCGCTGCCATTTGTTTGACGCCGGTGGGCAATTCCTCCCAGGTCGGGCTCCTGGAAGAAGCGCTGCTGCCGGATTGCGCACTGGCGGGTGCACCGCTGCCAATCGGATCGCCTGGGCGCGGAGGAGGACGCGTGATGGTGAAGTCGATGAGGCCGGGCTCGGGGATAAGAATACCGTTCACGTCGATGTAAACCTCGTCATTCGGACCTTCCTGCTGGAACTCGATTTCCCAGACAATGTGACCCGCACGAGTTTCGCGGTCGATATCTGCAATCTTCCTGCCGTTGGACAGGAGTTGAACTTTTTTTTGGACAGCCGGGGGAAGGTCTTCGTAACGGTAATCCTTAATAACGGTCCCGGCTGGAGAGGGGGGCGCGCCTGGTGCAGAAGTTTGACCAGGTTGAACGATAGGCTGCGGTTGCGGAGGAGGTTGGGTTGATTGACCTGGACTTTGCGCGGAGATCGATACGCTAAGTGCGAGCGATGCTAAAAGGAAGGACTCTCTCATAACGTTTCCTCCTGGAATTCGAGCATTCCATGGTTCCAACTAACCATGCAGGGAAACGTGGAGACAGGGAGGTGAATACCCCAAGGGTATCCGACCGCTCCGGCAGAGAAGAGTTGGTCAGACGTTAATCTTGTTCAACACTACAGTGCTATACCTTGCCATTTGCCGGCTAGATCGATCTGACGCCCCTAAAATCCGTAGGCTTGCGGGTTCTTCAGAACCGCGTCAGCTGTCTGGGTAGCTTGGTTTTCGGTTAATGCGATAGCGCGAAGAACTTCGATCATTTCCGATCGAGATCTCCGTCGTATGGCGTCGTCCCACTTCTCGATTAGTCCGCGTGCAAAGAGTCGCTCGTTCACAGTCATCCCACCTAATTCCTCGTCGGTTGGCCGCCGTGTGCTCATGATCGTATTTCTTAACGATCTAAACGTTAAACTTAAACAGCAGCACATCGCCGTCTTTGACGATGTATTCTTTGCCTTCCATGCGATAGAGGCCTTTATCACGGGCGGCGGCGACGGAACCGCAGGCGACGAGGGCGTCGTAGGCGACGGTTTCGGCTTTGATAAAACCGCGTTCGAAATCGCTATGAATAACGCCGGCGGCTTTAGGTGCGGTGTCGCCCGCGTGGATCGTCCAGGCGCGGACTTCCTTTTCGCCAGCGGTGAAGTAGGTGCGCAGACCAAGCAAATGGTAAGTCGCGCGAATGAGAGCGCCGACACCCGATTCTTTCACGCCGAGTTCGCTAAGGAATTGCGCCGCTTCTTCGGGCGAGAGATCGATCAAATCGCTTTCGATTTGCGCGCTGATGACAACTGTCTCGCAAGAGTGATGTGCCTTCGCGTATTCGCGGACTTTCTGGACGTAAGGATTTGCGTCGGCATTCGCCAGGTCAGTTTCTTTGACGTTCGCGGCGAAAATGGTCGGTTTGTCCGTAAGCAGGAAAAGACCGCGCGCGATTTCTTTTTCCTCGGGGGTGAGTTCGACGAGGAGAGCCGGTTTGCCTTGATTTAAATGCGGCTCAAACTTTTTCAGGACTTCCGTTTCGGCGATCGCTGCTTTGTCACCGCGTTTGGCATCCTTGGCGAGGCGCTCGATTTTCTTTTGGACCCCTTCAAGGTCGGACATCACGAGTTCGGTCGTGATGGTTTCGATGTCGCGGACGGGATCCACGGAACCGGCAACGTGATGGATGTTTTCGTCTTCGAAGCAGCGAACGACCTGCACGATAGCGTCGACTTCGCGAATGTGAGTGAGGAACTTATTGCCGAGACCTTCGCCCTGGGCAGCGCCTTTGACGAGGCCGGCGATGTCGACGAATTCGACCGCGGCGGGGATGATGACCTGAGTCTTGGCAATCTTGGCGAGGACCTCGAGGCGCGAATCTGGAACAGTGACGATACCGACATTGGGATCGATGGTGCAAAAGGGATAATTGGCGGCCTCGGCCTTGCGCGTGCGAGTGACAGCGTTGAACAAGGTCGATTTACCGACATTCGGCAGGCCCACAATTCCAGCTTTCAGCATAAAAGAGCGGGAACCTTAAGTGCGCGAGGGGGTGCGCTCAAGTGGTTTCACGATTAGATTGAATCAGCTCACAGCATCAGCAGGCAAGGCCTGGGTTACGATTCGACGAGGACGCCGGCACCTTCGGTTTCTTTTTTGGCGTTCTCCTCCTTCAATTCGTCGAGAGGACGGAAACGCTCGGCTTTAAAGCCGCGCTCAGGAAAAGGAGCTTTGTTCGAGCGCGGATTGTTGAGGCCGACCAGGAGGACACAGATTTCGCCTTCCTCACCCTGAATGCTGATGCCAACCGACATTTCGCGGATGACGTAAACGACACCGGCTTTCGGCAGCGCGGTGTAGAACTTCTCGATCCCGAGCGGGAACTTGTCATCGATGCAAACAACTTTGGAACCGACTGTCATGCAGGGGAGAAGATATACACGAACGCGAATTGTTCCAGTCGCGGTTGCTTAGTTCTCGCCCGCTTCGACTCGGTAAAGGTGAGTGCGGGAGCGGAGGAGAAAAGCGTTTCCAATGACTGCCGGAGTAGCCATGAATCCGTCGCCGAGTCTGTTCGTCGCAAGCACTTTGAATTCGCGGCCCGCCTGCAAAACAAAAGTGCGTCCATCCTCACTGAAAAAGTGGACGCGGTCACCCGCCAGGATAGGCGCGGCCGAATAGTTACCACCCATTCGTTCGTTCCAGACGAACTCGCCGGTTTTCGCCTCGAGGCAACTGGCGATTCCGCCGTCGTCCGCCATGTAAATTAAATCGCCGCCGAGCACCGTCGAAGAGCGCGTTGGGACGTTGCGTTTCACTTTCCATACGACGTGGCTTTCGGTGACGTTCCCTTTGCCGGCAGGTTTGATCGCCCATAACTCACTCTTGGGGTGCCCCATCGATACGAAAATCATTCCGTGCCCCACGATCGGCCGGCCGCTTGCGGAATGGGTTTTTTGTTCCTCCACGAACCAGAACTCTTTGCCAGTCAATGGCTCGTAGCCGTAGACCGCTTTGGAACCGTGGCTGATTAACAAATCGCCTGCGCCGAAATTATGGACCAGCGGAGTGGAAAAACCTTTGCGCCAATCACCATCAGCCTGAGGTTTGCCTTCGGACGTGAGGTCCTTGAAGTCGAGAGAACGATTTGTGCGCCAGACTGTTTTTCCAGTGTTCTTATCGAGAGCGATGACGAATTGGTGGTCGCTCCCGTCGAAATTCATGATGAGAAGGTTTTTGTAGATGATCGGGGAAGAACCCGCTCCGCGAAAATGATTACATTCGAGATCAGTCCGTTCCCAAATGACCTTGCCGGATTCGAGATTGAGGCAAGCTGTCCCGGGTGAACCGAAGGTAATGTAAACACGATCGCCATCGATGATCGGGGTCGGCGAAGCGTACGTATTGAAAGGATGCGCGTATTGCGGCGCTTCGACATGGAACAGTTTTTTATCGTGCAGAATCTTGCCGCTCTCAAAATCAACGCAGACGGCAGACAACTCCATTCCGTTCGTCGTCGCAGTGCTCAGCCAGATGCGTTTGCCGTCGGAAACCGGAGACGACCACGCGCGGCCGTGAATTGGAGCTTTCCAGCGGATGTTCTCTGTCTCTGACCAAGTCAGCGGCAGTTTCGCTTCCCAAGGGACAACCCCCTGCCCTGTGGGGCCGCGGAATTCCGGCCAGGTGGGAGCGGGCGCGGCGGGCGCGATGGCGACGAATAATCCAAGTGCAAGTAGGGAAAAGTGGCGGATCATCGCCAGAGAGCCTACTTAATTGAGGTAATTTGGCAACGCGCTCCGCACTTCCTGCGACATGGTGGCACCGCGGGTGGGCGCCTGGTCTTCGGCGCGAACTTTAATGATGAAAATGACAGCAATGATCAGCGTGAGGATCAGGAGCGGAAAAGGGCTCGGGCCGGTCGGTTCTTTATCCGCGTCGTAAGAACCGATTTGATCTGCACTTAAGCTGCGAGTTGCCATTGTGGGCTCCTGGTTTTGAGTTGTTCCTGCCTCGCGAGCCATTTCTGGGTGGCACGGACTTTTTCTTCAGCCAATGTCAAAAGCACCAATTCCGGCACGCCGGTCTGGCAAGCGATCGCTTCAGCCTCGATGACGGCCAGTTCGAGGACGCGCTTCTTTTCCGGAGTAAGTTCGTTACCTACTCCAATCGCGTGGTGCATCGCCAAACTTCGCGGCGCACGGCAGGTCGCCTTGCTCGCGAGCTTCGGTGCGCTGAACGAATGGTTTGTCCTCATGACTCGCAGCCTACGGAATGGAAGGCGGCGCCGGTATTGCACTTTCGTAGTACGTGTTTAGGTGAATATACCGGTGCATCACTTCGCGCTCGACGCTTCCAATCGTTCCTTCTATGAAAGCCGCATCGTGGATCCGCTTTTAAAACTTTTGCAGGAAAACGCCGCGCTCAAACCCGCGCAGCTCGCGCAAATGCTGAACATTTCGGAATCGGAAGTGAACAGCACCATCAAGCGCTACGAACAGGACCAGATCATTCTCGGCTACCGTACTATCCTCAATGAGGAGAAGCTCGGTCACGATGCGGTGCGCGCCGTCATCGAAGTGAAAATCACGCCCGAACGTGAAGGCGGCTTCAATCGCCTTGCCGACCGCATCGCGAAATATTCTGAAGTTCGTTCCTGCTACCTGATGTCAGGCGGCTACGATCTGCTGGTTTTCGTCGAAGGGCGAAACCTTCGCGAAGTCGCCTCGTTCGTCTCCGAAAAATTGGCCACCATTCAAGGCGTCCTTTCCACGGCGACTCATTTCATGCTCAAGCCCTACAAAGAGCAGGGCGTTCTCATGACGCGCGAGCAGAACGAGGAGCGCCTGGCAGTAGCGCCGTAATTCACGTAAGGGTGCGCTCCCATTGCGGGCGGGCAATTCCGGTGCTAGCGTCCTTCGCCGGAGGATGAAAGAGGGGAGTAGCGCCATCGAACGGGACCCGCTGTGGTATAAAAAAGCGATTATTTATCAGCTTCACGCCCGTTCGTTCTGCGATGGCAACGCGGACGGTATCGGCGATTTCATCGGCGCCGCGCAGAAGCTCGACTACATCGCTGATCTTGGGGTCACAGCGATTTGGGTGATGCCGTTTTATCCGTCGCCATTGCGCGATGACGGCTACGACATCGCTGATTACTACTCCATCAATCCCATCTACGGGACGCTCGACGACTTCAAAGCGTTTCTCGACGCTGCGCACGCGCGTGGGCTTCGCGTCATCACCGAATTGGTCATTAACCACACTTCGGATCAGCACACCTGGTTTCAGCGCGCGCGCCGTGCGCCGAAAGGTTCGGTTCATCGCGATTACTACGTCTGGAGCGACGACCCGCAAAAATACAAAGAGGTGCGGATCATCTTCAAAGATTTCGAACCATCCAATTGGACCTGGGATTCGCTCGCCGATTCGTATTATTGGCATCGCTTTTTCTTTCATCAGCCCGACTTGAACTTCGACAATCCTGAAGTTCATCGCGAGATCATCGACATTGTTGATTTCTGGATGGATATGGGGGTGGATGGAATGCGGCTTGATGCAATTCCGTACCTTTACGAGCGCGAAGGCACCTCCGGCGAAAGCCTTCCCGAAACGCACGCTTTCCTGAAGAAGCTGCGCAAGCATGTTGATGACAAATACGGCGACAGAATTTTTCTTGCGGAAGCGAATCAATGGCCGGAAGACGCAGTTGCCTTCTTCGGCGAAGGCAAAGGCGACGAATGTCATATGGCGTTTCACTTTCCGGTGATGCCAAGACTTTTCATGTCGCTGCGGATGGAAGATCGCTTCCCAATCATCGACATCCTCTCACAAACGCCGGCAATCCCGGAAACAAGCCAGTGGGCCATTTTCCTGCGCAATCACGACGAGCTGACTCTGGAAATGGTGACCGATGAGGAGCGCGACTACATGTATCGGATGTATGCCGCCGAAGCGCGGGCGCGCATCAATTTGGGAATCCGACGGAGGCTTGCACCGCTGCTCGGAAACGATCGCCGGAAGATCGAGCTGCTGAACATGCTGCTGCTATCGCTGCCGGGTACGCCAGTCGTTTACTACGGGGACGAGATCGGGATGGGTGACAACATGTTTCTTGGTGATCGCAACGGCGTGCGCACCCCGATGCAATGGAGTTCCGATAAGAACGCAGGTTTCTCGCGCGCCAGCCCGCAAGCGTTGGTGTTTCCAGTAATCCTCGATCCTGAATATCACTACGAAAGTTGCAACGTCGAAGCGCAGGAGCTGAATCCAAACTCGCTGTTGTGGTGGAACAAACGGGTGCTCGCGCTGCGAAAGCGTTGGCCGGCGTTTACGGAAGGCGGCATAGAATTTCTGCAGCCACATAACCGTAAAGTGCTCGCGTTTTTAAGGCAGAATTCACACGAGAGCATCCTGGTGGTGGCCAACCTGTCGCGCTACGCACAGGCGGTGGATCTGAATTTGTCGCGGTTCAAGGATTGCGCTCCCGTGGAGTTGTTCGGGCAATCTCAATTCCCGGAAATCACAGATTCACCATACGTTTTAACATTGTCGCCGTATTCATGTTTGTGGTTCGTGCTGACGCCGAAGGCGCCAGACCGAATTATTAATCTGGCCGAACTGCCGTGCATCACGGTGAAACAGGAATGGACCGAAATCTTTAGCTCACGTTGGATACGTGAGCTTGAGCGTCGGATACCAATTTTCTTGCGTCATCAAGCGTGGTTCGTCGGACGCGGGCGAACGATCAGCAGCGCGCGAATTCGAGATTCATTGCGAATTTCGCCGGAGACGGTGCTGTGCGTGTTGAACGTGGATTACAATGAGGCCGACGCTGAAGATTATCTCCTGCCGTTGTCCTACGCGAATTCACAGGAAGCGGGGCCGTTGCGGGAAGGATTTCCGCATCTCGCTTTTGCGCATCTGGAGAATCCCGCGGATGGCGGAATGGGACTCATTTACGACTCCACCGCGGATGCGAACTTCTGGCGCAAATTGGTTGAGTTCGTGTTGGGTGGAAAAACGCTGAAAGTCGAAGGCCGCGAACTGGCACCCCAGGTGTTGGGGAGCGCAGCAGCAACAAGCACCGACGATCTCGAACTGAGCAACGTGCGTGGCAACGCATACAACAACAGTTCCGCGGCGGTGGGACCTTACTTCGTGAAGTTGATTCGTCGCATCGAAGCGAACACGCATCCAGAGCTGGAACTGCTGACTCTATTGACTGGGCAAGGTTTCGGGCATGTTCCGAAGCTAAATGGACGATTGCAGTTCAAGAGCGGAGGCAAAGAGCAATTTTTAATCGGACTAATCAAAGAGCGAATCTCGAATACCCGGACGGTCTGGGAGGTGACGCTCGATTCGCTCGGGCGATTTTTTGAACGGGTTATTGCGCACGGAGGCGTGCCTGTGGAGGAGAATCTCGATTTTATCACGCTCTCGAGCCGAGAACTCACTGCGGAAGCAACGGGCGTTCTCGGGACGTTTGTTGAAAGCGCGCGGTTGCTCGGCCAACGCACCGCAGAATTGCACCTGGCACTCGCAGCGCAAACAGAGGATGTAGATGTGCAGCCAGAGATGTTCGTGCCGTTTTCGCAGCGCTCGCTTTACCAATCACTACGAAATCTCGCGCTGCGTGGGATGCAGGAATTGAACGCGAACGCAAAGCGACTGCCCCAGGATGTTCAAGCGTTAGCAGACTTTGTGACGCGTTCGGAAGCAGGAATTGTAACTCTGTTCAAAGCGCTTTACGCGCGGCCGTTTGACTCTTACCGGATCCGAATTCACGGCAATTTGCATCTCGGCCAGGTGCTGCATACTGGGAAAGATTTTGTCTTTATCGATTTCGAAGGCGAGCCGCACCGGCCTTTCGGCGAACGGCGCATCAAGCGATCACCATTGCGCGATGTGGCGGGAATACTTCGATCACTGCATTTTGCGAGCAGTACGGCGCTGCAAACAGAAATGCAGAAGCGAACGCTGACGTCGGAAAATCTCGATCACTTAAAGCGGTGGAGTCGTTATTGGCGTGAGTGGATTGGTGGTGTGTTCTTTGGCGGATATCGCGCTAAAATCCAGGGCACACAGTTGTTGCCGAAGAACGAGGAAGGAATTCGGGTGCTGGCGAATTCGTTGCTGCTTGAAATTGCGTTTACTGAACTGAGCGTCGCGCTGACGAAAAAGACTGGCGAGGAGCGCGTGTCGCTAGAGGCGATCATTGAAGTTCTCGAACGCACGACTTCGCATGCAAACAGCTGAAAAAGCGACTGAATTGCAGCGCCTGGCACGGGCATCTGGGGTTCAAACCTCCTACGTTAACAACGTCGGGAGAACACAGGTCACTTCCGAAGAAACGTTGCGCCTGATTCTGGATCGCATCGGGGCAAATCCGGCAGAAACCGGGGTGCGCGTGATGGAGCCGGTTGCAGTGAAATGGCAGCGGGCGAAGTCTGGTCTGACGATTCGCGTGCCGGCGAATGAGATTGCACGGGCGGTTCTGCGCTTGAAGTTGGATGACGGCGACGAGGAATGTATTCCGTTGAGAGAACTGGCGAGGGGGCGAGAGAGTAAACAGAACGGTGCGAAGATTGCTGAATTACGGCTCGACGTTCCAGAGTTGCCGATGGGTTATCACACGCTTTCAGTGGAGAGCGAATCGGCTAGTGGGGAATGTCTGTTGATTTGCGCACCTAAGAAATTGTATGCGGAGACTGGGCGGCAGTCTGGTGGATTCATGCCATTGTATGCGGCGCACAGTGAAGAGAGTTGGGGCGCGGGAAATCTCACAGATTGGCGACGGCTTTGTGAGTGGATGGGTGGACTCAGCGCCGATGTAATGGGAACGTTGCCGGTGATGGCGGCGTTTCTGGATCGGCCCGTATGCGAGCCGAGTCCCTATTCCCCATCAAGTCGGTTGTTCTGGAATGAGTTCTTCATCGACATCACTGCGGTGCCGGAATTTCGAAATTCTTCGGCAGCGCAAAGGCTGGCTGGTTCTCCAGCGTTCCGTCGGAAGTTAGACGCGTTCCGTGCCTCCGAATTCATCGATTACAAAGAAGAATGGTCGGTGCGGCGCAAGGTGCTTGAAGTGCTGGCGCAGGAGTTTTTTGCAAAGAGCACGGAGCGGTATCGGGCATTTCGCGCCTATGTGAAGTCACGACCGGAAGTGGAGGAGTATGCGCAGTTTCGCGCGGCTTGCGACCAGAAGAAGAAGTCGTGGCATGTGTGGAATGAAGAGGCGAAGAACGGAAAGTTGACGAAGTCGGATTACGCGGAGGAGGTGAAGAGCTTCTATCTTTACGTGCAGTGGATTGCGCAGGAGCAGATGGACGAGGTGCTCGGCGCGTGTCGCGACGCGGGCGTGAAGTTCTACCTCGATTTGCCGTTGGGTGTGAATGCGGATGGGTTTGACGCGTGGCGATACAGGGACTTTTTTGCGCCGCGGGTGAATGCGGGTGCGCCGCCGGATTCATTTTTCACGAAGGGGCAGGATTGGGGATTTGCGCCGTTGCATCCGCAAAGGACACGGGAGTTGAAGTATCGGTATGTGATCGATTACTTGCGGTTCCAGATGCGCCATACCGGTTTGTTGAGGATTGATCATGTGATGGGGTTGCATCGGCTTTGGTGGGTGCCGCATGGATTTCCGGCGAGTGAGGGGGCGTATGTAAATTATCCGGCGGAGGAGCTTTACGCGATTCTTTCCGTGGAGTCGCATCGGCACAAAACGATGCTGGTGGGCGAGAATCTAGGCACGGTGCCGCCAGAGGTGAACAAGAGCATGGATCGGCACGGGTTGCGGCGGATGTATGTGCTGCAGTATGAGCAGCAGCCGAAAGGGCCATTGCGCGCGCCGGAGAAGCAGGTGGTGGCCAGTGTAAACACGCACGACATGCCGAGCTTTGCGGCGCATTGGAATGGTTTGGATATTGATGATCGCGTGGACTTGGGGCTGATTGCGAAGAACGATATCGCGAAGGAGAGGAAGAATCGGGACTTGGCGAGGAAGGGTCTCGTCTTGTTTCTCAGGAAGCAGAAGCTGTTGAAGGCGGCGCGACCGACTACGGAAGAGGTGTTGGATGCGGTGCTGAAGTATTTGGGGAAGAGCCGTGCGGAGACGGTGTTGGTGACGCTGGAGGATGTTTGGGGGGAGGAGCGATCGCAGAACGTGCCGGGGACTTCGACCGAGCGGCCGAATTGGCGGCGGAAGTCGAAGCGGACATTGGAGGAACTGTTTGCAGATGAGGAGCTTACACGTCGGTTGAGACAGGTGTTGAGGCGGTAACTTATGCACCTGCCGAGCCGGGCAGACTAAAGTCTGCGCTACATCAGTGGGTGGTTAGGTATTTAAGGAGTTCGATTTTTTCGCGTTCGCCCAAGGTGTCGAGAAGACCTTCGGGCATGAGGGATTTGTCGCTGAGTTGGCGGCGCTGGATGTTTGATTTGGCGATTTTTTCTTCGCTGGCGGTGGTGCGGAGAGTGATGGCATCGGGGGATTCGTTGATGAGGAGGCCACTGATCAGGTCGCCGTCTTTGGTTTCGACGACGGTCATTTGGAAATCGGTACCAACAACGGCGTTTGGGTCGATGACGTTTTCAAGGTAGTAGTTGATGCCGTTTTTGCCGGAACCGGTAAGGTCCGGGCCGAGGCGGGTGCCGTCTTCGCCGAGTTTGTGGCAGGAGGCACAGAGGGTTTGGAAATGTTTGCGGCCGGCGCTGGTGTCGAAGGCCCAGAGAGGAGCTTCGGTGAAGACCTTTTCCATGCCGGTGATTTGCGCTTTCTTCTCGCCTTCGCTGGTGCCGATGCGGCCCCAGGTTTTGGTGACGGCGGCTTTGATTTCTTCGTTGTTGAGTTGGGTGAGCTGGCGGATGTGAAAGGCGTTGACGTAATCGCGTTTCACCTGGCCCTTCTCGACCGCTTCGAGGAGCGCCTTCGCGTAGGCGGGCCGGCTGGTAAGTGAATTGAGCGCGGCGTTCCGTTCGTCGATGGTAAATTTATCCATGCGGGCGAAGAGGGCGCTGGGAACTTTACCGGAATCGAAGCGGGCGAGGAGCGGGATGACGCGCGGACGGAAACGGTCGTCGTTAAGGAGTTCGATGAAGGCTTCGAGCGAGGTGGAATCCTGCGCGCGGCTGAGGACGGAGAAGGCGTGTTCGCGGGCATCGCGCGGTGCGTCGGGATTCGTGAGGGTGGAACGGAGCGAACCGAAGCGCGAGTAATCGCCGAACGCGGCGGCGACGGATTCGGCCCGGCGGACCACGGCGACATCGTCGCTCTTGTAGAGATTGGCGGCGACGGTGTCCCAGAGAGCGGGCTTCGGAATGTTCGCACGTGTTTTGAGGGCGAGTTCGAGGAGCGCGAGGAGGCGCGCAGTTTCTGCTTTGTCGAGTTTCGCGGTGAAACCATCGCCGTGATTGATGCGAGTGAGGACGACTTCGCGTCCGCGATCGGAGAGCGTGCTGCCGTACCAATATATCCAGTCGCGGAGTTGCGGAATGAGAGTGGTTTGTGCGAGGCGGAAGGCGCGTTCTGGATCTTTCTTCATCAGCGGCGCGAGTCCCTGCCAGATCAGGTATGGGATGTTGCGGTCGTCGCGGTCTTCGCCGTGTTGGGCGAGGGCTTCGATGGTATCCCAGGCAAGATCTGAAGGTAAACGCTGGATCGCCGAAGCAAGCGCGAGGCGAATCAATGGAGTTGAGAATTTGCGAGCCATCACGGGCATGAGAGCCAGGAAGTCGGGGTCCAGTTTAGCCGGGTTCTCCAAAGAGAGTTGTATTGCCCAGGAGCGCAGCGAGTCGTCGTGACCGTTAATCGCATTGCGCACCAAGCCGTCCGCGCCTGTAAGATGCGCGAGCCAAATACCAGCGTGCCGTTGTTGTGAATTTAAACTCGAAAGCAGTTCTTTATCGATCAAACGGTGGACCGCAGGAGAGAGCTTTTTGTTCACAGCGCGCTCATGCAAAAGCCGGCGGGCGACGCGACCGAACCAGGCATTCTGGCTTACCTGTAAGGCGATAAGTTGCTCGTCCGATGACTTCGAAAAATCCACCATCACCGGCTTGTAGGTTTCCGCGTACTGGATGCGATAGATGCGGCCGTTGGAGCGATCCCAACGTTCGGTATTGGGGTTGTGGCAGTGTTGCTGGTCGTACCAATCGATGATGTAAACGGCGCCGTCGGGGCCGTATTGGAGATCGACGGCGACGTATTTGGGATCGGCGCAGAAGGACATGTCGCGGCCGGCGTGGACGGTGTTGAAGCCGGAGCCTTCGCGGCGATTGACCTGCTGGTTGATTTGGTGGCCGTGGAGATTGTGCGTGAAGATGCGGCCGCGGTATTCGGCTGGCCAATTATCGCCGTAATAAATCATGGTGCCGACGTGGGAATGGCCGCCGTAGATCGCGTCGCTGCCGGGTTCCCCTGCCCCGCCCGCGCCGTGGTCGTAGCGCGCGGACGCGAGGAGAAAATTGCGGAAGCCGGGATAATCCTTCGGCGGTTCGGAGATGATGAAGTCGGGATAATTCGCGTTGGCCTGGTTCCAGAAAACGCCGCCCTGGATGACGTGGGTGGTGCCGCCGCGGCCCCAGTAGCTGCGGCAATGCGTCATGAAGATTTGGCCGTGCTCGTCGTAATCGAGGCCCCATTGGTTGCTGCCGCCTTCGGCGAAAACTTCGAATTCGTGGCGGACAGGATGATAACGCCAGACGCCGGCGCGCATTTCCGTGCGCTCGTCGGCAGGAGTGCCAGGCTTGCCGATTTGGGCGTAATTGAAGACGCCCTGGTTGCCGTAGAGCCAGCCATCGGGACCCCACATGAAACTGTTGAGGCATTCGTGCGTGTCTTGATACCCGAAACCGTCGAGGAGGATTTGCGGTTCGCCGTCGGGTTTGTCGTCGCGATTTTTATCCGCGATGAAGAGGAGGTAGGGCGCCGCGCCGACCCAGACGCCGCCGAAACCGACTTCAAAGCCGCTGACGAGATTGAGTCCTTCGGCGAAAACTTTGCGGGTTTCGAATTTACCGTCGCCGTTGGTGTCTTCGAAGATGACGAGTTTATCCAACCCTTTTCCCTCGGGTTGGCGAACGGGATAGCTGTAAGCTTCGGCGACCCAGATGCGGCCGCGTTCATCGAAAGCCATCGCGACAGGTTGATGGACGTCGGGTTCGGAGACGACCGCTTCGGCTTTGAAGCCGGGCGGGAGATACATTTGCGCGAGGGTGTGCTCGGCGGGATTCGAGGGGGCGTGGCCGAGGTCGTTTTTCTTTAGGTGGCGGAGGACCGGGCTGGTTTGGAGACGGTCGAGGTGCGGGAGCGGATCTTCGCTGAATGTGGTGGAGACGGTAGCGGTCGCGATGGTGATGTAAGCGAGCGTGAGGGCGCGACGACGGACGATTGGCATGAGGTGATTAAAAATGACCAAATACCAAAAGCCAAATACCAAGTTGCGGGCGATCAGAGGCAGAGAAAAAAACTTCAGGTGCGCGGGAAATTTGCGTAAGCCGCGGGAAATCAACGAACGGCTCTGAAGGTGAGAATGTAGAATACGCCTCCCAACCTTGAGGAGAAGCAACGGGTTGAATGAAGGTGTACCTGGTAACGTTATCGTTTCGCCGGAGATTTTTGTTTTCGTGCTTTTCCCAGCGTTTTTGGATGTAAGTAACTGATGAATGGAGGTTTGGCCCGGAAGGGAACCATTAACGTTATCGTGTTTTATTGTGTTTTTTTGTGTGGCGCAGGAGGGATGAAGCGCCCGAGCGGGGCGCGATGGCGCACGTTGAGGTTTTGATGGTTGCGCGTTCTTTAACGTGAAAAAACGTGAAATCAGGTACTTACGGAGTGAAATGTAGACTTTCACGTCAGGCACGTCCTTTGTCGCTTTTGCTCGTTCTCGTTTCATAGCTGCTCCGATTCCGTTCCTGAAGCGCAGATCGAGTACGCGATGGTGCGTCGCGTAACTTGCGGGGGTGAATGGAAATCCGGTTAGGCTACCTAGCCGACGGGCATCTATTCAGCCACGTGCACCTGCATTCAGGTTAGGTCAATGGAAGCAGAGTTTTGGATTTGGGTCAATCGCCAAAGGCTGGCGCGAGTTTGTTGTGGCTCACCGAGGGCTGCACGAAATTGATCAGTGTTTTAGACATCGAGCGCGTGGCTATCGGCACGGACGGCGCAGGACAAACGTTCGGCGGCCAGACTGGGGAAGCTGTAGTTTGGGGAACAACGGGTGAGGCGCTCGAAGGCGAGCGAACTGTAACTTTCTGGCGCGGCGGCGGCCAATGTCCGGAAGAGGGCGACGAGCGACATTTTGAAATAGAGCACATGCCTGCGGCGAAACTCGCGAATGGTCTGCGCGCTCGGGCGGTAATTCGCACAAAGGTATTCCACAGCCGGATCATTTTCCGCAGCGGCAGCAATCTCGCTCGATTCGAGAATACCGACCGCGTAGCAGTAGGTCAGCACGGACTGCAGAACTGCGTCCGGGGTTGGGTCCTCATTCAGTGACCGACCGCTCGGCGGCCAATTCACTTGCTGCACGGCGTCATAGACACTGCAGATGAGCCGACTGATTTCGAGAGTCACGTTCAGGTGAGGAACTGTCACGCTCCGGCCGTCCAGTTGGTTCTGTGCGCTCATAACCACAAGCGAACCATCGCACCGCTCTGTTACAGAATTGTGACGGGTTAGTTACACTTGGGTTGTGTTTTCGCGCCATCCTGGAAAGCAAAACGGCCTGGCGTCATTGCAAATACGCCAGGCCGTCGCGATAAACTATTGCTTCTGAGAGATTACTGACGCACGCGGTAGAACGCCGCGGTGCCAGTGGCCGGCATGACGTAACCGGTGGCCGCGCCTTGCACCGTTTGCCAGGAGCCGGGAGCCAGCGTGGTGCTCGATTCGAGCGTGCCGCCGCCAGTCCAGTTCAAGACGTGAGCGTTGCCGTTGCGCGTGACGGTGATGGTCGCGCGCGGAGTTGCTGTGCCGTTCGCAGTGCGATAGGCGCGGATGCCGAGCGGGTGGCCCGGATCGTTGATGAGCACCTGTTCGCCGCTCGGGGTGAGCGAGAACCAGCGCACCAAACCACCGCCGCGGGCCTGGTAGTAAACCAAGCGGAACGGATAGACGCCGGCCTGCGGCACGACGAATCCGAAGATCGTGTCCGAAGGTTCGCGTTCGCCTTCATAAGCGCCGAGCACGGTCGCGCCGGCACCGAGTCCACCGTAGAGAATGAACCCGTCATCGGTGCGCACGCCCATCTGGTAGTAACCTGCGGCCGGGAACTCCAGGTATGCGGTCGCTTCCACGACGAAGTTTTCTTCGCTGTCGGTAAAGCCCGGAATGCCAGGGAAGGTGGAAGTTCCGAGTGGTGCCGAGTTCAGGTTGTAATCGATCGTGGAAGTCGCTGACGGATCGACGAAGTATCCGTTTTCGTCCGCGATGGTTGTGTCGGCCATGTTCTCGCCTTGTTGACCGGCGAGGACAGTTTCTGCAAAGGCAGAAGTTGCGGTGAGATTTCCGGTGATCTGATAAACCTTCACCTTGAAGCCGCTGTCGGTGCTCACGCCCGAATTGACAGGGAGGGCGATCGAACTCGGAACGGTGTCATAATTACCGACCCGGAAGGTGGCGTTGTTGGTCTTGCGAGTCCCAGCGGTGTCGCTCCACACGATGGAAATCGTGTTTTGCGAATTGGCGGGCAGCAAGTTTGCCGGTGTATGGCTGATGATCGTCGAGAGGGTGTCCTCGTCGCGGGTGAAGGTGGGAGTCACCGTGGTATCGTTCAACTTCAGCACGACACTGCTCTGGTCGAGCGAGGTGTCCTGGTCGGTGATGACCACGCGAATTTCTGTCCGGGCGGAAGTGTTGTTGCCGAGCGGCGCAATCGAGCTGAGGAACGCACCACCACTCAAGGTGGTGGTTTCGATCTGCAGATCGTCGATGGCATGGAATGCGTTTTGACCGCCGGCGTATGCGCCGAAGCCGAAACGTCCGCCGATGGTGGGCGTGAACGGCGTTTGCACCTGATAAGCGATCACGCGACCGTCCCAGAGCAAGTCGAGCTTGCCGTCCTGGTTCATGCGGATGATGACGTCGACGTACCGGGAGTTGAGCAACTCCGCCAATGAGAGGCGATGGTGAACGATGTTGCCTTTGTAGTTAGCGGGTGTGTTCGAAGGATCAACGCCGTAGAACACGTCAATGGCGGGAGCTTCCAAGTCGCCGTTGTCGTAAATGTCGAACGAGACCGCGAGGCCAGGACCAACGCCTTGTTGGGGCGACGGGAACAGACCGGCAGGAACATTCGTGCCGAAGCTGAAGCTGAAGCCGTCCGCAGGTTTTGCGCTGCCGGGACCGATCTTCAACTTGAAGGCGACGGTGAAGCTATCCACCGGCAGGAAGCCGCTGAAATCTTCCACGACAAAGGAACCGTTTTGCTGGTTGGTGGCGCCGATCAACACCAGGCCGCCGCTGCCGCCCGAGCCGAGCGCAGGGTCGAGATAAGAGTTCCCAAAAACACGAGAACCGAGCGGCAATTCACCGCCATCGAAATCCGCAAAGAATCCTGCGAAGGCTGGCGGATTGATCTGCACCACGGTTAATTTCGCTGGTGTGCTTGTGACGCTGGAACCGTTGGCACCCGTGATACGGACGGTGTAGCTGGTGTCGTTCAATGCTTCAGTGATCGCTGCGGTGGCGTAAACCGCGTTGGTCGCATCGGGAATCAAGACGCCGTTCGCGAACCATTGATACTGCGCGTCAACGGGATCGCTGATGGCGACTGAGAACTTCGCGGTGGAATCGACCACACCGAAGCTTGGGGTCGGTTGGGTGGTGATCGCGACGTTGCCGATCGTGCTGGCGGTGACTGCGGAGAAATCGCGCAGCTCGCTTCGGACCAGCTTGCCATCGTCATGCGAGCTGCTTCCGATTCCCAGCAGCACATTGGGCCTTAGTGCGCCGCCAGTCCAGGTGGACGTGTCGACCGAGGCCGACTTGGTCCAATTCACGCCGTCACGGCTCACGAGCCCGTACACGATATTCCCGCGGCGGGCCAATCGGAGCCAGGCATTTGGGTATCCGGGCGAACCGAGATTGATGTTGTTCGAACCGTCACCGGTGCCGCGGCGGAAATTGAATTCCACTTCATTTTCACCGATCGGTTCTTCCGGCGGTAATTCGGTTGGGCCGGTGGGAGTCGCAAAGAGCGAGACCATGCGCGCGGTCGAACTGAGCGACTCGCGCACCATTAAACCGGTTTTTGCGTACCGGTGCACATTTTCCAGCGACTCGACGCGCACGCGCACGTCGAAGTTGCCGTTGGTTGGATAAAAGCCGAAGAGGCCCTCATCCTGGGCGCCCCAAAGTTCATTGCCGCCTCCGACGAGGGAGTAAGAACTATTCACACCAGGATTATTGTTTACTAGGGAGGTCTGGTCACGCAGCGGGAAATTTGCAGCCGATCCGAAATTGGTCGCGACCAAGGCTGGCAATCCCTGTGCCAAGCTTCCAAGTGGAAGCAGGCTGAGTACTGCGAGGCAGAACACTGACTTTTTACTCATAGGCAGAAGCAGTCGTACAGTTGATTTGATTGTTCTGTTTGGGCGGGGCTTCGCCTTCACGAAAAGTCCACGAGACCTTTAAACCCCGGGGACGATTGGCGGCTACTGTAACACACCTACGAGTTTTGCAAGTCCCCCTTATATGAAAATCAGGGTTGAACCGGGAGAATGGCTCAAAACGTTGAGGGACAATGCTTCCGGGTTCTCTCGTGTGAGAGGATACCTGATCACATGCCGTCCCTGGTTTGAATAACCTGGGGCGGCTTCGCATTTCTCCGTCGCAGTTTTTCTTTTGTTGGCGAAAAGGGGATTTCGATTAATATTCCGCCCACAGTTGTGCCGCTAAAGTGTTAATGACGGCCGCCTGTAATTACTCCAAGCTCAGTAACGGCAGTCATGAAAATCAATTCTGTGCGCGCGATTTTGTCTTCAGGAGCGCAATTCCTTTTTGCAGTTTTTCTCGTCCTCTCCGCAAGCACTCACGCGGACGATCAAGTCCACGCGAACGCCGCGCTCCCGAATCTCATCCCCAGGAACGTCGCGCTCAGCACCTACTCCGCGCGCCAAGGTGATATTGTTCGCGTCGCCTGGACCACTACGAATTCCGGCTCAGCGGGCACTTTCGGTGGCAGCTTCACCGGCATTTACATCAGCAGCTCCACCACGCCCCCAAGCGAATCCACCCAACCATTCATTCAAGTCACTACGCCCCAAGTCGCAGCCCGCAGCGCGGTGCGCCAAACGAACGAGATCACCCTGCCTTCCAACCTGCCGAACGGCACCTGGTACATTTGGATCAACTCCGATGAAGACGGTTTCATTCAGCAAACCTCCACCACTGACGACCACGCTTCCTCTTTCGGCCTCACCATTTCCGGCACGCGCCTGCAACCGAATCTCATTCCAACGAACCTTGTCATGACTGCCACCCAGGCTCGCCCCAATGACTCAGTCTCCATCACTTTCTCCGTCACGAACCGCAGCAACATCCGCGTCCCGGCGAGCATCACGAGTCTCCGTCTCGGCACTTCCGCCACCAGCGCATTCACCGGCAACGTCTATGTCGAATCATTCGAAACTCCTGAAATTCCGGCGAACTCCGTCGTGCACTATGATCGTGACGTCGTCATCCCGCCCGGCACCGCGCTCGGTAATTATTATTTCTGGGTCGTCGTGGATGATGTTGCCACCAGCATCATCAACCAATCTTCGCGCGCCGACGATTTCGCTCGCTCCTCTCAACTCCGCGTCGTTTCGCAAATCACTCGCCCAAATTTGGTACCGTCGGAAGTTACGCTGAGCGCTTCTACAGTTCGGCCGGGAGATCAGGTTACTGTCGTTTGGAAACTTGCTAACATCGGGAATGCGAATTGCCCGACGAACATCACCGGGCTGCATCTCGGCAGTTCTGCGACGACTCCGGGAACGGGCGACGTGGTCAACCGGAAGATCGCTGCACCAGCGATCAACGCGGGTGCTTCAATCCAGATGACCAACACGGTCACGCTTCCCGCCAATCTCCCGGTTGGCACTTACTATTTCTGGGTCATTGCGGATGATGTGGTGGATAGCGTGCTGGATCAAAGTTCGCGGGCAGATGACGCCGCGCGTTCGGGCGCGCTCGCGGTCGTAACGGTTATTCAGAAGCCGAATCTGATTCCGCTTAACGTAGGTCGCAGCGCGGATTTCGTGCGTCCGAGCGACGAGTTGACTGTTCGCTGGACGATGACCAACGCGGGCAACGGCAATTGTCCTGCGAGTATTACTGCGATTCGCCTGGGCACATCGTCGAACACTCCGCCCGCCGCAACTGCACCGACATGGCTCGTTCAGACGGCAAGTATTCCGACCAACTCTGTCGTGCACCAAACGAACACCATTCCGATTCCGGCAGGCACGGTTCTTGGCTCTTACTACGTTTGGATCATCGCTGATGCGGATCCGAACAGCACCATTGAGCAAAGTAACGAAGCCGATGATGCTGCTCGCTCGGCCGCATTCAATGTCGTGGCGGTCCTTCCGCGCCCGAATCTGGTTCCATCTGCCGTCACACTTACTTCAGCATCCGCGCGTCCCGGTGAAGCGCTCGGAGTCGTGTGGACCGTCGAAAATTCCGGCAGCGGCGATTGCGCTCCCAGCACCACTGGTCTCTATCTTGGCACCTCCGCCAGCACTCCGCCGACGACCGCCGCACTCAAAGCGGTGCAAACACCTGCGCTCGCGGCCGGTGCTTCCACCAATCACACCGACATCATTACCATTCCGGCGAACACGCCGGCCGGGACCTATTACGTTTGGGTGATCGTCGACGACGTGCCGAACAGCACGTTGAATCAAACCTCCAAAGCCGACGACACGGCGCGCTCCTCCGCTTTCGCGATCGCTCGCGCCACACTCACCGCGCCCGCCGCAAACGCCACGGTGCCGGCTCCGCCGACCTTCACCTGGACAGCCCCCGGTTTCTCGAGCGCAAAAGTTTACCTGGCGGCCAAGGCCAATCCTGTTCTCGGGGTGGACAAAGTTTTTTACTTCAACAATCCCAATGGCCAAAACACCTACCGCCCGAGCCTCGAGACGTGGGCGGCGGCGGTGGAAGAGCTCGGGTTCGCAGAGAATTATTATTGGACCGTCGGTTCCGCGACGGCTTCGGCGCGTGAGATTTACGCGGAATTTCGCCCGTTCAAAACAGTTGCCAGTGTGGGAAGCGTCAGCCTTACCGGTGGCCAGTTCCGCGTCGAGTTCATCACGCCGAATCAGACCGAGGTGATCGTCCAATCTTCGGACAACCTGTCTAGCTGGAACGACGTGACCACACTGCAAACTCCGGCGACTTACTCCGTCGCCCCAGCGGGCGCAAAACGCTTCTACCGCGCCAAACCGTAAGTTAACGCTGATCTTGCCGTTCGCCTTCGTCCACGCTTTCTGGCGCGCGGCGGGACGGCATCGTTCATGCTAAATCCCTCCTGCTCCCGATTCAGGCGTCAAGCCCGACGGCGTTCAGGACAGTTTACCTGGTCGCGTGCCTTGAGTTGAGACAGCCCAGCGGTGCGCGCCTGCGCGTACCGAACACGCTCCTGCGTGGTTTCAACCAAATGTCTAAAATGAACGAGTATCGTGCTGTTGGCTTGCTGCGCTCCGCGCTTTTGATTTTCACCGCCGCGACTTCGTTGAGTTTAAGTAGCGCTCACGAGACGAACTCGTTCGACGTGCCGCTCGCGTTGCCGGCCGTTGGCGAAGCAAAATTGCGAATCATCGCGCCCGATTTGCTCGAGTTGACGCTTGTAACCACGAAGGGCGTTCCCCCCGCTCGTCCGACGCAGTGGAATTTTGTCGCGGCGAATTTCCAATACGCGCTCCCCTCCCCCGCGAAGTTCACGGTGAAGGCGGATCAAAACACGATCTCGGTATCGTCGGTCGGATTCAAACGGCGGCCGATGTACGCCGCGTTCCGGAAACGCGATTTGCGGCTGATCAATCAACTCTATCTGCGGCTTTCGCAGCCGGTGCAGGATTGGCAGACGGTGGAAGTGACAAATCCGGACGGAACGCTCTGGCAAGCTTCGACACATTTCCACGCACGACGCGAACCGAATCAATTCACGCCGACGATCCACGTGAACCAAAGCGGTTACATGCCGGGCTACTCGAAGATGGCGATGGTCGGATATTATCTCGGCACCTTTGGCGAACTGGACGTTCCGGCGGGGAATGGATTCAAGCTGCTAGACGGATCGGACAACGTGGTTTTTCAGGGCAACCTGACCCAGCGAGCTGATCGCGGCTACATGTTCAGCCCGACGCCGTATCAAAAAGTGTATGTGGCGGATTTCAGCAGCTTCAACACGCCTGGCGTCTACCGAATTCAAGTTCCAGGTTTGGGAACTTCTTATCCGTTCCGGATCGATGAAGGCGTGGCGGCGCTCTATGCGCGGACTTACGCGCTCGGCCTGTATCATCAACGTTGCGGCGAGAGCAACGAGCTACCTTTTACGCGCCACGTTCACGAGGCTTGCCACACCGCCCAAGTAGAAGTGCCGCTGAGTTCCTATTCGGCGGTAAACACCGCACTCGCGAATTTTTCTGCGGATTACGCGAACAATCCGCGCCACACCGCACCGCGTATGAACAGCGTTTCGGCGAGCCTGTATCCTTTTGTAAGGACCGGTCGCATCGATGTTTCCGGGGGACACCACGACGCGGGCGATTACAGCAAATACACGATCAATTCCGCGCAGTTGGCGCACTCTTTGATCTTCGCAGTTGATTCGTATGAAGGCGTTGCCGGGCTGGATAATCTTGGCTTGCCCGAGAGTGGCGACGGTGTCAGTGATCTTTTGCAGGAAGCGAAATGGGAGACGGATTTTCTCGCGAAGATGCAGGATGACGACGGCGGCTTCTACTTTTTAGTTTATCCACGCAATCGCTCGTACGAAGACAATGTCTTGCCGGATCGAGGCGACCCGCAGGTGGTGTTTCCGAAGAACACCGCGGCGACGGCGGCGGCAGTGGCCGCGCTGGCGCAGGCGGCGTCTTCTCCGAAGTTCAAGCAGCATTATCCACAAGCAGCGGCGGACTATCTCCAGAAGGCGCGCAAGGGCTGGGACTTTTTACAGAGCGCATTCTCGCGATTTGGCCGCGATGGCGCGTATCAAAAGATCAGCCACTACGGGAACGAGTTCATGCACGATGACGAAGTGGCGTGGGCTGCAGCTGAACTCTATTTGGCCACGGGGGAGAGGCAATATGAGGAAGAATTGATCTATCGCTTCGATCCGACGAGCCGTTCGACCCTGGCGCAAGGTTGGATTCGTTTGTGGGAAGGTTACGGCGCGGCGATTCGCAGCTATGCATTCGGTGCGCGATCGGGACGTGTGGCGGCAGGCGCATTAAACTCGACGTTCCTGAACAAATGCTTAACTGAATTGAACGGAGCAGCCGGCGAACAACTGCGTTTCTCGCGCGACACCGCTTACGGCACGAGCTTCCCTGATCCCAACAAAACTTTTCACACGGCGGGCTGGTATTTCTCCGTCAACCAGACTTACGAGATCGCAACCGCCGCGCAGCTTGAAATGCAGAACGATTACATTCCGACGATGCTGCTGAACATGAATTACGAAGGCGGATGCAATCCGCACAACGTGTCGTTCCTCACTGGAATCGGAAACAAGCGCCAACGCGAAATGGTGCATCAATACGCGACGAATGATCGGCGAATCCTGCCACCGTCCGGACTTCCGCTCGGGAGCATCCAGCGCACTTATCAGGCGGATTTGCCGTTATACCCTGGGACTGAACTATCCGGTATGACCTTCCCACACGACCATGCGACGAGTGCACCGCACGCGCCATATGATGTTTGGGGCGACGCTTACAATCTGACGACGGAGTTCGTGAACCCGCAGCAGGGGCGAAGCCTGGCGGCGATGGCCTATCTAATGGCGAAAACTTCGCTGAAGACACAGCCCTGGCGGACGAGCACAGCGACGATCAATTTCTCGAAGCAGTCGGTTGCGATCGGAGAGTCTTCCACTGCGACGCTGGACCTCGGCAGCTTGCCGGCGGCGAACGCGCAGATTGTTTGGGAAGGTCGCAGTCACGAACCGGCGGTTGGCCCGCAATACGCCATTACGCCGAGTTTCATTGGACGCTATTGGGTGGAAGCGGAAGCGCTTCTGCCGGACGGACGTCGCGTGTCTGCCGTTGCGGAACTCGGTTCAGGAGCAGTGGCGCCTACGATCACCCCGCTTTCCAATTACGGGATGCGTGTTTCGGGAACAACCGGCCAGGCATACGTGATCGAAGCGAGCGAGGATTTGCTCGATTGGATTCCTGTGTTCAACGGCATCTTTACCACTGCACCGTTCGACTGGACCGATGAAGAAGCGGTCGGAGCCAGGGTGCGCTTCTATCGCTTGGTGAGCGGGCTTTAGTCCGCAGCGCGCTTCACTTGCCAACCTGGTCGCGACGCTTCTTGAGTTCGCGCCAGGTGGTGAGGTGGATGTTGCGTTCTTTGATCAGTGCTTTGAGTTCTGGGCTCTTGAGAAACTCCGTATCTGCGTGACGTGACGCGGCGCTGCCGGTGATGAGTGGAAATTCTTCGGTCATCACGGAAGCGTGGAAGAGAATTTCGGTGATACCGGGTTTCAGTTCGCGGATGAGTTGAAGGACGCGCTCTTTTTTCTCGGGTGGTTTCCAGGACGTGACGGAGGTGTGCAGGTCGTCGATGACTGGAAGTCCGGCGTCCCAAATTTTTGAAGCAAGCGGTTTGAGAGCTTTCGCCGCGTCGCCGTTCTCAACCATCGCGTGCGTCATGTGACCACCGACCGCGAGAATCGGAATTTTCCTCTCAATGCCGACTTTGAGAAAGCGCTCGAAGTAATCGGCGCGGGCGAAAAGCGTGCCCATGTGCGAATCGAGATGCGTGATCTCAATGCCGAGCTTTTCGGCCCGCAGGATCTGTGCGCGAATCTCAGTCTCAATCTCATCCGGAGTAGCATGGGCGCAGACCTGTTCCACGGAGTGCCAAAGGCAACCTTGTTCATCGACGAGACCGGGCACGACCGATTTGCCCGCGAGCGGCCCCCAACGGTAAAGCTTCCATTCGGCAGTCATGGTGAGATGCAGGCCGGAATCAACGGTTGGATTCTTCTTAATCCAATTGACCAGCTCGGGCACCCACGGGCAGGGCATCATAATGCTGAAGGAGGTGGCGGCACCTTGCTCGGTGGATTGCATGACGCCGAGGTTCGACGCATGGGACATGCCGGCATCGTCGATGTGCAGAATGAGAACGACGTCGTCAGCCTTCCAGCCGAGTTTCTGCGCGTAGGTTTCGGCGCGAGTTGTGCACGGAACCATTAGAGCTGCGAAGAGAAGGAGTCGGTAGGCGCTGGTCATGAGGCGCAGATTAGACAGGAAGCTGCTTGGTCGACAATGCTCTTGCCGTGGCGCAAGGTGGCCGAACTTCCAGTCTGACGATATGGTTCTGCGAGGAGAATCGGAACTTTCGGCGGAACTGGTGTTTAACACCGTCTAACTCAACAATGGCAGGCGAGAGGGATCCAGATGCGGAATTGATGGTGCGGGTGAAGCAAGGGGACGCCGCTGCGTTCGAGTTGCTGGTGGAGAAGTATAAGCAGCCGGTCATGAACCTGGCTTACCGGACGTTGCGGGATTCAAACGAAGCAGAAGACCTGGCACAAAACGTTTTCGTGCAGGTGTTTAAGTCAGCAGATCGGTATCGGGTGGAAGCAAAATTCTCGACTTGGCTCTTCACGATCGCACGGAATCTTTGTCTCAATGAAATCCGCAGGAGGTCGAGGCATCCGGCGCAATCACTGGAGGCTGCGGAAAATCCGGAGGATGAGTCGTTGGGACAGCAATTCGAAGATCGGAAGAATACTTCGGCGCCGGACCTTCTATTGCGCGATGAATTAACATCCAAAGTAGAAGAAGCCTTGGGATCGCTGCCGGAGAACCAACGAACCGCTATTTTGTTGTTCAAAGAGAAGGACATGTCTTACGAAGAGATTTCGGAGATTTTGGACTGTTCGCTGTCAGCGACGAAGTCGCTGATTCATCGCGGGCGGGAGACATTGAAGCAAAAGCTCAAACCCTATTTGAGGACAGGAGTTTGGGATGAATAACTCAGCAACTTTTCGGCGCGAGCGGTTTTGAATTTAGAAGCGATGAACAAGCCTGAGAACAACCAGATAGACGAACTGATCGCGAGGGCGGTTCGGGGCGAGTTGAAGGAGGCAGAGCGCCGCGACCTGGAACACCGGATGCAACTGGATTCGGACCTGCGCGACCGCTTTGAAATGGAGCAGAGCCTGGAGCAGTTGCTCGAGCGGCTGCCGAACGCGCCGGTGGCGACAAATTTTACTTCGCGGGTGATGCAGGCCGTCGCCGCGGATCAGCGCTCAGCGACATCCAGCAAACGTGCGTGGTGGCGAATTCCATTCGTTCGGCTGGCGACCGGGCTGAGCGTGGTGACGATTGCGGGTGTGCTTTCGCTAAACGAGTATCGCAAATCTCAGCGGAACGAGATGGTGCGAAGCGTCGCGTCGTTTACCGAAATCGCGAGCGCGATGAGCCCGGAAGACAGGCCGGCGCTGGCGTTCCGCGATTTTGATGCGATTGCGAATTTGTCCGTGCCGGCGGAATCGGAACTGGACCTGGAACTCCTGGTAGCTTTGCAGAAATGATGGCCGCACGGGTTTCCATTTTGTTTCTGTTCGCTCTCATGGTCGGAACTATTGGGGCGGCGGAAAGCGCGCCGGTTCGCCCTCCAGCTCCGCCATCACCGATCGAAGATTTCCGTCGATGGCTGCAGATGCCAGAAGCGGATCGTGAAAAGGAACTAGCAGGCTACCCGGAACCGAAGCGCGAAGTGTTGCGCAAGAAACTGGGCGCTTACGAAGGGATGACTGCGGAACAGCGCGAGGCTCGATTGATCAATCTGGAATTGCGCTGGTATTTGCAGCCATTGATGAAGGTTTCACCGGCGGACCGTGGTAATTATTTGCGTTTGATTCCAGAACGGTTGCACAGCCTGGTTCAGGAGCGGCTGGCACATTGGGACCAAATGGATGAACGGACCCGCACGGAAATACTGGCCGATGAACGCAAGCGGGAGTTGGCCACGCGGTATTTTGTACATGCGCGGCGAAAGACGACCAACGCGACGACCGCCCGCGTCATGCCGCCGATGCCGCCCCGGTTACAGGAACACTTTGCGCGTCTCGATCAACAAGGGAACGCCGCGCGCGCCAAAATTCCGCTTCACCTGAATAATTTTTTCGCGATGACGCCGGAAGCTCAGCGGGCGGCTTTGCTGGCGTTGTCTGAAAGCGAGCGGCAGGAAATGCAGAAAACGCTGGAGGCGTTTGCCCGGCTTTCCCGATCAGACCGGGAATTGGCGCTCATTTCGTTCGGGAAGTTCGCGAACTTGCCGCCGGAAGAGCGAGCGGACTTTCAGCGGAATGCAGCGCGCTGGCAGGAATTCACGCCGGAGGAACGCGCGAGTTGGCGCGAGTTGGTGAGGCAGCTTCCGCCCATGCCGCCGATGCCCGTCCCCAGGCCCCCGATGCCGGCCGGTGGCGGAAAGAAAGTCGCGACGACCAACCAGAACGCACCGGGAGTGAATTAGGCAATGTATCGTCTCGTCTCACCACGCGTGCGACCACTTGAGAGTGTTTGTTTCATGCGTCTCTGCGCGTGGTGAGACGAGACAGACCTCCCGCGTCTCGCAAGCCCGTGCCAAAGCGGTGTCCTCTGGCCACCGCACTCCAAGACGCTGGCGCGTTGATCGAGGGCCTCTCGAAATTCCGCAAGGTTTTGGAGTGCGGTGGCGGAGTCTGCGAACGACACCGCTTTGGCAACACCGCTGGAAACCAAACGATCCTCCGTGAGAGAACCGACGCCCTCGCGCCGGGTTTCACAGCACATCAGACCCACTCACGCTTGTCACAGGGGCGTTGCGCCACTAACGTTCCGGCGAAGTGGATCAAGTCGCGTTTAGAATCTTCAACTTCGATATTCATTGGTACGGCGTTCTTGCGGCGCTCGGATTCGTGCTGGGCTTTGGGACGGCCGGTCGTCGTGCGCCGCGGGCGGGAATTAAGAGTGATACTGTCTTCAATCTCGCGCCGTGGCTCATCGTGGGAACGATCATTGGGGCGCGGTTATTGTATGTAACTTCGTATTGGGACCAGGAGTTCGCGGGGAAACCATTCTGGCATGTTTTCAATATGCGCGCGGGACTGGTCTTTTATGGAGGACTGATTGGTGCTTCGCTGGCCGGTATCATTTTTTGTCTGCGCAACAAGGTTCCGTTGTGGCGCATGGGCGATGTGATGGCGCCGAGTATCGCGTTGGGCCATGCCCTGGGGAGGATCGGCTGTTTCATGACGGGATGTTGCTGGGGCAAGCCGTGGGATGGCTTTTGTGCGGTGCGGTTTCCGGTCGGGCACGAAACACATGGGACTTCAGTGCATCCGGTGCAGTTGTATGAATCGGCGTTGAATTTCGCATTCTATGTTGGGCTGGCGTGGCTTTTCAGGCGGCGGAAGTTCGATGGGCAGGTGTTCGCGGCCTATCTGGTCGGGTATGCGATTATTCGCACGATCACGGAATCCTTTCGCGGTGACTACACGAAACATTATCTGGGCGGGATTCTTACGCCCGGGCAAACCGTGAGCATTTTGATTTTCGCCGCGGGCATCGCTTTGTGGCTGAAGCAACGCTCGGCGCGCGTGCCGACACTCCCGGCCGCTGCCTGATCCACATGGGCGAGCGCAGCGATTCGATCACGGTGGAAATTTCGATGCCGGGGGAACGGCTCGATGCGTATTTGCGCACGCAATTTCCGGTCGTTTCACGCGGCACATTGCAGAAGCTGATCGACACGGGCGACATCAAGGTGAACGGGCGCGAGGTGAAGCCGACCTACGCGCCGAAAGCAGGCGATGTGATCAGCGTGATCTGGCCCGAACCGAAGAAACTGGATGTCGCGCCGGAGAATATTCCGCTGAATGTTTTGTTCGAAGACGCAGATCTTGTCGTCATCAACAAGCAGCCGAACCTCGTGGTGCATCCAGGGGCCGGGAATTACGAACACACGCTGGTCAACGCGCTGCTGCATCATTGCGCGGGACAGTTGAGCGGCATTGCTGGTTATGCACGACCGGGAATTGTGCATCGGCTCGATAAGGATACGAGCGGCTGCATTGTGATCGCGAAGAACGACACCGCGCACCTCGGCCTTTCCGATCAATTCCGCAATCGCACCGTGGAGAAAATTTATCACGCTATCGTGTGCGGCGAATTGCCGAAGAGCGCTGGTGAAATCCAGGCGGCGATTGCGCGGCATCCGTCGCATCGGCGCACGATGGCCGTGAGCGAACCGGGCAAGGGACGCGATGCGCGAACGAGTTATCGGATTCTGGAACGGCTGCGTTCCTCGACATTGGTGCAGGTGGTCTTGCACACCGGAAGGACGCACCAGATTCGCGTGCACTTTCAGCATCTCGGTTTTCCGCTGGCGGGTGATAAAGTTTACGGCGGGAAACAGAACGTGCGCTTGCGCGCGCAGACGAATTACACCGCGCCGCGCCAGATGCTTCATTCCTATTCGCTGACCTTTAAACATCCGCGCACCGGCAAGGCGATCGCTGCGCAAGCGCCCTGGCCGGAAGATTTCGAGGCGGCGGTGAAGGCGTTGCGCAAAGACTAATTGATTGAAAGCGAACGGGCGGTCGGGCATCCATGGCGCGTGCTGACCGCACTGAGACGCTACCTGGCAAACCTGTCACCGGGCAAAACTGTGCTCTGGTGTTACGCGATCTGGTATTGCGTGAACGTCTGGAATCACTTCGACCCGAAGCCGCGTTTGTGGCTCACTTCGATTGGCCTGAGCGTGATCATCGGCGTGGCGCTCCTGCTGAGCACCGCGAGCGCGACGAACAAAAAGCCGCAGGACCGGTGGGTGGTGTTTCGGCTGTTCCTGATGCCGTTCTGTGTCTCAAGTTTTGCCGCGCTGGTGAAGGATGCGGGTTATGTGCTGATCTTTCCGCCAACGGTGAAGGAGAACTTAGCAGGACTGGCCTTTATCGCGTGCTTTCTGATGATCATCTGGCTATTGAAAACCCTGTCGCGACGAACTTCAGCCGCCGTTTAACCTGCTTGTCTTCGGAGGCCATTTTCATACTGTTCGCCCATGGCTGAACTGGTGGAGTTTGTGCGGGGGAACACAGCGAAGATCAATTCGCAGATATTGCAACGGGTCTACAAGAAGCTGCCAATGCTCAAGCTGGAATTCACGCAGGTGCACGCGCCGAGTTTTCCGCATCTGATCCCGCAACTGCAATTCCTTGCGAACGTGGTGGAGGATTTCGTCGATGGCAAAGCCGAGGAACTCCCACTGGTCACGGTGGCCGCCGCCTGCTTCGCGATCATCTACGCCCAACGCCAGTGGGATTTAATTCCAGACCCGATCAAGGACTTTGGCCGCACCGATGATTCCGGCGTGGTGCGGATTGTTTTGATCGAGAACGAACGTGTGCTATCCGAATACGCGAAGAAGACAGGAGTGAATTGGAAGACGATTACGGTGGAGGCCTAAAGCGCCGCAAGGGCGGCGGCGGGTGTTGTCTCGCGTCTCGTCTCACCGCGCGTGCGACACCGTGAGACGGCGCGTCTCATTCGTCCTATGCGCGTGGTGAGACGAGACAGACGATTGGCGACGGGCTTGGATAGCTCGGGTGCATTTTGGATGCTTTGGGGTGCCTTGGGGCTTTGGGGTTACCAGGTGGCCTTGCCTTGGGCTGGCTCAATGGTTTCCAAAAGCGGTGTCGCCCCCCTTTCCCCCGCCACCGCACTCCAAAACCTCGCGGAATTTCGAACGGCTCTCGCTGAGGCGCGCCAGTCCCGCCAGGCGCGGGAGAGTGCGGTGGCCGCAGCGCAGCGGAGGACACCGCTTTCGAACGGAAAGAGAGTTCTGTTGCTTTCGATTGCGATACTGGTCTAAACATCTTTCCTGGACTTAGAAGATGAACCTGAAGAAACGGTTCAGGTGAATAAAAGCCTTTCCTACCCCATATCCTTACCCTTTTGGAGTTGTGGAGGGGTTCCAACATGCTTTTTCTAATAGGATAGACTTATTTCGTCAAGTAGTTTTATTACATTTTACATCTTCTGCTGGTTCCCGTCACTTGTCTCACGTCTCATCTCACCGCGCGCACAAGGGGTATGAGACGGAACAATCTCACGGTGTCTTACGCGTGGTGAGACGAGACAGATCGTTTGGTCGCTTTCGGGTTACCTCGTAGGTTCCAAAGCGTGTCGTCCAAAAGCGGTGTCGTTCGCTGACTCCGCCACCGCACTCCAAAACCTCGCGGAAGTTCGAATGGCTCTCGCTGAGGCGCGCCAGTCCCGCAGGCGCGGGAGAGTGCGGTGGCGAGAGCGCAGCGGACGACACCGCTTTCGAACGCGCACTTCGTCTGTCTCGTCTCACCACGCGTGAGACGCCATGAGACGGCGCGTCTCAATTGTCCTATGCGCGCGGTGAGACGAGACTTGAGACAAACTGCGAATCCGCGCGTTGAATGAACCTGGTGCTCTTAATGCATCTCCACATCACAAGTGCCGATGCCTTTGCGGTAGTAATTGAACTGGACGTTCGGGTGGTCGGCGAGGAGCGACATGGGCACGGCAGCGTCCGGCAGACGCTTAGAAATCATGAACGCGGTGAGGCGCTGGCCGAAGGGGTTATCGTGATTGCCCGCGTGCCAGATGGAAACTTTGTCCGCTTTCCACGTTTCGTATGGGCCGACCGAAATCGCGGAGCGCGGCACACCGGCCAGGTTGCCGCCGCCGGAGGTGCGGGCGTTTTGCACGAGCGTCACGGGATGTAATTCCACCTGCCGGGTTTTTAACTTCCGATATTCTTCGGGTGATGGCGGTTCGTTCTGGTAAGCGCCTTCGCGTTTCGGCGGATCGTTGAAGGCCCAATGCTTGATCTCCCCCTGCCCTCCCTGCATCACCATGCAACGCACGTTTTCCCAGGCGCTTTTATATTCGCTGAAATCGCCGCGCGGGAAATGCAGGTTCGCCTCGGGCATGCGCAATGGTTTGCCAATCCTGTCGAAGCAGAGTTCGCGGTCAGCGCGTTCGAACGAGAGCAGATGCGAAGGCGACACTGGACGGCCATCCTCCACCCATTCATCCATGGCAAAAAAGTGGGCGTCTTTCAGATCAATCTGCAAATCATTCACTAACCGCGCGACCAGTGGCAGTTGTTCGGTCGGTCCAATCGGCCCGCAGATGCCACAAGGGTTATCGGCTGTGGATTGCCGCCACGCGGTGATGTATTCGAGTGCTTCAGCCAGATAAAAATCTTCCAGCGTGTCGTAGAACACCACCTGGAATCCAGGCCGCGACAGTTGCAGGAGGTCATTCGCCGTGAGCTTCGCCACGTCGCGGAGAATCGCGTCGTCCAGCGTGGTGTAATCCCACCAGTCCGGTGCAATGGAACTTAGTTTTCGCGCCATAACTGCTTAATTGGTTTCCAAATCGTAAGTCGGGTTCTTGTGAACAAAACCCTCCAGCGCCTTGGACAGCGGGTCTTCGTCCCGCGCGGAAAAGCCAAGATGCAAGTGCCGCCGCCAACCTTCCGCGTGCTCGCACTTGCCCGCGAGCTTGCCGACTTCGCGCGACATCGTATCCATTTCCGCGAGGTAGGAATCCATTCCCTGCGTGGCATCGAGCCATTCTTTCTGGCTGGCGTGGGCGGCGAGCGCTTCGCGCTTTGTCGCGTGAACAGAGGCGGTGTTCACGAACAACTCCGGAGTGATGCGGCGCCTTAACTGATCGCGCAATCCATGCGGCAGGGCGTGGTATATCGCCACTTCGTTGGGCGCCTGCTTCCGTTGCGGCGACGTTTTGAAGTTCGGCATGCCACGAACGAACGCCGCGCTCACCGCAAGCCGCGAGGTGTTCATGTGGTCTTCCATGTAATCTTCCGGCGAATGAGTGAGGATGATACTCGGCGCCACATCGCGAATGGCGGCGGCAAGTCGGCGCAATGTTTTCAGGTCGTAGAAGATTTCCAGGTCGTCGCACAGTGGCGGATGATACTTCGCGCCGAGAATCTTTGCTGCGGCTACGGATTCCTTGCGCCGGACGGTGCGTGTCTTCGCGGTGCTCATCGTCATGCTGCCGCAGTTGCCGCTCGCGACTGTCATGTAGTGCAGGTCATATCCAGCGCGACCGAGCAACAACAGCGTTCCAGCCATGACGAACTCGATGTCATCCGGATGCGCCGCAATGGCGAAGGCAGATTTCCGCGCGCCTTTCACAGTGCTACAACTTCACCGTCTTTCCCGTCGCAGCGGAACGATCCGCCGCGAAAATGATTTCATGCGTCCGCGCCGCATCGGCGAGGCTGGTCAGCGGCATCTCTTTTCCTTTGTCCAGCGCATCGAAGAACGCCTGGAACTGCGTTTGATACGGATGATCCGAAACATCGCCCGAATCGAGCATCTTCATGGAAAGCTCGCTCCACTTCGCTTTGTTCAAGCCGCCGAGTTGCGTCGCATGGAATTTGTTGTCGAGCAACGAGCCTTCGCTGCCGACCAGATGCACGTGAAAATAATACGGCTGCAAACAATCAATCACCGACGCGGTCTTGCCCACGCGCCCATCCTTGAACTTTAAGATCGTGACGCTCGTGGTCGGATACTCGTATTTGGCGAAATCCTTGTTCTTCGATTGCGTCGCCAGGCTGGTGACACTTTCAACATCGGAACCCATGCAGAGCAGCAGCGCATCCAACGCATGGCAGCCAGCCGAAAGCAAACTGCTCCCGCCCGCATCGCGCCGGGTGTTCCAACGAAATTGCCCATACCACGGCCCGATGCCGTGATAATAATCAATCTCGCCGTAATGAACCTGCCCGAGCAATCCGCGATCAATGACCGCTTTCGTGGTGAGGAACTGACTTGAATAACGGCACTCGAAACAGACACACGTCTTCACCCCAGCATCCGCGACGGCTTCCTGGATGCGCTGCAAATCACGCGGGTTCAGCGCGAGCGGCTTCTCGATGATCAAATGCTTCCCGGCGCGCGCCGCCGCCACGGCGTGCCGGGCATGTTCGTACGGGTAACTGCAAATTGAAACAGCATCGATATCCGTGGCGAGCATTTCAGCCAGGTCGTTGAAACATCGAATCGAACTGCCGTGCTTCGCGGACACTTCGCCGTCATCCAGCTTGCGCGATGAATACACCGCCGTGACTTCCGCCTGTTTCGTGGCGTTGATCGCAGCGATGTGCGCGCCCGCGACCCACCCATATCCGATGACTCCCACTCGATATTTCTTCATTCGCGCTCCGTTTGAATGCAGTGCAGCGTAGGAATCTTCGCCGGACAAGCCAGAAATTTTCCACCGCTGCGTCGTGTGTCGTCTCGTCTCACCACGCGTGTGACAGCGGTAAGACGTGCGCCTCTCGCTCGTCTATGCGCGAGGTGAGACGAGACAGCTTCTCCCACGTTGCGCATTGCACCAGCGCGTCGCTCAGTTCAAATTGCGCGCGAAGATATGAACCAGGAGCAGCGCAAAGAACACCCAGCCGACGTCGCGGACCAGTTGGAGCGGCTTTCCGTCGAGGAGGCCCAGGCGGAATTGCGCGACCTGCCCGCCAAGGAAGGCGCCGCGGTGCTCGCCGAATATGACGAAGACACCCGCCCTGCCCTGTTGGAAAATCTGAAGCCGGGCGAAATCGCGAACCTCGTCCAGGAACTGCCGCACAACGAAGCCGCGGATATTATATCCGGATTACCCGCGGACGTTCAGCCCGAGGTGCTGGACAAGCTTTCCGCCAGCGACCGCAAGCAAGTTTCCGAAATGCTCTCCTACCCGCCGCACTCCGCGGGCGGCATCATGAGCGATCGATTCATCGCGTTGCGCGAGGATATGACCATCGCCGAAGCCCACCGCGCCTTGCAAGGCCGCGCCGATGAGCAAGGGTCCCAGCAGATCGCTTACATGTATGTGGTCGATGCTGCCAGCCACTTGAAGGGAATCCTCTCCATTCACGATCTCGTTTTCCGCCAACCGCACCGGCGCATCTCCGAAATCATGAAAGGCGATGTGAAGCATGTTTCCGTGGATGACGACCAGGAGAAAATTGCGCAGTTGTTCGAACACTACCATTACATGGCCCTGCCAGTCCTCGACCATTCGGGCCGGATCGTCGGGCTGGTGCAGGCGAACCAGGTTGTCGAAGTCGTCCGGCGCGAAGCGACCGAGGACATGCAATTGATGGTCGGTCTTTCGGGTGAAGAACGCACCCTGACTCCATGGCGCCAGAGCATGAAGCGGCGCTTGCCCTGGTTGTGCATCAACCTGGGGACTGCGTTCCTCGCTGCTGCCGTCGTTGGAATGTTCGAAGAAACCATCGCCGCCTGGACAGCCCTCGCGATCTTCCTCCCGATCGTCGCGGGCCAGGGCGGCAACGCTGGTGCGCAAACCTTGACCATCATCATCCGTGACATGGCGCTGGGCGAACTTTCGCCAGGCGACGGAAGGAAAGTACTGCTCAAGGAAAGTTTTCTCGGGCTCGCCAACGGAATCGTGATCGGCGTGATCGTCGGTTTAATCAGCTACTTATGGAAAGGCAGCTATGTGTTGGGCATCGTGGTCGCAGTGGCGATGGTGCTGAACATGGTTGCCGCCGGGCTGTCCGGCGTGCTCGTGCCTTACACCTTGCGCGCGCTGAAGATCGACCCCGCGCTCGCCTCCAGCATCATCATGACCACCGTGACTGACGTCGCCGGATTTTTCTTTTTCCTTGGGCTCGCCGCTTTCGCGCGCAGTTGGGTTTAATCACTTCGCATCAGCAGACGGAAACGATCTATTCTGGAACACCCGCCCCTTTTCATCCACGAATCGAATCGCTAATTCATTGCTGAAATCCTTCAGCGATTTCTCAATTCCCAGCACAAAGAACGCCGTCGCGTAAGCATCCGATTCCGTGCAAGTCGCAGCGGTGACGGTGCAACTCGCAATTCCCTGAACCGGCAGCCCAGTCTGCGGATTCAGAATATGACTGTATCGCACGCCATCCACTTCGAAGTAGTTCTCGTAGTTCCCCGAAGTCGATAAAGCACCCTCCCGCAGAAAAACTGTTTTGCGTTTGCCTGCTTTTAGCGGGTCTTCGATTTGCACCTCCCATCCGTCTCCTTCCGGCGGAACTCCAATGACGCGCAGATCGCCTCCCGCTTTCACCATCGCGTTCCAAATTCCCTGCCCTTGAAGCACCTCAATGGCGCGATCCACCGCGTAGCCTTTCCCGATCCCGCCAAAGTCCAAAAACATTCCTTCACGCGCGAAACGAACCGTCGCCACGTCCTCGTTCATTCGCAGCTCCACATTCCTGAAATTGACCAGCGGCAGCACGCGTTGCAGTTCCTCCTCCGTCGGCAGACGATATTCCTTCCAAATAAATCCCCACAGTTGCGCGAGCGGGCCAATCGTCGGGTCGAACGCACCCTCGGTTCGTTGCGCAATTCGCAACGAAGACACCAGTGAATCCCGAAACTCAGCAGAAACCGCAACCGCTTCCTTCGCCGCCGTCGTATTGATCCTCATCGTTTCACTGGTCGTTGCGTGCACCGTGAGATGAGAATTGAGACGGCGCACTTCATCAAATGCCGCTGAAATTGCGCGCTCCGCGTTTGTTCTGTTCGTGTGGAAAACGCTGATCGTGACGAACGTTCCCATCAGCGGTTGGCTGCGCTGAACGAGCAGCTCACTTTCCGGCGGCGGTGTCCTGCACCCCGCCAGCCACAAGCTGAGGGCGGCAGAGCAAATCAAAAGTCGCGAGCACACGCTTCGTTCCCTCCGTTACGTGGCGGCAGGACATCGTCGCGCCGCTGATGTTGTAAATGTCCTTATTGAGCCGGAACGGTTCGGTCGGCTTTTTCCCAACGAACTGCTTCCGCCATTTCGCATTGCGAATTTCATAACCGTAACTCTCGCGATACTCGAGAATTTCCACGCCCATCACTTTACCCTCCGGCGAAATGGCCACCGTGTAATCGATGATCTCGTGTTTGCCGAGCACGTGATCGACAAAGAGGACGCCCAGCAACCGGGCGTCCTCGTAGGCATAGGTGATTTTGTTACCGTCCACCTTCACCGGTACGCCGGACTTCTTCTGAATCGCCGCCCGCTGCTCTGCACTGTAGCGGAGGATTTTCTCCTCGAAACGAGTGGCGTTCGGAAACGCGATTTTGCGCGCTTGTTCCACGGTGAGATAACGCTCCGCGCGCAACCCAACGCTGCTCAGCAACATCGCGACGATCAGAAGTCCAAGGCGCATTCGTTAGAACGCGACGCCCGCGCCGAGTTGGAAGTAATCCTGGTTCGCACCGCTGAACGCGGTTGCATCGGTGCCGTCGAGGTTGTGGCGGTAATCCGCTTTCACGACGAAGTTTTGGTTCAGGAAATAGGCCAGGCCGAACGTCACGAAATCCTTGTTCGCCGTGCCGTCGTCGCGCGCAACGCTGCCTTCCTGCAGATCCGATTGCGTGCGAATCTGTGAGTAGCGCACGAATGGAACGACATCCATATCGCGGCCACGCCCTTCCTTCCACGCGTCCGGCCAGATGTGATACGCCGCCTCGACATACCAGCCATACATCCGCCCGCCGACATCGTCCGCGCCCGAAGTATTGTTGTTCGCCACGAGATTCTCGGGGTCGGCGATGTGCCAGTAGGCGAAGTCGCCGCGCAATTCCAGGCCGGTCTTCGGCACGCGATAAAGCGCTTCGATGTCCCACAATGCGACGATTGAGTCGTCCGTAAGCCCTTCTACCTGCGTGGCATAGAGCGAGGTGCTCGCGTCCAGTCCGGGAATGCCGTTATAATGCAGGCGTCCAGTGTAAGCCAGAGTGTTTACGTCGTTTGGCCGCAGTGCCGGGCGCGAATCGCGGAAACCATTTCCGGCGTTGATGCCGCTGGTCGCCGGAGCCGTCGCGATATAATCCTCCACACCCGCCGAAATCATGACCTGGTAATCGAGGTTTTCGAGAATGTTGCCGAAGAAGCCGAGGCTCGGTTCCATCCAAGTGGATGGAATGATTTGCGTGTAAAGCTCCGGACGTTCCGTGGAATAGAAAAGCGTTGGCTCGTGATACTTATTGATGCGACCAACCGGCACGAGATCGATACCGAGCGAGCGAATGTTGAAATGCTCGTTCAGAAGGATGTCGACATACATCTGCTCAATCTCGACCTCGCCACCGAAGCGACTGCGCGCGGCAGGCGCGTTTTCATCGATCCCGCCATGTTCGAATTCCAGTTCGCTGTTGAACACCAGCCAGTCGTTGATCTGGTAGGTCGGCGTCAGCACGAACCGATGTGGATCGAAGCTATTCGGACCCGATTCCGGGATGCGATACTTCGATTCGCCATAAAAGCCGATCGTCAGTCCTTTGCCCTTAAAGAAGCGGTCCGTCAGCAAGCCTTCAGTTTCCGAATCAGCGCGCGGACCTTCCTTCATGGTCTGCACTTGTTCCTGCAAGCTCTGAACCTGCTTTTTAAGTTCTTCGATATCCGCGTTCGATGCCTGCGCGTAAGCCGAGCAAGCGCCCAAAGAGAGAGAAGCTGCGGTCAGCAGCGTGGTTTTTTTGTTCATGTAGTTGAGATTCATTCTCAAGTGCGATCAGCTTAGTTGCGACTCAGTCTCAATTGCAAGCCCCTTTTATTTTTCTCTTTGAAATTCTACGGCACGGTCAAAAGCAGTTGCACTAAAAGCACTTTCAGCACAACCGCAGCCGGGTACACCGTTGCATAAGCTAGATTCACCTCCGCTGCCGACAACTTCTGCGCCGCGAAGGTCAGTGCCGCCGGTTGCGTTTGCAAACCCGCGCTCGCGCCCAAATCTTTCCCGAGCGGATATTTCGTCGGCCATCGCAAGATCGCCCAGAAGAGAAGATGCGTTAAAATGGTGAGCGCAACGCCCACACAGATCAGGAAACCGCCTTGCTCCCGAAAAGTCGCGGGTAGAACCGCACCGGCCTTCACTCCGGCGCAAGCGAGAAAGAAAAGAATACCGATGTGCTTCAGGGTGAGACTCACCGTCACTGGCGGATTCCAAATGAAAGGACCGGTTCGTCCAAGGTAGCCAAGAATCAGCGCCATCAGCAACGGCCCGCCGGCATGTCCGAGTCGCACCGGCCCTTCGAGCCCGGGAACCGGAATTGGAATCTCCCCAATCAGCAAACCGAGTGCGATGCCAAGCGCAAAACTCACATAGCCCGTTTCGCTCAAAGCCGAGAGCGAGTTCCCGAAAAATTTCCGAACTGCCTCCGCATTCGTTTTGTCCGAAATGACGCGCACGCGATCGCCGAGATGCAGCACGGTCTCATCGCTCACCGGCAGATCAACATCCGCGCGGCGGATACGACTCACGACCGCGCCGAGTTTCTCCAACTCAAGATCCTTCAGTGGCCGGCCTGCGATCTTGGGATTTGAGACGAAATAACGGTGCGTTTCGAATCCAGCCAGGTTCGCTTCCAGCGATTCACGGCTTGGCGCACCGAGCAATTCCACCGCTCGGTCGAGACTTTTTGGTGAACCGACGATCACGACGTGGGTCCCGCGTTCGAGTGTAGTATCCGTTTTCGCGAGAGTGACGCGTCCATCCAGTTGCCGAATTCGGGTGATCACAACACCCGCTGCGGCTTCAATGTCGCCAGCCGTCCATTCGCGTGAATCATTGAGCTTTTGCACTTCTACGGTTTGCGCCCGTGGAAGCGTGTTCGGCGGCGGCTCAAGTTCCGCGGGAGCGGCGCGCATGGTGCGCAATTGAAAAAGCAGCAACGTCGCCAGCACCGCGAAGGGGTAAACCACACCATAACCAACCACCGCCTGGTTCACCGACGCAGCATTACCGGTCATGCGGAAAATTGTTTCCGACGCAGCACCCAGCGCAGGCGTGTTCGTAAGCGCGCCGCAAAATAGCCCGACCAGAGTTTCGCGAGATACGCCGCCGAACCGCATGATCAAGTAAACCGCGAGCGCCGCTACGCAGAGGCAAACTGCCAGCGCAAGGTTCAGTCTCAATCCATCCTTGCGCAAACTTTGCAAAAAACCCGGGGCCGCCTCCAACCCGACACAATAAACAAACAGCACCAACCCAATCGTCTGGACTTCGTTGGGTAAAAGAAACTTTGGATCCAAAGCACCGAAGCCGAGTCCCGCAAACAAAACGGCCGCCAGCCCAAAGCGAAAGTTGCCGGGAAATTTGACTTCACCGAGCAGATATCCGACGCCAACAACAATAAATAGCCGAAGAACTGCCGATTCATGCAGCACATGGCCCGCCCACTCCCACATTGGCCGCCACTATAGGCCAGAACCAAATCGAGGCAACTAAGGCAAACTGCGCACAACCTGTGAACAAATTGGCAAAAGTTCTCCTGTCCCCCACCCTGCTCTTTTGGAACTATAGTCAGCCTGATCGTTAACTCCTGTCGCTCATGGAAGAAAAAGTTTTAGTCGTACCCGCCAGCTCGATCCAGCAGCATCTCGCCAGCAAATTCGATCCTGCTTCCGCCCAGGCCATCATCGACGTGGCGAACCGCACCCGCCTCTTCCGTCCCCGCAGCGAAGTGGAACAGGACGAATCGGTGAAGCAGATCATTCCCTACGTCTGCATCCGTTGCGGGGAAAGCTACGTTCTCCTCCAACGCACCAGCAAACAAAGCGAAGCGCGCCTCCACAATAAATTCTCGCTCGGCATCGGCGGCCACATCAACGACGCCGAACAATCCGCTCCCGATCTGGTCGACGCCGGACTCCAGCGCGAACTCTCCGAAGAAATTTCCTTAAGCGAAGGTTACAAGCTCACACCACTCGGAATTATTTACGACTCGACCACTCCGGTCGGTCGCGTCCACCTCGGTTTCGTTTACGAATTGGAAGCCTGCGATCAAAACTTCCGCCTGAACGAACCGGACCTGATGACGGCCAAGTGGGTTTCCGCTGAAGAACTGCGTGAGTATCGCGACCGAATGGAGACATGGTCGCAGATTCTTTTCGACAATCACATCGCTCGCGCGAACGCGACCGCCTAAGCCGGCCTAAACAAGGACTGGCTTCGGTCCCGCGGGGAAACCGCGCGCTTTCGCGGTAATACCGACCGCTTCGGAAAGTGACTTCATCCCGCTTTCAGCGAGCAAGTTGGTTAAACCTTCCGTGATGCTCCGCGCAATCCCAGGCCCTTCGTATACCATCCCGGTGTAAACCTGCACCAGCGATGCGCCCGCCGTGATCTTCTCCCACGCATCCTGCGCATTAAAAATCCCACCCACGCCGATGATCGGCAGTTTGCCTCCTGTTTTTAAGTAGATGTGTCGAATCACTTCACTGCTTCGCTCGCGTAACGGCCGCCCGCTCAACCCGCCCGTTTCCGAATAGGCGCGCGCGCATCGCTCGTCCGGTGAACTCGGCCGCGTCACGGTCGTATTCGTCGCGACAATTCCAGCTAATTCCCGCTGCCCCGCTAGTTCAACGATTTCGTTCAATGCCTCAAAACTCAGATCCGGCGCAACCTTCACCAAGACCGGCTTCCGGACCCCACTCGAATTAATCCGCTGTAGCGCCCGCAAAATCTCATCCAGCGCGGCGCGATCCTGAAGTTGCCGCAGGTTCGGGGTGTTCGGCGAACTCACATTCACCACAAAAAAATCCGCCAGGTCGCGCAAGAGCCGAAAACTATTTGCGTAATCCTCCGCCGCTTTCTCGAGCGCCGTAACCTTTGATTTCCCAAGATTTATTCCCACCGGATGCTTCGGCCAAAACCCACTTTCCTTCCAGGACGCGAGCCTTTCCGCGAGCGCTTCCGCCCCGCCGTTGTTGAACCCCATCCGATTCACCAGCGCATCATCCGAGACCGCGCGAAACATCCGCGGACGATCGTTACCCGGCTGCGGATGCCAAGTGACTCCACCTAATTCACTGAACCCAAAACCGAATGCGGCCCACGCCGGCACAGCCACACCCTGCTTGTCCATCCCTGCGGCGAGTCCGACCGGATTTGGAAATCGCAGGCCAAAAAGCTCCATTGGCAAATATGCTGTGCCGTAGAAACTCTCCAGCAAATCCAGCCCAATCCGGCTGCGCGAAAAACGCGCAAGATTCCCCAATGTTACATCGTGAATTTCTTCCGAATCGTAATTGAAAAGGACCGGCCGAACGACGTTCCGATAAAACCAACTCATCGCGCTGCGTGCTGGACCAACATAATCTCCACTCAGGCGCGATAGACGACCATCACGCCGTAATCCGTCACCATCTGGCGCGTCCCAAGATCCAAGTGCTGATAATTAAACGTGCTCACACTAATCACGTTTTCGTCGCCGACTTTTTCCAGAAAATCCGAAACCATTTCTTCGAATCGATCCTTGCCGACTTCCACGCAATCACTGTGCCGAATGCAGCGCACTTTCATCGATTTGGCGCCATCCTTCCGTGCGGCGATCTCTAAAGGTGGCAGCGCTTTCTTGATCAGGCTCTCGGTTGGCTTTTCGGTGACCGGCACCACAAAATGTTTATCCTCCAGCCGCGCTGCGTTCCCATCTCCCCCGGTGCGGAAGTTTGCCGGATCGGCTTCAGGAATGACGATCTGGTTGTTGCACGCCGGGCAGTTGATCGCCGTGCCAGAGAGGCTGGTGGGCGCTTCGAGTTGTTGCTTGCAGCTTGGGCAAATAAACGTGACATCCATAGACACCTCTGGGTTCGGTTTTCGAACGATACAAAACCAGCTTCACGCTCGCGAGGATAAAATGAGACGCTTTGGCGTGCGGAACTGCTCTTTGAAACCAGAACTTCCTCTCGCCCTAAAACTCAGGCTAAGCCGTCTCTAATTCGCTAGTCTCAGCCGCGTCTTCCATCTCCGCCGGACCATCATAAATTGGCAATTCAAACCAAAATCGTGTTCCCTTATCCGCAGCGGATTCCAAACCCACCCGCCCATTCATGCGGGTGACTGCCTTTTCCACAATCGCCAGGCCAATTCCATTTCCAGGATAATTCTCGCGCCCATGCAGTCGCTCAAAAATCCGAAATATCCGATCCTGATGCTCCGGTGCGATGCCAATCCCATTGTCCTCCACCCACACACGCACGTGATCACCGCGCTCTTCATCGTAGATCTTCACTTCGGGCGGTTTACCTGGCGCGATAAACTTCACCGCGTTCGAAACAAGGTTCGCCACCACCTGCACTAGAATCGCGTAATTCCCGAGCACATAGTGGTTCGACTTCTGAACGCCGACCTGCGCTTTGCGATTCTCCAGGTCCCACGCTACTTGCGAAATGCCATCCTTAATCACGCGCGAAAGACGCACCGGCTGCGCCTGGAACGACATCAATGCCAGCCTGCTATACGCGAGCAATTCCTGGATCATTTGGTCCATGCGCGAAGCAGAGGCCCGAATGCGCTCCCCGTATTCTCGCGCCTCCGGGTCAAGCTTTTCACCGCAATCCTCGAGCAACAAAGCGGTCAGCCCTTCCATCGCGCGCAACGGCGCCCGAAGATCATGGGCAATGGTGTAACAAAAACCTTCCAGCTCTTTATTCGCCTGGATCAATTGCGACGCGCGCTCTTCAAGGTGCACGTTCGCCACGCGCAGCGCCTCGGCTTTCGTTTCCAATTCCCGCCGCTGCTTCCAAAGCTGGATAAACACGCCGACTTTCGTCCGCAAAATATCCGGAACGATGGGAGTGAGGATATAGTCCACCGCGCCGAATTTGTACCCTTTAAAAACATCCGCGTCCGTCGTGCTCAGCGCCGTGACAAAGATAATCGGAATCGTTTCGAGCGACTTGCGCGTGCGAATCATCTGCGCGGTTTCGAAGCCATCCATCCCGGGCATGTTCACATCGAGCAGGATCAGCGCGAAATCCTGCCGCAACAACGTCCGCAGCGCCTCTTCACCGCTGCTAACCTTCACAAGATTTTGGCCGAGGTCCTCCAGCACACTTTCCATCGCCAGGAGCTTGTCCGGCGAATCATCGACCATCAGGATGTTTACCTTCTCAGGCTGGGTTGGAGCTATGTTGTTGAGGGCCATGTATCAAGCAATCCTGTCGGCAGGTCTTCTCTCCACTGTTCCGCGCGTCGCAAAGATAATTCCGTCTGAAAGCGTAAGTCAACCACCATGCCGCGATTTACCGCGCAAGCTGTAGCGTTGTCACGACCGGCCGGTGATCCGAAGCGATAGGCTCCTCCAGCACTGTGGATTGAGTCGTCGTCCATTTTTCCGAAGGCGCACAAAAGATGTAATCGATCCGCCGCCGCGGATTGGTCGCCGGAATCGTCGGCGCTGCGGTTCCATGAGCGGCGTCCAGCCACTGGCTGGCCATCACTTGCATCGGCGCGCTTTCGGGAACAGCGTTAAAGTCGCCCGCCAGGATAAGCGGAACTGAAGAAGTGGTCGGGCTCAGAAGGCGGTTGATCTCGTTGACCTGTTCGACACGGATTTCTTCGATTTGATGATCCAGGTGGGTGGTGCCGAACACCATTTTCCCAAACGACGAAGACGCAATCGTTGTCCTCAGCAAAATGCGTGGTTCGCGCCCGACCCTCTGCGGCAATTGATGAACCTGCTGTGCCTTGATCGGCCAGCGCGAAAGGATCGCTTGCCCGTAGCCGCCGCCTTGAAAATCCATCGCTTTGCCGAAAACGTGATGCATTCCCGTGAGGCGGCCCAACTCTGCGGCTTGGTCGACGCGACCGCTGCGGTCCGCGCGATCATCCACTTCCTGCAATGCGACCAGGTCCGGATTCTGCGCCTGAACAATTTTTGCGATGCGTTCGAGATTCAATTTACCGTCCGTGCCTTCCGCGTGATGAATGTTGTAGCTCATCACGGTAATCTGCGCCGGGTGTTGCTTGGTTGTCGCACAGCCCACCCCTGCCCCGACGCACATCAGCACGATCATCTTCAGAACAAAATCACGCATGCGCCTGAACTTCCCGAACGAACTGCGATCCGCAAGCAATAATGCGCCCCTGATTTTCATCGTTCAGAAGGTTCGATATGCACCAGGACATCTCGCACGGTGGGAACCTGCTGCCGAATCGCATCTTTCACTTCGTGCGCGATTGCGTGCGCCCGGTGCACCGTCATTTGCGGATGCACCTCCACATGCATGTCCACCAGATATTCGTTGCCGCTTTTTCGGACGAAACATTTCTCCACGCGCACCACTTCCTCGGTGCGCTCCGCAATCCCGCGGATTTTCGCAACAAACTGCACGTCAGGCGCGATGTCCATCAACTCATCCATCGCCGGCCTGAGAATGCGCCACCCATTGAATGCTATCACGCCGCCCGCCAAAATCGCCGCGTAATCATCGGCTGTTTCGTAACCCTTGCCCCCAATCAGTGCGATGGAAATTCCAACCAGCGCAAACAACGAAGTGATCGCGTCACTCCGATGGTGCCATGCGTCCGCGCTCACCGCGAAGCTCTCCAGTTCCGCGCCTTCCTTCATCACGAATCGAAACAGAATCTCCTTAACGACGATCACTCCAATCAAAACAACGAGTGTGAACGCCGCCGGCACATTGTGCGGAGTAATAATGTCGCGAACCGCGCCTATGATCACCATCACCGCCGCAGCAATTAAGATCGTGGCAACGACGGAAGCCGCGAGTGGCTCCGCTTTCCCGTGGCCGTATGGATGTTGTTCGTCCGCGGGAGCAGCCGCCACCGTGACGCCACGCCACACAATGAGAGAACTGATGAAATCCGCCGCCGATTCTACTCCATCGGCCACAAGCGCATGTGAATGGCCAACCACCCCCGCGAAGATTTTACCGGCCGCAAGGATCGCATTAACCAGCAGTCCGAGAAACGTCACCCGCAAACTGCGTTCGAGCCGTTTCTTTCCCATACGCGAACGCTAGATCATGTGGCAGAACATTGCATCTCGCAGCTTCGGCTCAAACCAAGTGCTCTTCGGCGGCATGATCCCGCCCGCATCCGCAATCGTCATCAAATCCAGGACGCTCGTCGGGAACATCGAAAACGCGCATGCATATTCGCCTGAATTCACAACTTTCTCCAATTCTCCCGTCCCGCGAATCCCACCCACAAAGTTAATGCGCTTGCTCGTGCGCGGATCATCAATCCCAAAGATGGGTTGAAGCACATATTTCTGCAACAAAGTGACATCGAGTTTCTCAATTGGATCGCTTGTCGCCGCGAAGTGCGGACGGAAATTCAGCGTGTGCCATTTGCCCGCGAGATACAGCCCCAACTCGTGTTTGCGCTGTGGCTTCGCGACCCCGGGCGTTTTGATGATGAACACCGCGTCGAGCTTTTGCAGCAGCGCTTCGGGTGAATTGCCGTTCAGATCCTTCAACACGCGGTTGTAGGGCAGGATCTGCATTTGGTTATGTGGAAAGATCACCGTCAGAAAACGCGCGCTCTCCCCTGCTCCGTTGCGCGCCTTAAAAACACGCCCCGCCGCCGCGCTGCGATGATGCCCATCCGCAATATATAAAAACGCAATCTTCGCGAAGCTCTCCTCAACGAACCGAATCGTCGCCTCATCCGTGATGTTCCATGAACTATGCCGCACGCCATCCCCCGTCGTGAAATCAATCGCCGGTTGCCCCGCCGCGATTCCCGCAAAACGCGCATCTATTTCCGCGTCGGCCTTGTAAGTCACAAACACCGGCCCCGTCTGCGAGTTCAGCGTCTCAATGTGTTGCACGCGATCATCCTCCTTATCCGGCCGGGTGAATTCGTGTTTTTTGATCACTTCATCGAGATACTCCTGGCAACTCGCCGCCGCCACTAGCCCAACCTGCGAGTGCGAACCCATAACCTGCCGATAGAGATAAAACGCTGGCTTCGCATCCTGCACCAAAGCACCCTGCGAAATCAGTAGCTGGAAATTCTCCTTCCCCTTCGCGTAAACCTCCGCCGAATAAACGTCCGTGCCCGCGGGCAAATCGATCTCCGGCTTGCTTACGTGCAGGAAACTCAGCGGATTGTCCTTCGCAATCTCTCGCGCCTCTTCCGATGACATTACGTCGTACGGCAGCTCGCAAATCTTCGAGGCGAGTTCAGGCTTCGGACGCAACGCGCGGAACGGTTTAACAACGGCCATAAAATGTCGGCGGAAGATGGCGCAGCAACGCTAAGCTGTCGATGCAAAGAATTCACATCACGCCAGACGGGCACGCCTCGGCTGCAAGGCCCGCGCAAAGTAACCGTTGCCCTTTTCCAGCGCTTCCGGAGTATCGAACTCCACCACACGCCCATTCTCCAACACCAAAATTCGCGTCGCGTAATCCAGCGTCGAAATCCGATGCGCCACCATCAAAGTCGTCCTTCCCTCCGCCAGCCGCCGCAAACTCTCGACCACCCCCGCCTCTGTTTCCGCATCCAGCGAACTCGTTGGCTCATCCAACAACAAAATCGGCGCGTTCTTCAAAAACGCCCGCGCGATGCTAATGCGTTGCTTCTCCCCCACGCTCAACCGCGCCGCGCCTTCACCTACAACGGTGTCATATCCCTGCGGCAATCGCTCAATAAATTCATGCGCATTCGCCAATCGCGCCGCCTCCACAATTCTCTCCCGTGAGGCCTCCGCACATCCAATCGCAATATTCTCCGCAATCGTTCCCGGCAGGAGAAATGTCTCTTGAAAAACATACGCCACATTTCTGCGTAAATCGTTCAACGCAACCTTCCGCAGTTCCGCCCCTTCAATCAAAATGGCCCCATTATCCGTATCATAAAATCGCGGGAGCAAATTCAGCAGCGTCGTCTTTCCAGAACCACTCGGACCAATCAGCCCAATCACTTCTCCCGCCTCAATCCGAAAACTAAGATTCTGCAGCACCGGCTTGTCCTTTTCGTACCCGAACGAAACATTCCGAACTTCAATCGAGCGCCCTTTCGATTGGCTCGCCGGAAACGCAATCGCCTCCTTTGCATCGGGAACTTGGTCTCGCGCATCGAGCACTTCAAAGATCCGTTGCGTTCCCGCGTTCGCATCCGCCACCGTCGCGCCTACATGTGAGAGTTGGTTCAACGGATCATATAATTGTCCCAGGTAGCTCAAGAAGATTACCAACTCACCAATCGTCAGAGCTCCGCGCAAAATCTCCCGCGCTCCCCACCAGGTCAGTCCCGCCGTCGCCACCCCAAACAAAATCGCGATCACCAGCCAATAGGTCACTTCCAATCGATGTTGCGCAATCCGCGCAACAAAAGATCGATTCACCTGCTCGCCAAAAGTAGAGCTCTCCGCGTTTTCGCGCGTGAAGCTCTGGATCACCGGCAGGTTCGCAATGTTCTGCTGCACCAGCGAAGTCACTTTGCTGTCCGCCTGATGCGCCGCCAGACTCCGGGCATTCATCCGCTTCCCAAAGAAATACATCGTCAGGAGCAAGGGCGGAAAAACCGCTAGCGTGATCAACGTCAGCATCACGTTCACCCGCCACATCACCACCACCATCAACAATACCGTCGCGAACGATCCCAGAAACTTGAACAACCCGTGCTGAAAAATCGTTTGGATCGAATACGTGTCCCACGTCGCGCGATAAATCAGGTCGCCCTGGTTCTTCCGCTGGTAAAACGCCAGCGACAGTCGCTGCATCCACGAAAACAACTCATTCCGCAACCGCGCCAATCCGCGCAGCCCGGCCTTAATGGAAAAATAATTCTGCCCCGCCGCGAACGCCCCTTGCGCCGAATGTAATAGAAAAATCGCCAGTGCCGCCAACCCAAGCAGCACAGGTACTGCTGCTCCCCGCAATCCTTCCGGCAACCACCCTGGCGCCGGCCGCCACCCGACAATGTGATCCAGGATCAGCGCCACCGGCCAGGGCTTCAACAAATTCGCGCCGATGCTGAGCGCCATTAGCAGCAACGCGCCCCAGATCGCCGGCAGTTCCGGACGAAAATAGCTCAGCACGCGCGACCAGTTTCTCACTGCGCGTGAGCTTAGTTATCGGGCCCTTGAAATCAACTCACCTGCTCTACTCGCCCAACCCTTGAATGAACGAATCCGCCTGCTGGATCGAGGCGTTCATATCTTTGATCAACTGCTGAATCTCCTTCTCAATATCCACGGTCTCACCCTTAAGCGCGCCAATCGCGGCCGCATTCAAATTGTGTTTTAAGTAAAGCACCTGATCGCGAAACTGTTTCAACACCGGCTCCATGCTCGCTTCCGCCCGCGTCATCGCCGTGTGCAGCGACTCATATTTCTCCCGCGTGGCGCGCAGCTTCTCCCGGCTCTGGCTCGCCAACTTCGAGCTTTCCATCTCGGAAATTTCTTTCTCCCACTCCTTGAACAAATCGCCCGCCACCGTCTCCACTTTATCAATTCGTTCGCGCACCGCTGTCGCGCGCGTTTCGCTTCGATCAAAATCCGCCTTTAACCGATCGTAGGTCTTCTCCAGGTCACCGCCATCGATATTATAAAGCTCGCGCAATCGCGTTAGCGCGTCCTTGAATTGCTCGGTCGCTTTCTTCTGTTCGTCCCGCGCCTCCTCCACATTTTCCTTCAGCATGTCACGTTTGTGCACACCGAATTTCTCCATCGTCGCGTAATAAGTGCTGCGGCAGCCCGTGGAGAAAAGCAAACTCGCCGTAAAACACAGCAGACCGACATTCCGAATCATTTTCATAACGATCAACAATCGAAGGACACGACGAGACTCGTCTTTGTTTCAAATGAATCCTGCTCCATGAAAAGAGGGCTGGTCATGTCCCCTCCACTCCCCAATTTCCTCCTCATACCAACTATATTCACGGCTATTGCGCACCCGCTGTCAAGCGACGCACCTCCGCTGCATCGTTCGTCGGGGGCATGCATGCCTTGCCCGTGCACAGGTAAACGGTAGCACCGCCCTTCTCCGGCAACGTCCGCGCAAATTCCTCCACCGGCCCCACATTCCCCAGCACCACTTTGTTCGGCTGATACACCGAGTGTGCCGCCGCCAAAAGTTCCCGCGCCTTAGCATCCTTGAACGAACCTGCAATCACCACCCGCTTCGGTTCCTCCAGCATAAAATCCAGCGCATGCAACATCAGCGGCAATCCCTGCGGCAACTGATGCAACCGCTCTGCAAACAACCGCACCGTCTTCTCTCCCGCCTCGCGATATTTCGCCGAATCGCAAATCGCCCCCAACTTCAACAGGGCGAACGCCGCCACCGAATTTCCCGAAGGCTCCGCACCGTCGTAATCGTCCTTGATCCGCAAAATCAAATCCTTCGCGCCTTCCGCCGATTGCCAGAAACCGCCTTCTTCCGGATCATAAAACCGCGCCAACATCCCATCCGCCAAATCAATCGCGAACTGTAAATGCTCCGAATTCAACGTCGCCTGATACAACTCCAGCACCCCCGCGCAAAGATTCGCGTAAGCATCCAGCAACTGCACATTGTCCCGCTCCCCATCCCGCCACCGTGAATAAAGCGTCTTCGTCTGCGCGTCCCAAAGTTTATTTTTCAGGAACGACACATTCTTCTCCGCCGCCGCGCGATAATGGGTGTCGTTCAACACCACCGCCGCCCGCGCAATCGCTCCCAACATCATCCCGTTCCACGACGCCAGCACCTTGTCATCTAAATGCGGACGCACCCGCTTCGCCCGCGCCGCAAACATCTTCTCCTTCGCCGCTGCCAGAATCTTCTTCTCCGCCTCCGACAACTTCCCATTCACCACACTCAACACATTTTGGTTGTGCAACGGCTCCGGATCGCTGTGATCGACAAAGTTCCCTTTCTCCGTCACTCCAAAATATCGAATCGCAACCTCCGCCTCCTCCTTCGTCAGCAGCTTCTCAAGTTCCTCCTTCGTCCATGCGTAGAATTTCCCTTCCTTCCCTTCGCTGTCCGCATCTTCCGCGGAATAAAACCCGCCGCCCTCATGTGCCATGTCGCGCAGCACATACCGCAAAATATCCCGCGCCACCTCCGCATGCTGATTGTCTCCACTCACCAAATACGCATCCAAATACAACTGCACCAACTGCGCATTGTCATAGAGCATCTTCTCGAAGTGCGGCACCAACCAATGCGCATCCACCGAATACCGCGCGAACCCGCCACCCAGCTGATCATACATTCCGCCCGCCGCCATCTTCTCGCACGTGTGCAGCACCATCTTCACCGCATCCTCATCCTTATTCTTCGTGCCCCAGAGCAACAGCAATGATGGCTGCGTCGGCCGCGGAAACTTCGGCGCGCCGCCGAACCCGCCATTCACCGAATCGTACTCGCGCTTGAACTTCTGCGCCGCCGCCTTCAACACCGCCGGCGAAAGCAACATGTCCTTCGCCGGTTCCGCCGCGGTGATCCCCCGCAACTGCTCATGCATCTGCTCGGCCGATTGCACCACCTCGTTCCCGCGCGTTTCCCATAGCCGCACGATGTGCTCCAGCAACTGCCGGAAACTCGGCCGCCCGTATTTCGGCTCCGGCGGAAAATACGTGCCGCCATAAAACGGTTTCAGATCCGGCGTAAGAAACGCATTCAACGGCCACCCGCCGCCCTCGCCCATCGCCTGCAGCGCCGTCATGTAAATCTTGTCCACATCCGGCCGCTCCTCGCGATCCACCTTGATGCTCACGAAATGTTTGTTCAGATATTCCCCCGTCGCCTCGTCCTCGAACGACTCCCGCTCCATCACATGGCACCAATGACACGTCGAATACCCGATGCTCAACAAAATCGGCTTGTTCTCCCGCCGCGCCTTCTCGAACGCCTCCTCGCCCCACGCATACCAATCCACCGGGTTATGCTGATGCTGCAAAAGATACGGCGACTTCTCCTTTGCCAACCGATTCGTATAGCTCCCCTTCATCCGTCCTCCTGAATTCGTCTGCAAAACACTAACTCGATTCGTCTCTACCGAACTCTGCGCTGCCTTTTCAGGTTCAGGCGAGCAACCCGCGAAAAACAAGAACACGCCCGCAACCACTGCGAACTTCGCGCTTCGTGCTTTGAATCTCTCCAATAGCTCAACCATACGCCGCACCTACACTTTTAGCCATTGTAGGGGACGACGTGAGGAGTCCATCTCACTCCGCCAACTCCAAAACCATCAACTCCCCCGCCCCCTTATTCCCATCCCTCAAATACAAACGTCCATCCGCATACGCCGGATTACACCAATTCGCCCCGCAAACCTGCGCCTGCCCAACCTCCCGAAAACCCATGGGATCCGCCGCAAACATCACCAAAGATCCCGTGTCCGTGAGGCAGAGCACATTCTCTCCCACCAAAATAAATCCGCCGTAAGCCTTGTCCGCTGAAGTCTGAAAATATCCTTCCTTCGACCACATCTGCTTCCCACTTGATATCTCCACGCAAATCAAATCCTTCCGCGCTCCAATCCCATAAAGATAATTCCCTTTCGCCACCGGGCTCGCCGTATTGATTGCGCTCTCCTTCGAAACCCACGCCTGCTCGCCATGCTTCCCGCTCACCTTCGTCCCAATCAACCCCGCCTGGTGCGACGACACCACCACCACATCCTCATGCCACACCGGCGCCGTCACATGCCGCCCATACGCCGTCTTGATCGGCACCCTCCAAAATAAATCGCCGCTCGCCGGATCCAGCCCAATCAACCCATCCACCGTGAACGCGAGTAATTGCTCCATCCCACCCGCCTTCGCAATCTCCGGCGGAGCATACGCCGCCATATCATTCTGCGATTTCCAAATCAGCTTCCCCGAATTCTTCTCCAAACAAACCACGCCCGCCCCATTCGTCCCGCCGGCCAGCGCATAAAGCCGATTTCCCACAATCAACGGCGTCCCATTATTCCCATGCCGCGCCGCACCGGGAATGTTCCCCTTCTCGCCGATGAACACCGCCCCGAAATCCTCCACGTAACTCTTCGACCAAACTTCTTTCCCATCCGCCACATTCAGGCACACCAGTTTCCCGCGACACGACACCGCATAAACCTTCTCCCCATCCACCAACGGCGTGCACCGCGGACCATCCGGCCCCTGGTTGTCGTGGAAAGTCTCATCAATCACCACACTCCAAATCTTCTCCCCCGTCTCACGCTTCAACGCATGCAACGTCTCCCGCTTCTCCACCGCGTCAAAATGAAACACCTTGTCCCCCGCCACCACCGGCGAAGCCAACCCCGCGCCCGCCTTCATTTTCCAAACCACCTTCGGCTCCCCCGGCAACTTCGTGATCATCTTACTCCCTGCCGGCACATGCCCATCCCGATTCGGCCCCCGCCACTGCGGCCAATCCGCCGCCAAAACCGAAACCGCGCAAAAAATCAAAAGAAGAAACCGCATCCCGCTATTCAGCGAGACCAAGAAGTGAAATCAAGCCGCAAAGTTCGGGCTCGTAGGGGACGACGTGAGAAGTCCTTCCTTGGGTATCGAAGGAGCCCTGGAATCAGGCAGACTCCAGGGCTATAAGTCCAGTCATCCGCGTCTCGGGCCGCGCCTTAATGACTTGTTAGCAATGAGTAGTTACGACACGACCAACTTGGACAATTGGACTCCCAGTCCTAAGCAGCGCCTATGCCACGGTCTACAAACGAGGTAAACTCTTGCGTCGCAACTTATCTTCTCGCGACCACACGTTTGTTTGTAAGAAACTTTGACGCGTTGCGATAACCAGTTCGCATTGACCAACTTCCTAAAACTAACGCTTCAAGGCGGCCCAATGTCGTTTCCCAGTGCCTCAACTCTTGCGAGAAATAAACCAAGCGCCCACCAAAACCAAACACCCAAACACCCCCACCCACTTCATCGCACTCGCCACAAAAATAACCGCCGCATTCACAAACATAAACAGAAACACCGCGCGCACGAACCAAACCCAATTCTTCATCCCTCCCATACTTCCCATCCTTCCCATACTTCCCATACTTCCCATCCCTCCCACCTTCCCGCGCCCACTCACCACTAGATCCACCAACCACAACATCCCAAACGCATAATTCACGAACACACCCACCCCCGAATTAAACCCCGTCATCGCCGCCGTCTGCCGCGCCGTATCCACCACCGCCGCCTCCTGGCTCCACCCATACCGAAAATGAAACGCCATCCCAAAATGCACCACCAATACCACCCAACCCGCCGCGCTCAACCACCAGGCCCTCCGCCCGCTTCCAACGCTCGGTCCGCGCAACGCCACCTGACTCAATACATAAAACCCGAACGCAATCCACGCCGTCGCACGAACCAAAAATGTTTCCGCGTTCACTTCGCGCCGCTCGTCGTGTTCTCCACCTGCCCTTCAACCAAACTCCCCCTCAAGAACGCTCGCGTCCGCTCCTGCACAAAATAAAACGCCAAGCCCAACCCCGCCCCAAAACCAAGCCCATAAAATACTCCCCAAAGTGATTTCGCGATCAACGCCTGCGTTCGCTTCGAAACTGCCGTCCCAAACGGCGCGAACTCCTTCAATCCAATCACGTGCCCTTCCACCACCCCACCGACGAAGTAGCCCACTGAATTCAGCACAAACAACGCCGCAATCGTTTTCCACAACTGTGCCTTCGCATCGAACGCCCGCGCCAGGATCCAGCCCATCGCTGCCGTTCCCGCCAGCAAACCCACCACACTTCCGGGATGCCCCCGCACCAACATCCAACCGGCGATCCACAACGCCGAATAAACCGTGAACGAAACCGCAAACACCGCGTAGAATTTTCGGAGCGATCCCGGTCCAATAATCAACCGATGCAACAGCGGCCCGCTCAGCCCGATGAACACCAGTGCGCACGCCAAATACATTCCCAGTTCCCCCACGTTTCGATAAAACCATCGACCCGCCGCCGCCCACGGCAAAAATCCCGCCACGCTCAGCACCGTGAATCCCACCACGCCGATCGCCACCGACTTCCCCGCCGAAGGCACCTTCGCCGCGCCGAAGCTTTCCCGCGCGCGTCGCGCCACATTTTCAGGATCTAGTTGCAGCCAGTTCATGCGGTCATCGGCACAGCATCCGAATCGGTGATCGCCGGAGATTGAACTCTCCGCACCAAAAAACAAAGCACCAACGTCCCGCCCGCCAGGGCAAACAACAACGGCCGATACGACCCCGCCGTCTCGAAACTCTTCGCGAAAATAATCGGACCAATTCCCGACGACAACACCGTCAACATCTGCGCCGCGCCCTGAATTCGTCCCAAATGTTTCTGCCCGAAAAAATCGCTCCACACCGAAAAGAAAACCACAATGATCATTCCACCCGCGAACCCCACCAACACCGAAACCAGCCACAACTGCCACAACTCCCGCACATACCCTAGGCACACCAAACTCACCGCATACAAAAACAGTGCCGACGCCGTGATCGACTGATACTGGAACTTCCGCGTCAGCCAACCGCACGCAAATTGCCCGCCCAAAGAAAACAACGTGGTCACCCCCAGGAAAATGTGAAATGTCTTTTGGCTAAAACCCCGCTCCGCCAAAACCGCTTCGTTAAACAACCCCAACCCTGACGCAATTAAATTAAACGCCGCCGCCGAACCCGCGAACAACCAAAACGCCGGCGTCCGCAATGCCTGCCACAAAGTATGATCCCGCGGCGAACTTGTTAACTCAGTTCGATCCTCCCCAGCCCGCTCCGAACTTTTCTCCACACCCTCTCGCAACTCCCTCCGCGGTTCCCGCAGCGCAAACAACACCACCGGCAAAACAAAAACAAACAACACCAACGCCACCTGCAACCACGCCCCGCGCCAGCCACTCACCCGCACCGCATAACCCACCGCCCCGAACGCCACCGCAAACCACACACTCAGCAACACTGAATAAACCCCCATCGCAAAACCAGCCCGCTCCGGAAACCATCGCCCCACCGTCACGATACTGCACACCGAAAGCGCGCTCTGCCCAAACGCCCGCGTCGCCAGCAACAACAAAAACACCACCGCCACCCCGCCACTCGCCGCGCTCAAACCCCACGTGCTCGCCCCCAGCAACACCACCAACCCCGCCGTCGTCCAACGCAAACCCACCCGCTCAATCAACCATCCCGCCGGAAAACAAAGCAGCGCCCCCAACACCGTCGCCCAAAAATTCATCGAAGCATACGTCACCCGCCCCAGCCCCATATCCGCCAGCAACGGCTCCGTCACCAACCCCAACCCCTGCGTCCTCCCCGGCAACGTCGCCACCATCAACACCGAAGCAATCACCAACTGCACCCCAGCCACCCGCGGCCCAAAGCCGTTCAACGTCTTCGCACTCCTCTCCTCCTGCGCACTCACCCGCGCATCTTAACCATCGATTTTATTCCCCTCAAGAATTCAGAACGGAGTTCAACCGTTAGATCCTAAGCAGCTTCAGTCAAAATCCATTCGTAAAAATTGTTCTTCTCTCCTAAAAATTCACCGTGCACCCAGACGATCTGCTCTATCCAGCAATTTGGTTTAACGATCCTGTGTGCAAATCGTCTTTCGCTACAACTACGAAACACAAGTAATCTCCGCCCATAACCAATGCTCGTGAGCTGTTATTCTGCGGCGGGGTTTCCACCATGTTCCGGTAAAGCTTCCATGGCGGTTATAAGCTCGGCAGTAGTTCATGCTGCGCGACAGGTAGTGCGGTCAAATGATTATGGATGAAACAAATGCTCCAACGGCAATCGAGCAAGTGAAACCTAACAAACTCCCCGAACGGATCCTCCTTGCAATCTTCCTGCTCTTCGTCTTGTTCTTCGCGCGACACTTTCTTCTCCGGCAATACGATGCCGTTCGCCTAGCTATGTTCAGTCGCCATATCGCCACCGCCGATCAAGTCATAGCTACAGCCGGTCCAACGACCAACGAAGTGCAGGTGAAATTCGCAGGAGACGAGCTAAAGAACATCATTCGCGCACTATCCTCCGCACGCACAGCTCGAGAGCCCCACTCGAAGTTCATGTCATCCGCCACCGGAAAAGCCGCATTCTACAGGGGCACGAACCGCATCGGCGAGATAACACTCACCAGTGGTCTTTTCAACATCAGATCCGGAGGTTGGCGTGGACCGTCGTTCTATTCAGGCGCTCTCGAGCCGCTCCTTAACACCCCCATGCTCGAAGCTTTACGAAATTCCTACGGAATGCCGTTGCAGCGCGGAGTCACATCAAATCGGAAAACGACTAATCAATCAAAACCACGCTGACGCGTTCTACCGCCTTCAAAGAAGCATTCCCGGCTGGAACAACTGAATAGTCACTTCACCTTCGTTCGCGCCCTCTCCGCCTTAAAATACAACACCTGCATTTCCGCCCCCGTTTTCGGAGCCGCTCCGGTCGTCGAGGAAAAGACATCGCCGAAAGAATCAGGCGGCTGCACCCACTTGAACTGCGCCAGATCACTCGCCGTAAACCGAACCCCGCCCGATTCCACCACCCACACCGGCTCCGGCAAGCGCGCGATCTTTCCATCCGCCACATTCTCCAGATGAGTGATCATCCACCTCCCATCCCTCCCGAGAACCTGAAGCGCATCACCGTTCCACTCCGGGAAAAGCTTCGGCTCCGGCGCCGTCAACACCCAACGCACCCCAAAAAATCCCAGCACCACCGTCAGCAATGAAAGCCAAACAACAACCACCCTCGCCGCCACCATCGGTTTCATGGCCCCAGCCTCCAAAGACAAAGACTTTCAGTCAAGCCAGCCCGATATCTTCGCTCTTATTAAGACCGATCCTTTTACCTTTCTACTGTCTAACGTTTTCGCGCCCCCATCACGCTTGCTTCGGTCCTATAATTATGTTCAAATCAAAGCGTGATTCGAACGAAACAATTCGAGTCACCTGCCAACGCGGTATGCGCGCCAGCCGGTCCATCCAGACCCGCTGGCCAGCCTACTCACTCCGAGTCAGGTGACTCCCGTGTTCGCATAAATGCGCACTCCCGCGCAGACGCTCCGCTGCGTACCTCCCCTGCTCTCCCTTACGGCGATAACCACTCTTTGCGACTGCCGATCTCATATCGGCCGCAATACTCTTCAAAGGCCCGATTATCGCGGGTGTCTACATTTTATCGATTTCTCAAACGCAAAGCGAGTTCCATCAAATCACATCGAAAAACGCCCGTAATTCCACATGTTCCGGCAAATCCCACTTCGTTCTACCGCGGCTTCCAAAACCTCCCGATTGTGTTTTTACCAACATCCAGAACGGTGAAAACTTTCATTCGTAAGTACCTGAAAAATCGGTTTTATGCGGCTTTGTTGAAGTTACCAAATTTGCGCGCCCGTACCTTCGTATCGTCGCAAGTACCTGCAATGACCCTTTTCGACCTCCAAAACCTCTGTTCGGCAAAGAAAACGAGCACAATGCCCAACGGTAAAAGTCTACATAAAAACACAGCCCTACCGTTAGCCCGTTCCACCCGATTCCACCTAAAAGGCCCTGCATCACGTTTCGCGAAGCGAACGTCTCTTAACGGGCATCTAACTCGTGGCAGGCTTGGGAAGCCCATTCCACCAATTCCGGCAAATTCCACTTCCACTTCTTCCAGCCCAGATTCCCGCAGGAAACCGGACCTTTGCAAGTATCTGAATTCCCGCGCACTACGAAATTTTCCCGCCCACTCGAAGAAAATCCCCCAGTCAACATTTCCCACGCAAGTACCTGATTTCACTCTTTTTCACGATTCTTCGTATCCTCGCCGAACCAAACTTTCCTTCCCCCTCCAACGTCTAACCCGCCAGTTGATGACCGATCGCCGCCGCCTTGTAGTTCCTCCCTGTTTGTTTACCTTCATCCCAATGCCGGGCCGGTATATTGCCGTTCTACTTCTCACTCTGGCGCTTCTGCCGGTCTCCACCTCCGCTCACGTTGGCGAACACCCATCCGTCCACGATACCGTCGCCCGCATTATCGAACGCCTCCGCCACAAACTTTCCGCCGTCCAGCTCTACTATCTTTCCAACAACCAAATCGAGCGCAACCTCACCCCGGCCGAACGTCACATCCTCGGCACCGAACACATCAGCTTTCGCGTCAACGTCCCCGTCTCCGTCTATGTCGTTCGCGGCTCCGTCCCCAAGCAAGACCCCTTCTGGCTCGAAGACCGCAAATTCCTCCCGGTCCCGATCGCATGGACTAACCAGACCGATAAACTAAAAGTCTTCAAACGCGATTTTCCCGCCGGCCACGTCGGTCTCGGCGTCAATTCTCTCGTCGGCGGCGGTTCGCATTATTTCGTCCTGCTCAAGCCGCTCAATCCCACCAACGTCGTCACGCTCTCGGACGTTTACCCCGGCCAAATGCGCACCACCCTCCTCACCAACAACGTCAATCCGTACGTCGACGAATTCGAACGCATCTACACCATCCCCGCGCAATTCGTTGGCTACACTCTCCTCCAGACGCAATTCGAAGCTCGCGACGCCGCCCGCATCCGCGAAGTTTTTCGCTGGACCGGTCACCCCGCCCTTTCGCGTCCGGATCAAATCATCCTCACCTGGAACGGCGACCCCCGCACCACGCAAACCATTCAATGGCGCACCAGCGATCGCGTCCGCAAAGGCATGGTTCGCTACGCCAAGAAGTCCAACATCACTCCGCCCACCACGCAAAGCCCGCGCCCGGTCGAAGTGCTCGCCACCACCGAACCGCTCGTCACCAAATTCATCGTCAACGATCCGGTGAACCGCCATCACACCGCCACGCTCACCCATCTGGAACCGGGCACCACCTACATGTATTCGGTCGGCGACGGCACTGCGCACAATTGGTCGCCGCCCGCCGATTTCACCACCGCACCCGCCGGCGCAAAACCCTTTTCCTTTGTCTATATGGGTGACGCGCAGAACGGCCTCTATCGCTGGGGCACGCTCCTCCGCAATGCCCACCGTTCCCGCCCGGACGCCGCGTTTTACATTATGGCCGGCGACCTCGTTCATCGCGGCGCAGATCGCGACGATTGGGACGACCTTCTCTACAACGCGCAAGGAGTTTACAATCGCCGTCCGATCGTTCCCGCCATCGGCAACCATGAATGCCAGGCCGGCCGTCCCGAACTTTATCTTCGCCTCTTCGACTTGCCCAAAAACGGTCCATCAAAACTCGAACCAGAGCGCGTCTATTCCTTCGAATACAGCAACGCGCTCTTCGTAATTCTTGACTCCAATCTCGATCCCGCCTCGCAATCCGAGTGGCTCGAGCATCAACTCGCGAACACGAAAGCCACCTGGAAATTCGTCGTCTATCACCACCCTGCCTACTCATCCGCCGTTCATCGTGACAACCCCGATATCCGCAAAGTCTGGGGCGACATCTTCGATAAATACCACGTCGACCTCGCCCTCCAGGGGCACGACCATTCCTATCTGCGGACCTATCCCATGAAGAACCAAAAGCGCGTCGGCAGCGCCAACGAAGGCACCATCTACATCGTCTCCGTTTCCGGCACAAAAATGTACGAACAGGACAAACGCGATTACACCGAGTTCGGCATGACCAATGTTTCCACCTACCAGGTCCTCGACATCGAAATCGCCGGCAACCGCCTCACCTACCGCGCCCACGACATCGACGGCAAACTCCGCGACACCTTCATCATCGAAAAACAATAAGGCGCAAAAATGAACATTTCACCAGGACTATTCGAAACCATCGTTTGCGAAAATCGCATTGCTCTCTCCTCCGCTTCCTGTTAATCAAACATCCCATTACCGCTGGAAGCTGAACCGGAGTGTTGTGGACCCTTCGCCGTTATTACCAAACCGTAACTTGGCCTCAACTGCAAAGCGTCCCACAATCTGCCCCCAATGAACAGCTCCCAGGGTTTAAGATCCAATTTTATGAAAGCTAACCGAACTATACGACGTGCTGCGCTCGCGGCTGCATTTGCCTGCGGTCTCTCTCTCGTCGCTCAAACCCCCGCAAATCCCATCGCGTGGACAGGCACCACCGGCGACTTTTTCGATCCTACCAAATGGGCAGGCGGCACTGTTCCCGGCAGCACTGACATCGCGGTGATTAATAATGCCGGCACCGCCACCATCGGCGCCACCGCCGGAGCCCGTTCGGTCGGACTCTTGCAAATTGGCGGCATACAAGGCGGCACCGAATCCGGCCATGTCATCATGAATGGCGGCACCCTCACGATCGGCGCTGAGGATCTCGATCTCAACCAGGTCCTCATCGGTGAAGGCACAGTCCTCTCCACCTTCATCATGAACGGCGGCACCATTATGCTCGATGGTCCCGACCAGGGCGGTGGCAACACCTCGTTCAAAGGCGTGAACGAAATCGATTGGGAAGTCGGCCTCCGCGGTCTCGGCCGTTTCGAAATGCACAATGACGCGAAATTCTTCGCCAGCGACGACTTGAAAGTCGCCGAGAACGCCGCCGGCAGTGGCTCCGTCCTCATGGACGGCAACTCCTACCTCGCAGTCGGCAGTGGCATCAGCATTTCCAGCGGCGGCCAGAACGAGCAGATCTTGACCCTGGCCGGCAACGCCCGCGCCGACTCTGGCAACAGCATGGGCGCCGGCAACCCACAAGGCGGCACCGATGAAGGTTATCTCACGTTAGCGATTGGCAATGGTCGTGGTACCCTGAACGTCCAGGATAACGCCATCATCAATATTCGCCGTCTTTCCGCGCGCGAAGGAGTCAGCACCGTTGCCGTGAAAAATCGCGGGCAATTCCACATCTTCGACGTGCTCACTGGCGCGGGCACAAACGCCGCCTCACGTCCGGCGGAGACCGGCCCGAACAGCACTTTCGGTTCTGCGAACACCAGCTCCGGCACTTTTACTCTGCAGGACGATGCGGTCATGACTGTGAATTCGGATCCCGCCAGCGGCCCCACCAAAGGCCTCGGCATCAGCGCGCAGCGTGATGGCGGGAACCCAGGCGGCAACATGAAAATGATCATTCGCGACCGAGCCTCCCTCACCATCGAGCAGGATCTCATGCTCGGCACCGGCGCGGATGCCGAAACCTCCAGCGGCACTTTGGAAATCGTCGGCCCGAGCGCCACCGTAAACATCAAAGGAAATCTTAACATGGCCGTCGGCCTCGATGGAGTAATCGCGGCAGTTGACGACAACGGTGCGGAGGCTCCCGGCACATCCATTTTACACGCAGTTATCACCGGGCCGACCCACACCGCAGTTCAAGTCGGCGGCACCGCCCGCATCGCTAACGGCCAACTGAAAGTATCCCTCAATGGCTACGCGCCAGCAGCAGGCACGACTTATACCTTGGTTGATGGCGGAACGATCGACGGCCAATTCTTAACGAATGACTTCTCCGCCGCCCCCCTTCACCGCGGACTCTCCTGGCAGGTGGAATACGCCGCAGACGCCGTTCGCCTCAAAGTCGTCGCGTCGCCGCTAGGTCGTGTGCGAACAGTCACGACGGCAAACAACGTCAATCCTCCCGCTGGAACAGTCTCGCTCCTCCAAGCCCTCACCGGTGTGCAAAACGGCGACACCATCCGCTTTAACATACCAGGTGCGGGCCCGCATTTCATCGCTACACCCGTTGGCGGCTACCCCATCATCACCAACGACAACGTCACCATCGATGGTTACAGCCAGCCAAGCTCAGCACCAAACTCCAACCCCATCCTCGCTGCGAACAATGCTCAACTCCGCATTGTTCTCGACTCCCGCAATGGCAATGCACGCGTGATGGACTTTGATCTCGACATTAACTCGAGCGGTTACGGCACAACCGAAGCCGCAGTCATTGGTATCTATGCGGCGACCAACATTGCCGTTTCCGGGCTCTCGATCCTCTCCGTGCCATGGTACGACAACATCGATGGAGAAGAAGTCAGCGTATACGCGATCTCCTTCGCCAAGGCCGCTTCCGGCTACGTCAGCGGCAACTGGATCGGCATCGCACCGGACGGCACTACTCTCGCCGCACCCAAAAACGGCCTCACCGCCTTCGCCTGGCGCGTCGTAAACACAGATCCTCGCACCCTCAGCACCAACATCGTCGTGGGTGTCCAGGCCGGCTCCACCAATGCCCCGGCTGAATTCAATGTCTTCTGCGGGATCCCGAGCATCCCGATGATCCTCGAGTCAGAAGGCAGCCGCATTTCCGGCAACTTCATCAACGTCTTCCCGAGCGGCGTGCGCGACTTCCATCCCGCCCTCGCTGATCCGGTAGACTTCTTCGACACCTTCGAAGGCAACATTGAAATCGGCCGTTCTGGTAATAATACCGTCATCGGCGTCAATGGCGACGGCATCAACGATTCCAACGAACGCAACATTTTTAGCGGTGTTCTGCCCCCGGACCAGGGCGGTTACGAGCACAACATTGAATTCTACGGCCAAACGCCGGGAACAAACATCGTTATTGCCGGCAACTACTTCGGCCTCGGCATCGACGGCACCACTCGTTTCACCAACGGCGTCCCCGTTCTGAACGCCGCAGGCGGAACAGCGCAGTATCGATTCGGCTCGGATTTCGACGGGGTGAGCGATGCGCTCGAAGCAAACGTCGCTTACAACAATTGGCCTACCGCTCTGTTCCCAACTACTGGGAGCGAAAGCTTCTTCGATGAACTCAGCGCCACCGCGATCGTTGGCGCCCGCGGCAATGTGCTCGTCAATAACTTCCCGTTCCCGACCAGCCCGCTTAAGAATGCCGGCCAGTTCTGGATCGACTATTACACCAAAGCTCTGGTCGACCCGTCACTTGGTGTCGTCCCGGTCATCTCCAGCAGCACTGCCACGCGCCTCATCGGCACGGTGCCGGTCGCCAACGCTGAATATCCAGTCACCATCGTCGATATTTACCTCGCCGATCCGGAAGGGATCGCCTACGGCCAAACGGCCGCCGTTCCGGAACTCCCTAACGGCTATGTTCAGGGTCGCACCTACCTCGGCAGCTTCGTCGACAACTCATCGGCAGATGCGAATCCCGCCGCCGGCGCGTTCGACTTCAACATCAGCAGCCTCAACGCAAGCGGCCTGCTGACCGTCACCGCGAACTACTCGCAACAACCCGCCGGAACGCACAATCCCATCACGCTCACGAGTCCATTCTCAGAGCCATTCGAAGTGGTGGGCGCTCCCGTCATTAACGCCTCCATCGCGAAAACAGCGACTGGCGTGCGCATCACCTGGACCGGCGGCACTGCGCCGTTCACTGTCTTGAAAAAGACGAACCTCACCGACGCCACGTGGACGCCAGTCACCACCACCTCGGACCGTTTCGCCGATGTTCCGACCCCAGGAGCACACGGCTTCTTCCTGGTCCGTAGCGGCACACCTTAATCCTAATCTAATTCTAATTCGCAGCGCCCTCTGGTTCGCCAGGGGGCGTTTTTCTTTTTGGAACGATTCGTCGTTCCTGATAACAATCGATCATGTCCAATCTGCGCCTCCTTCTACTCACACCTCTTTTCCTCGCCGCCGCACTTCACGCCGAATTCCGTTCCGCCATCGCCATTCGCAACGTCACTCCCGATCCACTCCTCCCAGTCTCCGGCGGCGTCGGAGCTTCCCTTCCCACTAATCGCAAACTCGGAGAACTCACGGTCCGGGCTCTCGTCCTCGAAAGCTCGCAGCCAAATCGCGAACCGGTCCGCGTCGCCATCGTCAGCTCCGACTTCCTCGGCTTCCCCTCCATTCTCGGCGACCGCGTGCGCGCCAAAGTTTCGGCGATTCCTGCGAAGAACATCCTCATCGGCGCCACCCACACCCACAGCGCGCCCGATTGCTACGCCTTCCCCGACGGCAAAGGCGGCACCGGCGCAGACCTCAAGTATCTTGATTCCGTCGTCGCCAAAATGGCCGAAGCAATCAACGAAGCCGTCGATCGCCTCCAACCTTCCGCCCTCAAAATCGCCACCGCCGAAGCGAAAGGGAAAATCGCCTACAACTATTACGCACCGATGCTCTACGACCCACGCTGCTCCGTCCTTCAAACGATCGATGCTTCCGGCAAGCCCATCGCCACTCTCATCAACTACGCCATTCATCCCGAAGTTCTCGGCAACAGGCAAGGCATAGTCAGCCCCGATCTCGTCGGCCCGCTCTACGACCGCATCATCGCCCAAGGCGGCGGCATCGGCATCTTCATGAACGGCGCGCAAGGCGGAATGATCACCGCCGACGTCCGCGGACCCGACGGCAAAGACATTCAGACCTGGGAAGAATGTATTCGCATCGGAAACCTCCTCGCCGACGAATCACTCCGCATCATCCAATCCGCGCAACCCATCTCCGATCCCCCGCTCCTCTGCACCAATAAACTCGTCCGCTTCCGCGTCGATTCACCTGGCATGCAGCAGATCATGAAACACTCACCCCTCGGCTACAAAACCGATATCGAAGGCACCGCCACCACCACCATTAACCTCATCCACCTCGCCAACGCCCAAATCCTCACCATCCCCGGCGAAGCCCTCCCCAACATCGGTTACTACCTCAAACGGAAAATGCGCGGCGAACACAACCTCCTGTTCGGCCTCACCAACGACGCCTTCGGCTACATCCTCACCAAGGAAGATTTCGGCTCCTTCAAACGCTACGAGTACGTCACCCGCACCTCCCTCGGCGAACACACCTACGACACCTACCTCACCGCCGCACTCGATCTCATCACCTCCGCCTCCTCAGCCGAGTAACCATGAAGGAAACTGAAAAAGTTGCCTCCCACCCCCAAACGCGCGGGTGAAATCGATTCCGCGATTGAATTCCTTCGTGCGAGTTGTTAGCTAATCGCATGCGAATCTCACGCAACGCCGTGCTTTCCACGCTATGCTTCTGCGTAGCTGCGGTCTTCATCGCGCTCCCCTCGTCCGCTCACGCCCAAGCCAAACCCCACTCGCGCGTCCTTTCCTGGCCCGCATTCGTTTCCAGTTTCATCGACACCTACTTCTCGCACCGACCAGACCTTGCCGTCATGGCTGGACGGCACGAATTCGATGGCCGCCTGCCGAACTGGAGCAAGGAAGGCATTGCGCTGCATGTTCATTTTCTCAAGGAGCAACGCGCCGCTGCCGAAAAATTCGGCTCCCTCAATCGCGCCCAGGAATTCGAACGCCAATATCTCATCGCCCACATTGATTCGGATCTGTTCCAGCTTGAAGTCGCCGAACTCCCGTTCACCAATCCCACTTACTACACCTCCTTCCAGGGGCTCGACCCAAATGTCTACGTCACGCGAGAATACGCGCCGCTCGAAAAACGCATGGCCGCGTTCGTTGCTTACTTGAAGAATGTTCCGACCGCCGTCGAACAAATCCGCGGCAATCTCCGCACACCCATGCCGCGCACCTTCATCAATGTCGGTCGTACCGGGTTTGGCGGTCTCGCGAAATTCTTCGAGAAAGATGTCCCGGCTGTCTTCGCTTCCGTTCAAGACCCGAAATTGCAGGAAGAATTTCTTACCGCAAACAAAGCCGCAGTTGAATCACTCAAAGCTCTCGACACTTGGCTCGAACTCGAACTGCAGCACGCCACCGACAACTTCGCCATGGGCGCTGATAAATTCCGCGAGCTGCTCCGCGCCACTGAAATGGTCGACATCTCGCTCGATGAACTCACGCGGATTGGCCAACGCGACCTGGATCGCAACCTCGCCGCGCTCACGAACGCCTGCAGCAAACTCGCTCCCGGCCGCTCCATTCAGGATTGCATCCGCATCGTGCAAACGAATAAACCGGCTGAAGGTCCGGTCCAGGCCGCGCGCGACCAACTCGGCGGCCTAAAGGAATTCCTAGTTGATCAAAAACTCGTCACCATTCCGTCCCCCGAAGTCGCCAAGGTCGAAGAGTCACTTCCTTACATGCGCTGGAATTCCGCCTACATCAATATCCCCGGACCCTACGAGAAAGGTCTGCCTGCCATCTACTACATCGCGCCGCCCGACCCGGCCTGGACTCCCGAAGAGCAGCAGGAATACATCTCTTCCTACAGCGAGCTGCTCTTCACTTCCATTCACGAAGTCTGGCCCGGGCATTTCCTTCAGTTCCTGCATTCTAACCGCTCGCAATCCCGCTTCGGCCAGGTGTTCGTCGGCTATGCTTTTGCCGAAGGTTGGGCGCATTACACCGAAGAACTGATGTGGGAGGCCGGGCTCCAAAACGATAATCCAGCTGTGCAAACCGGCATGCTCCTCAACGCGCTCCTCCGCAACGTGCGCTTCATGTCCACCATCGGCCTGCACACTGGCAAAATGACTGTGGCCGATTCGGAGAAAATGTTCCGCGAAGTGGCTTTCCAGGACGCCGCCAACGCCCGGCAGCAAGCCGCGCGTGGCACCTTCGATCCGGCCTATCTGAATTATACGATGGGGAAGCTGATGATTCGCAAACTTCGCGACGACTGGTGCAAAGACCGCGGCGGACGCGAAGCCTGGCGCGCTTTCCACGACGAGTTCCTCAGCTATGGGGGCCCGCCCATTCCGCTCATTCGCAAAGCGATGCTGCGCGACACGAAGAATCTCTTTTAGAGCGGCAGCTTCAACTGCCGCGACTCGCCCTCCACCAGTCCGCTCACGCCGAGGCCGAGTAACCGCAGCGGCTTCTGCACCAGCTTGTCTCGCGCGAGAAGGAAACAGCCGAGGCGATATATCGCGCGCGCATCCTGCATCGGATCCTCCACCGTCAGCTGGCGCGTAAGCGTTTGAAAATTCTTGTAGCGAATCTTCACCTGCACCGTTGCCGCCAGCAGCCGCTTCCGCTTCAGCCGCGCCGCGATATCCTCCGCCTGCGTCCAAAGACATTGCCGCAACTGCGCGCGATCCATCGTGTCGCGCTCGAACGTCTCCTCACTGCTGATGCTCTTGATCTCGTCCCCGAGTTCCAACGGCCGCTCATCAATCCCGCGCGCGTAATTCGCGAGTGATCGACTGAACGATCCCACCAGGGCGCGCAGGTCGCCTGGGTAGGTTTGCAAATCTCCAATCGTGAAAATGCCTGCACCGTTCAGCACCTTTTCCGTCGCGGTGCCTACCCCATGAATTTTGCGCACCGGCAGTTCGCGCAAAAACTCCGCTTTTCCCGTCTCGCGAATCAGCGTCAACCCGTCCGGCTTTTCCAAATCGCTGGCCAACTTCGCCAAAAACTTGTTCCCGGCAATTCCCACGCTCGCGGTCAGCCCGCGTTCCGAGCGAATTCGATTCTTAATCTCTCGAGCGAGTGGTCGCGACAACTCCAGCAACTCATCGTGAGGCTTCCCCTCCAACGGATACAACTCCGTTAACTCCAGATAAGCTTCATCGATCGATACCTGCTCGATCGTTGCACCGGTCGAGGCCACGATCGCCATCACGGCTCGCGATTCCTCGCGATACAGGTCGATTCGCGGCGGAATAAAAATTCCGTGCGGACAGAGCCGCCCCGCGGTCGAACTCGGCATGGCCGAACGCACCCCGAACTTACGCGCTTCGTAACTCGCCGCGCAGACCACCCCGCGCCGCTCGGGAGTGCCGCCGACAATCACCGGCTTGCCCTTCAAGTCCGGATTCTCACGCTGTTCGACCGACGCATAAAATGCATCCATATCGAGGTGAAAAATCACCCGCTGGGGATTGGATGCACTCTGCTCGATCACGCGCGACTATTTGCCACAACTCGCGACCGCTCGCCATTCCGCACTGTGCGCGACGCCGGGAGCGAACTATACTGCGGCGTGAGCAAAAAGAGCGCGCGCATCGCCGAGATGATCCAATCGCTGCACGGGAAACATTTCGACCCGCATTACCTCGGTTATTTCGAGTGCTTCAATCAGCAACTGTTTTACGAAGCTCACGATGTCCTCGAGGAACTCTGGCTCGCCCAACGCGGCCAACAAAACGATCTCTTCTACAAAGGCCTGATCCAACTCGCCGGAGCCTTCGTGCATCTCCAAAAGAATCGCCTTCGCCCCAGTGCCGCCCTTTTCAAATTAGCCCGAACGAATATCTCGCAATACCCCGCGCGCCACGAAGGATTGAACCTCGCGGCCGTGCTCAGCCTGATCGAACATTGGCTCGCCGAACTCGAAGACAAGAACTTCGAAATCAATCCTCTCCAGTCCGATAACGCTCCACATTTGTCGGTGGCTCCGGCGACACCGACGGTGTGAGTACAGTCCGCTAACTGGATGCGGCATCAGCGTGAGTTAAACGAAAGCCGTTCCGCATCGCACGGAACGGCGTTTTTAACCTAAAGCGCTCTGAGAGCGTTTAGGCTTCGAATGATTTCCCGCAGCCGCAGGAGGTCTTGGCTCGCGGGTTGGAGATTTTGAATCCGCCCCCGGTGAGGGCGTCGGAAAAATCGACCAGAGCGCCCTTCACATATTCAGCGCTGACGTTATCGACGCGCACGGGCACGCCGTGAAATTCGGCTTCGAAATCGCCTTCGCGTTTTTCGTCGAAGACCATCCCATACTGCATGCCGGAGCAACCGCCCTGCTCGATGAAAACACGCAAGCCTTTGCCGGCGCTGCTCTCTTCTTTAGCGAGCATGTCTTTAATTTCGCGCGCCGCATTTTCGGTCAGACGCACGATGGCTGTTTCCTCCTGTTGAGCAATGGCACTCACTACAACAGCAGTTTAGGGCCGCCGAAATGCAGTGTCAATCGGCACGCGCGGTTAAGCAGTTGGGCATTGCGCGATGAATTTATCGATACGCGCCAGGACGCGCTCGCTGCCGAGGACTTCCATCAGGTGATAAAGGCTTGGGCCAACGACTCGGCCGGTGCAGGCGAGGCGGAGCGGATGAACGACGAGGCCGATTTTTACGCCGAGTTCGGTCGCGACGGTTTTCACGAGGGCATTCAGCGCGTTAACGCTGTAGTCCTTTTGCATTGCGAGCGCTTTGCGAACAGCTTCCATGATGCGGCGGTTTTCGGCAGTGAGATCTTTGCGGGAGGCTTCTTCGATTTCGACTTCGTCGAGGAAATAGAAGTCGGCGAAGGTTTTTACTTCAGTAAATTGCTTCACTTTTTCTTTCACGGTCGTGAAGGCGGCGTTCACGTAGTTCTGGAAGAAGCCCTGGACGGAGATGCCGTCGCGTTCGAGGGCGCGGGCGGCGAATTCGTTGAAGCGTTCCTGGGACATCAGCTTGATGTATTCGCCGTTGAGCCAATGCAGCTTGTTAATGTCGAAGCGGGCGTTGTGGCGAAGGATTTGCGGGAGATCGAACATTTTGATGACTTCGTCGATCGGCATCAATTCGCGGTTTTCCTTGGGCGACCAGCCGAGGAGATAGAGGTAGTTCACGACGGCTTCGGGAGCGTAGCCGCCGTCCATGTAAGTGGTGAGGGAAGCTCCGGTGTCGCGCTTGCTCATTTTGCTGCCTTCGGGATTTAAGATAAGAGGGATGTGGGCGTATTTGGGCGGTTCGACGCCGAAGGCTTTGAAGAGCGCAAGGTGCTTGGCGGTGTTGGTGAGGTGGTCCTCGCCGCGAATGACGTGGGTGATGTTCATCTCCAGGTCGTCCACGACGTTAACGAAGTGGAAAACGGGCTGGCCGTCGGAGCGGAAGATAACGAAATCGGGATCGAGCTGCTCGCGGTCGGTCAGTTCGCGGCGGACTTTGCCGACGACGAGGTCGGGAATCGTGATGGGATGGCGATCCATGCGGAACTTGATCGCTCCTTCGTGTTCGTAGGCGGCGCCTTTGTCGATGAGTTCCTGGACGCGCTGCTTGTAGATGTCCATGCGCTGGGACTGGAAGTAGGAGCCGTAGTCACCTTTGCATGGGCCGTTTGGGTCGCCGGTGGTGGGGCCTTCATCCCATTCGAGGCCGAGCCATTGGAGACCCTGAAGGATTACATCGACCGCTTCCTGGGTGTTGCGCGCGGTGTCGGTATCCTCGATGCGGAGGACGAAAGTGCCGCCGGTATGGCGGGCATACAGCCAGTTAAATAATGCTGTCCGGGCTCCGCCAATATGCAGGTAACCGGTCGGACTCGGAGCAAACCTCACGCGCACACTCATCAATTAATCTCCAAAAATGAGCGGGCACGATACGGGGAGGTGCACAGCGAGGCAAGAGCCAGTCCGCCGCTGTCGCGCCGCGCAGAGTTCATTGGTGGCAGCATTTCTTGGATTTGCGGCCGGAGCCGCAGGGACATGGGTCGTTGCGGCCAGGTTTGGGAGGTGCGATGTGGGGTTTGGGTTTGGTGGGGGCGGCTGTTTGGGCGGGCTCAACTGGGTTGGACTGATAAGTGGAATTTTGCGGTACACGGGAAGTGGAATTTCCCGGAATATGTGGAATTGCGGGGCTTTTTGCGTGGAATTGAGCTGCAACGGAGGTGGTATACTGCGCGCTGCGGGATTTGATCTTGGCGATGATAGGGATGGCGGAGGGATCGATTTCGCTAACGGGACAATTGAAGTCCTCAGGTGTGAGGCCGTGGGTTTCGAGGAGGGCGAGGGTCTGTTCCTCGCGTTGGCGAACGCGGATTAGTTCGCGGTCGAACTCGGAGAGGTCCGGAGGGATGGAGGCGAGGTCGGGTTGCGCGTCGTCGGCGCGCACGAAATCGGCTTCGGGCGCGTCGGCGCAACGCTGAAGGTGTGACTTGAAGGCGGCGTTGGTGACTTTGGGGTACTGGGCGCGGAATTTGGCATCGGCCAGGTAGAGGTGTTCGGTGGTGCGGAGGAAGCGGAGGTCCTGGGTTAGATCGGCGAAGGGTTTGCCATCGCGGAGACTTTGGAGGACGCGTGCCTGGACCGTGGCGCGAATGGCGCCGAGGAAGGCGTTGGAGTCGAGTTCGTGGCGGATGTTGGCGGCGGCGGCGATTTGGGCGAGGACGGCCTGGGACGGTTCGGGATTGTAGTGCGTGTAGAATCGGCAGAGCGCGGCGCGGGAGGTGACGAGGTTGAGGCCACCGTCGGACCGCGGTTTGCGTAGGATTTCGACGACTTCGGCGTAATCGTGGTGCGAGCAGAGGTCGAGGATGAGCTTGCGATCCGCTTCGGGCAGGCCGGCGAATTGGTTCTTCGGTTTTTGACTGAAAAGATTCTTTATCATGCGGACAGGATACCGGAGGGGGTATGCCAAATACGGTCATACCCCCCTGGTAAAAAACGAAGGGTCTAATTCACCACGAAGAGCACGAAGGACACGAAGGGGAGGCGCATGGAAACACAGAGACGGTAAGTGATAGGCAGCGAGTGCGGGCGGAAACACAGTTACTCGTTGACTTGTGCCGGTGAACTGACCGGACGGGCAGCCAAGTCGCGCGCGGCGGCCGATTCGTGCGGGGTAGTGATAACAAGCTGAACCCATTTGGGTGCCCAGAAAGTATCATCCCAGATATCCAACCATCGATGAACTGAGGGATTCCAATGGTCGGTTTGAAGATTGGGCTGTTGCGCTTTTAACATGCTGAGCCAGGTGCCCGCGGCGATGGCGCGTTGGTGGGAGGCACGTGAATCAGAGTCATCACGAAAGCCCATACTTCGAAGAGTTTCACCGGCGCTAAACTCCTGAAACCAGTCGTTCCATCGCTGCTCGCGTTCGATCAGGCGGATAAGCCTCGGCACGGCGCGGGCGCCGAAGCCGTTCACGACATTGATGTCGACTTTTTGGTTGGCCGCAAACTCTCGGAGCCAGCTTGTGACGGTCCTTCTTTCGAATCGCTCGGCCCAAGGTTCGAGCCAAAGCAGCAGTGTGACTGCTGCATGTAGTGCGAACAGACAAAGAATGAACTGCTTTTTACGCACACCGGCAATCTAGCAGTACCAGAAGCGGGAGTGAGTCGGGCGGAAGTGAGGTATATTCCGGACTATGGAGGTCCATGTTGGGTGTTCGGGGTGGTTTTACTGGCATTGGAAGGGTGGGTTTTATCCGGAGGAGTTGCCGACGCATCATTGGTTCAAGCATTACGTGAAGCACTTTCGGACGGTGGAGTTGAATGCGCCGTTTTATGGGTGGCCGAAGGTGCAGACGGTGAAGGGTTGGCGGCGGAATGCGCCGGAGGGATTTCGGTATTCGGTGAAGGTGAGTGGGACAATCACGCACGAGAAGCGGATGGTGCGGACGAAGAAGTTGGTGCGTGAGTTTTATAAGATCGCGGAGATTCTCGGGCCGCAAATGGGATGCTTTCTGTTTCAGTTTCCGCCGAGCTACCATTACACGCCGGCGCGGCTGAAGAGTATCGTGATGCAACTGGACCCGGCGCATCGGAACGCGGTGGAGTTTCGGCATAAAAGCTGGTGGCGCGCGGCGGTGTATCGGGCGTTTTCAAGGCGGGGATTCATTTTCTGCAGCACGAGCGGGCCACGATTGCCGGATGAGTTAGTGAAGACCAGTGATGTTTTATACGTTCGGTTTCATGGGGTGTCGCGCTGGTATCGGCACGATTATTCGAAGGCGGACTTGAGCGTGTGGGCGGAGAAGATTCGGGCGAGCGGGGCGAAGGAAGTCTGGATTTACTTCAATAACGATCGCGAGGGTTATGCGATCAAGAATGGAAAGGCGCTGCGGCGGATGTTGAAGGAATTACCGAGAGATCAGAGGTAGTTACGCGGAGGTTTATCGCACGCGTAAGTCGACCTCGGCGCGGCGGAAGGGGCCGGGAAGAATCATGGTGAGGCGAACGGTTTCGCCGGGCTTTTTAGCGGCGATCAATTTAGCGGCGGTAGTGATGGAATCGGGGATGCGGCCGTCGATGCCTTCGATGATGAGGCCGCGTTGAAAGCCGGCGTGATCGGCGGGGCTGTTTTGCTCGATGTCGGAGACGACCAGGCCGCTGGTGAGATTGAGTCCGAGTTTCGCCGAGTCCTGGCGGGTGATGGCGCGGACGGTAATGCCGATTTTTTGGCGGATGAGCTCGGCGGTGAAGTGCTTCGCTTCCGGCAACATGCGGAGGGAGAGGTTTTGGCTGCGATTGCCGCGGCGGATTTGGAAGGCGACCTCCTTGTTTTCACCCGTAACGATGAGTTCACGGTTGAGCGCGAAGACGCTTTTGGGCGTGGTGGAGTTTATGCGCAGGACGATGTCTCCTGTGCGGAGTCCCCCCTTCTCGGCCGGGCTGCCCGGAGCAACGGCGGTGGCGGTGATTCCGTTGGTCGTGCTTTGAAAGCTCGCGCCAAACCAAAGGGAACGAAGAGTTTCCGGCGTGAAGATTTCGCCGAGAGATTCGGCGACGCGCTTGACCGGAATGGCGAAACCGATCCCCTGCCCTTCCTTGAAGATGGCGACGTTCAGGCCGATGAGATTTCCTTCGAGATTCACGAGCGGGCCGCCGCTGTTGCCGGGGTTAATTGCAGCGTCGGTCTGGATCCAATCTTCCATGTCGAGAACGCCGTCCTGCGCGCTGCTGCGACGCGTTTTGGAACTGAGGATGCCCCGACTGACTGAGCCGCCGAGGCCAAAGGGATTGCCGAGCGCGATTACCGTTTCGCCGAGGAGGAGGTCGTCATCAGCCGCGAAGTTGATTGGGACGAAGCGTTCGCCGGGTTTGGCACGGATCTTCAGGAGAGCGATGTCGCTTTTGCGGGTGCCGACGACGAGGTCCGCGGGATAGCTGCGATTATCGCCGAGAGTGACGATGATTTCGGTGGCGTCTTCGACGACGTGGACATTCGTGACGATGTACCCTTCTTCATCGATCACCACGCCGGAGCCGGCGCTGTATTGCGGGGGCATCTCCTGGAAGAAGGGCGACCAATTATCGCGCCACCAATCGAAGAAATAGCCGCGGCGGCGAACGACGGTTTTGCTACTGATGTTTACGACGCTGGGCATCGCTTTCTCCACCGCGCGGACGGTGGCGTCGCGGCGGATTTCGAGGGCCGGAGACGCAGCGAACGACTCACTGAGCGCAACTGAAAGCACCAGGAGTAAGATAGTTCTGAAGAGGTTCATTCTACCGACGAACCGTTACCGCATCGCTTCCGCATGCTCAAGAACTGCTTCGACGTGGTGACGATCGACGCCCTCGAACCATTGAAGAAAATCTTCGATCGTTGCCCCGCTGTTGAGGTTTTCGAAAAGCGCTGCGACAGGGAGGCGCGTTCCCTTGAATAGCCAGGCGCCGCTTACCTTCCCGGGAATCCGCTCAACTGCGTGGCACGAACTCCAATTGATCATGCAAGTAAGCTAATGAGCAGCGGGTTTGGTTGCAATAGCGGCTCGCTGGGACAGCGAGCCCTACCAAGCAAAAAGCGACGCTTGCGGCGTCGCTTTGCGAAAGTGTTGTGAGGCAGATTAGTTGTTGGCTGCCGGGAGCGGGGTGATGTTCACGCGGCGGGAGCCTTTGTCGAATTTCACCTGGCCGTCTTTGAGAGCGAAGAGGGTCCAATCGCGTCCGGTGCCGACGTTTAGTCCGGCGACGAACTTGGTGCCGCGCTGACGGACGATGATGCTGCCGGCGGTGACATGTTCACCACCGAAGGCCTTCACACCGAGGCGCTGCGCATTACTGTCGCGGCCGTTGCGGCTGGAGCCTTGTCCTTTTTTATGTGCCATAGCTTCTTAAAGTTTAATTTCTTTGATTTTGAGGACAGTCTGTTCCTGACGATGCCCCACAGTGCGATGGTAGCCCTTGCGGCGCTTCATCTTGAAAGCGATGACTTTCGGTCCGCGCTTGTGCTCGACTACATCGGCCAACACAGTGGCGTTCTTAACGAGCGGTGCGCCGACGGAGATTTTGCCTTCGTTGCTGACGAGGAGCACGCGATCCAGCGTATGTTCCTTACCCGCTTCGGCTTCGATGCGATTTACAACGAGAGTATCCCCCGCGGTCACGCGGTATTTCTTGCTTCCAGATTCGACAACTGCGTACATACTTTTCCCTAGAAAAAGGGGCCGAATAAAACCACAGGAACCCGGAGGTGTCAACGGGTCTTTTTCGGTTAAATTAAAACTGCGACCGTTAGAGTTACCACAGGGTCGGAAGATTGCAAATGGAAGTAGGAGGAGATATGGCGAAATTATCGGAACAAAAATGTGAACCGTGCGAGGAGGGTGGGAAGGCATTGGAAGGGAATGACTTGGCTGCCCTGCAGAAGGAGCTTGGGAACGGGTGGCAGGTGGTGAATGGACATCACTTGGAGAAGTTGTACAAGTTTAAGGACTTCGTTTCCGCGCTGGCGTCTACGAACAAGATTGGGGCGATTGCGGAAGATGTTGGGCATCATCCAGATATTTACCTGACTTGGGGGAAGGTGCGGGTGGAGATCTTCACGCACACAGTGAATGGGCTGACGAAGAATGATTTTATTTTGGCGGCGAAGATTGAGGAGGCGGGGCGGTAAAAGGTTGAAGTATAGATACTTCGAAGGTTGATCCTGGCACCGGGACGGTGCCGGAACTCGAGCCAGTACGGTTAAACACTTGTGCGCTCTCGCGCACACGGCGGGACACCCGCGCTACGGTCGGGAAGGTGGGGCGTTAGTGGGGCGTTTCATCTCGAAGGTGCCGTGGTCGTATTTCATCTTGTACGTTGAGAAGAAGGAGGTTGGGGTGACTTCGCCTTCGTAGGTGTAGCGACCGCCGGAGAGCCAGCCGAGGTCGGCTTCGCCGGAGAGGGTGGTGCCTTCGACTTTCAGCGGGACGCGGTAAGAGGCGCGGAAGATCTTCCAGAAGGTGGAGTGAAAGTAGGCGTCGTATTCTTCTGATGATGTTTTAGTTAGGACCGCGCGGAGTTTGCCGGTGTGCCCGTTTTTATCGCTGAGCCAGCGGCCTTCCCAGGGGCCCGCGATGGTGTCGGTGGGGATCGGTTCGGCGAGGGCGGATTTGTACTCGCGGTTGAATGCGGAGGAACAACCGGTGAGCAGCACGACGGAGAAGAAGAATGAGGGAAGGAGCTTTCGCATAGCGCTGTTTAGTTCGTGAGGAACGTTGCCTCGGCAGTCGAGACTTTTAAGGAGTCGGGGAGCGATTTCGCGTCTATCTTAATGGCCAGGGTGTGTTGGCCGGCGGGGAGGTCGACGGTGATTTCTTCAGTGGGTGGAACTGCTTTTCCATTCACCCAGACCAAAGCCTTGGTCATTTTAGGGAGGTGCAAGCGGACAGGGCCGGATTTGGGGGTTTCGAAACGGGCTTTGGCGTAGATGGCGTCGGGGTCGCGGTAATGGACGCTTTTGAGAAGTTTTTCGAAGTCGGATTTTTGTAGGCGGCCGTCGACGAGGGTCATCATGGGTTGCCATTCGTTGTGGGAGATGGTGGTGGTTTTTTCCATGCTGACGACTTTGTCGTCGGGGAATTGGGCGACGTCGAGGGTGCGCGGGATGACTTGCCAGACGCGGGCGACGTTTCCTTTGGAGGCGTCGTAAGCGCCGGGTTTGCCGAGTTCGGAGAGGAAGCGGTAGAGGTCGCCCTGCTCCTGTTCGCTGAGAGCATCGATAAGGCCGGCGGGCATGAGCGAACCACCGATGCGTTTGTTCGCGATATTGTTCTTGGCGACGGCGACTTCGCGATTGCTGGCGTCGCGGATGAAAAGCTGTTCGTCGGTTTCGCGGATGAGAATGCCGGAGAGTTCCATCTCGTCTTTCGTTTCAACAATGACGGAGTGATAACCTTCCTTCACTTTGCGGTTCGGGAAGAGCATCGATTCAACGAGATAATCCGGCTGGGCGCTGGCACCGATGCTGGTGAGGTCGGGACCGACTTTGCCACCGACGCCGCCGATGGCGTGGCAGGTGACGCAACCGAGTTCCGCGCGACGGTAGATCGATTCGCCGCGAGCGGGGTCGCCTTTTTCCTTGATGAAGGTGAGGAGGTTTTTGAGTTCATCCGGCGAGAGATTACTGGCTTCGGTTTGTTCATCGATATTGCGCGCGAGCGCGAGGACGAGGTTGGGTTCGTTGCGTCCGCCTTCGCGGGCGGCGCGGAGACCTGATTTGACCATCGGCGCGGGAAGGCCGGTTTTGGGGAGTTGTTGAGCGAAGACCGGAGCTGCGCCTTTGTTGGCGAGCAGCGAGCGCCAGAGCGCGAGGGCGCGGTCTTCGTTTTCGGTGGCGGTGAGGACTTCGATAGCAAGCGGGACTGCTTTTTGGAGATCGAGCGCGGCGAGTGCTTTGACTGCTTCGTTGCGGACGGGCTCGGGATTTGTTGCACCGGCGAGTTTGGTTAGACCGTCAATCGATTCCTTTCCACCGAGTTCGCGGAGGCTTTGGAAAACGGCGGTGCGGACTTTCGGGGAAGCATCAGCGTTGGCGCCGAGCGAGAGAAGTTCGCTGGAAAAGTCGCGGAGCTTCCATTGGCCGACGAGGCGGAGTGCGGCGGCGCGGATGTCCTGATTGGCGTTGGCGAAGAGCGAATTAATTTTTGATTTGTCTTTCTCCGGAGTGAGTTGGCGAAGGCGCGCAGCTTCGCTGAAGGCTTCGAGCGATTTTAGAATCGCGGCTTCGTTGAAATCCCCGGCGAGAACTTTCTGGAGGAGTTGATCGAGATGTTCGCGCGAACCGGCTTTGGCGATGAGATCAATCCAGGGGCCGCTGCCGTCTTTGGCGATGGGACGATCTGCGAGGACTTTGGTGAGGACGACGCTGGCGTGCTGCGGTTCGATGGCGCGGAGGGCGAACTCGAGATGTTTCTCGCGGCCATCGGATTTCCAATCGCCGCTCTTCACGGCTTTCACCCACGGTTCGGCGAGATCATTTATGCTGAGCCAAATGGCGTAATCGGTGAATCGATCCATGGGTTTATCGAGCGCGCTGAGAACTAATTCGGCGGAACGGGGGCTGGGAATCTTTGCGGCGGCGCGGACTGCTTCCACGCGGACAATGCCGTGATCATCGGCGACGAGGGGGGAGATGAGATCGAGGGCGTTTGGGATACGGTTTTGCCAGAAGCTCAGGACGCGCGTGGCGGCGGCGCGGATGCGACCGTCTTTGGCGGCGAGAGTCTTTTTGAGGAGATCGACATTCACGACGTCAATAGATTGGAACATCCAGAGCGCTTCGAGGGTCCCCTGCTCCTTGGTTTGCGCGTTGGTCCATGTTTCCAGATCGGATTGAATTTTTTGCGCGCCGCGTTCGGTCAGCACGCGACGGGATTGCTGGCGCGCGTAATTGTTTTTCGAGAGAAGGTTCGCGAGAAGATCGGCATTGCCCGCCTTAACGAGATCCTGCTTTTTCGCGAGGGGGCGGTTCTTGTAAGCGATGCGCCAGATGCGGCCGTGTTCGTGATCGCGGCGCGGGTCGCGGAAATCGACTTCACCGTGTTGAATGATGGGGTTGGACCAATCGGCGACGTAGAGCGCGCCGTCCGGCCCGACCTTTACGTCGATAGGGCGGAAAGTGACGTTCGTGCTGCGCATGAGGTCAGGCATTTCCTTGGTGGTGTAGCCTGCGCCTTGTTCACTGAGGGCGAAACGAACGACGCGATGAGCGCGGAAATCGCAAGTGACGAGCGAGCCGTGCCAGTCGTCCGGGAAATGTTCACTCTCGACGACTTCGAGGCCGCAGAATTTCGGATAATTGCCGGGGCTCACGCCGTGCAGGATTTTTCGCGCACCTTCGTAAGTGACATACATCGCCTGGGGAATAACCCAATTGATCCCTTCGCCGCCCGCGCCGTCGGTGGCGAAGGATTGGCCAAAGCGGTCGAAGTGGTGGCCCCAGGAGTTGATGAGACCTTTCATGTGGATGCCGAGTTCCTGGGTGGGTGGGCGGAGATTGAGAATGCCGCCGCTATCGAGACGGACGACGCCGTGGGGAGTTTCGATGTGGCTGTGGATGTAGATGGACTGGTTCATGTAGAGCTGGCCATCGTGCCCCCAGCGGAGCGTGTGCAGAATGTGGTGGGTGTCTTCCGTGCCGAAACCTGAGAGCATGATGCGCTTTTCATCGGCGCGACCATCGCCGTCGTGATCGCGGTAGAAGAGAAGTTCGGTGCTGTTCGCGACGTAGGCTCCGCCGTCGCCGGGCTCGACGCCGGTGGGGATGAGCAAGCCATCGGCGAAGACGGTGGTTTTATCGGCTTTACCGTCGTTGTTCGTGTCTTCGAGGATGAGGATTTTATCATTCGCTTCTTTGCCCGGTTCGATCTGTGGATAGACGGACGAACTGGCGACCCAGAGGCGGCCTTGGGGATCGAAGTTCATGTGAATCGGTTTCGCGAGATTTGGGTTTTCGGCCCAGAGAGTAATTTCCAGCTCTGGGTCGTGATCGAAGGTCGGCTGCGGAAGCGGGGTTTGATCGATGTCGGCAAGTTCCTTCTGTTCCTGTTTTGCGGGAGCGAGTTTTTCTTCGTCGCCGGGTTCGGCGGGGGCGAGTTTGTATTCGCGGGTTTTCAGTTCGGTAAGCTTGAAGATTTTTTCTTCCTGCTCGGAGATGAGCGGGTCGAACATGGGAATTTCCTTAGCGTTCTGGCCCTGTTCGTATTTGCGGAAGCCGAAGAGGTAAGTTTGGTTTTGCGGACGCCAGCGATGGAAGAAGAGTTCGTTTTTCTTGACGATGGTCTTGCGCATCTCCTCGGTTTGTTTCATGGCAGGGCTGTGCATGATAACGCCGCCCCTGCCCCATTCCTGGCCGGTGAAGACGGCGGCGACCTGGTCATCGACGCGCAAGGTGTATTGGCCGTCTTTCAGGCCGATGAACTGCATGAGGATGCCAGGCGAGCGAACGATTTCGCCGAACGCGGCGGGGCGTGGGGTGGTCGGGAGAAACCGGTCTTTGGCAAAGAAGGAGAGATTTGTCTCGGAACCTTTGAAACCGTGGACGGCGAAGCCGATGCTGTCCTGGCGGATCATTCCTTTCGAGTCGAAACCGATGCGAAGGGGGCCGGGATAGAGGCGGAGCTCACGTTCGAAGAAGAGGGAGAGTTGCCAGTAACCGAAGGGCGTGGGGTGAATGCCGTTGTCGGTGAAGGGGCGCGCGTTGGGACGTTTGTGATAGGCGACCATGCCTTCGAAGATGTCGATGACGCGGGCGCTGCGTTGCGCGGCGATTTCGCGGAGGGCGCGGACATACATTTCGATTTTGGCGTTGTGGAGGTCGGGGTTGGGGAAGGCGCCGCCGAGATTTTCGTGGAAGAGCGGCGTGACGATTATGAAGCGGACAGGGTCAGGCCTGGAAATTTCGGAGATGGTATCGATCAGGGTATTGATGTCCTTGCGGAATTTTCCCAGGCCGGCTTCGCCTTTGAAAGATTCGGCCATGCCGTAGCAGAGAAAGGCGACGGTCGGTTTGATGGCTTTGAGTTGATCCTCGAGCAGATCGAAACCTTTCTCGGGCGGATCGAAACTGGCGCGGGATTCGCCGAGGACGGTGTCGGCGCTCCAGCCGAGATTGCGGAAGATGACTTTTTGATTGTCGAGGCGGGCTGTGAGCATCGTTTCGATGTAGCCGTAGTTTCCTTCGCGCTCGATGAAGGTGTCGCCGAGGAAAACGACGCGATCGCCGTCTTTGAACTGGAACGGTTGAGGTTGGGATTGAGCCGCGTCGGGTTGGCTAGCTTGGGGAGACGGCGCGGGTTGTGCGGGTGCTTGCTGAGCAAGCGAGGTGCTGAGGGCGAACAGCGCACCAATAACACTGACGAGGAATCGCATGCCGGTTTTTATAATTGATGGGCCGGGAGAAAACAATTCAGTTACTTGCCGCTGTCTTTTTAATGCTGCGACTGTCGACGAACGGTTCTGCTGATCCGTTTGCGAATCGATTCGATTGTGAGCAAATCCGAGGATGGGAATAATAACGCTGGTGGAATTTATTGGCTTGATTCGTGAAGATGGGGCGGGTTGGATGCGTCGAAACCAGACAATTCAGCAGGAGCGGCGCGTAAACCCAAGGCGGCCGCTCGCGAACTAACGTTTTTATGAGTATGGAAAAGAAGCAAGATCTCCTGAATCGCCGCGCGTTTTTGCGGCGGACGACATTGGCAGCGGCGGCGGCATCGATCCCGTTCCCTTACGTGGGTCGGGTGTTGGGCGCAAATGACCGAATTAACGTGGCGTGCATCGGCGTGGGCGGCAAAGGCGAGAGCGATTCGAGCCATGCGTTCCAGGCGGGCGGAAATATCGTCGCGATTTGCGATGTGGACGGGAACACGTTGAACGCGCGCGAGAAGACTTTCCGAGCGATGGCAGAGAAGGATAAGCGAACTTACGACGCGCGCCGTTACAAGGATTGGCGCAAGCTGCTTGAGGACATGGATAAGTCGATCGACGCGGTCACGATCTCGGGTCCGGACCATATGCATGGGCCGGCGGCGATTACCGCGATGCGGGCCGGCAAACATGTGTATTGCCAGAAGCCGTTGACGCAGACGCTTTCGGAAGCGCGCGAGATGCGGAAATTGGCGAAGGAAAAGAATCTCGCCACACAGATGGGCAACCAGGGGAGCGCGGAGAATGGTTTGCGCCGCGCGGTGGAAGTGATCCAGGCCGGGATCATCGGCGCGCCGAAGGAATTGCATGTGTGGTCGAACCGCCCTGTGTGGCCGCAAGGGATTATGCGTCCGGAAGGAAAAGATCCGGTGCCGGAACATTTGGATTGGGATTTGTGGCTGGGGCCAGCGCAGAATCGTCCCTATAAGAAAGATGTTTACCACGCATTCAATTGGCGTGGTTGGTATGACTTTGGGACGGGCGCGCTGGGCGACATGGCTTGCCATACGGTGAACATGCCTTTCCGCGCGCTGAAGCTCGGTTACCCGAACGCGGTGGAGTTGGAAATGGCTTCGAAGATTTATCCAGAGACCTTCCCTCTGACCTCACGCATTCGGTTTGAGTTTCCGGAGCGCGATGGCCTGCCGCCGCTGAAGTTCTGGTGGTATGACGGCAACCCGAACGCGAAGCACGATCTTTACAAGAAGTCGGCCTATATCACGCCGGTGCGTCCGCACGCGGATGTGGTCAAGGAAATTATCCAGGCGCGCGGCGATTTGCCGACGAGCGGATGCTTGATCATTGGCGAGAAGGGCAAGTTGTTCTCGCCGGATGATTACGGTGCGCGGTTCCAGTTGTTGCTGAACGACGAAGATAAATATGTCGACGGCGACAAGCACGACGCAGTCAAAGCGGTGCCGCAAAGCATCGCGCGCACGCAGGGCAACACCGACCTCGTGATGAAACAGGAGTGGTTCGCGATGATGAAAGGTGGGCCGGCGGCTTACTCAAACTTCGACATCTCCGCGTTCCTGACCGAAAGCATTCTGCTCGGTTGCGTCGCCTTGCGCCGCGGCGTGGGCCAGAAACTGGAATGGGACGGCCCGAACATGCGCGCGACCAACGACAAGGAAGCAGCGAAATATGTGAAGCGCGAGAATCGTCGCGGCTGGAAAGTGTAATTTGGAAACGAAAGCAGGTCCGGCGGAAGTTGGGCCTGCTTCTTATTTGTGTAGAGAAGAATTGTGCTGAAGTTTTGGAGTATGAAGAAGGTTTGGTTGTTTTCATTGGCCGCCGCGCTCGTCGCGCTTTCGCCGGCAGGTTCGCAAGCTGCGGATACCGTTCCGCTGAATTTGAAATTGCCCGCGCATACGACGAAGGGGACGCCGGAAGATCTTCCCTCGGGCCCAAATATTGAGCCGCCGCCGAAGACTGCGCCGGCGCCGATCCAGGTGCCAAACGGCGTTAAGAATGTTGCCACCGGAAAAACCGTGACGAGCAGCGTGGCGCCTTACACAGGCGAGTTGACTCAGATCGTCGATGGAAAGCGCGAACCGATCGATGAAGATGTCGTCGAGTTCAAGCGCGGCACCCAATGGGTGCAGGTGGATCTCGGCGAGCAGCAGGAGATTCACGCGATTGCCTTCTGGCACGATCATCGATTGCTTCAGGCGTTTCATGACACGATCGTGCAAGTCTCGAACGACCCCGAGTTCAAGGACGGCGTGACGATCGTTTACAACAACGACACCGATAACTCTTCGAAGCTCGGCGTCGGAACCGATCGCGAATATTTCGAGCTGGAGTTCGGTCGCGTGGTGCCGGTGAAAGGCGTGAAGGCACGTTATGTGCGCGGCTACACCAAGGGCAGTACCTTGAGCGCAATCAATTGCTGGCAGGAAATCGAAGTTTACGCGCTGCCTGCGAAATAGCGGATGAATCGCTGGAGCGCGCTCGCTGTCCTGGTGATTTTTGCAGGCGCGCTCGCCTTTCGCCTTCCCAAACTCGATACCCGCCCGCTTCACAACGATGAAGCGGTGAATGCGACCAAGGTCGCGGAGTTGTGGGCGAGCGGTCGTTATAAATACGACCCAGATGAATATCACGGACCGACGCTGCACTACGCAACGGTCCCTTTTCTTGTCCTGAGTGGCGCTGCTAACGCGAATGATCTTCCCGACCAGGCGCTGCGCTACGCGACGGTTTTCTTTGGTGCGGCGGTGATTTTGCTATTGTTTCTGTTTGCCGACGGGCTTGGTCGGCAGGCGATAATTTGGTCGGCGCTGTTCATCGCCATCTCGCCCGCGATGGTTTTTTACAGCCGGTATTTCATTCACGAAATGCTGCTGATTTTTTTCAGCGCGGTGACCATCGGCTCGGGATGGCGTTATGTGCAGTCGCGATCACGATGGTGGGCGGCGTGGTCTGGAGTTGGGCTGGGGTTGATGTTCGCGACGAAGGAGACCTTCGTGCTGAGCGTGGCGGCGATGGGAGTGGCGCTCGTCTTAACGATGTGGAGAGCGAAGGAGAAAGACGCCTCTTGGAAAATTTTCCTTCGAGGCATTCCGTGGAAGGATGTGGGTTTGGCGGTGGCGGCCACGTTATTCGTTTGGCTGCTATTCTTCAGTTCGTTCTTCACAAACTTTCGCGGATTGATCGATTCTGTTCTGACTTACTTTCCGTGGTTGAAGCGGGCTTCGGGACACTCGCCGCATATCCATCCGTGGTATTTTTATTTTCAGCGGATTGGGTGGTTTCATCCGGTGAAGGGTCCAGTCTTCAGTGAAGCGCTGATTTTAATCCTCGCGGTTATTGGGATGGTCGTTGCGTTTCGGCGGAAGTCTCCCCTGCTCCATTTCCTCGCGACCTATAGCATCGTGCTTGCGGCTATCTACTCGCTCATTTCTTACAAAACGCCGTGGTGCCTCCTGAATTTTTACTTTGGCTTTGTGTTGCTGGCGGGAGTTGGCGCGGCGGCACTGATTGAGATTTCACGCAGGAAGCTTGTTCGGGTTGCGATTGCACTGCTGATCATCGCGGCGACGGTCCAACTGACGGCGCAATCCTGGCGCGGCAGTTATGCGCATGCTTCGGATCGCAGGAATCCGTATGTGTACGCGCAAACGGTTCCGGACATTTTGAACCTGGTCGAGCGGGCGGAAGGAATCGCGAAGATTAGTCCGCAAGCATTTGAGACGGTCATTAAAGTCGTATCACCGGAAAGCGATTATTGGCCTCTACCGTGGTATTTGCGGCGGTTCAAGCACGTCGGCTGGTACGATAAACTTCCGGACGATCCGTACGCTCCGATTGTGATCGTCTCGGCTGATCTGGATGCGCGGCTTGATGAAAAGTCCGAGAAGAAATGGATCATGGCGGGGATGACAGAGCTGCGTCCGACAAAGTTCCTGGAGTTGTATGTGGAACTGGAGCTTTGGAAGAAATACGTGGAGACGCTGCCGCCCGAGCCGGAGGTGGATGAGTGACCGGATTAGCATTTGTGGAAAAGCGCGGCAATGGTCATAATGCGAGTAGATGATCCTCCAACCTCATAACGTTTCGCGACGCGATTTTTTGGCGCGGACGGGTGCTGGGTTTGGGACGCTGGCGTTGGATGCGCTGTTGCGACGCGAGGCGCTGGCGAGCGCGCCGAAGTGGCCGGTGATTGAGCCGCTGAATCCGTTTGCGGCGCGGCAGCCGCATTTCGCGCCGAAAGCGAAATCGGTGATTTTTCTGTTCATGGTCGGCGGGCCTTCGCAGGTGGACACGTTCGATTATAAGCCAGAATTACAGAAGCTCGCCGGGAAGCCGGTACCGGATTCGATCAAGAAAGCGGTGGAAGCGACGCGCTTCGCGAATGTTTTTCATGGATGCAAGGAGGAGTTGCTCGCGAGCCCTTACCAATTTCAGCAATACGGCCAAAGCGGGATGTGGATGAGCGAATTGTATTCGCGCGTGGCCCAACATGCGGACGATTTATGCTTCATCCATTCCTTGCAGGCGGAGAGTAATAATCACGCACCGGCGAGTTACCAGTTGCACACGGGAGATGTGCGGGCAGGGAAAGCAAGTTTGGGTTCATGGGTTACTTATGGCCTTGGGACGGAAAACCAGGATCTGCCGGGTTACGTGATGTTGTTCGATGCGGGTCCGCTCGGCGGCGCGGCGAATTATTCGAATGGATTCCTGCCCGCGGCGTTTCAGCCGACGCGCTTGCGCGATAAAGGCACACCGGTTCTCGACTTGTTGCCGCCGGAGGAAATGGCGGCGGGTCAGCGGGCGACGCTCGATTTGATCCAGAAGCTGAACATGAAACATCGCGCCACGCGGCCGGGATTCACCGAACTGGATGCCCGAATTGCTACTTACGAATTAGCCTACCGCATGCAGTCAGCGGCCCTGGAAGTTGGCGATGTTGAAAAGGAACCTGATTATCTCCGCAGATGCTACGGTTTCGAACACGAAGACAAACGCACGGGAAATTTTGCCCGTAAATGTTTGCTCGCGCGACGGCTCGTCGAACGCGGCGTTCGCTTCGTGCAGTTGTATGACATGCCGGACAAGGATGGCTGGGACGCCCACGATCGGCTCGAAAAGAATCACACGCCGCGCGCCCGCTGGACAGATCAGCCCATCGCAGCGCTGCTCGGCGACTTGAAGGAACGCGGCTTGCTCGACACAACCCTTGTAATTTGGGCCAGTGAATTTGGCCGCACGCCCATGACCCAGGGCGACAATGGCCGACAACACAACGCCGCCGGGTTTACAATTTGGATGGCCGGCGGCGGAGTAAAGCCCGGCCGCATAGGAGCCACTGACGAAATCGGCCTCATGGCGGTCGAGAACCCCTACCCATTTCGCGACCTGCACGCCACTATCCTCGCCGCTCTCGGCATCTCGCACGAAAATCTCAGTTTCGAAGTAAGCGCCCGCCAGGAACGCCTCACCGGCGTCGCCGGCACCGCCAAAATAATCCCCGGCATCTTGGCCTAACCCACGCGTTGCCCCGTAACGGCGCCACCACCCTGCTTAAACGCGTGAGGTTCCGGCTGCCGCCGTTCTACTTCCGATCTTCGTAGTCACCGCTTCTCCGCTCAACTGCATGTCAGAGGTGCCGTTCGCATCCGCATTGAGCGCGCCCGCTAGCAATTTCACATACTCCTCCCGGTCCGCACCGGAACCCCTCCGAAAATCTCTGAGGGGACCAAAGGTCCACCCAAGGACAAAGGGCGGAAGTTATCCTCCTCGACGTAGACGCAGACGTACTCTTTTTACTGCTTTTTTATTTCCTTCTTCTAATATCGCCGCCGCTGATGCGCCCAACCTATAACACTGTTCGGCAAGGCAATTCGCGCCTTGCTCGCCTCTATCTGGTCATTGTGGTCCTTCTGCTGAACCTGGCCGCAGCCGCTCAAGCCCAGCCAGCCAACGACCACCTCGCCTCCGCAACCCACCTCTCCGGCACCGACATCAACTTCAGCATGTCCTTCGAAAACGCCACCCGCGACCCAATCCCCTATCCCTTTCCTGAAGAATATCCCGACGTTTGGTTCTCATGGACCGCTCCCGCCAACGGTCATTTTCTGCTTCACGCCTACGCCAACCATCAAACCCACGCCTCGCCCTACACTCATCAATTACGATGATGCCCGCCTTGTCTTCACCGCTCCTCCCGTAAACGACTCCTTCGAAAACCGCCTTCTCCTCCAGGGAGACAACGTCCGATTCTCCGATTGGAGTCCTGCCGCTCAGTACGACCCCGCCGAACCCATCGCCGCCTCGAACGGCTCATCACCAGTCACCTGGTATAAATGGATCGCTCCCGCCAGCGGTGCCATCTCATTCGAAACTGTCACCCTTTTCACCGGATCCGAACTCTCCAATCTAACTCGATTCACCGGCAACGAAGTCTTCGCTGGCCAGGAGTATCAACTTGCCGTCAATTGGTCTTACAATTACCCCATAGAAATCGCTCTCTCGCTCACCCGCTACTTGGAATTCGAAGGTATCGAACCGGGCGCTTCCTATCCCCACGTCACACCGCCCACGCTGCGTTGGAAAGCTCTTCCCGAGTACGCCGCCATCACCAATCTCACCGTCTATTTCCACCACGGCATATTCCTCCAAACCAACCGCCTTGCGCCCATCCAGTTTCCCATCCTCCATCCCACCGAGCACACACTCACCGCCACAGCCAGCGCGTCCGATGGAAAAAACTACGCGCTTCGGCCGCTGACTTTCAGGATCACACATCCCAACAGCACTTTTGCCGACCGCCTCCCGCTCACCGGCGACGATACTATTTTCGAAGCAGATTTCCGCGGCACTCCCTCCGCCGTTTGGTGGTCCTGGACCGCACCACGGTCCGGCGTTCTCGCCTTCGACGACCTCGATCAAACCTATCTCAAGTTTTCCCTCTTCTCCGGCACCAACGAAAGCGACCTCACACTACATCCAACTCACGCAGTTCAAGCGGGCCAAACCTACTCTATCGCCGCCGGATTCTCAGACGGTATCTCTCGTTCTGTCTTCGGCAGATATAGACTGGTTCTAATTCCTACCCCTCCCCCGAACGACAACTTTGCCGACGCGCAACTCATCTCGAGTAACCACTTCGTTACTTGGGTTTGCGAATCCTGCGCGACCGTTGAACCCGCGGAACCTCCCACTTACGAACTCGGCGCAAAAACGCTCTGGTTCAAGTTCATCGCACCGGCTAGCGGGCTGGCTGACTTTAGCGGCTTCGGCTGGTGGCTCAGTGTTTTCTCCGGCGAACAACTCCACTCCCTTCAGCATGTCACCAACAGTAGTTCAATGACGCAGCGTTATTTCGCCGCGGGTCAGACCTATTATATCCGTCTCGAATCCGGCACTGAATTCCCCAGGCCCGCCAAATTTATCTTCCAGTTTCGCGAACAACCCGCCAACGACACCTTCGCTACCGCCGCAATCCTTCAAGGCGATCACGTTCAATTCTTCGCCGACACCACCGCTGCAACTTCAGAACTCGGCGAGCCCGATGATTTCCGTCGCCCCCGCTCGCTCTGGTGGAAATTTACTCCAGCAACAACCGGGTACGCCGCTCTCCGCATTCCCGTCAGACCAGAGTTGCCGGATAATTTTTTTCCTAATCACCCTCGCTTACCCATCCGTTCCATCTTCACTGGTGATTCGCTGACCAATCTCTCTGCAGCACCGACAAACTCACTGCTCGACGATGTAACTCTCTTTCCCGTCGAAGCAGGTCAGTCCTACTTCATTTGCATTTCCGAATTCGGCCATGCATTCCTTACAGATCCCTTCCACATCTTCATCGATGTCGCTCAACTCGCCATTACTTCGCCCGCCCACCACTCCGTCTTCTCCCTGCCAGACTTTCCGGAATTTCGATTTGCTGGACCGTTGCTCACCAACCCCACCACTCGCATCGAAATCATCGAGCAAATCTCCTACACCATTTCGCCGATCGGATACCTTTGGAACACTCGCTCCCACGGCATCGCCGACTCGCCCAACTTCACCCTCCCCGGCTCAAATATTCCTCCCTCCACCCACCGCGTCTTCGCCAAAGCCATCTCCGCTGACGGGCACATCGCCTACTCTCCTCCCATCGATTTCCAAGTAATCTACACTGCCACCGCACCTCGCCTCATCATCTCGCAAAACCCAAACAACATCACCATCGAATCATGGCAGCGCGATGACCAAACCGTCATCCTCGAAAGTACCACGGACCTCACCAACTGGAACCAACAAGCCACCTTCTTCAGCAACTCCTTCACCCGCTCCACCCTCCTCAATAAATCAACTCCACTCTTCCTCCGTACCCGGGTCGCACAGTAATGTTAAGAAAGTAACTTCCGGGAAAGCGGGAAAGGGGTCAGTCCGTAAGAAGGTAACTTTTCGCTTCCGAGGAGGAGAACTGCTTGCCTGATCGAGCCCGCTCAGTTAAAAAGAACTCAGCCTGCGAAGGCGACCGCGGTTGACTAGAACCTCGCTGCCGTTCAGCGAACGTCTAATCACCCTCGAAAGCACCAGTGCGCATCACCGCGTACCCGCTGCGTCCCTTCGCTGGCGGAGACGTTATGAACCGCATTTCCGATCACCTCCTGCCGTTCTGCTCAGACCTTGAGGCAGTCCGCAGTGAGCCGCCATCTGCTACTGTTTCCGGCAGCCCAGGCTCTGCGGCCTCTGCGCCCTCGGCGTTCTCTGCGTTAAATCCGAAAAAACTTACGCAAATTGTATCGCCTCTCTCGACCCCATTTCCGACCCTATTGTACCGCACTCTTTCGCTCTGTATCGCCTGTTTAAAATTTTTTGTAACTCGAAAACAGGAAACCTTTGGCAGACCGCTAAATCCGACCTCTGATAACGCCCTCCGCACCCCGCTCCCAATTCGTGTTGATTCGTCCCGCGACTGCCGGATCGTGGTTGCCTCGTCCAAAACTTACGCAAATTGTATCGCCTCCCTAGACCCCCTTTCCGGCCCCATTGTATCGCACTTTTTTGCGCTGTATCGCCTGTTTGAAATTTTTTGTAAGTCACAAACAGCATCCCTCTGCTCCGCCTCTGCGTTACTCCGCGCCCTCTGCGGTGAAAAAATCCGCCGTCAGTCCACAAAAGTATCAGATAAATTGCAGATAGTTGCAGATAACGTTAACGCAAAAACATCATTTAATTCATTCTCTACTAGATACTTAAAAGGATTATTGCAGATTCTCCGCCCCTTAAAAGTTGCAGATAACGTTAATCGTCTTTACGGTCCCCGCCACCTCCGAACTGGACGCATATATAATCTCCATCAGCGCGCCGCGCGCGCACCGAAGCCCACTAACGGGAAAACTACTGCCTCCACTCTCGCCCGCCGTTATCCTGACCGCATGATTCGGCACCTCGGCTGTCTGGCTGTGCTTGCGCAATTTCTTGCCCAAGCCGCCTATTTTGAACTTCAAGTGGTGGATGACAAATCCGGTCGCGGTGTCCCCTTGGTCGAAGTGAAGACCGTAGATCACGCTATCTGGATCACCGATTCCGCCGGCCGCGTAGCCATCAACGAACCCGGCTTGGATGGGGAAACCGTTTTCCTTTACCTGCGCAGCCACGGTTACGAATTCCCAAAAGATGGCTTCGGCTACCGCGGAGCACGGGTCAAATTCGCGCCCGGCACAAAGGAGGTTCTGAGAATCAAACGCCTGAACATTGCGGAGCGATTGTATCGCACGACCGGTGCCGGAATTTATCGCGACTCCATCTTGCTGGAACACAAGGCGCCGATTGAAGAACCCCTGCTGAACGCGAAAATCGTCGGCCAGGATTCAATCCAGCGCGTCATCCATCGCGGAAAAATATTCTGGTTCTGGGGCGACACTTCTCAGGCGGCGTATCCACTCGGAAACTTTCGCATGAGCGGCGCGACCTCAGATCTGCCGGCGAATCGTGGATTGGATCCGAGTGTGGGGGTGAATTTGAAATATTTCACCGACGAGAACGGTTTCGCGAAGGGGATGTTTCCGATTCCGCCGAAGGGAGATTTGATTTGGGCGGATGGTTTTCTGACGGTGAAGGATGCGCGAGGCGAGGAAAAGATGGTGGCGCATTACACGAGGTTGAAGGGGCTGAGCAGGCCGACGGGAAGAGGTTTGGCCATTTACAACGATGAGAAGAATGAGTTCGAGCAATTGAAGGAATTGGACCTTGCGGATAAGTGGCGCCATCCGCATGGGCATCCGATCACGACGACGAACGATGGGGCGAAGTATTTTCAGTTTGGGCTAAACTTTCCCGCGGTGCGGGTGCGCGCGGAGATGAATGCCGTAATTGATAGCGAAGGATATGAAGCGTTCACTTGCATCGCGGATGGGAGTTCAGCGAAGACGAATGAGGTGAAGTTGTTGCGGGATTTCGAGGGTAAGCTGGTTTATCGATGGACGAAGAACTCTCCGCCAACCGGTTCAAAAGAGGAACAGCAGTTTATCGCCGCGGGATTGATGAAGCGCGAAGAGGCGCGCTTTCAACCGCGGGATGTGGAGAGTGGCAAAGTGGTGCAGATGCACGCGGGATCGGTCTGCTGGAATACGTATCGCAACAAATGGATTCTGATTTGTTCCGAGATCATGGGCACCTCCATGCTCGGCGAAATCTGGTACGCAGAGGCTGACGATCCTACTGGTCCTTGGAAAACAGCCCGCAAGATCGTCACCCACGAGAAGTATTCGTTCTACAATCCGGCGCAACACCCGTTTTTCGACCAGGATGCCGGGCGCGTGATTTATTTTGAAGGCACTTACACCGCGGATTTTTCCGGCAACACCAGCCAGACGCCGCGCTACGATTACAACCAGATCATGTATCGGCTTGATCTGGCGGATGAGCGGCTGCGCGCCGCGCAGAATTAAAGGCCTGCCGTGGCAATGGGCAACGTGATGTGCGAAGGGCGCTTGGGATCGAGGTAGAGTTTGATGTTTGCTTTGCGCGATTCGTTGTTTGAACGAAAGGCGGCGCCAGTGTTTGGATTTGGGTCGTAACCAGGCGAGCTGCTGGAAGTGATATGAACGCGGATTCGGTGGCCGGCGTTGAAGATCACACTGGTGGACCAAAGATCGATTTCCAGCGGGTAGATTTCGCCGTCCTTCAACGATTTTTCTTTGTCCAGGCCCTCACGAAAGCGCGTGCGGATTGCGCCTTCGCACAAATTGAATGAGCGCCCATCCGGATAAACGTCGCAGAGACGGGCGACGAAATCAGTGTCGGGAATATCCGCCGCGAACCAAATCTTGGCGCGGACACGTCCCGTTACTTCAATCGGGGAGGTGAGCGCTTCGCTGGTAAAGACGAGGACGTCGTTTCGCGATTCAATTTTCTGCTGATCCATCGGCCCGGCGGGAATGGTGAGTTGGATTCCGCCGATGGTGGGCACCGGATTTGCAGGATCGTAGCGATAAATAAGCGGACCTGCTTCGACCTGTTTCTCGTGCGACAAGGTGCGGTCGCGCTGGAAATAGAACTTCGTGTCTTTGGTTTTGATGGGCGGCCACTGATCGGCGGTACGCCATTCGTTGCCGGGAGCGTTCGGATTGGATGTGTCGCCGATGACGTAGTAAGTCACCGCGGGTTCCGCATCGAGCAGCGTGGTGTCCGAATGCAGCGTCATGTCGAACCATTGCCAGGCGTCGTGCGCCCGGCCGGGAGGAGTCTTGGCGTTGCGAAAAGTCAGTTCGCCGACCTTGTCTTGTTTGATGGCGTGCGCCCAAGGCCCCATGACCAGTTTCTGTTTGCGGCGGGCCGTCCGTTTCGCGTGTTCCTGGTAACCCAGGAAAGAATCGATAGTGGATTGGGCGAAGATGTCCCAGTAGCCGCCGATGTGGAGCGCAGGAAAATCGACATTCTTGTAATGACGCGAAGCATCGCGCTCACGCCAATAATCGTCGTAATTCGGGTGGCCTTCCCAGACCGGAAGGGCGTGCGGACTCCATTTCGCGCCTTTCAGCCAATCTTCAATGAGTGATTTGCGGAAAACGCCGTTGATGTAAATGACGTCGTAGAGATTGGGCGCGCCCACGGTGAGATGTTGCGCGGAGATTTTATCGGTGCCGCTGGCGAGCATTTGAAATTGTGTGATCGCGACGGCCGAACCGCCCCAGGTGCCGATCTTGCCGTTGCACCAGGATTGTTTGGCGACCCACTCGATGGTGTCGAGGCCGTCCGCTTTGTCGTTGTGGAATGGGAGATTCTCGCCTTCGGAGGCGAAGCGGCCGCGGCAATCCTGTGCGACGATCACGAAGCCACGCTTGATGCCTTCGGCGCCGATCGCGGCGTTGCTTTCGCGGTTATACGGGGTGCGAATGAGAATTACTGGAAAGGGCGGATTGCCAGTTGGAAGGTAAATGTCTGTCGCAAGCTTTATTCCGTCGCGCATTGGGAGCATGACGGTTTCCTTTTCGGCAAAGGCTGGGACCAGCGAAACGATCAGCAGAATGAGGAGGCGCGGGAACATATTTTTTGGTCAGGGTTTGTTTCACGATTTTTACTGGAGAATCGCAAATGACAAGGGCACAAATAGAGCCTTAACAGAGGAGATTTGGATGTTTGCGAGGTTGAGCGGCTTGTGCTTACTGCTAATTGGTTGTGTGCTTTCCATCGAAATGAATGCGGGCGCAGAGACCGTTGCTGAAAAACTGCTGAACGAAAAGCGGCCACTGGTGATCGCGCATCGCGGTTATTCGATGGTCGCGCCCGAAAATACTTTGGCGGCGTTTGAGCTCGGAATTGCTGCTGGCGCGGATCTGATCGAACTGGATTACCACCATTCGAAGGATGGTATTCCGGTGGTTATGCACGATTACACTCTGGACCGCACCACGGACGCGACGAACAAACTTGGCGGGAGCAGGATTCGCGTCGACGCGCAAAATGCCGGGGATTTCACGAAGCTAGATGCTGGGTCTTGGTTTAACCTAAGATTTTCAGCCGAGAAGCCGCCGCTGCTCAGCGAGGCTTTGGAGTTTATCCAGAAGAAAGGCGTAACCCTAATCGAACGCAAAGCCGGAGACGCGAAAACCTGTGTTGAAATGCTGCGTTCAAAGAATCTGGTGAATGCCTTAATAGTGCAGGCGTTCGATTGGGATTACCTGGCAGACTTTCACAGACTGGAACCTGCACAAGTGCTCGGCACGCTCGGGCCTCCCTCAACGAAGGACGGCAAAAAGCTAAGCGATGACGAAAAGAAACTCAGCCCGGCGTGGATCGATGCCGCACGGAAATGTGGCGCACGCGCCGTCGTTTGGAGTCGCAGTGTTGATAAATCAGCGATTGATTACGCGCATTCCAAAGGGTTGAAGGTTTGGGTCTACACCATCAACGAACCCGGCCTTGCGAATCAATTACTCGACGCTGGGGTAAACGGCATTATCACGGATAATCCAGCGCTGATTTGGCGGACAATGGCTCTGCGCGCCGGCAAATAGGCGCTCGCGAGTTTTACGATTAGAGCTTTCTGAGGACGCGAACGCGTTCGCGTCCTCCGCGCCCCGGGAATGCTGGTTGCGGCACGTAATCTTCAACGATTTCGAAACCGTCGGCGAAGAGTCCGGTGAGATTTTCCACGCTGAAAGCATACGGTGGGCCTTCCTCGCCAGGATCGAGGTCTGGATTGATGAACCAAACGCCGATGAGTAAACCGCCGGGACGCAGCGCGAGGTCGATTCCACGGCGGTAGTCGGCCCGCAGCGCCGGAGTGAGCGCGCTCATGCAGGTATGTTCCAGGACGAGGTCGAAGGCGGATCGGAAATGCCCGGGCGGATCGAATAAACTTCCCAAGAAAAAGCGGTTGGCCAGGTGCGGATATAATCGTTGCGCCTCGGCAATTGCGGTGGGGGCGATATCGAGACCGGAGGCGTCCAAGCCATGTTCGACAGCCAAGGCTACTTCATGGCCGCGGCCGCAGCCCGGGACGAGGGCTCGCCCGCGCACCGATTGGCGTTGCAGATATTCGCGCATGGGCGGGGACGGAGCGCCTTTGTCCCATTGCGTCTCGCCTCTGCGATACAACTCGTCCCAATCCATATCATTGATTGAACGACGTTCCTGAGGCAGAAGTCAAAGTGGTTCGTTCCCTCAATTATGTTTCCTTCGCGAGCTGCGTGCCAATCGACCATCGAAGGGCGATTTTGGCGCGGCGAGCAAACTATTCCCGCCTGAACAAGTGATGGTTAGTTCCGGGCTGCAAATGGAGAGCTTCGCAAGCGCGAGGATGGTCAAGTTTTTGCTAAAGCACCGGAGGAACGTAGTTATGCGAAACGAGCCGCTCGTCACAATCAGAAATCCTCACCTGGGCCAAAATGGCGACTCTTCGATCTCGCGGTTGATCTCGATTTCATGGGAGAACGTGAAGTTGAGCGACCGTTCGGAATCGAACATTGAGGCGCAGTTTACGGCTGCCTCGCGATCGACGCGAATTCATGCCTACTCCAACTACACGCCTCGCCCGGAAGCTTGGGGCATTAATGAATAGGCATGAGCGTATAGGAGATCGCGAGCTATAGCGCGTTGGGCCGGGTTGTTCTACTCTTCCAGCATGGGAGAGGAGCAAACACGCATCGAGCGCGATTCGATGGGGGAAATGGCGGTTCCGGAGGAGGCGATGTATGGGGCTTCGACCGCGCGCGCGGTGGAGAATTTCCAAATCAGTAACTTACGGTTCCCGCGCGAATTTATTTGGGCACTTGGCCTTATCAAGAAAAGTGCGGCGACCACGAACGCTGAACTTGGTCTTCTGGATTCGAAATTAGGTGAGGCTATCTCCCGAGCGTCCGCAGAGGTGCAGGCTGGAAAATTGGATTCAGAGTTTGTGGTGGATATTTTCCAGACTGGTTCCGGCACGTCCACCAACATGAACGCCAACGAGGTGATCGCCAATCGCGCGACGCAGCTTCTTGGCGGGAAAACCAGGGTTCACCCGAACGATCATGTGAACCTGGGGCAATCGAGCAACGACGTCATTCCCACGGCGATGCAGTTAGCCGCGCTGCGACTCGTACGCGAGCATCTGTACAATGACCTCGCGGTTCTCCAAAGAGCATTGGAGGAGAAATCAAAGGAGTTCTGGAACGTCCTGAAAATTTCCCGCACTCATCTGCAGGACGCCACGCCCATTCGGCTCGGGCAGGAGTTCAGCGGTTACGCGCGCCAGGTGGAACTCGGGATCGAGCGCATTCGCTCTTGTGAATCGCGGCTGGGTGAACTCCCGCTCGGAGGCACCGCGGTTGGGACTGGCATTAATACGCATCCGGAATTCGCGCGGCGCACGATTGCGAACATTGCGCGCGAAACAGGTTACGCGCTTCGGGAAGCAGAAAATCATTTCGAAGCGCAAGCCGCGCGCGATGTGATTGTGGAACTTAGCGGCGCCTTGAAAACGGTTGCGATCAGTCTATTGAAGATCGCCAATGACATTCGCTTTCTGGCGTCCGGGCCGCGCCTCGGCTACGGCGAATTAAAACTTCCCGCCACGCAACCCGGTTCCTCAATTATGCCCGGAAAAGTAAATCCAGTAATGGCCGAGATGCTGATGCAAGTTTGCGCGCAGGTGGTCGGTAACGACACGGCAATTACTTTTGCGGCGAGCCACGGGAACTTCGATTTGAACGTGATGATGCCGGTGATGACGCACAATCTTCTGCAATCCATTTCAATTCTCTCAACCGGTGCTGAAACATTCGCGCGCCGTGCGGTGGCTGGACTCGAAGCTAATCGCGAACATTGCCAGGCAGGTATCGAGCACAGCCTCGCAATGTGCACGGCACTCGCGCCGCTCATCGGCTATGATAAAGCGGCTGAGATTGCGAAGGTCGCTCACCAGTCCGGCCGAAATGTCCGCGAGGTGGCGCGCGAAATATCCGGATTAGACGTCCCGACGCTTAACAAAGCACTGGATCCGCTGAACCAGGTCGGCGGTTGATCCCTACGCCAAGCGCGCCGTCCCTGATTTCCCTGCGAACTACATTTACGCTTTCCACCCTTCCCGATACGGCCGTTTTACCCATGCGTTCAATTCGGGGATGTTCTTGACCTTCATGTTCGGGCCGTCCCACTCCACTTTCTTGTTCATGCCGGCCTTCATGGCTAAATTTCCGAGCAAGCAGAACTCAGTTAAACGCGTGCCGTATTCGAACGGCACTGCCGTCTCGTTTTTTCCGGCGCGCACCGCATCGAGAAAATCCTCAAAAACATTCTTTGGCCGCGGCAAGCTCTTCGGCGGGGCTGGCGTCTCGTTCATTTTTTCATACGGGACGATGTGCATCTTGCCGCCGTAAGTGGCTGTATAAATCACGCCCTTGTCCCCGACGTAAAGGCTGCCGCTATCGCCGGCATCCAGTTCTTCATCTGGATATTTCTTTCGCAGCTCCAATAAAAGCGGCGGTAAGTTGCGGTCGTCTCCGCGAGCGGCGCGTAGGTTCCCTTGCGGGCGCCCGGTGGTGGTCGGGTTCAATCCTTCATACCAATAAACTTTTACCGGCGGCATATCGCCGCGGGCCGGCACATCCCAGCGCACTCGACTGCCCATGGGGTAACGCTCATCGCTTCCGCCGCGCATGTGCTCCACCTCGATGCTGGTGGGATGTTCAATTTTGAGCGCCCAGAAAGCGCCGTCCAGCACATGGCAACCCATGTTCCCGATCGACCCATTTCCAAAATCATACCAACCATGCCACGAATGCGGATGCAAGTCGGAGTGGTAATCGCGATACGGCGCAGGGCCGATCCATTCCTGCCAGTGCAATCCTTCCGGCGCGGGCGCATACGGCGGGCGCGGACCCTCGCCGCCATTCGCGCGATCGGTCCAACTATGCGTTTCCGTCACTTTCCCGATCGTCCCCGCCCAAATGTATTCGCATAATTTGCGATAACCTTCGTCGCAATGCCCCTGGTTGCCCATTTGCGTGGCGACTTTAGATTTCGCTGCGGCTTCGCGCATCGCGCGCGCTTCGCCAATATCGTGGCAAACCGGCTTCTCACAATAAACCGCTTTGCCAAGTTGCATCGCGATCAACGCCGGCAACGCGTGCTGATGATTCGGCGCCGCGATGAAAATTGCGTCGATGTCCTTGCCTATCTTGTCGAACATCTTCCGGTAATCGGTGAAGTGCTGGAGCTTGGAGGCATCTACGCCTTTGTCCGTTGCCCACTTCTGGATCGCAGGAATACGCTTTTCATTCACCTCCACCAGAGCGGTGAACTGTTCCTTGATCGCGCGATTGATGTGCTCCATGCCGCGTCCGCCGCAGCCGATCTGCACGAACCGGATTTTGTCTCCTTTGTTCTGCGCGTGGAGAATGTTGAACGGCGCAGCAGCCAAAACACCTGCGGCCAGTGCCGAGCCTTTGACGAAGGAACGGCGAGAAATCTGGGTCTTCATGGTTATGCGAAAAGAATAACGAACTCACCAGTGTCCGCGCGACACAAAAGGTGGGTTAATCGTAAACTGAAACACTTGCAGAACATGAAGGAATAGCAGTCTAATGCGCGCTAGCTCATGAAGGTGCGATCTATTTCACGGCGGCGGTTTCTAAAGGGTTCGGCAGGCGCGGCTGCGATTTTAAGCGGAGTGGCACCGACGATTATTCCCGCGAATGTGCTGGGTGCCAATGCGCCGAGCAACCAGGTGACGATCGGGATGATAGGCCTCGGCGACCATGGAACGGCGTGGAACCTGTCGTATTACTTGAAGAACCCCAAAGCTCGGATCGTTGCGGTGTGCGATGTAGATTCCAATCGCCTGTATCGCGCCAAGGAGACGGTCGATGAACGATATGGGCGCGAGGATTGTTTCGCTGCGAAGGATTTTCGCGCGATTCTCGATCGGAAGGATATTGACGCGGTGATGATCTCCACTCCCGATCATTGGCACACCATCATGAGTCTCATGGCGATCCAGGCCGGCAAGGATGTGCAATGCGAGAAACCGACACTGACCATTCACGAAGGCAAGGTGCTCATCGCAGCGGTCAGGAAACACAAACGCGTTTTTCAAACCAGCACCGAAGATCGTGCCATTCCCGAATACCACCGCATGGCTGAACTTGTCCGCAACCGGCGCATCGGAAAGCTCCAGCGCATCGAGGTTGTTTTGCCCAGGCAACCGACCGGTCCGGGCGACCCCACCCCGCAGGAGGTGCCGAAAACCCTCGACTACGAAATGTGGCTGGGCCCTGCCCCGTTCAAGCCCTACACAAAGGATCGCGTTCATTTCAATTTCCGATGGATCTGGGATTACTCGGGCGGAATCATTTGCGATTGGGGCACGCATCTTTTCGACACCGCGCAATGGGCCAATGACACCGAGCACAGCGGTCCAATTGAAGTCGAGGGGACGGGCACGCATTGGAGCGGCGGCCTTTATGACACGGTAAAAGATTATGACCTAACCTTTCGCTATGCGAACGGCGTGACGATGACCGCTAAACCAGGCGACCCTAGCATCAAGTTCGTTGGTTCGGACGGGTGGGTTGGGAATCGCGGGTGGCGTGGCAAAGTGGAAGCGAGTTCGCAGGAGATTCTAAATTCGAAGATTGGAGAAAACGAGGTGCGGCTCTACACAAATCCGGCCGGCGAACATGACGATTTTCTGATCTGCGTTAAATCGCGGAAAGATCCGTACTTCCCGGTCGAGATTGGCCACCGCGTCAGCACCGTTTGTCATCTCGCAAATATCATGCTCCGCCTTGGGAGGAAATTGCGATGGGACCCCGCCGCCGAACAGTTCGTGGACGATGCAGAAGCCAACCAATGGCTCGACCGCGCGCGCCGCGACCTTTGGCAATTGCCAAAGGTATAGAAGTGGCTCTCGACTGATCACGAATCAGGAATTCGATTGACGCGGGTTCGGGCGGCAGGCGAGTTTTCTTCCATGAATTTCAAAGTGAAACGCACTTCGCGCAGACTCTTCTTGTCCAAAAGTTCCGCCGCGCTCGCGTCGATTTCATTTTTGCCGGGTTCAATTCTCGGGTTGAACGGCGCTACACCACCGAGCGAAAAGTTAAACATCGCGGCGGTTGGGATCGGCGGCCAAGGCGGGGCGGACCTCGACCAGATGAAGAGCGAAAATATTGTCGCACTGGTTGATGTCGATAGCCGCCGCGCCAAAGCAACCCACGAAAAATTCCCCAACGCGCGCCGCTTTGAAGATTTCCGCAAAATGTTCGATGCGATGGACAAGGAAATCGATGCGGTGCTTGTCGCCACACCGGATCACACACACGCCGTCGCCGCGATGCGCGCGATCAAGCTGAAGAAGCACGTCTATTGCGAGAAGCCACTCGCGCATTCGATCTATGAAGTGCGCGAACTGATGCGCGCCGCGCGTGAAGAGAAGGTCGTCACGCAACTTGGGAACCAGGGCCATTCTTACGATTCGATGCGCGTCTTCCGTGAATGGGTGGAGGACGGCGCGATCGGAACCGTCCGCGAGGTGCACGCGATGTGCGGCGCTGTTTACTCGGAAATGGATAAAGTGGACGAAGTGAAGAAGGGCCAACCCATTCCGGAAGGTTTGAATTGGGATCTCTGGCTCGGACCCGTCAAGGAACGCCCCTACCATTCGGCCTATGTTCCAGGAATGTGGCGTCGATGGTCCGCCTTCGGCACCGGCGTGATTGGCGATTGGACCTGCCACGTCGTCGATCCCGTTTTCTGGACGCTCAACCTCGGCGCGCCAACGACGGTTCAGGTTGTTGATACCGGCGATTGGAATCCAGAACGACACGGCGAAACGTTCCCGAAGCGTACCATCGTGAATTACGAGTTCCCGGCTCGCGGCAGCCGCCCTGCCGTGAAGCTCACCTGGTATGACGGCGCGGCACACCCGCCGCGCCCGGAAGAAATCAGCGAAGCCGAAAAAGAAAAATTTCCGCAGACCGGCGCGCTGGTCATCGGTGACAAAGGAAAAATCATCTACGGTTCTCACGGTGCCGGTCGCCCCACGATCTTGAACAAAGACCAGATGGCCACGGTTTCAAAAGAGCCGCGCCGCCTCGCGAAAGTTTCGAATCATTACAAGGAATGGATCGACTGCTGCAAGACCGGCAAACCTGCGGGCTCCGATTTCTCCTACGGCGGCCCGCTCACCGAAATCGCGCTCATCGGTGTCATCGCCATGCACTTCAAAGGCGAGAAACTCCAATGGGATTCCGCCCGCGGGCGGTTCACCAACAATCGCAAAGCCAACCAGTTTCTAAAACCCGACTTCCGCCGCGGTTGGAAGCTGTAACTACTTACTCTCGGCTTTGGAGACGAGCGACCGCAATTCTTCCCAGGTCGTGAGCTTCAGGAAATTGAGATAGTCCGGCGTATCACTCTGCTTGGCAGAAGGAATGTCCGCGCCTGCGACTTGGATCGGCTCAGTCGACATTACCGCAGCCATCAACACGTTCGCGGCCTGCTTCCCCTCCCCGCGTACGGAAATGCGGGCACTCTTTTCGGAGAAGCTCTTCAGCAACTCAACGCCCCGTAGAATGTCCCAAATCCGCATCCCATCGAGCGTCTGTCCCACCAACATGTAACGCCGCCTCGTCTGCACCGCGGCGCGATTCTTCGAATCTGCATCCGCACCGCCGCGCACGATCAGGACAGCGTCTCCATCAATATCCTTCAGTCCAGCCGCATCCGTTTCCGTGCTCGTAACGAACAATTCAAAATCCCGCGGAGTGCCGCCCGACCGCTTCACATACATCTTCAAGCGGACATTTTCTTGCGAATCGAATGCAACTTCGTCCCACTCGCTCGAAAATTGTTTCCGCTCGATTCGCAACGGCACCGGCTTGTTCGGCCAGCCGGCGAAAGTTTTCTCCAGCAATAATCCGCGCAGCTTGTCTTTCGTCATCTCGCCATTTCGTTTCGCCGAAGGCACAAAGGTTTCATGTATTTTGCTCGTGATTTCGTCCGCAGGAACTTTCTCGAATACTCTCAGCTCTTCCGGCGTGAATAGTTTGGTCGCCGCCATTTCGATCAAACGATCTTCCCCTTTCAAATGCCGATTGAACCATCTAAACACCGGCACCTGAAGGTCCTGGGTATCTTTGTGGGGACCTTCCGTGATCAATAGTCCCAAATTCGTTTCCGCCCCGAGCCATCCATAAACAGTCGCCGCTGCACCATGCGTCCGCACCACGCCATCCAGCGGAAAAATCGTGTCTTTGTCGGAATTGCAAATGAGCAGCGGACGCGGCGCCACTAATGCGGCCACCATCGGATAATCCCAACGATAGGTATTCACGAAGTACATACAGTCGCAGTGCCCTTCCACAACTCCATCCACCACGTGGTCGTGCAGGTCTGTGATCCCCGCGACCGGCGCCGCAACTTTTACGCGTTCATCCAGCGCGGCAATCCACCAACTATAGGCCCCTCCGCCGGAACGACCCGTAACTCCCATCCGCGTCTTGTCCACTTCCGGTCGCGTCTCCAAATAATCCAGCGCACGCATGCTGTTCCACGCCTCCACTCCCGCCGGCGTGTATCCCCGCGAATTCCACCACCACATCCCTTCGCGGTGCGTGCCATGATGCAACCCCTCGATCTCGCCGAGTTGAATGGTGTCAATCGTCAGGCAAACATATCCATTCCGCGCGAACCACGCCCCATGATGTTGATACGCCACCTTATTTCCGAAACTCACTCCATTGCTCTTCACCTGCCCATGTCCGCATAGATAAAGAATCGCTGGCAATCGTGCCGTGACCTTCTCGGGCCGATACAAATTCCCGGTCACGTAAAGCCCGGGCGAAGATTGGAAATGCAGCTTTTCCACGACGATCCCCTCCCGCGCAAATTTTCCCGTAACCTGCGCCCGCAAATCGCCCCGCTCCGGCATCGGATCTAGCCCCAACATCCCCCGTAATTCCCGCTTCAACCGTGGTCGTTCCCTCTCCCAATCCGCCTTCGACTCAATCCCACGAAAACTCTCTGTCTCAATCCGCGCCACTTCCCCCTCAAAATACTTTTGCCACTCCGCATCCTTCAGCGGTGCACCGAACGCACAACAGGCCGTCAGCGCAAAAAGTATCCCGGCGCGAATATTCAAGCGGATCATTCCGCGACTCTATCGATCACACCCACCGAGGACAATTCCGCGTTAACTCACAATTAACCTATTGACGCGGCATCCACTTTGCACTACAAAGTGTCCCCATGGATGCCGATTCCGCGAACCAAGCCCTTCAAGTCATTCGAACCTTGATGGAACGTTCGGCCATCTACCGGCGCGCGCTTTCGCCCATCATGATCTTCCTCGGTATCCTCGGTCTCGTGGGAAGTGTCATTGGCGCGGGACTGCAAATCCAATCCGCAGTTCCGTTTGGCCTTTACTGGATGGCGCTCAGTTTCCTCGGTGTGATCGGCGCTTTTCTTCTCGCTCGACGCCAAGCCATCAAAGATCGCGAACAGTTCTGGTCGCCTGCGACCAAGCGCGTCGCTCAAGCCGTCCTCCCCAGCCTGTTCGTCGGCGCGGTCGTTGGATTTATCTTCACCTTCGCGCTCGGCAACCAGCTCAGTTTCTCCTGGGCGCTTCCGGTCACCTGGATTCTCCTCTACGGCTGTGCGCTCCACGCCGCTGGTTTTTTTACGCCGCGCGGGATTCGGTTGCTCGGCTGGCTCTTCATTCTCGGCGGATGTTCCCTCACTCTCAGCAGCCTGGCCGTCAACGTCCGCCTCGCTTACACCCAAAGCCATTTGATCATGGGAATCTTTTTTGGAGGCCTCCAACTCGCCTATGGCATCTACGTTCATTTTACCGACTCATCCAGCGAACGCGCGTGAATCCAGAACCATTTCTCAAACTCGATCGCACGATCCATGAGAAAGGTCGCATGGCCATCATGTCGCTTCTCGCTGCCAACACCGAACTCTCATTTACTGAAATGAAACAAACTCTAGGCATGACCGACGGCAATCTCTCCGTTCACCTGCGCACCTTGCAGGAGGCCGGCTACATCTCGATCAGCAAAACCTTCCAGGATCGCAAACCACTAACCACCTGCTCACTCACCGCGAACGGACGCAAAGCCTTCGCGAACTACATCGATCTCCTGGAACAGATCGTTCGCGAATCGCGCAAATAACAAAAAAGCCAAAAAAAATTTGCAACTTTCCTTTGTAATACAAAGTTCTTTCGGAGTGTTCACATGAATATCATCAAAGCAGATCATCTCGGTATGTGCTTCGGCGTTCGCGACGCCATCGCTCTCGCGCGCGCCAAAGCTCAAGAACAACCACTCACTATCCTCGGCGAACTCGTCCATAACGAATCCGTTCTCACCGATCTCCGGCGTGACGGAATTCGTATTGAAACCGATCCCGCCCAAGTCCACACACCGCGCGCCATGATCACCGCTCACGGCGCTTCGGAACGCGCCAAAGCCCACGCGCGCGCTCACGGTTTTGAATTATTCGAAGGCACCTGCCCGCTCGTGACCGTGGCACATCGCGCCGTCGCTCGCCTGGTTGCCGAAGGTTATCATCCCGTCATCATCGGCAAACGCGGCCACGTTGAAGTCCGGGGCCTCACGGAAGATCTGGAAACCTACGACATCATTGAATCCGAAGCCGACATCGACCGCCTCATTCCTCGACCACGCTTCGGCGTCGCTTCCCAAACCACGCAACCCATCGCGCGCGTCCGCGAACTCGTAGCAAAAATCCGTGAACGTTTTCCCGCCTCTGAACTCCGTTTCATCGACACCGTCTGCCAACCCACCAAGCAGCGCCAAAACGCCGCTGAACAACTCGCTGCCAAATGCGACATCGTCATCGTTATTGGCGGCGCCAACAGCAATAACACCCGCGAACTTGTCCAAACCTGCTCCCGCTTCTGCGACCGCGTTCATCACGTCCAATCCGCCGCCGACCTCCGCGCGGATTGGTTCCAACCAAACGACACGGTGGGTATTACCGCCGGCACTTCAACACCCGATTATTTAATAGAAGCCGTGGAACACGCCGTCCACGAACTTCACATCGCTGAACCCGCCGTTGTTTAAAAGCAAAACTCGCCTAAAACCATGCCTCCAAAAAGCCGCTGGCTCATCATCACCATTTTCGCCACCGCGATGGGCTACCTCGAATCCGCAGTCGTTTTTTATCTACGCACCATGGTCAATCGACTGGTTCCTTATCAAACCGAGCCGCTCCCGAAATTCGCTTCGCTTGCCGGCCCCGAACTCGCCCGCGAATTCGCCACTATGGTCATGCTTCTCACCATCGGCTGGCTTGCCGGACGCACCTGGCGCGGCCGAATCGGTTTCGCCCTTCTCACCTTCGGCATCTGGGACATCGCCTATTACATCTTCCTCATCCCGCTCACCAATTGGCCAAACTCGATCACCGATTGGGACCTCCTCTTCCTTATTCCGCTCCCCTGGTGGGGCCCCGTTTGGTCCCCCGTCTCGATCGCATGCCTCATGATCGCCTTCGGTCTCCTCACCACGTTCCTTGAACAAGCCGATTCCCCCATCTGGCCCCGCCGCCTCGCCAACATCCTCTGCACCGTCGGAATCTTCCTAGCTCTCTACGTCTTCATGGCCGACGCCATCGCCGCCGTCCCCCGCGGCCAGGAAGCTATTCGCCTCACCCTCCCCACCACCTTCAATTGGCCCCTCTTCACCGCCGCCTGGCTCCTCATGTTCATTCCTATCGCCGACATGTGCCACCAACTCGCCACGCGCTACCGTTAACGCAACGCCCACAACGCCAAGCGTAACAAATCCCACCTTCCACTTGCGTTCCGCCGCCTCGTCGTGCAAATTCGCCGCCGCTTTCGCATCGGTAACGGTTGCGGGCACGCAAGTTTCGTGGAAATTTGTCGCCCTTCCGAGATGCGAATGCTCGACAGGGGGTAGGATACCCAAGTGGCCAACGGGGGGAGACTGTAAATCTCCTGGCTTACGCCTTCACTGGTTCGAATCCAGTTCCTACCACCATTTTTCACGAACTTCGCGAGCAGCAATTATCCCCTAACCTTGCAAACCAGCCTTCCGGGCTGTATCAACTTTCTCGCGTGTTGAATCAACAAACACTTCGCCAGAGCGTCAGTTACGCCGGGGTTGGCCTCCATAGTGGCAACCGCGTCAACATGACGTTCCTGCCCGCGCCCGCGAATACCGGCATTCGCTTCCGCCGCATTGACCTGGACGGCCGGCCCGAAATCGAAGCCCGCATCGAAAACGTCTCCGAAACCAATCGATCCACCACCCTCGCGAAGGGCAATGTAAAAGTTCACACCGTTGAACACGTCCTCTCCGCTTTCTCCGGCCTCGGCATCGACAACGCCATCGTCGAAATCGACGCCAACGAACCTCCCATCGCCGACGGCTCCTCCCGCGAGTACGCCCGCATGGTCCGCACCGCCGGCATCGTCGCCCAACCCGAAAAGCGCGAAACCTATTCCGTTCGCGCGCCGATCGAAATTCAAGCGGGCGAAAGCACCCTCTCCATTTTTCCTCACGACACCTTTAAAGTCAGTTGCACCAGCGCCGATAAAGAAGGCCGCTTCACGCAATTCTTTAGCGTCGAAATCTCGCCGGAAACCTGGGAGAAAGAAGTGTCCTCCGCGCGCACGTTCTGTTTCTACGAAGAAATCGAATACCTCATCAAAAACGGCCTCATCCGCGGCGGCAGCCTCGAGAACGCCGTCGTCATTCGCGAAGACGCCGTCCTCACCAACGAACCGCTCCGCTACACCGAAGAATTCGTCCGTCACAAAATTCTCGATATCGTCGGTGACCTCGCTCTCGTCGGCCGCCCGCTCACCGGCCACGTCGTCGCCATCAAACCGAGTCACGCGACCAACTGCGAACTTGCCCGCGAAATCATTTCCCAAATGCGCAAGCCCGCTGGGCCCTCTCCTCTCGCATTCGCCCCGCCCATCGAAGCCGAACCCAAGCCCGACCGCAACGGTGCCCAAAAACCTGCAATGGATATCGACGAAATCATGCGCCTCCTGCCGCATCGCTATCCCTTTCTCCTCGTCGATCGCGTCACAAAAATGGAAGGCAATAAAATTACCGGGCTTAAAAACGTCTCCATCAACGAACTTTATTTCCAGGGCCACTTCCCCGGCCACCCGATCATGCCCGGCGTTCTCCAACTGGAAGCCATCGCCCAGGTCGCCGGCATCCTCATGCTCAAGCAAGTCGAGAATCAGGGCAAAATCGCCTACTTCATGTCCGCCGAAAGCGTCAAGTGGCGCAGCCCCGTCCGCCCGGGCGACACTCTCATGATCGACGTCGAACTCACCAAGACCCGCGGCAAAATCGGGAAAGCCAAAGGAGTCTGCAGCGTCGCCGGCAACGTCGTCAGCGAAGCCGAAGTCACTTTCATGATCGTCGAAGGCGCGGACCAATGATTCATCCGACCGCCGTCATTCATCCCAAAGCGCAGATCGGCGCCAACTGCGAGATCGGGCCTTATTGCGTCATTGGCGAACACGTCGTGCTCGGCGCCGAATGTCGACTCCATTCCCACGTCGTCATCGATGGCCACACCACCCTCGGCAAACGCAACGAAATTTTCCCCTTCGCCAGCATCGGCCTGAAAACCCAGGACCTCAAATGGAAGGGCGGAATCACCCGCACGCAGATCGGTGATGACAACACCTTCCGCGAATACGTCACCGTCCACAGCGCCACTTCCGATGGCGAAGTCACCATCGTCGGTTCCCGCAATCACATCCTCGCCTATTGCCACCTCGCCCATAACGTCGTCCTCGGCAACAACGTCATCATGTCGAACGTCGCCACCCTCGCCGGCCACGTCACTGTCGACGACCACGCCGTCATCGGCGGTCTCGCTGCCGTCCACCAATTCTGTCGCATCGGCAAAATGGCCATCATCGGCGGCTGCTCCAAAGTCGTGCAAGACGTCCCTCCCTTCATGCTCGCCGATGGCAACCCCGCCGAAACCCGCACCATCAACAAAATCGGCCTCGAACGAAATAAAGTCTCCGAAGAGTCACAAGCTGCTCTGCGGCAGGCCTTCAAAATTCTCATCCGCGAAGGCCTCACCATTTCCAACGCCCTTGCCCGCATTGAAGCGGAAGTTCCCAAGCTTCCGGAGATACTTCACCTCACTCAATTCGTCCGCACTAGCTCACGCGGCATCAGTAAATAGCCGGATATTTTTTGTGGGCTTCATTTCGGATTGAAGCATCTCCACTCGACTGTAAATTGGGGGCAGGTGAGTGGGTCCGATCAAACGGTGATGGTGATGTTGACAGTTCTTCTGATCACGACCGCTATCATCGTCGGAACTTTCGCAGTCGGCCTCGCTGGAATCTGGAAACGACGCACCGCCCGCAGAAACGCGTCGCCAACCATTCCTCAACACAACGAGTTCTCCGCCCCGTTCCTCTTCGATCGCCCCACCCGCTGGATGGCGATCAAATGCAGCAACCTCCAAAAAGTCCAAAACGCCATCGGCCTCCACAACCCCACACCCTGCCCGCTCAGCGAAGGTTTCGGACGCCTCGGCGACACCAAACTTTTCATCTCGCCCCCAGTCAAAGGCTGGATCCTCGTCGTCGGCAACTCACTGCCCGACATTCATGATGACGTCGACAAACTCTATCACTTCCTCATGAAAGTCGCCCACGAACTCGGTTCCATCCAATACTTCAGCGCCAACCGCGTCCTCAGCCACCACGCCTGGGTCCGCATCGAGAACAACCGCGTCTACCGCGCCTACGCCTGGGCCGGCGAAACCCTCTGGAACCAGGGCGACCGCACCGCCGCTGAAAAAGAACTCGAACTTAAGTGCTACGAATATTGCGACAACCCCCTCCCCTACCCCTTCACCGCCCGCGATTCCCATGTCGCCAACACCGAAAAAGTCATGCAACTCGCCTCCCGCTGGAGCATCGACCCCATGGCCGTCAACAATCCGAATCTCCGCGCCTCCTTCGGAATAACCGGCGACCTCGCGCGCCGCTAGTCCCGCCTCTGCTTAACTAAAAATTAAGCACCAAAAAGCTAAAAACTCCACTCCCTCCGCGCTTCCTTCGGAGTCACCAGCGACGTAGCCGACGTTAATCACTCCATCACCTATGGGTGGTTGTGGCGTTCTGAACCGGGGAAATGTGATTGATGGGAAGAATGGGAACGATAGGAATGAAGAGGTTCCAAATCAAACCCTCAATGCCTCCCCGGAACGTTCCGCCTCTCCTGCAACCGAACCCGCGTCATCCGCTCCCGCAAACCACCTTGCTCCACGAAATCCTTCTCCAAACGTTTTAGTTGCTGATCGATCAAGTAATTCGCTTGATTGATCAGGCAAATCGCAATGTTCGCTACGACCTGGGCCGGCCGCGTCTCCACAAATTCACGGTAAACATGATAACTTTGCGGCGTCTTTCGCCCAAGCGTCCGCACAAACCGTGCTTCCTTCGACTCCTTCTCCCAGATCACCAGGTCCCGCGCCCGAAGGTAATCACGAAAATCATCCAGCAGTTCCTCCAGGCTCGCCCGGGCCACGTTCGTTAACTTGATCTCTGTCTCCTTCAAGGTCCGCCCTGCTTTGCTCCCCTCCAGAATATTCTTCTTCCCCGATCTCGCCGATTGAATCATCTGATCTACCGTCCGGTCACCCTTCTCCAGAAACTTGTGCGCGAACCGAAACGTGATGTCATAAACAACCTCCGCCTTCTGAAACGTAAGCAGGGTCCGGTAGTCACCCCGCGGAGGCAACAACCGCTCTCGTTGCGCGCCGTTTCCATCACTCCCATTATTCACATTGTCCCCAACTTTCGCGTCTCACCGCTTCATACCATTCCCCAAGCCTAAAAACATCAAAATCTTTCAGCCGTGCGCGCCATCCACTCTATTCTTCCCATGCTTCCCATCATTCCCACCGGCATCACCCCTAAACCACTACCGCGTGGCCCCCTCCTTCATCACCCATAAAAAAAGCAGGCACCCGAAGGCACCTGCTTTCACCAAACTTCACGATTTGATTCTTTTTTACTGTCGCGGCTGAGTCGGCTGCGTCGATTGACCTGGCTGCGCGGGCTGACCCGGCGTCGCTGGCTGACTCCGCTGCGGTGTTTGTGGCTGCGTCGAACTCTGCCCCGGCTGAGTAGTCACCGTAGGACGCGCTGCTCCCGTCGCGGATGCTGCACCCACCGGTGCCGCCGCCGGATCGTTGCTCTCGGTGATCGTTCCATCCTCCGCGAACTCCACCTCTAGGTTTCGTCCCTCACGACGAAACTCGATCTCGTATTCCACGCGCCCATCTTCCGTTTCGCGATCGATATCAGCGACCTTCTCCTTCCCGCCGAACTGTGCCGCCCGCTGCTGAATTGCCGGCGGCAAATCTTCCCACTTCGGCCCCATTGAGAATACACTCCGTCCCGATTGCGAACCCGCGGCCGTTCCCGTTCCAGTAACCTCCCGCGTGCGAGCTGCCGTTTCATTTGCGGCACGCGCCGTCAAACTCGCGTCCGTGACCAGCATCCCGTCCTCACCCACGTGAAACTCGCGATTCCGTCCATCCTGCTCCACTTCGATTTCCCAAACCGTCTTACCCGTCCGCGTCTCGCGATCGATATCCGCGATTTTCTGCCCGCCGGCTTGTTCCCGCACCGTCTTCTGCACCGCTGGCGGAAGATCCTCGAGCCGATAATCGTTAAACAGATTCCCCACTCCCTGGCTGATTTTCTCCGTCGTCGATGCCGGAGCCGTACTCGGCGGCGTCGGCGGCGTCCGTTGCGCACCCGGTGGAGGCGTCGGCTGCGCCGATTGGGGCGGCTGGTTTTGGTTCTGGGCAAACACTGAAGCGCTCAGGCACACCGCTGCTACACAAATAGAATTTCTCATTGAATCTCCTCTGTATATTTTGGAACCCGTCCAATGAGTTAACTAACCACGTAATCGCCGCCGAAATAGGACAGGGCTATTCCGTATTCTCATTAAGAGAACAACTGACGCGCGAGAGATCAAAAACACCTTCTCGAGCAACTAAAAACCAGAGATCGAACTTGCGATTTAGCCCGCCATCGGCTTAAATCGCCGTGGCCTGAGAAGTACGGCACGTGTTTGAAACGAACTCCGCCAATCGGATTTCATTTCATCCCCGAAAAAAGAGTACACCTGTAGTGTGCCCCTGGACCGCGAGCCCAACTCGCGCCCAGCTGATTTGATGAAATCGTCTGCGGTCTTCTCCGGCCAGAAAGAGAAAGACCGCCATGAAGACTAGCAGCGACCACAGTAGAACTGCCCTGCGCATCCCCTCTGTACCCGCCAAAATGTTGACTCGTTCATGGCAACTACCTGATTTAACGCCTTTTAACGCATATTATCGCCAAATTTCCCAACGAGCGCAGCTCTCACCTTCTCAAGTCCGGTTCCCCTATATGCAGGGACGAAAGAACTTCCGTCCATCCGTTCTGCCTCTGAATCGCTCAAACCCTCACCGAACCCGCGTAATTCCGGTAATTCCACCAAATTCCACTTGCTCCGCTTCCCTGCCGCAGCCCAACCGTCGTAAGCACTTGATTTCCCGCGCACTGGGACAATTTCCCGCCCTCCATGAAAAAACTTCCAATTCAACATTTTCCACGCAAGTACCTGATTTCACTCTTTATCACGCTAAACCCACCACCACCTTCAACTTTCAACCTAGGGCGATTAACCACTCCTTCGCTTCGCAAGTTCCTGCACTAGCCAACTCTAGCCAGTCCACTCGCCTGCTGCGTATTGATTCCCCATTCTTCTTCTGCATTGCCAGCCGCGCCTCAGCCCTGTTTCATCGCCCCATGCGCATTTTGAAATATCTCAGCGCGGTTATTGTTTCGCTCACTATGTTTGCAGCCACTCCAGAGAAACTCACCGTTTACGTCGGCACCTACACTGGCGGAACGAGCAAAGGAATCTACGCTTACGAATTCAACACCAGCGACGGTTCCCTCAAACAAGTCGGCCTCGCCGCCGAAACGCCCAGCCCGTCTTTCCTCGCCATCCATCCGAACAATCAATTCCTCTACGCCGTCAACGAACTCGATAATTTCAACGGCGAAAAAGCCGGCGCGATCACCGGCTACAAGATCGATCCGGCGAATCCCGCGAAGCTCACGAAAATCAATACCGTCAGTTCCAAAGGCGCGCACCCCTGCCACATCATCGTCGATAAATCCGGCAAGCACGTGCTCGTTGCCAATTACACCGGCGGGAACGTCGTTGCCTATCCGATTGATGCAGAAGGCAAACTCGCCGAAAAACCCAGCGCTTTCATCCAACACACCGGCTCCAGCGTCGATAAATCCCGCCAGAAAGAAGCGCACGCTCATTCCATCAATCTCGATTCCGCCCAGCGCTTCGCCTTCGTCGCCGACCTCGGCCTCGACAAAATCATGATTTATAAATTCGACCCGGCCGCCGGCACGCTTAGCACGCACGCTCCCTTCGGCACGATCAAGCCCGGTGGTGGACCGCGTCATCTCGCTTTCAGTCCCGATGGCAAACGCGCCTTTGCGAACCACGAAATGACCGGAGAAATCACCGGTTTTAATTACGATCCGGCCGCTGGCACGCTCACCCCATTCCAGACTCTTTCCACTCTTCCCGGCGGAAATCCTGTTCCCGGCAACAGCACCGCCGAGATTCTGGTTCATCCCACCGGAAAATTCGTTTACTGCTCCAATCGCGGACACAATTCCATCGCTGTCTTTACCGTCGCCGCCGATGGCAAACTCACCTACGTCGAAAACGAAAGCACCCGCGGCAAAACCCCCCGCAATTTCAATATCGATCCTACAGGCAAATTCCTCATCGCAGCCAATCAGGATTCCGACTCCCTTGCGGTCTATAAAATAGACCAATCCAAAGGTTCGCTCGAACCCGTTGGCGACGTCGTTTCTGCGCCAAAGCCGGTTTGCATAAAGTTCTTCTCCGGGAAATAAGACGTTCTAGAATTCGGGGTTTCCCTGATATCTGTAAATGTCCGTGACCTCCATCATCGCCCCCGTTCTGAATTACTGATTCATGGAGGAGGACACCTCGAGTGAGGAGTCCTCTTCCTTTTCCAACGCTTCCAAGCCGAGCCCGCCCGAGTTTTCCCTTGCGGTATAGCGAGCATGCCGTTGGAATACGGGCATGTTCCCAAACGCGGTTCAAAGCGAAGTCGCTTTCCTCTCCGCAACCCCTGTAGAAGCCGCACCGGCCACTCGCACAAAGCTCGGCCTGGTAACGTATTGCTTCAACCTGGCCGCGAAAAACTACGGCACCGTCGCCGCCGCACGAAATTTCTCTGACCCAGTCGTCTTCATCGAACAGGCCGCAAGTCTTGGCGCATCGGCCGTCCAAATTCCTTTCGGCATCTGCAACGCAAGCCGCATCTGGACAATCCGCGACGCTGCTGAGCGGCAAAAAATCGCGCTCGAATCCACCGTCTCGCTGCCGAAGAACGATCCTGATCTTGAACGTTTCGACGCGGAACTTCGCACCTTGCGCGAACTCGGCGTGAAGATCGCCCGCACCGTTCTTCTCCCCGGCCGTCGCTACGAACAGTTCAGAGATATTCTCGAATATGCGAACACCATGCGCGCCGCCACCAAAGCACTTTCCGATGCAGAAAAAATCGCCCGCAAGCACGAGATCAAGCTCGCCCTCGAGAACCACAAAGATCAAACCACCGAAGAACGCCTCGCGCTGCTTGAACAATTCAGCAGCGAACACATCGGCGCCTGCCTCGATATCGGCAACAACATCTCTCTTCTCGAAGATCCTGTCGAAACCGCTCGCGCCTTCGCTCCGTGGACCCTCAGCGTCCATTTCAAAGACCAGGGCGTTCGTGAATACGAAGGCGGTTTTCTCCTCGCCGATGTCCCCGTCGGCCACGGCGCCATCAACCTCCGCGAGATCATCAACATCGTTCGCGCGAAAAAACCATCCGTCGGTTTCCACCTCGAACTCATCACTCGCGATCCTCTGCGCATCCCAATTCACAACGACAGTTACTGGCGCACGCTCGACGGGATCAAAGCACCGAGGCTTGCGCAAACCCTTGCGATGCTGAAGCAGCATTCCTCGACAAAGGATTTTCCACTGATTTCAAAACTTTCTCCCGAAGAACAAGTCAGCGCTGAACGTGCCAACATTGAACAAAGTCTTCGCTACTCCGCGGAGCAACTCGGTTTGTGAAATGAAAACGACAAAACAATCACGACGAACCTTCCTGAAATCCACCGCCGCGATCGGTGTCTCCTCGCTTTCCGCCAGCCGCGTGCTCGGCGCGAATGAGCGCGTCAACGTCGGCGTCATCGGTTTCGGCTTAATCGGCCGCATTCACACCAACAGTTTCAAGGAACAGAGCGGCGTCGCGATTCGAGGCGTGAGCGACGCCTTCTCGCCGCGCATGGACGAATGCGCGGAAATGATCGGCAGCCGCTGCGCGAAATTCGGCGATTTCCGCCGCATGCTTGAAAGCAAGGAGATCGACGCAGTCGTCGTCGCGACGCCCGATCACTGGCACGCGCTCATGACCATGATGGCCTGCGCCGCAGGTAAAGACGTTTACGTCGAAAAACCGCTGACACTCTTCATCAAGGAAGGTCGCTGGATGATCGATGTCGCAAAACGCACCAACCGCATCGTGCAGGTCGGCGTGCAAAATCGTTCCGGACCCAATTTCCAGCGCGCCCGCGAAGCTGTTCGCTCGGGCAAAATCGGCGACATCGTTTCCATCCAAAACACTTTCATGCGAAACGTCTCTCCCGGTTTCGGCAAACCCGCCGATTGCCTTCCACCCGCGGGCATGGATTACGAAATGTTCGTCGGTCCCGCGCCGAAAAAGCCCTACAACCCGAATCGTTCTATCTACCACTTCCGCTGGTTCTGGGATTATTCCGGCGGCCAGATGACCAACCTCGGCCAACATTCCCTTGATCTGATCCAATACTTCCTGAATGTCGGGGCGCCGAAATCCGTTTACAGCACCGGCGGACGTTACTTCCTCAAAGACAATTGCGAAGTGCCCGACACGCAGGATGCCATCATCGAATACGAAAAGTTCAACGCCGTTTGCCAATACCGCGAAGCTTCCGCCGGTCGCAAAGGCCTCGGCATGGGCGGCCTGAATTTTCACGGCACCAAAGGTTCACTCTCCACTGCGCGCACCGGCTACGAGATCATTGCCGACCAAAGGATCAATCCCACCAATGCCGTCGCCAAAGTTATACCGGGCGGTCATCCCGTCGGCGGGCCTCAACCCGTGCCGGAAGGCCCTGAAGAATTCTGGACTACTCCCGAAAAAGACGAGACCGGCGACGCGCCCAAAGATTACCGCCATCACGCACGTAACTTTTTGGACTGCATAAAGTCCAGGAAAACGCCGATAGCTGATCTGGAATCGAGCCACCAGGTGGCGATTGCCTGCCATTTGGCGAATATCTCGCTGAAAACAGGCCGGAAACTCGTGTGGGACGCAGCGAAAGAACAGATTGTTGGCGACGCCGAAGCGAACGCCATGCTCGAACGTCCCTATCGCGCCCCCTGGGACAAAGAATTGAAAGCATTATTGCGCGCCTGAATCTGCCCGGCAGCGGTCGCGCGGAATGCCTGGGCAACTCTTTGTAGTTGCAGGTGTTTCATTTGTGAAAGGCGCGATTCGTGCTCAAGGAAACAGATTCTAAAATGGAAGCTACTCTGAAAGTGGTGCCCGCCGAAACGGACAGCGGCGTTACCCCGGCGCAACTCGCGCAAGGTTTGGTCGAAAACATCGGGCGCGTAGTCATTGGAAAGAAGGAGGTTGTCACGAGCGCGGTCGTGACTGTGCTCGCCCGCGGCCACGTTCTTCTCGAAGACGTTCCCGGCGTCGGCAAAACGCTCCTTGCCAAAGCGCTCGCTAAATCCTTGGCCGGCGACTTCAAGCGCATCCAATTCACCGCCGACCTTCTCCCCTCGGATGTGACTGGCGTGACCATCTACTCGCAGGAGCGGCGCGATTTCCAATTCCGCAAAGGTCCGGTTTTCGCAAATGTCCTCCTGGCAGACGAAATCAACCGCGCCACTCCGCGCACGCAGTCGAGCCTCCTCGAAGCGATGGAAGAACATAACGTCACCGTCGATGGTGTCATTCACCCGCTCGTCGCGCCGTTCTTCGTCATCGCCACGCAGAATCCTGTTGAACTCGAGGGCACCTATCCCCTGCCCTTCGCGCAAATGGATCGCTTTATGTGCCGGTTGAACATCGGTTACATGAATCGCACTTCCGAAGTCGCCATGCTCAAGGCACAGCGCGCAGTCGACCCGCTCGATGCGATCGACCATGTCATGGATTGCGCCACGTTGATTCAACTGCAACGCGCCGTCCGCGCCATCACCGTCAGCGACGCCCTGCTCGATTATCTTGTCCGCATCGTCGAAGCCACGCGCAATGCCGAATCGCTCGAATACGGCGCCAGCCCGCGCGGCAGTTTGGATCTGCAATCATTCAGCCAGGGTCTCGCGCTCCTCGCCGGCCGCGATTACGTTTTGCCGGACGACATCAAAGGCGCCGCGCGCCTGGTTCTCCCGCATCGGCTCATTGTCCGCCGCGGAAATCGTTCGGTGACCGCGAACGCGCGCACAGTAATCGATCATATCGTGGATTCCGTTTCCGTCCCTATTTAAACCCCATGGTGCGCAGGCGCCTCACTCCACTCGGCAAGCTCTTCGCAGGGCTGTTGTTCCTCTTTTACGTCGCTTCCGTCACCTCGCAGTCCGGCCTGCTCCTTCTATTCATCGGACTGATCGGCGGATGCTACGTCGTGAACTGGTGGTTTGCGACCCGCAGTGTGAAGTTCATGCGCGTCACTCCGCCGGAAGAAGTTTACCTGGAGGAAGGCGGCACACCCGCGCAGCCCTGGCGGTTCGAGAACTACGCGACCAAGCACGCTGAAATCGTCGAGGTATTGCACGAAAAGAAAATCTTGTTCCGCATTCCTGTCGTTAAAACAAAGGAATCGGTCTCGGTCGTTCCCGGAATCGTTTACAAACGTCGCGGTGTTTATCCTAACGCGCGTGTCACCCTAACTTGCGCCGCGCCCTACGGATTACTTCGCGCCACTCGCACGCTGCAGTTGCCCGGCGAAGTCGTCGTTTTTCCCCGCGTTTACAATCTCGATTCGCCCGCCTCCGCCGGCACCGAAATGATTTCCGGCGGACGTTTCCGGGGCGCTCGCCGCGTCAGCAACGGCTCTCATTTCGCCGGCGTCCGCGCCTGGCAATCCGGCGATTCCATCAAACAAGTTCATTGGAAATCCACTGCGCGGCGCGGTGACCTGATGGTGAAAACGTTCGAGGAAGAACTCGGCGGTCGCGTTTCCTTGATCCTCGATTGTTCCCGCGCGAACGAAGAAACCGTCGACAACGCGGTGCGCGCCGCTGCCTCACTCGTTTCTGCAACGCTGCAAGACGGCCACCACCTGGAATTGATCGATCTCACTGAAGAACCTGTCCTTCGCCTCGCACCCTTCAGCGACGAATCTGAAGTGTTTGAACGGCTCGCGCGCTACGAAGTGCCTGTTAAACGCGCTTCACTAAATATTCAGGATTTGTGGCGCCGGTCGAGCGTCGTGCTGGTCAGCACGCAATGGAACGAACAGTGGGAAGACCTGATCGCCGAAGCGCGCCAGCAACGCCGTAGCGTTCATGTTTACCTCCCGCCCCGCGCGCACGTTCCTCTGCATCTGGACGCAGAGATTCATTACTACCTGGAGAATTCAATTCTCGAGGAGCCAACGCAATTCGCGCGATGAGCAATCCACGACATCTTTTCATCTTGCTCGGCTTCCTGGCCCAGGGGCTGACATGGGAGAGCTACCCAGCGATGCTTGCTGTCGGCGCCCTCTGGCTCGCGGCTGTCACTTCGTTCCATCGAAAATTTAAAGTCACTCTTACTACAGAGGCATGGGCTTTAATCGTCGGATGCGTGCTCTCGCTCGCAGTGAACCGCCTGCTGCAACGCAGCGCTCACTTCTTCCTCGGGGATGGTTTAATCCTACTCCAACTCTGCCGCTTGATGCGCCCGCTCACCCCACGCGAAAAACTGACCTCGTTGATCATCGCCACTTTCCATTTTGGAGTGCTTTGCACCCTCGCGCCCAACATCCGGTTCGTCGTCCTTTTTACCGGCGCATTATTTGTTCTTCCCGGCGCTCTCAAAGAAACGTTCCTCGATTCCACACTTCCCGATCACAACGCCCGCCCGGACGCCTATCCCTTCCGCTTTGTGCCCACCGCTCGCGTCGCATTGTGGCTGTTGCTCGGCAGTGGATTCGTCTTCATCACTTTCCCGCGGTTCACCGGCAGCCCGCTTCAACTCCGCGAAAGTTTCGCCGAACACGCTTCTCTCCTCGATTCCGTGCTCGATCCGCGCAGTGGGGGCAGCGCCAACTCGAAGCAAATCCTCATGCAGATCGAAGGCGACCGCGTCGGTTACCTAAAATGCTTCGCGCTCACCGAATTTGACGGCATCCGCTGGCAGGCAGATCACAATTCCAAACTTCTGCCGTACCAACACACCTTGGAAACGAACTTCCGCAATAGCTCCCGATTCCTCCATCGCCGTGTTCACGTTAAGACCTCCCAGTATCTCGGCAACAAAGTCCCGGTTGATGGCGCACCCGTCTTCATGAGACAGAATTTCTTTGGCCGCACCGGTCACAACCCGCTCACCGGCGCGATTGAACCCGCCTCGATGTGGACCACCGGCGATAATGTTTACGAATACTACATCGATACGGAACCCGCGCCCGAACCTCTTGAGCCCTCTCTCGCCCAACGGCTGATGGAACATCCTCCCCAAAGCCAGCGCCTGAATGAATGGCTCGAAAAAATCACCGCCAAAGGGACTAACTCATTCGAGAAAGCGCTCCTCGTTCAAACGCATCTCCGCAACAACTTCATCTACGAACTCGGCACGCCCGAACTGTCGCGTCTTTCCCCGATTGATGATTTCGTATTCAACCGCAAGGAAGGTCACTGCGAACGTTTCGCCGCCGCGATGGCGCTTTTTTTGCGCATGCAATCCATCCCCAGCCGCGTCGTGATCGGCTACGTTGCCACCACCCGCAATTTATTTACCGGTCGTTTGCAAGTCCGCTTCAGCGACGCTCATTCCTGGACCGAAGGTTACTTCCCGGACAAAGGTTGGGTGCGCCTCGACGCTACACCGGGGCCTTCCGCCGACTCAACCAGTTCCAATTTCAAGGACATGCTCGAGGCGCTCGACTTTGCCTGGTATTCGCATGTCGTAAATTTCAACGGTTTCGCTCAACGCGAACTCATGACGGGCACGGCGAACACCTTGCGGCGCATACCTCCCGATGTGTGGCAAGTCGCCACTTGGGCGATGATTCTTTTACTCACCACCACCACTCTGATCCGGTTTGGTCGATATCGGCGTTGGAAATGGCGCTGGAACCCGAAGCCCTCCGCGCGCATCTCCCAATCCGTTGTTCGACATCATTACGACCGGATGTTAAACATTGTTGCACGCAAGGGACTTGCGAAGGAAGAACCGGACACCCCTAACGAATTTGTCATCAAAGTTGACCACGAGTCCGCGCCATTGCGCGATGAAGTTGCGATCGTTACAGAGAGTTTTTGCAGAACATTTTACGGCGAGAAAGCGTTGTCTAAAAGCGAACTCGCCGAGACGGAACAGGCATTGAAACGATTGAAAGAGCGTTGCTCCGAAAAAGAGGAGGTTTGAACGATCTTTTAATCTACTTGACCGAGAACGGATTACGGGCGTAAAACGGTCTCGTCATCATACCAGTTAGCTAAATTAACCATCAAACGACCCTTATGACAAAGCGTGACTTGGTAGTGCGGATCAGTGAAGAGACCGGCCTCGTGCAGCAGGACGTCCTCAACGTCGTTCAAAAGACGCTTGATTACATATCCGACGCCGTCACGAAAGGCCAGAAGGTGGAACTGCGTAACTTCGGCGTGTTCGAAGTAAAAGTACGTAAAGCTCGCGTCGGGCGTAATCCAAATGCGCCAGCCGCGGACGTGCCCATCCCGCCGCGCGCAGTAGTGAAGTTCAAGCCCGGCAAGGAAATGCGCGAGGCGGTTTTGAAACTCACCCCGGCGCAAGTCGAAGAACAGCAACGCATGGAACAGCAGGCGTTGCAGAATAAAGACGGCGCGGGAGCAGGGCCGCAAACTTCGCCGCCACAGTCCGCGCGCCCGGCAGGAATATAATCTCAAGAACGGTTTTCGCGGGTGCCGTTGATCACCATCGGCACCCGCTTTCATTTTCAGTATAGTCATGGAACGGATCGATCGCTTGCCCGGCTTCAGGGATTTCTTCCCCGAACCTCTTCCCGCCAAGGATGCTTCGAGCATTCAACTGCGCAATTTCATCTTCTCAAAGTGGCGCGACACCGCGCTCAAGTACGGCTTCCAGGAATACGATGGCCCACCGCTCGAGTCACTCGAACTTTACACGACCAAAAGCGGTGCGGAGATCGTCAGCCAACTCTACAACTTCGTCGATAAAGGCGAACGGGCCGTCTCCATGCGCCCCGAGATGACCCCCACCCTGGCCCGCATGGTCGCCGCTTCCGAGCGCTCCTACAAAAAGCCGATGAAGTGGTTCGCCATCCCGCAACTCTTCCGCTACGAGCGCACGCAGAAAGGACGCCTCCGCGAACATTTCCAATTTAATGCCGACGTCATCGGCGAGAACGATCCCGCTGCCGACGCCGAACTGATCGCGCTCCTCATCGATTCCCTCCGCGCGCTCGGCCTCACGCAGGACGATTTCGTCATTCGCCTCAGCAGTCGCAACGCCTGGCAGGATTTCTTTAACGTGCGGAACAACGACGCCGACAAAGCGTACGAGTTCTACCAGATCATCGACAAAATCGAACGCGAGAAGCCGGAGGTCACTGACGAAAAACTGAAAGCCCTCGGCATCCAAACGAGCGAGGTCCAATCGTTCATCCAAAGCGGCACGCCCACCGCCGAACTCGAAACAGTTCTCCGCCACCTTCGCAGCCGCGGCCTGGATGCGTTCGTGCAGATCGATTACAACATCATTCGTGGCCTTGCCTACTACACCGGTGTCGTCTTCGAAGCATTCGCCCAGGGCGCTACCATGCGCGCCATCGCCGGCGGTGGACGTTACAACAATCTCATCAAGCTCATCTCCGGCAACAAAGTCGATCTTCCTGCCCTCGGCTTCGGCATGGGCGATGTCGTTCTTGGCGATCTTCTCCTGGAAAAAAAACTCCTGCCAAATCTAAAGAGCACCATCGAAGCGTTCGTCATCATTGAAGACGAATCCCTGCGCGACGCCTCGCTCGCTGTCGTGCAACAACTCCGCGATCGCGGCATTTCCGTCGAATACTCGCTCACTCCAGCTAAAGGCGATAAACAGTTCAAACGTGCGCAGGAACTCAATGCTCGCTTCACCGTTCGCGTCGCCGACAAAGACGGCCAGAAGTTTTGCGTCCTGAAAGATCTTCAAGCTCAGAAGCAATTGGAACTTCCCTTGGACCAGGTTGCTGAAGAAGTCGCGCGAACCTTGCGTCTTACCTGAAGAAGATGCTCGGGCCGGGCGACTGCGCTATGTAAATAATCAGCGCAATAATCGCCGAAACCAAAATCCCGAACCCGATCGCCACCCGAAAATAAATCTGCCGCTGCCGCCGATTAGACCGCCCCATTCCCGGCAGCAAATAATACCGGTGCTCTTCAGGATTCTTGGGTTTGAATAAGCCAAACACGCGCTGGCCTATTTACGCGAATTGTGCGCAAATCCGCAACACAGGAGATGGGGAACTTATGTTGAAACTATTCGTCCTCGCCGCGTTCACTCTCGCCGCGAATTCTTCCATGGCCGCGGAAGCTGGCGCCGCCCAGCCCATCCGCGCGAACATCACTGTCAACGCCGGCGAAAAACTCGGCGAATTAAAACCCATCTGGCGCTTCTTCGGAGCGGACGAACCGAACTACGCCTACATGAAGCACGGCCAGAAGCTCCTCGCAGAACTCGGCGAGCTTCGGCCTAAGGAAGTTTTTTTCCGCACGCACAATCTCCTCACTTCCGGGGACGGCACGCCCGCCCTTAAATGGGGTTCCACGGGCGCTTACAAGGAAGACGCCGATGGAAAACCGATCTACGACTGGACCATCGTCGACCGTATTTTCGACACCTACCTCGAACGCGGCGTGCGCCCATACGTGCAGATCGGTTTCATGCCGAAGGAACTCTCGACCAAACCGGAGCCCTACCAACACAACTGGCACCCGCGCGCTCGCTACGATGATATTTTCACCGGCTGGGCCTACCCGCCGAAGGATTACGAGAAGTGGGCCGAACTCGTTTACCAATGGGCCAAGCACGCCATCGAACGCTACGGCAAAGCCGAAGTGGAGGCCTGGTATTGGCAAACCTGGAACGAAGCGAACATCGGCTATTGGCGCGGCACACCGCAGGAATTCCTGAAGCTCCACGACTACGCCATCTCCGCCGTCCGCCGCGCTCTTCCCACCGCGCGCGTCGGCGGACCCGATACCGCCGGCCACGGCGGCCGCTTCACCCGCAACTTCCTCGACCACTGCCTCCGCGGCACAAACTACGCCACCGGCAAAATCGGCACGCCGGTCGACTTCGTTTCCTTCCACGCGAAAGGCGCGCCCGTTTACACCAACAACCATGTCCGCATGGGCATCGCCGCTCAATTGCGCACCATCAACGAAGGCTTCGCCCTCGTCGCCTCCTACCCGGAACTCAAAAACAAACCGATCATCATCGGCGAATCTGATCCCGAAGGTTGCGCCGCCTGCCAGGGCCCGCAGCTCGCCTATCGCAACGGCACCATGTATTCCAGCTACACCGCCGCCAGCTTCGCCCGCAAATACGATCTCGCCGCAAAGCACGGCGTGAACTTCGAAGGCGCTCTCACCTGGGCTTTCGAATTCGAGGACCAGCCCTACTTCGCCGGCTTCCGTTCTCTTGCCAGCAACGGCATCGATAAACCCGTCCTCAACGTCTTCCGCATGTTCAGCAAAATGCGAGGCCAACGCATCAACGCCACCAGCGATCGCGCCGTCTCCATGGACGATATGCTAAAAAGCGGAGTCCGGAACGATCCCGACATTTCCGCCCTCGCCACCGCCGACGAACGCAGCGTTCGCGTTTTCCTCTGGCATTATCACGACGACGACGTTCAAGGCCCCGACGCCGAAATCGCCCTCACCTTAAACTCACTCGCACTGCAACACGGCAATGCACAACTCCGCGAATTCCGCATCGATGAAAACCACAGCAACGCCTTCGCCGAATGGCGCCGCCTCGGTTCGCCTCAAAACCCAACCGCCGAACAATATCAAAAACTGGAAGCGGTCGGAAAACTCGCTGAACTCCGCAAAAGCGAAGTCGCCGTCGAGAATGGTAAAGCTGTCGCAAACATCACCCTCCCCCGCCAGGGCGTTTCCCTGCTCGAACTCACCTGGTGAGTTCAGAATATTTCAGAAGAAGAACTGCGCGGCTCAACCACCCACCCGAAAGCTGATTCGCTGGATCAAATCCGGGCCAAATGAATGTTGCAGCCGTTGCAAAATCTCGCGCCGACGATACCGCACCAACTCATCCAACCACACGTTGCTATCCACACACACGAACAACGTTCCCTTCGCAATTCCCACCGGCTTCGCATGCTGCGCCACCACCGGATCCATCAAATTGTTCCAAACCTTGAGTATCTCTAACTCCGATTGCTTCCGCTGCAGCCCAAGCCCCTGCAGCACGCCCGGAATCAAATCTCCGATCGGCTTTTCCCTCCGGGCCAGCGCTTTCTCCTGTTGCGTCAGGTCGATCCCGCGAAATTCCGCGAGCACCGATTGCCTCGGGGTAAGTTTGATCCGCGCCGCGAGCGGCGGCATTTTGTGAAATGGGCGCTGCATCTCCTACGCTGGCACCGTCGCGCCTTCCGTGTCTTGCGCTTTCGCTTCCGGCTGCGGCTGCTCGGCCGTGCTGCTCTCCGGTTGCGGCTCCGGCGCCGAAACCGTTTCGTCGAGCACCAGCACGCCATGCGAAGGCAAATCGTAATTCCCCGTGAAAGTCTGCCCCGTCAGAAAATCGTGCATCGGTTTGTAGAAGTGCAGCCGCACATGCGAATTCTGATGATTCAGCAAAAAGTAGATCTTGCGATCGTCCTTCTGGCGCATGCTCACTTCCACTGTATCCGGCACTTTCAAAAGCGGGAACAAATTGCACTGTTGCCGCAGCCACGCAACTAAATCGTAGTAAAAATGTTGGTGGCTCACCGTCCCAAAATAAATCGCCTTCCCGAGCCCGTATTCATTCACCGTCATGGCCGCTTTGCCTGCGTAAAAATCCTTCGCATACGTCGCCAGCACCTGCGCCTCGCGCGGCTCGATGATGTCGCACCACAACCGCGCCGGATGCAAATGACTCGCCGGGAACGCTCCCTTGAACGTCAAATGATTCTCCTCGCCCGGCGGCATCGGATCGAACTCCACCACTTCCATCCCAAACAAATCCGTGCAATTCGCCGGGAACCCATCGTCCGGGGCGATGCTATGCTCGTCGATCAATCCCGTATTGCACGTCGCCACCAACGTCCCGCCATTCTGCACATACAACTTCAACAAATCCGCCTCACCACCCGCCAGCATGTGCAGCGACGGCGCGATCACCAATTTATACCGCGACAAATCCTCCGTCGGCCGCGCGAAATCCACCGGAATATTCCGGTCGTGAAACGCCGAATGAAAAAGCTGAATATGCTCGCGATAATTAAAATGCTTCTGTGGCTGCCCCGGCACTTTCATCGCCCACGAATTATCGTGGCTGAACAAAATACAAACCTCCGCCACCACCTTCGTGTCCTTGATCGCCGGCGCGAGCAACTTCATCTCGTCGCCAATGTGCGCGATCTCTTTATAGATCCGATTCTCCCCGCGCCCATTGTGCGTCAACACGCCGCCGTAAAATTTCTCCGAACCAATCCGCGGCTGCCGGAAAAAGAAATAAAGGACACCCTCCGCTCCGCGCGAAATCAACTGATACGTAAACAACCGCACCACGCCTGGCCGCACCTGCGAATTCACATCCTGCCAATTCACATTGCCGGCCTTCTGCTCAATTACCCAAAAACCAGAAGTCCCGCCGCCCGGCAAACGAATTCCGTCCTTCTTCAACGACCGCAACATGTCGATCTCGCATGCATTCTCCGCCGCGCGCGCCTTGATCGTCGCGTGCGAATCCACTGCCACGAAATCCAAAACCTGCGCGACATCGAAGTGATCGAAGTCCCGCGTCAACGCCCGCAAGTTCGTCGTCACGGGAATGTTCGGCGTCACCTCGTGCAAAATATCCGCCTGGCACCGCACAAAGGCCACGCACGTGTCGCTCGTGAATCGCCGCCAATCAATCAGCAGCGCAGGGTTATGCGAAGTCGGTGCGATCATCGGCATCGGCACCTGGTCGAACGAAGTCACCACCTGTCCCCAAAAACGAAATCCCAGCGCCTCATTCAATCGCTCGACCGTCTCATACTTCGCCTGCAACCACGCCTGCCAATCCAGTGCTGTCTGCGGATTATACGATGATTCCGTCCCGTGCCCGCCCAGCCCATTGTCGATCTGCCACGCGAACAACTGCGGATGATCCCCCAGCGCCTCCGCCATCGTCCGAACGATCTTCTTCGCGTAAGTCCAATAGACATCGCTGTTCATGCAATACGCCCGCCGCGTTCCCTCGTGAAGCGTTTCCCCGCGCTCGTTGATCGGTAAAATTTCCGGATGTTTCTTCGCCAGCCAGATCGGCGGCGCGGCGGTCGGCGTCGCCAGCACCACTTTAATCCCCTGCTTCCCCATCACATTCATCACCCGGCGCAGCCACGTAAAATCGAACTTCCCCTCCTCCCGCTCGCACAGCCCCCAGGTGAACTCGCCCATGCGCACCGCGTTGAAACCAGCTTGCGCCATCAGTTCGGCATCGCGTTCCCACCTCGCCTCCGGCTCTTCCGCCGTGCCGGCGTATGGAAATACCCAATGCTCAGGATGATAATCGGCCCCGAAATGCATACGCTTTTATGGTGTGTATAATCATAGTAGACCTCCCCGCGACCCTCGGCAATACCAGAAACTGCTCCGCGAAAACGGGAAGAAGGTGCTGAGTGCTGAGCCGGACCAAGTGCGAAGGACGAAATTCGAAGTTCGAATTGTACAACGAAAAAGCGCGAGAGTGGACGCCAGGACGGATAAGACGTGCAGCTCGGCAGCACTCTCGCACCACCATCGCTTGAGATACTCGGGTCTCGTGGTCGTCCCTGCCTTTCAGGGTCAGGTTTGGGAAGTTGGTCGGGTTCACAAAATAATCCTCCTCGAAAGGGGGTGTGTTTATGTGTGTTTTTTCGTGTTTCGCTGGTGTTTATCTGTGTTTGGCTGCAGCAGGGATCTTTTGTTGCCCGACTTTGTTGTTGAAGGCGGTAAAGATCACTTCGGATTGCGTTCCCAACGCCGCCTCAATGATGTTTCCCGGTAAAAGACGTTCGCGTCGCGAAAAGAGGTGTCTCCGCCTCTTCCGCCGCGTCGGACACCAAAATCTCTCCTGCGCACTGACGCGTGAGTCAGTCGCAGGTCCCTCGAAAAAAATTTGCGTGTGTTTGGTGTGTTTTCGCGTGTTTTGCAGTGTGTTCCCGTGTGTTTTTTCCGTGTGTTTGGCGTGTGTTTCGTTTGGAAAAACACACGACGGGGAAGCAGTTCTGAGTACTGAGTTCTGAGTCTCGGGTGCGCAGTTCGAAAAGCGCGAGAAACGAACCAATACAAGAAAGGAGTGATGGCCGTCTGTAAGATTCCTTCCGGGAAACGCTCTCGAGTGTTTTTATCATATTATTGAAGGTTCCAGGTTGCAGGTTCGGAGAACAAAAGTTTTCGGCGCGAAAAGGAAACGGGAACTTGTACAGAAGGAAACGAAGGAGCGAAGGTCCCCTCCCCCCTGGAAAAATAGCGTGGAAGAGCGTAGAAAATCGTAGAAGAGTGTGAACGTCCGCGACGCAGTCGCGAATTTTGAATTCTGAGTTTCTGGTTTTGAGGTCCAGAGATAAACCACGGACCACAAGGAAGCACCCGAAGCGCAGTGCTGAGTGCTGAGTCCTGAGTGCTGAGTTGAAATTCGGTTGAGGGTTGAGAGTTGAGCGGGAAACCTCGGCTCTGCTGATGAAAGAAACCGCGAATGAGGACGAAGTGATGAGTGATGAGTTTCGAAACGGCGAAATGAAACGCTTTCACCACTAAGAGCACGAAATTCACGAAGAGCTGGGACGGGAGCTGGAAGGCGGCTCCGGGCGTCCGTTTTAGCGCGGAACGCGGGACGATTTGTTAAGATCATGCCTGGAGAATACGAAGGGGACTACGCCATTTATTGACCGACCCCTCAAAGGTTTTTTTGTAAAATCTTCTTCAAATTCGTGAGTGCCGGCCGGAAAAGATGGCCAGAATGCGAATAGCGTAGAGTGTTAAAAAAGAGCGGTGTGAATGCGCCGCAACAGACGTTCAATTCTGCACTGAACCAGCGCTTATGAACCGAGGTTCCTGTGGACAACTTTGATGATGGCAGAACGATTCATCACTTTGGATTGCTGGCATCAGCCGCCTGCGCCTCGCGGCGGTTCGTTAATGCATCCTCGACCGACTTCTTGATTGCTGATCCGCGTAGTTCGGTGGCGATGAGTTTCCCGCCGGGACCTATGAGGTAAATGGCGGGCATCTGGTTTAAGCCCAATTGTTGGAAGAGATGCGTTTGTTGGAAATCTCCGAGGCGCGCCTGAGTCCAGGAAAGGTTGTTTGTCTTGATGAAGTCGGTGACCGGACCGGACGCTTCCACATTGAGACAGAGGCTCACCATCGCGAAGCGGTCGTCATTCTTGAAAGTTTCGAAGGTGTCCTTAAGCGCGTCGTTTTCGGAACCACTCGCTGGATTCCATGGCGTCCAAAGCGCCAGCAAAAGCGTTTTACCTTTGTGACCGGCAATTGTGAGCGGCTTGTCATCGAGTGTTTTCATCGCGATTTCCGGCATGGCTTTGCCTGGCTTCAACCCGCCGCGCGGAATCATTGCGATCGTGCCCAGGTCATGCGGATCATCGGACCGCCCGCCGGGTGAGTCGGGCACTTCGATCTCCTGCTGCGTGAAAGCGATGGGGGGCGCGGAGTATCGATTCATGCCTGCACCCGGTTCGCGGAGATCAACGCGCAGCGTGTATTTTCCTCCGGGAACATCCTCGATGCGGAAGGTTCCATCCTGCGAAAAATCCAGCGCATATTTTTTCTTCGCGAAATGGAAGTTGCGGCCGAGTTCCGTGGCGAAGAACTCGCGCTGCTTAAGCGCGAACTCGCTCTGAAACTTTTGCACTTCTTTCTGGAGAGCTTGTTGTTCCTCCGGCGTTTTCGCTTTCGACATCTTTTCCCGGTACGGCGCAAACATCCTGGTGTGATCCGGGAAACCTTGGGGCTCCGGCACGATCAATTCCAGGCTCTGAACGTCGGCGCGCCAATTGATCTCGCCTTCATAATCTTCCACCGTCATTTTGCCAACGACCGGGCGACCTTTGCCTCCAAGATTGATTTCGTGCGTCTTACCGGGTTCGAGAACCAGGCCGGTCTCTTGAGAGACCGCGATGGTGCCGGTGCGCGATTCCCGCACTTTGGGTTCGTGATAGATCTGCACTGCGACGGGCGGCACGCGATCGAAATCATAGTTGCCGTTCTCATCTGTTTTCATGGTGAGAAAGAGGCTGAGCGCAGAAAAATTGCGTGGGTGATGCGTGCCTGGAATATACGCCATGCTTAAGCGGACCGTTTCGTTCGTTCCGGGTTTGGAGCCGATCTGCAACCTCCCCTTCACCTGCGCCCATGGCTGCAGCCGGACTTCTTTCTTCTGCTCCAATTGCTCAACGCGAACATCGGCAAAGCCAGCGTCATCCGCCACGATCACGCTGAAGGCGTCGATCTGCGCCGGAAATTTAAAGCGCCCTTGCTCGTCGCTTTCCGTTTTCTTCATGCCGCGTTGCATGTTGTCGCGAAGTTCGAGCGGTGGTCCTTGAGCGTAGACTCCGTTCTGCATGTCGGTGAGGTAAACCGTGACGCCTTCGGCGACAGTTCCATCGGGCTTTAATAGGATTCCTTCGATTCCCGAACCTTTTTGCAGCGAGATCACCAGGTTCGTCTCGGTTGCATCGATGGTTCCGGAGGAATGCGGATTGTATCCGTCCGCTTCGATCAGAACGGCCGGCGCTTTGGCCAGTTTGCTGAAGTATGTAGTGAAGGTTCCGTTCGTATGTTCGGTTTTGCGGGTGGTAAACCAATTGATGCTGCCCGGCTGATATTCATGCGCGCGACCTTCGGTGACCGTGAAACTTGGCAGCGGTTTTCCGTCCTCGTCCGTCACCGTGCCGCTGATTTTGATCTCTCCGACGCGAGGACCTGCTTCGGCCCCACGCAGAATCTGCTGCCGCGCGGTCTCATAATCGCCATCCAGCCGGTCATGGTTGCGGCCGGGCTCCAATTCGATAACGAGATCGGTCTTATTCGTAACGATGCGACCGACGAGGTGATAAGGATTGTAAGGATCCAGCCCGGCGTTTTTGGTCGTGAGGCGATAGCCTGACAAGCGGGTGGACAGAGTGAGCGTTTCGTCTGCCGGAATTCCGTGAAACTCGAAATTACCTTCTTCATCGATAGTTTTCTGCCAGGAATCCCAGGCATCTTCGCGTCCCAAATAAACGCGCACATTTTCAGGCGCTGTCTCTCCATCCGCCAGGACGACTTTACCCGCGACGGAAAACGATGGTTCCAGTTCCAGGTCGCCCAGGTCGAGAGTGGAACCAGGCGCAGCAGTTCGGACGGCGCGTGTGCGCAGCGAACCTCGCTTCAACAGAGATTTCATGATTCCGTAAAACTGAAACTGCGTGTCGGCCGGAATGTTCATGAAGGCGAACTTGCCGTCGTTATCCGTGGCGACGGTGTGATTGCCGACGTAGGTCTCAGAATTTCGTTCCGCGCCGGAAAGGCCGACATCGACCCAGGCGAGGGGCTTCCCGTCCTTCAACACGCGTCCGCGCACGGTTACCCCTTCATTCAATCGAAGCTCGTGCATCTTCCCGCCAGTCGCGAGAGTCGGAAATACGCGCTTGGCAAAGCCATTCGCCTCCACATCCAGTCCGAGCGCATCGAATTCACTGTCGCCGCGAATCTCGAAGTTTCCTTGCTCATCGCTGACCGCGAGCGGATCGATGTCATGATTCCCGCCGAAGCGCGTCCCCTCATTGCGCGTGACACCGCGGGTCGTCAGGACCGCGCCTTCGATTGGTTTTCCCTCGGCATCCATGATTTTCCCGCGAATCTGAGTCTTTGGATTTCCATCGCCAAAGGTCGGCTGAAGGAAAACGTTCAGGTCGTTGTTGCGTTCCGGATCGACATCCTTGATGAACTTCGGCTGATGATCTTTCCCCACAACCAGGACGCGAAAGTTCAGTTCGGGATCGAGGTTCTCGATGGTGAACTTGCCCTCGGCGTCCGCAGTCGCGCGCTTCTTGCAATCTGGGTAACACGAGGGGCAAAGAATTCCGGGACCATCTTTAGGGTTCGCTGTATAAATGAAGATCCGCGCATCTTTGAAAGGTTCGCCGTCTGAAGCGGTGATGGTCCCCGTCAGATTGACGCCAGCACCAAGCGCGCCGAGATGAAAGATCGCGCCCGCAAACGCACAGAACATCAGCCGAAATAATCGCATAAACTCCTCCTTAAGCGCCTCGCCTGGACACTCGTTTTCACGAGCTGCCTATTCCCTTGACTGATGGAGTTTGTCAGCCCGCTTAACGAACGGCAACTGGGAATTTTCGCAAGGTGCGGAGAATTTCAGCTATGAGTCTGTTGAAAAATTGCGACTATTCATTTTCAGCGGGGTGCACGCACTGCCCGTTGCACCTCCATCACAGATCACCGCGGATTGGCTTCCCAAGCCCCTCAAGAGCGTTGCCCAGGAGAGACCTTCGCTTTCGCGAAAAGAGGTTGCTCAGTCGGCGCGGCTCGTCAGTGCATGCACAGCGCTCGCAAACTGAACATGCGGAATTTTTCAACGGACTCAGTTACGGCACGATAGAATCGCTGCGTGAGTGGCGTGCGTTGCCATTTTGTCATGGGTGTATCGTTGCCCCTATTCCGAGAGAGCCAAGGCACTGGGACAGCACGCAAACGGCTCCAGCTGAACCACGAACAATCAGAGACCTATTAAAGCTCGCAGAGTGGCGCTTCATCTCTTCCAAAGTGATATAGCGAAGTTGCTTCAGGTAGATAAAGCTCTGGTCAGAATTGGGAACGCAACGTTTACCGGCCGAATCCTCAGTTACTACCTCGCATCCATGCGTTTTTGGGTTATGCGTTATAGGAGAGGGTTCGATTCCGACTCTCGCCTCCAGTAAACTACCGTTACGTCAAGTAAGCCGCTCGTACTGTCACCAGAGCCCGCGGATTGATCTCGCGGTGCGGAGGGCTGCTTCTCTCTCCGGCAAAATCTTCCCAAGGAGAGACAGAATGCTTCTGCTCTGAGTGGCGTAGCTCTCCTGATTTTATTGGGGCTTCTGCTCTCGCATCTTTCCCAGCCCTTTTTGACATCACTGATGCGGTTGACGGTTGCGTCTACCATTACACCGAGCACGCCTGCGACAATCAGAATCCAACGATCAAGCTCTTGAACTGGCCGAGGAAATCTGGAGAGGGCTAATGTGGTTGCCTTCCCTGAGTTCGTTCGGGCCGCCGGCCGCGAGTCGTTGTACCGCCTCCTGAGTAGAAAGTCCGGTCGGGGCGGAACCAAGCTTCGCCAGCACTTTCTCGGCAGGCTGGTTATGCCAATTATTGAATCCTGGTACCGCCACCTTAGATCCATTGTTTAACGGCCGCCGCAGGTTACGACGCACACGCACTCAGGTGTTGGTGCTGGTGCAGTGATGCGCAAAACCGGAAACTCCTCCTTTGCGCGTGGACTCGCCGCGAATCCCCGGTGCGTTAACGCCGGAACATCGTACGATTTTCCCGATGGCCTGGACGTGCGTCCGCGAGTAAGTTCCGGGTATTGTTCCTGTAAGCGCGGACTCTTTGCATAACCGACATCCTTAACTTCCATTGATCGGGCTTCGAATCTGCTCCCAACCTGCGGTGTGCGCGTTAGCCACGGGAAAGATTCCCGCGCACGCGGGCTATTCGCGACAGCTGCATTATTGCGAGCGTCTCGCTCACTGAACGGTGAGTCAGCGAATGTACTGAACGAGGTAATTAACGATCCGCCGAGGATTAACATCTCCAACAGTCTTGTCGTTTTCATTTTCCGCTCCTTCTCTTTCTGAGCCTGGATTGACTCTAAATCAATGGACCACGGAGCAGCCAAGGCAGCTCTACAATCCTTGGCTTTCGACGGATAAAATTTGTTCAGTGCCGCGGTCAACAATGTCACTGGGTTTGCGTTGAGCGCGTTTCCACTTCCATTCTTCAACGGCGCAGAAGCAGCAGGGGACAATGAAAATCCCTATGACAATGTTCACGAACATTCCGCCGACGGATGGAATCGCCATCGGCTGCATCACATCCGAGCCTCGACCGGTTGCCCAAAAGATGGGCATCAGGCCAAAGACGGTTGTTGAAATCGTCATCAGCGCGGGGCGAATCCTTTTCAGGCCGGCCTCAGTGACCGCGTTGTGGATCTCGTCGATGGAATCAAAACGAGCCTTGTCGAAGATCCCTTCGAGGTAAGTTGCCATGACGACACCGTCGTCATCAATCACCCCGAAGAGAACGAGGAATCCCACCCACACCGCCACGGAAAGATTAGCGCCCCAGAGCGCGAGCATGATGAAACCACCGGCGGCGCAGGCGAGAATGTTGAAATAGATAATCGGCGCGATCCACCAGCGTTCAAAGCCGAGGTAAAGCATCACGAACATGATGGCGAGGCAAATGGGCACGAGAATCTGCATCCGCTTCGTCGCGCGAACCTGGTTCTCGAATTGGCCGCTCCACTCCCAATAGTAACCCGGCGGGAGCTGTAGTTCGCCGCTGCGCAATGCGGTTTGCAACGCGCGCTCCGCGTCTTCGACGACGCTCACTTCGTCGCGGTCACGTGTGTTCATCGTGACGTAGCCGACGAGGAGACCGCGTTCCCCTTTAATTTCCTGTGGGCCGAGAACGCTTTTGATTGTGACGACCTGGGCAAGCGGAATCTGCGCCTCAGTCGAAGTCGGCAAAAGAATCTTCTCCAATTCTGGAATGTCTTCTCGGAAGTCGCGCAGATAGCGGAGGCGAATGGGATAGCGCTCGCGGCCCTCAACGGACTCCATGATGTTCACACCGCCGAGCGCGATTTCGATGACATCCTGCACGTCCCGGATGTTGACGCCGTAGCGCGCGATGCGGTCGCGGTCGATCTCAAATTCCAGATACGGCTTGCCGACGATGCGGTCAGCCACGATGTCCGTCGCGCCTGGAACTTTTTCAAGGATTTGCTCTATCTGGAGACCGACTCGCTCAATCTCCTTCAGGTCGCTTCCGAAGATCTTCACGCCCATCATGGCGCGAAACCCAGTTTGCAACATGACAAGCCGGGTTTGAATCGGTTGCAGGAAGGTTGGCAAAACGCCGGGGATGGTAGTCTTCTCCTGAAGCTCAGCGAGAATTTCGCTTTTCTTGATGGGACGATCCTCCGGCCAGATCCAGGTAAGCGGTTTCTTCAACCAACTCGGCCACTCAGAGAACCATCGCCTGACCGGAATCTGCCGCCATTCGGATTCGGGCCTGAGAACGATGATGCTTTCCATCATACCAATGGGTGCCGGATCGAGCGCGGATTCGGCGCGTCCGAGCTTGCCGACAACGGATTCAACTTCAGGCACTGAAGCGATCGCTAGGTCCTGTTTCGCGTTAACCTCAATCGCGGGTCCCAGTCCCGCCTGCGGGAGCAGCGAGGGCATGTAGAGAAACGAGCCTTCGTCCAGCGGCGGGATGAATTCGCGTCCGATGCCGGGCAGAATGCGCCGTTCCTTCACCACTTGAATGCCGGTTGCGAGTTCTTTTTCCTGTTCCGCCGCCTCCTGCCGTCGCCAGAGAACGCGGTGATGGGCAGAATCATTGTCGTGGCGAACGACTTGCCAGCGCAGTTGGTCGAGGTCAACTCGGCGCCGGCCAATGTTCGCAAACCATTCGATCGGCTTCAGCGTGGTGCCGATGCCCAGCCAAATTGTTAGCCCGGCGAACAGAACGACAACGGGCGCGAGGAGAAAGGTCTTCTTGTGATTGAGCACCCAGCGCAGCGTCGGTGTGTAAACGCGAGCGATGCCGCGCGAGACTCGGTTCTCTTCCAGTGGCAAAAACCGCTCGCGGGTCATTCGCACGACTGCCAGAGCGATGATGAATCCCACCACGACGGACATCGGCCAGCCACTGTAGTGTCCGAGATTCGTCGTCCAGACGAGGACGGCATGCGTGGCGAGCATCGCCATGAACCCGATGGCGCCAGCCAGAATCCAAATCGCGCGTCGCGACCATTTCACTGGCCGGAACAAGTAGTAACAGACGAGCGGCACGACGGTCAGCGCGAGAATGACGGACGCAGCAATCGCAAACGTCTTCGTGAACGCCAGTGGTCGAAACAGTTTGCCTTCCTGGTCCGTCAGGAAGAATACGGGAATGAACGATACCAGCGTGTTTGAGACTGCCGTCACGATGGCTTTGCCAACCTCAGCCGCGCCTTCGAACACAGTCTGGAAGTGATTGCTGCCAGGGCGGGCCGTCGCGATGCGCCGATAAATATTCTCCGTCATGATGATTCCCATGTCGCCGACGTCGCCGATGGCAATGGCGAGGCCCGCGAGAGACATGATGTTTGAATCAACGCCGAAGAAATACATGAGCACGAACGCGAGGCAGAGACTCAGAGGGAGCGTCACGAGCACGGAAAGCGTGCTGCGCAGGTGCAACAGGAAAATCAAAATGACGGCGCTCGCCATCAACGCTTCCTCGAGCAGTGCCCCTTTCAGCGTCTCAATGGTTTCCAAAACGATGTCGGTGCGATCGTAAAAGGAGACGATGCGGACCTTCGATGTGCGCCCATCCGCCAGCGTCTTTTGAGGCAAACCGGGTTCGAGCAGTTTGATCTTTTCCTTCACCCGCTCGACAACGCGCAGTGGATTCTCGCCGTAGCGCATGAGCACAACGCCGCCCACGGCTTCAACTCCGGCTTTATCCAGCGCGCCGCGGCGAAAGTCCGGTCCGAGCGTTACCGTGCCCACGTGTTTGACCTGGATCGGTGTGCCCTTCTGCTGGCGAATGACGATTTTCTCCAGATCTTCAATCGATTTGATGAACCCGACGCCTCGGATGAAAAACTCAACGCCATTTTTTTCCAGCACCTTTGCCCCGACATCGATGTTCGATTTGCGCACAGCTTCGAACACGTCGAACAACGTCTCGCGATGAGCGCGCAGCTTGTCGGGGTGCAGGTCGATTTGATACTGCTTTACGAAGCCGCCGATGCTCGCGACTTCACTGACGCCCTCGACGGAATTAAGTTGGTAACGAACAAACCAATCCTGGATTGAGCGGAGCTCAGCGAGATCGAAGCCTTCCGCCTCGACCGTGTACCAGAACACCTGGCCGAGCGCCGTCGCGTCCGGACCGATGACGGGGACAACGCCGCCGGGAAGCCGTTGCTGCGCGACGTTCATTCGCTCGATCACACGCGAGCGTGCCCAATAGTAATCCACGTCATCTTTGAAGATGACGAAAACCATCGAAAACCCGAAACCCGACATGGAACGGATGGCCTTCACTCCCGGCGTGCCGGTAAGGCTTGTCGTCAAAGGATAGGTAACCTGGTTGTCCACGTCCTGCGGCGACCGGCCCATCCAATCCGCATAGACGATCACTTGCTTTTCTCCGATATCAGGAATGGCATCAACCGGCGTACGCGTAATGGCGTAGTATCCGCCTGCGATCAACGCGCCGATCGCCAGCACCACGAGGAAGGCGTGCTTCAAACACGAGCGAATAACAGCATCAACCATAGCTCAATGCTTATGCTCCGTTGGTTGCGGCGAGTGGCCTTCGTGCCCGCTCTTCGGCGGTGAGGAACTCGGAACCGCGCTGCCGTGTTGGTGTCCAGCAACGACGGTCTGGCCTTCCTGGTAGAAGAGGCTCGGCAGTCCGCGAATCTGGAACTGACTATCGAGAAGAAAGTTCCCACGCACTGCTACCTTGTCGCCCTCGTTCAATCCGCTGAGCACAGGGTAGGAGTCATCAGTCCGCGGGCCGGTCACGATCTCTGCCGGGGAGAACTGGCCTTTTGTCTTTTCAACATACACAATCTTGCGTGCTCCGCTGTCGAGAACTGCTGAGACAGGCACGGCAAGCGGAAGCTTTTCGTCTGCGTTTGTAGTGGTGGGCGTGCCGGGAATCTGCACGAGCGCCATTTTGCAGATCGTGCATTCACCGGCCTGAGACTGAATTACCAGTGGGTGCATCGGACAACTCCATTGTCCCTCGAGCCCGGTGGGCGCAGATTGGCCGTTCGCGAGAAGCGCAGCACGAATCACTGCGCTGACATACATGCCCGGCTTCAGTTTCCGTTCAGCGTTGCTGATGTTAACCAACACTTTGATCGTGCGCGTTTCCTCGCTGAGCACCGGGCTGATGAACCACACGCGCCCGGTGAAGCTCTGGCCGGGCAACGCCTCCGACTCGATTTCAACCGATTGGCCATACTGCACCCACGGCAATTCGTATTCGTAAATGTCGAGATAAACCCAGACGGACTCGAGGTTTGCCAGCCGGTAAAGCATCTCGCCTGGCTTCACCATTGCTTTCCGCACTACCATCTTTTCTGTGACCGTCCCCGCGATTGGAGAGAAAAGTGTGATGCGGTCGCTGACTTTCCTGTTCCGCACGAGGTCCTCTACCTGCTGTTCGGTGAGACCCCAAAGTCGCAGTTTTCGCCTGGCCGACTCGATGAGGTTTGTATTTCGCTGGCTTTCAAGGGTGACGAGCAGTTCCTGTTGCGCGACGAGCAAATCAGGACTGTAAATCTCCACGAGATGGTCACCCGGCTTCACTTCGATGCCGGTGTAATCCACAAACAGCTGCTCGACGTAGCCTTCTACGCGCGTCGTGATGTTCGCCAGCGCGGTCTCGTTGTAGTCTACCTTTCCCACGGCGCGAATCTCACGGTTCAACTTCCGTCGCTGCACCGGAACAGTTTCGACACTCGCCATCGCGCGGGCGTGCTCTGAGAGTTCAAGCATCGCCTCGCCGTTCGTTAAAGAACTTCTCGATGACGCAGCGCGGACTTGATCTTTGGCAGCAATTATTTCGAGACCACCATTCACTGGGCTGAGAAAAGCAACAAAGGCAAGGACGCTCACTGCGATTACTGCCAGCCCGATGCCAATGTTGCGCCTGGTAAAAGTGTTTTTGAGGTTCACAGCTTTTTCTCTTTCCGTGCGATTCTTTCGACCTCCAACAGCGGCGCTCCGGCCGGACGCGTGCCGATCAGCAGCGACAGTTCAGCAAGTGCCAGTTCTCGCTGCACACGAGCGTCGACTTCGGACAACTCGAAATCCAGAAGCGTCCGCTCCGCATCCAGCAAGTTGAGGAAATCGACTTTGCCGGAGACGTAGCCCGACTGCGCCACGTCCAGTGACTGCCGGGCTTTCGGCAACAGCCGTTCTGCGAGCAGTGCAAGATTGCGGCTCGCCTCGCGGAACATGAACGACTTCTCCGCAAATTCGACTGCCAGCATGATTTGCTCAGCCGTCAGTCGCGCTTCCGCCGCCCGCTTGCTGGCCTGCGCTCCCGCGATCTGCGCCGCAATCTTGTCGCGCCAGATGGGGAGAGTGACGCCGAGCGATGGCCGCACCATGATTGGCGAAGCCTTAACGTCCGCCTCAATTCCCGCGCTAAAGTCCGGTACTCTGGCTTTGGCGGCGAGCCGGATGGAGGCATCTGCTATCCGCACCTCGGCCTCCATTGCCCTCAACCGAGGGTTCCGCGCCAGGGCGGCCGCGAACACTTTTTCGGAAGTTACATCGAGCGGTGTGGATTCAAATGCGCGAGGAATGGGCGGCGCGTCCTCTGCTTTCAGCCCCAGCGCCGCTTTGAATTCGGCGAGGAGCGGATTACGCGAGTCTTCCAGGTTCTCGATTTCCGTGGTGAGCCGCTCCTGTTCAATTTGCGCCCGCAACACGTCCTGCAAAGAGACCTTGCCAACTTCGTTCTGCGCGCGGGCAAGTTTTTCAATTTCTCCCACCAGCCGCAATGTCTCCTGGTGAACGCCCACCTTAGCGCTGAGGAAGTGCAGTTCATAATATGCCTTCTTGAGCGCGAATGCCGCCTGCAAAACCGCGGCCTCGAATGCGAAGTATTTCGCATCACTCTCCGCCGTGGCAACGTTAGCCGCTGCCGTCAGTTTTCCGGGCCCTGGGAAATCCATCATTACTCCCGGCATCAGCGACATGACCATGTCGGCGATGTCCGTCTCGAAGTTCAGTCGCGGGTCGGGCAGTGAACGCTCAACGGTGATTCGCTGAACGGAAGCGAACCAATCGTAATAGACCTGCTCGACCTGTGGCTGGTTCAGGACAGCGAACTGGAGGTAGTTGCTAAGGCTCGCGTTTGCGTGAAGGAAGGAGGACGCGGGCGGCCGGCTTAGTGGCCGGTAAACCGCGCTCACGCGCGACAAATCTGCCCGCGCGTGACGCTCCCCTGGCGTGGGCATGCCTCTACACCCAGCCAGCAATAAAACCGTAAGCGCTAGGCCACTAACGCTTACGATGATCGAAGAGTGTTTTCTGGGATCGTTGTGCACATAATCCCTTCTTCGACGGATAGGTCACTCTGCATCCTTCTTCTTCAGCACCGAACAGAATGCTTCGGAGCTGCCGCAGTGGGAGCACGTATGTGTGATCTTATCGACCTTTGCTTTGCCGTGGCCAGACACGTCAACTTTTGCGCCGCATCCGGGACAGCCGTGCGTGGCAACTGCTTCTTTCCCGATACCTCCGCCCTTTGCAGTTGCTTTCACCCGAGTATGAACGACCGTCTTGCATTTGGGACATGCGGTGACCGCGACGTCGCCTTTCTCAACCTCCGCTACTTGAGCTGGGGTCGTGAGCTCAATGAGCTTTTTACCACCACCTTTCGCGGTATCAGCGCCGAAGGAAGGAAACAAACCCAACATCAACGCTGCACCGCCCGCGAGAATCTTCGTCAAGGGTTTCATAATTCAAATACTTTCGGCCGTAAAAGAACACACAGCTCACCGTTTCTTGCCTAACGCGCGCCAAGTTTTGGCGCCTTCATACGTTTCGACCGCCGAGTAGAAGCGCAATCGAATACTGCGTCACTAAATTCTATCGGAATACTGCTGCCCGTAGTCGGACTGGAGCCGCTGGCCATAATATTTCCCTTCGGAACGGACACCAAAACGAACACCAAACCAGTAAAAAATCGTTACCGTCAGTTAAATGGATTTACTTGAAATTCCTCAGCAAAATAGCGATTTTTGAGCCGTAATCGCGGTCAAATTGGTCCGATTCCGACCTCCGCCTCATTTACTCTTCGATTGCTCACCTGCTACATGCTCACTGCTCGATTGCGTGTTTAGTCCCCCCTCGCTACTTCAACTCAAACGACACCGACACGCTTCCGGAGCCAACGGCAGCAGCGAGCCCTGCCGGATCATCGATACGCCCAAGCCGGGTATAGCTGTAGGATGTGGGGAATGATTTATAGAAGAGCACAATTGTGTTCGATTGATAAATCATTAGGTCGCCGTTTTCAATTTTACTGGGATTTGTTGGTTTCGTCGGCAAGTCGTTTCGTAACCGGAAGAGTTTTTCATTGCCGTTGAGTTCCGTCATTTCGACTGTCATGGGCAACAACGCTTTGAATGCTGTTGCGGTGGCATTCTCCGCAAGTGTGGCTGTGAAAGTGTTGGAGCCAATTTTGATTTTCATTTGTGTCTTTTCAGGTTTCGCGTTGGCGCCTTCGGCCCCATGCCCGAATCCTTGAAGATTCGCGAAAATGAAGATGAACACGAGCGTTAGCATTAATTTCATAGCGCTGCCTTATTTTCGATATTGTTCGTCGGTCACTTTTTCCATCCAGTCCACCATTTTGCCGTTGAGCGCCTCCTGGATGGCGATGTGCGTCATTGCCGTTTTTTCAGTGGCGCCGTGCCAATGCCTCAAACCTGGCGGGAACCAAACGATGTCGCCGGGCCGGACCTCCTCAATCGGCCCGCCTTGGCGCTGAACCCACCCCACACCGGAAACAATGATGAGCCTCTGCCCGAGCGGATGCGTGTGCCATGCCGTCCTCGCGCCTGGCTCAAACGTAACGCTCGCCGCTCCTGCACGCGCCGATTCATTTGGTTGAAACATCGGGTCAATCCGCACGGTACCGGTAAACCAGTCAGCCGGACCTTTTGTCGAAGGCTGGGAACCTGCTCTCGTGATTTCCATATCCAATTCCTTTCGTTGAACTGCTGTTGCCGTTTGAGCGCGCACGATTGCCGGGAAGCCCAGCAACGCCGCGCCTATCGATCCTAAAAGTGTCCGTCGTGAAATGCTCATATTGAGAATGTAGAAAAAGACATTATCCAACCGTCATCCCGCCATCCACTGTTAGTCCGTGACCAACGACGTAACTCGCGGCCGGACTGCATAACCACAATACGACTGAAGCAATTTCATCGGGTTTTCCCGCACGACCCATGGGCACGCCTGCCGCAGCCTTGGCATAAACTTGCTCGTTGCCTTTGAAGACATCGTGGCCGATTTGGGTATCAATCAGGCCAGGGTTCACCGCATTTACACGGATGCCTTTTTTCACGTATTCGAGCGCAGCCGTCCGCGTCAGGCCGATCACGCCGTGTTTTGAAGCAATGTAAGAACCAATTCCAGGATTGCCTGTTAGCGCGCCAACCGACGCATTGTTGACAATCGCACCGCTCCCTTGACGTTCCATCTGTCGCAGCTCGTGCTTCATGCAGCTCCAGACCCCGCGCAGATTAATTCCGATAACGCGATCCCACTCCTCTCTGGTGCTGTCGGCAGTCGAAACAACCTTTGCCATGACTCCGGCGTTGTTGAACGCCGCGTCGAGCCGTCCAAACTCGCTCACGGCGCGATCCACCATTGACGCCACTTGCGCGTCGCCGCTGACATCGCAACGAATCCCGAGCGCCTTGTAACCGTCTGCCACCAACCTCTGTGCTTCAGCCTTCACTCCGTTTTCGTTGAAGTCGGCTAGCACGACGGCCGCACCTGCTTCTGCAAATGCTCGCGCCGTGGCGAGGCCCATCCCAGCGGCGGCCCCAGTGACGAGCGCAACTTTTCCGGTGAAGTCCAACGGATTGTTCATAATCATTCCTTTCCGATGGTCGTCCTCACGCGTTGAACGAAGCCGCGTCGATGACGTATCGGTAACGAGCTTCCTTGTTGATGACCTTGTTCCAAGTGTCGTTGACCTCGGTGGCCTTAATCAATTGGACTTCCGGGACGATTTTGTTTTTGGCGCAGTATTCGATGACTTCCTGCGTCTGCGGAATTCCGCCAATCAGCGATGTGCTGTATCGCACGCGATTCCGGTTCATCATGAAGTTGTTGATCGTGACTTCGCCCTTAGCCGGCATGCCCACCTGGGTGTAGTTGCCGTACGGCTTTACCAGCGACGCATACGCAGCCACGTCGTAGTTCACCGGGATCGTGGAGATCATGTAGTCGAGCGACTTGTTGTAGGGCTTTAGCGCCTGGACTGAGTTCACCACGATAACTTCCTTTGCTCCGAAGCGGCGAATGTCTTCCACTTTGTTTGCGGAAGTGGTGAAGGCATAAACTTCCGCGCCTTTCGACGCCGCCAATTTGATCGCAAGATGCCCCAAGCCGCCGATACCAGCGACGCCGACTTTATCGCCCTTTTTGATGGATGCCTTCATGAGCGGCGAGGTAAGTCGTGATGCCTGCACACAACAACGGCGCAGCGTCCTGCAAGCGGATGCTTGTTGGAATCGGCACAACGAAACGCTCTTTCACAACAAGATTGTTGGCGTATCCGCCTTGTGTGATGCCTGTTGGCGACGTTTTATCTGGAAAACCATAGGTGAAGAGCGTACCGCCATTGTCGCAATGCTGTTCTTCTCCCTGATTGCAGGTATCGCATGTCCCGCAACTGTCCACCATGCAGCCGACCCCGGCGTGATCACCGGCCTTGAATCGGGTCACGTTCTTGCCGACGGCCGCGACCACTCCAGCAATCTCGTGCCCCGGCACTTGCGGATACTTTTGAGGCGCCCACTCACCGCGAAGTTGGTGAATGTCCGAATGGCAAATGCCGGAAAACTTTATTTCGATGAGAACGTCGTCATCACCAACGGGCCGACGTTCGAATGACCACGGGCTCAACTTCCCTGAAGCGTCCCTCGCGGCATAACCGTTTGATGCGACTCTCTTCATCGAATCAGGCGTTTGTTTGGCTTGGGCGAGGAGGCTCTGAGTTCCGGGACCGGCGAGGAGGATGCCTGTTCCGAAGAGGGCCGATTTCTGGATAAACTGTCTTCTCGATTCGCTATGTTCTGGTTTCATAAGTTCGTGTTCCATGGATTCACTGTGCCTCAAATTGGAGAAGCTTCTCTCGCGATCCTGCGACGGCTGTTGCAATCCTGCGGAAATGTCGGTTCGTTCTTCAGTATTCGACTTTTGCCTGTTGTTCCGCATCGTAACGAGTTCCCACAGGCGGGAATTTCGAAAGCTTCGCCTCCAGCTCGGTGATCTCATCTGGAGTAAGCGAGAAGTCAGCGGTTCGCAGGTCTTCCTCTAAATGCGACAGCTTAGTCGTGCCAAAGAGAGGGACGACGAATGGGTGCTTGGACATCATCCACGCCATGGCGATTTGTGCGGAGGTCATGCCGCGCGTTTTTCCAAATTCCAGCAGAACTTGCAGAATTCGGGAGTTGGTCCTCAACGCCTCAGGCTGGAAGGGCGGCCAGGATCCCCGGATGTCGTTGGTGTTCATATCCGCATATTCGGTCAAGCCCCCACCAAGAAAGCCGCGGTTGATGGGGCTGTAGGCGGTGAAGCCGATTCCGAGTTCCCGCAGCGTGTCGAACACTTCGGACTCTGCCTTGCGGAACATCAAATGGTATTCGCTCTGAACCGTGGTGACCGGACAGACTTTGTGAGCCCGCCGAATCGTATCCCGACCAACCTCGCTCAAGGCGAAATACCGGACTTTGCCCTCTTTGATCAGTTCCGAAACAGCTCCGGCGACATCTTCAATCGGAACGCTGCGGTCGATGCGGTGCTGATGGTAAAGATCGATTCTATCCGTCTTTAAACGCCGAAGGGATGCCTCACAAGCTGCTTTGATCCGTTCAGGGCGGTTGTCGTTAACGGGCGGATTCTTGGTAAGATCGACAGTGAATTTGGTGCCAATGATGACTTTGTCCCTAATCGACGCGACTGCGCGCCCGAGTAGTTCCTCGTTTCGACCAGAAGCGTAACCCTCGGCTGTGTCGAAGAAATCGCACCCGCGCTCGAAAGCCTGCCGGATAAGTTTTTCCATCGACTTCTCATCAGGCGTCGCCCGCGCCCGGTTTGCATGCCCATGCAGCCGAGAGAAAGCGCGGAGACGGTGAGAGCGGCACGACCGCTTCCAAAGGTGCGTCGTTTTGTCAAAATTGCCGATTGGTTGTCCCCAGCCGCTCCCGGCACGCGCGCGTTGGAGTCAGCGGCCAGCACCACTTTGGCCGTTGCCCCAAGGCCGGAGCCAATCAGAACAGTTGATTTCAAAAACTCTCGTCTTTTCATATTTGGATTCGTTTGGATCTAATGCGAACAGGCTATCGTTGATGGAAAGTGCTTTTCCTTAGACTCCTTCTCCCGGGATCCTACGGAAAATAGTCTTTGTTTTTTCAAGTTTCCGCGCTTCGTCACTTCAACTCACCCGTGACGGACACGTTGAGGAATGGTTTTTAGTCATGATGTGATTTCAGCTTTGGTTTCATCAATGCGATGTCAGTCCTGGCCAATTTGCGCCATCTGCTTCGCATCCATTCGGCCGCCATAGATTTCAATACGGGAGTAAGCAGTCTCGATTTCGCGAAGGTCCGCTGCCGTGAGCTGGAGGCTTACCGCGCCCATGTTCTCGCGCAGGTGATCCATCTTGGTTGTGCCGGGAATCGAAACAATCCACGGCTTTCGCGCCATCAACCAAGCCAGCGCGACCTGGGCCGGGGTTGCGCCTCCCTTCTTCGCCCCAAACTTCGTCAGGAGTTCGAGAATCGGCTGGTTGTTCTTCATGACCATGGCGGAAAATCGCGGAAACGTCGCTCGCAGATCGTTCTTGGGGTCCAACTTCGACTGCGCGTTCTCCTCCATTTTACCAGGAAGGAAGCCTTGCCCCAGCGGTCCCCACGGAACGAAGCCGATGCCAAGCTCCTCACAGGCTTCGAGCACGCCATTTTTCTCCACGCTCCGTTCGATAAGCGAGTATTCGGTTTGAATCGCAGCGACCGGCTGAATAGCTTGCGCGCGCCGAATCGTCCTCGCGCTGGGCTCCGACAGTCCGAAGTGTAGAACCTTCCCGGCTTTAATTAAATCCTTGATCGTGCCGGCCACGTCTTCGATCGGCACCGTCAAATCAACGCGATGTTGATAGTAAAGATCGATGCGGTCAGTTTTGAGCCGCTTCAGTGATTCATCGACGACGCGCCGAATGCGCTCGGGGCGGCTATCCAATCCATTCGTGCCATCGATCTTAAAGCCAAACTTCGTGGCGATTTTGACTTTGTCACGGACGGAAGCCAGGGCTTCGCCGACAAGCTCCTCGTTGACGTAAGGGCCGTATACTTCAGCCGTGTCAAAGAAGGTGACGCCGCGCTCGTAAGCGTCGCGAATGACACGAATTCCTTCAGCTCGGTTAACACCTGGTCCATAGTGGCCACCACTGAGCCCCATACAGCCGAAGCCGAGCTCTGACACCTCAAGACCGCCCAGTTTGCGGGTCTTCAATTTGCTATTGGGATCGAGGCCCCCCGATTGCGCAACGACTGGGATTGCCCACGAGACCACTGCGGCAGTCCCCGCGAGTTTGAGGAAGTCGCGTCTGCTCGAACTAACGCTGGCGCTCTTTTGAATGGTTCTCTGACGGCTGTTTTGTTCCTGGCTAAACCGTCCTGTCGATTCGTTATATCGTTTCATCATAAAGTTCCCTTTCGTCCGTTCAACCTGCCTTAAGTTCGAGAAGCGTTCTCTCGCGATCCTGCGACGCCTGTCGCAATCCTGCGGAAATGTCGGTTCACCTTCGTGAAATGCTCGTTTGTCTTCCATCTCCCCCTCTAAACTTTCCCATGAGGAAAGGTTTCCCTCAACCCGGGACTCTACTTGGCTAGTTGTCATGTGCTGTTTCGCTAATCGTGAATCACCTTGAAACGGGTTGCCGCCGGATCGACCTACGCCGCTTCACGCCAACCAAAAATGGAGATTTGCCTTTGTTTCTCCGCCCACTGGGAGGCTTTGAGCACTTTTTCCTCGGCGAGCGTTGGGAACAGGAGGAGCGGGTAGGGCAGAGTGGCTGCAAACGCGTCAGCTTCGTTGACGGCAAATCGTACCGAGTCCTCATTTAGGTCGTTGCCGTAACGAAACGTAAGTTGCCGTGCAATATTGCTTTTGAGTTCGTTCAATTGCGCCCACGACTCTGTCGCGTGCTTGCCGGCCTCTGATGTTGTTCGGAACTTCGTTGGAATCACGTTCAGTTTCATATGGGTGAAACTGCCTCACGTGCTTGAGTCCTTCTCTCGCGATCCTGCGAGGGCTGTCGGAATGCTGCGACGAATTAAAGGGAGTTGCGGAACTCGGTCGGCGTGACCCCAACCACACGTCTGAACACCTGCGCAAAGTGGCTCGGGCTGCTGTAGCCCACTTCAAGGCCGACATCAATCAGGCTTCGCTTCGTTTCGCGGATCAACTGTTGGGCACGCGTGATTCGTCCTCGCGTCACGAACTGAAGCGGAGTCATGCCTGTAGTCTCCTTGAACACATGGGCAAAGTGCGAAGGGCTCAATTCGACGAGTTCGGCGAGTGTCTCCACAGAGCTATCCTCAGCAAGATGCTCGGCAACGTAATTTTCAACTTTGTGAAGTTGCCCAATGGGGAGTCCCCCACTAAAGGCCGCAGTCTCACCGGCTGCGGTCGTATACTTTTCAACGATGTGCGCGGCCATCAGTTGAGTGAGGGCAGCGACGCGCGCCGATTTCCCGCGAACCTTTGCGGCTAGGAGTTCAGCGCAAACCAGACAAATGGACTGCAAGATTTCGTCTCGTCCAAAGAAATCGACCACTTCGACACGGTCTGCTTTGCCACGATAACGCGCCTCAAGTGCAGCCAGGAATGGTTCCACAGCGATATGGAGCGAAAGATTATCTAGCTGCTGGCCCGGTGGAGATTGGAAGCGGACTTCGTAGGGCGTTCGTGAACGCGTCACAAACAATTCGCCTGCTTTGATTTGTCGTGTGGTCCATTTCCCGCCAACATCACGCTCCTGAAATTCGGCAATCCCCCCGAAGTTGCAGGAAATGTGAGGTTCTGGCGTGGCCGGGATGAGGAGACGGTCAACGACTCGCGGCAAGCGCCACCGACGCGCATACAGTCCTTCCCACTGAAGCGAAACACTGTCAGACACAACTTCCCCCATTAAATACTTGGGGAAGGCAGCAGCGGTGCTTCGCTCGGGCGTTTTCATTTAATTCCGGAGAATACGTCTATTTATCGCGGGCGCGAAAGTGCCGAAAAAAAACCAGCTGCGGGCGCCTAATCAGCTGCGCACCCGCAGCGCCCACTTCGAAAATTCAAAACCGCGCGCTCCCACGCGTGCGTCAGCTATTCGTCGCAGGTGCAGGCGTATTCAACGCGTTTGCGGCCGCATTCGTGGAGGGGTGCGGCCTTGTTTGTTTCAGCGGTGGCGGTTTGGCGAGGTTCGGAGAGGGAAATACGGGATGGAGGAACCAGAGCCCGCGTCCCTATATAAAAGCTCTAGTGCTTAGCACCGGGTTTATCGGTGCCGGTATTCTGCTTTTTCGATTTTAGATGGCAATCGCAGAGCCACTCGCCTTTTTTGCAGGTTCCGCAGATGGCGCTGTCGTATTCGAAACGGGCGGTGATGGGTTTGGCGGTTTGGTTGGGTTTGAATTGGAAGACGAGAAGGTAGCTGTCGCCTTTGAGAGCGGGGAAGGCGAAGAGATTGCCTCGTTTTTCGACGGCCGGTTTTTCCGGGCTGGTGCGGCTGCCGCCGGTGACGGTGAGGGATTGGTCGGTGATGGGAACGGACTTCATGTCTTTGTCGAGGAGGGCGACGAAGAAGGTGCCGTTGGTAAGGGTGACTTCGCCATGCATGGATTGGTCGGTGCTGAATTCAAGGATGCGTCCGCCGTTTGGGCCGAGTTCTTTATCGCTGTGGGCGAAGGTGGTGAGGCTCAGCATGGCCAGGGTGATCGTTGCGAGTAGTTTCTGCATAAGGTTTAGTTTCGTTCTTTTCGTTTCACGCCGCAACTGCGGCAAATTGCTTAGTCGGCCGCGGCAGCACTAATTGCGAGAGCGCGGGCTGAGGCTTTGCGGGCGAAAGTGTAGAAAACCGCCGGCGTCACGCCGAGCCCAAGGAGGGTGCTGGTGATGAGGCCGCCCACGATGACGACCGCGACGGGGTGAAGGATTTCTTTGCCGGGTTGATCGGCGGCGAGGACGAATGGGACGAGTGCGATGCCGGCGCTGAGGGCGGTCATGAGGACGGGGACGAGGCGTTCTTTAGTGCCGCGAACAATCATTTGGCGGCTGAAGGTTTCGCCTTCGTGGCGCATGAGGTGGAGGTAGTGAGAAATAAGCATGATGCTGTTGCGGGCGGCGACGCCGGCGACCGCGATGAAGCCCACGAGGGTGGCGATGTTGATGTTGCCGAGTTTAAACCAGGTGAAGATGAGTCCGCCGATCAAGGCGAGTGGAATATCGCAGAGGACCTGGAGGGCGAAGAACGGAGTGCGGAAGTATCCGTAGAGGAGCAGCGCGATGATGATGAGGACGCAGATGCTGAGGAGAGCGATGCGGAGGGAGGCTTCGCGTTGTGCCTGGAACTCGCCTTCGTAGGAGATGAAGTAGCCTTCGGGCAGATTGATTCGCGCGGCGACATCGGCCTGGAGTTTTTGGACGAGCGCGCCGACGTTCTCCGCCGTCGGTTTGATGGCGAGGACAAAGCGGCGTTGGCTATTCTCGCGAAAGATGACGTTGGGTCCGGTGGCTTCGCGGATATGCGCGACAGAGGAAAGCGGGACGAAGTTAGGGCGATCGTTGCCGTGTGTGTCGATCGGGAGTTGGGCAATGCGGTCCGGCGATTCGCGCCAATCGAGTGGGAGGCGGATGACGAGATCGATGGCGCGATGGGCCTGGCGTAGTTCGGCGACATGGCGCCCGCCGAGGAGAGTGGAGAGGGTTTCGTTGAGTTCGCCAGGAGTGAGGCCGTAAGCGGCCGCGCGGTCGCGATCAGGTTCGATGCGGAGTTGGGGAATGGTGGATTGTTGGTCAAGCTTACAGTCTTCGAAGCCGGGGATGGATTGAGCGAGGCGTTGAACGTCGACGCCGATTTGGCGGAGAGTGTTAAGATCCGGGCCGAAGATTTTGACGGCAACCGGTGCAGAAACTCCGCTAAGCATGTGGCCGATGCGATCGGCGAGAGGTCCCATGACGACGCTAAAAGTTCCTGGGACGGACCGGATTTTTTTTCGGATCTCTTCGACGACGAGAGCGCGCGGGCGGGAGTGCGTAGAGGGCGGGCGGAAACTGACATCGAATTCGGCGGTGGAAACCGGGACGACGTGGTCACCGCGTTCAGCGCGACCGAGGCGGCGGCTGGCGTTTTTCACTTCAGGTATGGCCAGGAGGAGTTGTTCGATAACATCGGAAATTCTGTTCATCTCATCGAGGGAAGTGCCGGGAGCGGCGGTGGTGGCGACGAGCACGCTTTCTTCGGTGAAGCGCGGGAGAAAATCTTTGCTCATGCGCGGGTAGAGAAGGAGAGAAGCGATGAAGAGCATGGAAACGAGAGCGAGCAAGAGGAGTGGTTGGCCAAGAGCAAAACGGAGCAGAGTGTGTTCGAGGAGGTATTTTAGAAAGCGGACGAGAGGGCCATCCTTGTGGGCGCTGGCAGCGTTAGTAGTTTTGGGCCTTAAGAGGAAAGAGCAGAGGACCGGGATTGCGGTGAGGGAGACGACAAAAGAGGCAATCATGCTGATGATGGTGGCGACGGCGATGGGGCCGAAGAGGCGGCCTTCGAGGCCGGTGAGGCCGAGCAGCGGGAGGAACACGAGCACGATGAGAATCGTGGCGTAGAGAATGGAGTTGCGAACTTCGCCGGATGCGGAGGCAATGACTTCGAGGCGGGGCAGCGGTTGCGGGCGGGCGGCGTTTTCGCGGAGGCGGCGGAAAACATTTTCGACATCGACGATGGCATCATCGACCACCATGCCGATGGCGACGGCGAGTCCGCCGAGAGTCATGGAGTTCACGGTGACGCCGAGCCATTTGAAGGTGAGAAGAGTAATGGCGAAAGAGAGCGGCATCGCGGTGAGGGTGATGACGGTGGTGCGTAAATTGAGGAGGAAAAGAAAGATAACGATGGTGACCATAATGGCGCCGTCGCGGATGGCGTGCTTGAGGTTGCCGATGGCGTGCTCGATGAAATCGGCCTGGCGGAAAAGGACAACGGCTTCGACGCCGTCGGGAAGAGATGGTCGGAGTTCGGCGAGCGCTCCCTCGATCGCGTCGGTGAGGCGGCGCGTGTCGAAGCCCGGCGCTTTTGTGATGCTCATGATGACGCCGCGCGTGCCATTCACGCTGCCATCACCGCGCATCGGTTCGATCCCCCAGGCCACGTTGGCGACATCGGAAATGCGGACGGGATGATGATCCACCTTTTTAATGACGGTCTGGGCGATGTCGCTCAAATCAACCGTCATCGCGAGATTGCGAACCATGATTTCAGTTGAACCTGAATCGATGAACCCGCCGGTGGAATTGCCGGCCGCAGAGCGGGCGCCGGCTTCCAACTCCTCGTAAGTGACGGCGTAGGCCTGCATGCGGGTGGGATCCGGCTGGATCTGGATCTGCTTAATGCCACCGCCCATGTTGAGGACTTCGGCGATGCCGGGAATGCTTTGGAGACGCGGGCGAATGACCCAATCGCCGAGCGTGCGGACGTCGGGCGGAGCAACGTTTTGATTGGTGCTGCGGAGGCCGACGAGAAGGATCTCACCCATCAAAGAGGCGACCGGAGTGAGGAACGGTTCTACTCCTTCGGGTAAATTCTCACGAACGCCCTGGAGGCGTTCCTGAACGAACTGGCGCGCGCGGTAAATATCAGTGCCCCAGGAAAATTCCGCATAAACGAGTGAAAGACTTACGTCTGAATTCGAACGGAGCCGGCTGAGAGCTGGCACTCCCATCAGCGCCCTTTCAATCGGCATCGTGACGTTCGATTCCACCTCTTCCGGAGCGAGGCCAGGAGCTTCGGTGAGAATAATGACGGTCGGTTTCGTGAGGTCGGGGAGAACTTCGACAGGGAGTTGGGAGCCAGTATAGAGGCCGAGCGCCATGAGGAGGAGAGCCGTGGCGAGAACGATGACGCGGTTCGCGAGAGAGAATTGGATGAGGCGCGTTAGCATTTAGGAGTCGGTAGAAATTTCCTTCCTACGTTTGGCGGCGAGAGCGAGAAGGATGAGGAGCACGACGTTGGCGCCGAGAGAGAAGATGGTGAGTGGTGAGAATTGCGATCTTTCGGTCGCGCCTGGTCGGGCGGAAGCTCTGGCGGCTTTTTGCTGAGCAGTAATTTCGCTGCCGTCGGGATTATGTTCGTGCCCGTGAGCAGCATCCAGAGCTTCCTTGAGCGAAACAGTGCCTTTACCAGCGAAAGCAAGGGAATAGGCCCCTTGAGTGACGACGCGATCGCCCGGAAAAAGTCCGACAATAATTTCGGCGAACTGATCGTTAATGGCGCCGACTTGAACGGGGACTTTGATGAAAGCGTGCGGAACTGATTCATCCGCGACAAAGAGAAATCGTTGAGCGGAATCGCCCTGTAACGCGGAGCGCGGAACAGACATCACATTCTCGCGGGACCCCGTGACAATGCTGAACTCGGCCCGCATCCCCGGCCGCAGTTTGAGGTCGGCGTTTTGGATGTAAAAGGCCGCTTCGACTGTGCCAGAGGCTGCATCCGCCCGCGCGCCGAGATGCTCCAGGCGAGTTGGCCATTCCACATCAGGAAAACCTGGAACACGAACGATGGTCTTGAGGCCCTGTTGAAGTTTCGACGCGTGGACGGCGGGAATGCGAGCGATGCCATAGACCGAAGAGAGATCAACGATACGGAGAAGTGCTTCGTCCGGCGAAATGGGTTCGCCTCGCTCGATAGAAATTTCCGAGACAATGCCGGAGATCGGAGCTGAAAGAGTGACAGTCGGTGGTGGATCGCCGGGCTGCCGGCTTTCCACAATGACGAGAGGTTCGTCTTTTCCGACTTCATGATCGTGCTGCGCCATCACCTGCAAAGCGCGGCCAGGTATACGGCTGCTGAGGACGGCGCTAAAACCGGGCCGGACCTCAAGCGTCCCGAGGGCGAAAATCGTTTCATGGAAATTTTGTTCCGTGGCAGTGACTGTTTCGATGCGAAGATTCTTAACGGCGATCGCGTCGAGTACGATGGTGTTAGCGAGTTTGGTTTGCTTGAGACTTAAGTTGGTGGCTGTTGCCGCGATTGGGCAGGGGCTATTGGTTAACAACAGCCCGAGCATGAACACACCGAGTTTCTTGAGCATGGATGCGAGGTTCATCATTCGATGAGGATTGTGCCGGAGGCGTAGAGGTGGCGTGCGTGCGCCAGGTGGAGGTCTCGGTGAGCGTTCAGTTCGGTTGATTCCAGTTCGAGCCGCCGTTCGCGCGCACGAAGAACTTCGAGAAGAGTAGACAGACCCTGCGCCTGAGCGGCGGAGAGGCGTCCCTCAATGTCGCGAGCCTTCGGCAATAAGTCGTCGCGAACGATCGCGAGCTGGTCGTTCGCCGCATTGAATTGGGCTCTGGCCGCGCCGATGTCGGCGTTTATACGCGCCAGGAGGGCAAATTCTTCCCGCTCCATTCGCACTTGCGACGCGCTCGCTTCCGCGACCCGCGCTTTGCCGCTATTCCAGAGCGGAAGTGGGATCGCGACGCGAACTCCGACGACGTGATCGGTTTCGATGCCGTTCGGCGCATCCTCATTACGGTCAATTCCGGTGAAAACGCCGACCTCGATATCGTGCCATCGTTGCGCGCGGACGAGTGCAACATGCTGTTGAGCTGCCTGAGTGCGGTGACGCGCCACCTGCAAATCACTGCGACTGTGAAGCGGTTCGCCACGTGCAGCCAAGTTGGTGAATGGCAGAGAAGTGAAGTCGAGATTAGATGAAATGGTGGATCCCGAAAGCAGTGTCAGCTCGATCAACAATTCTGAATGCAACGACTTTAATTGAAGTTCTCGAAAATTTAGAAGGCTGGCTTCGAGTTCCAGTTGCGCGAGGTCTATGGTTGAAGTTTCCGCGCTTTGCACACCGCGCCGAACTGCCTCTCGAAGCCCTCGGCTGTTCTCCCGCTGATTCTGGATGAGCCGTTGCTGGCCGGTGATGGCCGCCAGGGTGACCGCGGTGGTGCGCACCTGGAAGGCGAGCGAACGCTCGAACTCGGCGATCTCCGCACGAGCGATGTCCAGGTGAATGTTGGAAAGCCGCTTTTCAATTCGCAAACGCGAGGTGATGGGGAAGCTCTGATTGAAGCCGACGCTGAACGTGCGTTCACCACCTGCAATATTTGGACCGAAAGAACTTTCGAGTGCCGGATTGGAAAGACGACCGGCCCCGGAGACGCGGGCTTCAGCCTCGGCAACGGTCAAGCGCGCAGCTTGCAATGACAGGTTATTGGTGAGCGCCGATCGTACAATCGTTTCCGTCGAAAAAACTTCGGCGGCGCCCGGGTTAAGGGTGCAATGGCAACAAATCGTAAACAGGAAAAAAGACGTTTTCATAGGGAGCCAAACAGTTCTCTACCAGTTCGGTGCAGACAGCTCCACAAGGACGATCCCGAGTGGATGTACAGTCAGTCAGAGTGACTAGAGGAAGCAAGAAGGAGCGCGAGGAGGAGCCGCGACACGCTGCACGAAATGCCACGAGGTGGTGAGCAGCGGGACAGTATCAGCAGAGGAAGCCGGGCCTTCCTGGGAGAACGACAAGAGAAAGTCAGCGGCTAAAACGTCGATAAAAATCGGCGCGAGCGGGAGCTTGGCGAGGGAGAAACTCTTCTGCGGAAAATACTCTCCCGATTCCAGGGAATTGCAGAAATCATCCTCGCATCCTTTGTCCACCGGATCCGCGCAATCTGCGTCGGCCGAACAGGCAAACAAATTAGCGGTGGAGATAGCCTCCAACTGACAATGGACGGGCATGCCAAACCACAGCAGGCAGAGCACGAACGTTAAGATGGGCCGTCCAAGGCGCATATCGCTTAGATACCTTATCGGCAGGAAAACACAACTCGTTTACGTGCTGCATTCCCCCCGAAAGAAACACCCGATTCCCCTCTCACATCCGTCAGTAAGCTCAAAGTGCGGAATGTCGAATTGCTGAGTTCGACATTGGACCCGTTTCCAAGTCTATAGGCGAGTTTTTAGACCGCAGGCTCGGAGAGCGCACCAGCCGCGGAACGCTTCGAACGCAACGAAGATACCGGCCGCAGCAAAACCGAGTCGAACCGGCCAGGGAAACTCCAGGAGTGCCGCGGCGAGTAGCGTCAGCGCGATGAGTCCGCGGACGATTCGTCCCGCGCGGGAAATGTTCGGTCGGAAATAAGTTTTCATTTCGATGCTCTTTTCGTTCGTCGGATCGTGTTGAGTTCATCGTAAAGAGCGCTCAACGTCCGAGGCTGCAGCGCCCCGATTTTATCCAGGGCTTCTGCATATGCCCCCGCAGCCCTCCCCCCGACAATAATGGGAATACTCTCCGGCAAATAATTTCGGAGCGTCTCGAGTTCTTTCGGGAGGGACGGGTCGTCCTCCGGGTAAATGATACTCAAAGCGACCGCTCGGACCTCGTTCTGCACGGCGGCATGGGAAATCTCAGCGGGAGGCAGGCTGGGTCCGAGGTAAATCGTGCGCCAACCAATATCCGCGGCGGCGGCTGCGACGATAATGGCACCCAATTCATGCAATTGCCCGGAAGGTGTGGTGACGAGCAGCGCGGGCGCGTTCGAACTCGCCGAGTATGGCTGAATGGATCCCCAAAGAAATTCGCGGATGGCAACCGTGGCGAAATGTTCGTGCGCGGCGTTGAGCGTTCCTTCGCGCCACATCTCCCCCACTTTCTCGGTGAGCGGGCCGATAATTTTTTCCAGTGAAGCATGGGCGCCGAGTTCGACCGCGCTTTTCCGCAAATTTTCCTGCAGCCCCACGCGATCCATCGCCGCGATGCTTTGAACCATCTCGGCGATCCGCATTTCCTCGGTGCCAGGCGTCGCTCGCGACGTTGGGGAGATCTGAGTCCGGCCGGAAATCGCTTCCAGTTCTGGTGTCGTCAATTTCGCTATGCCGCTGATTTTGTGACCCGCCTCGGTAAGTTGCCGCATGAGAATCAGGCGCAACACATCCTCTTCCAGATAAGACCGATGGCCTCCCTCGGTGCGTGCGGGTGAGACGGCCTGGTAGCGCCGCTCCCAAATGCGAATGACATGGGGCGACAACCCGGTCCTTTTCACCACCAAGCCCATTGGAACGTTCACTTGCGTAGACAAGATTTAGACAAGGTAGCCAAAGGGGCACCTCGTAAGCCAGAGCGATTCAAAACCATACAATAATATATAAACAAATGTTTGACAACGCAAGCGAATCCACCTAGACATTACATAGACATTTAAGTAAATGAGTAAACAGGCAATTGTGATTGGGGCGGGCCCCGGCGGGTTATCAACAGCGATGCTCCTCGCAGCAGCCGGTGTGCGCGTTCGGATCTTTGAACGCCTGCCTCACGTGGGAGGGCGCACTTCGACGCTGGAAGCTGAGAACTTCAAATTCGACCTCGGCCCCACCTTTTTCCTCTATCCGCGCGTCCTGGAAGAGATCTACCGGTCAGTGGGCTACAGGCTAAATGAACAGCTCGACCTGAAGCGCCTGGACCCACAATACCGGATTCAATTTGGCGGCGGAGGCGAATTGAATTGCACGCCGGACGTGGCGCGAATGCAAAATGAGATCGCGCGGCTTAATCCGGCAGACGCGCCAGGTTTCCGCCGCTTTCTGTCCGATAACCGCCGAAAGTTTGAATTATTCCGTCCGTGTATTGAGAACGCTTTCCTCGGGCTGCGTGACGTGGTCAACGCCCGGATGCTGAAGCTGCTGCCGCAGATAAATCCGCATCTCTCAGTTGAATCATACCTCCGAAAATATTTTAAAGATCCCCGGGTGCGGCTCGCATTTTCCTTCCAGTCGAAATATCTCGGAATGTCTCCGTTTCAATGCCCGAGCCTTTTCTCGATTCTCTCCTTCCTGGAATACGAATACGGAGTCTTCCATCCGATCGGCGGCTGCGGAGCGATTACGCGATCCATGGCAGAGATCGCCGAAGAGATTGGCGTCGAAATTTCATTAAATGACTCCGTGCGCGAAATTATTTTCGACGGCCGTAAAGCGATTGGGGTTCGCACTGATTCCGGATCGCATTTCGCCGATGCGGTGGTGATCAATGCCGATTTCGGGCGCGCCATGGAACGTCTGGTGCCCGACAAGCTGCGGCCTCGCTGGAGCGACAAGAAACTCAAACAAAAGAAATTTTCCTGTTCCACGTTCATGATGTATCTCGGCCTGGACGGGCGCGACAATCTCCCTCATCACACGATCTATATCGCGGAGGATTACGAGAAGAACCTGCATGATATTGAATCTCGGCATGTCCTCAGCGAAGACCCTTCCATTTATGTGCAGAATGCCGCGGTCACCGATCCCACGGTGGCGCCGAAGGGGCAGAGTGCGCTCTACCTTCTGGCACCGGTAACTCATCAACATCCAAACGTGGATTGGAACCGCGAGCGCGATCGATTTCGCGCGCGGGTGCTGCGGCAAGCGGCCAAGGCTGGGTTTACCGACCTGGAGAAACGGATTCGTTACGAGCGCATCATCACCCCGCAGGATTGGGATCAACGCTATGAAGTGTATCGCGGCGCCACCTTTAATCTATCGCATAGTCTCGGACAGCTCCTGCATTTGCGCCCGAAGAACCGCTTCGAGGGGGTGGATGGTGTTTACCTGGTCGGAGGCGGCACGCATCCGGGCAGCGGCTTACCCGTGATTTTCGAATCGGCCCGGATCACCTCGAAACTGCTGCTCGGCGATCTCGGCGTTAAAACTAAAACCAGGACGTTTGCGGAAACAGTTCCATCGGTTCCGGCCGCCGCATGACGACTAAACTTTCCATCGATTGGCTAACTTCCGAAGGTGACCCCCCTATTTCACCGGGGAATATTGTGGCTTTCACACAGATCGGTGAGGTCGTGGATCAATGCCTCACTGAGGCGCGCTCCGCATCGACGGAAGCCCGGGCGACCACCGTGGCTGATCGCCTGCGTTACATTCGGCACTTTAGAGAAAATCTTGCTCGCAATGCAGCGGAAGTGGCTAGGCAGTTGTGCGCTGCGGTTCAGCGTTCTCCTGGAGAGTTTCTGACGTCCGAAATCATTCCGCTGCTGGATGCGTGCCGGTTCCTTGAACGCAATGCTGTTCGATTGCTCAAGCGGCGGTCGCACGGTTCGTGGACGATGCCGCTCTGGCTCGCCGGGACACGGCACGAAATTCATCGAGAACCGCTGGGCGTGGTGCTGATCATCGGCCCATCGAACTACCCATTCTTCCTGCCCGGCGTGCAACTGCTGCAAGCACTCACGGCAGGGAACGCGGTGCTCTTTAAGCCCGCGCCGTCCGGCGTGAATTGCGCGGAGTCGCTTTACGGCCTCCTGCGCGCGGCGGGGCTCCCCCAGAACCTTCTACAGCTTTTGCCTCCCACTCCGGATGCCGCCATCCATGCCCTGGGTAGAAAAATAGATAAAGTGTTTCTGACAGGCTCTGCTGAAACCGGTTTGAAGGTGCTCGTTCACGCCGCGACGACGATTACTCCTTCCGTAGTCGAATTATCCGGCTGCGATGGCGCTCTCATTCTTCCTGATGCCGATCTTCACCTCGCGGCGCGAAGTATCGCTTTTGGGCTGACGCTGAACTCCGGTCGCACCTGCATTGCGCCACGCCGCGCTTTCGTATGGCCACAAATTGCGGAAGCGTTCACCGCAAAATTACGTCGCGCACTTGCGGATCGCCCCAAGTTGTTACTGAAGTCTCAGCCGCACGTGGACCTCGTCGGATCCATTTCCGAAGCGGTCGAGAGCGGGGCGCGCATGATCAACGGATCCATCGATACCTCCGGAACGGTCGAAGGGCCCCTCGTGCTGGCAAACGTGCCGCAAGAGTCTTCCTTCGCTATCGCGGAAAACTGGGGACCAATCCTCTGCGTCATCGAGGTCGCGAATGAAGCGGAGGCAGTGGCCGCTTTTCATCGGTCTCCGTTCCGCCTGGGCGCTTCCGTCTTTACTCAGGACAGCGCCGCCGCCAGGCGCCTCGCGCGCTCCCTCCAGGTAGGATCAGTTTGCGTCAATGATTTGATTGTGCCAACGGCTGACGGCCGTCTTCCATTCGGCGGCCGAAAGCAAAGTGGCTTTGGAGTAACTCGCGGGCCGGAAGGTTTGCTCGAAATGACCGCGCTCAAGGTCATTTCTACTCGGCGCTCTGGCCAGCGTCTCCATCTCAACACTCCGGTTCCGAACCAATTCGAACAAGTCTCCGCCTACACCACCCTGGCCTACGGCACGATGACCGATCGGTGGCGCACCATGAAACAACTCGTCGCCAGGTCATTCAAACGAATTGCCATCCAACGTCCCGTTCTTCCCCCCAAAGAATCGATATGAATCAGTCTCAACCAATCGCAGTCATCGGCGCCGGTCTCGGCGGTCTCGCAGCAGCTTGTACGCTCGCGGCGCGCGGTCACCGGGTCATTCTCTTCGATAAAAACAGTTGGGGCGGAGGAAAAGCCGCAGTGTTGCATCGCGAGGGGTTCCGCTTCGATATGGGGCCCACCATCCTCACCATCCCCGGTGTGCTGCGCCGAATCTTCTCCGAAGCCGGACTTAATCTGCATGAACACCTCGATCTCGTCCGCCTGGATCCGCAATGGCGCTCTTTCTTCGAAGATGGTTCCGTCCTGGATCTTCATTCCGACATTCCAGCGATGACTTCCGAGATTGAGCGCTTTGCCAACGGCTCGGTTGGGCGGAGCTATGCCGATTTCATGGCTTTGTCCGAGCGTCTCAACGACATTTCGCAGCGCTACTTTTTCTGGAAATCCATCGGCGGATTGCGCGACATGTTCGATGCGAGAAATCTCGCGCGGGGTGGCACGCTCAAAGATGTGCTTAGCATGCGAATGGGCGGGACAGTCAGTGGCACACTGCGCAGTTTCATCAAGGATCCTCGCGTGTCCCAAATGCTGGATCACTTCACCCAATATGTAGGCTCTTCGCCGGATGCCTCGCCTGCCGTTTTGTGCGGCATCGCGCATATGCAAACCAGCGAAGGGGTCTGGTATCCGCGCGGCGGCACCCGCGCGGTGGCTGAAGCTCTTGAAAAACTCGCGCAGGATCTCGGAGTTCGATTTCGATACGGGACCCTCGTTACCAAAATCAATCTCAAAGGACCGATCGTTTCTTCGATCGAAACATCCGAGGGTGAGACGATCCAGGTCAGTGCTGTCGTTTCCAACGCGGATTCCGTGCGCACCCATCGTGAATTGCTGAGCGGAACTCCAGCCGCAGCTCAGTTCAATCAACGACGTTCCTATGAACCAGCGTGCTCAGGAGTCGTGCTCTATCTTGGCCTTCGGCAGAGATACGAACACCTGCTGCACCATAATTTCGTTTTCTCTGCGGATCCGCATCTCGAATTCAACAGCATTTATCGCGAAGGCGAACCCGCGCCCGATCCGACCTGCTACGTCTGCGCGTCGTCCGGCACCGAACCCTCTGTCGCACCTCCAGGCGGTGAAGCGTTGTATGTTCTGGTTCACACGCCGTATCTCCGCCCGCACCACGATTGGAAAACGATGCTCCCTCAGTATCGAAAAACGATTCTTTCCAAATTAAAGCGTGCGGCAGGCCTGCATGACATTGAAGACCGCATCGTGACGGAAGATTTCCTCACGCCCCAGGATATCCACGATCGTTATCGTGTCCTCAACGGCGCGATCTACGGCCTGGCCAGCCACGGACGCTTTTTCGGCGCTTTCAAACCAGGTAACCGCACGAAAACTCCCGGTCTTTACCTTTGCGGCGGCGCTGCGCACCCAGGCCCGGGCATGCCGATGGTGATGATGTCCGGCTGGATCGCTGCCGACGCGCTCGACACCGATCTGGGTAATCAAAGACCTAATGCGCAGGCCACTGAATTATCGCATCGTTCATGAACGCGACGATGGTGACATCCGAAACTTTGCCGCGCGCCCTCGGTGCTCAGCCCCGGCATACTCGACCGCGTAGTTTCACGGAAGTGCCGCCCATTTCGCGGACGCTTCTCCGGCTCTTCACCGCATATTCGGAATCGTACCTCGGCCGACATTTCGCAGCGATTTATCTTTCAGGGCCGAAACCAGAGTTTCGATCACTCACCGGACCCGTCGTCGTGTATCTGAATCATGCGTCATGGTGGGATCCGTTGGTGTGCCTTCTGCTCGCCAACCGGTTCTTCGCGGATCGCGGCAATTACGCCCCGATCGATGCAAACGCGCTAGCGCAGTTTCGGTTCTTCAGAAAACTCGGCTTCTTCGGTGTAGAAAAAGATTCGCGGCGTGGCGTCATTCAATTTCTTGAAAACAGCGCCGCAATTTTGAACCATGTAAACTCGGTGCTTTGGGTCACACCTCAAGGCGAGTTTGTTGATCCGCGCGTTCGACCGATCTCACTGAAGGGCGCTATCGGCCAGCTACCAAGCCTTCATCCCGATCTCCGCTTCGTCCCGTTGGCCCTGGATTATTTCTTCACCGGGGTCCGCCTCCCTTCCATCGCGGTTCGATTCGGCAATCCGGTCGCCGTTTCCGATCTTCCTTTTTTGGATCGGCACGAATGGACTTCCAACCTCGCTCGGGCTCTTGAAACCTGTCAGGACACCCTTGCTGAAGAAGTCACTTCAAGGCACATTTTCAACTGTGCACCACTCCTGACGGGTCGACGCGGCACCGGTGGAGTCTACGGTTTCTGGCAATCGCTCCGGAGGCAAAAATGCTGACCTTCGCCCTCATCTGCCTTGCCCTCGGCGCGATTCCAAGCTCCTTGCTGCTGCTCAATCTTTTCCGCTACCGCAAAGCTCCCCGGGGATTTTTCTCCAGCCATGATTCAATTTCCGTTTTGATCCCGGCACGAAATGAGGAAGCCAATATTCGCGCCTGCGTCGAATCGGTCCTCGCGAATAAGAATATTACGCTCGAAGTTCTCGTGCTCGATGATCATTCGACTGATCGCACGCCGGACATCGTTCACGAAATCGCCGCCCGTGATCCGCGTGTGCGCCTGGTCTTCTCGCAACCGCTCCCAGGCAATTGGTGTGGCAAGCAATTCGCCTGTCATCAACTCTCCGAACTCGCGAGCGCACCTTATCTTTGTTTCATTGATGCCGACGTCCGCCTCGCTAGCGATGCCCTAGCGCGCTCAATTACTTTTCTACGCAACTCCTCCGCGGATTTGGTCAGTGGCGTTCCGCGGCAGATTACCGGCAGCTTTTCCGAACGCCTCCTGGTGCCGCTCATCCATTTTATTCTGCTTGCCTACCTTCCACTTGGGTTGATGCGTCGTTTTCACCATCCAGCCTTCGCCGCGGGTTGCGGCCAACTTTTTGTCGCCCGCAGCGCAAGCTACCGCCGCGTCGGGGGGCACCGTTCTGTGGCTACTTCCGGTCACGATGGCATCCAACTCCCGCGTGTTTTTCGGGCCAAAGGGTTCCGCACTGATCTTTTCGACGCGACCGACATCGCATCCTGCAGGATGTATTCCAACGCCGATGAAGTCTGGGCTGGCCTCGCCAAAAACGCCACTGAAGGGATCGCGCGACCCACCCTCATCCTTCCATTCACCGCTCTTTTCCTCTTCGGTCAAATCTTACCGCCCATCCTTCTGGTCCTCTCCCTCCTCGGCAATGCAGCTAACCCCTTCATTATCATTTTTGGGGTGGGGACAGGCCTGAACTACGCCGCTCGCTTCGCTTGTTCGTGGCGATTCGCGCAGTCGCGTTGGGGTGCCGCGCTTCATCCGGTAGCGATCCTGAGCTTCCTTGGTCTCCAATGGTGGGCTCTCTATCAGGAGAAGCGCGGTCGCCCTTTTTATTGGAAAGGCCGTCCGCAAACCCGAATGGTCACATGCCAAAACTAGCTATTCTTCTCGCATTAACTCTCGCGCTGATCCTCGTGTCTGCCCTGATCGCTGCACCACCGGGGGACACTCCAAAATCCATCCAGTTGAAGGACCAATTCGGCAAGCAACACCAGATTTCATTTCCTCGCCAGACCATGACCCTCCTCACCATCGCCGATGATAAAGGGGCCGCCGCGCTCGAACCCTGGCTGGCCGGCTTAAAGAAACGCTACGGCACGAACGTTCATTACGTTGGCATCGCCCAAGTCCGCTCTGTCCCCTCCCCGCTCAGATCTTTTGTCACCAGCCGTTTTAAAAAGAAGTATTCCTACCCCATCCTGCTCGATTGGTCCGGAGACGTGGTCAAACCTTTCGCGCCACAAGCTGCCGCGCCTAACATTTACCTTTTGTCAAAAACCGGCTCCATCGTTCACCAAGCCCATGGCCCGCTAAGCGAGCGCGCGCTGAACTCATTCCCGATCCCAGATTAAACCCGCAGCATCGCGAATCGCTAGTCAGGCGCGGAATCATGCTGTCAGAAGGAACAGTATCATTTGCGATTACGGGGAGAGAAAGTAAAAGCTTGAACAATAACCCACTACTGCAGTTCTCGAACAAAGTTACGATCCTCTCGATCGACACGAACGAGTTGGTCGTGACTTTAGCTTAGTCGGGAAGCCTGCCCGTTAAAATTCGGTTCAGTTCGCGGACGCAAGTGGCCGACGCATACGCCGAATGGGTGCGGGCGAGTAGTGTTCAAAGCAGCAGAGCTTAGGAATGCGGAAATCTAAAGAAACGTCGCGCGTGACTGATGAAGTTCGCGGCACCACTCCTCGTGGTTTCACCGGGGGCGTGTCCGTCGCAGAACGCCTTCGCAAGTCATTCGAGACACGTCTGCGCAATCTGACCAACAAAAAGGCGGCGCAAGGCTTTCTCAACCGGGCGGAGGAGAAGATGTTTAGATATCTAACTCGCGTGATGAGAGCAAAACGAACGGATCGGGTGGGAGTTACTATTTCTGTTCATTTTCTTCCGCCGCGTGACGCCGGTTCGGACGTTCAGAAAGCGACCCCGAGCCTTGTTTGAAAAACGGTTCAACCTAGTCATTCTGGAAATTGTGAAACCAGCAGCAAACAAGAGTTGAACAGCTGAAAGGTTAGCGCGGACAGGCCGGGCATGTAATCGCTCCGTTGGAGGAGGCCGGGCTGATGTAAGGAATATCCAAGGCCAAGCCTCGGAGAATCAGGGTCAATGCGACCAAGGTAACAGCGAGGGGAACGAGCGGCTTGAGGCGGAAACGTTGCAGGAATGCGCGGAGAGGACCGCTGAAGAAAGTCATCCCGAGCATCATCGGCACGGTGCCGAGCCCGAAGAAAATCATGTAAAGAGCTGAGTGGACTACGTCGCCGGTGGCCGCAGAAGCGGTGCCGGCCATGTAGACGAGTCCGCAGGGCAGCAAGCCGTTGGCCGCGCCGAGAGCGAGAATGGCTCCGAACGAACGACGCTGGAGGAAGATGCGGAAAACAGCTTTGATCCAGGCGGAGGTTTTTCCGCCCGCCGCAAAGGCGCGTTTTTGGTCGAAGATTAGAAAGCAGAGCATGGCGACTCCGGCAGCGATGGAGAGCCATTGTTGGAAGCCAGCGAGGAGAAGAGATTTGCCGATAGCGCCGAAGACGAGGCCAAGCGCACCGTAAGTGAGAGTCCGTCCCAGGTTATAGATCAGGCGACTGGCAAAGATCTCCGATTTGGTGGTGCCCAGCACAGGAACAGCCAGAGCCAGCGGGCCGCACATTGCAGCGCAATGGAGGCTGCCGACTAATCCCATTATGAAGCCTGCAAAAAGCAAGTTAGTAGTGAATTTTAAGTACGTGGTGGCTGGCCATTGCTTGATTTACTTCGGATAAAGAACAACAGGTTTCTCCATGTAATATTCGGTGCCGAGCAGTTTCCAGTTCAGGCGAACCTTCCAGAAGCCGGGTTCAAAATGGGATACGTCTATCCTTTGGGTGGCATCGGAATTCGGATTCAAGGGGATATTCTGGTCGAGCCGCGCGTCCGAGGGACGGTAGAGGTGGACGGAGCCGGTCAGATTAGTGGCGGCTAATTCGGTGAGTTGAATGAAGAGAGATTGGGCGTCGCGGTTGTAGGTGATGCTGGTTTTGCCGCGTGCGGTGCGGGCGATGCGGTCGATCTGGTCCTGATACTTGATTTCGTGCTCATAGTAATCGGGGCGGACGAGCTGATCGTCGTGGCGCATGGCGAAGCTTACCCAGGTGATGATGCCGGTGGCGAAAACGACGAAGTAAGAGATGATGGCGTAAGGCCAGAGGTTGCGTTTCATATTAGTTTCTTGGTCCAACAAAAATCGTGTTGATGGTTTGGATACGCTCGCCGTTCGCGTAGATTCCAATATTTAGTTTCGTTTTCGGAGATTTGAGGGCGGCGCGATCAATGGTTATGAGAACGGACGTTTGGGCGATCCCTTCGCGCGGGACGGAAAAGCGGCCGCTACCCATGAGTTTCAGCTCGCCGGAAATCTTTTCGAGCCGCAGATCAAGAGTCAGATGGCGGCTGCCTTTATTGACGGTTTTGAGCGTGTAAATATTAGAAATTTTGCCACCGGCTTGCTCCTGATAGAGCGCGCCCGGCGCGCGCAGGAAAGTGCTTTCCGCTTCCGAGCGGGTGAAGAGCAGCAGCATAAAAAGAGCGATGAGCGCAGTGAGGACGCCGGCGTACCAGGTCATGCGTGAGGTGAAACGGAACTTTTCCGCGCGCTCAATAGTGTTCTGACTTGCATAGCGAATCAGTCCCGTCGGCCGGCCAATACGGGTCATGACGCGATCGCAGGCATCGATACAAGCGGTGCAATTAATACATTCCATCTGCGTGCCGTTGCGGATGTCAATGCCGGTCGGGCAAACCGAAACGCATTCGCGACAACTAATGCAATCTCCGAAGCCTTGGGCGGTCCGGTCCGCGAGAGAGAGTTTACGGTTCAATGCTCCGCGCTTCTCGCCACGTTTGTAATCGTAAGCGACCACCACTGTGTTCTCGTCGATGATGGCGGATTGGAGGCGGCCGTATGGGCAGATGAACGTGCAGGCCTGCTCGCGAAAACGCGCAAAGATCAAGTAGAAGATCACCGCAAAGAGCGCCATGAAAGCGAGACCAACGAGGTGATCGCGCGGGTTGTCAGTCACGATTTTGAGCAGCGCTTCGTAACCAATAATATAACTCAGCAGCCAGTTACTGATGCCGAAGGAGAGCGCGAGGAAGATGGCATGCTTGGCGGATTTTTTGAGGATCTTCGCTTTGTGCCACGGTGCTTTATGCAAGGCGCGCTGAGCGCTGGCGTCCCCTTCGATCAAATACTCGATTTTGCGAAAGACCATTTCCATGAGCACTGTTTGAGGACAGGCCCAACCGCACCACAGACGGCCAAACGCGGTGGTGAAGATGATGATGCCAGTAAGAAAAATCAGCATCGCGACCGCGAAAATGATCATATCCTGCGGCCAGAAAATTTGCCCCAGGATCGAGAACTTGCGCTCGACAACATTGATCATGAGCAGCGGGTTGCCGTTAATTTTAATGAATGGACCCATGAACATGATCGTGAGCAGGACCCAGCTAAACCAGGTGCGCCAGCGGAACCACTTGCCTGCGACTTTTTTTGGGTAGACCCATTTGCGTTTGCCGTTTTTCTCCGCTGTCGCAAGGTAATCGCGAAAATCCTCACGATAAGGACCGTCCTGGCCACCTTTTCGGTGCGAACGGGGAGCAATTCGTTCAGGAGCGGAGTTCATCGGTTATTCGAACTGACTCGGGCCAGCGCTGGCCGCAGGCACAGTGTTTTCGGCAGGTTTCGCATCTGGTGGATTCGAGCCCCGCAATTTGTAGATGAAACTGGCGACAGCTTGCACTTCGTTCGGTTTGAGCACGCCGCGCCAGGTGATCATGCCTTTTGCGGGCACGCCGTTGATGATCGTCCGAAGGCTGTCTTGATAACTCGCGCCGTGAATCCAGTAATCGTCAGTTAAGTTTGGACCCACGAGACCGCCACCGTCCGCCCGATGGCAGGGCGCGCAATACGTGGTGTAGATCTGAGAACCACTGGAGATGGTTAACTCGTCGGTGGCGGGTTGGAGGGCATTGAGATTCGATTCGAAGGCCGCGAGCGCAACGGACTTCAACTGCTCCCCTGCCCTGGCTTCCTTGGCGTAGGCTGTTTCCTGCAGATCGCCAAAACGAAAGGTGTGGTAGTAAAGCATGTAGGCGGCCGCAAAAATATTGCAGCCCCAGAAGAGCCACACCCACCAGCGCGGGAGCAGATTGTCCAGTTCCTGGATGCCATCAGCATCGTGCTCGAGCAGTTCGACTTCTCGCTTAACATCATCACTCATACGAAGATCCTTTCTCGTCATCGAGCGGGAGTGCGCTCATCCGCTGACAAAACGCGCGTCGGTGCAACGCTGCCCAAAGGAGCGCACCTGAGAAGACGGCAAAGAACATGCAGAGAGAAATAACTCCGTAGAGCCCGATTCCGCCGATGTCCTGAAGAATGTTTTTAACCATAGGTAAATAAGTGAAGGGTTAGTTCATGGGCGCTGCCGTAGGTTCCACTTGAGGGGCGCTGTTGCCGCCCGATGGGGGCTTGATGTCAGTGCCGAGACGTTGGAGGTAGGCGATCATGGCGATGATCTCCTTGTCCGCTTGGGCGTCGATCGACCCAGACTTAAGGTTCGTGACGATGGTGCCGGCCTGGGCTTTGAGCTCGGCGAGGGCACGTTGCTCAAAACCTTCGGGATACGGCACTCCAACCTTGCGGAGCGCCGCGATTCGGGCCGGGAGCGAATTCGTCTCGAGCTTCTGCGTGAGGAGCCAGCCGTAATTCGGCATGATCGATCCCGGTGAAGTGGTCCGTGGATCATCCATGTGATTGTAATGCCACGCGTCGGGATATTTCCCGCCGACGCGGTGCAGGTCCGGCCCGGTGCGCTTGGATCCCCAGAGGAAGGGATGTTCATAAACGAATTCACCGGATTTCGAATACTCGCCGTAGCGCTCGGTTTCAGAGCGGAACGGACGAACCATTTGCGAATGGCAGCCGACGCAACCTTCGCGGATGTAGATGTCGCGGCCGAGAACTTCGAGCGCGGTGTAAGGCTTCACCGCGGCGATCGTGGGCACGTTACTCTTGATGAGATACATCGGGACGATCTCGACGAGACCACCGATGAGAACGGCGACGGTGGCGAGGACCGTGAGCATGATCGGCTTTGATTCGAGCCAGCGATGGCCCCATGGATCTTGCGAACCGGTGAGGTGTTCGTCTCGGGCAATGGGCGCAGCTTGCACCTCGACATCAGGCACGAATTGTCCGGCGAGCGCAGTCCGCCAGAGATTGTAGGCCATGAGAAAGGTGCCGATGATGTAGAGGGAACCGCCAATGGCGCGCAGGCGATACATCGGGATGAGGGTCAGCACCGTTTCCAGGAAGTTCGGGTACTGCATGAAGCCTTCCTTCGTGAATTGCTTCCACATCAGCCCTTGGGTGATGCCGCTCCAATACATCGGCACGACATAAAACATCATGCCGAGCAGAGCTATCCAGAAGTGCCAGTTGGCGAGCTTCGTGGAAAACAGTTTGGTGTCGTAGAGGCGCGGGAACAGCCAATAAAGAACACTGAAAGTCAGGAAACCATTCCAGCCGAGAGCGCCGGTGTGGACGTGCGCAACGGTCCAATCGGTGTAATGCGACAGCGAGTTGACGCTCTTTAGCGCGAGCGTTGGTCCCTCCAGCGTGGCCATCCCGTACGCTGTCAGCGCTACGACCATGAACTTCAGCATCGGATCCTGGCGAACTTTGTCCCACGCGCCACGAAGCGTCAGAAGCCCGTTCAACATGCCGCCCCAGCTCGGCGCCACCAGCATTACGGAGAAGACCACGCCCAGCGATTGCGCCCAATCCGGCAACGCGGTGTAGAGCAAGTGATGCGGGCCCGCCCAGATATAGATGAAGATCAACGCCCAGAAATGGATGATCGAAAGACGATATGAAAACACCGGTCGGCCGGCAGCTTTCGGCAGAAAATAATACATCAGGCCGAGGTACGGCGTCGTCAGGAAAAACGCGACGGCGTTATGCCCATACCACCATTGCACGAGCGCGTCCTGAACTCCTGCGAAGATGGAATAGCTCTTCCACGCGGTCGCAGGCACAGCGAGAGAGTTAACGACGTGCAGTAGCGCCACGGTAATTGCGGTGGCGATGTAAAACCAAATTGCTACGTAGAGGTGTTTCTCGCGTCGTTTGAGGATGGTGCCGATGAGATTCACCGTGAAGGCCAGCCAGACAACGGTGATGGCGATATCGATCGGCCATTCCAGTTCCGCGTATTCCTTACTGGACGTGAGACCAAGCGGAAGAGTAATAGCCGCGGCCACGATGATCGCGTTCCATCCGTAAAAATTCAACCAGCTGAGCCGGTCGGAATACATCCGCGCTTTGCAAAGGCGTTGGAGCGAATAGTAAATGCCCATGAACATGCCGTTGCCAACGAACGCGAAGATCACCGCGTTCGTGTGGAGCGGTCGCACGCGGCCAAACGTAGTGAAGGCGAGGTTCAGGTTCGCTTCCGGCCAGAACAATTGCACCGCCGCCAGCAGCCCCGCGGACATTCCAATAATACCCCAGACAACAGTGGCAATCGCGAAAGCGCGAACGATTCGATTGTCGTATTTGAAGGTTTCTACATTCATTTTGAGTGCTTCTTAAAAGTGGGTGATTTGGAATTCTCTTTCGGCTGGCGATCGTCCGTCAGGAGGCGCATCGAGGGAGTGCAGGTGTCCTCGAATTGGCCGGAGCGAACCGCCCAGATGAAAGCGGCGAGGAACATTGCCGCGAACAGCACGCTCAGTGGAATTAACAAAAGGATGACGCTCATGTGGCGATTGGGTCTGCGTTTGCGATGCCCGAACGACGCCCCCACCACGCGGTGGTGAGACAAGCGAAAGCGACTACTGAAATCGAACTCAGTGGCATGAGAATGGCGCAAACGATCGGCGCCAGAAGACCAGCAGCCGCGATGGCCACTCCCACCACATTATAGAGCGAAGACAGGACAAAACTCAGGCGAACGATTCGCACCGCGCCTTTGCTGAACTTGAGCACGGAGGCGAGATGTGGAACAACCGACGCGCACACAATGATGTCGCTCGCCGGCGAAAAGGCGCCGATGCTCTCCACGACCGCCACGCCGACGTCGCTCTGTTTGAGCGCGCCCGCATCGTTCAGCCCGTCACCAACCATCATGACCTTGCGGCCGGACTCCTGCAGAGCACGAACGTACTCGAGCTTCGTGGCGGGGCTTTGATTGAAATTCAAATGGGCGGAGGAACCAAAGAGTCGTTCAAATGAAGGACGCTCCTTCTCGTTATCTCCGCTTAGGAGGGAAAGCTCGTAGCCGCTAAGCTGAGCGATCAATTGTTGAACGTCCGAGCGCAGCGCGCTCGCCAGGACAAATGCGCCGCGATACTCATCGTCGAGAACGAGATGAACGACGCTGCCGGATTTCAGCGCGTCCGGAATACCTTCAACGCGGGAGGCGAGCCATTCGGCGGAGCCCATCGCGATTTCGCGGCCGCCGACGTTCGCTTCAATCCCGCAGCCTGGAGTTTCGAGAAAAGAGCGAACTTCCAGCGAATCGTTTTCGGTGCACGTGGCTGCTGAAATGCGCACTGCATACGGATGGGTGGAATGGCGCGTGAGCGAATGAACGAAGCGGAGTTCGTCGATCGACAAAGCGAGCCCTTCGAATTGAATCGATGCTGCACCCGCGGCAGTAAGAGTCCCTGTCTTGTCGAAGACGATCGAGTCAACCTGTGCAAGGCGTTCGAGAACTTCGGCATTTTTTACAAAGATGTTTCTCCTTCCGAGCACGCGGATAGCCGTGCCCATGGTGAATGGCGCGGCGATGGCGAGCGCGCACGGGCAAGCAACAATCAGCACCGAAGTCAGCGCTTTGAGCGAAAGGGAGGGTTGAACGAATGCCCAAAAAACTGCCGAAACCACCGCAATCGCCAGAATAATTTTTGTGAAACGCTGGCTGTAACGGTTGATTAACGTATCCAGGGAGGCATCGGTCGGCTTTGTGAATGCGTCCTGATTCCAAAGCGAGGTAAGATAACTCTGCGAGACCGCTTTGGTGATTTGCACTTCAATCGAACTGCCGATCTGCCGACCGCCCGCATAGAGGTGGTCTCCCGCTTCCTTCACGATCGGATCTGCCTCTCCCGTGACAAAGCTGTAATCGATTAATCCCTGACCAGAGATCAACCTGGAATCCGCAGGAACCAGTTCGCCGCTCCGAATCAGGAGGCGATCACCGACGGTTAGTTGGGAAAGCGATTCAGATTCTTTGCGGCCGTCTACCAGCCGCGTAATGGCGAGCGGAAAGAAGGATTTGAAATCACGGTCGAACGCCAGCCGGCTGTAGGTCTTCTGCTGAAAGAGGCGGCCGCAAAGCAGGAAGAAAAGCAGTCCCGCGAATGAATCGAAATATCCTTCGCCACGGCCGGTAACTACTTCAAACGCGCTCTGGGCGAAGATCACGAGAATCCCCGCGGCAATGGGAACTTCGATCGTGAGCAATCGATGCTTCAGCCCGGTCCACGCAAGTCGGAAGTAATCCTGCGCGCTATACAATAGCACCGGGAGCGCGAGCAACAGGCTGATGTAGCCGACCAACCGCTGGACCGAAGGACCGTGGAAAGCATCAAGACCAAGATAAATCGAAATGCTGAACAGCATGTTGTTGCCGAAAGCAAATCCAGCGACCCCAAGCTGCATCCACAGTTTGCGCGGCGCCGTAGATCGCCCGATTTCAGGCGCGGAATCCAAGTCTGCAAACTTCAGGTCTGGCTCGTAACCGAGCGAACCGAGCAGCGCGACCACTTCACTGAGTTTCACCTTTCCGGTTTCAAAACTGATCGCCGCTTCCTTGCGCAGAAAATTGACCTGCGTCTGTCCAATGCCCTCGCGAACGCGGAAAAGATTTTCCAGGAGCCACACGCAAGCGATGCAGTGAATCGCCGGAAGCCGAAACGTGACTCGCGTGGTTTTCGAATCGGAAAAATCGACAAGTTTCTCTCGAACACTTGGTTCATCGAGGTAAGGGAATTTCTCCGGTGCGAAATCAGAGGAGATTTTAACCCCCGCGTGGTGATCCAGCGTATAGAAGTCGGTGAGCCCGTTTTCTGTCAGCAATTCGAAAACAGAGAGGCAACCCTGGCAGCAGAAGACCCGACCTTCACGCCGGAATGAATCTCGACTGCAACGCGTTCCGCAATGGAAGCAATGCGTTTGCGCTGCTTTGTCCTCGTGGCGCGGCGGTTTCTCCGCGCTCGTCGAGGAATCATTTATGGATTGAAGCTCCGTCACAATTAACGACGAGAACATTGTCGTTTTTGCGGAGCTTCGTGCTCACCACATCTTGCAGTTCGTTAGCTAAATTTGGCTACAGCCCGTTTTCGCCATGCAAGTTTTGCGTAGCCATTCGCAATCATCGTGGAGCCGGTCACCACCTGTCGCGCGAAGCTGGACCCATGTTAAATCTCACGAGGACCTTCCCATGAGCTTAAAGATTGAGAAGATTCCACCAGCGGCGCCGCAATGGACTCGCGACCAGGATCAGGTCGTTTCCCTGGGCAAAAAGAAAATCACGCCTGCGCCGTTCTCTCAGCCCAGGGATTTTCTCGAGAACCGCTTTGTTTACCTCACCATCTCGCCTCGAGCGCGCGGCCTTTCCGTTGGCATCAACTTGAACCCGGACGGAGTGTGCAACTTCGATTGTTTATACTGCGATGTTGATCACAGCATTCCGCGCCCGGACCGCGAGGTCGACTGCGACGTGGCGGCACGAGAATTGGAGCAGACTCTCGAACTCCTTCATAACGGCAGCTTGAGACGCCTTGCCCCCTACGCCGGAATGCCAGAGGAACTGCTCGTTTTAAGGCACGTCGCCTTGAGCGGAGATGGTGAACCCACCATCAGCGCGCGGTTCCGCGAGGCAGTGGAGACCGCTGTGCATATTCGTGCTCGCGCGAAGTTTCCGTTTTTCAAAATAGTCCTCATCACAAATGGCTCCGGGCTGGATCTCCCGGAGGTCCAAGCTGGGCTTGCGTTGCTTACTTTGCGCGATGAGGTGTGGGTGAAACTCGATGCGGGAACGCAAGCGTACATGGACACCGTGAATCACAGCTCAGTCCCTATTGAGAAGATCCTCGCGAACATCCTGCTCACCGCGAAGAAACGTCCCGTCATGATACAAAGCCTATTCAGCTCGGTCGACCAGGTTGCTCCCTCGACCGCTGAGATCACAGCCTACGCACAAAGACTCCAGGAACTGAAGAAGCAAGGTGCGAACATCGCACTCGTGCAGATTTATTCTGCCACCCGTCCAACGGCCACCGCTCGGGTGGACCATCTCCCATTGCGCACCATGTCTGAAATCGCCTCCACCGTTCGAACCATCACAGGCCTGCGCACCGAAGTCTTCTAAACCATCTGTCGCCAAGCAAACGTAACGAGCGCGTCTAAGGACTTTCCTTAGCCGTCATTGTGCGGCACGGAACCTCACTATTAGGTTCAGCCTAACTGTGCGCGGGCGGCGCCTCCCCGTAATTTGTCTTCATCGAACCAACATCGGTTCAACAAAAACTATGCAAACCGAAAACCACCTCGTTGAGCGCCTAATCGAATCCAAAGTCTACGCGGACTACGAACGCGCCTTTAGTGACGCGACCGGATTACCACTGCGCCTTCGCCCGGTGGAATCCTGGCAGTTGCCGCACCACGGCCAGCGCAAGGAAAACAAGTTTTGCGCGATGCTGGCTGAGAAGAGCCGTGCCTGCGCAGCCTGCCTTCAGGTCCAGCAATGCCTCGGTGAGACGGCGCGCGATGGGTCGAAAACCGTCAACTGCGCCGCTGGGTTGAGCGATACCGCAGTGCCCGTGAAGCTCGGCGATCGTGTGGTTGGTTTTCTCCATACCGGCCAGATCTTCCGCAAAAAACCAACCAACTCGCAGTGGGAAAAAGTAGCCCTGCTCTCGAAGGAATGGGGCCTTCAAATTCCCGAGCAACAACTCCGCGACGCCTGGTTCCAGACCCGCGTCGTCTCGAGCAGGGAACACGACGCCATTATCCGATTGCTGGAAATCTTTGCGGACCACCTCTCCGACCTAAGCAACCAAATCGTTGTGCAACAGGAGAACGCCGAGCCCCCCATGATCACCAAGGCCAAACAATATATCATCGAGAACCAGGCCGAGGAACTGTCGCTCGGCCAGGTCGCCAAGGCCGTTAATGCGAGCAGCTTTTATTTCTGCAAAATGTTCAAGAAAGGGACCGGCGTGAACTTCACAGAGTACGTCTGCCGCGTGCGCATCGAAAGTGCCAAGAATCTACTACTCAACCCCAACCTGCGCATTAGCGAAATCGCCTATCAGGTCGGCTTTCAATCGCTGACTCATTTTAACCGCGTCTTTAAAAAAACGGTCGGCGAATCGCCTACCGATTATCGCGCCAGGTTGAAGGTACAATGACCGGGCCAAACTCCTGAGTTTTCAATCCGCCGCCACTCGCGGTAGCTTCTCCGCGAGTGACCGAACGCGACTTCAACCAGATGAGCCACCAGCAACTCGTAGCACATATCCACGAGTTGGAGCGTGGAGCCGCCGTGCAGGCCGAAGCCAGTGCCGCTGATCTGCATTTGCTCGCCGAATACAAGGAGGCACTCGATGCGCACTCGATCGTCGCCATCACGGACAGGCGAGGTTTGATTACGTACGTAAACGACAAGTTCTGCGAAATCTCAAAATTCGCCCGCGAAGAACTGATCGGCCAGGACCACCGCATTATCAATTCCGGTTACCACACCAAAGATTTCTTTCGAGACCTTTGGGGCACCATTTTGAAAGGGCAGACCTGGAAAGGTGAGATCTGCAACCGCGCCAGGGATGGGAGCATCTACTGGGTCGATACCACCATCTTTCCGTTCCTCGATCTCCACGGCAAACCGGTTCAATACATTGCGATCCGGACCGACATCACCAAACGCAAACAGCAGGAACAAGAGCACATCGAACTCGAAAAACAGGTGCTGGAAATTTCAGAACGCGAGCGCCGCGGAATCGGCCAGGATCTTCACGACGGCCTCGGCCAGCATCTCACCGGCATCGAACTGATGGTCCAGGCCCTCGGCTCGAAGCTGGATAAAGTTTCCCCGGAAGCCGCTGCTCAAGCCGCGCGCATCTCCGAACATGTCCGCGACGCGATCCGCCAGACCAAATCTTTGGCGCGCGGCCTTTCTCCGGTAAATCTGGAAGCAAATGGGTTGATGTCCGCGCTCCAGGAACTCACTCTCAGCGTGCGGGATATCTTTCATGTGAACGTTTCGTTCAATGCTCGAAACTCGGTGCTACTGACCGACAATGTCGTCGCCACCCACCTCTTCCGTATCGCGCAGGAGGCGCTCAGCAATGCTTTGAAGCACGGCGCTGCCAGCAACGTCCGCGTCGAACTCGAGCAGAGCGCCGAGGCCATCCAACTGACCGTGAGCGATGATGGACGAGGTTTCTCCAGCGCAAATCAACAAAGCGGGATGGGCCTTCGGATCATGGCCTATCGCGCTGGAATGATCGGAGGAAAACTGACCGTCCAAAGCTCGGCTGGGCACGGAACAAAAGTAGTTTGCACTGCTCCGGTTAAGGGTTAGAGGATACCTCCCGGTGAGAGGTAAGAGCGCCAAAGCTGACCAAAAGAAAAGCATTCTCATTGTCGATGACCATCCGATGATGCGCGATGGCCTCCGTTTGCTGATCGCCAACGAACCCGACCTCGAAGTAGTCGGCGAAGCAGACGACGCGGCGACGGCGCTCAACGAAGCTGAAAAGCTGAAGCCTGACATTGCCATCGTCGATATCACCTTGCGCTCCAGCAACGGGCTCGACCTCATCAAGGATCTTCATATTCGTTCCCCAGGCACCGCCGTTTTGGTCTTATCGATGCATGATGAATCACTTTACGCCGAGCGCGTTCTCCGCGCGGGCGGTCGCGGTTACATCATGAAGCAGGAGGGCGGCAAACGAATCATCGAAGGAGTCCGCCAGATCGTCAACGGACACACTTTTGTCAGCCCCGCCATCGCCTCAAAAATTCTCGATGGCTTTTCCGGAAGAAACGAGAAAGCAGAAGTCGAGCAACTGACCGATCGCGAGTTCGAAGTGTTCCAACTCATCGGCCAGGGATTAAGCACCAAGGAAATGGCCGACAAATTGCATGTCAGCGTGAAGACCATTGAAGTCCACCGTGTGAACATTAAAGCAAAACTTAAAACGCCCACCGCTCCGGAACTGATCCGCTACGCGGTGCGCTGGATTGAATCACAAGGAGCCCACCAACGCGTCACTAAGAACACTCGTTAACCTCTCCGCGCTCAGCACGTCTGGAGCATTGCATCCTCACTCATCGCTTTTGCGCCCTTCTGAAATTCGGAAACCATTCCCTGCAGCGCATTGATCCAGTCCGGATGATCATTCATGCAGGGAACCAGTGTGAGTTCCTCTCCGCCGGCGTGTTGAAATACTTCGCGTCCGCGTATCCCTATTTCCTCCAGAGTTTCCAGGCAATCCGAAACGAACGCGGGGCAGATCACTGCCAGCCGCTTCACCCCCGCTTTCGCCAGTCGCTCGATTTCTTTGTCGGTATACGGCTGCATCCAGGGCTCCCGTCCCAACCGCGATTGAAACGCCACCGAATAACTCCCTTCGGCCAAAGCATTCGCCCGCACGAACGCACGCACCGTTTTGAAGCATTGCGCCCGGTAGCAGGTCGCGTGCGCCGGACTCGGTATTTCGCAGCAGTTCTGAACCTTCATGCAATGGCACTTGGTTGGGTCTGCTTTGCGCAAGTGCCGTTCCGGTAGCCCGTGAAAACTGAAGAGCAAGTAGTCATGGTTCTGCTCCAGGTAACGGTTCGCGCTCGCGACGAGTGCGCCGACATATTCAGGCGCATCATAATAGGGAGGAACTACCTGCACCTTCATCCCCGTCGAGATTTTATGCGCCACTTCCCGCGCGCGTTCCACCGCCGTCTCGTAGCTCGACATCGCGTAATGCGGAAAAAGTGGAATCACCAAAAGATTTTTCACGCCGAGCTTTGCCAGGTTCCGAATGGCCCCTTCGATGGACGGATTCTGGTAACGCATCGCGAGTTCCACCGGTATATCGACCCGCTCCTGCAACGCCGCCTGAATCCTCCGGCTGCTCACGATCAGCGGCGAACCCTCCGCCGTCCAGATCGACTTATACGCTTCCGAGGACTGGATCGGCCGCTTCGGCAGGATGCCGAAGTTCACCACCGCGAACCGCACCGGCCACGGCGCGTCCAACACCCGGCCATCCATCAAAAACTCACGCAGATAACGCCGCACGTCCGGCACTTCCGGCGAATCGGGAGAACCGAGGTTCAGTAACAAGACGCCGTCTTTCAGCATGGCTTTACGCGGTGGCTGCATATTCATTCATCTGATTGCTTAATGTTTCTGCGCCTCTTAATTGCTCCAGAACGCGAACGGCAAGCTCACGCCCGGCAGAGATTGAGTCCCCGAGGGAAATTCCATTTCGACAGTGACCGCCGATGAGAAGGCCGAGCGCGGCAGTTTCGATCCGCGCCATCACATCTTTAAACCAGCCGAAGCCAACGTTGTACTGCGGAATAGCCTTCTTGAAGACGAAGGTGTGGCGGAAGGTCGGCTCGCCACTTACGCCTAAGAGCAGTTTCAAATCTCTCAGCGTATTGTCGAGCAAGGCCGCCTCACTACAATCTGCCAATTCTGGTGCGCGCGCCCCGCCCAGGTACGAAGTGAGCGTCACGTGACCTTCCGGAGCACGGCCCGCAAACAGCGATGACGAAAAGATCGTCCCCAGGATGCTCATCTGTTCCGCTTCCGGCACCAGCACCCCAAAACCATCCAGCGGATGCGCCACATCCTCGCGACGAAACCCAAGCACCACACTGGCGACCGGCGGATAATAAACATCGTTCAGTGAATCCAGGTTCGGGAGGTTCACCCCTTCAATGTTAAGCCTCGCGATATCGTGCGCAGCGACCGCGAGAACGATCGCACTGTGCTGGTCACTCACCTCTTTTCCATTCACATTCGCGCGCACCGTCCACCCCGGACCGGTTCTGCGCACCGAAGAAATCTTATGGCACAAGCAGATCGAATCCTGCATCCGGCGATAAAGTGCAATGGTCAACACTTCCAAACCCTCGTCGAACGAAAATTTTGGCGCGTTTTGTTTTGAAACGGAGCCGCTCCGCCTGCGCTCCCGCGCTCCGAAAATCTGTCCACGAATCAGCGATCCATAGCGCTGCTCAAGCACATGCAGTTTCGGAAACGCATGTTTCACTGAAAGCTGTGCTGGATCTCCCGCGTAAACGCCTCCCACCATCGGGTTGATTGCGTAATCAAGGAACTCGGCCCCCAGGCGGCGCACCACAAATTCCGCCACGCTCTCCTCGGCAGCGGGATCGCTTCTCCTCACGAACGGTTCGCGCGCCAGACGAAGTTTCGCTTTCGTCGAGAACAACGGCGTACGGATGAAACTCAGTCCCGATGTCGGCAACGCCACCGGTCGGCCGCCTCGCGCGACGTAACGATGGTGCGCCGCCGGATCGGAATAGATCCGCCGTGTTTCCAGCCTGAGTTCCCGGATCATCTCGGAAATTGCCGGTGATGTCTCAAGGATCGTATTCGGCCCGCATTCCGCGAGGTACATTCCTTCGCGAACGCTGCGGATCGGCCCGCCCACCCGTTCGGAGCCTTCATAGAGGGTGAATGGAATGCCAGCTTTCTGCAGCTCAAATGCCGCCGTCAGTCCGGTAATTCCGCCCCCGATTATCCCAACCGAATTCATATTGTTCGCGAAAACCTTCTTTCACTTTCCTGCGGTAAATAAGCATCGAACCGCATTGCGATATTCCGGATAAAAAGGCGCCCGGTTTCCGTAACGACCACGCCATCACCGCTCCGCTCCACCAATCCATCCGCTTCCAGGTCGTCCAGCGATGATATCTCCGATGCGAAATGTTCCGCAAAATCGATCCCAAGCTCACGAGACATTTCGGTGAAGTTCAGGCCCAGGTCGCACATCAGTCGCATAATCGTCGTGCGGCGGATGATGTCTTCTTCGCTCAGAAAGTGGCCGCGCTCGATGGGAATCTCCCCGCGCGCCAGCGAATCCTTGTAGACCGGAAGTTCCTTGAAGTTCTGCCAATACGCACCCTCAGCCTGCGAAATCGACGAAATGCCGAAGCTGTAGATATCCGCGCTGCCGCGAGTGCTGTATCCTTGAAAATTCCGCTGCAGCGTTTTGTTCTTTTGCGCGAGCGCCAGTTCGTCGTTCGGTCGCGCGAAGTGATCCATCCCAATGTAAACGAATTGCTCATCTCTTGTGAGTTTCTCGATCGTCAGCTTGAGCAACTCGAGCTTGGTCTCCGCGTTCGGAAGCGCATCAGTCTGCAGCAGCTTCTGCGATGGTTTAATCCACGGAACATGCGCATAGCTGAACACCGCCAGCCGGTCCGGATGGAATTCCATCACTTCCTCCAGCGTTTTCGCAAATGTTTCCGGCGTCTGATGCGGCAGGCCGTAAATTAAATCGATGTTGATCAGATCGATCCCGACCTCGCGCAGCCACTCGATCGCCTGCGCGGTCATTTCTTTTGGTTGAATGCGATGAATCGCAACCTGGACAATCGCGTTGTGGTCCTGAACTCCCAGCGACACTCGATTGCACCCAATCGCTTTCAGCGCTTTCACGTGCTCGCGCGTGAGTCGGCGAGGATCGATCTCCACGCCGAATTCCGCATCGTCTGCCACGTTAAATCGATCCCGAATCATTTCCCCAAGCCGCCAGATCTCCTCCGGCAGCAGGAACGTGGGCGTGCCGCCCCCGAAATGAATCTGCACAACCTTGCGGTTCGGATTCAGCCGCGCCTGAATCAGATTCAGTTCCTGCGCGATCAGGTCCAGATACGCCGCGCTTTGCCCCTGTTGAGTGGTGATAATCGTGTTGCAGCCGCAGTACCAACAAAGCGATTTACAGAAGGGCAGGTGGAAATACAGCGACAGGTCCCGCGCCTCGGTTCTGTTATTCTCTGCGAGCCGATCCATCAACGTCTCGCTCGAGAAAGAACTCACAAACCGCGTCGCCGGCGGGTACGAAGTGTAGCGCGGACCGGGCTGGTTATATTTCTGGACCAATTCTAAATCGACACTCTGGAGGATCATATTTGCAGTCAATTGCAGGTTGCTGGCTCGGATTTCATTTCGTTCTTCTCGACCGGAATCTGCCCAGCCTCGCCGCTCTTCGCGTTGCGAACGGTCTCAACAACGGCCTGGATATTCTCGAGGCGGGACGCCGGCAGTAACCCATGCCCCAAATTGAAAATGAACCCTCGTTCCCTGAGCATTTCCCGCAGGATCTCCTTCACTCTGCCTCGAATCACCTCTGGCCTGTCATTCACCACGAAAGCCGGGTCAAGGTTGCCTTGCAACGCGATTGTCGGCCCAAGTCGTCGGCCAGCTTCAGTAAGCGTTGTCCCGTAATCCACACTCACCACCTCCGCCCCGATCTCCGCCAGCGAACCCCAATCGCGGCTCCCCTTGGAAAACACGATCACGGGCACTTCGCGCGCCAACGCAGCCACAATCTCTCGCATCCAAACAGCGGACGCCGCACGAAACTCATCCGTTGGAATTATCCCGCCCAGGCTGTCAAAAATCTGAATCGCATCCACACCCGCACGAATCTGCAGCCGCAAAAATGTAATGATCGCCTTCGTTAACTTCTCGCAGAGCAGTTCGAACATCGCGCGGTTATCACGAAACACAGCCAAGCCCCGGGTATGTTCGCGCGCACTTCCCCCGTCCAGCATGTAGTTCGCCAGCGTCCAAGGCGATCCCGCGAAACCAAGCAGCGCCGTTTGATCGTTCAATCCACCCTTCACCAGGCGAAGCGCGTCCGTTACATAGCGGAGTTTTTCTTCAATTGCCGAGCCGCTCAGCTTGCGAATGTCCGCCTCCGAGCGAATCGCAAAATCCATTTCCACTCCGCCCGCCTCGCGAAAGCAATATGGCACTCCCATCGCTTCAGGCACCACCAGGATATCGCTAAAGATGATCGCCGCATCGAAACCAAATCGCCGAATCGGCTGCAGCGTCACTTCAGCCGCCAGCTCCGGGGTTTGCGCCAGTTCCAGAAAACTGTATCGCTCCTTCAGCTTCCGATATTCCGGCAGGCACCGACCTGCCTGCCGCATCATCCAAATTGGCGTCTGGTCTACCGGCTCCATGTTGCAGGCCGCAACCACGCGTTCACGCCCATTCATCCGCTTCGGAGTGCGAAAATCTCTGCTGACTATATTTTGATCGACCGTCAAAACTTCGCTCACCTCACCAAGTTCACCGTTCCAGCCGTTTTCCTCTGCACCCATCTTGTCCAGCCCTGAACATCTTTTGGTGAGCCGTAAAAACCGGACAATAATTGGTCGCGAGCGCGCAAAAAAGGGAAGGCGATCAACCAGCGCGAGGACGAGATTGGTTGAACTCGAGCTATGTTTTTAGTAAGTGCCCAATTGAGTCCGATGACCAGATCACGAATCAGCCCGCAGGATTTTGCGCGGGAGCCGTTCCGAGCTTTCTTTCCAATCGCGGCTCTCGCCGGGATCTCAGGTGTTGCCCTGTGGCCACTTCATTTCTGGGGGCTGGTTCAATGGTATCCCGGCCAGATTCACGCTCGCGTCATGGCCTACGGTTTATTCGGCGGCTTCATCTTTGGTTTTCTCGGAACCGCGATGCCGCGAATGTTGTCCGCGCAACCGCTGCGACTCGCGGAAGTTTTCGGCCTATTGGCCGTTTACCTGGGAATGGTAGTGTCGTTTCTCGTCGGAAACATTTTTGCAGGGGACGCGTTGCTCGTCCTCTTGCTTTGCGGCTTTGGCGCTTGCCTTGCAGGACGCTTGCGCAACCGAAAGGACACGCCGCCCCCCGGGTTTGTGCTGGTGGGATTTGCTTTCTTGAGCGTGATTTCCGGCGCGATCATTTCCCTGCTGCAACCAGAAAGCGGAGAATCGAATCTCTTCTGGCTGCATCTGCAACGTCTGCTCTCCTACCAGGGATTCATTCTTCTGCCGATTCTCGGTATTGGACCGTTTATCTTGCCCCGCTTCTTTGGGTTGGAGAGCAGTCACGATTTTCCCACCACGCTGGTTCCGGTCCCGGGTTGGACGCGGAAAGCAATTCTGGCCGCCGCGACGGGCATCATGATCATTGCGACGTTCTTACTCGAAGCCTCAACGTGGTACCGAACGGCTTACGGAACTCGCTTCCTCATTATTCTCGGGTATCTCTGGATAGAGATGCCATTTCACCGTGGCCCAAGGTTGGGAAATGCGCTGGGCGCCTCAATTCGAAGTTCATTCCTCAGCATACTGGCGGGGTTTCTCGCGATCTCTCTTTTCCCCGCTTACCGGGTCGCGCTGTTGCACATTACGCTCGTCGGTGGCTTTGCGGTGATCACCTTTATTGTCGCAACCCGAGTCGTTTTCGGCCACAGCGGAAATATTCATAAACTTAAGAGCCGAACCGGTTGGGTGTGGGTTTCCGTAGCCGCTATGTTGCTCGGAATGGCAACGAGGATTAGCGGAGATTTCTGGCCTGAGATAATGGCGACGCATTACAACTACGGCGCGCTTGTTTGGATAGCCGGAGTTCTTCTTTGGGCAGCATACGTATTGCCTTATGTCCTGCGCGCCGATCCCGAGTAGCACGCTTATTTCTGCACTGACGTCAGCGAACGCCACGGCTCCTCCTCAAAAACATCCACGGAAAATTCTCCAGCCGCTTCCACCGGACTCAGGATTGCCAAAAACTTCAGCACTGCCGGTCCGGGATTCATCGTCGCATGCGCGGTGTTCTTCGGAATATGCGCCATCTCGCCCGCTCTCAACCTTCTTTTCTCCTGCCCCACCCATTGCTCCGCGATTCCCTCCAGCACATAAATAATTTCCTCGCGTCCAGGATGCGTGTGAAACTTGTGCATCTCGCCCGCCTGGAACGTCGCCCTCACCAGCAGAATCTCCTTCGCCCCCACAATCTCCGCGTTCGACATCCACTCCACGTGGCACCACGGCAAATCCCCATGCTGCACATTCTCAGCAGTAACAAAGTGCGTCTGCATGCGCGCACTCTGCAACCAACTCACCTTCTCAGAAAAGCCGATTCGCCATGTGAATTATTAAGCGCCGGCCGCCAGCACGCTTTCGTTCTTCGTCAAAACGGACTGTAACGTATTCAGCAGCACCTCCGCGCTGTACGGCTTCGCGATAAACGCGTTCAGATCCGAGCCGAGCGGCTTCGTCAAACCACTTACATTCGCCAACCCACTTGAACCGATCACCGGCAGCGCGCGATTGATACTCTTCAGCGCCACCACCGTCGCCGCGCCGTCCATGATTGGCATCGCCATATCCGTCAGCACTGCCGCAATCTCATTCCGTTGCGTCGCATACAGCGAAACCGCCTCCGCTCCATTGCACGCGATCAAAACCCTGTATCCATTCCGCTCGAGTGTCTTGCTTGCGATCGTCCGCACGGATTCCTCGTCGTCCACCACCAAAATCGTTTCTCCATTTCCCTGCGGCAATCGCACAGGAGCAGTTCGCTCCGCGCTCTCTTCGCCTTCGGAAGCCGTGGCCGGCAGGTAAACACTGAACATCGTCCCCTGCCCCACCTCACTCGCCACCTGGATAAACCCACCGTGGCTTTTCACGATTCCCAGCGTAGTCGAAAGTCCCAGCCCGGTCCCATTGCCCAACTCCTTGGTGGTAAAGAATGGATCAAAAATCCTCTCACGAATCTCCGGCGAAATTCCAACGCCAGTGTCCGCGACATTGATCATGACGTAACGGCCCGCCCGCGCATCCGGATTCAGTCCCGAATACACTTCATCCAGCGTCACATTCTCCGCCGTCAAATGCAGCGCCCCACCGTTCGGCATCGCATCGCGCGCGTTCACGCACAAGTTCATCAACACTTGGTGCAACTGCGTCGGATCGCCCATAACACACGACAATTCCGCGCTCGCGCTGTGACTCACCTGAATGTTCTTCGGAAACGTATCGCGCGCAATCTTATGCACCTCGCGCAAAATGTGTGTTGGTTTGAATGGCACTCGCTTCCCTTCCAGCCCGCGCGCAAACGAAAGCACCTGCCTCACCAACTCCGCGCCCCGCTGCGTGCTCTTTTGCACGGTTGCCAGCAACATCCGATCTTCTTCTCCCGGCAATTGCAACTCCAGCATGTCCAGGCACATCATGATCGGCGCCAGCACATTGTTTAGATCATGCGCAATTCCGCCCGCCAGCGTCCCAATGCTCTCCATCCGCTGTGCCCGCAAAAACTGCGCCTCTAATTTCTTCTTCTCCGTAATATCCGTATGGATTGCCAGAATCGATTTCGGCTGTCCCGCCTCGTCCCGCATCAACGTCCAGCGCGTGTGCAGAAAAATTTCGCGATTCCCCTTATCGAACTTCTTCAACTCCCCGCTCCACTCTCCGCGCTCGATCAACTCCGAGTAGCCCTCGCTGTGCCGCGCGCGCTCCGATTTTAACAACTCCACGGACCGCTGCCCAAGCGCCTCGCTCCTCGAATATCCGAAAACCCGCTCCGCCCCTCGGTTCCAATAAATAATCGTATCGGCAAAGTCCGTCACAAGAATCGCATCCTGCGCGTTGTCCAAAAGCGCCGCCTGTTCCGCAATTTGTTGTTCGGCCAATCGGCGCTCGCTCACGTCGGTCATGCTCCCGATCATTCGCACCGCTTTGCCCGAAGCGTCGCGTAACACGTAACCGCGATCCAGCACATGTGCCCACGTGCCGTCCTTCCGCTGAAATCGATACTCGTCCGCCCAACTCTCCTCGCCTGAGGCGATTACCTGTTGGATGCCCTGCAGAACGCCCTCTCTCTCCTCCGAATGGATCCGATCGCTCCAGGCCCGCACCTCAGCTGCCAGTTCCTCAACACGATATCCAAAATGCGTCAGGAAGCCGTCACTCAACCAATGCACGTCATCAACAATGTTCCAGTCCCAGATCACGTCGTTCGTCGCGCGGGAAACCAGCCGGAACCGTTCCTCGCTCGCGCGCAACGCTTCGGCAGCTACATGGTCCTTCGTCACATCCTTGAAATACACCGCCAATGAATCCGCCGACGGGTACGCCCGAATCTCGATCCAGCGCTCATACGGCGGATAATACTGCCGGAATGTCACCGGCCTGTTCTCCGCAATCGCCCGCTCGTATTCCGCTTTAAATTGCTGCGCGGAAGCATCGGGAAACACCTTCCAAATGTTTTTACCCATCAATTCGTCGCGGGTCTTCTCCAGCAAACGTTCCGCCTCGCTATTCACGTACGTAAACCGCCATTGCCGATCCACCGTAAAAAAACCTTCCGCGATACTCTCCAGCGTATTCGCCAACTCCCGCGCGCTTTCCTGCATGCGCTGCTCCGCCGCCTTCAATTCCGAAATATCCTGGAAGGCTCCCTGTACGTAACTAATTCCTCCGCGCTGATCGCGTACCGCTTCCCCGATCGCCCGCGCCCACCGCCGCCGTCCTTGCGCGCTGATGATCTCCAACTCCAAATCAAATGCCCGCCCTTCCTCAACGCATTTGCTAAACGCCTCCCGAATGCGCCCGCTACTCTCCGGCGTATAGAAATTAAGTGCTTCCTCAACCGACGGCGTGAAACCTTCCTCGACCTCGTGAATCTCGCGAACTTGCTCAGACCACACCAACTCCCTCTCGGGCAGCATCACCCGCCACGCCCCCAGGCGCCCCACGCGCAACGCCATTCGCACCAACGAAAGTTCCCTCTGCAGTTGCAAGGCGTCATCGTGACACTCGCCCACTGGTAACAGATTTAGCGCCGGATCTGGCTCGAACATAACTTCCACACGCGCCGCAGCCGGACCAAGCTGTTTTCAGCGTGCTAAATATACCTGTCATCGGCGCAGCAACCCATTCTATTAACTAGCGGTGCACCGAAACCTTTCACCAGAAGATGTTTGTAGCCTCTGCGATTGATGCGATTAGCCACCCTACATCCCTTTTTAGCTTCGTATCCAGCATCGACAACACTGCCGAACTTCCCTATCCGTAAGCCCCTAATGCGTTTCTTGCTCGTCGAAGATCATCCTTTGATGAGGACCGGATTGGCTCAACTGCTGACCCGGCATTTTCCGTCTCTCGAACTGGAAGAAGCCGCTGATGCTGCTTCCGCCATGGCGAAGATTTCCGCATCGGTTTGGGACCTGATCATCATCGACATTGAGCTTCCCGACCGCAGCGGCGTTGATCTTCTGGCTGACATTCGGCGCTCCTGCGACTCCCCTGTCCTCGTGCTCAGCGGGCAAAGCGAACGTGAATTCGGCAAACGCGTACTCCAGGCCGGCGCCGCTGGTTTCCTGCGCAAAGCCACGGACACCAAGGAAATTATCCCCGCCATTGAACGCGTCCTCGCCGGCCACAAATACGTCAGCCCCGACCTCGCCGCGACCATTCTCGATCAACTTCAATCCCCCGCCGGCACTGAGCCGCACGAAACTCTCTCAACCCGCGAATTCGAAGTCCTCCGCTTGTTGGGCGCGGGCCTCACCGCTACCGATATTGCTCACCGCCTCAACATCAGCATAAAAACCGTCAGCACGTTCCGCTCCCGGATCCTCGAAAAACTCCGCCTCCAATCCACCGGCGACATCGTCCGCTACGCCGTCGAACGTAAACTCGTCTGAACCGCCCTCTACTTAGCGCGCCCGGCACACTAGGACGACACATTCTAAACCTGCCGTGACCGTCTTCCGACCACCTTGGTATTTGGCAGTTGGTATTTGGTCATTCCCGAAGATGGTGCGCGCTGCAGGTTTCGAACCTGCGACCCCTACCGTGTGAAGGTAATGCTCTACCACTGAGCTAAGCGCGCCCGTAGGAGCGGCGATAAATTATCCGCACCACCCCGCCGACGCAAGGGTTGAAATCAACCGCCCGCTCGCATAACGTTTCTGCATGCCGTCGACCGCAGAACCGTTGGTCCTGCCATCCAGGAGGCCTAAGGAGGAAACCCGCGACACCCACGAAGCGGGCTATCTGGTCATTTGCTGGGACGATCCCATCAATCTCATGGACTACGTCACCCACGTCTTCCAAAAAGTCTTCGGCTGGCCTCACAAAAAAGCCGAGGAACACATGCTTCAGGTCCACAACCACGGCAAAAGCGTCCTCGTCCGCGATAGCCTCGAAAAAGCCGAACATTTCGTCCATCAACTGCAGCGTTACAGCCTCCACGCCACGATGGAGCGCGACAGCTAAAAGCAACCCACGTGAAGCTGCTCAAACGCGACGAAACACATTGTTCTTTCCTGATTGGGAAACGCGAACGCGAGATGCTTTTCGCATTATTGCAACGCTATCCCCTCATCAGCAGCGTTCATTTCCATTCGAAAAGCCCGACGAATTCCGAAGACGCAAAGAAAAATCAGGAACTCCTCGAAGAAGCCCTCGCCGAACAACAGCGCGAAAATCGCAAGCAGCTCGAGCAAATGCTCAAAGAAGCCAGCCGCTTCAGTGAAAATGAGCTCGGCTACACCTTTCGCCTCACGCCTTCAGAAATCGAGTGGCTTTTGCAGGTGCTTAATGATATTCGAGTCGGCAGTTGGATCCAACTCGGCGAACCGGACCCAAATACCGAAATGTCTCAGCCCCTCAATGAACAAACGATGATCCTCGCCTGGACCATGGAAATCGCCGGCCTTTTCCAAAACTCACTCCTCGAAGCCGCACACTCGGCGGATTGATTATGATCGGCAGCCGCCGCAATTCCACGTCGCCCGCACCGGCGCAAACCCTTCCTGAAATCGACGAAAATCTCGTCGAGATCGGCGGCGAGTTGAAC
>DASVNK010000014.1:0-5477 GCA_036383895.1 Verrucomicrobiia bacterium | reverse complement strand
GAACCTTTTTTACCAACCAGTCACGAATTACGTCGGCATGGATGCATTCAGTTTTGTGGTCAACGACGGGAATGGTGACTCGGCTCCGGCTACGGTGACGATTTCGCTCTCAATGGGAAATCGACCTCCTCTGGCGATCGGTGCGTTGCTTGAGACACTCGAAGACATTCCAATCCGAATTACTCTCTCCGCTTCAGATGCCAACAACGACGCGCTTCGGTATGAAATCGTGCAGCAAACAACCAACGGCGTTTTGAGTGGCAGCAGTAATCTCTTTGAGTATCTGCCAGGCACAAATTTTTTCGGCGAAGACTCATTCACCTTTCGAGTGCGAGACGGTCAATTTACCTCGGAGCCGGCTGTGATTTCTTTGATTGTTGTCGCCACGAACGACGCGCCTGCTGCCACCAACGTTGTTTTCGAAATCACAGAGGATGGAACCATCGGCTTTAGCTTGAATGCCTTTGACGCAGAAACAAACGATCTGACTTTTACGACCCTCGCCCTGCCTGTCTACGGCGTGCTCAGTGGGGATGCTCCGAATTATATCTATACTCCGTATCCGAACTTTTACGGGGCGGACGAGCTGGAATACGTCGTCAGTGATGGGCTCGCGACCTCCGTTGTCGCCTCAGTGACTTTCATCGTCCACCCGACGAACGACACGCCACTTGCCTCGAGCAATTCGTTAGATGGCTGGGAAGATCAATTCTTGCCGATAACCTTACACGCCATTGATATCGATGCCGACCCACTCACATTTGAGATAATCGAAGAGCCTAAGCATGGAACTCTTGTCGGCTCTCCTCCCAATTTATACTACCTCCCAAACACAAATTATTTCGGTGACGACTCGCTCATATTCGTGGCCACCGATGGACAATCAGTCTCTGAACCGGCGATCGTCCAAATCAAAATCATCGGAGTTGATGATTGGCCGATCATCTTCCCGCTCGAAGACCAAATAATCCGCAAGAACGCAACGCTCGGGCCTCTATCGTTCACGGTCACCGACGCAGATAATCCTTTAAATGATCTCCTCATCTGGTTTACCTCCGCCAACGAAGATCTTGTTAGCTGGCAAAACATCACTGTTCTGCCAGGAAACGAGGAGTTCGTCCTCACCCCGCGCACAAACGCCACGGGCGAGACGACCATCACGATGAACGTCAATGACGGGTATGCGCTGGTGAAGAGCTCGTTCAAGCTAACCATCACGAACTCTCCCCCGCTTGCTGACGATGACTTCTTCGAACGGGAAGCCGGCACCGTCTCAATTGACCTGACCGCTCTTCTCTACAACGACACCGACGCGGACGGCGACCATTTGACCGTGGCAAGCGTTAGTTCCAGCGAGCAAGGAAGATCAGTTCAACTCACGACCAACGCTGTCATTTACCTCGGGAGCAGCGAGCCCGGCGAAGATCTGTTCAGCTACGAAATCGAGGACACCTCAGGCGCTCGCTCCAGCGCCACCGTGCGGCTTATTCTCACGAACAAACCCAAAATCCAAAACATCTCCCGCGTCGGTCAGGATGTTCGTGTCGATTTATCCGGACCGCCCAACCGAGAGTTTTGGCTCTTGAGTTCCGTCGATGGCACGGAATGGGATCAGGTGCAGGCCGGTCTCACTGACACCGTCGGGCACGCACAAATCATCCACAACGGCGGCGGCACCGGTCAGCACCACCGCTTCTACCGTGTGGTTTGGCCGTAACGGACTCAGAGTCCGCCGTAAGTTTCTTCGACCACCTTTTTGAAGGTGTTTTCGGCGACGTTTACGATGCCGATTTCCCGGCGCGCATTGTCTTCAGAATCGCTCGCGTGCGCCGCATTTACCATGATCGATGAACCGAACTCGCGGCGAATCGACCCTGGAGGCGCCTTTGACGGATCGGTCGGCCCCAGAACATCACGAATCTTCCGGACAGCTTCCGGCCCTTCGTAAACAAGAGCGATGCACTTCTCCGTGCCGGGCTGCTTCTGACCGTTCTCGTCGCAATCCGCCGGGCTACGGCCGGCCATGAACCGAACGATATTATTAAACTGATCATCCCCGTAGAGCGGTCCAAGAATCTGCCCAAGCTGTTTGCCTTCGTTCGCGCCGATCTGGAACCCAAACTCCTTCTCCAGAGTCGCCTTCGCCTTCGCAGCCACAACGTCGGTCAACTTCGTCCGCAAAACCTCCCGCACCGGCCCGTAAAACTCCGTCGCCTGCGCGACGCTCATGCGATGCACTTTGATCCCCACGATATAAAGGCCCGTGCGTGAGAAGAAATCGATGACATTCCCAGGTCGCCCCGTCGGAAACCGAAAATTGTCCGGCTTAATCAGCACCAGCGTCCGCTGCGGCGTTTCGCCTTGTTGATAACTGATCGTGTTATCCACCAGACCGCCATCGCTGTCCGAATACCGCGCCCAAAGTTTCGCCTTCGCCTGCGCTTCCTCCGCGTTCGGAGCAGCAAGCACCGCAGGCTCGAAGTAACGCACGTTTTCGTGCTCATCCAAAATCAAATCACCGTAAGTGTCTCGAATCGTCTCGCCGCCACGTCGATGCGCACTGATGTTCCCCACCACTCCGCGCACCTTCCTCACCGCGTCTTCGCCCTTGAACAGCAACATCATCACCCGCCGCCGCTTCCCGGACTTCGGATCCGGCGAAAGGTTCTGCACGATGTAGTCGCGAATGAGTTCCTGAATCCGCCGATCCTGCGGATCATTCGCCGACACAATCGCCTTCGAATATTCAGTGACCAACTGCTCGCTCGGCGCGAACATCCGCGCGCCCACCAGGTCCAACCCGGTCCGGGTAATCAAGCGGGCCAAAATCCCGCCAGTGCGCGATTTGTGAAGAGAGTACGGAGTGATGATGACGTATGCTAATTCCTGAGACATAGTTCTTTACGCAGCGGGAGTGCTCGGCTCGGAAGCCGGCGTCGCGGAAGCTTTTCCACCGAGAATCTTGAACATCACCACGCCACAGGTGGGGCACTTCCCCTTGATTGCTTTCCGGCCGTTTTTCATCTGCTCCTCAACGGCATCAGCAATCTCCTTCTTTGCTTTGCATTTAACGCAATATCCTTCTGGCATAGGGACTCTCCTCGGAAGACGCTTTCGCGCCGCGTAGTCCTATTACCTTACGGGTGGGGCGAAACACCCGTCAACTCAAAGCGCGAAAGTTCGGCAATGTGCTCCAATCCAGTAGCTTACAACGTTCCAAAATCTCCCTAAAATCCCTCAAACCTACAGACTCAACCCCTGAAACTCCCGATAAGCACCCCCCAGCAAACCCGTCACATCCCGCTGAATCTCCTCCGTCGACGCCGTCCAACCCGCCTTCTCCAGGTCCTCGTACTTCTCCACCAGCACCTTCGCAATGATCCCCCGCGAATGCTCCCATTTATAAATAATCTGGTCCAAAACCCGCGCATCCGAATGCTGCGCTGTAAAGCTCAGCCCCAGCAACTCCACCCGCATCCGCGTAATCTCCTCAATCAACGTCGGGATATTCGTAAACCACCAACACCCGAAAATGTGCAAATTCCGGAACTTCCGCGCCAACACACAAAGCTCATGCTGGTTCTCCCGCGCCAAAATCGTGCACAGGAACGTGTTCTTAGGATGCGCCGCGATCAGATTCTGCACCGCCGTTAAATTCGTCGTCCCAACCCCATCTCCCGCCAATTTCAACGACGGATTTACCTGGCGCCTCACCCCCGGCATAATCGCAAACGGCAAATTCAACTCCCGGCAAAGCGGCAGCACCGCCTTTTCGATGATCTGCGCGCACGGCCCCTCATCCGGAAAATCAAAATCCGGCGCCAGCGACACCATCAGGAACTCCGGATCCATCCGCTTCGACCAATCCGCCAGGAATCGCCGAATCTCCTCCATCGTTTTCACCCCGAGCTCCGGCTTCACCTTGTAACCCCACTCCACTAGCCGCCGCCCCGCCTGCTCCCAATTCACCAGCAACGGATCAATCCGCAACGCCGCCTTAAACCGCTCATCCCGCTGAAATCCCCGCTCCCACACTGGCCGTTCCAAATCATCAAACGGCGAATTCGTCATGCAAATCGACTGCACCTTCGCCAATTCCATGCACCGCGTCGTGTAGTTCCGCACGTTCCATTTGCTGAACTCGTTCCGAATCGCCCCCAAATCTCGCTTTTTAACGTCCAACCCCAGCCGATTCAAAGTTGTCAGAACCCCCCGGCACGCCTCTGAAATCGGCGAATGTTTCAGGAACAACTGTTCCCAGATCAAATCCGCCTGTTCCGTCTTCGAAAGATTCCAGAACTTCTCGTAAGGAATATCTAGGAACCGAAACCCCTCCGCCACGAGATAATGGTAAACCAGCAGTTCATCGATCCCCCACAATAGCAATTCACCAAATGCCGGATCATACAAATGCGTGTGAATGTCATCCGCAGGCGTCTGCGCGACGATCTGTTCAACTTTGCTGGCGAGGTGACCGGGGGCTGTCTTCATGGAACGGCTGCGGCTCTGTGCAACGCGAGGTTGGCAGATGGACATTGAAATTCAATCGCGAACCCGCGTTATTCGTCACAACTCACCGCATCGCCGCCGGCGGAAATAGAATCTGGTCACTTTTAGCCATCCAACCCGTCCGCCCGTTTCGGTCCACCACCTGCAACCACTCCCCCCGTTCCGCCAACACCTCCAGCTCCGATCCGTCCGGCGCAGGAAACGCCACCTGCGACTCCGCCAACGGACCCAAATGCACTTTCCCCTGCGGCGAAACCGAAACAGCAATCAACTTTCGCGCTGACGCATCCGCAACCAGCAGCACAACAAACATCGCCCCCGCCACCACACCACTCCCCGTTATAAATCCACGCAACCTCCCCGCCATCCCAGGCCGAAGCCGCGCCAGCCCAAACAAAATCGCCCAAGCCCAAAACACCACGCTGAACACCACCGCAAGCTCGTTCACCGTGAAATAATTCAACGATCGATTCCAGGCCGTCGGCGCCCGCGACACTGTCTCCGGCAATCTTTCCCGGCTGAACCTCAAATTCGCCTGGATATCCGGATCTCGCGGCTGCAACCGTTCCGCAATTTTATAATTATAAATCGCCCGCCCGATTTTCCCGTCCTTGAAATACGCATTCCCCAAATTAAAAAAGACCGGCGCGGACTGCCTGCCTCCCTTAACGACATTTTCGTAAAGCGCCGCCGCCTCCGAATACTTGCCCTGCTCGTAAAGCCGATTCGCCTGCTCAAACGTCGATTCAGCAGCAACTCCCGACCGCAAAGCCGCGCACAACAGTATGACTGCGTAAACCACCGCCGAGAAGAATTTCCCCCAATCGGGGTGCGATTGAAACTGCCGGTCAAAACGCATTACATCGCACCTTCTCGCCCCGGAGGGGCCGAAGGATAGTAGCCGGTGCGCAAGCGAGTCATCGAGCGCAGCCACCGGATTCTGCGTCACGATGCGACCGCACCCCGGC
>DASVNK010000013.1:0-39558 GCA_036383895.1 Verrucomicrobiia bacterium | reverse complement strand
TATCCGCCCGCCCATCCCCATTCACATCCCCCACCGCCACCCCCGACCCATTCAAAATATTCTGATTCGTCGCATACCGATTCGTCCCCAGCACATTTTTGAACGTAACCCCAATCTCCGCCCCCAACCGCGTAAACCCCGCCTTCCCCTCTCCCGCTGCCGCCAACTCCCGCCACGAATACCCAGCCTCCGCGACCCAACCACTCCCCCGCGCCGAAACAGCAGCAAAACCAGCCACCAAAACGCTCAACCCCGACAACCGAAAAAAAACTCTAACGCATCGCATGCGATCAAAAACGGATTCCCGCGCACTATAGCCTCGCCGCTATGCGCCGCCACGTTTTTTGTCTCTGCGGTTTTCTTCTGGGCGGCTCTCGCTTTGAGCTGCGATTAAACTGAGCGCAAATAAATCATCTCTCGCAAGCGAGCAAAACCAGTTCGCCGGTCGTTTTCCCTCTCCCATCAGGGGACCACGATTCGCGAAGCGAACGTCTCCTATGGGGCAACATACTTGTGGCGGGCTTGGGAAGCCACTGGGCTAGGGTGAGGGGTTTTCGCTCTATATTGCCAGAGGTCGCCATTACGGAGTCTCCCGCTTCGAATCGCGCTCCGCCTTTGCTTCCTTCATTGCGCCACTCCCATTTTCACCACATCATCCCACCGTGCGAGCCCCCAAGTCGAAACGCCGCCGCCTCCTCGTCTCCCTCGTTCTCATCGCACTCCTACTCACAGCCTTCGCATTCACCTTCAATCAAACTCGCGCCCCAGATCCTCTCTACGAAGGAAAACCTCTTAGCGCCTGGCTAACTGCCTACGGCCCCAACACAGCACTCACTTGGCCCCGCAAAAGCCATCCTTCAGATGCGGCCATCCAAGCTCTGGGCACAAATTGCTTTCCTGCCATCATCGCCCGCCTGAGAGTCCGCGACTCGTTTGCCAAACGCCAACTCATTCGTCTCGCACGAACTCTCCGCTTGCCCATCAAAATTTCCTCACAATACCGGGCACATGCCGAAGCGTTAGCCGCACTCGGCACCTTGCGCACCACCGCTATTCCGATCATCCCGCACCTCGCTGATGCTGTTGGAACAATGGACCTCGGCCACCAAATCAACGCCGGATTTTGGTTATCGAGCCTCGGTCCAGATGCCGAAGGCGCTATCCCCGCTTTTCTAAAGATAGTTACGAATCAAGCTGAACTTCACGGGCGCCCTTATGCCGTTTCGACACTCTCCGAAATCGGCGCTCGGCGCCGTGATTTGATCTTACCAATCCTGCAGCAAGCACTCACCGACCCGAATTGGGCGGTCCGCCAGCAAGCGGCAGCCGAACTCACCCGCAATCAATGGGACACCAACAACCCATACGCCTCGCCGCCCGACTATAATGAAACCAACCTCCTCCAACTCGCCTCCACCAACCCGTCCGAACAAATCGCCGCCACCTACTACTTCTCCAGTCAGCCAATTCTCGCCTCAAACGTTGTCCCGCACCTCATCACCAACATTGCCTCCACCAATACCCAACTTCTCGAAATCACCGCCAAAGCCCTCGCCGCTTACGGTCCCGCCGCGCAGAATGCCCTCCCAGAACTCACCAACCTCCTCACCCACCCCAAAAAACACGTCCGCAACGCCGCCTCCAACGCCATCACCCGCATCAACGCTCAACCGATGCAGCACTAGAGTTGACGCTTCCAACGGACCGGCGCGCCCTTTCTCGCGCCAGCCTCTTGGACTGCGGCAGTCTTCTGCCGCTTTTCCCCTTTTGCACAACACGGCACGTTGATCCGAACATACTAGCTCTATCAGTGTCTCTGCCGCCTGTATTCCAACGAATGCCCATACTTCCCAACGAACACGTCGGATCCTCGCCAATCGCTCCCACTGTGTATCTCCCTTCAGCCGGGCACTCGTGATCCCAATGCAGTGTAGCTGTTCAGATGATCGCTCACCGCTACCTTCGAATTCACCGTTCCTCACCGATCACCTCGTTTACGTCCAACGAATGTCTTTTCACCGTGCACTCCGGATTCTCTCCCACCAGGCCTACGCGATACGTCCCACCCGCGGCACACTTTGGAAACGGGTTCAGCAACGCTCTCGGACCTTCCGTTAAATCGCTCATCCTTACGACCGCCCCAGCTTCAGCTTTGTTCACCATCGCCCAATGTTCCTTCACGCCGTCGATATACTTCAAGTTGCTGATGCAACCGTTCAGCGCCCTCGTCGCATGCCCTGGTATAAAATCTGGCCGCAAAATCGCTCCGCCGATCAGTGCCCCGCTCAAAACCAACAAAATGATTTTCGATCGCTTCATCAACGCTGGACGCTATCTCAATGAAACACCTCGCAGCTTAATCAGTTGCGCCCGCCGCTTCCTCATTCCTTTAAACATTCAACTTCCCTTCCTCCTCATCGGCACGCCCTCTGAGCTTCCGTTCTAAGATCAATACCCCACCGGCGTATTTATAGGTCGTGAACTTCGCATCCACCGAACATTCCGGACAAAAAATATCTCGCGCCCGCGCGATCGGCATCACCATCTCCGCCGCATCCTCTGCGACCGTATCCATGAAATAGCGCGTTCCCTGCCGCCCGAAAATCACCGCCGCATGCGCGTTCCATCGCAAGTCGCGTCCGTCGAAATAATGTCCCCGCACCAGTTCCGCTTCATATCCCAGCTCCGCGAGCTTCCGCCACGCCCACAACGCGTGATCCTCGCAATCACCCGTTCGCGTCCGCTCAAATGTCACCGGATGCTGCCAAAAGTCCGGTTCATTAAAGAACGCCTCGTCATCCGCATAATCACAACCCACCAGCCACTCACAAATCTCCTGGAGCGACCTCACCGCCACCGTGCTCTCCCCTTCAAAAAACCAACTCCACTCCCGCACACACCCGCTCCCAAATCGCCGCCTCGAAACTGAATCTTCCTCGCGCGACCATGCATCCTCCACTGGCATGAACTTAATCAGCCGCCGCCCGACCGGCCGCAAAACACACCAGAGCACCTTTCGAACCCACGTCACCGCGGAATTCATCGCGCCCAAATCCTGCCGCCCCCAGACCCAAAAAGCGATTACTCTGTTACGACGGATTTATAACTTCACTCTGCGCTTCCGGCTCGATTGACCGCACATGAAGATTCTCCGCGTATAACCTTCCCTCGATCGTACAGTCGAGCCGCGTCTTACAATGCGGGCAGACAACCATCACAAGGCGAGATGGGTAATCTGGTCCGCGGAGCCTCGCGTCATTTGCCCCTCTCCATCGCATTCGTCTCGTCTCAAATTTCGGCAGCAATTCGTTTCCTAAGATTTCACCGCACCCAGGACACTTTGCTGCCTTCAACGCTTCAATGCATTTAACAACGCGCTTCCATTCGCGATTTCGCCAAAACAGCCAACCGACAACTCCGAAAGCGAGAGCTCCCACTACAATCGGGATTGCGTCGATGTAGATCATACCCTCAGTCTGTTCTGCGGTTTCTGTTGGCTGATATTCCTATTGAACCAGAAGCCCAAAAATGATTCAATCTTCTCACCGCCTGCAAGGCGACCCGTGGTTGAATAGATCTTCGCTCGGAAGCGAATCTCCATTCATCCCCGACGACTGACGGAACCGCTCCGCCGCGTACCTTCGCAGGCTCAAACGATATGAGCCGATCAATTGCAAGTCCGTCCGCGCGCCGAAGCCAAGTGGCCCGAAACCAGCCGCATCCCTATTCGTGTCGATTCGTGTTAATTCGTGGTTTCCCCCTGTCCCCTCATTTATCGCTTTTTACCGCCTCCAGACCCTCACCAAACCCCCGTGTTTCCAGAATTTACCGCAATTTTCTAGGATCAACTTCGTTTCCGCACGCATCCTATCCGCCGCAACTCAGGCGTGAATTTCACGCCTCCAACGCCCACGTTTCGAGGCGGCTCTTCGACCCCGCGCCATGCACGAAACCCGCGTTGTACCTCGTCTGTACCGCGAACGAGAAAATTTCGTGCAGTCAACATTCGCGCCACTTTGCCTCTCCAGGAAGACTCCGCGATCCTTGGCAAAATCGTGCTCAACTTACCGACCCATCATTCGTGTCCATTCGTGTTAATTCGTGGTTTTCCTCCTCTTCCTTGCCACAATCCGTCCCAATGACCCGCGACCACGCCATCGCCCAACTCCGCGACACCTCTCAACCCTGGGACATCCTCATCATCGGCGGCGGCGCGACTGGCCTCGGCGCGGCCGTCGAATCCGCCTCGCGCGGCTATCGCACCGGCCTCGTCGAGCAACACGATTTCGCCAAGGGCACCTCCAGCCGCAGCACCAAACTCGTTCACGGCGGCGTCCGCTATCTCAAACAGGGCAACATCGCCCTCGTCACCGAAGCCCTCCGGGAGCGCGGCCTCCTCATGCGCAACGCGCCGCACCTCGTCCAAAACCGCAGTTTTCTCGTTCCAAATTACACCTGGTGGGAAGGTCCCTTCTACGGCGTTGGTCTCAAAGTTTACGATGCACTCGCCGGCAAACTTGGTCTCGGCAAATCGCAATGGCTTTCACGCGAAGAAACCATCTCGCGCATCCCAACCCTTGAAACTGACGGCCTCCGCGGCGGTGTCGTTTATCACGATGGCCAATTCGACGACGCCCGCCTCGCCATCACTCTCCTCCGCACTTTCCATGATCAAAACGGTGTGGCCGCTAACTATCTCAAAGTCGTCGCCCTCCTCAATGAAAACGACGTCATCCGCGGCGCGCTCCTCCGCGATATGGAAACTGGCCTCGAATTCGAACTCCGCGCCAAAGTCGTGATCAACGCCACCGGCGTCTTCGTCGATTCCATCCGCACCATGGATGAATCAGATGCCGCCCCACTCGTCACCGCCAGCCAGGGCATTCACCTCGTCCTGGACCGCAAATTCCTCCCCACCGACACCGCCATCATGGTCCCGCAAACCGACGATGGCCGCGTCCTCTTCGCGGTCCCATGGCACGACCGCGTCATCGTCGGCACCACCGACACCGCCGTCCCCACCGCTGACCTAGAACCGCGCGCCCTCGATCACGAAATCGATTTCGTCCTCAAACACGCCGCCCGTTACATGGTGCACGACCCCACGCCCGCCGACGTCCTCAGCGTTTTCGCCGGCCTCCGTCCCCTCGTCCGCCCCACCGACGCACGCAACACCGCCGCGATCTCCCGCGATCATCATCTCTCCATCTCCCGCTCCGGCCTCATCACCATCACCGGCGGCAAATGGACCACCTACCGCAAAATGGGCGAAGACACCATCGACCAGGCCGCGACTGTTGCCGCCCTCGACCCCGCCGAATCAAAAACCGCCGAACTCCAACTCCACGGCGCGGCCGAGACCACCAACTTCCAAGACCCGCTCCACGTCTACGGCACCGACCTCTCCGAAATCCAATCGCTCGCCACCACCTCACCTCACCTCGCCGCAAAACTCCACGACCGTCTCCCGAACCTCACCGCCGAAGTCATCTGGGCCGCCCGCCACGAAATGGCCCGCACCGTCGAAGACATTCTCGCCCGCCGCACCCGCGCCCTCCTCCTCGACGCCCGCGCCAGCATCGAAGCCGCCCCGCGCGTCGCAGAACTTCTCTCCACCGAACTCCACCGCGACGCTGACTGGATCCGCGAACAACTCCGCGCCTACTCAGAGCTTGCGCGCGCCTACCTCCTCACCTAAACCATCGTGCAACCACCGCTATGAAACCATTCCTCGGGGAACTCATCGGGACGATGCTGCTTATTCTTTTAGGCAACGGCGTCGTCGCCAACGTCGTCCTCCAACGCACCAAAGGCCACAACGGCGGCTGGATCGTTATCACCGCCGCCTGGTCCATGGCTGTCTTCGTCGCCGTCTTTGTAAGTTCCACCATGAGCCCAGGGCACCTCAACCCTGCTGTCACTGTCTCCCTCGCCATCGCCGGTAAATTCCCCTGGGCCGATGTCGGCCCCTACGTCCTCGCCCAAATGCTCGGTGGCTGCATCGGTGCATTCCTCGTCTGGGTCCACTACATGCCCCACTTCGCCGCTACCGAAGATGCCAACGCCAAACTCGCCTGCTTCTGCACCGCCCCCGCCATTCGCCACACCATCACAAATTTCTTCGGCGAAGCCATCGGCACTTTCGTCCTCATCTACGCCGTCCTCCACATCAGTTCACCCGCCGGCAGCCTCGGGCCGCTCGACGCTCTCCCCGTCGCCCTCGTCGTTCTGGTAATCGGCCTCGCTCTCGGCGGAACCACCGGCTACGCCATCAACCCAGCCCGCGATCTCGCCCCGCGCATCATGCACGCCCTCCTCCCCATCCCCAACAAACGCGACGGCGACTGGTCCTACGCCTGGATTCCTGTGATCGGCCCCTTGATCGGCGGAGCCCTGGCCGTTGCCCTCTGGTGGGCAGTGTCTAGAATCTCGAATACCTAAATTTTTTCCCGACCCGCGTAACCGCTCTCCAGGTCGTGCCAAAACTCGATATCCTCCTCGCCGCTTTCCCAACAAAGAAAAACTTCCTTCCCCCCAATATAGGCCGGAAAATCAATCAACCCCCGATCCAAATCCTTCACCTGAATCTCGCGGCTCAAGAACCTCTGCAGAATATCCCGCGTCTTCACCAGCGCCCTCACATACCGATTCACCACCTCGCCCCCGACATCCTCCCCCAGCTTCAACATCTTTGAGACCTGCTCCTCATAATGAAGCAGCAAATCCCGCGCGCCCTTCAATTCCGTGAGCCACTCAATGATCTGCGGCAACAACTCCCTCGCCTCATCGCGCGTATAATGTTTGGAAAATTGCGGCATCAGTAACACGTCCCCCGATAAACCTCGTAAACCTTAACAGGTCCACCCGCAAAGTACTGGTTCCGCTCAAAAACGAAAGCGTCCTTCGCCTTATCAAACTTCAACTCCGCCGCCCGCCCCGGATTGTTCGCATCATACGCCGCAAAGACAATCTCCTCACCGCGATCCTCCGCCGCAATAATCATGATCCCATGATTCAACCGCACATCCGGAAATCGGTACACATGAACAATCGGCACTCTCCCATTCTGCACTTCATCCAATAATTCCCGCGCCGTCCTCCGTTCCTCCCAATCGCAGACGGGAAAAATCATCCGCCAATTCCCGCGCTGATAAAAACTCTGCCACGACCCGCCAATCTCATCCTGAATTAAATTCGGATGCGCCGTGCTGAATTCAAAAAGGTTCGCATACCCCGGAATAACAATCCGCTCTTTCTCCTCCGCCGGACAACGACTATTCCGCCCATGCACTTTTTCGACCAACTCGCGATACTCCCCTTCGCCCAACTTCGCCGCGTTCGGCTCAAACCGGGCATGATAAAAAAATTCCCGCGCCGATCGCACCATCGGAAAACACCGATGCGGCTTCTTCGGCTCCGGCTCAACATCCTTCGCGGTAAAACTCCCGTCCTCGTGAAACGTGTAAGTCCACTTCAACTCATTCGCGAATGCAAAATTATCTTTGCCCACCACGAATTGTTTGCCCGCCGAACGCTCGCAACTCGCGCAACCCGCCGCGAAAACTGCGACCAGAGAAACTAAACCAAACAAAATTCTCACGACCAACTCAACCTGGCGGCCACGCCAAACTTCGCCCGCCAATAATATGCAGATGCAAATGCGGCACGCTCTCCCCCGCATCCGGGCCATTATTAATCACGAGCCGATAACCCGACTCACTCAACCCAAGCTTCTTCGCCACCTCCGCCGCCTTCAGCAACAAATGCCCCAGCGCCGCCTTGTCCATCTCCTCAGCCTCCGCAATTCGCGGAATCGGTTTGCGCGGCACAATCAACACATGCACCGGCGCCGCGGGCTTAACATCCCGAAACGCAATCACCACCTCGTCCTCGTAAACGATCTGCGCCGGAATTTCGCGCAGGGCGATTTTTTCAAACAGCGTCGTCATATTCTCCGGCCCCCACGCGCATTTAACGCACCACCAAACTTCGCGCCGGCGAGCCGCCCTCGATACTCAGGCAATTCCGCAGGAAAGCAACGACCTGGTCGCTGAACTGTTCGCACCGCTGGCACCAACGTTTCGCGCCTAGAATCTGTTTCACACTCCCGCGCAATCCGCAAAACCGCAGCACCTCCGTCGATTCCTGCGCCGCCTGCTTTTGGAACTCGTCGCGCAGCTGTTTAAAGAACGACAACTCAAAATCATCCGCCGCCGCCGCCAGCTCCCGTAAATCAACTCCCGCCGGCGCGCGCCCATTCTCCAGCGCCGTCGTCGTCACTTCGAACCCAAAGATTTTCAACGCCCGCTCCAGCGCCTCCGAAAACTCCCCCACCGAAACCGTATGTTGGTGCAAATCCTCCTTGAAATAATGCACCACCGCCGCCGCCGCCTCCCGCACAATTTCCGGGTCTAAAAGCGACGAAGCGTCACCAATCAATTCGATCGTGACGCTTTCCGCCGAGCAGGGAATCAATTCGCCCTGCGAGGTGCGAAAGATTAGGCAATCAGGGTGTAACTGGATCATTTTTTTCCTCCAATTTCTTTACCTCCTGGATGAACTCATCCGGCTCCTCAAACCTCCTATAAACACTGGCGTAGCGCACATACGCGATCTGGTCCAAGTCTTTCAACTGGGCCATGATCCGTTCGCCGATCGCCATCGAAGGCACTTCGCGATCAAACTTATCCCCGATTTCCTTTTCGATCTTGTCCGCGATTTCTTCGATTTTCTGTGGGCTTACCGGCCGTTTCCGGCAGGCAATCGTGAGGCTGTGAACGAGTTTATCCCTGGAGAAGGGTTCGCGACGATCATCGCGTTTCATCACCGTGATCGCTTCATTCTCGATCACTTCATAAGTGGTGAACCGATGCCCACATGCCAAACATTCGCGTCGCCGCCGGATGGTTGCCCCTTCGCGAGAAGTTCGCGAATCGATAACTTTGTCTTCCTGACAACCACATTTACTGCAACGCATACTGTTTGTTGTGGTATCGTTTGATTACGCTACTACTAATTGCGGTGTCAAGCGGCATCTTCACTTTCGTTTCAGAATCTCTTCTGCGGCCGTCATACGCATCTCCCACCCCGGAGGGGTGTTGGGAGAGTAGCCGGTCGGCAAGCGAGCCTTCGAGCGCAGCCACCGGTGCCTTCGCAAAAACGTTTGCACCCCGGCGGGGTGCCGGAACTCCTGGTTTAACTTTCCGTTCTTTAGAATATATTTACCTGTTGAGGTCCTTCATCGTCATTTTTCTCGCGCTTCTCACCGTCCTCTACGTCTACTCAGCCGAATCTACCGCAATGCGAACCATTGAGAAAGGCGGCTTCAGCGGAATCCAATCCGCGACTAACATCGTCGTCACCCACGCCACCCAATGGACCGAAGTCTGGAAAACCCACTCCGCCCAAAAACGCCCCGAGAAACCCGCCCCTGAAGTAAACTTCGAAAAAGAAACCGTCCTCATCGTCGCCCTCGGCCGCAAACCCACCGGCGGCCACGCCGTCGAAATCAAATCCGCCCAACCATCCGGCAACAAAGTCTTAGTCACCGCCACCACCCGCACCCCCCGCCCCGGCGGCATCCAAATCCAGGTCCTCACCGCCCCCTTCCACATCGTCGCCGTCCCCAAACTCACCGGCGAAGTCCAATTTAAAATCGAAGAAGAAAGCGCACCGCAAAATAGATAGTTCGTTTCTAATAAATTCATCCTCAAGAAGGGATGAGTTCCGCCCACTCCTTCCTTCTCATTCGTGAGCCAACGCGATACTCTCAACATAGTGAATCCAAATGGTTAACGGCGCACGTAAACTGGCGCGCGCCTACCTTGCGCTCGGAATCGTGGGGTGCGTTGCAGCGGTCGGAATGCTCGTTTTCGATGTACGAGCGACCGATCCAACGGATCACGTAAGCGCTGGCGAACTAGGAGTATATTTGCTTCAAGCGCTCCCTTACGTCGTATGGCTTTCGTTCTATTGTCTGGTGCGCAAAACCACCTCGCGCACCCGTCTCTACATCACGCTCTCTATCGGTCTGATTTTTTTCGGAATAGAAAATCTTTTCCGTTACGCGGTGCTATTCGCGACAACGAATGAGCACGCAGCAATGGCATTGTTAGTTCTGCCATATTGGACCGCAGTCGCAGTCTTGCTTCTACTTGTGCTCTGCTTCGTAAGACCAAAATCAAATCAACAACAGGTGGATACTCCCGCTGTTCCGTCGAAGGTGCATTCAAAATAACCCCTGTCTCACCCATGCCCCTCGTCCGCATTCTAGTCGACGGCTTCAGCCTCCTCCACGCCTGGCCCGAACTCGCCCGCGGCAAAGCCCGCCACTCCGCAGGCGCCCGCGACGAACTCGTCTACGCCCTCCGCCGCTACGGCGACTCCATCGGCACACCCATCACCGTCGTCTTCGATGGCGCCGGCCCCGCCGCCAACGTCGGCATCGAACTCCCCTCCACCCCCGAGATGGAAATCATCTACTCCAAAGCCGGCCAAACCGCCGATGACATCATCGAACGCGTCACCGCCAAACTCGTCGCCTACGGCGAAGTCCTCGTCGTCTCCAACGACTTCGCCGAACGCGACACCGTCATCTCCTTCGGCGGCAACGTCTGCTCCTGCGAAGCCTTCATCTCCATGATCAAAAGCTCCGTCGGCGAATTCCAAAAACAACTCCAAAACTACAACCGCACCGAACTAAAACGCTTCAAGAAATCTTAATTGTAGGGGACGACGTGAGGAGTCCTTTTCCGATCTGATCCTCTGCAATCCTAAGGACCAAAGGTCCGCCCCAAGGAAGCCCGGGGCACGCGCCCTGGGAAATACGCCTCCTGGCTTAAACGCCGCCCCATGCACCAGTTCCCGAATGTCCTTTTGCGTGAGCATCGTTGTGCTAATAAATAGTGCTCCGGCTAACTCCATTCAATTCCCTTCATCAAGTGGTCGACATTAAACAAATTCGTGCGTGGACTTGGTAAAGTTTGTCGGCCATTTTACTGCTCGTAATTCCGGTCATGAAGGAGGGGTTCTCAATTGTGATCCCCCTCAGTGTAGCTGCGTTCCTGCTCTTACCATACGTGAGCAGGTGCCTGGCCGAGACCGTTTCCTTGTCGAACGCCTCCTCGGCAACATCGCAGCCGCCGCAAGCTGGCGCTCCACCGAAAAAGCAAAACACAGATGAATGGAACGGCACGATCAACTTCTTCGGTAAAATTGTCGATGACACCGGCGCGCCCGTTTCCGGCGTCATCGTCGAGTTCTCCGTAAGAAGCTGGCCCTTTTACAGACGGCACCCGTTCGGCGAACCAAAATTCACGTACGGCAAAGTGATAACGGATAAGGACGGGAACTTCGCGGTAAAAGGGAAAAAAGGCGATACCTTCACCGTGCAGTCTCTTTCTAAAACCGGTTATCTGCAGATATTCTCAAGATACCAAAGTTTTGGCGTCGAAGAAGCAAACGCAACCGCGGAACAAAGCCCAGGTGTTTTTGGCGTGGCTCGAGAGAACGTCGCCCTAGCAGAACGCCTCGAATCTTTTCGTTTCACCGTGATTCTGCCGGCCAATGGCGACCCCGTTTTTTTAGACTTGGAGCACTCGCGCTCTCATGTGCCAGAGAGTGAGGCCGACATGAAAGTCACCTTTGAGCAAGGAGCCGCTAGCGGATCTACGCGTCGCCCATTTGATTGGAAAGTGCGTTTTCAAATGGTCGATGGAGCGATACGGGTGCCGACCGAACAGATGCACGCGCATGGACAGATGCACGCTCTTGAATATATGCAAAACGCAATGATTCAAGCTCCAGAGGCAGGCTATTCTCGATCTTTCACCGTCTCAGCCTCACTGACGGATCCCAACTGGGATCGCATGCACACAATGTTTTATGTAAAAATGAAGGATGGAAAACAGTTTGGGAAAGTCTATGCGGCCGTCTCGCCTCGAAGCGCCGGCGAAGGTGCATTACTTATGATTGAAGGCATGTTCAATCCGCTCGGGTCCCGAAACCTGCAAAGAAGGACGAATCCCCACATGAAAATTCCCTAGAAATTACCGTTTCACCTTGCCGAAACTCAAAGTTCTTGCTCAAATTATCAGGCTGCTAAGAAGCAGGCCCGTGGTTGAATAGAAACCCGCCGCGTGAACTCGGTTCGCGCAAAACGGATTTCCATTCCACCCCGACAAAACGAACACGCCACAGGTGTGTCCGCTCACCTTCTTCTCGGCAGAAACAGAAAAGTAGACTGCCATGAAAACGCACCATTTGCTCGCAGCCCCCGTCCCAAAGGGACGACCGACAATAGCCCACCGTTTCAACGGTGGGACGCGATTCCACCATACCCTCAAGTCCCGCCAGGGACGAAAGATTCACCACCTCGCAACCGCGCCCCGCTGCCGTCCCCCGACCATCGTGCTCCCACTCTCCCCTCACGAAGGCCGCGATAATCGCGGGAGTCTACATTCTATCGATTTTCCAAACCCTCAGAACCGACCCCGAAATCTTTCACTTCCAAAACTCATCCCACCCGCGTCTTTCCGACGCTCCGTGAAATTTTTCACTTATGATTCCGAGCTGCGAAAACGGTCGAGTCTACATAAAAACACATTCATTCCGAATCGCCGTTCTACCCAATTCCATCATAAAGTGCCCGTAATTCCACCAATTCCGGCAAATTCCACTTCGACGCCCCGCGACTACATCGCATCTCCCATCCAGGGATTCGCTCAACGAAGGTTCTTCCGCACTCATCGTATTCGTGTGAATTCATGTTCATTCGTGGTTGTCCCCTCCACAACTTACAAAAGTTGTACCGCCTCCCTCGACATCAATTCCGACCCGATTGTATCGCGGTTTTTTGCTCTGTACCGCCAACTTGAAATTTTTCGTAAATCGAAAACACTCAACGCCCAAACCCCGTCCTGTCCACCCGCTCCATCCGTACTGGGTCATTCCACTTTACTTCGGCTTCTCCGTGATCTCTGTGCCTCTGTGGTGAAAGAGCCCTCGCAAGTAATTCATTTCACGCATTTTCACGCCTCAGCGTTCGCGAACCTGCGCATTTCAGAAATTGGTGCTTCCTTGGTATTTGGTATTTGGGCACTTGGTCATTTCCCCACCCAACTTCATCACATTGCCACCCCCTCACCCCTTGGTCTAGCCTGCGCCGTGCCCGATCGCTGGTTAACGAAACTTGGCCTGACCGAGCGCCGACAAATCATCGGACTCGTTCTCGGCCCAGCTCTCTTCCTAATTACCGGTCTGGCCCTTCAGTCCTCCGGCTTAACTCCCGCCGCCAGCTGGGCCGCCGCCACCGTCGCCCTCATGTCCTGCTGGTGGATCACCGAACCGGTCCCCCTCTGGGCCACCGCGTGCATCCCTATTTTCACCTTCCCGCTGTTTTCGGATGCGGCGCTGCACATCATCCTCCTGCAGTATCTCGATCCGGTGAACTTCCTCTTCCTCGGCGGCATGTGGATCGCCGCCTGCATGGAACAGTGGGGACTCCACCGCCGCATCGCGCTGAACATTGTCGCCAAAATCGGCACGAGCCCGCGACGAATTGTCCTCGGGTTCATGCTCGCGACTGGATTCGTCACGCTCTGGATTTCCAACACGGCTGCTGCCGTCATGATGTTCCCCATCGGCATGGCCGTCCTGAAAAAGTTCGAGGAACAGCACGGTCGCGAAGACGCACTGCTCAAACAATTCGGCCTCGCCCTCATGCTCGGGATCGCCTACGCCGCCAGCATCGGCGGAATCGGCACAAAGATCGGCACCGGCACAAACCTGGTCTTCGTGAAGAATTCGCCGCAGCCCATTGATTTCGTCACCTGGGCAAAGATGGGCATGCCCGTCGTCCTCATCTCCATCCCGCTCGTCTGGCTTTATCTCGTGCGCATCGGCGCGCGCCTGCCCAACCGCGATTTCCCGGGCGGCGCGGAAACCATCCGCGGCGAATGTGCCCGACTCGGCGTCATGAACTCCGGCGAGAAAGTCGCGGCCGTCGCGTTCGTCACCGTCGCGCTACTCTGGATTTTCCGGAACGACATCGATTTCGGCGGCTTTGTTTTACCCGGCTGGTCGCGCCTTTTTCCGTTCGATTGGAAAGCGCTCGTCGCGAGTACCAACTGGTCCGCTCCAGTGCAGCGCATCTTCTCCGATCCGGGTGATGCAGCGGTCTCGATGCTCGTCGCAGGCGTGTTGTTCTTAATCCCGGTTCGTTCGGAAGGGAAGAGGGTGTCCGCGCTTGCGATCGCGAACGCCAACCGCGTGCAGTACGGGATGTTGATTCTCCTCGGCGGCGGCTTTGCCATGGCCTACGGCATCCAAGCCAGCGGCTTGTCGAACGCGATCGCCAACAACCTCTCACAAATCGGAAAACTTACTCCCTTCGTCGCAACTCTTGTCGTCGCCTTCGTCGCCATCGCCTTAACGGAAGTCGCGTCCAACACCGCCACCGCCAGCATCCTGCTCCCCATCCTCGCCGCCAGCGCCGCTGGTGCCGGCGTCGATCCGTTGCCGCTCATGCTCACCGTGACCATGGCCGCCTCCTTTGGTTTCATGCTCCCCGCCGGCACGCCACCCAATGCCATCGTCTACAGCAGTGGCTACATCACGGTTCCCAAAATGGCTCGCTGCGGCCTCGTCGTGGACATCTTCGGCGCGGTCATCGTCTCAATCATCTGCTATTTCCTCGTACCCTGGGTCCTCGGCACCGCTCCGAAATAACTTGCGAGCAACCTATGCAACCAACTTCAATCACAAACACCATGTCGCTCGACGCGCCCCTCCGAATTAAGGATATGCCCGCGCAGGAACGCCCGCGCGAGCGCTTGGTTGAAATCGGCGCCGAAAGCCTCCGTAATTCCGAACTCCTCGCCATCCTCCTGCGCGTTGGCTCCAAGGGCATCTCCGCCGTCGACCTCGGTGAACGCCTCGTAAAACAATTCGGCACGCTCGAAAAACTCGCCCGCGCCCCCCTGGCCGATCTCCAAAAAGTCAAAGGCATCGGCCGCGACAAAGCCATCGCGCTCAAAGCCGCCTTCACCCTCGCCCAGCGCATGGCCCAGGAAATCCGCATCGAGTCTCCCGTCCTCGACGATCCAAAACATGTCGCCGAACTCCTCCGCGAAGAAGCTCGTATGCAGGAAGTCGAAACCTTTCAAATCCTCCTCCTCAACACCCGCCGTCGCCTCATCCGCGTCGAGAAAGTTTCCCAGGGCACCCTGGATTCCATCCTCGTCCACCCGCGCGAAGTTTTCCGCATGGCCATCTCCGCGAACGCCGCCGCCCTCGTGCTGGTGCACAATCACCCCAGCGGCGACCCCACTCCATCCGAAGCCGACATCCGCGTCACCCGCGACCTCATCCGCGCCGGCCAGCTCCTGAAGATCGAAGTCCTCGACCACGTCATTCTCGGCTCCCGCTCCCAGGACCGCGCCAAAGACTACGTCTCCCTCCGCGAGATGGGATACTTCTATACATAGAAATCACACTCTACCTCGACCGTAGCGGGGGTGTCGTTTGTTATGCCGGAGCACAGTGATGCGAATTCCTCCAGGGATTTCTCGGAAGAGGAAATGATACGGGAAGTGTTTCAGGTTTGCTCGGCGTCGATTGCCGTTGAAATGAAATCGCTGCGGACGTTCCGAGGCCGCTGCTATTAACGAGTTGAACTCTGCAAAGAACTCGTCGCCGAGATGATCGTTGATCGAGTCGTAATGACGAAGGATGCGAGAAAGATCACCCTGAACCGCGGGGTGATAGACTACGTTCATCGGCCTCGTTCGCTCCTCACTCGGCGGAGCAACTCTTCATGCGAGATTGGCTGAACTTCGCCAGAATCAAGCTGGTGTTCGCGTCGATCCACTTCATCGTCTGAAACATCAGTGCCTTCGGGAGGCAAGCTATCGAGCAGCAGCGCAGCAAGGGAAGCTCTCTCCCGATCGGGCAAAGCTAGAAGTTCGCGCTCCAACTGGGCAAGTTCCATGGCGAGACCCTACTTAATCTTTCGGGTCTGCGCAACGCGGCAAAGCCATCCTCCGGCGCATATAGACAGCTTGAGCCACCGCTTTATCCTTTCACGGGTGTAGGGACGAGCGCCGGTAGCACTACCTTTTCGGCATACTCAATATCCTGCGGAAAGTCCACCTCCGTCCACGGCAACCCAGTCACATCCTCCGCCCCAAACAATCCGCGCTGCACCAGCACCCGCAACACATCGTCATAGGAATCAGCCCGCGACCGCGCACTACGCTCCCGCGTCTCCGCAACCAACGCGGGCAAATCCTCCACCGCAACCTTGAAGAACCCAATCGATTCCCCAATCGTCTCCGCTTCACCCTTCCACTTCTTCACAAAATCAAACGGCTTCCCCCCGCGCATCGGCACCAGCACCGGATCATCATCCGCCGTCGAGTAATTGCGATCAACCAGCAGCGCCGTCCTCGCACTCGAACGCACCAACCGCTCCAGCATTCGAATATCGTAGAGCACATCACCGTCCATAATCAGCACAGGTTCCTTGGCACGCTCGAGTACCGGAAGCGAGACGTTCATACTCAAAACGCTTCCTTCCGTGAAATCCGCATTGTGGATTTCCTGCACGTGAATTTTGTAGCGCGCACTCAACTCCGAAAATCGCGCCCGCACTTTCTCCGCCGCAAATCCAGTAACCACCGTCAGCTTCCCAATCCCAAGCTGATGCAGGTGATTGAAGTGACGTTCAAGGAGACTCTTACCCTCAAACTCAATGAGCACCTTGTGCCCTGCCGTCAGCGCCGCACCCAACCTCATCGATCTGCCGGCCACATATAGAACTGCTTCCATCTTTCAGGATTGTGCAGGGCGGCCACCCCCGTGAGAAGAAAAAGCAAACGGGCGCCAGGAAAACCTGACGCCCGCTCGTGAATGATTTTCTTAGTTTAGGGACGCACGAGGCGGAAGAACCGCATCGTTCCGCTCGTCGGAACAGTCTGGCTCAACGTGCCGCCGTTCGACGTCGGCGTGCCGCCAGCCGACTGCCAGTTTGGCGTGCCGAGACTCTCTGTCCCCTGGAGCACGTAGCCAGTCGAACCTTCCGCCGGCCAGGAGATCACCAAATCTCCGCTCGAGTTACGCGACGCGGAGATCGCCACATCGTCCGGTGTGGCGGAAGTCAAACCCGCCATATACGACACAGCATTCAGGAACATCTTCGCACCGTCCGGATCGAGATCGAAGATCCCAGCCCCGTCGCCCGTGAGCGTCGGCGTTGCCTGTTCGCGGCTGCCAGTGAGGAAGACCAGGCGATGACCGGCAGTCACATCCACCTGAGTGTTGCGCATTGCTGTGCCCGCCGGAAACTCACTTATCACAGTGCCGTTCACCGCTGCGTCGCCGGCTGTGCCAACGGTCGCAAGAACTTTACCCCCAGGAGCAATCGCGTTGTTGTTCACGGAGATACCGCGCTGAACGACACCATTCCAGGTAACCAAATGTGCATACGAGCTCACCATGTTCGAACTTCCATCAAGATTGATGCCTTCAAAGATCGGATGACTCGGATCTTTGACGTTCAAACGAACCGAAGCGGAATTCACGTCCGGAATGGTATCGCCCGAGTAGAAGCCCATGCGATTCATGCGCAGAGCGTAACCACCAAGGTGAATGGTGGGATTGGTCAAGCTGTGCCAGGCAGTGCTGCCGGCGCCGGAGAAATTACCGCTCGGGTTGGAACGGCTGATAATCACCAGGTCGAAACCGTGCAGATATTGAATGTCCGGCGCGGCCGTCGAAACATATCGCGTTACCGTGTGTCCGGCGTTGGTCAGCAAGCGGGTGTATTCTATGTCAGCAGCGTTCGTGAATCCAGCAGTCGCCGCTGCACCGGAAGGTTCGTTATCAGCCGCATGCACGCTCACCCAGACGATGTTCGCTCCATCAACAACGGGGGGGACATATTCCGTCACGAACTGAAATGTTGCGGTCCGCTGCCCCGAAGCGCTGTCCGTGAACGAGAGCTGAACGCGGTTGGTTGTCTCGCCCGGTAGATCTTGAGCGGGATCATAAGTGATCGTGGTGGTCGTTCCGGCCTTGTTCACCTGCGGGGTTACCGTTTGACCATTCACTTGTAACTGAATGCTGCCGGCCTGGATTGTCGCAGCAGGTTCTTCAACTTTGATAATGATCGGAGCCGTCACCGGGACATTCAGCGCGTTGTTAGCGGGAGAGACGGAGCTGATATAGGGACGCTCGCCACCGGTCACCTGTCGAACCGCATTGATCGCATTCGAATTTGCCGGATCATTAATAAGAATCTTCTCGTTTGTGAGCGGATTCATGAAGAACCACTCAACGGCGCCTTGACCGTCGCCTTGGTAATACACGAGGCGGAACGGATACAGCCCAGCTTGGGTAATGCGGAACTGGAAAATGCTGTCAGTCGAACCGCGACCACCATCAAAGCGTCCGAGGTTCATCGCAAAAAGGTCCCGGCCATTCGGCCCGGAGTAAACCGCAAACCCGTCATCACTGTTCACGCCCATGTAATAGCGGCCCGGCTGAAGTTCAAGATAGGTGACGATTTCCGCGGCGATATTGATCGCGTGCGTAGTGCCAGGGAATGGCTGGTCGGGATGGGTTGGATCGCGGAAGTTACCGCGTTCCAAAGCCAATCCGGATTCCACGCTGAAGTTCACTGTCTCGATGTTGTAAGAACCATCCGGATTATCGGTGCTCGGCGTCGCTTCATTGAAAGCCGGCTCAAGCGTGCCAGGATCGATAAACGTGCCGGCGAGTTGGCTAACAGCGCGCGCTTCAGTGTTGGCGAAAACCGGCGCGGAAGGACCTTGAACGATCCGCATCCGCATTCCGTCCGCGCCCGCGGCGCTCACCGGAAAGGCAAAGCTCGTCGGCAAGGCCACTGGATCCAGAGTATCGAAGGTGAAGTTCTGAGAAACTTCCCGACCACCTGCATCGCGCACCGTAATCACGCCAGTGTATTGAACGCCGGCCACCAGGTTTGAGAACGCGACCGTGCGCGCCTGTGGGGTGCCTGAGATGAACAGTTGTTCCGCGGGAACATTCGTGCTGTTAAGCGTGAGCGTGATGTTCGTCGTGGGAATCCCAGCAGCCGTGCCGCTGCTCGCGCTGAACGAAAGACCAAGTTCCGCGAGGTGCTCGCGCGTGCCGCTCGCTGGACGCAAATTGGCGATGAGCGGCGGCGGTTCGGTCGTGGGTTGCCCGGTCATGTAATGAACCGCGTTCAGAAAGAGGCGCGCGCCATCCACCGACAAATCAAAAACTCCAGCGCCTTCCGCCGTAATCTGATTCTCCCGGCTGCCCGTTAATAATACGAGACGCTTTGCCGCGGTCGTATCGGCCAGTTCATTTGCCATCACCGTGCCCGCGGGATATTCCGCGACGATAAAACGGCCGAAGGTGGGATCAGTTTCGGTCGCAACCGTTGCGAGGATGGTCCCGCCGAATGCTGGGGTTGCGTCGTTTACAGAAATGCCGGTTTGAAGGACACCGTTATGCGTTACGCGGTCCGCGAAGATGTTTACCATCGCGTTGTTCGCATCGAGCGGCACGCCAGTGAAAATCGGATGCGCCGGATCGGTCACCGCCAGGCGAATTGGTCCCGTCGTATCGATGGTCGTTTCACCATCCGTATAACCCAAACGACTTGCGCGCATGACGAACGCTCCCAGGACGATCGTCGGTTTCGTAAGGCTATGCCAAAGCGCGGTGCTTTCAACAGTGTCGTAATTAGAGCTCGGCACCGACCGGCTGATGATGACCAGGTCAAACCCATTCAGGAAGTTTGTGTCCGGGGTGGCGGTCGTGACATAACGTGTCACCGTGTGTCCGGCCGCCTGGAGCAGCCTGGTGTATTCGACATCTGGCGCGGCACTGAAACCAGCGCCAGCCGCTGCAGCGGAGGGTGTGTTATCGCCGGGATGAAAACTTACCCAGGCGATGCGTTGCGCTGCGGCGTGATTGTTGTTTGTAAATGCAAGAACCGTAAAAACGGCGGCGCTTGCGATGCACGATTTGAGAAAACTCCTACACTTCATACAGGGATGTTTGGTGGCTTACTATGTAATTCGCGGCCTTACCGTCGGCAAGGGAAGAGGAAGGAGAATTAAGTGAAAACTGTGTTAACTGTAACAGTCCTGAAGTAGATTCGCGCCGCGCCTGAATGTGCGCGATTGCGCCCGGACCCTAGACCACCGTTAGCGGCCCATCGAACATCGTCAAACTGCCAACCTCAGTCCGCGCGACGTGCGGTCCGTGAAGTTCGCCCTTGGGCGCGAAGAAAAAAGATCCTTCCCGGTAAACGACTCCCGATTCCTCCCACTCACCCGAAAGCACGTAGGCATGCTCGTTCGCCTGCGGATGGATGTGCGCGGGAACCGTCACACCAGCATGGAACTTCCTCAACACCACCACGCCGCCCGTCACCTCGTTTTTGTGCAGCACCATCAACTCCACCCCCGGGTATGGACCCGGCTGCCAACTCTTTTCCCGCGCGAGTGAGACGTATTGAAACACTTACTTCTTGTCCTCCGGCTTATGCTCGTTATGGCAAGCTTTGCAATTCGCCGCGCCCTTATACATCGCCGCTGCGGTCGGCTTCCCTTCTTTGAACGCACGCGCCGAGCTTACCAACTTACTCGTCTTCTCTTTCCAACTCGCCATCGAGCCGCGCGGCGGTTCGTTCAGTGGCAACGATTCGTAATACTCCACCATCTTCGCAATATCTTCTTTCGATGCCGTGCCCTGGCCCACGCGTTTCCCGATATTATCCTGCCCTTTATGGATCGCCTCCATCACCTCTTTCACCGTGTATTTCGGTTTCTTCGCCTGCGCGATCGCCAGTGGCGCGAAAGCCAGCGCCGCCAAGCCAGTAACAACGACCACGTGATTCAAAACACTTCGACGGGCTTGGGAATTCATTCGAGGCGGTGTTCTACCCAAACTGCACCTGCGCCACAATTCCAAAAACTAGCTCGGCGCGGGAACAGATTCGGGATGTTTGCCCATTACCGCGCGCGTCATCCACGCGAGGGACAGACATATAATCGTTCCAATCAGCGTATACCATGGCCACGCGACTCCTACCGGCCCGCCCTGCACCACTTCCCACTTGATCCGGCTGATGATAATCATCGCGATGAGCGAGCCAATCATCCCCACGAAAACCGGCGCGTAACTTTCCTTTCGCCAAATCACCACCAGGATGAGCGCGCCCAGCAGCGCACCGCTGGTCAGCCCGCGCAATGAAAACGCCGCATCCAGCACATACGGCACCTCCCGGCTCAAATACGCCACCAGGATCAACACCGCCGCCCAGACCACCGTCGACATTTTGCTGAAGCGCAGATAGAACGCATCACTTTTCGCCCCATGAGTCACTCCCTTGACGAAATCCATTGTTGAAACGGACGCCAACGAAGTCAGAGCCGAACTTACGCTCGACATCGCTGCCGACAAGATCGCCACGATCAAGAATCCCTTCAGCAGATGCGGCACCTCCGTGACCATGAAGATAGGGTAAATATAATCATTCGCTTTTATCCCCGTTCCCGCCTTGATTTCCGGAATGGGTATCTTCATTGGGTTTGCCTGGAAATAAACCCACAACATCGCTCCGACCAAAAGGAACACGAGAAAAAGCGGGAAGATTAGCACCGCGCTCAAGACGAGCGCTTTGCGTCCGTCCTTTACTGTTTTGCATGCGAGCACGCGCTGCACGATCAACTGTTCGGCGCCGTGAGTGGACAACACAACAAAGGTCCCGCCAATCACACCCATCCAAATATTGAATGGCATGGACAGCGAAAAATTGGGGTTGAACCACTCCAGCTTCATCCCCGCGCCGGCTTTCTGCATCACGCTCGACCAACCTCCCTCGATCAGCGTCGGAATGTAAAACAGGGTGAACAGACCACCCGCGAGAAACAAAAAGAACTGGACGGCATCCGTCCAAATCACCGCCTTAACGCCGCCGATATAGGTGTAGATCAGCGATAAGATAACGAACAACAGAATGGCCCCCAAAATAGGATCGTTGAACCCGAGCGATAGCACCTTATCTCCAACCATCAGCCGAATCGGAATGGACGCCACATACACACGCACTCCCGCTGCGAGCGTTTCGCTGATCAAGAAGAACCCGCCCGCCAACTTCCGCGCAGGTGCGCCGAAGGATTGTTCGAGCAATTGATACGGGGAATAGATTTCTCCCTTCAAATAGTGCGGCACCATCACCACCGCCAAAATGATCCGCGCAATGACGTAGCCAACGATGATCTGAATGAAAGAAATATTCCCGCCATAGGCCATCGCGGGAACGCTGATAATCGTCAGCGCGCTCGTTTCCGCCGCCACAATGGAAAAACCAATTCCCCACCACGGCGTGTTTTTGCTGCCGAGAAAATAATCGCGAACGTTGTGCTGATCTTTGCCGAACCAAACTCCCAGCCCGATGATGCCGAGGAGATAAACAATAATAACCAGCCAGTCGCCTGCGTTGAAAAACTGCATCCCGTTTTAATTTGTTCCGCCCTCTTCCGGCGAAAGTTCGGGCAGGAACATAGCCACCATCGCTGCGGGGATAAACAAGAAAGAGACCATCAGAAGCGTCTGCCGCAGATCGGTTACATTCGAATACAACCCAAAGAACACCGTTCCGAACGCCGCCGCAATGCGCCCGATATTATAACAGAACCCCGCACCTGTCGTGCGCAGCAACGTCGGAAATAACGGCGGCAAATACATCGTGAATAATCCAAACACTCCAGAGAAAAAGCCAACGAGCGGAAGCCAGAAGAACAGCTCCTTATACGTTCGCACTACCGCGTAAGAACCGAAAATTGCCACCCCGAACCCAACACACATCAAGGCGATCGCGCGGCGATACCCAAGCTTCTTCGCCAAAAAGCCGGCGAAGAAATTTCCTACCGATGAAACTCCAATCACACAGAAGAATAGTGCGCTCGCCAGTTGCACCTTCTCGCCCGGCGTCCAATTCGCGAGTTCCGGCAACCCGCGCAAATGCTGCGTGTGCCAAAACATAAATGCCCACCATCCACTCAACGAAAGCGAACATATCCCGATGATCAGCAGGGTTCGTTTCAGCAAGGCTCCCCGGAACAAATCCAGCACCGACGGCTCTCTCTCCCCTGTGGCGTTTTTGGCTGCATGCCACTCCTCCGGCTCCGGCACATGCCGCCGAATCCAAAACACCATGAACGCTGGCAACACCCCAACGAGAAAGACCCATCGCTCCTGATAACCAGGAATCGCCGCGAGCCCTGCGACCGCCACGCACGCCAGCAGCACCCCAATATTCACCCCCGTCTGCAGCACCGCCGCAATCCACGGCCGCCATTTTTTCGGCCAGGTTTCCGAAAGTAAACTCGCACCCACTGCCCATTCGCCGCCAATCCCCAGCGCCGCCACAAAACGGCAAATCATCAGTTGCCACCAATTCTGGACAAAAAACGAAAGCCCCGTGAAAATCGCGTAAGTTAAAATCGTCAAACTCAGCGCCCGGCTCCGTCCCAGCTTATCTCCAATCCGCCCAAAGAATCCGCCTCCCAGAGCCCAACCCACCAAAAACGCCGCCTGGATCCACGCGCTGTAAGTTTTCTGTTCCGGATCACCCGGCTGCACGTTTAGCAGCAGCGCCACGAAGCTCGCCGCCACCAGCGTGTAGAGATGCATGTCCAACCCGTCGAACAGCCAGCCGAGCCACGCCGCGATTCCTGATTTCCACTGCCGCGGCGAAACGTCCCGCAGCGATTTGACCTCAGGACGCGTCTCCGGCGTCTGCGCAGTCGTTTGGAGCATGAGCGGATTCTATTCAGCAGCACCGCTCCGACGCAACTCACATCACTGGCGAAACTCGAAATTTATCTCATTTCCAAAGATAGCTCGGCCCATTGTGCCACGGCCCGCAGAGCGAATTTCTCTCCAAGGAGCAAGGTATGCCTATTTCGACCATACCCGCAAAGAGCGGAGAAATGAAAGTTTTCAAAAACAAGGAACGCCCAAGCCGCTCGACCCATTCGAGCCATTGGAGTCCAGTTTCCGAGCGGTCAAAATCGTCTTCAGCTTGCCGGTGAGTTCATCCGCGGTGAACGGTTTCTGGAGAAACGCGTCCGGCCCATTGCGCGTAAAGAAGCTGGTGTTGCCGCTTTCGCTGAATCCGCTCACCATCAGCACCCGCAAATCTTTGCGGATCGCGCGCAACTGTTGCAACGCTTCCCGCCCATCAACGTTCGGCATCGTCATGTCGAGAATGACCGCACGCAAACTCTTCTCATTCTCCTTGAACACCTCCACGCCATGCCGCCCGTCCACCGCTTGCAGCACCGTGAATCCAACCGCTTCGGCCATGCGCGCCATCACCGCCCGCACCGATGGATCGTCATCGATAATCAAAATGTTTCCTTCGCCTTTATATTTCTCGAGCAGATCGGTGCCTGGATTCGTTTCCGTCGAGATCGGTGCGTCCGCCATCGGCAGCAGGAACTTGAATGCCGAACCTTTTCCGGCCTCGCTCTCGATCTTCAAGGCGCCGCGATGTCCCCGCACAATTCCGAGCACCGCGGCCAGCCCCAAGCCGCGCCCGGTAAATTTCGTTGTGAAGAACGGATCGAAAATTCGCTTCAGCGTCTCTTCGGTCATCCCGCAGCCGGTGTCCGTCACTTCAACAAATACGTACTCGCCCGGCGACAACTCAGCCGGCGAATAGGACTTCGCGAAGAAATCCGGACCCGCATTGATCACACCCGTGCGCACGCGAATCGTGCCCGAAGTGTCACCGATCGCTTCCGAAGCGTTGATCACCAGGTTCATGATCACCTGCCGCAATTGCGTCGCATCGGCCTTCACCGGCGGAACACCGTGCCTCAGTTCCACGCGCAAGGCCGCTTTCTTGGTAATTGAAACCTCCAGCAACTCCAACGTTTCGCGCACGACTTCGTTCACGTCGAGCACATGCATCGCGAAGCGTCCCTTCCCCGAATACGCGAGCATCTGCTTGCAAAGGTCCGCCGCCCGCATCGATGCCTTCTCGATGCTCTTCAGGTAACCAGTCAGTTTGATTTCTGAAGCCGGCACCCGCAATTGCGCCAAATTCGCGTTGCCAAGAATTGCCGCAAGCAAGTTGTTAAAATCGTGCGCGATTCCACCCGCGAGCACGCCCAGGCTTTCCAGCTTCTGCGCTTCGAGTAATTTCCGCTCGAGCGCCATTCGGTGTTCTTCTTCCTTTTTGTGATTGGTCACATCCGTGCCGAAAAAAATCGTGCCCACCGCTTCTCCGTTTTCGATCAGCGGATTGCTCTGCCACGCAATCAGCCTTTCCTGCAGATTTTTTGTCACGAGCCGCGCTTCAAAATTGTGGCGGTAAGCGTCATCCTGATTTTCCTCCAGGAAGCTGTTATCAGCTCGCACCAGCTCGCTCCATTTTCGCCCCTGCACTTCCGCCTTCGTGAATCCCGAAACTTTCTCGGCGGCTTCGTTGAAAATGGTGATCCGATCAAGCTCATCCACGCCAATGATCATCATCGTCGCCGTCTTGATCAGGTTCTCGCTGAATTCTTTTGCGTTCTTCAGCTTATCGAGCACCGCGATTCGTTCGGTCACATCGCGAAAAACTCCGAGCAACAGCGGCCGCTCGCTTTCCATGTCGATGAACGAATAGCTCACTTCCACGTCCAGCGTTCGACCCGAGCGCAGCGACACCTTCTTCGTTTGGTAACGCTCCAGCGTCCGCGATTTGAAACAGCGCGTGTAGCGCGCCAGTTTGTGTTCGGCGCTGCCCGGTTCGTAGACCTCTGTGTACGGACGATCGAGAATCTGTTCCAACCGCCGCTCCATCAGCACGCAGTAGGCGGGGTTGGCCGACACGACCACGCCCTTTTCGTCTGTGAGGCGAAGCGGCTCCAGCGAATTTTCCCAGATCGAGCGAAAGCGCCGTTCGGAATTCCGCAGCGCTTCTTCCACCGTCTTTCGTTCCGCGATCTCCGCCTTCATCCGATCGTTCGCGGACCGCAGTTCCGCCGTCGAAGAAGTAATCTGCTGGCTCATGCGCTGGAAGGCCTCGGAAAGTTTTTGCAGCTCCGTAAAATCACGCAGCAAGCTTTCATCCACTTGTTCGCCGGCCGCCACCCGTTCGGTCGCGGCCACTAGTTCATCGATCCGTCGATTGAGCGCGCGTTGAAAGGCTGACCACGACAGAATACAAACCGCCGCCAGGATCGCCGCCGGCACTGCCGAAAGCGCAATGATCTCGCTTTCGAGGATGTAGGAAACCAGCGCGCTCACCAGCACGTATCCTGAGCAGATCAGGAGCGGCACTTGCAGGGGTATGACGCGACAACGTTTCACGACTCCGGAAAAAGAAATGCCCACCCCGCTCGTTCTCCAGGCAAGCAGGCCGCTAAGTTTTCGGTCGAACGCCGATCGGTATCAGGCGCTGGGTTTATCACTGCGATTCTTACGTAAGTTCCTCTGGTTCACCGCACTCTCTGTAATTATCGGCAGGTTTGACCTTGTCCTGAATTTTTAAGAACCTCATCTTTTATGGGGAATACCTTCGGACATCTCTTTCGCATCACCACCTGGGGCGAATCCCACGGCGGCGGCGTAGGGGTAGTCATTGATGGCTGTCCGCCGCGCATCGAACTTACCGAGAAGGACATACAACCGGACCTCGACCGCCGACGCCCAGGCCAATCCAGCATCGTCACTCCGCGCAAAGAGGCGGATACCGTCCAAATCCTCTCCGGCACTTTCGAAGGCAAGACCTTGGGTACGCCCATTTCCATGTGGGTGAAGAACGAAGACGCCCGCCCGGAAGCATATTCGGAGATGTCGACGAAGTTCCGCCCTTCCCACGCCGACTACACCTACCAAACCAAGTACGGTTTCCGAAATTGGCAGGGGGGCGGACGCAGCAGCGCGCGCGAGACCATCGGCCGGGTCGCTGCCGGCGCCGTCGCAAAGAAAATCCTCCGCGAAAAATTCGGCGTCGAAGTCCTCGCTTATGTCGCTCAGGTCAAAGACATCGCCGCCAGCGTCGATCGCGAGAACGTCACGCTTGCCCAAGTCGAATCGAACATCGTCCGCTGTCCCGACTCAGGCACGGCGAACCGCATGATCGAACTCATCGAAAAAATGCGCGGCGAAGGTGATTCAGTCGGCGGCATTATCGAAGGCATCGCGCGCGGAGTTCCTGTCGGTTGGGGAGAACCGGTCTTCGATCGCTTGGAAGCAGATCTTGGCAAAGCCATGTTGAGCCTGCCCGCCTCCAAGGGTTTTGAAATTGGTTCAGGCTTCGGCGGAATTATGCTAACGGGTACGCAACACAACGATCCGTATCGCAATATCGACGGCAAGGTCCGCACCACTTCGAATCGCTCCGGCGGCGTGCAAGGTGGCATTTCCAACGGCGAACTCATTTACTTCCGCGTCGCCTTCAAACCTGTCGCTACCGTCATGGTGGAACAGGACACCGTGAATTCAGAACTCCAGAACACCACGTTGAAGGGGCGCGGTCGCCATGATCCCTGCGTTCTGCCTCGCGCCGTGCCGATGATCGAAGCAATGACCGCGCTCGTTCTTCTCGATCACGCTCTCCGCCACCAGGCGCAGTGCGGTTAACGCTGTGGAACGTTTGCCGCGTTCCATTCGTTCAACCCCCGCTCCGAACGCATCGACGTTGAGAGTTTAAGCACCTCCATCGCTTCACCGATCAAATGAAGCGATCCTGCCACGACGACAAGCGCTTCGTTTTCACTCGCCGCCATCGCCTCTGCAAACCGTGCAAACCCGCGCGTCTGCACCTGCGGCCATTTTTCCGCGCAATACCTCTGCACCTCGATCGGATCGGCACTGCGTTCGCTGCTCAATGGCACCAGAAAAACCCGCGTCGCGCGTGGCACCAGCACATCGCACATCTGCTGCCACGCCTTGTCCTTGAATAATCCAAGAATCAAAGTTAACGGCTGCCCTGGAAACTCCTTTTCTAACGCTTCCGAGAGCGTCTTCGCTCCGTCCGGATTGTGCGCTCCATCTAAAATTATTTTCCGCGTCCCACGCTCCACCACTTGAAACCTTCCCGGCCACTGGACAGTCTCCACCCCCCTCCGAACCACCTCCGCTGAAATCGGAATCCTCTCGGACAACACGCACAAAACAGCCATCGCCAGCGTAGCGTTCGTTACTTGATGTTCGCCCCGCAATGGCAATCGCGAAAAAAGTTCCGCGAATTGCCCGCTGAATTCGCTCCCACGTTCCACCTGAATAAACGGCGCGCCAATCTTCGCCGCCGTCGCGCGAATCACCTCCAATGCGGTCCCGGCAGTTGTCGTCAGCACCGGCACACCGGGTTTAATGATCCCAGCCTTCTCCGCCGCGATCTCCTCCAGAGTATTTCCCAGCCATTGCTGATGATCATTCTGGATATTCGTGATCACGCTCACCACTGGCGTCACGATATTCGTCGCATCCAACCTCCCACCCATCCCTGTCTCCCAAATTACCAACTCACATTTCTGCTCTCGGAAATACAGCAGCGCCATCATTGTAACGAATTCGAAAAACGTTGGACGAAAACTCCAGCGCTCGATCTCCCTGCCTCCCATCCTCTCCATGATCGCCAACGTCAGCCGCGCCACATCCTTTTCCGGAATGCACACGCGATTCACCTGGATTCTTTCTGTGAATGAAACCAAATGCGGCGAAGTGAACAACCCCACCTTCAATCCACTCGCGCGATAAATGCTCTCCAGAATCGCGCACGTCGAACCCTTCCCATTCGTCCCCGCCACATGAATGAATCGCAACGCTTCCTGCGGATTCCCGTTCAGCCGCGCCAACTCCCACGTGTTCTCCAGCCCCAGCTTCGTCCCGAACAGCCGAAGCCCATACAGAAACTCGATCGCCTCCGCGTAGGTCATGCGTCACGCTGGAATCGCCACCGTCACACTCGTGCTCTCCCCCTGCTTGCTCCGAACTTCCATCTTCCCGTGATAAAACTCCGTCAGCCGCCGCGCAATCGCCAATCCCAATCCCGTTCCTTGTTGCTCGTGCAACCGCCGATCAAACTGAATCGCCGTCCCAACCCGTTGAATCTGCTCGGCCGATAAGCCGCGCCCTCGGTCGCTCACTTCCAGAACGAACATTTCCTCATTGCGCGCAGTTTTCACTTCCACCTTCGAATCCACTTCCGAAAACTTAAAGGCGTTCTCCACCAACTCCCGTGCGATCCGCTCCAGGTGCGACGCGCTGATCCGATGCTCCACCGGCGCAAGTGTCAGTTGTAAATCTTTGCCGCGATTAAACTCCCGCGCCACCCGTCCAGCCACCGCCGAAATAGTATCGCTCGTCAAATGCGGCGCTCGCACCGCGCTCTGCGCCTCCCGGTCAGCCGTGGTCAACTCCACCTGCGCGTAAATCAAAAACTTCTCGACCAATTTCTTCAGCCGCTCGCCCGCTTGATGCACCAGCGCCGCGTATTCCTTCGTCTCCTCCCGCGAAATCTCCGGCGATTCGATCATGAGCGAAGAGAACCCCAGGATCGTATTCAGCGGCGTCACCAGTTCATGCGGTAAAGCGAACGTCAAACTCTCCCGCAATTCGTTCAACCGTGTCTCGGCCGATTCCCGCACCGCCGCTTGCTTTTGAAGCCGCGCCTCAATGGCCGCAATCAATTCCTGCACCGTGAACGGCTTCACCAGGTAATCATCCGCCCCGCTCTCCATCCCTTTCCGCATCGTGAGCTTATCCCCCAGCCCGGTTAGAAAAACGAACGGAATAGAAGCCGTGCTCTTATTCTCCCGAATCGCCTCCAGCACCGCGTAGCCATCCATCTTCGGCATCTGGATGTCGCACAAGATCAGGTCCGGCAATTCACGTTGCGCTGCTTGCACTCCCGCTTCCCCGTCCGCCGCCGCCAGCGCCTCCCAATCCTTCAGCCCAATCGTTTCCACGATCAATCCCCGCACCGCCTCGTCGTCTTCAATCACCAGGATGCGCTTCATTTATTACCGCCCAGTTGTCTGGGAATCAGATCGCCAACCTCCGCTTCCCGCTAAGCTAGACACCCCTTCTGCGAGACACAAGGCCAATGGCTAATTAGGAAACTAACTCCCCCGATGTGCGAAAATCACCACCGCTCACGTTATTTGTTTTTTTGGCGGGTGATATTTCTTCAACCGTTCTTCCAGCCGATACAAGCTCGTCAGAATAACAAACGCCACCACTGCGCACAGCAGCGCAATCCCAATTCCACCCAACCCCACCGCCACCCCCAAACCCGCCGTCAACCAGATGCCCGCCGCCGTCGTCAACCCCTCCACATTCCCTTCCTCCCTCGACTTGATAATCGCCCCGCCTCCCAAAAACCCAATCCCAGTCACCAACCCCTGGATAATGCGCGACAAATCATCCGAATAAAACTCAAGCTGAAGCGGCACAATCACAAACACCGCCGCCCCCACCGAAACCAGCATATGCGTCCGCAACCCCGCCGCCTTCCCCGCCCGTTCCCGCTCGTAACCGATAATCGCCCCAACCACCGCCGCAAAAAACAGCCGCAACCCCACTCGCGCCAATTCCCGCAAATCCGGAATCCCCGACGCCAACTCCTCCACCAACAAATTCATCCCGCTCTAAGTTTAGACCTTCGCGGCGAACCTGGAAAGTGCCGCACCCCTTACCAATTCCGAAGTTCATCCACCAACAGGAGAAGCTCCGGCTGCTTTGCCGCCGCCAAAATCTCCTCAAAAATATCGAAGATATCCACACGTTCCTCAGTTTCAATAAACTGCCGCTCCTCATCGAGCGTGTTGATCTTCTTCACGCACTGTTTCAGCTCGCGCTGAACAAACGCTTTCGCTAGCGGCGGTTTCTCTTTCGCAAGATTTCGGATGAATTCCTTTAGGATCTTCTCCAGATCGCGCGTGTCTTTACGCTGCGGATAATGCCATTCGCTGAAGAGATCCTTCGCAAGCAGTTTTCGGAACGTAACCGTCGAAAGCCATTTTTGCCGCTTCTCCGCTGCCCGGTCCGCCGCTCTTTCCCTTTCTGCATCTTGCGCGGCCATCTCTCGCATCATCGCTTCACGTTCGTGATCCCACCGCCATTTGAGCAATACCGCAATTGGAATGCTCTCCCAGTACGCGTACATTCCACAGTTCGCCTCACGCTGCTTCTTGGTGATTTTAAGTTCGCCGATTGTTCTGAATGCTCGTGGCGCTGGCACCCAAACCCACACCATCTCAGGCTGATCAAACCGTGACCTAAGAATCTTCTTCAACCCTGGTTCCTTCAGGTGCGGTGTCTCTTTACCAATCCAGTCACATGCAGCAACAAGCGCCCGAACTTTTCCGTGCTCCTTCTTCATGCGCAGAACCCGGCACGCGCACAACCCCCCATCCGCCATTGGTGCAACCAGCACCGACCCAGCCTTAGGAAAATCCTGAGCCTGATATTCTTTCCGCCGAGCCATCTGAGTTCTTTTGCCGGTCTCTCAAAATTCTCAATTCTTAATTCCTGATTCTTAATTACCTTACATCCCTCCAAATCCACCGCATCGTGTCCGGAAAAATCGCCCCGCCATGTTTCCCATTGTGCGCGCCGTCTCCCATTACGAATTGATAATCATACTTCTTAAACTTCAACGCCGCCGCCATCTCCTGGTTCGCCAGCGGCCAATTCCCGTGCTGATTATCCAGATCACCCGTCCCGTCCTGCAGAAAAACTCGAATCGGCTTCCGCTCCGTCTTCCGAATCTGCGCCTCGCAATTATGCCCGCCGCGAATATTCACAAAGCTCCCGATATGGCTCACCACCTTGCTGAACTCACTTGGCCGCTCCCAAGCCACCGTCCACGCACAGATCCCGCCCGAACTCATCCCACAAATCGCCCGCCCCTCCGCATCCTTCCGCAGATTATAACTCTTCCCCACCTCCGGCAGAATCTCCTCCAGCAAAAACCGCGCATACTGATCACTCAACGTGTCATACTCGAAACTCCGGTTACTCCCGCGCCAACGGTCCTTAGGCAGTTCCTCTCCCCGATGCCCCGGGTTAATAAAAATCCCAATCGTCACCGGTATCTCCCCCTTGTGAATCAAATTATCGAACACAATCGGCGCCCGAATCAGCCCCGTCGGATTCAAATACGCATGCCCATCCTGGAACACCATCACGCACGCTGGCTTCTCCGCCGAATACTGCTTCGGCACATACACGTAATAATCCCGGATCGTCCCCGGAAAAATTTCGCTCCGCCAAATATTCGTCGTGATCGTCCCCTCCGGCACGCCCTCCTGCCGCTGCGACTCCGGCCCCAACACATAATCATCCGCCCCCCGCACCACCAAAACACAAACCATCAAAGCGAAAAAAATCTTTGGCATCGCCGCCAAATTAAACGGAGAACACGCTTCTCGACAAGCATGCCGATTAAAAGTCAGAATCTGTGGCCACCGCTGTTGTGGCAACAGCCGAGGAGATTTCTTCCGCTGCGGTCTGCTACCCATCCTAAATTCCTCGCAAAGAACGGCTACGTACCGCAAAGTTGGAAATGGTTGTATGATCCAACAATTGAGAATGCAGAGTTTCAAAAGCTTTGCCATCCGCCGTGGAACAATTCGTTTCGGTGGCTTAAGCCTTATCATCGGAACGAATGCGAGCGGAAAAAGCAACATTCGCGACGGACTACGATTCATTCACGGCGTTTCGCGTGGATACAGCATCGCTGAAATTATCGGAGAGAAATACGTCGAAGGGGGCGTCCTTCAATGGAAAGGGATTCGCGGCGGCGTTAAGGAGACCGTTCTCCGGAACGGAAATCCAGCGGACTCAAAGTTCACAATTGAAGTGAAGACTAAACTCCCAGACGAAGACGTTGGTGGAATTGCTACATATTCGATCACCATCGACGTAGGCGATAAGTCGCGTCCACCGGTCGTCTCAAGCGAAAGCTTGGTAGTAAGTGGGCGAGGGCGCTACATTTTTAATACACATCCGGAAGGCGAGACTCTGAATGATGACCAGGACGCCCGTGTAATCTACGCCCGCTTTCGAAAGGAGAGCCAAAAGGGATTTGTCGGCCCGAAAGTAGATTTCCGGCGAGATCATCCGATCCTAACGCAGATCGCCGATCACAAGGGGATCAAGCTCCCTTCTGTAAAGAAGAGCTGCGATGCGTTTCTAAAAACAATCTCCTCTGTCCGTTTCCTTGATCTGGATCCCCAGGCTCTGCGAAGACCGTCAATCCCTGGTCAGATCATACTCGGGGACAAAGGGGAAAACCTCTCCTCTGTATTGCAAGCTATTTGCGCCGAGACAACGTCGAAGGAAGCGTTGATCGAATGGACGCGAGAACTCACTCCCTTAGATGTGATAGATATGCGGTTTCCGGAAGTGAGCTTAGAAGGGAAAATTCAACTTCAAATTGTCGAAAGCGGCGGACGTGAGGTGTCGGCTGAGAGTGCAAGTGATGGAACTTTGCGGTTTTTAGCCTTCGCCGCAGCGTTACTTGGAACTGAGCCGGCGCGGTTTTACTTTTTTGAGGAAGTCGAAAACGGCATTCACCCGAATCGAGCACATCTGCTCGTTAATCTTTTGCGCAAGTCGACCCGCAACGGAAATATTCAAGTAGCGGGCACAACCCACTCACCGGCGCTTTTGAACTTTTTGGACGAAACGAGTTTAAGCGATGCATCTTTAGTTTATCGTGCGGGCTCTGTGTCAAAAATCCGGAGCTTTTCCGATATACCTGCCTTGTGGCAAGTCGCGTCAACGTCATCCGCTGGGGACCTGCACGGCTCTGGTTGGTTCGAAAATGCCGCAGCTTTCTTAGAATCGGAGGATCAGGCTTGAGCTACAAGGTACTGATAATTCCGGAGGATTTCACTAAGGATGAGCATGTGCTCAAACCACTCGTTGAGAAAGTCCTTGCGGATGCCGGAAAGAGTAACACCGCTGTGTTGGTTTGTCGGGACCCGAATTTTGCCGGGATCGGAGAAGCTTTAAAATTAGAACGACTAAAAAAAGACGTCATACAGCGCTACCCAATGGTGGATCTGTTCATTCTGTTTGTCGACCGCGACGGTCTGGCCGCGCGCGATGGGACTGTTGCCGGTATTGAGAAAGCACTAGAACCTGAATTCAAGAACCGGAAGGGGCGTTTTGTAGCGGAGGTTGCACATCAGGAGGTGGAAGTATTTGTATTAGCGGGACATGATCTCCCTACCGACTGGAGCTGGAAAGCCATACGTGCCGACCCAAACGTAAAAAATACGTATTTCCGAGATTTTGTTCATACAAAGGGGATGCAAGATCATCCTCATGAAGGTCGAAAAATGCTAGTAGCTGAAGGGATAAAGAATTGGGAGCGCATAAAGGGTCGATGCCCGGAAGACGTCGGACGGCTAATCAAAAGATTGAAGGCATGAACACGAGGCAGGGAGACGTACGGTGTGGCGATCCGAGGAACGTTGCTGTCTACTACCTTGAAAGCGCGACCCAGAAACTAAATATCCGCAGTCGTGCGATAGAAACCGTGGAAACAAACCGCGTATCCTCCCACCAGCAGGTACTCAACCTGGTGGAAATTTAACAACCTCAAAAAATCGCGAAAGTCCGCGGGTAGTCGGATCGTAGCCATACGTAATTTGCCTGCTTAATTCCAGCGCCTCAAACCGCTCGTCCGGCGTTCGCGATTTCCAGTATGCGTCATCCAATGCTTCCGCCTCTTTTAATCCCACTACGCTAAACGCCCTCCGATCCACCTTCGCTTCGTCTAGCAGCTTTCGCGACATGCCAGAATTGTACCCGATTTTCTTCCCCCTGAGAAGCTCCTTCACATCAGCTCTCCACTCATTCATTAACAATCGCGACTCGAAACCCAATATGATCCGAGCTCCGGTGCGGCTCGAACCGAATCCTCACCGCGGAACGACAAAACTCCGGCTTGTCCGTCCAGGCTCCGCCACGCCTCACCCGCGAGGAACTTCCATCGCGGTTTGCCGTCCCAATATCACCCCGCAAAGGATCAGTCCCACCGACCAGTCGCGCATGATACCAATCCCGGCACCACTCAAACACATTCCCATGCATATCGTGCAAACCCCAGCCATTCGCCGGATAACTCCCCACTGCACTCGCCGCGGAGCCCGGCACACCTGTCGGCGTTCCGTCGTACGGCTTACCGAAATTCGCATCCTCCTTGCTCATCGCCTCCCCAAAAGAATACGCCGTCTTCGTTCCCGCGCGGCACGCATATTCCCATTGCGCTTCCGTCGGCAGACGCACTTCCCACCTTCGCGGCAACTCTCCCGTCTCGCGCGCCTTCTGCGTTACCTTCCGACAAAACTCCTCCGCATCCTCGTAACTCACCCAATAAATCGGAAACCTCTCGCCCACTCCCGCATTTAACTTCCGCCGCGCATCATCCACCTCCCCATGCTCCGTTCCCATCACCCGCTTCCACTCACCTTGCGTCACCTCAAATTTCCCCATCCAAAAACCCTTCGAGATCGTCACTTCCACTTGCTCTTCATCCGTCCGATGAAACGTCTCCGTCGTCGGGCTCCCCATCTTGAACTTCCCCGCCGGACACCAACAAAACTTCACCCCGCCAATCTCAACCTCCTCGCCAGCCTTCGCTCCTTCGAATGACCTTCCAGCCTCCGCACGATTCTGCACCGCCCGCGACTCCTTCTCTCCCACTCGTTCAATCTGCGCGATAATTGTGCTCGATCCATCCGCCGAAATCTTCCTCACCCGCGGCAACCAATCCCTCCTATCCCCGCCATCCGTATGCAAATACTCCAGCACATAAACCACCTCCCCACTCACCGCCACACCCGTCGGCGACCACGGCGCCTCATTCCGCAAAACCGTCGTCACCGCACCGTCCTTCGCAATTTTCAGCAACGCTCGGCAACCACTCGCCGCCGCATAAACAGTTCCATCCCGCCCCACATCCAACCCCCGCAACATCGGCCCCAAATGCTCCCCCGCCCCCTCAATCCGCTGGCAATTCTCCACCACCACATCCTTCGCCAGCGTCGTCACCTCACCCTCGCGCGAAATCCTCCGCACCGCCGCATTCTCCGTAAAATAAATCGCACCATCCGGCCCCGCCGCGATCCCATTCAACCACTTCAACTCCGCGCCATCCGCTCCCGTCCGCACCGTCGCAAAAACCTTCCGCTCGCTCCTCTCACCTTCACCCGCAATCGTATAAATCCTCAACGGCCCGCCTTCGCCAAACTCCGGATAATACAACGCCCCATCACGCCCAGTCGTAATCGGAAAATCACTCCCCACCAGCAACGTCGGATTCCTCCCCACTCGCTCAATCTCCGGCGACCGTTCCACAAACTCCGGCCACCGCCCCGCCGCATGTCGTCCCTCCTGATCAATCGTCATCCAATGATACGGCGGCCCCTTCTGCAACTTAACCCGCCCATCCTTCTCAACCCTCCAGATCCCCTGCCCTGTATCCGTAAAATAAATCCGCCCTTCACCATCCACCACAATCCCCGAGCCCGGATGCCCCACCGCCTCCGCCATCACCAACAACATCAGCACCCACCGCCCAATCGACGCATTCATTGAAAATGAAAATCGTAAAAACCAATCGCGCCCCCACAGCGCGCCTGTTCATCAGAGTTCCTGTTAGACGCCTTGGATCCACGGAAAGTTCACCCTCTTTCCAATCGCCGAGCCCCACTCCGTCACGTCCCAATTCGTAATTAGTAATTCGTAATTAGTAATTCACAATTCACAATTCACCCCCCTCTGGCCCAGTACTTGCTACTTTTTAACTCATGTTTAAAGGATTGCCTCTCACTCTTCGCCCAATTCGAAATCGGTAATTTTTCGCACGACACCGAATTTCTAAACAATTCCCTTCGTCGTTTTTACGATACTGGTTAAAAGTATGATCAATTCCGTGCTGTCTTTGAGCAATATATCCGCTCTCCTGTGATCCATAAGCCCTGAGTCCCGCAGCAACCGGAGCCAGTAGCTCGTCTCCCGAGCCTCCTTTCGTGCAATCGACATCTTGGAAACAAAGTCCGCACGACTCTGCCCGCCCAGCGCCTCCTCAACATTCGCACCGATGCTCGTCGCCGCGCGAAGCATCTGCTTCGAAAGAACAAATTCCTTGGAATTCGAAAGTTCTCGATATTCCGCCACCGCTTTCAACGCGAACGCATAACTCTTCTCCTGAAGAACATTCTTCTTCACAGCACCCATTCCAGCGCATTTAACTTTTGAATTCAAAACTCAAAAATTGACTGCCTGATGGTGTCCTCCGCCCCAATTCGTAATTGCTGGGTCCTAATGCATTCACCTGCCGTAATTCGTAATTTGTAATTCGTAATTCGTAATTAAATCATGCCCCCCATCTCCCCCATCGCCTCCTTCAAGCTCCAAAATTTGTATTTGACTACCTTTAAAACTTATGTTCTACTCAGAACATGACACAGAGCACATATTCTGTGTCACCGCTGCTTGCAGTGTGCCTGAAGCCCGGAGTTCCCACTCCCGCCTTCAGACCCTCTGTCGCCGGTGACACAACAACCCTGAAGCAGGCCGACGGATATCGGCCTCCCCTCAATTTTTCATCCTTTAGCCTTTATCCTTCATCCTTTGGCTCGGAGTGGTTTACCTCCCGCAGCTGCCTCAATCGCGCGTTGCTCCTTCGCCCGATCTCAGCTCCCCATCCACTCACAAACCAACCACTTACAAATTTTTCATTCGCCGTAACTAACAATTCAACAACCCAAAACCATTAACCCAAACCACCCACCAAAATGAATACACAACCCACCATCAAAATCACCCAACCGACCAGCGGCACGCCCACCCTCGGCTCCGCCCAGACACATGGCACCGCCCCCAAACGCCGCATGCGCCGCACACCTCCGACTCTTGATCGTAATCCTAATCTTAATCCCTCTCCCTCCTCCTCTATGTCCTCTGCATCGTCCGCTGTGAATTCCACCCCCTCCGAAACTCACTGCGCGCAGCGCCGCCGCCACCGCGCCCGCCCGTTCGAACCACTCCCCGAATTCGCCGCCCTCACCAAACCCGAACTGGAACGCATCCACGAACTCCTCCGCACCTCCACCCTTGCCGAAGTCCAGGCGCACCTCCTCACCACGCACCAAATCGATCTCACCATCTCCACCCTCCATCGCTACCGCAGCCGGCTCGATCTCGCCGAACAACTCCAACTCGCTCAGTACAGTGCCGCCGCCGTCGAAGAACTCCTTCACCTTTTCGCCGGCCGCGCCACCGCCCTCTCCACCGCCGCGCGGGGCGTCGTCCTCCAACGCTCCCTTGGCCTCGTCGCCTCACCCAGCACCTCGCCCAGTCTCCTCATCCAACTCCACCGCCTCTTCACCTACGAAGACCGCCGCGAAGCCATCCAGCACCGCATCGAAATGGAAAAACTCCGCGAACAAACCCGCAGTCGGCACGCCGTAGTCGCCGAACAGCGCCAGCGCCTCGCCGAAACAAAATACACCGACCCCAGACCCAGGAGAAAAAACAGCTTCGCGGCACAAGAGCGCCTCGTCCTCTACAACTTCGATACTATCCCGCCCGTCCCCGTGGACAGAAATCGCAACCTCCACGACCAAACCTCACCTCCCATCGACCCGCCTAACTCCATTAACGGAGCGACGAACTCCGGGAGTCCCATACAAACATCGCGCGCCGCCATCAATGAAACCACCGCCCATGTAGCGCAGGCGTCCTCAGCGTGTGTCGCGTCAGCGCACCAGTCATCATCCGTACTGGCTTCGAGCTATAGCACCGCCTCGGCGCCAGTCCGGCCAGATGAAACCACCGCCGCCTCAGCAGACCAAAACGCTAATTCGTGCGCACCCTCCGATTCCGCAATTCATAATTCCCCTTCCCCCTCTGTGTCGCTCCCTTCCCTCGCCCCGCAACAACTCGCCGATCAGGTCAGCCTCTACACCGTCGCCCGCCTGAAAGAATTCCTCGCCCACCAGGACAAACACACCCCTTGGGCGCACCGCCACTCTCCACCCGAATACCGCACCGCATACCACCACTGCCCCTGCGGCAACCAAACCCCCTGCCCCATTCACGAATCACCAGAATTCGGCCCTTTCCCGGACGATTTCTGGAAAATTTCTCCCAAGCACCCTTTCTACGCCGCCTGCCTCCGCGAGCGTAACCTCCCCTTCCGTTTCGCGCCTAAATCCCCAGCGTCCAACGACGCCCATCCAACCGACGAGGAAATCCCCTCAACCGTAAACCCTAAACTCTCTACTTAATTCCCACAGGAATCGATCCTATGAAAAATACCGAAACTAATATCCGTTCGCCACGCAGTCGGTCGCAGGCTCTTTACACCCCGGAAGAGGGTGCGATTGAAACTGCCGGTCAAAACGCATTACATCGCACCTTCTCGCCCCGGAGGGGCCGAAGGATAGTAGCCGGTGCGCAAGCGAGTCATCGAGCGCAGCCACCGGATTCTGCGTCACGATGCGACCGCACCCCGGC
>DASVNK010000012.1:0-289810 GCA_036383895.1 Verrucomicrobiia bacterium | reverse complement strand
AAGAGACCGCTCGGCCCAGAGAGGATCGAACCGTGCTCGCCTTTCTTGATGATTACGTATTTCGGGCCGAGTTTGTGAATTTTCTTCAGCGCGGGAATGATGTTTGTTTCCTTGGTGAGCAGGTGCGCTTCGCTGTCGTTGAGGACGAAGGCATCGACCCGTTTCAGGAGCTTTAACAAATCTTCCAGTGCGATGTTCAGCCAGAGATCCATCGTATCGGCCACGACGAACTTCGGCCGGCTGATCTGATCCAGCACGTGGTGTTGCAGGGAAGGAGCGATGTTTGCCAGCAGAACGTACGGCGACTCTTTGTAAGTTTTTGGCAGATGCGGCGTGAACGTCTCGAAAACGCCGAGCACCGTATTCAACGTGCGGCGTTTGTTCATGTTGAGTTCGTATTCGCCGGACCAATGAAACGTTTCACCTTCGGCAATTTGAAGGCCTTCCAGGTCGATTTTATGTTTCTTGTAGAGCGCGATGTACTTCTTCGGAAAATCTTTGCCAACGACGCCGACCATCTTCACGGGCGCGAAGAAACTCGCGGCCACAGCGGCGTGGCTCGCGCTGCCGCCGAGCAGACGTGGGTTTTCCGTAACGGGAGTTTTGATCGAATCCAGCGCGGTCGAACCAACAACAAGAACACTCATGATTTAAAGGCGGGGAAGTTAAAGGCGAACCGGGTTGGGCTGAAGCAAAATCGAGGATCGCGCGGCGCCAAACTGCTTTCTCCTTGCTTGGCGGAGCGCTCGTGCCGTAAGAAAGGCATTGGATTTCAGGCCCAGCCGCGGCTTGCGGCGCAAAGCGGGCCTTACACATTCAATGAGAAAACCAACAGGTTCGTCGCGCAAAGCGTCGCGAAATGGTGTTCTCGCGGGAGGAAATTGGATCATCGACCAGGTGAAAATGGTAGATGTGTACCCTCAGCGTGAACAACTTGCGAATATTCGGAGCCAATCCCAGGGCACGGGCGGGGCGCCGTTCAACGTGTTGGTGGACCTGGCGAAGTTGAAGGCAGCTTTTCCGCTGAGCGCAGCCGGGTTGGTGGGAAAAGACGTGCTAGGCGAAGAGATCCTGGAGATCTGCAAGAAGCATAGCATCGACACAAAGTTCCTGAAAACTACCGGTGAGGTCACCACCTCGTATACCGATGTGATGACCGAGACAGGAAACGGTCGGCGGACATTTTTCCATTATCGTGGAGCCAATGCTTTGTGGGACGGAGACGACCTGGATTTTAACAAGACGAAGGCGCGCATTTTTCATTTGGGATATTTGCTGCTGCTCGACGCCCTGGATGCGCCCGACAAAACACTCGGCACGAAAGCGGCGCGGTTGTTGTCTGAAGCGCAGGCAGCGGGATTAAAAACGAGCGTCGATGTGGTGAGCGAAGACAGCGATCGATTCGCGAAGATCGTTTCCCCGGCGTTGAAGTATGTGGATTATTGCATTTTGAACGAGATCGAGGCCGGCAAAACGGCCGGATTCAAGATTCGTGGCGCGGACAACAAACTCGACACGGTATCGCTGAAACATGCGGCGGGTGCGTTGTTGCAAATGGGCGTGAAGGAAGTCGTGGTGATTCACTTTCCCGAAGGTGCGTTTGCACGAACCCGCAAGGGGGACGATTTTTGGCAATCCTCACTCAATCTTCCAGCCAAATACATTGCTGGGACGGCAGGCGCTGGAGACGCGTTTTGTGCCGGCGTGCTCCTCGGCCTTCACGAAGGCTGGGAGCTGGATCGCGCGTTGTTGACCGGTGTTTGTGCGGCAGCCGCTTCGTTGTCACATCCTACCTGTACGGACGGGATGCGTGACTTGGACTCCTGTCTGGCTTTGGCGAAGAAATATCGTCCACGGCCGGCCCTGGAGAAGGAATATTGAGTAGGGATTAAAGCGCTTCGTCTGCTTTTTCGAAGACCTGGAGAATGCGGTTGAAGGCGTCGTAAAGGTCGGCATTGCTCCGGACGTCCACGGTGAACCTGCGGTCACGGTTTAGCAGAGTGGAAACAGATCCGTCGAAGAGGAGCACATCGGCGAGCTTTTGTTTGTGGTGCGTGCGAGACTTGATGTTGAAGGTCAGAACGTCAGGCGAACTTAAGAATTGCGTGTCGATCGCCAGGGCGCGAATGGGGCGGCTGCCGCGGTTCAGGCCGGGTTTGTCGTGCTGGATGGTTTCGGGTTCCGCGGGTGGCGTGTAAAAGAGCGGGGTGACTCCAGCATGACGGTAGTAATAGCTTCCTTGGGACTGGCTCGTCCCGACTTTCTTTAATTCCTCATCCGCATCCAAGGGCTGATCTGCTCCCGGGCAAAAGAGAACTTTCGGTTGTTGCGCAAGGTGGTCTTTCAAAAGAAGTCCGAGAGCGACAGGCGCCCCGGAGCGTAAAGACAGTAGTGACGTCGGAGATCCAGTGGACGGATAGAATTCTGCGGGATGCGAGAACGGCGGCGCGGTCGGCCCGTAGGGAATCTTGCCATTGAAATCGCTGCTGTAGGCATGAACGGCAACGCCGAGCTGCCGCAGGTTCGAAATGCAGGCCGCACGCCGGCCGGACTCCTTTGCCCGAGCCAGGGCAGGAAGGAGCAACGAGGCGAGGATTGCGATGATCGCAATCACCACGAGCAATTCGATCAACGTGAACCCCGGCGCGCAGCCCCGCGTAGTCCCCGGGCGGCCGCTCCTATTGCGCCTCTCGAACGATGTAGAATCGATGTCCAACGCTGGAATTAGGATCAACAAAGGTCGTTCGTCCAGTTGTATTCGTGACGGTGCCAGCACTGCTCCAGGTGGAAGCAGGCGCCGCGATGTTGCTCGTGCTTAATATATCAAATCTTCCGTGTGCGCTTTCCAGAGTGAACTGAATTTGGCCGTCCGTCGACTGGGTGTTCGCGAGCACCGGCGATTGAATAATCTCAAGCCGCACATTGTCGACATCCCAGTAACCGCCTTGGCGATCAAAACCAACCGTTGAGGCAAGCCGTATGCCCACCGGTTTTCCGGCCCAGGCTGTTCCATTTGTTACGGTGGGAACAACGACACGAAAATCGATGAGATGTGTGTTCGTTGGAAAGAGGTCAGCGGAATTGGTGATCGTCGTCGCGGCGATCGTCACCGCATTTCTCGCGGTATCTCGGTAAAAAAAGCTGATTTCCAACGTCGCGTCATTGGTCATGCCACCGTTGTTGCCGAGCACCCCCACGTTGAGCGCGTAGGATTTTCCGACCTCGTAAATGCCACTGAAGTGCGGCGCGTGCGCATTGTCTCGAGGGGCAACAGGCGTGAATTCCTGTGAAATCGCGACCTCAGGTAATGCGAAGATGAAGGAGCCTTGCTCGCCATCGATATTGTCGATGTGATTCGAACTTCCAGGCGGAGTGTTCAGGAATTGCCCGACCAATTGTTCCCACGGGAATTGAGCGCCACCTTGGTACCATGCGGGTTGAGTGGATTTCTGCCAGGCATCCATGCGCGGGTCAGCGAACGGGGTATCAGGAGATTCGAAAGATGCATTTGGAACGACACTTTCGGTCAGGCGCACATTGTCGATATCCCAGTAGCCACCTTGCATATCGAAACCAACCGTTGAGGCGATCCGAACGCCGAGGTTCTTTCCAACCCAGGCATTTGTCTCCTGCACGATAGGCGTCCGCAGTTGGAAATCTCTGAAATGCGTATTCGTTGGAAATAGCTCGGAAGAATTCGTGATCGTGCTGGAGACGACCGTCACGCGATTACTGTTCGCATCGAGATAATAGAGGCTCATTTCAAGCGTTGCGGCGTTCGTCATTCCTCCGCCACCCCCGAGTAAAGCGGCAGTGAGAACATACGATTTGCCCACTTCATACTTGGCTGCAATCGATGGGGTCGTGTTTCCGTCCTGGAAAACTGCAACATCCGGCAGCGCGAACAAAAAGACCGCTTGCTCTCCATCAATATTATCGATGTGATTTGCTGAGCCGCGCGGCGTGTTCAAGAATTGGCCCACGAGTTGTTCCCAGGGGAACTCGCTCCCGCTCGGATACCATGCCGGCTGGGGTGCTTTCTGCCAGCCGTCCATGCGCGGATCGGCGAAATCTGTGTCCGGCGACTCGAACGAATTATTCGGCAAAAGATTTTCCGCGAGCCGCACATTATCTACGTCCCAATAACCGCCCTGACGATCGAAACCCACTGTGGAAGCCAGGCGAATGCCAATGTGTTTGCCGAACCAGGCATCCGCCGTTTTCACGATGGGAGTGCGCGCCTGGAAATCGATCAGGTGCGTGTTGGTGGGGAATAGCTCTGCAGAGTTCGTGATGGTTGTCGCCGCGACCGTGACCATGTTGCTGTTCGCATCGCGATAATAGAGGCTGATTTCGAACGTCGCTCCATTCGTCATACCGCCGCCGCCGCCGAGCACGCCTACGGTGAGCGCGTATGACTTGCCGGCTTCGTAAACCGCATTCATTTCACGTGAAGGTGCAGGACTCCCTCCAGAAATTGAGTTGTAATCCTGGAAAATCGCCACCTCGGGGAGCGCGAAGATGAATGCGGCTTGCTGCCTGTGGACATTTGCAATGTGATTGGATGCGCCCGGGGGGGTATTATCGAATTGCCCAACCAATTGTTCCCAGGGAAAAGCGTCGCCTCCTTGATACCAGGCGGGCTGGGCGGCTTTTTGCCAACCGTCCAGGCGCGGATCTGCAAACTCAGTGCGCGGCGACTCGAAGGAGCCGTTAGGAACCCAGATCGTGCCGGTGTGAATCGGACCAGCTGCGAGGTTACAGGAGAGAAACGCCGAAATGCTCCCAGTAATCGCTATCAGGCGTGACCATCCTGAAATCAAAAATCCGTTAGATTGCTGCAAACCAAACCTTCCAAACATCTTCATGTGACAAACAGCGGACGATTGCGCGAGCCGACATTACTCTTGTGCTGGCAAGCTCGCACGGCATAGCCAGAGACGCTCCCAACTGGAAACAGGTATCCGTGGCGCGGCAAATATCCTGACTTAAAAGGAAGTGTCAATGATCGGAACGACTCGAGCGGAGGAGCGCAACGGAGAAAAAGAACTTGCGACCAGCCTCGATGGAAAGGTACCTATCCTACACTGAGCCACAACGCTTCAAGCTCCGCCACTTCGAACCTGCGGCCCCTGCGGCCCGTGCTGGGCGTGGTGATTCCCTGCCATAACGAACAGGAAGTATTGCCACAACTGTTGTCAGTGCTGGAAGAGCTTCCAGCCTTGTGCCAGGCGGCAGTCAAAGTTCTCTTCGTCGATGACGGCAGCCGTGACCGAAGTTTCGAAATTATTTCTGAGGCTTGCCATAGGAACCCGATGTTCGGCTGTCTGCGCCTTTCGCGAAATTTCGGGCACCAAATTGCGGTTCGGGCCGGTTTGCATCATGTGCGTGGCGATGCGGTGGGTGTCATTGATGCAGACCTGCAGGATCCCCTCTCCGCGCTTGTCGAGATGTTCCAAAAGTGGAGAGAGGGTTATGACGTCGTTTATGGCGTAAGGCAAAATCGGAAGGAGAGCTTCATCCTAAAAGCAAGCTATGCCCTCTTCTATCGCCTTTTAAAGAAGGTAGCGCAGATTGAGATACCCTTGGACGCCGGCGATTTCTCCGTCATGGATCGAAGGGTGGTGGATCTGCTAAAAAGCCTGCCGGAACAGGCGCCGTTCATCCGTGGACTGCGAAGTTGGGTTGGATTTCGGCAGATCGGAGTTCCATACGACCGCGCCGGACGAGCCGCGGGCGAGTCTAAATACTCTGTTTGGCGGCTGATCGAATTGGCGATACAGGGGTTCGTTTCATTTTCCACCGTGCCGCTGCGCTTGGCCGTTTGGCTGGGCCTGATTACTTCCGGGTTTGGTTTTGCGCTGGCGGTTTGGGCGCTGGTCGCTGCGCTGGCGTATCGCCAAACACCACCTGGCTGGGCTTCTCTTGCGGTGATTTTCCTCTTTTTCGGGGGGATCCAGCTCATTATGCTGGGAATTCTCGGCGAATACATTGGCCGGATTTTCGATCAGGTGAAGAATCGACCACTTTTCATTGTTGATCGAAGCGTCGGATGGATGGCAGCGGACACAGAGTCGAGCTTGAGCAACGTTGTAGATGCCGAGGAGCCATACTCCGAACGCGGAGTTGAAGCTGCAGCCTCCAGAGTGGCGTAGTGTGCTAAAGAAACATGCAGCAGAGCTATGCAGAGCGTTACGCCGCGTTTGAAGAAAACCATTGGTGGTTTCGAGCCCGGCGAGTGATTCTGCAGCGGTTGCTTCGATCCGAAATCGAGTGGCGACCCGGGATGCAGGTTTTCGAAATTGGCGTCGGCCCCGGCCTGAATCTTTACTCCCTTTACCCAAGTAACTGCGAGGTCCAAGGGCTTGAGCCAGACGCGGAAAATGCGCTTCTGGCGAACCGGCGCGGGCAAATTCCGGTAAGCGTTGGAACGATCGAGGCGATGCCGGCTGAATTACGGGAGCGGTCGTACGACGTGATTACGATGTTCGATGTGCTCGAACACATTGAGGATGACTGTGCGGCGGTGGAAACCGTAAAGAAACTGCTGCGTCCGGGCGGTTATTTTGTGCTGACTGTCCCTGCCTATGAGTGGTTGTGGAGCCAGCACGACGACGTGAACCACCATTTCCGACGTTACACCCGTAAGCGACTGCTCGCACCGATGGAGCGCGCGGGGTTTGCGATACAACGCGCGACCTATTTCAACACGCTACTTTTGCCGACGGTCGCGGCGGCGCGCCTGCTACAGCGAGTCTTACCTCGCAGGGACAAAGAAATTTCAGATTTCGACCGTTCGTCCGGAGGGTTGGATAAGCTGCTATTTCAGATTTTCTCATCTGAAGCCTGGTGGCTGCGCCGAAGTTCTTTCCCGTCAGGCGTTTCGCTTTTTGCGATTGGCCGCAAGCCGTTTTGAGCTTGGCGGGTGGTTTTGTTTTCAGTTGCCGGTAACCGCTGGAGGGGATGAGACGTCTTTGTTTCAGCCCACAAGGAGATAACTTATGCGAATTACCAAAGTTTTAGGTGCGGTTTTGTGTGCCGGTTTAATCCTGCCTGCGGTGGATGCGGCAGCGAATGCCGGGATGAAAGAAGGGAAAGTGACGTTGGAGTCGGCCGGACCGATTGCCTTCGGGCCCGAAGGTGTTTTGCTGGTGGCAGATGCGAAAGCGGCCGCGGTGGTGGCGATTGAAACGGGGGAGCAGGGGAGCGCGCCAGGGAAGACGTTGAAGGTAACGGGGATCAACGAGAAGGTCGCCGCGTTGCTCGGGACTTCAGCGGACCAGATTTTGATTAATGACATGGCGGTGAATCCACAATCGCGCGCGGTTTATCTCGCGGTGTCGCGCGGGCGCGGACCGGAAGCGCAGCCTGCCCTGGTGCGGGTGAAGGCCGACGGTCAGCTGGAAATGGTGTCGCTGGATAACGTGAAGCATGCGCGGGCAGAACTGCCGAATGCCCCGGAGGACAAAGTTGAACGCCGCGGAAATCGCGAGAGCAACGCTAGGACGGAATCAATCACCGACATTGGCTACATGGACGGGCAGGTTTTTGTGGCCGGGCTTTCCAATGAAGAATTTGCTTCGACGCTGCGGTCCATTCCGTTTCCATTCAAGGACGCTGTGAAGAGCACGAGCGTGGAGATTTATCACGGCGCCCACGGTGCATTCGAAACGCGTGCGCCAATCCGCACGTTTGTTTCCTACAAGGTGGGCAATGAACCGCAGTTGCTCGCCGCCTATACTTGCACGCCGCTGGTGCAGTTTCCGCTGAAGGACCTGACACCGGGTGCGAAAGTGCGCGGCAAGACGATTGCGGAGTTGGGCAATCGTAATCGTCCCCTGGACATGATCGTGTATCAGAAGGGCGGGAAGGATTATCTGTTGATGGCAAACAGCGCGCGAGGCATCATGAAGATCGATGCTTCGCAGATTGCCGGCGCGGAGAAGATCGAAGAGAAGGTGGCTGACAAGAAGGGCGTGAATTACGAGACAATCGAGAATTGGAAAGGCATCGACCAGCTCGACACGTTCGACAAGGAACACGCGCTGGTGCTGCGTAAATCGAGCGAAACTTCGTTTGATTTGGAAGCGCTGCCCTTGCCGTAACGCCGAATGTTGCGTTTCGTTGTAGTAGTTTTGTCATTGGTTGCTGCGCAGGCGGCGGAGAATACCCGTCGCCTGCCTTTTTCTTTCAATTGGGAAACCGGGGCGGTGCATCAGGTTTCTGTGTGTGTCGATGGAATACCTGAACTGCCTGCTAAAGTTCGGGATCTTGACATCCTTGATGTGCGGGTTGAGCCCAAGGACATTCGGAGTGCAATTGGCCTTCCACAAATATCCGGCGATCTGCACGTCTCGAATAATTGCGTTACGTTCAAGCCGCAGTTTCCCTTTCAGCCCGGGGTGAAGTACCGCGCCACTTTCCGTCACCCGACTGGCCGCCTTTATTCGGCGTGGCTCGAAATCCCGGCGTTGAGCCCCGAACCGACCACTGTCGTCACTCAGATCTACCCAACTGCGGAGGTGCTTCCAGAAAATCTTCTGAAGTTTTACATATATTTTTCTGCGCCCATGAGCGGCGGCCACATTTACGAACACATCCAGCTCACCGACGAATTGGATGAACCGGTCGAGTTGCCGTTCCTGGAGATCGATGAGGAACTGTGGAATTCTGACATGACGCGGTTGACGCTGTTCCTGGACCCGGGCCGGATTAAACGCGGGGTGAAGCCGCTGGAGGAAGTAGGTCCCGCCCTGGAAGAGAATAAGAAGTATACGCTCACAATTGCGAACACGTGGCGCGACGCAAACGGCACGCCCATGAAGAAGACGTTCCAGAAGAAGTTTCGAGTGGCGGCCGCGGACCGTGAGGCGCCGGAACTCGGAAAGTGGAAGATTGTAGCGCCAAAGGTTGGATCGAAGGAGCCGCTGAAGGTGGAGTTCACCGATCCGATGGATCATGCGCTGGCGCTGCGGATGATCAACGTGGAGAGGGTTTCGGGGGAAAAGAAGTTATCCGAGAACGAGAAGGTTTGGAGTTTTGCGCCGACTGACACTTGGCAACCCGGATCATATCGTTTGCAGGCGCAAACGACCATCGAGGATTTGGCGGGGAATAATATCGGGAAGCCGTTTGAAGTGGATCTGTTTGAGGGCGTGCAGAAGCGGATCACAAACGAGGTGGTTTCGCGCGAGTTCCGCGTGGAGTAGCAGCGCGGAGAAAACACAGCTTCAGGTGGATTTCGGGCATGGTTCGCGGCTGCGCTTCGTTTTAGGCATTCACAACGTTTAACAAACCTCTATTTATAGGCCCGTGCGTTACGCTCCTATCGATCCCAAGCTTTTTGTGGAGAACCGTCAGCGGCTGAAGGGAATGCTCCTGCCGAATTCACTCGCGGTGGTGAATGCGAATGATGTGCTCCCGACGAATGCGGATGGTTCGCTTCCGCTCATTCCGAATGCGGATCTGTTTTTTCTGAGCGGCGTTGAGCAGGAGCAGAGCATACTGCTGATTTATCCTGACGCGGACGACGAAAAGCATCGCGAAATGCTTTTTCTGCGTGAGACGAATGAGGACCTGGCGATTTGGGAAGGGCACAAGCTGACCAAAGACGAAGCGCGGAAGGTCAGCGGCATTCAGCAGATTCATTGGCTGCAGGATTTCCCGCGGCTGTTTCATCGATTGATGTGCGAATGCGAACACGTTTACCTGAACAGCAACGAGCACAAGCGCGCGGTCGTCGAAGTGGAAACCCGGGAAGCGCGATTCGTGGCAGATACAATGCGGAATTATCCCCTGCACGATTATCATCGCCTCGCGCGAGTGATGCACAAATTGCGAGTGGCGAAGAGCGATGTCGAAGTTCAACTCATCAAACGCGCCTCCCAAATTACCAAACAGGGATTCGAGCGCGTGTTAAAGGTGGCGCAGCCGGGAGTCAGTGAGATGGAAATCGAAGCGGAGTTCGCCCACGAGTTCATTCGCAATGGGGCCCGGTTTGCTTACACGCCCATTATCGCCAGCGGAAAGAACTCCAACGTGCTGCATTACATCACCAACGACCAGGTTTGCCGGAAGGGGGACATGCTGTTGCTGGATGTGGCGGCGAATTACGCGAACTACAACGCCGACATGACCCGGACCATTCCGGTGGGCGGCAAATATTCACGCCGACAAAAGCAGGTTTACAATGCAGTGCTGCGCGTCTTGCGCGGATCAATTGATGGCCTGAAACCCGGCAAGCGCTGGAAGGAATGGCAGAAGGAAGCAGAACAGTTAATCGAAAAGGAGTGCGTCGATCTCGGTTTGCTGAAGATGACGGACATCAAAAAGCAGGATCCCGATAAACCAGCCGTGAAAAAATACTTCATGCACGGCGTCGGCCATCCGCTCGGCCTGGATGTCCACGATGTCGGCCTCGTTACGGAACCGATGCAGGAAGGCTGGGTCATGACCGTTGAACCCGCGATCTATATTCCCGATGAGGGCTTCGCGGTCCGCCTCGAAAACAACGTGTTGATCAAAGCTTCCGGCAACGTCGACCTCATGGCCGATATTCCGATTGAAGCAGACCAGATCGAAGACCTGATGAATCGGAAACGTTGAAGCTGTCGCTTCCTTTTTACCTTCGATCGCGAGGCGAAATATTTTCAATCAGGAGGTTGTAATCTCGCGCTGCGGTCCTATAGTCGCGCACACATTGGATAGAGATGAGTGGTAGCACGAGCTCAGGCGGCGACTGGAGCATACAGTCGGCGCGCACGCTGTATAACATCGATCGCTGGGGCGCGAAATATTTCGACATCAATGACGAGGGTCACGTTGTGGCTCGGCCGCTGCATGATGGCGGCATCGACGTGGACATCACCGACGTGGTCGAAGAGGCCAAAGCTCGCGGGCTGAAGTTTCCCGTTCTGATCCGTTTCCAGGATATTCTCCGCCATCGTGTCGAAGCGCTCAACACCGCCTTCCGTAATTCGATCACCGAATACAATTACCAGGGCAAATATCGCGGCGTGTTCCCGATCAAGGTGAACCAACTCCGCGAAGTGGTCGAAGAAATCCTCGAAGCGGGTCGCCCATTTAATTTCGGTCTCGAAGTCGGCAGCAAACCTGAGTTATTCGCGGGACTGGCACTGCAACCTGCTCCCGGAAGTCTGATCATTTGCAACGGCTACAAAGACGCGAGCTTTGTGCGCATGGCGCTCATGGGCATCAAGCTGGGTAAGACCGTGATCATGGTCGTCGAAAAGCTCGAAGAACTTCGACAGATCATCGCCGTTTCAAAGCAGGTGGGTGTCGAACCAATGATCGGTATTCGCGCGCGTTTGCTCAGCAAAGGTGCTGGCAAATGGAGCGAAAGTGGCGGTGAGAATGCTAAATTCGGACTCAACACCGTGGAACTGCTGAACGCAGTCGACTTGCTCCGCTCTGAAGGCTTGGCGCATTGCTTCAAACTGATTCATTTTCACATCGGTTCGCAAATTCCCGACATCCTCACGATCAAGAAAGCCGTGCAGGAAGCCGCGCGTTACTACGCGAAGCTCTACAAAATGGGTTTCCAGATTCAGTATTGCGATGTAGGCGGCGGTCTCGGAGTCGATTACGACGGCAGCCGATCCGCCTTCGATAGCTCCACAAACTACACGCTGCAGGAATACACGAACGACGTCGTCTATTACATCGCGGATGTCTGCAATGCGGAAAAGGTCCCGCATCCCGATATCGTGAGTGAAAGCGGCCGCGCGATCGTCGCGCACCACAGCGTCCTGATCGTCGAAGTTTTCGGCGCGATCGCCAAGTTACGGCCGGAGAACGTTATCGATTATGCGGAAAGCAACCATCCCCTGGTCAAAGAGCTGATCGATATTCGCAAGAATCTCAACAAACTGAACAAGCTCGAGGCGTATCACGATGCGATGGAACGTCGCGACGACGCACACAACATGTTCATGCTCGGCCTGCTCGAATTGCCGGACAAAGCGAAGATCGAGAATCTTTATTGGGAGATCAGCCAGGAAGTCGTCCAAAGCTTCATGGGCCAGGCCTACATTCCCGAAGAAATCCGCAAGCTGGAAGACTCTCTGGGCGACCAATACCTCTGCAATTTTTCCGTCTTCCAATCGCTGCTCGACCATTGGGCGCTCGGCCAGCTCTTTCCGATCATGCCGATCAATCGCCTCGAAGAACGCCCGGAACGCGAAGGAACCTTGGTTGACATCACCTGCGATTCCGACGGCCAGATCAACAAGTTCATCGATCTCCGCGATGTCCGCGACACGCTGCCGCTGCACAAACTTAAATCGAACGGAAACGGCAATGGCCACGGCGATCCCAGCAAAATTTCTACCGAGCCTTACTACTTGGGGTTTTTCCTGATGGGCGCGTATCAGGATATCATGGGCGATCTCCACAATCTATTCGGCCGCGTCAACGAAGTGCACGTCTTCCTGGATCCAGACGAACCGGCCGGTTACTACATCGAGGAAATCATCGAAGGGAACACCATCGTCCAGTCGCTTGGCGCCGTGCAATACGACGAAAATGAATTGAAGCGGCGGATGAAAGCGCAGATCGACGAAGCGATCAAGAGCGATCGCCTCAAGCCTTCCGAAGCGATGCGCCTGCTCGACGACTATGAACGCGGGTTGCGTGATTACACCTACCTCACGTTCTGAGCGAATGGCGCCGATGACGGACTGCGCGCCCAAAGCAGAACTGATGCGTTCGCTCGGGCGACTGGTCCGTGGACTCTCCGCGCTCTTTTGGGGATTGCCACTCGCGCTCGTCGTCTCCGTTTACGTCGGCACCAACGAATGGGTCCGCTCCACCCAAATGATTGCGCCGACCATCACCCTCGGGCTCCTCTTTTACGGTTTGGCACTGCTCAGCGATTTCCAAAAACAAGAGCGCATTTGGCGCGACGCCATCGAACGCGCGAAAATGCTCGCACTCGTCAATGTAGGCCTCTCCCCCTTCATCTACTGGTACAATCGTGTTCCAGAAGAAAGGCTCTTCCTCCTCGCCGTGATGCTGCTGATGGTCACAGGGCTATTGTTCCTTTTTAATTTAAATCACGTTCTTCAGCGCTTAGCCGCGATGTTGCCTGATGAAACGCTGCGTTCCGAAACACGGGTTTTCGGAAACCTGAACCTCTCACTCCTCACCCTAATCCTCGTGCTGTTCGCCGGATTTATCTTTTTGAACAACCTCGGTGGCATGCCCGAGCATGTCAGTAAAGTGATGCGCATCCTCTGGGTGCTCAAGGAAGGCTTGCTCGTTTCACTCATTCTGCTGCCGATGGCCATGACCATGACGCTGATCTGGAAGATCAAGGAAGTTATTTTCGCCAGCGTCTTCTCAACTTCGGAGTAACTAACCGAGATGCAACTCGGAGCTGTAATCATCGTCCTCGCACTTGGGTTTTTCCCCTCTCATGCGCAGCCGGCCTCTGCAAAACTCGGCCACGCCTCTAAGCCTTCGCTCACCTGGGCGAACCCGGTGCTGGCAGGCGCGGATCCTCACGCGATAATCATCAGCAACACTTTTTGGGTTTACCCCACCTGGACCCTCCGCGGCGAACAACAGTTCTACGCCTTTTCTTCCACCAACCTCGTTGATTGGCAACGCCACGGGCCCGTTCTCGATTTCAAAAACATTCCATGGATTAAAGAAGACGGCGCGCCCCCCCATTACGCGTGGGCGCCCGCGATTTTCTCCACGAACGGTAATTTCTATTTCTACTATTCCGTCGGCCCTCAGAATCCCACTGCCGCGCGCCTTGGAGTAGCCGTCGGCGCTTCGCCCGCCGGGCCTTTCAAAGATTCTGGCAGACCGCTCCTCACCGGTGGCAATGGCTTCGAAGCCATTGACCCATTTGTTTTCCGAGATCCGAGATCGAATTCCACATTCCTCTACGTCGGCGGCAGTGCTGGCGCGACCTTGCGCGTTTTCGAACTCAACTCCGACATGATCACCTTCGCGCGCGAGATCCCGATAAAAACGCCCGAGAAGTTCACCGAAGCCGTATCCATGCATTTTCATGGAGGCGTTTATTATCTCACCTACAGCCACGGTGTCTGGCGTCACTCTTCCTACTCCGTCCACTACTCAACCTCCGACTCGCCCACCGGCCCATGGACCTATCGCGGCGCAATCCTCACCAGCGACCAAACGCGCAAAGGCCCCGGCCACCATTCTTTCCTGCAAGACCCGCGCAGCGGCGATTGGTTCATCTTCTATCACCGGTGGGAAAACCAAACCGGGGACGGCCCGTACCGCGGCTCCCGCCAGGTTTGCATCGAACGTATCGAACACGATGCCGAAGGTTTGATTCGGCCAATCAAAATGTCCGCGGCCTCTACTTCCCGCACCCGAACCGTATCCACAGAGTTGCGTTAATTCGGCCGACCGGGAAACATGTGGTCCACATTTGCGCCGGATGAATCCCGCTACGCCAACAATTCGCGGCCTCGAGGATAAATCGTTCCTTCTCCTCATCGTCATCGCCTCCATTCTCTTTGGCCTGATTCTCGTTCCTTTCTATGGCGCGGTTCTATGGGCCGTTGTCATTGCCATCCTGTTCGCGCCCTTGCACCGCCGCATCAAACGCTCCATGCCAGGACGCCCAAACTTTGCTGCATTAATCACCCTCCTGACCATTCTCGTCATCGTCATCCTTCCGCTCACCACGCTGATCACTTCACTCGTCGCTGAGGCCACTGCGGTCTATGACCGCATCCAATCCGGCGACATTAACTTCGGCCAATATGTGCAGCGTATCTTCGACTCAATGCCAGGCTGGGCGAGTGACCTGCTCGATCGCGCTGGCCTCTCCAATCTGCGCGCTGTTCGCGACCGCCTTTCAACCGGCATTTCCGAGGGTGCAAAACTTGCCGCCGTTCAGGCCGTCGCTGTCGGGCAAAACACCTTCAAGTTCTTTCTCAACCTTTTCGTCATGCTTTACCTCCTCTTCTTCTTCATTCGGGACGGTGAAAGCATCTACAATCGCATTCGCGACGCCCTGCCGATTCGCCGCGAACATCAGCAAGCGCTCTTCAATAAATTTGCTGTTGTCATCCGCGCCACCGTTAAAGGCAACATGGTCGTCGCCATTCTTCAGGGTGCCCTCGGAGGACTCATCTTTTGGCTGCTCGGCATCCAGGGCGCACTGCTCTGGGCCTGCTTGATGACGGTTCTCTCGCTGCTCCCTGCCGTCGGTGCAGCAGTGGTGTGGTTCCCGGTCGCGATTTACCTGCTGGCCAGCGGGGACACAAAAAAGGGAATAATCCTGCTCGCTTACGGAGTGCTCGTCATCAGCCTCGTCGATAACGTCGTCCGCCCAATCCTCGTCGGTAAAGATACGAAAATGCCGGACTACCTTGTCCTCATCGCCACCCTCGGAGGCATCGCCGTTTTCGGCGTAAACGGGTTTGTCCTTGGCCCTGTGATCGCTGCCATCTTCATCGCGGCCTGGGATATATTTTCCAACGCAAAGCAAATCGAAAGACCCGCGGCCTGACCGTTTCGGTCTCGCGGCCGGACGTTGAGACACGATGCTTAATTTCAACAAAGCTCGATGGACGACGCTCTGCGCTGCCGCTGGCGCAACAAGCCTGGCGAGTTACTATGAAGAAATCCTCGCGCGCTACTCCGAAGGTCATCGTGCTTACCACAACGCACTTCACATCGATGAATGTCTCGCGGAATTCGATTCCGCACGCTCCAACGCGCAGCACCCAACAACAGTCGAATTCGCGATCTGGTTCCACGACATCATTTATGACCCTCGTTCAAACAATAACGAAGCGCAGAGCGCCGGGTTGGCGAATGCCTATTTAGGTCTGGTCAGCGCACCACTCGCTGAGCATGTCGCTGAATTAATTATAACAACTAAATCACACGAGCCCGCCTCAGTTCAGGATTCACCTCTTTTGTTAGATATTGATCTGAGTATCCTCGGCAGAAATCGCGAACGGTTTCGCGAATTCGAAAATGGAATTCGAAGTGAATACGCTTGGGTTCCATTTGAAATCTATCGTTCCAAACGCGCAGAAATCCTGCGCGGGTTTCTCAATCGTAAACGCATTTACGTTACAAACTCTTTCCACGACCGTTATGAAGCCACCGCGCGCCATAACCTCCTGCAGCTCATTGCTGACCTCGAAAAAGCGTCTTGAGCCGATTCTCGTATCTACTTATCCGGATGCGAAAACACCAAATTTCCTAGGAAAAAGTTAAAAAAGCTATTGACGTAACCTACTCCTTCCGATAAACGTCATACACATTCGATGCAAACCTGCATAAACATATTAGCCCCGATTTGGCGCCTTACGCCGGTCGCACCAATGATGCGTGCGACACGTCGTAGCCATATCGGCCTGGGCGGTATGTTCTGCCCCCACGTATCCAAATCGTATAACAGTCTCGAAACGAATTTGGATCGGCCGGAGGTAAGCAGGTAGTAGAAGATCCATAGACTTTCTCAAACCCTGCTTACCGAAAGTAAGCAGGGTTTTTTGTTTCCAAAATGAAGTAAGTAATAACCAGGAACCGAAAGTGAATTAACTGTGATTTATAGAATTGCGACATCTCGATGATGTCACCGAACACCAAACTAATAGTAGCGCAGGAGAGCCGAGGTTCTCCACCGGTGGATTATGTCCACAGGCCTAAAAATATCGCGCCACACGTGTTCACCCGAATTTTACAATCTAAGGGCTTCGGAGGAGGTGTGCCCATAAACACCGAAACAGCCGCCGTGAAACCGCGGGTTGGGATCTTATAAGATCACCAAGAGGTGTTTGTTCTTTGTTGAAACAGCGAGGGCCGGGAGCGAGTAACTCCCGGCCCTTTCACTTTTCGCGATTGTAGTTTAACAGCAGAACCTCTGCTCGCCATGTAGAAGGTCCGGGTGCGATTCCCGGCAATCGCTCCACTTTATAGGCTGAGCGTCAGCACGCGGCAGAGTCTCCAAAACTCCGCTCACTCCGGGCAGCACGGAGGCAGCCTGCCATTCTTAACTGCGGGAAACTCGACCAAAGCACAGAGCGAAGCCTCATAAACTTCGATAGGTGGGTGCAACTCCCACTCCCGCTACCAATTTTCGGGAAGCGATCCAGTTGCTCGACTGTAAATCGAGTGTCTCTAAACAAAACTGGTAGCGACGAACTGGAGCATTACCAGCGCTTCCCACCATTGCTCTCGTAGCTGAATAGATAAGCAACCCGTTGTCTGCGGGATGAGTGTGGGTGCAAGTCCCATCGAGAGCGCCACTTTCAGGGCGTATTGTCAGTAGCAGACGGCCTCGCTTGGAACGAGGAGGTCGGGAGTGCAACTCTCCCCGCCCTGACCACTCTTGCTCAGTCGAATAACAGTAGTTCACCCGCCTGTTAAGCGGGCCGGTGTTGGTGCGACTCCAACCTGAGCAGCCAATTTACCCGGGTGAAGACTCACCGCCGGCAGAGGCCTCGCACGGCCGAACTAATGGCCGGGATGACTCTTCAGTGCGCCCGGGTGTTAGGAGTCTGTTGAAAAGTTACGGCCGTTCAGGTTGCGTTCGCCCCGCAGTAAAATGAATGACTGGAATTTTTCATCAGACTCTTAGCTCGCGTAGCTCAAATTATAGAGCGCGTCGCTTCGAACGACGAAGGTATAGGTGAGATTCCTTTCGCGAGTGCCAATTTCGGAGGGCAGGCAGTTATAAGCTGGCTGCACCTGTCTTGAAAACAGGATCGGCATCGCCGAGGTCGGGGCAGTACCGACGCCTTCCTCCACTCTAACATCAACCAAGGAGTAATAATATGAAACCAGTCATCCGTTATCGCAGCCAGTTGCTCTATCGCACTAGCTATCGTCCGAACCGCATCAGCCGCTTCCAAACAGTGGCCAAGCTCGTGTTCCGTCCAACCCGCCGCTTCGGCTCCAAACCCAGGTTGGAAGTCCTCACATAAACCCAGGGCGTTCTAAAAGAACGCCTCCTTTCCTTCTGTAGCTCAATAGCAGAGCAGTCGGCCGATAACCGACAGACGGTGGAGCGTTACCACCCGGAAGGACCATTTCCCAACCATGAAAACAATACCCATCGTGGAACCTGCTCCCGCTGACCCCGCGCACTCCAAGCGCACACGCTCACCGCTCTGGCGTCGAATCATTCGGCGCCTCACACGCCTTCTCTATCGTCCAATCGCCGCGAAAGGTCGCGAAGTAGAAGAAACCTATCTTCAGCGGTAGCGCACAATTTCGAACAAGCCGCTAAACGCATAAGCGCGGGCGCTCTGTGGGAACGGAGCGCCCGCTAATTTCCCCCTGAGTAGCTGAGAAAGATTAGCGCCTCGCTGAAGACGAGGAGACGTTGGCGCGATTCCAACCTCGGGGACCATTTTAGTCCGTGAATGCAAAGCAGCTCGAGCGCTCGGCCCTTCAAGTCGAACTTAGTCGGTGCGGGTCCGACCACGGACGCCATTTTGTCTGCGTAGCTCAGTTAGATAGAGCGCCACCGTGCGAAGGTGGAGGTCGCAGGTGCAACTCCTGCCGCGGACACCATTTACGCCTTCGTGCCTCAGCAGCTACAGGAGGAGTTTTGTAAACTCCCATTCGTCGGTGCGACTCCGACCGAAGGCTCCATTCAGGAACGTGGTGTAATCAGCAGCATCTCTCATTGTGAATGAGACGGTCCGGGTGCGAAACCCGGCTTCCTGACCAATTTTGATGGGCCGCTCGTTGTGGATTATCGCCACGCAAAACGAAACAAACTGCGGATGTAGCTCAAACGCGAGAGAGCGCTGGCGCAAGCCGGAGGTGCAGGTTCGATGCCTGCCATCAAGTCTCATAACCATGACACCTATTGTCCATCAAACTTTCGACGGGCCGATGAGTTGGATTATCGGTAACTCCTTAAACAGGAAAGCGGGTTCAAACCCCGCAAGCGAGGCAACTCGCTCTTTCCAACTCGCCTTTTGTCCGTCTCTTATTTCGACGGGTCGATGATATTGGGTTATCGCTCATAACGACGTGGTCGCGGGTTCGAGTCCCGCCTCCGGACCTAAATGCCGGAGTAGCTCAGTTGGATAGAGCACGTAAACACCCAGTTCACTCCTTATCCGTCGTTTCATTCTGCGGGCCGAAGAACATGGGTTATCGCTGTAAACGATAAACAGCCCACGTTCACCAACTTGTCCGCATTGTTTAACCCGTAGCAGCCGACGTGAGGAGGCTCACTTAAAATTCGAAGCGCATCGCTCCGAATGAACTTAGGCCTCCACGTCGGCTTCTACATTTCAAAAAGGAGGCTATCATGGCCATCAACTACGCAAAACTGTTCAACCGACGCGCCACGCCGCAGTCGCAGCCAATCCCCGGTTCGGATCAGGTCCGCAATTCCGGCGGAGGTTACTCCTGGCAGGTCGATGACTGGCAGCGGCTCGACCGTTTCCTGATCCTCGGCGCTGAAGGTGGAACCTACTACATCGGCGAACGCGATCTCGTGAAGCAGAACCACGACGCAATCGTGCGCTGCATTCGCGAAGATGGTATACGTGCCGTGAAGCGCATTCTCGAGATCAGCGACTCAGGCCGCGCGCCGAAGAACGAACCCGCGATCTTCACCCTGGCGCTCGTTGCGACGCACGGGAACGACGACGCCAAAGCCGAGGCGTTCGCGAACCTCTCCAGGGTTTGCCGCACCGGAACTCACCTGTTCCACTTCGCCGAGTATGTGAACGCGATGCGTGGTTGGGGCCGCGGCCTCCGCAAAGCGGTGGCGCACTGGTATCTCGACCGCGATCCGTCTGACCTCGCGTTGCAGGTTGTAAAATACCAGCAGCGCGATGGTTGGTCGCACGGCGACTTGCTCCGCCTCGCCCATCCGGCGCCGGTTCAGCCAGAGCAGCAGGCCATCCTGCGCTGGGCTCTCACTGGCATGGATGGCATCGCCCAGGTCCGCACCGTGAAACGCCGCATCTACGGCGTGGAACGCGAGTCAACCTACGCGCCAGTCGGCGATTTGCCGCGCATCATCGAAGCGTTCGAGCAGGCTAAACGCGCTTCGGACAAAGCCGAAATCGTCAAGCTCATCACCGAGTTCGACCTGCCGCGGGAAGCAATTCCTACGCAGTGGCTGAACGAAGTGGAGGTTTGGGACGCATTGCTGCAACGCATGCCGCTGACCGCGATGATCCGCAACCTCGGCAAGATGACCAGCATCGGCTTGCTGAAACCGTTCAGCGCCGCGGCGAAGCGGGTTGTGGAGAAACTCCGCAACGAGCAGGCCCTCAAGCGCGCCCGCGTTCATCCCATGGCCATCCTGATCGCTGAGAAAATCTACGCTCAGGGCCAGGGTGACAAAGGCAAGCTGAAGTGGGAACCCGTCGGCAAAATTGTCGATGCGCTGGATGAGGCATTCTACGCGACCTTCGCGAACGTTGAACCTTGCGGCAAGCCATTGCTGCTCGCGCTCGACGTCAGCGGTTCGATGGCATGCTCGTTCATCGCGGGTTCATGCCTGAGCGCGCGTGAAGCCAGCGCCGCCATGGCGTTGATCACCGCCGCAACGGAACCGGAGCACGAAATCGTCGCGTTCTCAGCCGGGCCTCATGGCTTCGGCGGGATGCACGGCGGTGGCGAATCGGGCATCACTCCGGTCGCGATCTCGCCGCGGATGCGTTTGCCGGATGTCATCAAGCGCATGGAAGCCATCCCGATGGGCGGAACAGATTGTGCCCTGCCCATGGTCTGGGCACTTCGCAACAAGCTCAACGTGGCCGGCTTCATCACCTACACCGACAGCGAAACCTGGGCTGGAAATATCCATCCCGCACAGGCGCTGCGGAATTATCGCGACGAATTCATCGCGGACGCGAAGGCAGTCGTTGTGGGCATGACCTCCAACGGCTTCACCCTCGCCGATCCAAACGACCGAGGCATGCTGGACGTGGTTGGTTTCGACACCACCGCTCCCGCAGTAATCTCGGATTTCGTCCGCTCCTGATCACGCGAGCGGGGGCTTCATGCCTCTGCTCGCCCTTGAATTTCATTTTCGCTGTCCGTCGTCCGGATAGCCGCGAAAGGAAAGATGGTCACCTACAAACTGGAGGCGGAACTGTAAATTCCGCCTCTTTCCTTTCGATCCACTTTGTTCAGGCCGGCAGCATCCAGGCAGTCGCCCAAACGTCCTGCGCATCGCCTGATTCAAAACGCGATTAACAATCGCACTCCACTTGGAATGGACTGGGTTCGACTCCCAATAACCAGCTCGATGCGACGCGTCAGCGCGCAAGCGCAACCGTGACGCCGCTTTGCGAGATCAGCGCAAGCTTCTCTCCCGCGGCCGAACGGTGACCGTCCCATCGAGCTTCACTTTCCCTCAAAGCACAAAAAGAAAGGAGAACACACATGAACATCGAAATCGTTTACATCATCCTGGCCGTCGCGCTGATCGCGGTCGTGGCACTTGCCATCGCGCCGTTTCACCGCGCTTTCATCGTGCCGGAAGGTTACGTCGGCTTGCTTTATCACAATGGTAAATTCGTCGAGTCACTCGCTCCCGGTCGCCACGTGCGCTGGGGCCGTAACTTGACCCTGAACGCCCATGATCTGCGGAAAAGCAGCCTCACCGTTCCAAGCCAGGAGATCCTCACCGCGGACAACGTGAGCCTGAAATTCAGCGTGTTGGTCCACTATCAGATCGTCGATGCGGTGAAGGCCGTTCACGAAACCCAGAGTTGGTATGCGGACCTCTACAATCATGCGCAGCTCGCGTTGCGCACCGTCGTCAGCGCCCTCTCCGCCGAATCGCTCATCAATCAGCGGGCCGCGATCGGCGTGCAACTGCTCCCGCTCATGCAGCCGGAAGCAGCGAAAATCGGGATCAATATCCTCTCGGTCGAAGTGAAGGATGTGATCTTCCCCGCCGACCTGAAACGCGCCTTCGCGGAAACGCTGAAAGCCAAGCAGGAAGGCCAGGCCGCGCTCGAACGCGCTCGTGGTGAAACCGCCGCGCTGCGCAACCTCGCCAACGCCGCCCGAGTGCTGGACGGCAACCCCGCCCTCATGAACCTGCGCCTCGTGCAGTCATTGACCGCCGCTCAAAACGCAGGCCACACCCTCGTCTTCGGCATGCCGAGCGGTTTCGTTCCCCTGAAGAACGGAAACGGTAAGCACGAGAAGAACGAAACGAGCGAAGAGTAGAAACAGCAACGAGCGAGTGCGAAGGCACTCGCTCGTCGGTTAAAAAATGGTGAAGCTTAAAAGCGACAAATCTATGGCAGATAACGTTGAAGACTCTTGGGATAAGTTTCTGAACCCTGAAATGCTCCGAGCTAACCTTATTGCCGCGAGCATTTTCATTACGGGGTATGAGATTTTGAAAAGTGCAATCGTAGACCAACTCAAATCCTTTTATTCTATTGGTTTCGACGAGAGCGGGCCGACTATCAGTGAAGATTACGAATTAAAAGTGATCAGCCTCGATAGTAAGCGAAATGTTTTTCGGGCCTCGATCGCTTGGCTCCTTCTGAACGATGTAATCACCACGGCGGACAAACAAGCAATTCTCGATCTTACTGAGCATAGAAATCAGCTTGCACATCAGCTACCAAAGTTTCTAGCAGATAGCGGAAAAAATGTTGAACTGGCTCGCTTAGAAAAGTTGATCGAACTGGTCGCGAAAATTGACCGCTGGTGGATTATCAATGTCGAGTTAGCGATCAGAGATGACCTGGATGCTAATGAGGTTCCACCAAAAGAGATCACGTCGGGAAATATGATTTTCCTCCATTTACTTGTTACTACTGCTTCAGGTGCAGATTCTGGGGAGCTTTATCGGCAATGGCGTGAGAAGGTGATCGCTCAAAAGAAGGTTTAGTGCGTCTCTTTCAGTTTGTTCTGTGTTTGATTTCCGCGGCGCGTTCACAGGTGTCGGTCAGGACCTCACAGGCCTGACTTGTGGTGGTTCAATTCCGCCGGTCGCGTCGCGTTTTTTCGAGGGAGGTTCGGCAGATTGAAAAATAGTTGAAAGGCGCACCGGGCGAGACCGCCCGGAGGACGACCTTTGCCTTCTGCGGCCTCCCTCAAACAAACACGCAGCAGCTCAAGTGAGCAGCCACGCATCATAAGCGAGGCGCGGATGGAGCGTTACCATCTGCTGCGACCATTTTGGGTATGTGGTTAAACCCGAATAGCAGAGGGTCCAGACTCAGAATTGTAACGCGCACGAGTTTTGCGCAATCTTGGCAGAGGTTTGACAAACCCAATCGCTGCTATGGCTGCCGCCCGCCGCGATCCGCTCCAAGCTCGGAATGCAAAACGGCCTTCCAAAAAAGAACCGACGCAGCTATCACTTTTGTAGATGATTCGTTCGAAGGATGATTTGCGGCATTACTTGGCAGCGGACTGGAAAGCGCTTGGCTCTCCGCGCGGTTTGAAATTTTGGCTGCTGTTTGAGCCTTGGAAGATTCAAGTTATGCTCCGTAAGGCTGAATATCACAAAAACGCCGGACACAAAGTCCGCGCTGCAACTGCAAATTTTCGCTTCCAACGCTTCGCTCATCGTTACGGTATGGTGATTCACCTGAATGTGTTCGGTCCTGGTCTCAGCATCGCTCATCCTGGGATGATTATCGTGAATGAAGCCGCGCGGGTCGGCGCTAATTGCCGAATTCATCCTGGCACGGTCATCGGAACGGCTGCTGGCCAATCGAAGGCGGCTCCTCAAATCGGCGACAACGTTTACATCGGGCCTGGCGCTAAGATCTTTGGTGCGATCCGGGTTGGGAATAATGTAGCAATTGGAGCGAATGCGGTGGTTAACAAGGACGTTCCCGACAACGTTACGGTCGGCGGCATCCCAGCCAAGGTCATTTCCGAGCGAACCTCCGAATCTCTCTTGATTGAGGGTGTGGAGGCTTAAGGCAACACCCTGCAGCGCCCTTGCAACTTGCCAGATTTGCGCCCTCCACAGCCGGTTTACTTTATCAAACCTCTGCCATTGTCGGCCTGATCGCGCCGGGACCTGACGGTCCTGGACTCCGGTGGGCGAAGTCCTTGATTTTCGGCCTGTTCGACGTTTTCGGGACTCCTTCGAGGTAGGTCAAACCGGGTGCGAAGACTCAGAATCTGGCAGCCTTGGGGGTGCGACTACCTCCATACCCACATTTTCGGAATGCCAACCGGACAAGCGTGCCGGGCCTGTTTGCTAAACAGTGCGCTCCTCAAACCGAGGAGTGTGGAGCGTGACCACGACATTCCGCATGGCTCGCAAGCATTAAAGTGATGTAACGGACTTTTAATCCGTAGAACAGGGCGCACTACCCTGGCGGGCCACCATTTTTTTTATTCTTTTTTCCAGGGGGGTCGGTCAATAAATGGCTGACCCCGTCTGTTATCCTCGTCCCAAATATGAGTAAACCATTCCGAAACATTGTGCTCTTCAGAACTTCCGCCACGGCCGCTGCGTCAGCGCACTTGAGCACAATTGAGCACGTTTGATCACCATTGATCACAATTTTGTCTGATCACACTTTCAACAAAGAACAAACACCTAAACTCGGTTTTGGCGGATCGAACTTATGAGCGAGATCCTGAACAAGAACATTGTCCTGGTGCTAAACCGCAACTGGCAGGCGATCAACACACGCACGCCAGCCGACGCGTTCTGCCAAATGGCGACGAACGTCGCGACCGCCCTGGACATTGATGACGGTCAGATCCGGCCCGTTCCATGGAACGAGTGGCTGGCGCTCCCCATCCGCGAGCAGGACCACGCGATCCAGACGGTTCGTGGTCCAATCCGCGTTCCGACCGTGATCGTCTCGGTGAACTTCGCGCGCGTTCCAACCAAGCGCCCGAAGCTCTGCGCCAAAGCGATCCGTGAACGCGACGGCAATCGCTGCCAGTATACCGGCAAATTGCTGCGCGCCGACGAAGGCAGCCTCGACCATGTCGTGCCGCGTTCACGCGGTGGACCCAATTCGTGGGAAAACTTGGTCTGGGCCGACAAAGACGTGAACGCCCGCAAAGGCAATCGTCTGCCGCAGGAAGCAGGCTTGCGCTTGCTCACACGCCCACGCGCGCCGAAGGAGTTGCCGGTCACGGCCCTGATCCGCAACGCGCCAGGCGTGGCAGATTGGGCCTTGTTCGTGAAATAAGTGTCACCACGCTGCCGCGAGTCGTCCTCGCGGCGGCGTGCGATCTTTGTTCGAAGACTATTTCCGCGCAAGTTCCGCCGCGCCCACGAACTCCCGCGCCACCTTCGTCAAAGTTGTCCAATCGTTCTTTTCCAAAACTGATTTCGAGATAAGCGACGAGCCCAAACCTACGGCCGGGCAACCTGCCGCAAAGAATTCGAAGATGTTGTCCAGGGAAACGCCACCCGTTGGAACAATCCTCAAGTGCGGCAATGGCGCTCGCAAAGCCTTGATGTAAGCCGGCCCAAGTGAATCAGCGGGAAACAGCTTCACATAATCCGTGCCTGCGTCGAAGGCCAATTGGGCTTCTGTCGCCGTATAAGCGCCGAGCATTACTGGTCGCGCCGCCGCCGAGGCGACTTGCGCGATTTCCGGTTTAGTGATCGGGCTCACGATAAACTCTGCACCCGCATCGATCGCGCGCCGAGCTGTTTCCGCATTCAAAACAGTTCCTACCCCAATGGAAGCAACGCTGGAGAACCGCGACGACGCCTGCCGAATGCCATCCAATGCATTCGGTGTGGTCATTGTGATCTCAATCGCCCGGAACCCAGCGTTGATCAGCGCCTCGGAAAGCGGGAGTACCTGCTCCGCAGACTTCGCCCGCACGACCGCAACAACGCCCGGCCGTTCGATAAACGTGAAGATCTGCTCTTTGGTCCGCATGTGGGAGAGAGGTTGAAGATTTCCTGTAAACTCGCAAGCCTCAGCCGCTTTCCCATGATGCAAATACGCGCCCGAGTTCCCTTTAGGAGAATGGATTATCCACCTCCTATTGGTTTGCACGGGTCGCCGCTACTCTTTGTATTAAGCCAAAACCGTCCGCCCGCCGCATAGAGTTGCAACCTCCCGGCACCCATAATGGCAGTGTATGAAACAAGTCACTGCTTTGAAACTTACCTGCGTGGGCGCTTTCGTCGCTACGTTGGGTGTGGGCTGCGCCTCCTCAGGTTATGCCCGTTACGACGCCGACCAGACTGACGCTGATCAGGGTGTGGGCGTATCGGCCAGTGCGGATGTCGGAACAGATCGTTCCGCAAGCACGGATACCACTGTCATTCGCGCCAAGAACTTTGATGAGAATTCCGTTCTCACCGACACCGATACTAAGGTCGTTCATGGTGAACCGGTCGTCGTGAAAACGACTGACGTTGGCTCAAGTGACGTGGAAGCTGTAAACGTAGTCGACAGCGAGGGTGAAGAACGCATCACCGTGAGCGCATTGTCGTTCACTCCGGAAACCCGTGCCGCGCACGTCAACCGCTTCCCATTCTACGACCGCAATTGGAACCTGCGCACCATCGATGTTTATACCTTCGCGGTGCCAGATGACGTTGATGTGGATGTCGATAGCACACCAGAATTCCGCGCTGACCTCCCGGAAGGTTCCGTCTTCGTGGAAGCAGCCGGCGGCGCTGGCGAAGTGAGAACTGGACGCATTATCCAGCACAGCCCGAACCCGGTGCGCTAAGCATCAATCGGATTCTAAACCTGTAAACCAAGAGGCTGCGGCCAACCCGCAGCTTCATTTTTTTTGCACGAACCACGTCCACCCTTTAACACTCCTTGTTTCCGCGTTGACCGCTAAGCATCAACTCGGCACAGTACCCTTCGTGGAAAACGACCGGCGGGATGACCCGCAGCCAGGAAGCGCACCATCCGAGCATTCTCATCGCGAGGAACCCGTCCGGCGGGATTGGGATCGCGGCGCTGGCGAAGCGCGCGAATCTTCTGAGGGGCCGGATCGCGAATACCGTGAGCCCAGCCGCAACGAACCAGAGACCGGCGAGGGCCATTCCCGGCCTATTAATCCTTCAGAGCGTGAAGGAGGCGGAGGCGCTTACGAGCCGGTCGGTGACCAGCCGACTGGTCCACAGACCGGTGGCGAAGTTCGCGACCCCCAGCACCAGGGCGGCCCAGGCGGTGGGATGGGCGGCGGCAGAGGACGAAACAGGCGCGGTGGCCGCGGACGAATGGCTCCGAGGGATCGCCGGATGGGTCGAAATCGCGGTCCGGTTCGCGATCGAGGCGACCAGTTTCATCGGCCCAGTGGCGGAGGTCGTCCGGAGGAACATCGCGGTGATGAACCTCGCCGCGAGGAACAGCGCTATTCCGATCTTCCGCCCGAACAACGTTCACTCATTCAGCAGGCAAAGGCTGAAGTTGAACATATCCGCGAGGCCCTTGAAGCGGTCCTGCGCGATTTGGAGCATGTCTCCGAACAGCTCATTAAAGCCGAGCACGAGAAAGACGTTGCCGAGGCCGAAATCGAGCAGTTGCGCGATCAGTTAAGGCGCTTGCACCGCTGACGTTAACCGGCGGTTAACCTGGTTGAACCGGCCGCACCACCACGCGCAGGCCTTCGACTCCTACAACTTTGACCGACGCCCCTTTTTCCACAAAGACGCCGTCGGCCACTACGTCGATTCGTTTGCCATTGAAATCGCAGGTCCCCGCGGGACGAAGCGCCGTCAGCGCCGTTCCTGTTCGACCGAGTAATTCCGGCTTTTCAGCTCCGATATCACCGATCTGCCGCTGCGAAACAAAGACTTTGGCCACGGCGCTGTCCGGGAAAAACTTCACCCAGAGAATGGTGCTGACGACCAACAGCGCCAGAACGATCAGCAAAACGGTATTCCCCGTTTGCGCGCCAAGTTCCATGTAGGCGTAAGCTACGGCGGCGCCGAGCGACACCAATCCCAGCGCGCCCGCGATGAGCCCGGGTAGAATCGTTTCCAGGAATAGCAACACCAACCCGAGGACGATCAGCAGCGCGATAATTCCCATACCTCACGATAACGAGCGTGCCCGGCCGCAGTCCAGTTGCGAAACGCTCGTGATAGGTATACCGGCTGGGCAACGAAACGCTCACTTTTCTACGCAGCATTATTGAAGTAAGCTGGGGCGCATGAACCATCCCGAATTGCGCCGGCACCGCAATGCTCGTTTGTTTGCTTTCACGCTGATTGAACTGCTCGTGGTCATCGCGATCATCGCCATTCTCGCGAGTCTGCTCCTTCCAGCACTGGCCGGCGCTAAATCCCGCGCGCAGCGACTCAAATGCACTTCGAACTTGAAGCAGATCGGCTTGGGCTTCGCGATGTGGTCCGCCGATCACAACGGGCAAATTCCTCCCACGGCGTATTCGACGGGTGATTGGCAGTATCAACTTTCCTGGGATGATTACATCCATCGCAACGTTGGCGGCACTGCTCCGAACAGCGAACTTGTTTTGGGATCAATGCCGCCTGATAGAACGCCGCAGCTTATCAAGTGTCCCGGAGACAAGATCCAACAAGGCATCTCATGGGGACCGTATGGCAGCAGGAGGAGCTACGCGATGAACTGGGCAGGACCCAGTTTTATCGTGTTCAACAAAACTGCAGCGCTCCCTGCGGCAACTCATGGTGTCGGTATCTATTTTGAATTTCGAGGTGTCGCAGGTGGCCAGCAGCCAGAATGGGAACCTCGCGGTTATCAAGAATCAGTGGTTAAAGATCCCGCCGGCACAATCTTCATCACGGAGCTTCCAAACGGCCGTAATATCGCGGGCAACGACTGGCCCTCGTTTGTCGCAGGCCCAGGTGCAACAAGCCCAACGGGTGATCCGGATCTGGTTCAGCTCAGCAAAAATACCACCTTCAACAAAACAAGTTACGGAAGTGCCTCCTATGGACTCCATGCGCGCCGGTTTAATTACCTTTTCCACGACGGCCATGTCGCGATTCACAAAGTCACGGAAACGGTCGGCACGGGAACGACAAATTCGCCGAAAGGCATGTGGACGATGGTGCAGGGAGATTAATTTCCGTCAGCGGCGCATGCCAACTCGTGAACCGTCGCTCTCGCCGTCGAGCTGAGCGCGCACCGATTTGATGCGCGCTTCGATAAACCGTTTAATTTGGTGGACAGGGCCATCTGCTGCGCCGGAGTTCGCGTTGCTCGGCTGATCGATTTGTTCCTCACTGACAGCGATATCAAACCGCTCAAGGCGGAACTCGGAATCGGCAGCCACCGCTGGGCGAATTGTGCGCGCTAACTCGTCGATCTGCGCGTAAAGGCGCTCTTCGGTGAAGATGTTCTCCAGTGCGTACTCCAGTTTTGCACGGTATGCTTCGCGGAAGGCCGGAACTTCCAGCACCCGCTTCAGAAACTTGAAATCGTAGGTCACGACCCACGGTTCCCAAATGCTCGCATCCTCCCGTTGCTCTGTGGTCCCCACCATTCCGAATCCGCCCCACGAATGGTCCTGGTCCCACCCGATAAACCCGAACTTCTCTGTCTCGGGATCCATATACATGAAATAATTCTGCCCGTTGCACAGGAAGCCGTCGTAGCTGGAGAGCAAAACAGTTGTGGCGAGATAGCTGGCGAAATTCTCCATGTCCAAAAACTCCGGTAAGCGCCGGGCGAATTCGTCGTCTGTCGCGTGGCTCAACAGTTTCGCAAACTCAATTACGCGCTGCAGTTGTTGCGGACCCGCATCGGTCTTCAGATCGTAAATGTCGGCGTATTGTTTCCAGTCATCCCCCAGGTCATGGAACAACTCGTAAGTCACTGGTTTAAATATCGGCACCTTCTTGGTTCCCCAGCGATCTTCCGCGAACCGCTTGTCGATGTTTTCTATGACATTGTAGAGTCCGATCGGTTGATTGGTCCATTTCCCTTCAGCATCGATCGTTAGGTACGCGTAAGTGGTGCGCGGCGATTTCGCCCCCAGGTCACGAAAAAGTCTATGCGCAAGCGCATCGTGCATGAACGAGGAATCCGGATTAGCGTTTACAAAATTCAGCTCGTCGATGCCGGCGAGAAGCTGTTTCTTCTCAAACTTATCGGTATCGACCTTCAATGACTGCTTTGGGCCGTAGAGCGATGAGACGAAAGTCCCGTTGCCACGATAGCGGGCCGCGACGTTGGTGAAATGCCTTCCTGCAAATTCGAACTGCGCCTGCACCCAATTGAAGTCGTAGCCGAGCGCGCCAGCCAGTCCGCTGCGTTTAGCTTTCGGGTTGCGCAAGTTGATTTTGTTGTTCTCGAAAAGATTCGGCACCCGTTCGATACGATCGGCCTGTAAGTCTTCCCACTGTTCTTCTGTGAATGAGAGTTTCGCGAGCCAAATGTTCGTGTGACGAAAAAGTTCGTCTGTAGATTCCGGCGGTTTACTGGGAACGCGAGCTCGATCTTCTTCGGTGACAGGCCACGGTTTTCCGGGATGGCCTAATTCCGGATGCCGTTTCAGTGTTTCCCGCTGCTCCATTTTCCAGAAGAACATCAGGAAATGGCCGCGTTGCGCGAGGTGCACAACCACCGCAAGCAAAACTGCCGCGACGCAAACGGTAGCGCCGACACCCGCCAGCACGCGTTTGAAAAAATTGCGCACCGCCAGCCAGCGCCACGCAAGAATTGTCGCGCGGGTGAGGTCTGCTCGCGGCGCCGTGATCGTCCAGCGCCGCATCGAATCGATGATCGCCGCTTCCGTCTCGGGTGGCGGAACGATCGGAATAGTCGCCAGAACTGCGGTGAGGTTCGAGCCGAGTGAAGTCTTCCTAAGCTTTTTCCCAAGCTTCCGGACGGCTTTCGCGCCACAGTGCTCCAATCGGCGCATGTTCGGCGAATCTGCGGCCGGAGGAGAACCCAGGATATTGAATACTAAAACGCACCGTTGCGCTTTCTTGTTTAGGAGGAAATAGCGACGTAAAAGCAGGGAATACTCGGCCGCCGAACCTCCTTTCCCCGGCTTTTTGAGACGCAAGCGCTTCCGCTCGCGCGTGCTGGTGTCCAACGCTGCGCGCAACAGGAAGTGCGAAATAAGAGTGAGCTGGCTGCAATTACCTTTCACCACGCGCGCCCACTTCACCGCCAGCAATTCAAACGCCGAATTGGCGATGCGCTCCGCGGCCTGAGGATCTTCCGGCACGAGCCTGGAGCCGACGCCGTAAACAAGTGGCAGGTATGCGCGAACAAGCGAATCGAAATGCTCACCGCCCGGCCGCCAGGCAGGATCGTTACGGAGCTCCTTACGAGACTGGGTGTTATACTGCCGAAGCGAAGGATCAGCCTGCGGATCGTTGGGAGGCGGCGTGTTCATGAAATGAGGCTCTCAAGCTATTACAATTCGTTTCTTTGTAGAACTGAATCTTTGATGACGGCCCGTGAAGTAAGTTTCGCCCGTACTTCAATTGTTCCCTGATTTCATCTTAGCAAAACGTCTGAGACCCTTCGTAAGGCGATAGGAACCAGTGAATTGCGAATACTAGGAGAATCCCCTTTTCGGTCCGCGGTTTGGCGCGTGGGCGGTGTGCGGCGAAAGTTATTGAGTCATGAGAGCCATCTGGAAGGGATCGATCAGTTTCGGGTTGGTGAACATCCCGATTGGGTTATATCCAGCAACGCGTAAGGAAGACATTTCATTCCGACAACTGCGAGCGGACGACCTGAGTCCAATCCGGTACAAGCGCGTGGCCGATGCCGATGGCGAAGAGGTACCGTGGGAGAAGATCGTCAAAGGTTACGAATATGAAAAAGGGCAGTTCGTAATCGTGGATGACAAGGATTTCGAAAAAGCCATGCCCGAAGCGACCCAATCAATCGACATCATGGAATTCGTGGATCTGGGTGAAATTGATCCGATGTTTTTCGACAAGCCGTATTACCTTGAGCCTCAGAAAGGCGGAAAAAAAGCGTATGCGTTGCTGCGCGAAGTTTTGAAGGAAACCGGGAAGGTTGGTATCGCGCGTGTCGTAATTAAAACCCGTCAACACCTCGCCGCAGTAAAGCCGAAGGATGATTCCCTGGTCCTCGAATTAATGCATTTTCCGGACGAAGTTCTTGAGCCTGCGGGCCTCGATTTGCCGCGCGAAGAGAAACTCGGCAAAAAGGAAATGGATATGGCCACTTCGCTCGTTAAAACGATGAGTGGCAACTGGAACCCCGGTGACTTCAAAGATGAGTATCGCGACAAGCTGATCGCGTTGATCGAAGAGAAAGTGAAGAACGGCGGGAAAGATGTGGTCACTCCGAAGGTGAAGGCCAAAGCCGCCACGAACGTCGTAGATCTTGTTGCTGTGTTGCAGAAGAGTCTTGCGGAAACGAAGAAAAAGAGTGGCCACGCCGGCGAGAAGTCCTCCCACCGCAAAAAGACGCTCAAGAAGGCGGCTTAGAGAGCGATTTCCAATATCTTCCCGCGTCTAGATGACAGCCTCACGTGCTTGGCGTAACTCTGCGCCCTCCTTTTGTCCCAACCAGCCTAGTCCCTTTTCGCGAAGCCGCCTCGTCCAAAAGCTGAGTTTTTTCGCCTCCTCGGTGCTTCCCTCAGCGGAAGCTCTTTCAGGCAAACCCTAAGAATTCCTTGAAGATCGCTTCAGGGCTGCGCCCCGATTCGAAATATACCCCCGTGACCTAGGTTAAAAGCGTAAACGAAGAAACGCCCGCCGCGCTGCGGCGAGCAAAACTGGAGGACAAATATGTTAAGTTGGACAATTACGTTACTGGTTATCGCGCTCATCGCAGCGTTACTCGGCTTCACTGGCATCGCCGGTGCAGCAGCAGGTATTGCGAAAATTCTGTTCGCTGTTTTCCTGGTGCTGTTTGTGATCTCGCTGTTCTTTGGCCGCAGAACCAGCGTCTAACGCTTTTAGGCAAACGCAGAATAGAAGTCAGTTACGTGCAGACGGAGCCGGGGAATGCCCCGGCTTCTTTGCTTTCGCAATCTTCACGCCGCACGCGCCACTTCCTGCTTGGCGAGTTTCTTCACTAATACCTTCGAATTGCGTCCGCTCACATCGTACTTTTCGCGCCGCGCCGGTGGCAAATCATCCGGTGAACCTTCGGAAAAACCGGCCTTGGATTGAAAGTATGTAAACGCCTGCGTCGAAAGAGTGATTAGTTCAGTAAGCCCCATTTCTAGCGCGCGACTCTCAGCGAACTGCATCAGTTTGCGTCCGATTCCCTGGTTTTCGTGCGACGGGCGCACGAACAGACAGGCGAGTTCCGCTTTGCCATGCTCCGGATAGGTGTGTAGCGCAATGCACCCGACCGGATGTTTATCCGTCTCGAAGATGTAATAATCGCCGATCTGCTTTTCAATCATCGCGCGCGTGCGTTTCACCAGTTCCTCGCTGCGCACGGAGTTCTTCGTCAGCTGCAGGATGTGGCGCACATCTTTCTTCATCGCTTTACGAATCTGCTGGTATTCGTTCGCGTAAATCAGCGTGCCGACGCCTTCATTGGAAAACACTTCCGTGAGCAAACTCTCATCGATGCGGCCATTAATAATATGCACGCGTGGCACGCCTGCCTTGCACGCGGCCGAGGCATGAATCGCCTTCGAACTCAGCTCCCGGCCGAACGCTTCTTTGTTTGTGGCTAAAATTTGGTCGAGTTCCCCAACAATCATTTGCCGGATCAGTTGACCCGCGCGAACCAAGCCGTCCTGGCTCGTGATGAAAATCAACTTCGTGGCTTTGAGTGCCTCGGCGACGGCCACCGCGATGCTGTCCGAATTTACCCGGTAAGTGCGGCCATCGCCGTCAAAGCCCAGCGGGGGCACGACGGGCAAAATTCCCTGGCCGAGCAAGGTTTGGAGCAGATCGATGTCGATACGTTCGACTTTGCCGGTAAAGAGATGATCGACCCCCTGCAGAATCCCGAGCGGATGCGCAGTAATCGCATTCGTGGTCACAGCCCGCAGATCATGCGATGCAATACCTTCAAGAATTTCGTGCGTCAGCCGATTCGCTGCGGTCAATGCGAGCTGCAGCGTGGCGGAATCCGTCACTCCAGAACCGTAAACGTCAGAAGGTGTGATGCCCTGCTGTTCAGCAAGCTCCCGAATCTGCGCACTGGCGCCATGCACCAGCACGACCCGGATATTCAGCGAACGGAGAACGGCGACGTCCGTGAGGATGTTCGCAAAATTCTCTTCTGTAACGATTGCGCCATCCACGCTCAGCACAAACGCTTTTTCGCGGAAGCGCGGGATGTATTGAAGAATGGCGCGTAGATCGGTCGGTTTCACTTAAATTTCAATCGGAAAACTTTACTCCCAAGGCCACGGCGCGAAGAGCTCCGAAAGTTTGCAGCGAAAGCCGGGCAACACATCTTCGCCGTCGAGTTCTCCGCCGGGGCCAAGCAGCCGGCGGTCACTCAGGGAATTGCAAATCTCGGCAGTTTCCGTTTCAGGGTCGATGATCCAGGCGAGTTGAGCGCCGCTTTCGAAAAAGTCGCGCAGCCGCTCTTCCATTTCACGTCGCGTATTGTTCGGGCTGAGCACTTCAACGAGCAAGTCCGGTGCGCCTGGAAAAAATTGTTTTGCAGGTCGCTTCATTCCGACTAACCGCGCCTTGGCGATGAACGAAACATCGGGCGCCCTACAGTTCCGGTTGTTCATCCAGTAACCGGTGCTCGAATCGCAGACAAGTCCGAGCTTTTCAGCCTTCGCATGCACGCGCATCCGCATCAGCAGTTCGCCGCAAATATCCCCGTGTTGAAAATTGTTCTTTGGGCTCATGACGAGTTCACCGTTCACGACTTCGTAGTCGAAGCCGTTGTCCGGGAGTGCCTGCAACTCCTGCTCCGTCCAATCCTTCTTTTGGCTGGCTGGAACCGCGCTCATACTTTCAATCTATGAAATCCCACCGCGCTGTCGAGTGCTACGCGACTATCGGCGTTCCAGGCCGTCATTTGAGTGCGCTCTTCAAGGCGCCCACGCAACGGCGATTTTCCTCGGGCGTTCCTACCGTTATTCGGATCCATTCAGGCAACTTGTAACCTCCCATGGGCCGGGTAATTACTCCAACTCGCTGCATTGCCTCGAAAACGTTTTGTCCATCACCCACTTTCACCAGGATGAAATTCGCTGCAGACCGCGCGAACTCCAGCTTCAATTCGCTTAGCTCTTTTTCGAAGAATCGAAGACCTTCTTCATTATTCCGGTGAGTCTTCGCAAGATGCTCATCATCGTCCAACGCCGCTATTGCGCCGGCCTGAATGAGCGAATTGATATTAAACGGCTGACGCACTTTCTCGAGCGCCGCAATCAATTCTGGATGACCAACTCCATAGCCAAGACGCAAACCGGCCAAGCCGTAAATCTTCGAGAACGTGCGCATCAGCAATAGATTCTGCTTTTTCAAGCTGCGCACCAGCGGCAACAGGTCGGCGGGGTTTTCGAGAAAATCGATATATGCTTCGTCCATAACGAGCAGCACCGAATCGGGCACCGAGCGCACGAGTTCCTCGATCTGCTCTTTCGGCGCGAGTGTGCCAGTCGGATTGTTGGGATTTGCCACAAACATGACGCGCGTTTGCGGCGTGATCGCGCGCAGCATGGCAGGAATGTCGTGCCCCAGGTTCTTTGCAGGCACGCTCACCACGTTTGCGCCGAACATCCGCGCCATGATCGGGTAGATCGCAAAGCAATATTCGGAAACGAGAACATCTACTCCCGTCCGCATGAAGGCGTGCCCAACAAACTCGATGATTTCATTGGAACCGTTCCCAAAACAAATCTGGTCCGGTTGAACCCCCAGTTTCTCCGCGAGCTTACGTTTCAGGTAGAAGGCGTTGCCATCCGGATAAAGATGCAGAGAATCGAGAGCTTTGCGCATCGCTGCCACAGCTTTTGGCGAAGGACCGAGCGGATTCTCGTTCGACGCGAGCTTAATCACGCTTTCCACCGGCAGATTGTGTTCTCGCGCGACTTCTTCGATCGGTCGGCCCGGTTGATAAACCGGCAGGGTCGCCAGCGTGGGATTGAGAGCGGAAAGAACGGACATCTTGGGCTTAAAGTGAATTGAGGATTTTCTTAACGTCGACAAACTCCGCGATCAAGTCGCGAATCAACGCGATCTTCTCCACATCCGAAGGACGGGTTTTCACAATGACATCATGAACTTTGCTGGCTACGTGATAACTGCTTTCACTCGCCATGAGAACTGGAAAAGGCATGTCACCGATGACCTTCAAAACATTTGGGTTAGGCTTCAGATCGCCGGTTAGAACGATGCCGGCCAACGAATCTTTTCCTTTGCCAACCTGCGTCGTCGCTGCCGCGAGAATGATATCTTCGCGATCGCCCGGCGTGATGATCAACACACCCGGCTTGAAGAAACTCATCGTGTTATGCACGCCCATCGCGCCGACCACCACATCCTCAACTAAATTATGGACGTTTTCTGCTTTGTTCAGCGGCTCGGCATTCAGCTCCTCGCGAATCAAATCCATCGTTGGACTCGATAGCATACGCCGGTGCGGCAACACGCCGAGCAGCTCAAGACCCTTTCGTTTCAACCCGCGCCGGGCAAAATCGCTAATGTAACTCACTTTATCCTGAACAACCTTGTTCAGGATAACGCCGATGATTTCGACACCTTCCTTCTCGAAGAGCGCCTGGTTGAGGCAGACTTCATCGATCGGTTTTCCGATTCCGCCCTGGCTCACGATGATCACTTTCGCTCCCAGCAGCTTCGCAACGCGCGCGTTCGAAAGGTCGAAAACCGAACCGACGCCGGCATGCCCGGAACCTTCGCACAGGACGAAATCCTTTTCCCATGCAACGCGGTCAAACGCCTTCTGAATCTTTCGCACCAACGTATCGTAATTCGAAGCCTCCAGATACCGCCGCGTGAAGTCGGGCTCGATCGGAATCGGACTCATTTCAACGAGCGGACAGTTCAGGTTATAAACCTGATCCATCAGCACCGTATCTTCATCGATCTTCTGTTCGGCTATCTCGACCAACCGTTGACCGACCGGCTTAATGTAGCCGACGCGCGGGTAATGCTTCTGCAGTGCTGCGAGCAGCCCGAGTGAAGTCGTCGTCTTGCCGTCGTTTTGGCGGGTGGCCGCTATGAACACGCGCGGCGTGGTGTTGTTCATAGAAGACCTTCGCCCGGCAACTTGTATTGGTTATCACCATACAACAGCTTATATGCCGTAGCTTGCACACCAATAATTGCCGCCACGCCCATAATGTCGTGCGCATTTGAGCCGCGCGACAAATCCGCCGCGGGTCGATCCAGGCCGAGCAGAATCTGGCCGTAAGCGTTGGCTCGCGACACGTGCTGGATCAACTTGCTACCAATATTTCCTGAATTCAGGTCCGGAAAAACCAACACATTGGCTTGTCCACCCACTTTGCTCTCCGGCAGTTTTCGGTTCGCAATTTCAGGCACGAGCGCTGCGTCGACCTGCAATTCTCCGTCGAAATCTGCTTCCAACATGCGTTGCTCGGCCTTCTGCCTCGCGAGCGCAGTGGCTGCCTGCACCTTGCCAATGGAAGGATGTGTCGCGCTTCCTTTCGTGGAATAGGACAGCAACGCCACCCGCGGTCGAACATTGAGCATCTGCCGGCAAAGTTCCGCGGTGGAGACCGCAATATCGGAAAGCTGGTCCACGGTCGGATCTGGAATGACGCCGCAATCCGCCATGAACATCGTTCCGCGTTCGCCGAAGCGCGTGTCCTCTACTTCCAAAATCATGCAGCTCGAAGCAGTGGTCGCTTGCGGCGCCACCTTAATAATCTGAAAGAGAGGCCGCAACACACCTCCCGTCACTTCATTTGAACCGCTCACCATCCCATCGGCCTGGTGCATCGCGACCATCATCGCTCCGAAATAATTCGGCTTGAGCATCGTCTCGCGCGCCTCACGTTCTTTGATCCCCTTGAAGCGCCGCAGCAATTCGTAACGCTTCGCGAAATTGTCCAACTCCTCGCTTTCATCTGGATTGATGATGCGAATTCCTTCGAGCGAGACGTTCAGTTTCTCGGCAGCCTGCTTTATGTGCGTGCGGTTCCCGAGCAGGATCGGCACGCCGCAGCGCAATGAATAAAACTGCCGCGCCGCCTGGAGCACGCGCGGCTCGGTTCCTTCCGGAAAGACAATCCTCTTTGGGTGGCGCTGCAGTTTTTCGATAACACTGCCGATAAAACGCATGGCAGTTGTCTAACTGACAGGCACTCAAACTGCAAACCCGCTTTTCGCAGTGCCCTCAGTCACAGGCGCTTTCGGCAGCGAAAAGAAAAAAGTCGCCCCTTTGCCGGGTTCCGCCTCGGCCCAAACGCGACCGCCGTGACGCTTCAGGATCCGTTGCACGATCGCCAGGCCGACACCCGTGCCTTCGAATTCTTTCTCAGAATGAAGCCGTTGAAAAACCTGAAACAATTTCTCGGCGTAACGCATGTCGAAGCCGACGCCGTTGTCCTTCACGAAGAGGACATGCTCTCCTGGTTCGTCACGTGACCCCACTTCAACCACCGCAATATCGCGTTCCCGCGAATATTTTAGCGCATTGCCGATCAGGTTCTCAACCACTTGCCGCAAGAGCGCGGCGTCTCCTTTCACGATGGGAACTTTGTTCAGCTTAAACTCGATCCGCCGTTCCTTCTGCAGCATTTTTTGTTCGTCGAAGACAGTTCGAAACAACTCCTCAAGGTTCACGTCTGCTGCTACCAGCGACGATCGTGTCACACGGGAAAATTGCAGCAGGTCATCGATCAATTGCGACATACGCCGCGAATTCTTCTGGATACCATCGAGCAAATACTTTGTATCTTCGTCAGCGGTCGCCAGATTTTCGTCGAAGAGAATTTTTGAGAATCCTTCAATCGCGCGTAGCGGCGCGCGCAAGTCGTGCGACACTGAATAACTGAACGCCTCCAGTTCCTTGTTTGCTTCTTCCAATTGCGCGGTGCGTTCTGTCACTCGCTTCTCAAGGAAATTTGTTAGCCGATGTATTTCTGCTTCGGCACGTTTACGCTCAGTGATGTCGCGCGCGATCACCTGCAATTCCGGTTCTGCCGCCGCCGGCCGATTCATTAAGTGGCAACTCAATTCCAGAGATGCGGGTCGCCCATTCGAACGAAGCACTTCAAATTCCCCGAGCTTCCCGGAATCCTGCCGCGCCGAATCGCTAAGAAACTCTTTGAATTTCAGGCGCTGCGCCGGAACAACAAAATCCGCCAGGTTCCTCTCCACCGCATCGTACCTCGAAACGCCCAATGTCCGTTCTGCGGCTTTGTTCAGGCTTACAAACCCGCCGTACTGATTCAGCGTGAGAATCAGTTCCTGCGCGTTTTCGAAAAGATCCTGGTACTGGTCCTCCAACTCCGCTTCCCGCTCAAACCGCTTCCTCAGCTCCCGCGTCTGCTGCCGCACTTGGTGATTCAACGCCGCCACCCAAATCAATCCGCCGAGAATCAGCAGACCTAGCACGATGACCACCCGCATTGTTCGTTCGAAAGTCCACCACGGCGGCGCTTTCAAAATCTCCACGTCTTGCGGCGTCCTCAGCACGATCCGAAAATTTCGCGCCCGCCCTTCCCCCCCGCCGATCGAGCAAACACCGGTCAGCCGAATAAACGATTGCGGAATTAACGCGCGCCACTCGTCCGGCATTTCAGCAGCCTGCAATTCGGCCGAGAACGGCACTGAATCGTTCAGGAGCCGCAGTAGCACAGTCCCGTTTGGCAGTTCAGCGATCTCTAGAAGTGTCCCGCTGAGAACGACTAAGGTCATGTCATACTTGCCGCCAATGATCTCCTTGGAGCTCGTCTTTCTCGGTTCTATCTCCTGGCCGCTTCCCAGCCGGCGCAGTCCCTCTTGCTGCATGATCGATGAGAAGCCCCCAGCCGAAGCGCGACCGATCACCTCCACCATGTCGCCGACGTTCAAAGGAATATTCGTCGCCGATCCGACAAACAAACCTCCCGTTTTGTCCTGCATGTAAAACGACCGGTTAGGATAGCTGTAGGTCACGGACCCTCGCACCTGCCCTCTCACGTCCCGATTCGTGCGTGCCGCAGCTAGAAACGACTCGATAGTGCTAAATTGCTGGAGGTTCGTGCTCTGAGCGTAGGAAGCCACGCGCCCGCCGATCGCTAAAAAGCTCGCGAGCACTACACACCATATCCGTAATGTTTCTGCGATAGCTCCTCCTTGCCCAAATGGTAGATGGAACACAAAATCACGGCAATAGTGGCAACTCCTGAACGACGAATCGTTTCAATCGATTTACCCGTTGCTCCTGGCGTCCGTTCATCGCACCGTGCCGCGATGCAGCCGCAGAAGGTCGTCGTAGCCACAATTACTCTCGCGCGAAACAACGCTGAGGAACGAAGCCTATCGACGGCGCTTCGCAAGCTCGCCGCCTGCAATCTTCCGATCATCGCAGCTGACGGCGGATCCAGTGCGCAATTCGCTAACGAACTCAAACAAACTGGAATCTCCGTCATTAAACCGCGGATAAAAGGTCTCGTTCCTCAAGTCAAAACTTCACTCGCCGCTGCTCTCGAAGGCTTTCCCGATCGGTTTATTCTCTACACCGAGCCGGATAAATATCCGTTCTTCGAAGGCCCGTTGCTGAAGTTCGTTCAACTCGCAAAAGCATCGCGGTCGTTCGGCGTCACGATTGCCGCCCGCGATAAGAGAAGTTTCAAAACATTTCCCAAAGGGCAGCAATGGGCGGAAATGTTCATGAACCAGGCAGCTGAATTTGCATTCAATAACAACACAGCCACCGAGCCTCCTGATTATTGCTACGGTCCCCTCCTTCTCTCGCCGGCCGCCGCAAAACTCGCGCTCGATTCGCCTGACGACATCGGATGGGGATGGCGCTTCTTCACCATGGCTCGCACGAAACAATCCAGCCTGACGTTGAGATCGATTCCGCTGAATCTCCCCTGCCCGAAGGAACAACGAGGCGAAGACTCGCGCGCAGATCGCTTCTATCGCATCAAGCAACTCCGACAAAACCTCGCCGCCCTGGAAGCCGTTTAACTTTCTTCTTCTGCGATCCCGCATTTTCCGACACATTCCAAACCCGCTGCGCGACCCGGAAGTCCGCATCAAATCGACGTGAAACAATTCGCCACCATCACTGTCATCGGACGCGACAAAACCGGCGTCATCGCCCGCTTCACTAATGCCCTTTTCCAGGAAGGCGCCAACATCGAGGCGCTCGAGGAACAAGTCACCCGCGGCGAGTTCAGCATGATCCTCCAGGCGTCCTGGGATCGATCCATCCGCAGCAACGAAGTCGAAGAACGCCTCATCAATGTCGGCCGCACCCTCGCAATGGAAGTCACCATTCATTGGACCGATCCCAACCGTCCGCAACGTATGGGCATCATGGTCACCAAGGAACCTCATTGCCTCGAAGCGATCATGCAGCAGATCCGCGCCAGGAAACTCCGCGTCGAACCTGTCGTCGTCATTTCCAACCGCCGCGACCTCGAACCTCTCGCGAAAAAATACGATCTCCCCTTTGAACTCGTCTCCTGGGAAGGCGATCGCGCTAAAGCCGAAATGCGCGCCATCGAAATCCTCCGTGGCGCCGCGGCCGATTTCGTCGTGCTCGCCCGCTTCATGAAAATTCTCTCCCCGAATTTCGTCTGGCGTTACAAAAACAAAATTATCAACGTCCACCCGTCGCTCCTCCCCAGCTTCCCGGGCCCGCAAGCCTACCGCCAGGCCTACGAACACGGCGTAAAAATCGTTGGCGTCACTTCCCACTTCGTCAGCATGCACCTCGACGAAGGCCCCATCATCGCCCAGGAATCTTTCAACGTCCGACCCGGCATGACCCTCAAAGACATCGTCGCCGCCGGCCAGGCCCTCGAGAGCAAAGTCCTCGTTCGCGCCCTCAAGCTCTACCTCGCCAAAAAACTCGACGTCTACTGGGGCGTCGTTAAAGAGGTTTGACTTGGTGCGCTCGCTCTCCTGAAAGAAAAAAGGCGGCCTTTCGGCCGCCTCTGTGCGTGGTTTGAAATCTAATTTCCCTTAAACAGCAGCCTCAGCTTTTCGCTCTGGCGTAGTCGTCTCCACAATATGCACCGGCTTATATCCACCGCGTGCCTTGAAGTAGAAGATCATTCCCAAATAGATGATCGCCATAATCACCGGGATTGTGGAATCCGCTTTCAAGGTCCGGCGATCGCCATCCATGTTTGCCTTCAACACCGTCGCTTTTTCCGGCGCGTTGTTGGTCGAAAGCGCCGCCACTTTGCCGGCGTCCAACCCGTTAACTTCTTTGAAGACAAGCCATTGGCTCGCGCGTTCGTTTTTATACTGAGCGTAGAGCGCCTGATCCGCCTTCGCCAACTCTTCGCCGGCGAAACGATCCTTCGCGTAGCCGAGGCCCGGCGAACCAATCAACCCGGCCGACATCATACCAATGCCGCCCATGATCGAGATCGCCACCGCACCGGTGCGTGGGAAACGATCGCTCGTCACCGCCAACATCGTCGGCCAAAAGAACGTTTTACCGATGCCGTAGATCACCAGCGCCGCCATAGCCCCGCCGAATGTCGAAATCGCACTCACCATGTTCAGGCCGACCACCGCGCAAACTGCGCAAATGAACAGCAAACCGACTGGCGACAGCTTCAAGTTCTTCTCGATCCAATGGCCGCAGAACCGAAGTGCAAGCATCAATGCCGACGTGAAGATGAACAGGATCTGGCCCTGTTGCGGTGTGAGGATGTTCCCAGTGATGTTCTGGATCCAGCTATCCGTTCCGAGTTCGACCGCGCCCACCAAAGCATGCGCAATGAACAACATGAACAGCAACCCAGCGCCAATCGACCAACCGCTCAGCCCGCTAAACGCCAGCCAGACAATCACGCCCACCGCGATGGAAATCATCTTCCATGTGCTGCCCACGAAAAACTCATTACCGGTGAACCCCTGGAGGAGAGGTCCGAGACCATCCTTCACGAAGAAGCCGATGAAGAAACCAATTACCAGCGACCCGATGATACCTACATCCTTGAACATCTCTCCCAACGAAAGCCCTTTCTGCGAAGCTTCCGATTTCGGGAAGTGCTGGCCCATGAACATTACTCCGTAGATCACTGTCGGAATGAGGAACACGCCGAGTTTCACTTTCCAGTTCAAGTCAGGCAGCGAAGTCGCCACCAGGGCGCCGAACACCAGACCCGCCGGCCACGAAGCATGCAAAATATTCAGATAATGCATCCGGTTGTTTGGAAAGAGCGTTGCCACCAGCGGATTCGCCACTGCTTCCAGTGTCCCGTTCGCGATCGCGAATAAAAATGTCCCCGTCCACAAATAAACGAATGCGGTCTGCGTCGGCATCCCAGCCGTCGCGCCGAACGTTACGAACGCCGACAGGATGTGGAACAAAAAGGCCACTACGACGAGTTTTCCATACCCCACCTTGTCCACGATGATCCCACCGATAATGATCCCGAAGCAGAACCCCGTGAACCCCGCGCCGTTGATCAAACCGACCTGCAGGCCGGTGAAATTCCATGTGCGCAGCCATTCCGCGAACAGTCCGCCGCGAATAGCCAAGCCGATCCCCGCCGCAAAAATCGCGAGGAACCCGGCCCACAAGAGACGTTGTGCATTGGGTGCAATGCCTTTGTCATTCATACGTTAATGTTTCGTTTTTAGGTTTGGGTTGATCTAAAAGTCTAAACAGCTCGAAGTCACTGCTTCGTCGGATACTCCAGCGCGCCCGCTTGGTATAAAGGCGCCTGTTCGCATCACAAGTGCATCGGTAATAAGCGCATCAGAACAGCTTTCCCGCCAAAGTGTCAAACGAAAACCCGACTGCCACGCCCGTGTATCCCTTTAAATCTAACTATCGCAATTCCGCCCTTGCCGGAAACCGCCTTTTCGCTACCATTCCAACCAGCCTGCGAAGGCACCGTGATTGAATCGAACTCCGGTTGGAACCGGTCTTCTATTCACTCCCGAGAGCACGACTACGAATCATCGTGTACAGTGCTTCCTCCGCGGCTATATGAGTATGAATCAGCCGCGCCCATACCCTGCCGCGCACCAAGCGGTGCAGACGTCCCTTTCACCCGCGACTCTCGGACGTTTTGCACTCGCGACCATCACGAAACCCCCGTGTTTCCAGAATTTACCGGAATTTTCTAGGATCAACTTAAAACCTTTCACATCGATCCTGAACGTTTTATTCCTTCATGATGCGGCACTTACGCTTGCGACCCACTCGAAATTAAGTTCACTACGCTCCGCTTCCCGTTCTGTAATTTCTTTGATACCATGGCTTTCCTGCCGCCGTCTTGTGTGGCAACATGCGTCCGCGATGACACCCGGCAGCCTGACTTTCGCGGCCAAGGAGTGGATTTGGCCTGCGGCTGCACTGCTCGCAGTCGGCCTTTTCTTCATCGTTCGCTCTTATTCCGGAACTGGCCTTGATCGCGGACCGCGCCTCCTCGGTACGATCCTTAAAGTTCTCGGCCTCGCGCTCCTCGCTTCGATCCTTCTCGAACCGACTTGGACGACTACCCGTCCACGCGAAGGCGCTAACCTCTTCGCCATCGTTGCAGACAACAGCATGGGCCTCCAACTCCGCGATGCCGGCGAAAAGCAAATGCGCAGCGAACAACTCCGCGACACGCTTACTTCGCCGCAGCAGAGATGGCAGCCCAAGCTGGAAGAAACTTTCCTCGTCCGTCGTTACCAATTCGATTCTCGCCTCGAGAGCGCCCGCGATTACGCGCAACTCACCTTCGCCGGCCGCGAAACCGCGATCGGAACCGCCCTGAAAAACATCTCAGAACGTTTTCAAGGCCAGCCACTCGCGGGTGTGCTCCTGTTCACGGACGGCAATGCCACTGACCTCGAACAAGGCTTCTACGAAATCCCGGGACTTCCACCGGTTTATCCGGTCATGCTCGGCAAGGATTCCGACCTGCTCGACATTTCGCTCGATAACGTCAGCGCCAGCCAAACGATCTTCGAAGACGCCCCGGTTACACTGACGGGCACGATCAAGTCGCAGGGTTTCGATGGTGAAAAGCTTTCGGCACAGGTTGTCCTGAACGGCAAAGTTGTCTCGGAGCAAACCGTCGAGCCGAAACGCGGCGCCGATATTCCGCTGCGCTTTCAATTGAAACCGGATCAACCCGGCATTTCGTTCTACCAACTTCGCGTCTCACGGTCGGACCAGGACAACACCAACGTTGTCGAAGCCACCACTTTCAATAACGAACGCATCGTTACCGTCGATCGCGGTCGAGGGCCCCATCGCATCCTTTACGTCAGCGGCCGACCGAATTGGGAATACAAATTCCTCAAGCGTGCCGTCGACGAAGATCCCGAACTGCAATTGCCTAGCATCATCCGCATCGCTCGGCGCGAACCGAAATTCACCTTCCGCGGCCGGACCGGCGAAGCCAGCAACCCACTCTTCCGCGGCTTCGACAAAACGAGCGAAGAAACCGAGCGCTACGATCAGCCCGTTCTCATCCGTCTCAGCACCAAGGACGAAGTGGAACTGCGCGGCGGCTTCCCTAAAGCCTCGGAAGATCTCTACGGCTATAAAGGAATCATCATCGATGACCTCGAGGCGGACTTTTTCAATCCAGATCAACTGATGCTCATGCAGCGTTACGTCTCCGAGCGCGGCGGCGGTTTCCTGATGCTCGGCGGCGCCGACTCTTTGGAAAGCGGTAAATTCGCTCGCACGCCAGTCGGCGACATGCTTCCCCTCTACTTGGATCGTATCCCGGAGTTCCGCATGGCGCCCGCTTACAAATACGAACTCACCCGCGAAGGCTGGCTTCAGCCCTGGATGCGACTACGCCCGACCGAAGACCAGGAACAGTCCCGCCTCAATGCAATTCCACCATTTCTCGTCGTAAACCAGCTTCGCGAAATAAAACCTGGCGCCAGTGTGCTCGCGACGGTTGCAGACCCCTTCGGCAACAAATATCCCGCTGTTGCGATGCAACGCTTCGGCAACGGCCGCACTGCCGTCGTCGCGATTGGAGATCTTTTCCACGCCGGTTCCGAGAACGAAAAAACGCAGGTCGACCTCGCGAAAACCTGGCGGCAGATGCTTCGCTGGCTGATCGCAGATGTTCCCGCGCAATGCGAGATTCGGATGCAGCCCATGGCCGATGCGGGCCACGATAGCTCTGCCACGCTCACCGTCAAAGCGCGCGACAAGAAGTTTGAACCGCTCGAAAACGCCTCCGTCCAAATTACCATCACCGGCCCGCCAATCGACGGCAAAACAAACCAGGTCACTATTCCTGCGGAAGCTTCAGACAAAGAAGCCGGCCTCTATCGCGCCTCCTACGTTCCGCGCGAACCGGGCGCTTACCGCGCGACCGCCGTCATCACTGACAGCACCGGCGTAAAGGTGGACGAAGTAGAAACCGGCTGGGCTTCCGAACCGCTCGCCCGCGAGTTTGCTTCCTTAAAACCAAACCGCTCCCTGCTCGAAGACATTGCTCGCAAGACCGATGGTGAACTGCTCGCTCCAAATCGCCTGGAAGAATTTGTGGAAAGTTTGCAGCAGAAAAAAGCCCCGATCACCGAGACCTACAGCTACCCACTTTGGCACAAGCCTTTCATTTTCCTGGCTGCACTCGCCTGCTTCATTGCCGAGTGGGGTCTCCGCCGGTGGAAAGGACTCGCGTGAAGACGCTGCTCGCTATTGTTCTGCTTTCCATTGCGGTGCGCGCTTCAACACCCGAAACGCTCGATGTTCTCGTGGTGGTCGGCGCGCCAGGCGAAGAGTCGTTCCGTCAGCCCTTCACCGAAGCTGCGCAGGACTGGGCCGCCGCCGCTGAGAAAACGAAAAAGAAGGCGCAAATTCTTGTGTCTTCCGAAAACGAAACGAATCAAATCGCCGCCGTGCGCGAAATCGTCAGCGCGCAAACAAAGGGCGAACAGGAACTTTGGATCGTCCTCATTGGCCACGGCACATTCGACGGCCGCGAGGCGAAGTTCAACCTCGCCGGTCCCGACATTTCCGCACCCGAAATGGCCGAACTCCTGAAACCTATTCAGCGTCCCCTTGTGCTGATCAACGCCGCCTCGGCCAGTGCTCCTTTCGTCAACGCGCTCTCCGGCACAAACCGAGTCATCATCACCGCCACGCGCAGCGGTCACGAACAGAACCTCACCCGCTTTGGCAGTTACATCGGCAAAGCCATCGCCGATCTCACTTCCGATCTCGACAAGGACGGCCAGGTCTCCGCGCTCGAAGCATTCCTCATGGCTTCACGAAACGTCGAAGACTTCTACAAATCCGAGAAACGCCTTGCCACCGAGCACGCGCTCATCGACGACAACGGCGACGGAAAGGGCACGCCCGCCACATTCTTCAGCGGGGTTCGCCCCGCTAAAAAACCCGACGAAGCAGCAAACGTGGATGGCTTCCGCGCCCATCAAATCCATTTCATCTACAGCGAAGAAGAAGCCCGCCTCTCACCCGAGATTCGCCGCAAGCGCAACGAACTCGAATTGCAACTCGAACAAGTCCGCGCCCGGAAGCAGCAGTTGAAGGAGGACGAATACCTGAAGGAGATCGAACCGATCCTCCTTCAGCTCAGCCGCCTTTATCGCGATGCGGCGGGCAAATCGACCAACTCTCCCGCCGCCATCACTCCCGAGTAGCTTCTTCGGTTCTGCCCTAGCAACTCGAACAGGGCGATTCCCGATAGAACACTCTGCGCATTGCGCGAACTTGTTCTATGATCGAGCGACACGAGAAAAAACAAGGAGCCCGCGTTCTCACACCTGAGCTGGCGACCGATCCCGTAAACAAATTGCACCCGGGCACGCACAAGTGCGAGTGCTGCGGTAACGAATACGACAAGCCGATCGAGATCGTGCAGAACGGCATCTCGCACTACTTCGACTGTTTTGAATGCGCCATCCATGTGATGGCGCCGAAATGCGCCCACTGCGGGTGCCGCATCATCGGTCACGGCCACGAAGCGAGTGGCGAGATGTATTGCTGCGCACACTGCGCAACGCACCAGGGCGTCACCAGCTTGAAAGACCGCACGAACTGAGCGGCGGTTGACGAAAACTCTGCTGCATCGGATGGTGCCGGTTCGTGAATCCGGTGTCCGAACTTAATGCTTTGCTCGCGCGCGATGAGCCACTTCTGGCTCTCGCGCCGATGCAGGACATCACTGACCTCCCGTTCTGGCGCTTTATTTCGCAATACGGTGGACCGGACGTTTACTACACCGAGTATTTTCGGGTGCATCCTACCTCACACCTAGAGAAGGATATCCTTCGATCCGTAACGGAGAACCCGACCGGCAAACCTGTCATCGCTCAGATGATTGGGAACGATGTTCCCTCGCTTCTTGGCACCGCTGCTGCGCTGCAGCGTTATCCAATCGCAGGAGTTGATCTGAACCTCGGTTGTCCCGCGCCGATTGTTTACCGGAAGTGTGCAGGTGGTGGATTGTTGCGGGAACCGGAGCGCGTTGATCAAATTTTAGGAGCACTGCGCGGTGCGATCTCGGCCGTGAAGTTCACGGTGAAGACGCGCGTGGGGTTTGACTCACAAGCTCAGTTCGATCAACTGCTGGGGATTTTCCAGAAGCATCGGCCGGATATTCTCACGGTGCACGGGCGGACGGTGCAGGAGATGTATGGGCCGGTCGTGCACTACGATTTGATTGCGAAAGCGGCGCGGACGGTGGGAGTGCCGGTGTTGGCGAACGGGAATGTGGATTCACCGGAGAGTGCGTTGCGGGTGTTGAAGGAGACGGGTGCGCGCGGGTTGATGATTGGGCGCGGGGCGATTCGGAATCCGTGGGTGTTTGAGCAAATACGGTGCGCGGTGCGTGGGTTGCCGATCTTTCGGCCGCGGGCGAGTGATTTGTTGGAGTATGTGCGGGCGCTGTATGAGGCGGTAAAGCCGGAGAATCTGCGAGTGAATGCACACGTGCAGAAGATGAAAAAATATATGAATTTCATCGCGGCCGGGGTCGATCCCGAGGGCCGGTTCCTGCACGAGATTCGGCGCGTTACGACCGAACCGGAGTTTTTCGTGACTTGCGAGCGGTATCTCAACCACTCGGGCGAGGTGTTTGCGCGGGACTCAGGACTTCAGGTTGTCGGGGTTTAGCGGCTTCAGGTCTTTTGGTACGAAGAGGCCATCTTTGCGGATCAGTTCGTTGTCGAACCAGATCTCGCCGCCGCCCCATTCTGGGCGTTGGATCAGGACCATGTCCCAGTGAACGGCGGAACGATTACCGTTATCCGCGATTTCGTAGGCCTGGCCGGGAGTGAAGTGGAGCGAACCGGCGATTTTCTCATCGAACAAAATATCGCACATCGGGTTTTCAATGTACGGATTAAAACCGATGGCGAATTCGCCGACGTAACGCGCGCCGGCATCGGTGTCGAGGATTTCGTTGAGGCGCTGGTTGTTGTTGGACTTCGAGTTCACGACTTTGCCGTTCTCGAATTCGAGGCGGACGTTTTCGAAACGGGTGCCGGAGTAGAGAGTGGGCGTGTTGAATTGGATCGTGCCGTTGACGGAGTTTTTCACGGGACAGGAAAAGACTTCGCCGTCGGGAATGTTCAGCTTGCCGTTGCAGGATTTCGCGCCGATGCCTTTGATGCTGAAGGTGAGGTCGGTGCCGGGCCCTTTGATGTGGACTTTGTCTGCGGATTTCATGCGCTTTTCGAGCGGGCCCATGGCTTTGGCCATCTTGCGATAGTCCATGGTGCAGACGTTGAAATAAAAATTCTCGAATGCTTCGGTGCTCATGTTCGCGGCCTGGGCCATGCTCGGCGACGGCCAGCGGAGGACGACCCAGCGCGTTTTGTTGACGCGGTAGTTGAGGACGGGGCGAAGCGTGCGGGTGTAGAGGGCCATGCGTTCGCTGGGAACATCCGCGTTTTCGTTGGCGTTATTGCTGCCGCGGACGGCGACGTAGGCCTGCATGCGTTTCATGCGGAACATTTCAATCTCGCGAATGGTCGTCGCGTGCTCTTCGTCCGTGCCAAGAAGCACTTCGCGGGCGACGCGCGTGTGGCGGGTTTCGACCAGTGGGATGGCTCCGATGGCGCGGGTGGCGCGAATCATTTCGACGGTGAATTCATCGGGCACGTCGATCATGTCCAGAAGGACCTTTTCGCCCTTCTGGAGTTCCATCGAGTAGGTGATCAGGAGCTGGGCCAGTTTTGTAAAACGCGGATCTGTCATTAAAACTTCCTTACTTGGCGGCCTGGGTGGAGGTGTTGCTGATGCACCAGAGGTTTTTGTGCGTGCGGATGAAAATATCGCCGTTTGAAGCAGCGATGGAGGAATTGCACATCTCGGGTCCAACCGAATTCACCTGCAGGATTTCGAACTGCGGACTCGCCTTCAGGACGATCGTGTCGGCCGATTGGTTCACGACGTAAATGCGATCGCCGGCGAGGACCATTGAGGTCCAGGTGTCACTCTTTGCGCCGGCGCCGCGGATGCGTTCGTTCCAAACGGTTTTGCCGGTCTTGAGGTCGATGCACTCAGCCATGCCGGGCATTGTCGGCAGGAACATATAGCCATCCTTGATTACCGCGGAGCCGAGGCGATTCGCGGTGCGGCCGCCTTCCCAGACTTTGTGGGTCTCGGTGACGTCGCCCTTGCCACCAGGGCGAACGGCCATATCGGGACCATGGAAACCGCCGTTTGCGACGATGAGGCCTTCACCGAAAACGGGCGAGGTGTAGATGAGGGGGTTCAGACCGCGGCAGAACCATGTTTCTTTCCCGGTTTTCGGATCGAGTCCGACCATTTTATCGCCGACGGTCATGACGAGATCTTCGCGCCCGTCTGCTTTAACAACGATCGGCGTGCTCCAGGAGCCGGTGATGCCGGTGTTTTGGCCAGCGAAACCGTCTTTGCGTTCCTTGTAATGTTTTTCTTCGATGTCGTAGCGCCAGACTTCGTCGCCGGTTTTCTTATTTAGTGCGACGAGGAAACTTTGGGGGCCAGGGCCGAAGTTGAGGTAGACGAGATCGCCATGAATGACGGGTGAAGCGGCGTAACCCCATTCGTGCTCGTGCTTGCCGAGGTCGCGCTTCCAAAGCTCTTTACCGGTGAGGTCGTAGCAGAACACTCCGGCGCTGCCGAACCAGGCGATGACGCGTTCACCATCGGTGGCGGGTGAAGAGGAACACTGGGGATTTGTTTCGTGCGATTGCTCGCGCGCTGGGTAGGTGGTTCCTTTTTCCCAATTCTTGCGGCCGGTGGTGCGGTCGAAAGAGAGGAGATTGCGCTTCGTGCCGTCTTCGGAGGCCTGGGTGATGAAGATTTGGTTTTCCCAAACGATGGGGGTGGAGTTGCCGGGTCCGGGGAGTTCGGCTTTCCACTTCACGTTGTCGGTGGCGGACCATTTGAGCGGGAGGCTTTTCTCCATGCTGGTGCCGTCGCGGCGCGCGCCGCGCCATTCGGGCCAGTTTTCGGCGTTGAGGGCGGCGGGCAATAAGAGCACACCGAGGAGAAATCCGGCAGTTCGCATGCGGTGGAGTCTAGAGAGGGGCGAGATGGAACTCAACACCCCGGTGGGAGAAGGCTGAGCTCGTAACATTATCGTTTCGCCGCGAATTTTCGTTTTCGCGTTTTTTGGAGCGTTTTCAGGTGTAAATGGCTGGAGGATTGAGGTTTGCGTCTGGATGGAGCCATTAACGTTATCGTTTCGTATTGTGTTTTTTTGTGTTGCGGGTGGCCGGGGTGGCTCCGGGCGGCGCCGCGCTAGTAAGTGAAAAAAATCATAATCCATCGGAAAGACGGGCTTTCGGTGAGTGTTGATCATGAAAAATTTCAGGTTCGGCTCGTTCATATTACGTCAGCCGTGAGGAGCGGGGCAGGTACGCGGGTGTGCGTAACGTTGCTTTCGGGGGTGATTGGAAAAACGCTGAACGGCAGCGGCGTTCCAGTCAACCACGTGCGCCTTCACAGGCTTGGAAGATGATGCCAGAAGGTGCATTGGAGGCAAGTCTGAATTAAGGCGCGAAACGATGCTTCGGACGCGCAATTCCAAAGCGGCGCCGGGTGCGCCGCAGCCAAAGTTGAAGCTCAGAATCCGGGCATGGCGAGGTGGTTGGTGGCGGCGCCTTGTTTGCGGATGGCAGGTGCGAGTTCGGACGAACTGAAATCGTCCACCGTTCCATCGGCCATGGCGATGTTGTATCCGTTTCGACCGTGGCCGTCCCGTTGACCAGACCAAGAGAGGTTTGCGGGCGCATTTGAAAGGAGGATAATTGAAGCACCGATCGGCTTGCCGTCATTGAGGAGGAATCTGTCGCCCGCAAGGAACATATTGGGTTTGCTCTCCGAGGCCGAGAGGCTCGCAAAATAGCTAAGGCTTTCTGCATCAAAGTCACTCCAGTTGGTCGCTTCGCGCGCGAGGCTATCGGTTGGGCAGATCACTATTTTCGGCGTCGAAAGTTCGTTACTAAGCGCGCGGAAAATATCGACAGCCTTTAGCGACGTCGCGTCAAACCCGTCCGCCCCGAGTCCTTGCCCGGGAAAGAGATCATTGTTGTCCGTGGCGTAAATCCGGAAGGCGAGACCAACATTCTTTAGGTGGTTCACGCACCTGATCGGACTTCCGCGCACTCTTGATCGAGCCAAGTGCGGCAACCCAATCAATAGTATTAATGCAATGACTGCCATTATGGCGATCAGCTCGACTAGGCCCAAAGCGGCATTCGATCGGTATTTCGCTCGCATAGGTTATGGAATAGAAATGTAGTTGGTGGCGAGGTCCTGATTGGCAATCGCTTTTTTCAAACGGAGCGAATTGAATTGCAGAACGCTACCGTCTCCCATCGCGATGTTGCCCATCTCGTTGTGCAGTTCTTTGGACCAGGATATCTGAGAAGCCTGATTGCTGAGGAGAGGGAATAAACCGCTGATGGGCGAGTTGTTCGAGAGAAGATTCCGGTCGCCGGCGAGAAAGGATAGTGGTTCGGTTTCCTCGGCAGAAAGGCTGGCGAAATAACTGAGATTTTTCGTCCCGAATTGATCCATGGATTTTGCGACAGTTCGTTGTTTGTCGCTTGGACATACGAATAGGAACGGAGTCGAGATCTCGTTTGAATGTTGTCGGAAAACTAGAGTTGCTGCGATGGAGTCCATCGGAACTCCAGAATCAAGCAAGCGCGCTGGGACATAGGCGTCGCTAGAGTCCGGCGAATAGATGCGAAACGCTAAACCGATATTCTTGAGATTGTTCACGCAGTGGGTTCTCGCAGATTTAGCGCGCCAATGCAGGAGGGCTGGACCTGCGACCAAGCAAAGGACGACAATTGTCGCCGTGATCGCTATCACATCTATTTTCGTCAGACCTGATTGAGGAGTGGCGCGCAACTGATACGAAAGTGGCAGAGGATTGCCGCAGTCCAAACGCTGGCGCGAGGTTCGGTGCGCTATGCGGTGATGGAGGTGTGGAGTCATGGGAAGGCGAGGTGGTTCGTGGCGAGATCCTGGTCGCGCACGGATTGTTCGAGGCGAAGGGAGTTCATTTGTTGGACGCTGCCGTCGCCCATGGCGAGGTTACCTTTCTCGTTATGAATTTGTTTGGACCAGGAGAGGGTGGGCGCAAGATTTGTGCTGAGGGCGAGAAGGCCGCTGACGGGTTGGCCGCCGGTGAGGATGTTGCGATCTCCGGCGAGGAACGCGGCCGGGTTGGTTTCGGAAGCGGAGAGGCTGGCGAAGTAGCTGATATTCTTAGTGGTGATTTCATTGAAGCTGGCGCCGTTACGGGGGGCGGAGCGTTGCTTGTCTGCGAGACAGTGCAGAAGGATTGGGGTGGAGAGTTCGTTGGTAATGAAGCGAAACACATCAATGGGCTGAAGGGTGGCTAAGCGAGCCGGGTTTGTGGCCATGACGGCGGGTGGAAATTGGTCGTTGTTGTCTGTGGCGAAGATTCGGAAGGCGAGGCCGATGTTCTTGAGATTGCTGACGCAGCGGATGCGCTCGCGTCTTTCGGCCTGAAGGCGACTCTTCTTAACTTTTGATACTGCGATAAGCGCGATCACTGCAGCGACGGTAACGACGACAGTCAGTTCTATCAGACTGAGACCCGAGCGGGATGTTCTGCTGATTTTGGAAAGAGTCATGGGAACGCGAGATGGTTCGTCTGCAGGTCCTGATCGCGGATTGAGAGCTTGAGGCGGCTGGAACTCATTTGTTGGACGCTGCCATCGGCCATGCAGATGTTGCCTTGTTCGACGTGCATTTCTTTGGACCAGGAGAGGGTGGCGGCGATGTTCGTGGTGAGGGTGAGGAGGCCGGTGATGGGTTGGCCGTTGGTGAGGACGTTGCGGTCGCCGGCGAGAAAGGTAGTGGGATCGACCTGGTTTACCGAAAGGCTGGAGAAGTAGCTGATGTTTTTCGTGGTAAGTCGGGCAAAGTTGGTGGTGGGAAGCGGTGTTTCGCGCTGCTTATCGGCTGGGCAAAAGAGAATTTTTGGCGTGGAGAGTTCGTTGCTGAGGAACCGAAAGACTTCCAGGGCGCGGAGCGAAGTGATGTCGATGCCGTTCGTGGCGAGGACCTGTGGAGGAAATTGGTCGTTGTTATCGGATGCGAAAATGCGGAAGGCGAGGCCGATGTTTTTGAGATTGTTAACGCATTTGATCCGCACTGGCTTCGCTCTTTGAGGGTGCATTCGCGGAATGAACATGAAAACAGCGACCGCGATGACGGCAAGGATAGCGAGGAGTTCGATTAAGCCGAGGCCAGCCTGCGCTCGCTTTGCGTTCATGACTAAAAGTGAGCATTGCTGATGCCAAGAATTGGCCGTGATTCATTTGTTTTGCGCGGGAGTTTGGGTGTGGATAAGGTCGGGGCATGAAATTTCCCGCTTTGGTTTTGGTGACGGGGTCGGCTGCGATGGTGTTGGGAGCTGACCTGCAGGTGCATAAGTTCGAGCGCAAGCAGTTGAGCAATGAGTTTTGGAGCGAGGGGGCGAACTTCGGCGACTTCAATAAGGACGGCGAGAACGACATTGTGAGCGGGCCGTATTGGTGGGCGGGGCCGGATTTCACGAAGAAGCACGAGTATTACGCGCCGACCCAGAAGTTCAAAAAGAAGAATGAGGATGGGAGCGAGGCGGAGGCGCATGGCTACGACCCGCTCGGGTATTCGAAGAATTTTTTCGCGTTCGCGCATGACATCAACAAGGACGGGTGGACGGATATTTTGATCCTGGGTTTTCCGGGCGAGGAGAGTTCGTGGTACGAGAACCCGAAGAGCAAGGATGGATCGGGTGGGCATTGGAAGAAGCATGTGGCGATCGATGAGACGAATAATGAATCGCCGACGTTTGGGGACCTGACGGGCGATGGGAAGCCGGAGATTATTTGCAGTTCGAAGGGGACGTATGGTTACGCGACGCCGGAGAGTGATCCGACGAAGCCGTGGAAGTGGCACGCGATTACGCCGAACAATAATTATCACAAGTTCACGCACGGGATGGGCTACGGCGATGTGAACGGCGATGGGCGCGCGGATTTGCTGGAGAAGGGTGGCTGGTGGGAACAGCCGAAGAGTTTGGAGGGCGATCCGATCTGGAAATTTCACGCGTTTGAGTTCAGCAAGCCGGGTGGCGCGCAGATGTACGCCTACGACGTGGACGGCGACGGTGATAATGACGTGATTACTTCATTGGAGGCGCATGGTTACGGGCTGGCCTGGTTCGAGCATGTTAAGGACGGCGAGAATATTACCTTTAAGCAGAATTTGATCATCGGGAAGGAAGCGAGCGACAATAAGTATGGCGTGAAGTTTTCGCAGTTGCATGCGGTAGATTTGGTGGACATGGATGGCGACGGTTTGAAGGACATCGTGACGGGGAAACGTTGGTGGGCGCATGGACCGAAGGGCGATGCGGAGCCGAATGCGGCGGCGGTTTCTTATTGGTTCAAGCTGACGCGAGGGAGCGGCGGTAAAGGTGGCGTGGAATTCACGCCTTACCAGATGGATGATAATTCCGGGATTGGGACTCAGGTGGTCGCCGGGAACGTGAACAAAGATAAGTTGCCGGACCTGGTCGTTGGGAATAAGCGAGGGACCTTCGTGCTGATCCACAAGGCGGAGAAGGTGAGTAAGGCGGATTACGAGAAGGCGCAGCCGAAGGCGGTTGGGAAGTAGCTAGCGGCCCGACTAGATTCCGAGTGTCCGACGCCGAAAAGCTCGGCAGGAGCCTCGCGCCACCGGGGCAGCGGATTGGCAGACTAAAGTCTGCGCTACATTAGTAGCCGCCGCCGAGGGTGACGGTTTTCTTTTCGTCGTGGAGGTCGCCTTGCGCGGCGCGGCGGTGGTATTCGTCGAGGATTGTGACGGTGGCGCTGGCGCCGCATCGATCGCAGCCGAGGTCGCGGACTTTGATTAAGCCATCGAGATCGCGGACGCCGCCGGCGGCTTTGAGCTTCACGCGAGGTGAGCAGGCTGCGCGCATTAGTTTGAGGTCGTGCTCGGTGGCGCCTTTGTAGTTGTAGCTGCCGTCTTTTTGTTTCACGAAGCCGTAGCCTGTTGAAGTTTTTACGTAATCAGCACCGGCCGCTTCACAGATTTGGCAGAGTTTCGTTTTGATTTCGTCGTTCGGCAGGAAGTCGTTTTCGATAATTACTTTCACGATGGCGTGACGTTGATGCGCTTCCTTGCAGACGGTGCGGATGTCCTGCTCGATGTAATGGAAATCGGCGGAGAGCGCTTTGCCGATGTTGATGACCATGTCGATCTCGACGGCACCTTCCCGGCAGGCGATTTCGGTTTCGTAACGCTTCACTTCAGTGGTGTTGCTGCCGTGCGGAAAGCCGACGACGGCGCAGACGAGGACGTCGGTGCCTTTGATAAGTTCGGCGGCGCGGCGGACGTGACAGGGTTTCACGCAGACGCTGGCGACATTGTATTTGGTGGCGATTGCGCAGCCTTCTTCAAGTTCCTGGTCGGTGAAGGTGGGGTGAAGAAGCGAATGATCGATCATCTTCGCGAGCTCGGCGTAGCTATACTTCATGGAATTACAATTACGGGGAGAGAGTGGGGTTCGGCAAAGCTGTTCTTCACGGAAGTAGATTATTGGCGCGATGCGAGAGCGAGCGTATTATTCGGGCGCATGAGGATGAAGATCTTAGTGGCGTTGTTTCTCGCAGTAATTTGTGTGACGGCGGCGGAAAATGAGACCGGGCATCGGACGGTTGTTGAGACGGAGAAGTATGTGATTACGATCGACAGTTCGGAGGCGCCGGACTTGTGCGGTTGGGTGGAGACGAAACTGCGGCCAGTCGTGAAGGAGTGGTATCCGAAGCTGGTGGAGATGTTGCCGAGCGAAGGGTATGAGGCGCCGACGAATGTGGTGATCACGCTGGATAAAGATGCGAAGGGCGTGGCTTACGCGGCGGGTTCGAAGATCACGTGTGCGGTGGATTGGTTCCGGAAAAATCTTGAGGGCGAAGCGGTTGGCGCGGTGGTGCATGAGATGGTTCATGTGGTGCAGAACTACGGCTGGGGACGGCGAAACACTGCGGAAGGGGATCGCAAGCGCACGCCGGGTTGGATCGTCGAAGGAATTCCGGATTACATTCGCTGGTTTCTCTACGAACCGGAAACGAAGGGGGCAGAGATTACCGCACGGAATTTATCGCGGGCGAAATACGATGCGAATTATCGGATTAGTGGAAATTTCATCAACTGGGTCGTCGAGAAATACGACAAGGATGTCGTGAAGAAGATTAACGCGGCCGCGCGCGCTGCGAAGTATTCGGATGATCTCTGGAAGGAATACACGGGGAAGACAATTCAGGAACTTGGGGATGAATGGCGCGGGATGCATGAGGAACGGTTGAAGAGCGCGGAAGCGAAGAGTGAGTAGGGGCTAGTTCGAGGGGGCAGATGTCGCGAGCGAGCCTGCTTGAATGGCGACGATTGCGTAACTGGCAGCTTTGCGGACGTACGGGCGCGGATGAGCGAGAAGATTGCTGAGGGCGGGTAACGCTGGCGCGGCTGTGGGACCGTATTTACCTAAAGCGATAGCGCAGCGCTCTTGGACGCTACGGTTGGTGCAAGAGAGGTTTGCAATGAGCAAGGGAACCGATCGTTCATGGAGCCTTGGAGAATCGGCAAGTTCCATGGCGGCTCCGACGCGCGCTGGAAGAGGGCCAATTTCCAGAATGTAGAGCGGGCGAAGAGTTCTTTGTGGATCGATGGTGTCGATAGCGCGTTCCACGGAGTAGGGTGAAAAGAATTGCAGGTGGCCGACCCAGAGGGGAGAGGCGGTAGGGCGGAGCACTTTCGCGGCGGAGTCATCTCGCGACTCGTAGAGCAAAGGCATCAAGACGCGCAGGGCGATGTCAGGATCTGTGTTCTTCCCTTTGCTGAGAATGGAAGACATCGCAATGCAGGCGATGCGGTAGTCCCTTTCGTTCGCGTTTGTTTTAGCGAGATAAAAGTATGGGATGAGTTCCCGGCCGGCATCGATCGGGAATTCTGCGAGAAATGACCAGGCGAGGCTTTGGCGGTTCACGCTCCAATGGAGATAATCGGCGTTATGTTGCCGAAGGCGCTCGCCGAGTTTTACCTGCCATTTCGGGGGAGTTGAGGCGAGCCAGTTGGTCAAGAGAGGAAGGGCTTCGCGTCCCGGTTGAACGGCAACGAGAACGTTGCGCGCATTCGTGCGCTTTCTCTCGCGAGCATCGAATTGTGCGAGTTGCTTTGGGCTTGCGGTCCGATTCCGAATCGTCGGCGGGAGACCGTAGAGGGCGTGGAGATGGCTGGACAATGGTTCACCGCCGTAGAGCGGATCGTCCGGAGCGGTGAAGCGGGCAACGGCGTAAGCGAGAACTGCCAACAGCAGAACGGCAGAGAGAGCGAGGAGATAGCGCTTGGGCCGCAGGTTGGGCATTGGAACGAACTTCGGGCTTCCGTTTTGGATAGCGGGAACTGAGCGCCCGTTCAATCTTACTTTGTGTAGGACGGTGACCCTGTCGAAGTTTTCCTGTTGAACCGTAGGCCGGCGCGGGTGTCTAATGTCGCTGAACCCAAGCGTCCACACTATGCGCAAGAAAACGGATGTTTTTCCGGTCGGAGTGTCGGTTTATTTTTTGCCGGTTGAAAATCGCGTGCCGTTGAAGTTCGGGCGCGAGACGGTGACGCGAGTGGTGTGCGCGCGGGTGTGCATGCGGGTGGCGAATGCGAACGGGAAGACGGCGGAAGGATGGGGAGAAACGCCGTTGAGTGTCTCGTGGGTTTGGCCTTCAGAGTTGAGTTATGAGGCGCGGCTGGAGGCGCTGAAGGAATTCACGCTGCAGCTTGCAAGAGGGTGGCTGGATGTGGAGGCGAGCGGACATCCGCTGGAGGTTGGGCATGCTTTCATGGAAGAGGCACTGCCGGGATTATTGCAGAGGTTTAATGCCACGCGCGGGAATCAAGATCAAATGCCATGGCTGGCGGCGCTGGTGTGTTGTTCGGCGTTCGATATCGCGCTGCATGATGCGTTCGGGAATTTAAACGCGGTTCCGATTTACGAAACTTACAATTCCACCTTCATGCATCGGGACCTGGCGAGTTATCTCACGCCGGCGAGTGATCGCGCGGCGGCGGATGTTTCATTTCGAGGAAAGTATCCGGCTGATTTTTTGACGGCGCGCAAAACGAAGTTGCCGGCGTGGCACTTGGTGGGCGGGAAAGATCCGGTGGATGAATCTGAACTCACCGGCGCGGAACCGAAGGATGGTTATCCGGTGGTGTTGAAGGATTGGATTCAGCGCGATGGCTTGCGTTGTTTGAAGATCAAGCTGGGTGGGCATGATGCGGCGGAGGATTACAATCGCATCGTGCGAGTGGGGAAAGTTGCGCTTGAGAATGGCGTGCATTGGTTATCCGCCGACTTTAATTGCACGGTGAAACATCCGGTTTACGTGACGAGCATTTTGGATCGATTGTTAGTGGAAGAGCCGCGGATCTACGCGATGATTTTGTATGTGGAACAGCCGTTCGCGTACGACCTGGAGGAGAATCAACTCGATGTGCATAGCGTTTCCGCGCGGAAGCCGTTGTTCATGGACGAAAGCGCGCATGATTGGGAGTTGGTGAAGTTGGGACGCGAACTCGGTTGGACCGGAGTGGCGCTGAAGACCTGCAAGACGCAAACCGGTGCGATCTTGAGTCTATGCTGGGCACGCGCGCACGGGATGACGTTAATGGTGCAGGACCTGACGAATCCAATGTTGGCGCAGATTTCGCATGTGCAGCTCGCGGCGCATGCCGGGACGATCATGGGAGTGGAAACGAACGCGATGCAGTTTTATCCGGAAGCTTCGATGAGCGAGTCGAAAGTGCATCCCGGCCTTTACGCGAGACGAGACGGAGCGGTGGATCTTTCGACAATCGAGGGGAGTGGATATGGGTATCGGCTGAATGAGATTCGGCGCGAGCTTCCGGTGGCGGCGCTGGTCGAAGGCGAAATGAGCCGGGCTGCAGCGGGTTAGAGGTAGCGATCCTTTTCCATACGTTCGAGCGTTTTGCGCATGGCGGCGCGCGCGCGGAAGGCACGCACTTTAATCATGGGGATGGACCAACCGGTGAGTTGCGCGATTTCCTTGAGTGATTTCTCTTCGATTTCCAGGAGCTGGATGATGAGGCGTGATTCGGGCGAGAGGGTCTCGAGGAGTTTGTGGATGACCAGGCGCGCGGCGGCCGCGGAATCGGCGTCACCGGTGCGATCGCCATCGGTCGCGATCCGTTCGAGCCAGCTCGATTCTTCATCGGTGATGTCGGAAAGTGTTTGCTCGCGGTTGCGCTGGTGTTCGCGGAGGAAATCGTAGCAGGTGCGGACCGCGAGGCGCATGAGCCAATGTTCGAAGGGTGAATCGCCGCGGAACGTGCTGAGCTTGTTGAACGCCTTGAGGAAGACTTCCTGAACGATGTCCTCCACTTCGCTTTCGCGTCGGGCGTATTTGCGGGCGGTGCCGAAGACGCGCGGCTGATACTTGGCAATAAGGGATTCGAACGCGCTGGTGTCGCCACCGAGAACGGCTTTGATCTGTTCGGCATCGGTCGGCTCCATCCCAGGCAGGGAGTACTGTTAGCTGGCGGGAAGGTTCTAGGAAAGCCAATTACCGGAACCTTATGGGGAAGGCTGGGGAAGGCCGACCGCCTAGGCTTGTGCTTCCGCGCGGCGCTGGGACATGGTGCGGAAGAATTCGAATCCTTCGCGCACTCGGCGGACGCAGACATCTTTGTCCTGCAACATCGTTTTAATCATTCGAAGGATTGGACGTGGGCGGAAGTAGAAACGATGATAAAATCGCTCGACCGCGTCGAAGATTTCTTCTTTGGAAAGGCCGGGATATTCCAGCGCCGATTCCTGAATGCCATCGTCGCGGACGATTTCGGCTTTGTTTTTGCGTGCGAACCAGCCGTTTTGGCGCGCCATTTCGTAAAGTTCGGTTCCGGGGTAGGGCGCGGCCAGGGAAACCTGAATGCTGAAAACGTCGAGGTCGAGCGCGTATCGGATTGTTTGTTCTATGGTCTCTTTGGTTTCGACCGGAAGACCAAGAATGAACGTGCCGTGAATGACTACGCCAACGTCTTTGCACGCTTTCGTGAAGCGCTTTGCCTCTTCAACAGTAATGCCCTTTTTTATGCGATCCAAAATTTGCTGATTGCCGGATTCGTATCCGACGAGGAATAGGCGGAGACCGCAATCCTTCATCAGCTTGATCGTTTCAAAATTTACGTTCGCGCGGCTGTTGCAGGACCAGGTGAGGCCGAGTGGCTTTAACTTCACCGCGATTTCACGTGCTCGGGGAAGGTTCGCGGTGAAGGTGTCGTCATCAAAAAAGAATTCGTGCACCTGCGGGAAGAGGCGTTTTGCATGCGCCATCTCAGCCGCGACGTTCTCTGCTGAACGCACGCGATATTTGTGGCCGCCGATCGTTTGCGGCCAGAGGCAGAAGGTGCATTGAGCCGGACAACCGCGACCCGTGTAGAGGGAGATGTATGGGTCCTTAAGATAACCGATGGAGTACTTTTCGATCTGCAGGTCGCGCTTGTAGACATCCACCACCCAGGGCAGAGCGTCCATGTTGTGGATCAACTCGCGTTCAGGATTATGGACGATCTTTCCCTCGCGCCGGAATGAAAGGCCCGCGACCTCCTGAAGCGGACGACCTTCCGCCACTTCCTTGCATGTGAAATCAAATTCCTTCCGCCCAACCCAATCAATTGCGGGCGAAGCTTTCAACGTTTCCGTCGGAAGGACAGCGGCATGTGCTCCAACAAATCCAATCGTCGTCTCTGGCCGCTGCGCCTTGATCGCCTCCGCAACTTTGCAGTCATTCTTCAGCGAAGGTGTCGAAGTGTGAATGATCACGTGATAATGCTTCCGCGCTTCCGCAAGGCACTGTTCGAGCCCAATGTCGTGCGGCGGGCAATCAAGCAGCTTACTGTCCCGCACCAACGCCGCCGGTTGCGCCAGCCAAGTCGGATACCAGAAAGAACGAATCTCTCGCTTTGCTTGATACCGCGCCCCCGCTCCACCATCGAAGCCATCGAAGGACGGAGGTGAGAGGAAGAGAGTGCTCATGGCCGAGGGACGGACTGCTCTGGAATGATCAGGTAATCGCCAGGTTTCGCTCGCAAAATCGTTGCCTCGAATACCTGCATCATACCTTTGAGCCTAGGCCATGAGTTATTCGGTAACTCAACGATGGCGATTCTTCGCCCAGCAAGATTCTGCTGATATCTGAGGTTTTTATCGGCGGTGACGAGCACGTCGTAGATGCCTTCCGCAGCCTTTATTAGGTCGCCGTTGCTCAAACCTTTGAAACCGGCATCTTCAACAATGGAGATTTGGAGGCTGCGCACGGTTCGCTGAATGGGAGCCGGTGCAAACTCATCCGAAAGGACCTTCATGGCGTAACGGCCATGTTCCGATACGTGTAACGAAGAACTGCTTCAGCTTGTTCGCGTGACACCGTGGGAAACCAAGGAATCCTTCGAGAGTTGCTCCGTCCGCTAGGTTGTTCCAAAGCGCATCCACTGGCACCCGAGTACCTTCGAACACCGGCGTACCGCCTAGAATTTCAGGATCAGAGTGAACCGGAAGCGACTTGAAATCGTTCGGCTCAAAAATGACCTTCATGACCGAATGATAACCCGTCGCGATGAAGCTTACGAGTCCTTCTTCGCAGCCGCGATTTTCTTCAGAAGATCGTCGCGTTCAGAAGACGGCCCGGTGCTGCAAGATGACGCAGGCGAATTGATTGCGGCCTTTGCTTCAGCAAGATGACCTTTGCCGATGGAGAATCCATTGAACGCATTGACGTTTCGGCCTTCAACATACGGCTTGGGTTTTGAACCGAAGTTGTAGCGGAAATTCTTCCAGTTATCGCCGCGTTGGTAGTTGGTGCCGAGGGCACCGCTGGGGTCGTAGCCGCAATGGACCATGCAGTTCTCGCAGCGGGAATCGCGCGCGATACCGTTGACCACGCCGTATTTGTTCCAGTCGACCTTGGTGAGCATCTCCTGGTAGGTGGGGTAATGACCATCGGTCATCAGGTAGCAGGGCGCTTTCCAGCCGCGGACGTTGCGGGTAGGGATGGCCCAGGCGGTGCAGGTAAGCTCGCGTTTGCCGGCGAGGAACTCCTGGTAAACCGGTGTTCCGAAAATGGTGAAGCGTTTGCCCCAATCCTCGATTTTCGCGAATTTCTCGCGGGTTGCTTTGCGAGTGAGGAAAAAATCTTCCGGCTGCTTGGCCAGCCGCTTGACCATATCTTTTTTGGCGGCGTCGTAGTCGTAGCCCGGCGAGATGGTATGGCCATCGACTTCGAGGGAAGAGAAGAATTCGAACATTTCTTCGATCTCTTTAACGTCGGTTTCCTTGTAGACCGTGGTGTTGGTTGCCACCTGGTAGCCAAGAATCTTGGCCATCTTGATGGCTTCGACACATTCCTTGAAGACGCCTTCGCGCTCGACGATCAGATCGTGCGTGTATTCAAGGCCATCGATATGCACATTCCAATATTGCCACTTCGACGGACGGATCGTGGGGCGACTGTCGTTCTTTCCTTTGCGGATCGTCTCGACGTCTTTCCCGGAAATGAGCTTCTCGTCAACCAGTTGCTTCAGGGTGATTTCGATGGCTGGCGAGTAGATCGAAGCGAGGTAATCCTTCATCTTCTTCCGCATGAACATGCCGTTCGTGCAGATGTAGACGATGCGGCCTTGATTGAGCAGGCCATCGACCAGTTCTTCGATCTTTGGGTAGATGAGCGGTTCGCCACCGCAGATGGAAACCATCGGGGCATCGCACTCAGCTGCGGAGCCGAGGCAATCTTCCAGCGGCATCATGTCCTTGAGGCTGGTGGAATATTCCCGAATGCGGCCGCAGCCGGTGCACGTCAAATTGCAGGTGTGGAGCGGCTCAAGCTGAAGAACCATCGCGAACTTGGGGGTACGCGCCACCTTGTGCTTAATAATATGACCGGCGATTTTAGCCGTGAGGGCCAGGGGAAACCGCATAGTTTAAATTGTTTTTATGGAACGAGGTCTGCTCGAATTGCTGTGACCTGCGGAGAGTTGGCGGCCAGAAGTTCCTGGCTACTCTCTTGTGGCTGAGGACGTTGTGAATCGATTTGACCGAAACCCGGAAGAAGGAATGAGGCCGGGGAAACGCTGCCGGAGGCACCGAGGCCGCCGCAGCCTGTTCCCGCCAGAGCCAGGAGTGCAATCGCCGTCAGGGCAATTGGGGGGAAAACATTCCACTTTGAATTCACATGCAGACTATATGTTCCGCGCATAAGCTATAGCAACAGATAATTGCGATGCATTTCGGACAGAAAAAACGATGTTTTGACTCAGTTTTAAAGCGTTTTTGCGCTGTTTTCGTTGTTTATTTGGGCTGTTTAGCGGGAGCAGCCGCTGCGGAGAGCTACGTTCCAGGTGATGGGACACCAGCGCTCGCAGCCCAAGGGCTACCACTTGGGGAGGAAGTTCCGAGCTATCCGACACCCACATTCGAGCAGGCGCGGGAGTGGTATGGTGTTGCGAAGACGAATTACGTGAACAAGACGGATGACCCGGTGGCAGCGGTGAAGTTTGCGGAGGCTTGTTTTGAATGGGCGGAGTTCGCGCGCAGTTCTGGAGAGCGAGCGCCGCTGGCTGTGGAGGGGATCGCCGCTGCGAGGGTGGCGGTGCTGAAATCACCAAAGGAGCCGGGCGGGTATTTCTTTCTCGCGATGAATAAAGGTCAGCTCGCGCGCACGAAGACATTGGGTGCACTCCCGCTGGTGAAAGAGATGGAGGCTGCCTTCCTGCAGGCGATCAAACTTGATCCGAAGTTCGACAACGCCTCGGCGGAACGTTCCCTGGGCATGCTCTACATGGATGCACCGGGTTGGCCAACGAGCATCGGCAGCAACTCGAAAGCGCGGAGACATCTCGAAAGCGCGGTCGAACTCGCGCCGGAGTATCCAACGAATTTACTGACGCTGATGGATGCGTATCTACGCTGGGAAGAGGAAGACGCGTTACACAAAGCGATGCAGCGTTATCGGAAGTTGCTGATAACCGGGCGCGAAAAATATTCCGGGCCGAAATGGGAGAATTCGTGGAAAGATTGGGACGCGCGTTGGATAAAGATTCAGGAGAAAAGCCAGGAGCTGTTCTCGGAGTAGCTAGCGTGAAGGCGGATTTTCCGCGAGGTGAAGGAGACGCGCCGGGGCTTGCTAATCGTTGTGCTGCACGGAAACTTGGGCCACGCGCGAATGATTAGCACGATTGAGAACGCACCGATTGCCGGTCTCCTGACTGAGGTCGAGCATATTTTTTCCGAGAAGGGTGTTCTTTCGCGCAGCCCTAATTTCGAGTTCCGACCGCAACAGCAGCAAATGGCGGTGGCGGTGGCGCGTGCATTGCAGGGTCAGGAGCATTTGTTGGTGGAAGCGGGGACGGGCGTGGGGAAAAGTTTCGGGTATCTCATTCCGAGTGTTCTCTTCGCGGCGGCGAATCGGAAAAAGGCTATTATCTCGACGCATACCATCAATCTTCAGGAGCAGTTAATCCAAAAAGACCTGCCGATTCTGGAGCAAGTGCTGCCAGTCAAATTTTCCTACACGATGTTGAAAGGGCGAGGGAATTATCTTTGCACGCGGCGATTGCACAAAACGCTCGCGAATGCGGATCATCTCTTCAGTGGGCCGGAAATCGCGGAGTTGCATCGAATCTTAGAGTGGTCGAAGGAGACGGAGGATGGCTCGTTGTCGGACTTTCATGTGGAGCCGGACATGAAGGTTTGGACGCAGGTGTGTTCCGAGCGGGGGCTTTGTTCGCCGAAGTTATGCGGTGAAGGGACGGATTTCTCGAAGGTTCACGGTACCTGTTTCTTTCAGCGGGCGCGGGCGCGGATTCTGACTTCGGATGTGTTGGTGGTGAACCACACGCTGTTCTTTACGTTGCTCGGAAATGTTGAGGAAGAGATCGAGGGCGGGATCATGTTCAAGAACGACTTCGTCGTTTTTGACGAAGCGCACACGGTGGAACAAGTCGCGTCGCGTCATATTGGGTTGAGCTTATCGAGCGCGCAGGTGCGTTATTCGTTGGGGCGATTGTGGAATCCGAAAACGCAGAAGGGGCTGCTCGGTTTGCTCACGAAGGGAAAAGCGGTTCCACTGGTGGACAGCGCGCTGCAGGAAGCGCAGATGTTTTTTTACAAGCTGGAAGAGGCTTGCGAAGAGATCGCGCAGAAGAACAAAGAACCGGGAGAGAACAGGGAACGGCAGTGGACTGAATTGCGCATTCGGCGGCCAGACCTGGTTGGGGATAATGTCACGTTGCCGCTCCAGCGTTTGCGCGAAGCGATCAGCGAGTTGGTGAAGGGATCGGAGGATAAAGATACCGGACAGGAGTTGATCGAGACGAATCGGCGACTGACTGAAATACGGGAGGGAATCGCGACATTTCTGCGGCAGGATTCCGAGGAGCACGTTTATTGGGTGGAACGGACAGGCAAGATGCAGCAGAACCTGACGCTCAGCGCGGCGCCGATTGATGTGGCGGCGTATTTGCGGCATCGGCTTTTCGGGGCGCAAACATCCGTGATCATGACCAGCGCGACGCTGTCGATTGCGGATCAAAACACGCGGTCCGGAGCGGCGACGTCGCTGCAATACTTCGCGAAACGCATCGGGGGAGAGAAAGCGACGCAGCTTCAGGTTGGTTCGCCGTTCGAATACGAGCGGCAGATGAAGTTTTACGTGGTGAACAAAATGCCCGACCCGCGCGAAGCGAGTTACTCTGAGGCGCTGGAATATTGGATCACGCACTTCGTCCGGCAGACGCACGGGAAGGCGTTTGTTTTGTTTACGAACTCACGGCTGATGCACGAGCTGGCGGAGCGGCTGGAACCGTTCTTCAACAAGCTGGGTGTGGAATGTTACGTGCAGGGTAAAGGCGTGCCGCGGACGGTGATGCTGGAAAAATTCAAGGAGAATGTGGATTCGGTGCTCTTCGGGACGGACAGTTTTTGGCAGGGGGTGGATGTGCCCGGCGAAGCGCTTTCGAATGTGATCATCACGCGCCTGCCATTTGCGGTGCCGGATCATCCGCTGATCGAGGCGCGGCTGGAACGAATTGAAGCGGCGGGCGGAAATGCGTTCTTCGAATTTTCGTTGCCGGAAGCGGTGCTGAAGTTTCGGCAGGGAGTCGGGCGGCTGATTAGGACAAAAAGCGATTCGGGGATTGTGGTGGTGCTGGACAACCGCGTTCTAACGAAGCGGTACGGACAGATGTTTTTGAATTCGGTGCCGAAGTGTCCGGTCGAAATTGTTTGATTCATGACGCGCCGCAATCGTCCCAAAATTTCCGCCGGCCTGCTTCTTTACCGGATTAAAGATGGTGAGCCGGAAGTATTCCTCGCGCATCCCGGCGGACCGTTCTTCGCGCGGAAAGATAATGGGCACTGGACAATTCCGAAAGGCGAACCGGAGGAAGGCGAAGAATTGTTGGCCGCGGCGCAGCGGGAATTCGGGGAAGAAGTCGGTTTCGTTCCGAAAGGTCCATTTGTCGAGCTCGGCACGATAATGCAGAAAGGGGGCAAGACCGTTCATGCCTGGGCTTGTGAGGGCGATTTGCCGGAAGGCCACGTTCATTCCTGCAATACATTTACGACGGAATGGCCTTATGGCTCCGGGAGATTCCAGTCGTTCCCGGAAATCGACAAGGTCTGCTTTTTCCCTATTGCGGAAGCTCGTCTGAAATTGAAGGAGAGTCAGGTGCCTCTGCTCGATCGGCTGCTGGAGCATCTTCGCTCGAAGTCGATTTAACCCTGCCTTTTTTGATTCGCGGTTTTTTCCAGCGATTGTGCACCCAGAACCAGTTTGCAGGATCGCGGCGAATGGCTGCTTCAAACGCCTGGTTAATGTCGGCGGTGATCTGCTCGACGCTTCTTCGTCGGCCATCTTGCTTCAGAGAAATCTCGTCCCCGATTTCGACGTGCCAGCGCGCGAGCGCGACGCGATAACAAATCACTGGAAACAGCGGCGCATCGTAACGCAAAGCGAGGACAGCGGGCGCGGTGGTAGTCGCGGATTCGCGCCCCATAAAGGGGACGAGCACACCGCCTTTGTTCGGGTGTTGATCGGACAATATGCCAACGAACAAGCCGCCTTTGGCTAGAGCATCGCGGAGTGCTGCCGCATCCCGGCGCCGTTCGAAAAAGATGCACCCGGAAGTAGCGCGCAGCTTTTGCACGAGGGCATCGAGCCTGGGTTGGTTCATCCCACGGTAGGTCGTCGCGGCCTGCCAGCCTGTGACCGGCTTGGCAAGGCGCGCGTAAAGCTCGAAATTTCCAAAGTGCCCCACCGCGCCGACCACGTTCGAGGGTGATTCGGGTCGGCCCGCTTTTGGCAACTTCACCACACCGACAACCGTGCAGACGTTTAGCAGTTCTTGCTCGGACATTGACGCTGTCTTCACCGCACAAAATGCGTTTTCGGCGATGCGTTGAAATGTCTCGCGCGTGATGTCGGCGATGCGTCCGCTCCCTTTTTGGTAAAATGCGGCAGCAAGGTTTTTCTTAACCAGGGTGCGATGCTTGAAGTCGAGCATCCACCAAAGAAATCCGCCGAAGCGGCCAAGTCGCGCCACGAGTGAAAGCGGCAGCGCCTGGAGGACTGCGACCAGCAGTCGCGCTAACAAGTAGACGATTCCGTTCATTCAGCGGAAACAGATCTGGCGCACACAATCATGGAAGTCTTTCGCGCCTTTGAGGATTTTGATTTCCACGCGCATGAAGAGAATGGGAATGTCGCGGCGATCAATTTTGGGAAAGCGAACGGCATCCTTTTGTGTGGTGATAATCAGTTCCGCCTGGCGTTTTTTTCCGCGGTTGATGGCGTTAATGACTTCCTGCTGGGTGAAACGGTGATGATCGGCGAAGCGCTTCGAATAAACGAGTTCTGCGCCAATGTTCACCAGGCTCTTCTCAAAACTCTCCGGCTGCGCGATTCCGCTGAAGGATGCCACCTTTTTGCCTTGGAGAAATTCGATACCGAGGCGCTCGCCGGTGAAGACATCTTCGAAATACATCGGGTGATGAATACATTCGATGACGGGCGCCGTCGGATTGTGCAGCGCGATTCTTTTGCGTAGCTCTTCTGTGTTGCCGTCGCTCTTCGTGATGAAAATCCAGCGTGCTCGCGCGAGGTGGGAGGGCGGTTCGCGCAGGGTGCCGCGGGGCAACATTCGTTCGTTGCCAAACGGTTGCTGTCGGTCAATCAATACGATATCGCGGCGGCGGCCTTGCAACTTCCAATACTGGAAACCGTCATCGAGCAGAAGGGTGTCGCATCCGAATTTTTCGATGGCGTAGCGCCCGCTTTTAACTCGGTCTTTATCGACCAGCACGACGACATCTTTGAGATTCGAAGCCAGCATGTAGGGCTCGTCGCCGGCGGTTTCAGAATCGAGCAACAATGATTTTCCGTCCGAAACAATGCGGGGTGGAGTTCGGTCTTCACGAAAGAGCAGTTTGTTGATGAGCCTTCGGCTGAGGGGCGGCGGTTTTGAGCGGTAGCCCCGAGAAAGGATGGCGACCTGGCGGCCCTGGTCTTGCAATTCGCGGGCGAATTTTTCTACGACGGGCGTTTTGCCCGTACCGCCGACGGTGAGATTGCCGATGGCGATGACCTGGACACCCAACGTGCTGTCGCGCAGAATTCGTACGTTGTAAAGGAAGCGACGGAATTTGACCGCAACTTCGAACACTTTCGAAAGCGAAAACAAAAGGCCGCGCATCAAGGCCGCGCGTTTGCCTTTTCGTTGCTCGAAGATGACTTCGAGCACGAACGTTTCGAAATTTTCTGTGAAGTTGCGGATCTGCTCGCGCATTATTCTGCTTTAACGTGCGCGAGAAGGTGTCCCTCTGCGAACGACCGGCGCAATAGGTGCATCACTCTGAACAACATTGTTGGCAGTGCATGTTTGTGCACGCTGCTTGAAGTGTCAAAGAGAAGCACTCAATTCGCTGCGCCTTGCGTTTTCAGGGCCATCTGCGCAGTTTTGATTATGCCTGAGTGGACTAATCGCGTTTCGCAGGTCGGCAGCAAGCTCGATGACCGGTTCGACGCGCTCAAATACAGGCTTCGAAAGCGCTCGGGTTCTTTCAAGCAACTACAGGTCCTTCCTTACCGCGGTTTCGGAAACAGCAAAGAGATTTATTTGAAGGGCCGTGTCTTGAGCGAACGCGAATCACCTAAGCTCGATAACCCTGAAGAGGTGCCGCGCGAACGGATCTGGACGAATATTTTATCAACTTATCGCCGTCTTCACTCGATTGAAGTGCCTCGCGCGGTCGTCCGCATAACACACGAGGGCGAAACGCATGATATCTTAACGAACGAGGACGGCTACTTCGAATTGCATCTGCCCACGAAGTCACAATCCGCGCTGCCGTGGCGGGACCTGAAAATCGAACTACTCAGCCCGAAGCCCGAAGGGACGAATGCGATCACCGCTACGGCGCATGCGCTGGTTCCGCCGAAGAACGCGCGCTTTGGGATCATCAGCGATATTGACGATACGATCATCGTTTCGAATGCGAGGAACCTCCTCAAGGCGGCCTACACCACGTTCTCGCAAAGTGCGCGAGGACGCGTTGCTTTCCCTGGAGTCGGCGCGTTCTACCGAGCTTTACAAAGCGGCACTAATGAAGGCGAGTTTAACCCGGTCTTCTACGTTTCGAGCGGCCCTTGGAATCTCTACGATCTGCTGGTGGAGTTCATGCAGTTAAACCAAATACCGCTCGGCCCCATTTTGCTTCAGGACTATGGCCTCACGGAGAAACAAATCATCTCGGCGAGCCATCTCGATCATAAACTCGCGCAGATCCGCAAACTCCTAGAGACCTATCCAGATCTGCCTTTTATTTTAATCGGCGATAGTGGGCAGCACGATCCTGAGATCTACCGAAAGGTGCTGGAAGAAGTGCCCACGCGCATAAAGGCGATTTACATCCGCGACGTCGCGGGCGACGACCGTGATGCGGAAGTTCTCAAGCTGGCGGAAGAAGCGCGGGAGCACGGCGGCGAACTTATTCTCGTGCGGAATTCGCTCGAAGGCGCCAAACATGCGGTTGAAAAGGGCTTCATCTCCGCGACTGCGTTACCGGAAATTTCCGGCGAGAAGATTGAAGACGAAACGAATGCTGCGACAGAACCTGATCTTAAGTAGCTATTGAGGCTGGCCGAATCGAATCTACTCAGGAATGAAGGACTGGGACATCAAGATTGTTGTTATCCTTTACGCCCTCTTCGGGAGCTTCCTTGGTTTTTTGGTGTTTACCTTCGGCTTTGGGAATATTCGCTATGTTTTTCTTGGGAGAGCCGATTCACTTTGGCGTGGACCGATCGGCCTCATTTTAGCTATTGGGGGTGGGGCGATAGCGGGGTTGCTGGCGTGGCGTCACCGGCATTATGAGTTCCACGGAGCGGACGCGTTCATCGACACACAAGCCAACGCGCGGCTCTTCAGCAAACGCATCATGATTCTGATTGGCTGCGTCGTCGCTACGTATTTCCTGTGGCAGCTCGCGAAGGACATTTGAGCTAGTCATACGCCCCGTCGACAAACCACTGATGGTTCTCGCGCACAAGTCGGAAGAGATCGCCCTGTTTGGTTTCGACGTCCCACTCTTCACGCGCCCAAAGGTTTTCCCACCATTCGCCGGAAGCGCGAAACGGGCCGCGCGAACGCACCACGGAAGAATTCACGCGACTGTTTCGAATCGAAGTTGGCTGACCCTCCTTAAGTATCACTGTTGATAAAAGCGGAGGGCGAAAGCGGCGCAGGACCAAGCCTCGCGAATACAGCGGCGCTTCGGTGCGTGACTTAGTAACGGCCAAAGTGGCAGTCACCGGCTCCAGCGTGAAATCGTCTGGCTTGAAGGAATCAGCTCGCACCGGCTTGCCGACGCGTTCCGGACCGAGCAGCGCGTTGAGGCGGCCGAGCGTTTCATAGAAACGATTCGGGTCGCGCACCGCCGTTTCGAAAAGCTGAAATTGCTGCGTCTCGGAAGGGCAGGGTTGCGCCCGCATGGAGATCGCAATGATTGCGGACTGGGTCCGAACTGTCTCGAGATAATTGTGCAGGATACGGAACAGCACCTCTACATCGCGGGTCGGCGCTGGAATCGTGATGGTGCGATCGTGCGCGCTTCCGGATTCCAGCTTCAGCGAGAGGGTCAGATCCTGAACGACCAGGTAGGAGATGGCCACGCGGCGGGTGAGCGAATCGAGAAAGCGCCGCACCATAAATAACAGCGGCTCCAGTGTTTCGATCTGTTGCTCAAATTCGAAGTATTCTTCGTAAATCTGCTTCGGCGCGGTGAGATTCAGCGGGCGGATGCGGTCGGCTTGCGCCGCTTCGAAAAGATCCAGACCCGGCCGCCCCAACCGTTCGGCAATTTTGTCTTTCCCTAGCGCCAGAAACGCCGCGACCGTAGCGATACCCCAACGTCGGAGTATATCCGCGAGCTCCGCGGTTGAACAAAGATTGCTGATCTCCAGGGATTGCCAGAACTGGTGCGGGCCGCGGACAAAGTTTACAATTTTCTCACCGTTTGCCGCTTGAAATGCGAGTGCCGGCGCTGGTGCGATGCCCACGCGTCCAGTGAGGTGAAATTCGCCCAGGCGGCGGAGCAATTGGCTGCCCCAGAGTTCGATGGTGGCCGGAAGATTTTCCGCGTCTAACAGAGGCAGACCGCGGAGATCCATCGTGCAGACTCCGGGTGCGGTTGATTCAAGGTAAGCGGCCGAGCCGTAGGCGCATTCAAGTAGAATTTCCTGCGCCGATTCTTCCTGCTGCGGGGACCGGACGCGGAAGGTGATCGTGGCACAACGCGCTTTGGCTTGAGTTGAGGTTAGACCGGGAGAGACGCCCAAACGCGCTGCGGCTGCAGTTACCTGGGTGACTGGCGATTTCGGCGAATCGTCATTCACCAGTGCCACTGGCTGCTCGATCAGGTGCGGCTCGTGACGAAGCGCCGCCTGGAGCGAAAAATCCGGTATGACAATGGTGGCGACCATCAGGCGATTTTCACAATGCGCTGGTCGACCGGTGCTAAAGCCGTGGGCGCAACCTGCGCGACCAGCCTTTCCCGCGAATGATCCAGCGACTCTAACGAGAAACGCTTCTCCAAAATTAATCGCGCGGCCACGTTACTGATCATGTGTTCGGCGGCGAGGACGACCAATGCAGTTGTGGCGTTATCCAAAATGCGCTGCAATCGAAACCAGGTGCTGGAGGGAATGCGGCGAATTTCTTTGGCTGGCGAAAACAAGAGATCCAGGACAATCAAGGAAAGCGTCCCATCGTGGAGTAACATGTCGGTGGCTTTGACTGCGTCTTTGGGATTTGTGCAGCGGACCCAAAGCAGACGCGAAAGAGCGTCGTTATCCAGATTGCCCGGGTCAAAGGAATCAGTGGCATCCACCAGCGCGAGCCATTCTCCATTTTTGCGCGCCCGTTCCACTAACGACGCCAAAAAAGTTGAAGCGCCGCTTGCGATTCCGGAACTCACCACCTCAGTGATGGCGCCTTTCGGCAGCCCGCCTTCGAGGAAATAATCGATTCGCTCAATGCCGGTGACCCAGCGTTTCGAAATGCTTTCGCGCGGATCGGCGGACATCCTTACGCCGGGGAATTTGGTCGCGAGCAATTGGCGCAACTCGACGATATTCCTGGCGATTGACGATGACATTTCTCCACATCCTCCTTGAGGGGGGCAGACAAATATAGACCGACCCCGTCTGATGGGAACCGGATTTTTAGGGGCGCTACGCTGGCGGTTGAGGGCCTGTTTCGCTTTTTTGGAAGTGCGGTTAATCTATCGGCAATGCGCCGCGCGTTACTTCTGGTGAATCCTGCCTCGCGGAGCGGACGCGAGGCCAAAGCGGCTGCGGTGGCATCGCTGCAGGACAATTTCAGCCTGGTGCAGTCTTCGGAAGAGAACCCGGCGAATTTCCCGGAAATCATTCGGCGGTTTGCGGACAAGATCGATTTGGTAATTTTGGGTGGCGGCGACGGAACGATGCGCGGTTGCCTGCGAGCGATTCACGAGACCGGCAGTGTGCTTGGGGTACTACCGCTTGGGACGGCAAATAACCTCGCCCGGAATCTCGGCATCGAGGGGGGGCTGGAGAATGCATGCGAGGTGTTGGTGCGCGGCGTGGTGAGCGCGATTGATCTCGGCGTGGTGAATGAGCGGTTGTTTCTTAATGTCGCGGGAATTGGCCTGAGCACGCAGATCAACATGAGCGTCCCGTCAGCGTTGAAGAAGAAACTGGGTGTGGTGGGCTATGGAATTTCGGCGTTTAAAACACTGCGAATCGCCCGGCAGTTCGCTGCGGAGATCGAATGCGACGGCGTAGCGCGGAAAGTCCGCGCGTTGCAAATCACCGTTTGCAATGGCCGACACTTTGGCGCGGGCATGACGATCCATCCGGAGGCGCGGATCGATGATGAGCGGTTGGATTTATGCGCGTTCCGCGTGGAGCATTGGTGGCAGCCGTTTGTCATGGCGATGGCTTTGCGGAGCGGCCGGCATCTGGATTTGCGTGGAGTGCAGTTGTTTCAAGGGAAGTCGCTGACGATCCATACAAAGCGGAAAATGTGGATCGATACGGACGGTGAGGTGATCACGCAAACGCCGGCGGTGTTCAGCGTGCTGCCGAACGCGCTGCGGGTGATTCGCGCCGCTTAAAGCTTGTGGAGTGCGTGATAAAGGTTCTGCACGAACGCGAGGTTGTCGCACTGCAAGTATTGCATGCGGCCGCCCATGCGGGAAAAACTTTTGCAGAAGCGGAGGTAATAGGCGGGGTTGCTTTTGGGCGGTTCGCCTCTGGTCCAATCCCAATTTCCACCGTCCTGCAGATCGACCACGTAGATCGAGTGGTTGTGAACGATCGGACGTTTCTTTTGCAGGCGCAGGTTGTTCACGCAGCTGAGGCTTTTCTCGAAAACCTGTGGACCCATAATTGCGCTGCCGACGGACAGGACCACTCCGTCATCGAGGCGTTCGACCGAACCACCAAAGATTTGAAAATCAATGCCAGCCGCACGGCCGATCAGCGCGCCATTGAAGATGGGATGATTTGAGATGATGTCGTAGCCGATTCCTGGATGGACCGTGAGCGGGACGTTGTAGCGGAATGCGGAGGCAAGAATGGAGGCGTGTTTCCAGCGGTGTTCGACACGGTAGAGACCGAACGGAATCACTCCCGCTCTGATTCGGCTGAGCGCTTCAAACAAAGCAGGGTTCAAAGGATCATCGGGAAGAGTCGCGATTTGGTGACCGAGATCTTCATAAGTCGCAAACTCTGCGCCGTCGGTTTCTATAAAGCGCCCAAGCGCGCGGCCGTATCCTTCGCCTCGAACCGATCCAGAATAGAGCGCCAGGTGGATGTTGCGCGCTGTTTCATCCCACGTGCCGAAAGTTCCCGTCTCTACATTTTCTTCCACCCTCTCGGTCGAACGGCCGAGCCAGGCGTATTCCCAATCGTGAATGGTGCCGGCGCCGTTCGTGGCCAGATGAGTGATCCACCCGTTGGCCATCATTTCATTCAGGATCAACGCTGCGCCGTTCCTTAAAAGATGGGCTCCGTAAATTAGCATTACGGTCGCATTCTTTTCGCGCGCGGAGATGATCGCTTTTGCCGCTTCCTCCACAATCCGCTGTTGAAACTCGTTCATCGGCGCAACTGGCGAGTCAGGGCGAACAAGAATCTGATCCACCGACGTGAGGCTTTTCCTTTGCTCCAGAGGAAAAACCTTGAGCTGCTCGAGCGGCAGCGGTTGCGGATAGGGTGGAATGGGAAAACGTTTTGGCACTACTTGGAAAAAATTCGATTCAAGAGTGGTGCAGTATCGCGATAATCAGGGATGACAATGTCAGCGCCGACCGCGAGCAGGCGGTTGCGCTTCCATTCATCAATGCGTCCGGAACCGTTATTTGCCTCATCGCTGGCCACGGCCACCGCGAGCCCGCCGACTTCCTTCGTGTTCTGGATCTCAACGTAGCCATCTCCGAAGCCGAGCAGGCATTCACCGCGAATGTTGTTTTCACTCAGAATGCGCTCGATCACCATTTTTTTGGAGAAGCTTTTGTAATCGTCTTTGGCGCCGTAAATGCGTCCGCCGAAGAACCGGGTCACCCCTAAAAGTTCCGCCTCGCGCTTTACAAAAACTTCATCCGTTCCGCTCGCCAGGTATAAATTGAGCTTTCGTGCCTGGAGCCCGGTGAGCAAGTCGATGGAGCCATAAAGGAGGTGTTTTTCGGCTGGAATCTTGCGTGTTCGCAACGATTCGATTCGATCCTGAATTTTGGTTTCGAGCCGGCGCAGGTATTCGTGTTTATACCAAAGCGGTTCCTGCGGATTTCCGCCACGCTCCTTCACGCGCTCGGCAAATTGGATCATCTGGTAGATCGTCTGCTTGCCGTTCAACTTCATCATGTCGTCGAACAGCATCCGGCTCACCTGAGCAGGATCGTCGTCGCTCCGTTTCGGCAGCATCTCCACGAACATGCCGAGCATGATCTCTGGCCAACCTTCGCGAATCAGCGAAAGGGTTCCGTCGAAATCAAAGAGCACGTGGGTGATCTGCGGGCGCGGCTTGAAACTTCCCGCGAACTCGACGTATCCGCTGAAACCATCGGCGCTACCATTGCTCACAGAGGCACCACCTTTTTCTGCGCGTGAGATTCGAGCGCCGCCGAAAACAATCTATGGCTCAGCACCGCCTCATCGGGAGTCACACAGCCAAACTTGTTCCCCAATTGTCCTGCTCGTTCGGCGGCGTATGAAGCCCACATCTGCAGGAAACAATCTGGAAAGCCCGTTTCAAAAATTCCGCCGGTGATCGTCGGAAACGGAACCTGGTGCCCTAGGTCGATCCGCGTCCAACCCTGTTCCTTCGTTCTTTCAAAGGTCCACAACGCTTTAGTTTCTTTCGTGCTGTAACGCACTCCGCCTTCAGTCCCGAGGACTTCGATGAACCAGGTGTTGGTCTCTCCGGGAGCAAGCCGCTTTGTCTCCAAGCGCATCGGTACTTCGTCCGCGCCGATCTTCACTTCGGTATGCAGAATTGCATTGTCCCAAGTGTCGCAGGGAGCCATGCCGCCTTTGCCGTCGGGGCGCTCGGAATAAATTTTCTGAAGTTGAGCGTAGACGCGGAGCGGTTTCCAACCTAGGCGAAATGGTACATGCACCGCGTGCATTCCGAGATCGCCCATGACGCCGATCTCGCCGCACGTTTTCACCTGCCTCTTCCAATTAACCGGTTTGGTCGGATCCAGATCGCTTGCGTGCCAAAATCCGGAATGGATCTCCATGATCCGCCCCAGTTTTCCCGATTGCACGGCCTGGATTACTCGCTGTGGCCCGGGCAGAAACGGGAATTCCGAACTGCAGCGCACAAATTGTCCGGAACGTTTCGCCGCATCCTGGATGGCCACCGCTGCCCGGAGGTCAATGCCGAACGGTTTCTCTGCCAACAAATCTTTTCCGGCATTCAGCACGTCCAGATACATTTTCTCGTGCAGGTTGTGCGGTACTGCAACGTAAACCACATCCACTTCCGACGACTTCAACAACTCAGTATGATCTTTCGTCAGTAACTTCACTGTGGGAACTTGCTTGAACCACTCGAGCAATTTGTCCTGCAGATCGCAAACAGCGGTGAGTTCCACATTGACCGGAAAGTTATCCAAAGCAAACCAGCGGCCGAACGCACTCGCCGCTTCGCGTCCCATCAGCCCGCCGCCGATAATGCCCACGCGCATCTTCTGTTTCGTCATCGCGCGGATTCAACCAAAGCGCCGCCGCCGTGGCGAGACGTTTGGAGATACGGATTTTCCGGAAGTCGCAATCCCCTCCTCCGGGGCACCGAATTGCCCGCAAATCGTTCTCATGCAAGGCAACAGTCGCTAACCGACAAACGAAGGTGGTTGCTAATCTATCGCTTTAGTGCCACTCTGAATCGCTTTTTCTATGATGACGCAAATTCCCGGTTTCGGCGTGCTCAGACCTCTTTTCTCCATTCTCGGCGCATGTGCATTACTCTGCACAACGAGCAGTGCAGCGGAGTGCGTCAACCCGCCCACAGGGCTCGTCGGCTGGTGGACGGGCGATAACACGACACGTGATGCGTCGGGCAATTGGAACGATGCGCAGACTTCAGCGATCTCGTTTCAGACCGGCAAGGTCGGCGGAGCTTTTGTTTTCAATGCGAATAGCACTTTTGAGGTTCCGCCCGCCAGTGAACTGAAGGTGGTTAGCCTTACCTTTGCCGCATGGATTCGCCCGTCAGACAGTTCTTACGCGCCCATCATTATGTACCAGCACCCGAACGACTATCATGGTGCTCACTTTTGGACGGGCGACCGCTTTGGGAATCCGCGTACGCTCTATGCCAACCTCCGCCAGGCACCACATCAGGAGGCGCTGATTGAGGCAGCCAACGTTGTGGTGCCCGAACAATGGAGCTTTGTGGCAGTGACCTACAACCAATCTTCCGGTCTGACTCGACTTTATGCCAATGGGGAGGTGGTCAAAGAGGAGACGCTGCCCATTCGTTTACCGAACACCAGCGGGTCACTGTTCGTTGGGAATTGCCCACCCTCGCTGGATTTGTTCGGTGGCACCCGGTTCCCCGGAAGCATTGATGAACCGATGGTTTTCAATCGTGCTCTTTCAGTTGAAGAGTTGAACGCTATTTACAACGCTGGTGCTGCGGGTGTGTGTCGTGCGCCGACTCCGCCTCTGGCCTTTGACCGCGCTGATCCTGCCCTACTCAGAACGAACGATCTTCTCGCGGTATATTCGCTGAACGGCACTGCAGCCGATGGAAGCGGCCGGGGGCTGAATGGAACGCTCCACGGCCCTACGCCAGTCGAGGATCGCTTTGGAAGAACCGACGGAGCGTTGTATTTCAATGGCACGAACGACTTCATTGATTTGGGCAATCCTGCCGAATTCAATTTTACGAACGGTTTTACTCTGAACGCCTGGGTTAAAACTGACGGTGGCCAGAACTCGTACGTGCTCGGAAAGTATAGCTATGAAAGTATATTCACCTTCACGAACAATTCGTACGGACTGGGGCTGGATGAGAGTCTGAGCCCTTACGGCTTCGCGATTGGAGATGCACCGACCTGGTTTGAGGCTCGGGGAGGCAATTCGATCGGAGATGGTCAGTGGCACGCAATCTCATTGGTTTACGATGACGGTCAAGGGCTGCGTTTGTATGCGGATGGGCAATTGCGAGCCGTGCGGCAGACTGGAGATCTAGCGCCATTTACAAACAACCTGCCGTTATTCATCGGAAAGATTGCTTCCGGGTTGCATTTCCGAGGGAGCATTGACGATGTCTCCATTTTCAATCGCGCTCTTGATGATCAGGAGGTGCGGCTGGTGCATCATTTCCAGCGCTTTTACAGCACGGACGTGCCAGTGGTGCTTTCCCAAGCGACGGCCACGTATTCGCAGACAGAGTTCGGTAATTATTCGGCGGCTCGCGCGGTGGATGGTATCATCGATAGCAGCACCGCCTGGGGCATTTACCCGAACATAACAAACCAGGTCGCTGCGTTTGAAACCACGACGGATGTGGGCGTTGAAAACGGCACGGTTCTGACTTTCAACCTGGTCTTCAATCACCCATCCGTTGACGGCACAACGTCTCACGCTTTGGGAAAATTCCGGCTGTCCATAACTACCGATTCTCGCAGTGAATTCGCGGACGGACTACAAAGCAACGGCGATGTGACCGCGAACTGGGCGGACCTGCAGGTCTTATCCGTTACTGCAGCGAGCGGCGCCACACTCACTGTGCAGCCGGATAATTCGATTCTGGCCAGCGGAACGGTTTCGCGGCTGGACACGTATACGATTAAAACTGCGACGCGGTTGACTGGGATTACTGGAGTGCGCCTGGAGGTGCTCGAAGACACGTCACTGCCGCATGATGGTCCTGGACGCGAACCGCTAAACGGTAATTTCGCGCTCTCGGAGCTGCTTCTGGCGGCTCGGCCGGGCGGATATCCGTTCATTACTAATGCGCCGTCTTCGCTGACGATCACGAACGGAAATTCTGTTACTCTGGAAGTCGGGGCCACGAGTTCTCTGCCAATGAGCTATCAGTGGTTATTAAATGGTGCCGCGATTGAAGGTGCGACGAACGCTTCATTCACACTCACGAATGTGAACTTTAGCGATGCTGGCACCTATACGGTGGAACTGGAAAATGCGGAAGGGCTCTCCACCACCGAAGGCGCGGTGCTGAACGTTGTACCAGTGGATTCGACTGCGTTCGCGATTCTCTCGGTTTCCAATTCGACGCCAACAAACGCTCCGATCTCGGATATTTTTGGGGCACCGCTTGCCGGCACGGATTTTCTGGTCCGGGTTTACGCTGGAGCCACGGCAGAATCTTTGGTGGCTCAGGGTCCAGCTGTTCCATTTCTAACCGGCGAGGAAGCAGGCTACTTCCATCCGCTTAACGTGGTGTTGACGAATGTGCCGCAGGGATCCAACGCGTTTGCGCAGCTACGCGTTTGGGAAGCTGCGGCTGGCTCGACTTTCGAAAGCGCTGTGAGCACCGGTGGGCAGCATGGCAGTTCAGCGAATATAGAGACAACAACTGGCAGCTCAGGCGAAGTCACCCCGGTTGATGGGCTCTCTGCTTTTTCCCTCGTGGCCGCGCCGCGCGTGGTGAAAGAGCCGAGTCCGAAAACCGTTTACGTCGGCGAAAGTGCCTCATTTAGCGTAACAGGCTGGGGATCCGACCTGAGGTATCAATGGTACGTGAACAGCAACGCAGTTGCGGGCGCCACTTCTCCTACGCTCGTGCTGACAAACCTGCAGGAAAACCAGGCCGGGCCCGTTTATGTTGTCATCACGAACACGGTCGGAAGTATCAGTTCAGCGGTCGCGGTCCTGACGGTGCTGGTTCCCGATACAACTCCTCCGGTCATTTCGATTTCCTCGCCCGTTGCGTCGAACACATTTGAGACCGTAGCTACTTTGAGTGGCACGGTCACCGATGATCGTGGCGTTGCAGAAGTATCGTGGAGCCGTAACGGCCAACCAGGTGGCGAACTCGTTCTATCTGAAGGTCAGTTCAGCCTTGCCGAGCTTCCGTTAACGCGCGGCCTTAACACCTTCCGTGTGACCGCGTCAGATACCTCCGGGAATGTGAGTTTTAACGAGGTGACCATTACCAATCTAGCCAGCCGCAGCCTTTTCATTGCCGACATCTCGCCGCTCCAGGAAGGCGCTCGTGTGGAAGTGCCGGTCATGCTCTTCAGCCGCGGCGATGTTGGCGGCGTGACATTCACAATGGGCTACAACCGCGATTTTTTAGCCGAACCGGAGATTCGATGGGAGCCCGCCGTCGAAGGCGCGCTGCTTTCGTTCAACACGAACCTGTTCAACTCGGTGCGCGCGTCCTTCGCTCTTTCAGGCAGCAGCGTTCCCACGGGCGAGGTAAGGATTGCGACGATTTCCTTCCGTGCGCGCAGTGTGCCGAACCCGAGGACAGTACCTCTGGGGTTATCATTGAACGGCCTTTATAGCCCGAGCGGCCAGACATTGTCACCCGTCGGGACTGAGGTGCGCTCAGGCGATGTTCAAATTACCGTTCGCAAATATAAAGGGGACAACAACGCCAATGATCGTCTCGATATTGTCGACGCTTCCACAATCATGCGACTGGATAGCGGGCTTGAACAGTTGAGACCATGGGATACGTCGAAAAACGATTTGAACAACAACCTGCAGATTGATGTTGGTGACGTGATCCGTGTATTGCGCACCGTGGTAGGGCTGGATCCGCAGCCGGGCGGCGGCGGAGGTGCTGGTGGCTTACGGGCGCTTGCTGCAAGTTCCGCGCGGATGGCGCTGCAGTTCGACAAGAGCACTGCGGCGCCGGGTGAGCAAGTGAAGGTTTTGGTATCGGTTGCTGATTATTCGCGGCCGCTCGCGGCGGCTTCATTCCGGTTGCGTTACCCGACGAATGCGCTTCGCTTGAACGGAGCGACCAGCCATAACCTGGGCGCGATCGTTCCGACGAGCGCGGCTGCGGTTTGGAATGTTTCTCCTGCGCAAAACGACTATGACGCGCAGGACGGCGGTATCTTCCTCGCCGTTACGTCGGATCGGCCGTGGGCCACGAACGGAGGGTTAGTCGCTGAATTGACCTTTACTGTGCAACCCGGCGCGACGAATCAGCACCGATGGGCACTCGCGTTACAACAAGGGGAGCTTTCGAATGGCCTCGACCTTTTTGGCGCGAGCGGTAGTGAAGCTTATTTTGTTGGGCGCGATGCGGTTGTTCCTGAATTCAATCGCACGCCTGAAATCAGTGAGGCAGGAATATCGCTCTCGTTTGCGGCGGAACTCGGCTTGCGCTATCGCATTGAAGCATCGGAAGACCTACAGAACTGGACGGCGATTACAACTGTAACCAGTGATGGGAGCACGTTGAGCTATACCGATCCAATCGGCGAAAAAGCTCAGCGTCGGTTTTATCGCGCGGTGCAGATTGAGTAGCGTTCAGTCCAGCTCACTGTCGCTTTGCACCCGGGAATCGGTCAGTTGCGCGAGCTGTAGAGCTTCGCGCAACGCACGTTCCATGCTCGGCTGCTCTTGTCCATCGGCGATTTTCCCGGTCGCGAGATATGCGGCATAGATCGCACCGGCTACTTGGAAGATTGCCGTCTCGGTCGGCTGTAGTGTGATCCTCGTCTTCTTGATCATTTCACCAAAGGTAAGCGCGCAGATTCCATAAAGTCGAGTCGGCCTGTCTGATCTACTCCAGTTTGAAACTCACTTGCACCGGTGTTCCAACCGGTGGGATTACCTCGGTATTCAAAATCCAAAGCTCATCATTTTCGCGGTCTTTGCGCGGATTATTCACCAGAGCGTTCGGATCAGCAATTAGTGACACGATCGACCCTTCGCGTTGAGCCATGAATACCTTTTCAGCTTCCCGCTTGCTGTCCTGCTGGCGTTGCGGTGCGCCCGCGGCGACCGGTTCCAACCCCGGCGTGTCTGTAAATCGGGACCCGTTATAAATCCAGTGCGGCAGGTCGTTCATATTTACCGGCCTCTTTGATTCGGCAAAGGCGAGCAATGTCTCGATCTCGACGCCCTTCTTTTCTGGGGGCGGCAACGCAACTTCGATTGTAATTTTCGGGCCCGGAATCTCCCGCTTCGGGTCGAAGAACGCGGCGGCCTCGCTGTTGGTCGCCGTTTTTGCGCCGAGCAACAACATCGCCGTGTGAATATGAAATGGCTCAATGTCTGTCCGAAGCAGGCTTTCGTGGACTTTGCCTTTCGCGTTGACCACGAGATACTCCACTACGCCGTCGCGCATGTTGATCACCGCAGCGAAGGTGATTGCCTTTGCCTTCGCGTCCACCTCGATCTGACCGATCTGCAGCCGGCCATTCCCTAGTTCCCGCACCGGTGGGTTCGTCAGAATATCCGCGTCCACCTGCCCGCATAGAATCAACGCCCCGCAAGCCAACCTTTTCAAGAACGGGCTAATTAGCATCTTCAAAGCGTGACACGAAATGGCGCATTCCACAAACCAGCGGCTTGATCCAGAAAGGGCTGCTTGCGCCCACTATCCGGGGGGCTACCCTCCACGACCGCCATTCCAACGAATATGAAAACACTCTGCTCTGTCGTCCTTCTCTTTCTTTCCCTGACTCCCTTTGTCCGCGCCGACGAGGCGCAACTCGACGAAAAACTCCAACCGTTAAAAGCGTTCTTGGGAACCTGGCGCGGTGAATTTAAAAATTCTACCCCGGAGAAGCCCCTCGTCGATATTTCTCACTGGGAGCGCGCGTTGAACGGCAAAGCCATCAGGATCACGCACTCCATCAATGACGGAGCTTACGGTGGCGAGACGTTGGTCACATGGGATGCAGAGAAAAAATCGCTCGTCTACCATTACTTCACTACGGCTGCGTTCATGACGAAAGGAACGATGCGTGTTGATGGTAAAAAACTGGAGTGCCACGAGAACGTCACCGGCAGTGCAAATGGAGCTACGGAAGTGAAATCCACCTACGAACTGCGGGATGACGGAACGATCCACAACGTTGCCAAGTACTTCAAGGACGGCAGCTGGGACCAGGGACGCGAAGTAACCTACAAACCAGCGCCGAATTCTCGACCGATCTTCAAGTAGCATTGTTACATCGCCCAGATGGTTGTTGAGGTAAACCCGGCGAGCCCCATCACCTCAGTTAATCATTTACATATTTCGGCTATTGCGCTGCGTACTCGGTTGGAACAAGCTTAAGGACTTCCAAACGAAAGGATCGAAACACATATGATCTCGCGCAAACTCCGCTGCCTCCGAGTTCGGTCAGGGCTCTCGTCTGTCCTAGTGCTTACCGCCAGCATCTTTCTCTCTGCCTGCAGTGAGCAGGAACCCGTGGCTGCGAACAGCACGCCCGATCAACGGGTCCAACATCTTCAGGAACGCCCCCGCCAGATTGTTCAGCGACGCTCAATTCACGAGGGCGATCAGCTCCACCGGGAAGAATTCGCGATCAAAGGCAAGGTCGATTCGAAGCTTCCGATCTACGAAATCAAGATCGCGCCTGCACATATCGAGCAAATGGATATGAACCCGCGAGGCGAGCAGACTTATCCGGCGACTTTCACGGCCAACGGCGTCGCTTACGAAAATGTAAAAATCCGTTACCGCGGCCAATGGGGGCGCACCTGGCCGAAAAAACCACTGAAGATTTTCTTCAACGACGACAAACAGTTCGATGATCAAAAACGACTCAACCTGAACTCGTCTTTCCGCGACCCCAGCTTTATTCGCGAGACGGTCGCGTATCACGTTTACCGGACGGCTGGTGTGCCATCGTCGAGGAGTCAGCTTGTCCGGGTCCACATGAATGGCGAATTCCGAGGGCTTTATGTTCAAGTCGAACAGCCAGATAAATCGTTCCTCAAATGGCACAACCTAAAAGGTGCGGCGATCATCAAAGCCAATTCAAAAATGAAGGCATCGGATGAACGCACCTACGGTGACTTGGATGAATTCCGTATGCACTACGAACAGGAAACTGACAAGGACGAGGATGCTTTCCCGCAGTTGAAGAAGTTTTGCGATAAGATGGAAAATGCCAAGAACGCGGATGAGTTCTTCGAGAAGAATGTTGATCTCGAAAAATACGTGAACTATCTCGCGGCTTCCGCGCTGTGCCAGAACTGGGATGGCTACAACAAAAACCATTTTATGGTCCTCGATCGCGACGGTTCGAAGAAATGGTTTGTGCTCCCGTGGGACCTCGACCGGGCGATGGGAGATCACTGGGACTGGTCGTTTGGACGCGCCGATCTTCCGATCGCCTTGGGCACAGAAGAAATTCCGGCCGTGACCGGTTGGAACCGTATGCAGGACCGCTTCTTCAGCAGCCCGAAACTTCGCGCGCGTCTCGCCGATCGTATTCAGGGGCTGCTCGAGAAGGAATTCACGACGGAAAAGCTCGATCCGATCATCGATCAACTTCACGCCTCGATCCGACCGGAAGCAGAGCTCGATTACAAACGCTGGCCTAACCCGGGAATGGAGTGGTGGCGCGATGAGAAGCCTGGCTTGGATGCGCACGTGAAAGTGGTGAAGCAATTCATTCGAGATCGCCGCGATTATCTGAAACGTGAACTTCCGAAGCTGCGCGGAAATCAAAGCGCCCGGGCGGCGCTGAATTAATTATTGGAGCCGCACGCGGTAAAAACCGGTCGAGCTGCCGTTCGAGGTTTGGAAGAAGAACGTATTTGAACTCGGGGTGTTCGTCATGAGCGCTGACCACGCAGAGAGATTTCCGGTAATCTCGAGCACATGCGGCAGCCCGGAGGTCCCGTTTACGTTGATTCTCGCGCCGCTAGCGTTCGGAAGGATTCCCGTAATTTGTGGTGCCGCTGGTGCGGGAGCCTGCAGCGCTACTTCGAAAGAACCGAGCACACCCGCGGGCACAAATGCGCCTCCCGTGTCGCTGACGGCGTTATCCAGCATCGTGACTGTGTAGGTGCCGTTATCGCCCGGCGTCCAGATTGAGGCTGGCGAGCTGATTCGGTATGTCGCGATACGCGGTGAACCGTTGTTCTGGCGATCGAGTGAAACAAACGTTGCAGCCCTATTGTAACCACTCGGCCCGGTTACTCGCAGATCGTTACTATCGATCGTGTTCACGCTCACGGCGGTATCATCCGCGTAGAGGACGGTGAAAACGTGAGTTGAGTTACTGCTGGTCGTGACATCGGAAACAGTCAGTTGGGCAGTCGGTGCTGGGTTCGCTGTGCTCATTGGAACCACGTTCCCGCTGATGAAGTATTGGCCGACAGAGCCGTACGTGGTGTAGCCGGAGGCGCTGAGGCTTTGCGGCGAGCCGACGCCGGTCGGTTTAACGGCTATGTAATATGTTCCCGCAGGGAGGTTCGTTTGAATCGCCGCGCCCGTCGAAGTCGCCGAATTATTTTGGAGCAACAACTGTCCGGAAGCGCTTTGAAGCTGCAAGATCACATCCAGATTCCCTCCGCGCGTGGAGGCGCCCGGCACAATCCAAGGATCCACTCGCAGCGCTACCGCACCGGTACCAGTGGAGAATGAAAAAACATCGGTATCAATGCTGCGGTCGATGATTCCTTTATTTGAACGGCGGTTGTTTTGCGGATCTGTTTCCGGCGTCGTCGAAGTGATTGCGCCGTTAACATCGATTTCCAGTGCCGTCGCTTTTGAGATGGAATTCCCATGATCGTCCTGCCGGAGGCCGGTTTTTCCGGCTATCACCGCTAAATCGTCCTGCGTGTTGTTGGAGAGATAATATTCACCCATCGACCACTGAGTGACGTTGCGATTGTAACCCGTGCCCATGAGCGGTCCCCATGAGGTCTCGCCGGAACCATGGCCGCCGTAATAATCCGTTCCACCATGTTGCCCGTCGTGGCTCAATCCCATGTTATGGCCGACCTCGTGCGACGCTGCTTCGGCGGTGTAGGATTCGGAATTTGCGAGATTGTTGTGATAGATCCAGACCGGCCGGTAACGAGAATAATTGAGGCCGCCGAAGACACCGAGATAGCCAACGCCGCCGCCGCCTGAGGCTGGGCAGGGAGTGCCGTTCTCGTCAGTGTTCCGCGTGATCAAGGCGTGTGCTGTCCGCGAATTGAAAATCGCCGGTCGCTCGGTGGTGACGTTGATATCGAACGGGGCATAATCTTCAGCTACACGTTGCCAGATGCGTTTGATTGCGAGCCGTTCCGCATCACTGAAAGTATTGTAATCTGAATCGGTGCTGAACGGCAGTGCCTTCCAACTCTGGACGCCTTCGGAATTATTCCACTCCGTGTTGCTGACAGTCTCGCCGGTGAAATCGAGATAGAGCACATTGATCGAACCGGGCCGGCTGTGAAAGGTGATGTCGGCAGGAAGCGGATTCACCGGAATCGCTGCTTGCGCGGTCGCAGGAGCTGCTTGCGCCTCCGGTTCACCAGCTGGAAGGCGAAAATGGTCGATGTAATAAACGCCACCTTCACGATCGACTTCGAGCGCGCTGAAATCTTCCTCAGTGATGTGATGCTGGCTCAGCCAGGCAACGGCACGGTCGCGCGCCACCTGCGGCAGATTTTCGATGCGACTCTTGAAACGCCCCGCCGGCAGATCATCGACACGGCGCAATAAGCCAGGAGGAAATTGCCGGGACTGAACCGGCTGGGCGTTCATGCCGGGGGCAAAAACGACGGCAAAAACAGCGTAAACCGTTGCAAATAGCGACAATCGCATCGTCGCGCAGCCATAAAGCAGGAAGGATTCCGTTCCCGAATTTGCACAGTTAATTGGCTATCAACTGCTAATTCGGCTCCTTCGACTTATCGTTTCAGGCCACGATGGAACCGGGATTTTCATTCGTAAGAATTTCAGTGGCTGGCAAATAGCTTGCGTCCATTTACCCGGCGGTGACACTCGCCAACAGGAGACCATGAGCAAGGCAAAGCGCAATACTCGTCGTAAACGCGTTCTCGACGCACGGCCGGACACACTCGATTTTCGGGATTTGATGTATGTGCCGACTCTGGTCGAGGTTCAACCGGAGCTTCCACTCGAGAGCTACCGCAAAGCCGCGGTTCCGATCCTTGACCAGGGCAGCGAGGGTGCGTGCACCGGTTTCGGCCTGGCAACGGTGGTGAATTATCTGCTGCGCACACGGGATCGCGCACCTGAGAAAGCCTTAGCGAGTCCGCATCTGCTTTATCATCTCGCGCGGCGTTACGATGAATGGCCGGGTGAAGATTACTGCGGCTCCAGCGCGCGCGGAGCGATGAAAGGCTGGCACAAGCACGGCGTTTGCTCGACTGAACTTTACGGCACGAATGGGAACATAGACGGTTCTGTTGCGGAGGATTGCGCGAAGCGTCCGCTCGGCGCGTATTTCCGCGTGAACCACCGCGACATTGTCGCGATGCATGCCGCAATCACCGAAGTCGGGATTCTATACGCAACGGCCCACGTTCATGCGGGATGGGACAAAGTTTCCGCCTCTGGGAAAATCGCGATTGAGACGACGATGCTTGGCGGGCACGCGTTCGCCATCGTCGCTTATGATGAGGAAGGGTTCTGGATTCAAAATTCCTGGGGCGAAGATTGGGGCAAAGGCGGATTCGGGCATGTCAGCTACGATGATTGGCTTGCGAACGGGAGCGATGCATGGGTCGCACGCTTGGGCGCGGCGATGATCGTGAACAATTCCCGCAGCACCGCACAACGTTTCGCCGGCGGCAGCAAAGTCATCAGTTCCACCGATTACGCGAAGTTGCGTCCGCACATCATCAGTCTCGGCAACAACGGTGAACTCCGCGTCGGCGGGACCTACGGAAACACTGACGCCGAAGTCGAATTCATTGTTAATACACAGCTTCCTAAGATCACCAAGTCGTGGAAGAAGAAGCGCATTCTCCTCTACGCGCACGGCGGCCTGGTCGCCGAGAACTCCGCCATTCAACGAATCGCTGAATACCGCGACGCGCTCATCGAACACGAAATTTATCCGCTGGCTTTCATCTGGAAGACCGATTTTTGGACCACACTCACGAACATCCTCAAGGACGCTTTTGCTCAGCGTCGGCCCGAGGGATTCCTCGACTCGGCAAAAGACTTTATGCTCGACCGTCTCGATGATGGGCTCGAACCAATAGCTCGCGCGCTCGGCGGTCGCGCGCAGTGGAGCGAGATGAAAGAGAACGCGCAGCTCGCGACGACTTCACCGACAGGAGGCGCTAATTACGTGGCCCGATTGCTTGCGAAACTGATCGAAAAAGATCCGTCTGCGTACGAACTCCATCTCGTCGGCCACAGCGCCGGTTCAATTCTCCTCGCGCCGCTCGCTAAACTCTTCGCCACGCGTAAAGGTGCCAACGGAGGATTGGCGCGACCGATTGATTCCGTCACCTTGTGGGCACCCGCGATGACGGTGGATCTTTTCACCGAAACGTATCAGACTTTGATCGAACAGAACTCGATCCGCCAATTCACACTTTTCACGCTCACGGACAAAGCGGAACAGGACGATCACTGCGCGAAGATTTATCATAAATCGCTGCTCTACCTGGTCTCCAACGGCATGGAAGATAAAGCGCGCATTCCTCTCTTTCGCGACGGTGTTCCGATTCTCGGCATGGAAAAGTTCGTGCGGAAGAGCCCGGCGCTCCAGACTCTGATCAAAGCAAAAAAGGTCGAGTTGATCCTTTCGCCAAACACCTCAAATTCGCCGATGCACAAAAGCTCCGCGCAGCACCATGGAGATTTCGACGACGATTCCGATACCGTGCGCGCTACCCTCACGCGCATCCTGGGAGGACTCGCCGGCCCGGTGAAGTTCAGCCGGACACCTGCCGGTCGCAAAGACATACGCAAAGATCTCGTGGAGCAAGCCCCGAAAACTTCGTTCTAAGACTAAACTTCCTCCAACTGCATCGACGCATCGCCAAACTTTCCTGGCCGGTAATCGCATTTCTCCATCAAAGATAGATAGAGACGGCAAAGTTGCCGTTCACCCTTATCGCGATAATTCAGGACGCGACCGCCTTTCATCTTTCCGCCCGCACCGCCGAGTAACACCACGGGCAACTGCGACGCATCATGGCTCCCGGTCAACATGCTCGAGCAAAACATCAGCATCGAATTATCCAGCAGCGTGCGCTCGCCTTCCTGGATGCTATCCATCTTCCGAGCGATATACGCGACTTGCTCCAGGAAAAATTGATTCACCTTTAACCAGTCGGGCGTGTCCGAGTGCGAGAGCAGATGATGGATCATGTAATCCACACCCAAATGTGGAAAGCGAAGCGAACTGTGATCATTATTCAGCTTCAGTGTGCACACGCGCGTCGTGTCGGTCTGAAAACCGAGCACCATAATGTCGGCCATCAACCGCATATGCTCGGAGATATCCTGTGGAATACCATCCGCCGGCCGTTTCATGTTCGGCTCCGTGATTGACGGTCTCCAACCCTGCAACTCGCCCTTCTTTCCTGCGTTCTCGATGCGTGTTTCGACTTCTCGCACCGAGTCCAAATATTCATCCAATTTAAGCTGGTCCGCGCTGCTGATCTGCCGACGGAAATCTTTTGCCTCGACCAGCACGGAATCAAGCACGCTCTGATCGCCCCTCGCCGCTTCGTCCTTGAACAATCGGTCGAACGCCAGAGCCGGGTACAATTCCAGCGGCGTCGGAGTGGTCGGCGAACTCCAGGAGATATGCGAGCTGTAGAGCATCGAATAGTTTTTGTGCACTGAGGGATTCGACTTTTCGCAGCCCAGCACCAGGCTCGGCACCTTCGTCGAATTTCCGTAACGCTGCGCCAGGAGTTGATCGAAACTCGTGCCACTCCGGATTTCTCCACCGGCCGATAAAGGCGCGCCAGAAAGCAGATTGCCCGTCTGTGAGCTGTGAATATTCCCTTTTTGCGCCTCGGCGTTGTAGAGGCCGCGAATGAACAATATCTTCTCCCGGAGCGGTGCCAGCGGTTGCAGCACCTTGCCCAACTTCATGCTAGCGCCGTCGCCTTCCGCCCACCATTCCTTGCTGTGAAATCCATTTCCCGCGAACAACACACCTAGCCGCACCGGCGCTTCACTCGCTCCTTTGGCCGCGCTCGCAGCATCACCCCAGACGCGCACCGATTCCATCCACGGCAACGCAATTGTTACTCCCATTCCGCGCAAAAATGCGCGTCGGCTAAATGCATATTTGTTCATCATCGTCACCTAATTCGCCGCGAGTTGTTCCGCTTCTTTCCCGCGTATCTCTCGAAATTGTTTGCTGCGCACAATCGTCTTCACCGCCGCGCTGAACCGATAATCGTTCACTTCCAATGCGCGTTGCATTTCTGCAATCAGCGGCCGATCCGACAACAGCACTCCGCGCCCGAGCGCGTAACCGAGCAATTTCCTACAAAACTGCTGCACCACCGCGTCTCGTCTTGTTTCGGCGAGGTAATCCCGCAACTCGTTGAACCCACTCACCGCGGTTCCATCGTGCAACTTCGAATTCGTCAGCAACGGCTGTCCGGCATCCGAATCGCGACGCCGCCCGATCGCGTCGAAACCTTCCATCGCGAATCCATAACCATCAATTCTTGAATGACAATTCGCGCACCGCGAATCACGCGTGTGCCGCTGCACGATTTCGCGCATAGTCAAAGTCTCGCTCGCCGCATCTTCCGGCAACGGCGGCACTCCTTTGGGCGGCTTGGGCAATTTCTCGCCCAGTAACACCTCGCTGATCCATGTCCCACGTAAAATCGGGCTTGTCCGAGAAGCCCCCGCTTGTTTTGCGAGCGTTGCCGCCATACCCAACACTCCACCGCGCGAGTGTTCTTTAACACCTTCCACCCGTTGAAATTCCGCCCCATTAACGCCCTCTATTCCGTAATGCTTCGCCAGAGCCTCGTTCACGAATGTGTAATCCGCGTTCACAATACTGAGCACCGATCGGTCGTTTTGGAACAAATCCGTAAAGAACAATTCCACCTCCGTCTGCATCACTGATTTCAGTCCTGCAAATTCCGGAAAATGCCGCTCGCTCTTCTCGTCGAGCGATTCGAAATCATAAAGGTGCAGCCATGCCGCCGCGAACTCCCGCGCCAGACGAGCAGACTTCTTATCTACAAGCATCCGCGCAATCTGCGTTTCAATTGCTCCCGTGTTCCTCAAGGTCCCGCTTGACGCCGCGGCCCGCAACTCCGCATCCGGCCCGCTCGACCACAAAAAGTAACTTAGCCGGGTAGCCAACTCCCAATTGTTCACCGCCGCCGTTTCCTTCCCCACTGGTGCTTCCTCCAAGCGATACAAAAAGCTCGGCGAGACGAGAACGCGCGCCAACAAATTCCGAAAGGACTCCTCATGACCAATCCCTTCCGCTCGCAACTTCGAATACAACTTCTTTAATTCGGCACTTTCCTCGGGTTTCAATGGCCGCCGATAAGCTTTCTCCGCGAACTGTACCACTGCGTCGACCTGCGTGCCCTCCCGTTGCACCATTAACGTTCGGAACGCTTTGGCGCGATCTGCAATCGGTTGTCGCATCGGCTCGAAAACCTTCGGGTCCGCGTCCTGCGTCGCGTATTGCCAGAGTTGCTCGAAAGCATCGACCAGCAACAACGCGTTCTGGCTCACGAATTCATACTCGCTCCATAACCGGTCCAGTTCCCGCGCCTCAGCGCCATCGAGCATCAATCGTCGCAAATGCCCATCCTCGCGATGCGCCAGCGTCAACGTCACGACTTCGTCCACGGGAACAATCTTCGAGTAACAAAGGGCCGCCGGAAACAATTCACGCATTTGCGCGAGTTCAGCCTCAAACCGTTTCCATTTCGCGCTCGCTGCTTGCGCAATGATCGGCGAGGTATGAGTGAAGTCTCGCCGCTGTGATGTCCATTGCCCGCCGCTTTCCTTAACCGTCACTTCTCCAATGGCCAAACCGCGCAGTTCTTTCGGCTTCTCTGTCGTTAACTGCAATTGGACCGAACCTTCCCGCCCGGCTTCCGAATGCAACGTCCCTTGCACCACAAATTCTGCGGCCAAAGCGCTCTCCAGCGGAATTTTCACCTCGATAACTCCAGGCGCCTGCGAAGCGAGGCTGGAGCCCTCTATCGTCGTGCCGTCCGGCAATTTTCCGAACTCAGCGGAAACGGTTGCGCCGGAATCTTTCAGTGGAATTTCTGTTTTTCCCTTTGTGCCAGGAACGAGTCGCGGCATGGACCAAACCACCACATCATTCTCCGACCCGTCGCCAATATCTGTGGCAACGAGAAAAACCGTTACAGGCCCGCCATTCTTCGGAGCCGGCAACTTCAGTTTCAGCGTTTGTTTATCCGTAATCGACTCCACCGGCTCCATCCAAGCCTTCGGCCCGCCCGCCTTGCCGATGTGTCCAACCGTCGTAAACTTCCATAGGGCATTCTGCCACTTCCCGATCTCTGCCGTTAATGCATCCACATCGCCTAATTGTGCCTTCGCCCATCTCTCCCGGATTGGCCCCAGCAGCAGAGCTTCGTCCTTCGAGTTCAGCCCCTCCCACAGAATCCTCAGATATTTCGGGCTCAAACCTCGATTTCGCGCCACCGTCTGAAAGTAATCTCCTCCGCTCGCTAGCTTTTCGCGTTCCGCGATCGTCGCCTCCAAATACCTCCGCAGCGGCAGACGTCCTCCTTCGTTGGTATTAAATACGATGCCCTGCAAATTCACCTTCTCCGCCCCTTCCGCCGTTGTGTAGCGCGCATACAGCGCACGAATCTGGCCCAAAATCTCCTCCGCCCAATCTCGGCGCGTGGTCTTCTCTGAAAATCGAAATCCTTCCGGCGTGAGCACCGCGTGCTCAGCCATTTTCTTCGCGGCATCCAGATACTTTTGCAGCAGTGCCGGTGACATCACCAGCGATGCACCCGTGTTCATGAAGCCTTCACCTGCCGCGCTGTCCGCTGGAAACTCTTTTGCGGGATCAAGCGACTCGACGCCGGCCAGATCCTGCACCGTGTAGGTATACTCCGCGTTATTCAACCGCCGCAGCACAACTGGCCCTGGATCCCCGGCGCGCGCCTCCGCCACTTCACCCAAAATCCTCTGAATGGATTCGAGGAATCGTTTGCGTTCCTCTGCGCTCGGCTGCCGTTTGTCCATCGGCGGCATCTCACCCAATGAAACCTGTTCGACGACTTTCTGCCAAACCTCCGTGTCACCCCACACTTCCTTCACCGAGGTAAATCGTTCCAGGTTCAATTCACCCTTCTTCGTCTCCGCATCATGGCAGGAAAAGCAATAACGCTCCAAGACCGGCCGCACTTCGCTCGTAAACTGGGGGGTAGAGGGCAGCATCTCCGCCGCGGGGTCGTTCACTGCGCAAAACAATGCCGCAGCTGCCGTGAATTTGCGCAGGATATGCTGACTGTTTCGAAGCTCCCGATTCATCCGCTGGGTGATTTCCCCTCAGCGTAGCACCTCCTATTCAATTCGCCTACAACGATCGGCTCTGCTGAAGGAACGCCTACTCGATCGGATGCCGTAATTCACTCCGGCCGATCGCGCCAAAAAATCACGCTATGCTCTAAAGGACCGCAATGACTTAGCTCATTCGCATCGGCATTAAAACGTAAAGAAACGGCCCGTTTATCTTCACGACTCCGGGACTTAATTCGTCGATTAATTCAACGTAAATTTCGTCAGTGTCGACGTTCCGGAGCGGGTCCATTAGGTAGGTCGGGTTGAACGCGATCGCCATTTCAGTTCCCTTGTAATTGATGGCAATTGATTCTCTGGCTTCGCCTACTTCTGGAGTGTTCGCGGTGATCTCTAATTTGTTTTTTCCAAAGCTTAGTTTTACGGAATTGGATTTCTCACTGGTCATGATTTCCGCGCGGCGCAATGCTTGGAGCAATTCTTCGCGAGCGATGGTAATTCGCTCCTTTGCTTCAGCCGGAATCACCTGTCGGTAATTCGGATAATTCCCGTCGATTAATTTCGAAATGATGAGAGTCGAAAATCCATTTTCGCTCCCTAGTTGAAACGCTGCCTGGTTGTCGGTGAATTTAATTTCAACATCGTTTTTCGTTCCCAGCAAACGGTTCAATTCGTTGATCGCTTTGCTCGGCACGATGCATTCGCCCTGGCTTTGGCTGGGCACATCCACTTCTTCCTCCGCCATCGCCAGCCGGCGGCCGTCCGTGGCGACCATCGTCACTTTGTGATCTTTCAAGCTCATGAAGATTCCGTTCAACACGAAGCGGCTTTCATCCGTCGAAATGGCGAACGAAGTTTTACGCAATAAACTCTTCAGCTTGTCCTGCGGCAAATTGATTTTGCGGTTCTCCGCGAATTTCGGGAGCGGCGGGAATTCTTCGGCGGCCAAGCCGTTGATTTTGTAATACGATGCTCCTGAGTTGATCCGGCAGGTATTCTTTTCGTCGACCTCCAATTCGATCTGTGGTGTGGGCAATTCCTTGATAATCCCGAACAGCTTCTTGGCGGGGAGCGTGACTGCTCCGGGCTTCTGCACATCCGCTTCGACGCCGGAGGAGATCGTGACGTCGAGATCGGTGGCCGTGAAGTCGAGCCGTTTGCCTTCGGCTCTGAGCAGGACATTGGAGAGAACCGGGAGGGTGGTGCGAGTGCTGACGATGTTCTGCACTGCCTGGAGCCCTTGGATCATCTGCTCTTTGCTGATGGCGAGTTTCATTTGGGGCTTAATGATTCTGTAGTTGAATTCAAAATCAAACTATTATTAAGGGTTGTGAATAAGAAATGGAATTCGCGGTGTCAAGGCAGCCGCAACGACTTACGAGGGGAAAAATCTTGTGAACAGTTTCGGAGGACGAAACGAGGGACGAGAACAATATCGGGTTAAGCCCGATATTGGGTAGGAATTCACACTAATCCGGTAGCTTGTTCCCAAAACGCCGTGAAGAAGTTTCCAACGTTTTCCATTGGCGAACCACGAGGCCGAAGTATAACCGACGCCATGCAGATTTCATCGACTAGAAAATGATCAACTACGTGCTAACGCTACTCGCGCGCTTCATCACCGGAGCGGGCAGCGCGCATTGGCTGGGCTGTGCGCCGGAGCCGAAGCAACGGATCTATTTTGCCAACCATACCAGCAATCTCGACGCGCTCATCCTCTGGGCGGGCCTCCCTTCGATCGTCCGAAACGTGACACGGCCCGTAGCAGCGCACGATTATTGGACCGGCGATCCGCTGCGCCGGTATCTCGCGAGCAACGTATTCAAGGCGATTCTCATCGAACGCAAGAAGGTCACCGTCTCCACGAACCCAATCCCGCAAGTCCTCAACGCGATGGGCAGTGACAGTTCGATCATCATTTTTCCGGAGGGAAAGCGGAACATGGGCCCGGAAATCGGCGAGTTCAAAAGCGGTTTGTATCATCTCGCTACTTCGCGGCCGGATGTGGAACTGGTTCCGGTTTACCTGCAGAATCTGAACCGCATCCTGCCGAAAGGTGAATTTCTCCCGGTCCCGGTATTTGCCAGCATTTATTTCGGGGCGCCGATCAAAGTAGAAGAAGGAGAACGAAAACTCGATTTCCTGCAACGCGCCAAGAAATGTGTCGAAGCCTTGCGAAGTGAATATTAATCACGGAACCAAACCGACGCGGTAGAATTTTGAGTCCGCCGAAGTCAGTTCAGTGAAGGTTAATGGGTTCGTTGAAGCTGTAGACGGCCGGCCGCTTGCAGTCCAGTCACCGCTGCCAAAAGCAGATCGCACGTAAAGCTGGTAACGTTTTCCAACATCCGCTTCCACCGTGATTTCTGTGCTATTTGTCGTCCGCTCAACCTTCGTAATCGGCAGAAGGTAGGAAGCTGCGTTCGTCGGATTCGTATTCATTCGAAATTCAAAAGCATTCGAGAAAAGATCACCATCCGGATCGGCTGCAGGCTTGGCTAACGCTGTCGTCCAAGGCGACCAATACATCCGCTGAAATCGATCCTCCAAACCATCAAAGTTGTAGTCGATGATTGGCGCAGCAATTTCCACGTAACCGTTCGCATACGCCAGATCGCCCCCGTGCCTGATGACAAAACTGCGCAGGCCGGGTGTCGCGTTGCTGCTCACCGTGACGAGAGCGGTGAGTGAGTGGATGTTTCCGGCGATCGCATTTTCGTGGAACGTCGTTGCGCCCATCGTGACTCCGTCCCCAGCCCCAGTGATGCTGAGGACCGAACCGTTCTTCAATATTGCACCGGAAACAGCTACAAACTGCTGCGATCCGGGCGCGAGGCTAATGGCAAAGCGATGGACACTAATCAGGCTTTCGATCTGAGAGGGCTTGCTGATCGAGGTGATTCGCATGGTCGACCCACTCACAACCGTAAAATCCTGCACTCGCACTTGCCCGGCGGTTATCGTCACAGGGAGATTTGTTGTCGCTGAAAATGACGTGAACGCATCGGTGTATTCCGGCGCGATATCAGCCCCGCGTAACAATTTCTCTATTCCCGAATTACCTGGATCCAGCGGAGTTACGCGGACGCCGTACGATCCCGGCGCGAGGCCCGCGAGATCGTAAGTTCCATCGGCGCGCGTCACCGTTGCGCAAGCGAGGTTACCACTCACATCTTCCGCTATCACCACCGCACCCAGTCTTCCGATTCCACCCAACCGCACCGTTCCGCGAATTCTCGCGCTTGCGGCCGCATTCGTGGGGTACAAGAAGCGGATCGCCGCGATTTCATCCGGCGAAAGACCCGCTTCCGGGCTCACGCCATAACCACCGATCGCCAAACTTGCTCCACCCGTGCTCGCATGGTCCAACCCGAGGAAATGCCCAATCTCGTGAACAACAACGGATTCAACGAATTGCGCCTGATTCGAACTGTTGTTGAAATCGGTAAACCATCCAAACTCGCGACCGTTCAGAACAATGTCCGCTTCCACGATTGTACCATCTGGCGCGAAGCTCACGGAGGTCCAGCCGCGCAGACCCGAAATATTCATCAAACCACCCGCAACGATGGTGGACTGCTTGGCCCAGAAAACGACGTTCGTGTTGTCTTCCTTCACGTCGAGGCCTGCTGGTGAAATAAACCCTGCAAACTCAAACTTCAGTGTGGATCCCGGAACGCTCTGCCATTGATCAAAACTCGCGCGCACAGCGGCCAGCTCGGCCTCGCGATTGGCCGCGGAGAATCCATCCGAAGCGATGTAGTAACGAATCGCACTGGTCTGCGGGTTCACCACATTCGTGTGAGCGAGCCCGTTCGCCACGTTCCAACGCAACGGATTATTTCCAACTGGGTAGAAGACGAAAGCACTCGCCTGGAAACAAAAGGAGAAGAATAAAAATCTATGCACAACGCCAGGTAGTCAAACGCGCGCAATTTAGCCGATTCCAATCCGAAAGAAATGTTTAAAGTACTCGGCTTGCATCAGACCGGCCCTGATAGACGCACCTTCCAACGTCATTCAAAAATTGCCGTCAAATTAGATCGAACGCTCTTCAGATGCAGGAAGTTAACGTCCAGGAAATCAGGCCGCCCGCCCACGCCGGCATTCTTTATCCAGCCGAACCCGCGTTTCTCGCCCGCGTTATTGATTCCTATATTGTCGAAGGCGCAAAGGAACTCGGGGATAATCAAAACGGAGCCTTTCCGAAAGCAATCATCGCTCCGCACGGCGGCTACGTTTATTCCGGGAAGATCGCCGGAAGCGCTTTTGCGGCATGGCGGAAGCAGAACATCGAGCGAGTCGTGCTGATTGGACCATCGCATACCTTGGATTTCCCCGGTGTTGCTCTCCCGGACAGTTCCGTTTTCGCTACGCCTTCAGGTGAACTCCAGGTCGATCGCTCATTAGCCGCGCGCGTCGAGCAACACAAAGATGTCCGGCGCTTTGAAGCGGCTCATCATCCCGAACACGCATTGGAGGTTCAGTTGCCCTTTATTCAGCGTTTGTTCGGCGCGCCGACAATCCTTCCTCTCATCACTGGCCGCATTGATTCGCCTCGCGTCGCCTCGATCCTAGATTCGTTGTGGGGCGGACCTGAAACGGTCTTTGTCGTCAGTTCGGATCTCAGCCAGCACCACACAGGAAAAACCGCAGAGCGCATCGACCGAAATACTGCTCGCGCCATTCAGGAATTTCGCCACAGCGTTATCACCATCGATCAGGCTTGCGGCTATCGCGCTATCCGCGCGTTCCTGCAAGTAGCCGCGCGGCGGGAACTTCGCTGTGAGCTGGCCGATCTGCGCACCTCGGCCGAATTCGGCTCGACGGAAGCGACTGGTTACGGCGCTTTCCACTTCTATGAAGTATAGTTGCGAGTTGACTGGTTTATGGCCTAAGGCAAATTTCCGCTGCCCGTCGCGAGTGATTACCTCTCGGGACGGAGCGTCAAAAAGCCATCTATGCGCAAAGAAATTTTTATCGGGCTCGCCGCACTGACTGCCCTCGTTGTCCGCGCCGATGTGGATGTCAGCAAACTTCCACTTCCCGCCGCGAAGAAGGACGTTACCTTCGCAAAGGATATCAAGCCGATGTTCGAGAAGGCGTGCTTCAATTGCCACGGCGAAGAAAAACAGAAAGCCAAGCTGCGCGTCGATAGCGTGGAAGCCATTCTCAAAGGCAGCGAAAACGGCAAGATCGTGGAAGTGGGCAAGAGCGAGAAGAGTTCACTCGTTCACACCGTCGCTGGGTTGGTGGAAGACATGATGATGCCGCCCGAGGGCAAAGCCGATCCTCTCACTAAAGAGCAAGTTGCTCTGCTCCGCGCTTGGATTGATCAAGGCGCGAAGTAAGGTCAGTATTTCAGGCGAGGTTTCGCAGCAGCGGCAAATCGCGGTCGCGCTGCGAGATGATAGGGTTAGCGATCGGCCAACGGATTGCCACTTCAGGATCATCCCACCGAATACCGCGTGAGGATACCGGGTGAAAATAATCGGACATCTGGTAGCTGATCTCTGATTCGTCCTCGAGCGATTGGAAGCCGTGCGCGAACCCCTCCGGAATATAGAGCATCCGATTACCGGTCGCATTTAGTTCCAAAGCAGTCCAACGCTTGAAGGTCGGTGAGTTCCGACGAAGATCGAGAGCCACGTCGTAGATCGCGCCGCGCGTGCACCGAATCAATTTAGCTTCTCCATGCGGCGCGGCCTGAAAGTGCATTCCGCGCAACGTGCCGCGCTTCGAATTAAACGACGTGTTGCACTGCACGATGCGGGCGTTCAAACCGAGCTTTTGGAACTCATCTACGCACCACGTTCGCGCGAAGTAGCCGCGCTCATCGCTGTGTTTTTCCAGCTCAATGATCCAGACGCCGTCCAATTCGCCGCGAAGGAACTTCATACGATCCGCACCTCAGGAATCGGAACGATGAACTTGCCCCCGCGTTCGCGATAGGTTTTCTGCTGCGCGATGATTTCGTCCGCAAAGTTCCAAGTCAGCAACAGCGTGTAATCAGGCATCCGCTCCAACAACGCCTCCGCAGGCAGGATCGGAATATGCATCCCTGGCGTGAAGCGCCCCTGCTTGTAAGTGCTTCGGTCCGCCACAAACTCCAGCGACTCCGCGCCAATCCCATAGTAATTCAACAAAGTGCTTCCTTTCGCCGACGCGCCATACGCCGCAACGCATTTCCCTTCGGCTTTCAATCGTTGAATTAATTCTCGCAGAGCATTTCTCAGGGGCGCGACTTTCTTCGCGAATTTTTCGTAGTATTCAGAAGAAGAAATTCCTTTCTGTTGTTCGGCGGCGGCCAAATGGCCCACCGATTCGTCCACAGAATGCGCATCTTTATGTGCCACAAACAGCCGCAACGAGCCGCCGTGAATTGGAATTCGTTCCACGCGCGACACCTGCAAACCATGGCGTTCGAACAGCGGCATCAACGGTGTGAGCGTAAAGTAGAAAACGTGCTCGTGATAAACCGTGTCGAATTCGTTGTGCTCGATGAAATCTACTCCGTATGGAAATTCCAGCACCGCGACGCCTTGGGGCTTCAGGAGAATCCTAATTCCTTCAACAAACCCGTTCGGTTCCGGCACATGCGCGAAGACATTGTTCCCAAGGATCAAATCGGCCTGCCGATTTTCCCGCGCCAGCCGCATCGCCAACTCAGGTCCGAAGAATTCCACCAGGGTCTCGACGCCAGTCTCTCCTGCGACCTTGGCGATATTCGCCGCCGGCTCAATTCCTAAACATGGAACTCCGGCTGCCACGAAATTCTTCAGCAAGTAACCATCGTTACTCGCCACTTCAACGACAAGACTCGATGCACGCAGCTTGAACTCCGCAGCGTAACGATTTGCCGCTTCTTTCGCGTGGCTGAGCATGCTTTGCGAGAAAGAGGAGAAGTATAAATATTCGCTGAATAATTCGACCGGAGGAACCGTATCCAAAATCTGCATCAGCCAGCACGATTCGCAGACCGCCACTCGTAACGGGAATTTTGGTTCGGGCCTGCCCAGGTCCTCTTTCCGCAGCAAATTATTCGCGAGCGGTTGCACTCCCAAGTCCAGCACCAACGAGCCTTGCGACCCGCCGCACGACCGGCATTGGAAACCAGGGCCGATCATCTTTGCGATGAACTCTCGAACGCTTCAATTTGACGCAGCGAATATTCGAGCATGTCCGGGTTCTTCTTAAAATGCCGCTCGTTGTACCACTCTGCTGTTCGGCGAATAATCTCCTCAAAGTGCCAGCGGGGTGTCCAATCCAGCAGCGTCGTCGCCTTATCAATCGCCAGGTTCAATTTCCCCGCCTCGTGCGGCCCGGCCAGTTGCTGCCCAGTGCTCAATTTCCCCGGCAAGACCCGAAACAACTCGTCGACCACCCGCTTCACCGGGAAATCAGAATGCGGTCCCGGCCCAAAATTGAATGCGCTCGCCATCTCCGAATCTTTGCCGCGCTCCACCAGCTTCTGCGCAAGAATCAAATATCCGTGCAAGCAATCCAGCACATGCTGCCACGGCCGCGTCGCCGCTGGATTCCGCATCACCAATTCACGTCCGGCCAGCACCGCGCGCAACGCGTCTGGAACAATGCGGTCCTCGGCATAATCGCCTCCGCCGATTACATTTCCCGCTCGGGCACTCGCCACAGGACCCAACTCCCCGTTCGTCTTGAAAAATGATTCGCGCCAGGACTGGATCGCAATCTCCGCGGCTGCTTTACTCGCGGAATAGGTATCATGGCCGCCCAGCGCATCGTTCTCGCGGTAAGCGTAATCCCACTCGCGATTCTCGTAACACTTGTCCGTCGTGATCAGTATCAGCGCCGCCGCTGATTTCGCGGCACGCACCGCCTCCATCAAATTGATTGTGCCAATGACATTCGTCGCGAATGTCTCCACCGGCTCCACATAAGAACGCCGCACCAAAGGCTGCGCCGCCAAATGGAAAATTATGTCGGGCTGAAATCGCGCGACCGCTTCCCTCAACTTTCGCGCGTCATTGATATCCGCGATCACTTCCTCAGTCACCGCATGCTCCCGAACAACACTGTATAAATTCGGATCCGTCGGCGCGGGCTTCGAATACCCCACCACTGTCGCCCCCAATTTCTTCAACCAAAGTGCCAGCCAACTTCCCTTGAACCCGGTATGCCCGGTGATCAGTATCCGTTTGCCTGAATAAAACGCGATCAGCATCTAACGATTTCAGCGAACTACGTTATTTCCAAACCTTCCATGGCGCGTTCCCGCTCTGCCACATCTTGTTCAGCAACTCCTGCTCGCGGAATGTATCCATGCACTGCCAGAAACCGTCATGCGTGAACGCCTTGAGCTGCCGTTCCGCCGCTAATTTTTCCAACGGCTTTCTTTCCAGCACCGTGCTGTCGTTCTCGATGTAATCGCCAATCTTTTTGTTCAGCACGAAATAGCCGCCGCTGATGAATCCGGCTTCCTGCTCAGGTTTCTCGTGGAAGGAAGTGATTGTTTGGCCATCGATACCCAATTCTCCGAACCGCCCGCTTGGCTTCACCGCGGTCAAAGTTGCGATGCCGCCGTGCTTCATATGAAAATCAATCGACGCATTGATATCGCTATTAATCACGCCGTCACCATACGTGAACAAGAACGTACCCTCCTCAACATGACGCAACGCCCGCTTCAATCGCCCGCCCGTCTGCGTTTCCTGGCCCGTATCCAGCAAGGTCACACACCAATCCTCTTCCTCATGCGTGTTATGATACTTGATCTCCGGAGTGCGCCCGAGCTTCAGGGTCACGTCGCTCGTGTTCCAATGGTAATTCCGGAAGTAATCCTTGATGATCTCGCCCTTGTAACCAAGGCAGAGCACGAACTCCTTATGCCCGTAATGCGCATAGGTCTTCATGATGTGCCATAAAATCGGTCGCCCGCCGATCGGCACCATGGGCTTCGGCCGAAACTCAGTCTCTTCGCGCAACCGCGTGCCGAGCCCGCCGCACAATATCACAACCTTCATAACGAACAGCCCGGCCGCTCACTGAAGACACGGCCGCGCACGCGCACTTAAACCCCAGAAAACCACCAGAGCAAATGATTTTTGCACGATGGGTAGCGCAGGCCGGCCGCGAAGCGCCAGTCCCTGATCCGTACTAATGTCCGCCGAGCTTCCGCGTTCACTCGCCATCACGCTATCGACCCTAACAATCCCCTCGCTTGGCAGATTTCGTTCCTCCATTAAACTGAGGCCCATGGAGTTGACGCGCACTGCGTATGGTATTTGGAGCGGCGGCCGATTCATGCATTTCGGCGAACCCCTCCCGGACGACCGCTTCCTTGGCATCATTCGCCACGCTTACAACAGCGGCATTCGCACCTTCATGACGGCCGACGTTTACGGCAATGGCCAAGGTGATGAAATCCTCGCCCAAGGCCTCGCCGATTTCCCGCGCGATTCCTACTGCCTGGTCGGCGCGGTCGGCCACGACTTCTACGAAGGCAAACGCGAAGGAGCGAAAGGCTACCCGCGCTTCACCAACCCGAATCTCCGCGGCCCCGAGCAGTACGCCGATTACCTCCGCTCAGCCACCGAGAAGTCCCTCCAACGCTGTCGCACTTCGAAATTCGATCTCCTCCTCCTGCACAATCCCGATTCCATAGGCTATTCCAGCGAAGTGGTCTGGAACGGCATGCAAAAACTCAAGGACGCCGGCCTCACCGACCGGCTCGGCATTGCGCCTGGTCCGGCCAACGGTTTCACGCTCGACCTCATTCACTGCTTTGAACGTTTCGGTTCGCTTCTCGATTGGGCCATGATTATCCTCAACCCGCTCGAACCCTGGCCGGGTAACCTTTGCCTTCCTGCAGCCGAAAAGCACAACATCAAGATCATCACCCGCGTCGTCGATTACGGCGGACTTTTCCATGACGATGTCAAACCCGGTCATACCTTCCGCCAACAGGACCATCGCGTCTTTCGTCCTGTCGGTTGGGTCGAAGCTGGCCGCAGCAAAATGGAACAAATGCGTTCCCTCGCCGACAAACACGACCTAACCATGCTGCAACTCTCGTGCCTCTGGAACCTTTCTCACTCATCGGTCAAAAGCGTTATCCCTACGCTCATTCAGGAAGCAACTCCCGACGCCAAGCCCATCGAGCAAAAGGTCGAAGAACTCGCCGCCGTTGGCGCAGACCCGCGCCTCGCGCAATTCAAGTTCAGCGCCGAGGAACGCGACCAACTGGCGCGCATCGGCAACAACAAAGGCTGCATGAGCCTCAAAGGCGCAAACGTTGCACACACCGGCGAACCCGAAGCGGATCATTGGTCATTGCGCCCCGAACTCATTGAAGTGGGTCAACGCTGGGGCATTGATGCAGAACGCGACCTCGCTTACACGCATACCGCCGCGGCTCGCTAACCTTTGTTCGTGCCAGATCCGAAATACACCGTTGGCATCGATCTCGGCACATCGAATTGCGCCGTAGCCTTTGCGCAACTCGGCGAAGGCAGCACGAAAGTCCACGACTTTCCCGTCCCGCAACTTCTGCGCGAGGGTCAATTTGCCGAACACCCGCTGCTGCCTTCCGCGCTCTACTCTCCCACCGAACCCGAACGCACCGGTGGCGCTCTAAGTATACCGTGGAGCACAAATGCTGACTGGATTTCCGGCCAGTTCGCTCGCTGGCGCGGCGCGAAAGTTCCCGGACGCCTCATCACCTCTGCCAAAAGCTGGCTTTGCCATCCCGCCGTTGATCGCACCGCCGCTATTCTCCCTTGGGGCGGCGCTGCGGATGTTCCGAAACTGTCGCCCGTCGAGGCGTCAGTGCACTTGCTCAGTCACATGCGCGCGGCCTGGAATACGCGTCATCCCTCCGACCCGCTTGAGGCGCAGGAAGTCGTGATCACTGTTCCCGCTTCCTTCGATGAAGTCGCCCGCTCTCTCACCGTCACTGCCGCGCGTCAGGCCGGGCTGGAACACTTCACCCTCGTCGAAGAACCCCAAGCCGCTTTCTATCATTTCAGCGAACGCCATCAGCGCGACCTCACGCAAATCCTCGACCGCATCCGGCTCGTTCTCATTGCTGACGTGGGTGGCGGGACCACCGACTTCACCCTCATTCAAGTTGCCGCCAGCGCGGAGGGCCCGTTGATGAAGCGCATCGCAGTCGGCGAACATCTGATTCTCGGCGGCGACAACATGGACAACGCGGTCGCACGTCGCATCGAAGAGAAACTTCAGGGCCGCAAACTTTCGCCGGCGCAATGGATTCAAGTCGTCCAGACCGCTCGCGAAGCAAAAGAGAATCTCCTCAGCGCCGATGCGCCAAATGATTTCCGAGTCACCATCGCTGGTGAAGGGAGTAAACTTCTCGGCAGCACCATTTCCGTAACGCTCACCCGCGATGAAGTCGCTGCTCTCGTGCTTGATGGGTTCTTCGCCAGGACTGCGCCCAATGATCTTCCGAAAACGTCGCGAGTTGCCGGCATTCAGGAAATGGGCCTGCCCTACGTGCCCGAACCCGCCATTACCAAACACCTCGCCGCTTTTCTGACCCGTCATGCCCGTCCCAGTGTCGAGGCCCTCGGCCTCCCTGCCGATTCCGCCGGCATTCCTCGTCCGGACGCCATCTTGCTTAATGGCGGCGTGTTCAATTCAGCGCAACTCGCCGAACGGTTCATCGAATCCGCCTCCGCGTGGTGGCCCGAGCAACCGCGCATTCCACTGCTCGAACACACCAACCTCGACCTCGCCGTCGCGCGCGGCGCAGCTTACTACGGACTCGTTCGCCATGGGCGCGGTCGGCGCATTTCCGGCGGCACAGCGCATTCCGTTTACCTCGGCATTGCCGCGGAAAAAGGCGAGACCACTCCTTCCGCCATCTGCCTGGTGCCGCGCGGCATGGAGGAAGGCGACCTCATCGAACTGAAAGACCGCGCCTTCAAACTTCACCTTGGCCGCCCCGTTCAATTCCCTCTCTACACCAGCACCGGCGACCAGGTCGATCGTCCGGGTGACATCGTGCGCGTCAGCGAAGAACATAATCCCCTCCCTCCCATCCAAACTGTTCTTCGGAGCGCAAAAGAGCGCGCCGAGCGCATCCCCGTTTACCTCCGCGCCAAGCTCACCGAAATCGGCACCGTCGAACTTTGGTGCGCCGCCGTCGAGTCAAACGACCAATGGCGTCTTGAATTCGATATTCGCGGCACGGCCTCGCAGGACAGCACCGTGACTGTTACCGAATCCCTCCCGCCGCGCTTCGCCGAAGCCAAAGAATACATCGCCAAAATCTTCGGCAACCGCCCCTCATCAATTCAGAAAGGCCCCAAGGAAGTTAAACAACTCTGGTCCTCCCTCGAACAACTCCTCGGTCCGCGCGATTCCTGGCCGCTCGCGGTCCTGCGCCAGCTTTGGGGCGAACTCTTCGCCGGTGCGAACAAACGCCGCCGTAGTGCTGACCACGAAAAGATCTACTTCCAGTTGCTCGGTTATACTCTTCGTCCTGGCTTCGGCTATTCCCTCGATGAATGGCGCTGCGAACAGTCCTTCAAACTTTTCGCGGAGCGAGTCGAGTTTCACAAAGAGAAGCCGAACTGGAATGAATTCTGGATTTTCTGGCGACGCATTAGCGGAGGCTTAACAGCGAACTCGCAAACCGAATGGTGGAACTGCGTTCGTCCTCACCTTGAAGTCCGCATTCCAACCAAACCGCAGAAGAATGTTTCGCGGCCCAAGGGACTCCAGCCGGAAGGAATCGAGGAAATGCTCCGCGCGGCTGCTTCCATGGAGCACCTCCCTCCGGGTGAAAAGAAATGGCTCGGCGATCTCATCCTCGCTCGCCTCCACGAACAACTTCCCGCCGGCGGACCTTGGTCCTGGTCACTCGGACGCCTCGGCGTTCGTGCCCCACTCTACGGCAGCGCCCATAGTGTGATCGCTCCTCCCGATATAATCGGCTGGATTGAAGCCATGATCGGTTTTGAAAAGCTCGATGGCACCAGCTTCGCCCTCGCTCAACTCGCCCGCCGCACCGGCGACCGCACGCGGGACTTGGACGAAGCAATTCGCGCCCGCGTCCTGGACGCACTCCAAAAACGCAGCGCCGCGGAAACCCTCATCCAATCCGTCCGCGAACCCGTCGAACTCAAACCCGCCGACGAAGCCCGTGCCTTCGGCGATACCCTCCCGCTCGGTCTCCAGCTCACCCGGTCCACGTAGCGGAAAATTCCTCTTGTAATTAGGCGCCTAATCAATAGATTACCTTCGTTCGCATAACGAACAGCCTTCTGGTTGGGTTCAGAGGGTATGTTTGGTTGGAATGGGAGCCGCTCCTGAGTGGGAGCGGCTTATCCGTTTGTTTGGGTTGGAACTGAGCGTGCCGCTCTCTTAGCTGGGATGGCCTCTCAGTTCCAAAAACCCAGACGATCGTTCTTTGAAATAGTTCCGAATCAGGCACTTAGAAGCGCGTCCTCCACTTTAGTGGAAGATTGTGAAAAATTTCACAAAAGAATATTGACGCAAAACTCTTTTTAAGGTGTAGTGTGCCTCAGGTTACGAGAGATCGAATTTCGGGCGGATTGAGTTACGGTCTCACTCGGTTGTTCTTTGTAATAAATACGCCCAACAGATTTCGGCACGGGTAATAAGTACTACCCGAGTCGGATATTCCTCGTAGACCTACGAAGTACTGATTCTGACTATTCCCCGGGCCCCTGCGATCATCCCCTGATCGAGGGGCCCGGTTTTTTTATTTCCGAAAGCGGCTTCCGTGCGGCGTCGGTGGAGCTTAACACGCTCACCCAAACAAAGGTTGAATGTGCCTCTTATAAAGATTGGCGGTGACGTTCGCTGAAACCTGCGCCCGAAAGTTCCTCAAAGCACCCAGATACCGTTCTCCTTTTTTCGCCGCGATTTTGTAGCCGACATGCAGCAACTGCCTCAAATCGGGGTTGAACGCAGGATTTCGCGGTTCATGCCGTAAAGCGCCGGTAAACTGCTCCGAACTCCACCCCAGCACCTCCTCAGCTTTGGGCAAACGTTCAGGCCGAATATCGATCACCGCCGCGTACGGCGCGCAGAGTTCTTCGAGATGTTCCAGCGCTTCAGCGTAAATTTCCTTCGCCAGTTCCAATCCTTCTCCGCCCGCTTCGGCTAGGCCAATGACTTCCTCGAGCCACGTCGTTCCCGCGGTCTTGATGTGCAATCCCGCGCCTGTTTTTTGAAGAACTCGGCGAATCGCGGGGTAGATGGAAAATTTGTCGCTCCCAGAATGGACGCTCAACTTCAGCGTTTTGGGGAGGCGAAATTGCGAAACGGCGTGCGAGATGACGGCTACGTCATCGCTGAACTCCTGCTCGAACTGGCGAACGTCGCCCACGTAATCCACCCCCTTATTGAATCTCCCAGTGAACTTTGGCGCGATTGTTTGCACCGGAATTCCCTCTTCCGCGATCGCTGCGAGGATGATGAGCAGCTCAGGCGGAGTCTGCGGCGCATCGGTTTCATCCATCGAGATCTCGGTGATGAAATTGTCCGAACCTTTCCGCTGAGCAATGTGACGAAAGATTTTTCCGGCTTCTTGAACTGCGAGGAGGTATTTCGCGGCGATGCGTTCGACTTCCGCTTTGGTCAGCGAGAACGGTTTTTCTACCCCTGCGATTCGCAGCTCGGTGGCCAACTCGCGGTGCTTCTCAACGAACTTTCCGATGTCTGCGGTGGTGGCCGATTTTCCGATGGAACTCGCAACATCAATCGTGAAGAAATCGCTAGGTTCGATGAAGCGATCGACCGTGGCGAGATTGATGTGATCTGCATCGACGTGATATTTTCGCGTCCAGCCGAGTTCCTTCACGGCGGCATCTGCTGCGGCGCGCACGCTCGGTGGCTCGGAACCAATCGTGATGTGCTCTCGGTTAGATTTGTTCCACACGGGCACGATCTGCACTCCGCGTTCCGCCGCCATGGCGCAGGCGCGCAATTGGGCGGCGGCTTGATGGGCGAAACGATCGCCCATCCCGAAGGAATATTTACCAAGTTCCAACATTTCAGATCTTCAGTTTGTAGAATTTAGCCGCGTTTGTACCGCGCACCTTTTCTCGGTCCTCAGGAGAAAGATCACAAAGGAGGAGCCACGGAATGCTCCACAACGTCTCGTAGTTACAGCTGAGCAGGCAGACCGGCCAATCCGACCCGACCATTAATCGATTCGGACCGAAAGCTTCTCCAACGACGTCCACATAAGGCCGGAAGTCTTTCGGATGCCACTTCCCCCACTTCGCTTCCGTAACCATTCCTGAGAGCTTGCAGTGAACATTCGGCGCTTTCGCCAACTCTCGAATGTGTGTGCGCCATGGCTCGATTTGGCCTTCACGTATGTTCGGCTTGCCGATGTGGTCGAGAACGAAACGCTGTTCCGGGAAGGCGCGGACGAGTTCGATAGCCGCAGGGAGTTGTCGTGGGAAAACGAGGAGATCGTAAGCCAAGTCGAATTTCTTCAACCGCCCGATGCCGCGCACGAACTCTTTGCTTACGAGAAAGCGATCGTCCGGTTCGTCCTGCGCTACATGGCGAACTCCAACCAGCTTCGGATGACGCAGGTCGTCCAGTTGCGCGACGACGTTTTCGGCGCGCAGATCGACCCACCCCACCACACCGGCTATGAACGGATGCTTTTCGGCAAGGCTCAGCAACCAGCGTGTTTCTTCGATGGTCTGCCGCGCCTGAACGGCTACGCAGGCGTCGAAATTCGCCTGATCGAGCAGCGGTTTGAGATCGGCTGGGAGGAACGATTTCCGAATCGGCCAATCTCTCTGAATCCATGGGTATCGTTCTGGATCGTAGACCCAAAAGTGCTGGTGGGAATCGAGCTGCGGAACTCGGTTTGCGCCGGACGCCTCCATCACTCAACTGTGACGATAGCCTTGATGACGCCTGTCTCAGGCTTCGTGAACGATTCGAATTTCCCAATCAGTTCGCCGAAGTCCGCCTGGTGAGTAATCCACGGACGCGTATCGATCTTGCCTCCGGATATCAGTTGAATGATCCGCGTAAAATCCGCAGGCAACGCATTGCGCGACGCCATCAACGTGAGTTCACGCCGATGCATGATGGGCGCGTGCGGGAACGAAATCTCCTGCTGCGTGATGCCGACATATACGACGCGGCCAGCGAAGGCGGCATACTTCAGCGCGTGGCCCATCGATTGATTGCTGCCGGTCGCATCGATCACTACATCGGCGTGCCGGCCGGCGGTCAGCCAATCGAGACTCTCCAACTCCTTTCCATCGCCTGCCAGAACGGTGTGCTCGACGCCCATTTGCTTTTGGCAGAATTCGAGGCGTTGATTGTTCATGTCCATAACGATGGTGCGAGCGCCCGAAAGCTTTGCGAATTCGATCACCGAAAGTCCGATTGGTCCTGCTCCAATGACGAGCACGTTCTCGCCTGCCTTTGGATTCCCGCGATTCACCGCATGGCAGCCGATCGCCAGCGTCTCAACCAGAGCGCATTGGTCCGGTGTGAGGCTCTCCGCTTTATGTAATTTTCGTGCTGGAAGAACCATTTGCTCGGTCATGCCGCCATCCATCATCACGCCAAGCACCTTCAACTTTTCGCAGCAGTTGGAATTTCCGCGGGAGCAGGAGTAACATTCCCCGCAATTCATGTATGGCTCGACCGAACAGTTGTCGCCCGCTGCAACATTCGTCACCCCGTCACCGACCGCGACCACCTGAACGCCCAGCTCATGTCCGGGAATGCGCGGATAGCTGAAGAAAGGCATCTTTCCAAGAAAACCGGCGATGTCCGTTCCGCATATCCCGATCCGCCGCACTCGGACCAGTGCTTCACCAGCCGCGGGCTGCGCCGGTTCTGGAATATCGATTGTTCGCCATAGTTGCGGCTTTTCAAGTTGCAGCGCTTTCATAGGTCAGTTGTTCTGCGGCAAACCTTCGGTGTGGCCGATGTTCTTCACTGGACGGAAAATCTCAAGCACTTCACTCATTAACTGCTGGTCAATTGGTTCCTCCAGCCACTTCGCCCAAGTGCGAATGTTCTCCGGATTCGCGGAGCCAGCGATGGTGGTGGCGATGTCCGGATTCGCGCACGAGAATTGCAGCGCAAGCTTCGCGATATCGCTTCCGCGGGCCCGGCAAAGTTCAGCGGCTTTTCGAGCGGCGGCTTTCACGGGTTCCGGTTCCTTCAACCACGCGGGGAGAGGAGCATTCGTCAGCAAACGCGCGCTGAACGGGCCGGCGTTCATCACGCCGATTTGTTTCTGTTTCAGGTATGGAATCGTTTTGTCCGCGAAGCGGGTGTTTTGGAGCGTGTATTGGTTGTAGCTGAGGACGCAATCGACATCGGTCTGATCGCAGATGAATCGAAAGACCTTCTGCGGATAGCCGCTGAAGCCGATGTGAAGAACCTTCCCGGCTTGTTGCGCTTTGCGCAACGCAGGGATCGTCTCATCCACGATCTGTTGCATCTCCACAAACTCAACGTCGTGGCAGAGCATGATGTCGAGGTGATCGGTTCCCAGTCGGTGCAGGCTCACATCGACGCTTTCTGCAACGCGCTTTGCGCTGAAATCGAAATGTTGCAAATCATATCGGCCGAGTTTCGTGCAGAGCAGGTAGCTGTCGCGCGGGACATCGCGCAGGGCGACACCGAGGAGGACTTCGCTCATGCCGCGGCCATAGAACGGAGAGGTATCGATAAAGGTCAGGCCAGAATCCAATGCGACACGGACCGAGCGGAGCGCCTCCTCGATGGTGACCTTTCGAAATTCCTGGCCAAGAGAAGACGCGCCGAAAGAAAGAATGGGCAGGCTCAAGCCGGTTTTCCCAAGAACGCGTTGTTGCATCGGCCCGCTGTTATCCGCTCGCGTGCCGGTTCCAGCAATTTAAAAAATTTGCTGCCACTCAGCGTTTTCATGGCAGGCGCACCTATGTCGTTCCCGCGCAGAACGCAGATGTTCGGGAACGCAGTCGAATCGTTCGCCTCCCCTACACATTGGAACAACTGAAAGGCGCGCCGGATTTCGATTCAAGCGCGAACCTGCAGACTGCCGATGAAGATCCAGAATGCCCGCTCGGAAACGAGCGGTGTTAGAACGGCTGAAGAACAGCGCATCCAACTGAAGGATGAAGAACTCCGCGTCGGCAAACGCGAAGTGGAAGCGGGCGGCGTTCGACTGCGCAAAATCGTAAGGACTGAAGTTGTTAACCAACCGGTGGAACTCAAGCGCGACGAAATCGTCGTGGAACGAGTGCCCGCTGGCGAAGCGCGCACCAGCGACGCTGCGAACGGCGACTTTACGGAGGAAGAGATCTACGTTCCTCTGCGCCGTGAGGAAGCCGTCGTCGCCAAAGAAGCTCGCGTTCGCGAGGAAGTGCGGGTCGGCAAACGCAAGGAGACGGAACAACAAACGATTAGCGACACAGTTCGCCACGAAGACGTTGAGATTAAAGACGAATCTCGTCTCGACGCCTCCGGGTCGCGTGCGAAAACGGAGCGTTATCAGCCAAAAGAACGCAGCCGTTCTTAAGCGTGACGCCCCAACAGCTTAAAAGCAGAAGGGCCAGTCCCCTCGGGGATCTGGCCCTTGTTCATTTGCTTTGATTCCCGCTTTAAGCGCGCTCCGGCCAGCGCGTCACCGGCTCACGAATTTCGCGCCACGATTCAACGCGGCGCGGCTCTTCGGCGCCGTCCAGGTCCACCCAACGTCCGGAGACGTTCATGTAACCGAGGCATTGGTACGAGGCGGTGCGGTATTTTACTAACGTGCCGGCTTTCGGCAGGTTCTGCGCGGTAACGACCCAGCTCGGGTCGGGCATGACAAAGTTTTGCATATCGGCACCTTCGATCTGCCGCCAGCATATTCCCACCTCGCTTATCTAGAAGCGAAGGATGTTAAATGTTATTCACTTGTTCTTCACAGACGGTGTCCGCGCGTCGTCGTTTTGAAATTTTGCTTGTGAGGTGAGCACGTGTTTCGGCTAATTACCCGCAATGAGCCGCCCGGGAGAATACTGCTGCGTCTTCGTCACTGCTCCCAATATCACCGTTGCCCGCAAAATCGCCGTTTCCGTCTTAAGCGAGCGGCTCGTCGCCTGCGCGAATCTCCTGCCGAAAATCGAGTCGCACTACTGGTGGAAAGGTCAGCTCGAATCGAGCTCGGAAGTCCTCGTTCTTTTTAAGACGACCAAAAAGAAGCTAGCGGAATTGGAGCGTTGTGTAGTGAAAAACCATCCTTACGACACGCCCGAATTCATTTCAGTGAGTCTCGACCACGGCACCGAGAAATATCTGGGTTGGATCAGCCAATCTGTGGAAAAGCCTTCATAATATGGAGTGGCTGCAGAACTACAACCCGCTCGGGAACGCATTGCTGTCCACACTTGTCGCGGCAATTCCAGTGGTGGTTCTGCTCGGGCTGATCGCGATCCTTGAAATCCGAATACATGTTGCTGCGTTAATCGGCTTGGCCGCCGCACTCGCGATTGCGATCGGAGTTTACGGCATGCCGGCGCGGGCGGCGACGGCCACGACGATCTATGGAGCGGCTTACGGATTGTTCCCCATCGGCTGGATTATCCTGAATCTCATTTTTCTTTACCAACTCACGGTTGACCGTGGCTTATTTTCAATTCTCCGCTCGAGCCTCGCTGGACTCGCACCCGACCCGCGCGTTCAAGTCATTCTGATCGCATTCTCTTTCGGCGCGTTCTTCGAAGGCGCGGCCGGCTTCGGAACGCCAGTCGCGGTGACGGCGGCCATTCTAATTCAACTCGGTTTCAAACCACTTGCCGCCTCAGGTTTGTCCTTGATCGCCAACACCGCGCCGGTCGCCTTCGGAGCTCTTGGCACTCCGATAATTGCTTTGAGCGGAGTCACAGGCATCCCCGCTGAAACCCTGGGTGCCATGGCGGGCCGGCAGTTACCGTTCTTCTCTGTCATTGTTCCTTTTTGGGTCGTCGCCGCGTTCGCCGGACTGCGCGGAATGTGGGAGGTATGGCCTGCGGCGCTCGTCGCTGGGGTCGGCTTTGCGATTCCCCAATTTCTCGTCTCCAACTTTCATGGTCCGTGGCTCGTCGACATCGTTGCATCGATCGTTTCCATTCTTGCGCTGTTGGTGCTTCTAAAGTTCTGGAAGCCGAAATCAATTTGGAAACTGGAACCGAGGGACGGAGAAGTATCCGCTCAACCCACGAAGGAAATATTCAGTCGGCAGCAACTCACCGCCGCGTGGATTCCGTGGATTCTCCTCAGCGGACTCGTTTTCCTCTGGGGTCTGCCGGACATGAAAGCTTTCCTCAACAGCCTATCGGCACCGAAATTCGAAGTGTCGGGCCTGCACAACATCGTTCATCGCGTCCCGCCCGTAGCCCCACAGAAGTCCGCCGAAGCTGCCATCTTCACGCTCAATTGGCTCTCTGCGACCGGCACAGGAATTCTTGTCGCCGCAATCATCGCTGGCGCCATCATGCGTTTCTCACCCCGGGAAATGCTCCGCATCTATCTTCAAACCATCTACCGCGTTCGCTACTCCCTGCTCACTATTGCCGCGATGCTCGCGCTCGGTTACGTCACCAAATATTCGGGAACCGATGCGACCCTTGGCTTGGCTCTCGCAAAAACCGGCGCGTTCTATCCCTTCTTCGGCACGCTCCTCGGCTGGTTGGGTGTGGCGCTTACCGGCTCCGATACCGCCTCAAATGTCCTTTTCGGCAGCTTGCAGAAAATCACTGCGGAGCAAACCGGCGTCAGCCCTGTGCTGATGTGCGCCGCGAACTCGACCGGTGGAGTAATGGGCAAAATGGTAGACGCTCAAAGTATCGTGGTCGCGAGCACCGCGACCAATTATTATGGCAAAGAAGGCCAAATCCTCCGCTACGTCTTCTTCCACAGCATTGTTCTCGCCGCGCTCGTGGGGCTCCTGGTCACGCTCCAGGCCTATGTGCCGCCTTTTACATCAATGGTTCTTCCGCTACCGCCGCCGACGACAACGCTCGCGCCTTAGCTCCACCCAGCAAAGAGCTTGCACCCACACTGAACTCCATTATCTTGCTACCGCCTTCAACGGCGGGGTAGCCAAGTGGTAAGGCACGGCTCTGCAAAAGCTGCATTCGTCGGTTCGATTCCGACCCTCGCCTCCATGTTCAGTCATCCCTTTCCCGGCTGTAAAAATCTTCCCTAGGGGGCTTCCCTTCTGTTTTCGAAGCAGATATGATGGGCTGGCTCACCCGCAATGGGTGACACAAAGTTGCAGCCGCCTTTAGTGGTCTTTTGAACAGGATTGCTGGAGGCGGTTTGTGTTTTCTGGAAAAGGGCGTTTGCCAGATAAAACCCGGCCAAAACAGCCAAATCCGGAACATCTTTCGTTTGACGGTGTGGGGAGGTTGCTGAATTATCCCGCGCTCCGCCATTTTCTGGCGCGCTTTTATGAATCTGGATTCGCTCTACTCGGAACTGACACTCGAAACGGACAAGAAGCTGGTGCTGCTGGTGCTGGACGGCCTTGGCGACCTGGCCACAAAAGACCAGGATTACGTGACCCCGTTGGAAGCGGCGAAGACCCCGAACCTCGATGAACTCACGAAAGATTCAGTTCAAGGGCGACTGACACCGGTGGCCCCTGGAATCACTCCGGGTAGCGGACCCGGCCATCTCGCGTTGTTCGGATATGATCCTATTGAGTTTCAGGTCGGGCGCGGCGTCATTGAAGCGCTCGGCCTGGGTGTCGAGTTGAAAGCGGGTGATGTCGCGGCGCGCGCGAACTTCTGCACCTTGGATGCCAACGGGGTGGTGACCGATCGCCGTGCGGGACGGATCGAGACGAAAGTTTGCGAAGATCTTTGCGGCCTCCTATCGAGCAAGATTAAGAAGATCGGCACCACCGAGGTGATCATCAAGCCCGGCAAAGGTCATCGATTCGTCGTGGTTTTCCGTGGCAAAGGTCTGGAAGGTCCGCTCACCGACGCTGATCCGCATCGCGAAGGTTTGAAGATTCCCGGCGTGAAGCCGACCAATGCCAACTCCGCTAAACAAAAGGCTGCGGCGAAATTGATCGTAGAGTTTTACAAAAAGGCGCTACCGCTTTTGAAAGGCAAGCAGCCGGCGAACGGTTTTCTCATGCGCGGCATCGCGCACCAGCCCGAGATTCCGCTGTTCGAGGAGCGTTACAAACTGAAGCCGGCCTGTATCGCGGTTTATCCCATGTATAAAGGGTTGGCGCAGTTGGTCGGGATGGCCAAACTGGAAGGTGCGGAAACGATTCAGCAGCAGTTCGAGCGTTATCTCGCTGAATATAACAACTACAACTTCTTCTTCATTCATTACAAATACACCGACATGTATGGCGAAGACGGGAACTTCGAAGCGAAGAAGAAAGCGATCGAGGATCTCGACGCCGCGCTCCCGATACTTTTGAAGAAGCGTCCGGATGTTCTCGCAATCACGGGTGATCATTCAACGCCTGTTGCCTGCAAAGCTCATTCGTGGCATCCCCAGCCGGTTCTGCTCACTGCGGATTGTTCGGGTTCCGATAAACTCGACCGCTTCACCGAAACGGGTGCGAACCTGGGTTCGCTCGGAGTGTTCGAAGCGAAGTATCTGATGCGTCATATGCAGGCGAACGCGAAGATGTTCGATAAATACGGCGCTTAATCAGCCGATCATCTAACCCGAATGGTTACGAAAGCCGTCATTCTCGCCGCTGGCCGCGGGACGCGCATGCGGAATCTTACGCAAGAGATTCCGAAGCCCATGCTCAAAGTGCAGGGCAAACCGATCCTACAGCACATAATCGAAGGATTGATGAGTGCGGGCATTCGGAGGTTCTGCATTGTGACGGGCTTCCGTGCTGAGGTGGTCGAAGGGTATTTCGAAGATGGCAAGAAGCTCGGCTGCGAAATCAGTTACGTTCGCCAGGTTGTGCAGGATGGCACCGGGAAAGCGCCGGAACTCGCGAAAGCTTTCGTCGCAAACGATCCATTCCTCCTCACCTACGGCGACATTCTGGTGAAACCGGAAACCTATCGCGAGATGGTCGAGCGATACGGCGGCAAGCATTCCACTGGCGTGCCGTTCGATGGGGTAATCACCGTCACGCCCGGGCAAGACGTGACTAAAGGCGGTTTGAATTTCTTCTGTCCGGAATTCTGCCTCCAACAGGTCGTTGAGAAGCCTTCCTCTGCCGAAGTGCAGCGCTACACCTCCGAAGGCTTCATCAAAACCGGCGAACCTGTCTGGTATAACGCGGGCATCTATATCTTTAAACCTGTTGTATTCGACTTCACTTCAAAACTTCAAAAATCGCCGCGCGGCGAATACGAACTCACGGACGCCATCAACGGCATGTGCAAGGCTGGCCTTAGAATTGCTGGTCTCAAGATCGCCGGACGATGGGTGGACGTGCGGGATCCGGAGACGCTCGAGGGATTGCAGGGCGAACAAAGCGAATAGCTTCCGCTCGCGACTCAAGAGGTTCTCCAGTTCTTCCGATAAACCCGGTAATGGCTCGCGCCTCGCTGGTTCGGCGGGTTGCCTCGCTTGACGAGGATGGGTGAGTTGCCTTAGCAGTTGGCTCCTGTTTTCAGGAAACTGCTATGCCGACTTACGAATACGTTTGCGAGAAATGCGACCATAAATTTGATCATTACCAATCGATAAAAGACGAGCCGATCAAAACCTGCCCGCAGGAGAAATGCGGGATGAAGAAATGGGGCAAAGGAAAAGTGCGACGGGCGATCGGCGCGGGTGCAGGACTGATTTTTAAAGGTAGCGGTTTCTATATAACCGATTACCGCAGCGAAAATTATAAGCAGGCCGCCAAGAAAGAAAGTGGCGGCGAAAGTAAAACGGAAAGCAAGCCGAGCGGCGGCGAAACGAAAAGCACGCCAGCGCCGGTCAAGAGTTCGGGCAGTGGGACCGCAAGTTCCACCGGCTCGAAATCAGAAAAGAAAAATAAAACGCCGTGAAAGGTCGTTGGATTAAAAAACTGTTTTTGACGTTCGCGCTCCTGTCCTTGCTGGTCATTGGCGCGGTCGGCGCGGCGGGTTATTATCTCACCCGCCCTCTGGCGATTGAATTTTCGCAGGCGCCTAATGTCGTTGAGGCGGAGGAAGCGAACCGGAAATTAAAGCTTCTCAGCCAGGCACAAAGCTCGCGGAAGCAAGGTTTCATTCGCTTCAACGAAGTGGAGATCAATTCGTTCCTGGACGGAAAATATCACGGCGATGCCACGAATGCTCCGGTACGTCTTTTGAAAGCCGGCCTGCTTCTCGGTGAGGGCAATCTCACCTTTGTCACGTGGCACCAGGCAGTTGTTTACGGCGTCAATCTCCCGTTCGTCTGGCAACGGGTCATCGCCCCTCAACGAACCACCAACGGCTGGAGCTTTTCTGTGCAATCCATGCGCGTCGGAGAAGTCGAAATTCCAGAAGGTCATTGGCCGACCGTTGAGAAGGTTCTCGGCGCGACGGATGCCCTTTTCGCCGAACGCAAAGAATGGCTCAAAACTCTTCCCCTCGTGACTCTCGCCAGCAACGAAGAAAGCAAAACTCCCGAAGTTCGGCTTTACACTTACCTCCCGGAGGAAAAGAGTAAGGTCAACGAAACTGTCACTGAATAACGCTGGCTTTCGGAGATGGGTCGCGCCGCTTGCTTCGCGCGCGCTGATCTGTGCCGCCGCATTCTTGTTTTCCACAGCCGGGAATCTCTCGGCAGATCTCCCGCAGGGGTATACCCGTTTCTGCGCTCGTTGCGGGCTGAAAGACGTTGATACGTTCGTCAGCCAAAGCGAGCAGTTCGTCGTGCATGGCGGATTGATTCGCGGCGCGGCCCCGCGGCTTACCGGAACGAATGCGAACAGGTTCATTCAAGCGGAGCCGCAACTCGTAGCCCTTATGGGTGAACGCCTCAGCCGCGCGTTGGGGCAGGAGTTGCAACTGCAGAGTCGCCGGGCCGACAGGCTGCACGTCACAGTTTTCGACCTCGCACCTGCTGGTCAGCCTATTGGCCTCATCACGCAGGTCCACTCGGATGGATTCGCGTATAAAATGTCAGTGCCAGCCCACGTCGAAGGGAGCAAGCTGCTGAAAGGCCTTTTGCAAGCCTTGCTGCTCGGGATCGCGAACCAGGGACACGGGCGTAGCGCTGAGCTTCCCAATTGGATCGTCGAAGGGATGCTGCGGCAAATTCAGACCACCGTCGTGCCCACGTACGTAGTGAACCGCAAGCCGATAACCATCGAAAGGACCGGCTATGACCGCCTCGGCGCCACGCGCGCTTATCTCCAGACCAATGCGCCCATGACGCTGCATGATCTCAGCTTCGCCGATCTCACACGAGTGAATCCGGAGCAGCGCGAGCAATTCGAGGCCTCCTCCCATCTGCTGCTGCATGAACTCCTGCGGTTGCGCGGCGGGCCCGCATTGATGGCGCGCTTTCTCCAGACGCTTCCCACGACGTTGAATTGGCAGACGGCGTTCTACTCGGTTTACCGGCAGCATTTCGACGGCCCGCTCGCGTTTGAAAAATGGTGGATGCTAAGTTGGTTGAACTTCAAGAACGGACACCAACGCGAGGAATGGCCGATGGAAGTGGCCCTCGATCGACTCGAATCGGTCTTGCTCACGGCCATGGAGATCCGCACGAATGCCACGAGCATTCCAATGCAGCGCGAGGCTACAGTGCAGGAGTTTATAACAGTCGCTGATTTCCAGACGCAGAAGGAAATTCTCAGCCAAAAAACTCAGCAGATGTTTTTCATGTCGCTGAACGTCCCGGACAAGGCGCATCCTTTATGGGAGGCGTATCATCGCGCGCTGGAAACATATCTGCAGCGGCGCGGCAATGACACGCAGCCAACATTAAAGATTGATCCGGAACAGCGGCTGCAGGCGCTGATCAAAGACATCTTGCAGACGCTCGATCAACTCGACTCGGCGCGCCTGGAGCTGAAAGCAGGCGGCACTCCGGTGCTGCCGAAACAACCCAGGGAACCAAATCGGCAAGCCAGCAGGTAATCGCACTTACTTCAGCCACGAAGGCGTTCGTTCCAATCGCCAGATATCTTCTAGCGGTTGCCGTTCACGCACCAAAGCGGACTTGCTTCCGTTCACCAGAACCTCCGCCGGCAGCGATCGTGTATTGTAATTCGATCCCATGACCGAACCATAAGCTCCTGCACTGAGCAGCGCGATGTACTCGCCCGAACCGACTTTCGGCAGCGAGCGGTCTTTGCAGAAAAAATCTCCCGACTCGCAAATCGGACCGACAACATCCGAGGAAATCGTTGCGCCGTTTTTTTTCTGCACTGGAACGATCTCGTGATACGAGTCGTAAAACGCGGGACGGATCAGATCGTTCATGGCTGCATCCACAATGACGAAATTCTTCTTTCCCGTGCGTTTCACATATTCCACACGCGTGACAAGAATGCCCGCATTCCCGGAAATAAACCGGCCCGGCTCAATGAGAATGCGCAACCCGAGCGGCTTGAGCAAAGGAACGAGTCGTTCAGCGTAGGTCTTGGGCGTCAGGATTTTCGCCGCCTCCGCGCGCTTCCACCATTTCTCCGAACCGCTCGCCAACGCGTCCTGGTAGCGAATCCCCAGACCACCGCCGATGCTGAAAAATTCCAGTGAGTATTTCGCGCGAAGTTTCTCCAGCAGAGTAATCACCTTCGAGACAGCCGCCTCAAATGGTTTCACCTCGGTCAATTGCGAGCCAATGTGCATCTGCAATCCACGCAGGTGAAGGTTCTTCAGCTTCGACGCGCGGGCGTACACTCCCTCAATGTCTTCAAAAGCGATGCCGAATTTATTTTCGTAGGTGCCGGTCGTGATTTTCGCGTGCGTGCCCGCATCGACGTTCGGGTTTACACGAACCGCAATCGGCGCGCGCACCTTCAGCTTCGCGGCCACCTTGTTGATTCGCTCCAACTCCGGCTCACTCTCGACATTGAACGAGTAAATTCCCTGCTCCAGCGCGTAAGCAATTTCGCCCTCAGTCTTTCCGACACCGGCGAAAACGCACTTCATTGCGTCGCCTCCCGCAGCGATCGCCCGGCGGAGTTCACCTTCGCTCACCACATCAAACCCGCCGCCGAGCTTAGAAATCACACGCAGTACCGCTTGATTAGAATTCGATTTCATCGCGAAGCAGATCAAATGATCCAATTCGCCTAATTCAGAATTGAGCTTCTGAAAGTGGTCGGTGAACGTTTGCTGAGAATAAACATACAGCGGCGAGCCGTGCTTTTTCACGAGCGAGGCGATGCTAACGTCCTCACAAAAAAGCTCTCCGCCCTTGTATTGAAATTGGTGCATACTCGGTAAATCAGTTGGTCAAAGTTATCCGCTACTTACTTCTGTTCGGTGAAACCCTCAATGCTCATCCCGTTGCGCCCTGATTCGATTGAGTTTCCGCCCGGCGTATAACGAACTCGTCTAAACGACATCATTCTTCTTATTGCCTTTAGCGAATGATTAGCGAGGCGTGCAACGCGCCTCACGGTAAATCGGCTCGGTAATACGAGCCGATTTATTTTTCAGCCATCCGCTTCGGCTAATCCCTCGATTAACCAGCCACTTGTTGTGCAACCATGTCGCCGAGTTGCGTGGTCGAGTAACCCATTTTGCCCGCAGCCAGCGATTTCACTTTTTCGCGTGTTACTTTGATGACGGCATCTTCAATCGCTTTCGCCGCTGCCGCTTCACCCAGGAAATCGAGCATCATCTGCCCGGCGCAAATCGCCGCGAGCGGATTGATGACATTCTGCCCGGTATACTTCGGCGCGCTGCCGCCGATCGGTTCAAACATGCTCGCGCCTTGCGGATTGATGTTTCCGCCCGCCGCAATGCCCATCCCGCCCTGCACCATCGCGCCAAGGTCCGTGATGATATCGCCGAACATATTGTCGGTCACGATCACATCGAACCATTCCGGGTTCTTCACGAACCACATCGTGGTCGCATCGACGTGCGCATAATCGCGCGTGATATCAGTAAAATCCTTCTTCCCGATTTCGTGAAAAGCGCGCTCCCAGAGATCGAACGCATAAGTAAGCACGTTCGTTTTGCCGCACAACGTAAGTTTCTTATTCTTGTTCCGCTTCCGCGTGAATTCAAACGCAAAGCGCAAGCAACGCTCCACGCCGCGGCGGGTGTTGATACTCTCCTGCACCGCGATTTCATGAGGCGTGCCTTTGAACACGAAACCGCCCGACCCGGTGTAAAGTCCTTCGTTGTTTTCCCGCACCACCACGAAATCGATATCGGCTGGCGTTTTGTCTTTCAGCGGGCAGAAGCGTTCGTCGTAAAGTTTTACCGGACGCAAATTGATGTATTGTTCCAACTCAAAGCGCAGGCGCAGCAAAATGCCTTTCTCAAGGATGCCCGGCTTAACATCCGGATGTCCGATCGCGCCGAGTAAAATCGCCGGAAATTTCCGCAACTCTTCAACCATCGAATCGGGCAGCGCTTCGTTCGTGCGCAAGTAGCGTTCGCCACCGAGATCGTAGTTGGTGTAATTGAGCTTAATACCAAATTTCTTGGACGCCGCGTCGAGCACCTTGATCGCTTCGCGCGTCACTTCCGGGCCGGTTCCGTCACCGCCGATAACTGCAATGTTGTAACTTTTCATCAAATTGAATCCTGCCGTGGGTGCGGCAGAACGGGGGAATCTACGGATGGGGTTCGCAATTTGAAAGGGATTTTTGGGCGACAAGGTTGAACGCGCCGGAACGTCTTTACTCGAAGGAATGGAGCGGGAATGAAGCGGTAAAAGATGATCCCTGGCCTGGTTGCTCTGCGCGTTACGGTCCCGCCATTGCTGGTCCCGCGTATTGAATGCATTCTCGACGAGGTTATGGCACTTTCGATAGTAGTTCTCCCAGGTGATCAATCTCACTCGGACTGATGTGGTGTGGCGAACCCGCCAGAATTCCCGAAACGCCCCGAAACGACTTCCCAATCTGCATCCCAGTCCCGGTAATTGAGAACTCCCGGATATTCTTGTCGTGCGCCGAACCACGCATCTTCAAGACGGTAATTCCGCGCCGCATCTCGCCGAAGATCTCAACATACCGCAGCAGAATGATCGAATCGGTAATTGTCGAGATATGCGTCTCAGTCACAGAAACTCCCCCCATCAACGATGGAGTTGTCGCCGTGAGCAAACCTGCAATTTGCTGCTGCTTGATAAAGGAGGTAAGTCCAATGACGAACTCGCGGAAACCCTTCAGCGGTGCCACCCGTTCCAGCGCCGACAAACTATCAATCGCGAGCCGTTGCGGCTGGAACTCTTCCAGCACCTGTTTGATTGAAATCAAGTGATCTTCCAAACCCTGAACCTCGGGGTAAATACAGATGACCTTCAAAAACCCGTCCTTCTCGAGTTTCTCGAAGTCTATGCCCCATCCAGACGCATTCCGGAAGAGCTGCTCCCGGCTTTCCTCAAAAGCGAGGAATAGACACCGTTCCCCTTTGCTCGCCCCGGCGGACAAAAACTGCGTCGCCGTCAGTGTCTTGCCTGTCCCAGTTGCGCCGGAAAGCAGGATTATCGAATCGCGGAAAAATCCACCGCCGCACATTTCATCCAGTTCACGGATCCCGGATGTCACGCGCTCGGTCGTGGACTTCTGCTTCAACTCCAGCGCGGAAAGCGGAATTACCACAATCCCGCGATTGGGCAGAATCGTGAACGGGAATTCTCCTTTTAGATGATTCGTCCCCCGAAATTTTAAGATCTCCACGGTGCGTCGCCGCTTCTCTTCCTCCAGCACGTTTCTCAGAATCACCACATTGTCGGCGACAAATTCCTCCACGCCATACCGAGCAATTGGCCCGTACTCCTCCGTGCGTTCCGCCGTAAGGATCGTCGTCACGCCCAGTTCGTTGACCGCATTGACGATATTAAACAACTCGCGCCGGATCAGCCCCGCGTCGTTGAACTGGTGCATCAGTGAACCAATTGAATCCATGCACAAGCGTGTGGCGTTGGTGCGTTTCACCGCTTCCTTGATCCGAATCAGCAACCCATCCAGGTTGAATCCACCGACCACCTCCACATCCTCGAAAGCTTTTGGCGCCGCATCCACAAACGCCCACTTTCCTTCCGCTTCCCACTTCGGTATGTCCCATCCCAGGCTCCTCGCGTTCCTGCGTAACGCTGCCACGCTCTCTTCGAAGGTGACAAACACCACGCCCTCACCGAACTTCTGGACTCCTTCGGCGAGGAATTGCGTCCCGAACACGGTTTTCGCGCTCCCCGCTGTTCCCGTAAAAAGGGTGGTCCGCCCTTTCGGTAATCCGCCTACGCAAACGTGATCGAAGCCGTCGATTTGCGTTTCCAGTTTCTCGATTCGTGGTGCGGCTGTTTTATCGCTGTTCTCCATCGTGTTTCTCCTTCGTACAAATCTGTCGATATGCTCCCAATAAATAGCCCAGAAGTTCCACCAGCGTGATTCGTCCGGTCTCAATCATCGCCTGCGACTTTGGCGCTCCCGGAACGGGCGCCAGCTTGCGCATCGTTTCGCAATGAATCTCAATGACGTCCCGCGCCGTTGCTTTCAAGACGAACAAATCATTCGCCAGCGCGCGCACTTCATTGGACACATCTTTGTCCGTCTTGTAAACGCGGCTCTCCAGCGCGTCGTGCAGAATCCGTTCATATCGCCCGGCGATTGCATTCCGCGCGCTCGAGGCTCTCTCACGTAACGCCATTTCATCGCGTCCGGCTTGCCGATCTTCGCCCAATCGTCCCAGCGACTTGAACTCTCGCTCCAGGCGCTCGAGCTGCGCTGTTTTTTCCCGGTCAATCCGGTTCCGCTCTGTCACATCATGCGCGAGCACCACCCGACACTGCTTCCCCAGCCACACAATGTCCTGTTCATGAATTTCCACTTCGCGCGTGTCGCCGGATTTTGTCCGATGTGTGCACGCGCCGAAGCAACTCCTTGGCGCCGTGGGCGGAATTGTCGCTTCTGCGTTCTCCAAATCCGTCACGCGCGAATTCAAGAATTCCTCACGGTTGTAACCATATTCGAGCACCGCTGCATGATTCACTGCGACGATCTGAGAACTGCCTACGTCGTAAATCCACATCGGTTCAGGGTTGCTCTCGAACAGCGTCCGATAACGGCTCTCGCTATCTCGCAGCGCATCCAGCGTCCGCTTATGCCGCAAAAACGCGCGCACCCGCGCCACCAACTCGTGGTTCTCCACCGGCTGGCTGATATAGCCATCCGCGCCGAATTCCAACCCCTCCAACTTCTTCTCCGCGGGACCGGTCTGCGCCGAGAGATGCACAATAAAGATGTCCTCGAAACGAGAGTCCGCTCGCAGCCGCTTGAGAACTTCCACCCCGTTCATATCGGGCAGCCGGATATCCAGCAGCACGAGATCGGGATGATGACGCTCCACCTGCGCGAGAGCTTCCGCCCCGCTCCGCGCTTCCACAACATCGAAGCCCTGTTTGCGCATTAAGTGCGAAATGGTCGCAAGCCCCACTTGATCGTCGTCGACGACAAGAATTCTGCTAGAAGCAGGAACCGTCACGCGGCGATGGGTTCCGCCGGCAAGTTCAACGCCATGCGAAGATGCTCCGCATTCGAGAAATCACCGATAATCTTGCGGATAGGAACGGGAAGTTTTCGGACTAATGTCGGCAGCGCGAGGATCCGATCAGCGGCGCCCAGATCCGGATTCGCTGCCATATCGATCACCTCGAGGGTATACCGAGGGCCGAGGTGTTGATCGCAAACGGCACGAAGGCGTTGAATCAAACCAATCGCGGCAGCGTTATACGAACTCAAATAGAGCCGCAGAACCCAAACCTCTCCTCTCAGTGAATTGTGATGCTCCTCACTCATCGAACGCTCCGTAATTAACATGTCAGAACTCAGTCCGGCTGCCAAATCTCCTCCACGAATTTCATCTCCCTAAGCACGCGCACAATTTCAGCCACCTCAACCTCCTTGGCGAAATAGGCGTTCACCCCCAAGTCATAGAGACTCTGAATTTCTTGAGCCCTGGTCTCAACCGTGCCCAACGCAATGATCGGGCGATCACGTAAATGCGCTTGCCGGCGAATCGAAGTGATTAATTCCCGCGCTGCACCCTCCGGCCGCAACCGGAGATTAATCAGGATCAACGACGGCAACGGATACGCTTCCCGATTGTTGTAGACGCCCACTCCTTCCAGGTAACACCTGGCCTCCTGCGCATGCCGAACGATGCGCACCGGGTTCCGAAAACCTCCGTGTCGCAACGCTTTCTCGAATGTGTAAAGCTCGCCAATACTCTCCTCAACGAGCAGAACGACCGCATTCTCCATCTTTTCTCCGAAAGGATTAACCTACTACTGATTACGTACGCCTCAATCAGGTGAGCCCCTGATTCCCACTCAGTGTTTCCAAGCGCCTGAGAGCTTCCGCATTGATCCACCCTTTCTCCGGGAACGTGCGCGCCCATTCAGCTGACGTAACATTGTGCGCTTCGTGCCAACGAGGCGTTTCGCACCAGTCCAAAAATTTGCGCAGTGTCGCGCGCACGCCGACGGACGCTCCACCTTCCAGAAGCCTGCGCGCCATCGCGCCCTGATTCCTGCCGTGGCTCACCACAGCATTATAAAGGGGAGTATGCCCCCCGAATCCCTCCCCATCGACGCTCGCCCCGGCGTTCACGTCCGCGCCATGTTCCAGGAGCATCTCAAACATCTGCAGCTCATCAAAATCAATTGCGATGTGCAGAAGCGTGGTTCCGTCAATAGGCGTCCAATGCATCCCGGATCGTCCGTCCTTCGCGCAGCCGAGTTCCGGCGGATAAATCTCCGTCAGCGCGAATCTGCGCTGAATCAACGTTCTATCCCGTTTTAGGAAATCTTCGAGCAACGCAAGGTCTCCGCGGTGCAACGCCACGATCGGCGTGTCCGGAAATGTGTAGCCTTGCCTCTCGAAAATTTTAAGCAATGCGTGTTTCCCGGCGGGATTGCGGCCGTAGGTTTCAAGGGCGAGTGCTAGCGGAGCGAGCCGGTCACCTGATGCGTCCGTGAACGGAGCGCCAAGTTCGGCCAGGAAGCTCAACCCTTGAGCACTGAGTGTTTCGCACGGTCCCATCACGAGCCCGGGCGTCAGCTTTGCGCCATTCTCGTGGAGCCAACGCGCCGTTTCGAGTCTGCTCTGGAGGATGGCTCGGTCGAACGCGTGCTGAAAATCGCGCGCACCGAGTTCAGCAATCGCTTTCACGATCTCCAATTTGCCCAGATTCGCCGCGTGACTCATCGGCGGACCCCAATTCCCGCACCACAGCGGAATATGAAGAAGTTGCGGATGCTCCTTCAGAATGCGAACCGCCGTTTCGAGATCGTCTTTATTGTGAATTGCGTCCAGCAGGAGCCTCGCGGGGGTATTCGCGGTGATCCGGGTTTTCAGATCTGCCCAGGTTGAGAACCCGTATTCACTCGCAATCACGAGTTGCGCATCGTTCAACAGAAACTTACCAGCCGCCACGTTCTCGACCTTCGTTGTCCGAAACCGTGGATGTCGCCGCGCAATACGCTCCAGCGCTTCGGGATTACGCGCGCGCCAATCCTTCAGCAGCGCACGGGCTTCGCGTTTGGGAACATCAAGGTGGGGCGTCCTGGGGAGATCGCGTGAAACAGTCGGCATAACCTTCCTTCCTCATTGCGACCGTGTGTCCGCCAAGCCGGGCAAGAAAGTCAGGTTTCAGTTGTCGTTCAGTGGCCGGTGGGCTGAGCCCATTTCCGCGGACAGGATGCTTCCGGTAAGCAGGAGCATTGTCGCGCGGATTAGCAGAGCGCGCAAGGTTTGCTTTAAGCGCCGCCGGCGCATTTAACCGACCGCAATATTTACGATTTTCTTCGGCACAACGATTACCTTCTTGATTGTTTTGCCATCGATGGCGGCTTTCACTTTTTCGGAAGCGAGCGCGAGCTTTTCTACATCCGTGTTCGAAGCATCGGCCGGGACTTTGATGAGATCGCGCAATTTCCCGTTCACCTGCACCGGGAGTTCTATGGTGCTCTCGACGAGGAGCGCTGGATCGAATTTGGGCCACGGCTGGTAGGCGAGAGGTGTGGTGGATGCGGCAAGCTTCAGGTGAAGCTCCTCCGCCACATGCGGGGCGAGTGGTTGCAGGAGCTTCAGAAAATCGATCAGGACGGACTTTGGAAGTGTTTCCCAAGTCATGGCTTCGTTGATGAAGATCATGAGGGCCGAGATGGCGGTGTTGAAGCCGAGGTTCTCCATGTCATCGGTGACCTTCTTGATCGCGGTGTGGAGGACTTTGAGCTGCGCGGCGCTGGGCTGAAGGTCCTGGATTTTAGGATTCAGGCGGAGGCCATCGAGGAGCGCGGCGGATGGAGTGCTGGCGGTGGAGAGAGTTTGCTCGAAATCGACCTGGCTTTTTTCGTCGATGAAGAGACGCCAGACGCGACCGAGGAAACGGTAGACGCCTTCCACACCTTTCGTGTTCCACGGTTTGACCATTTCGAGGGGGCCCATGAACATTTCGTAGAGGCGAAATGCATCGGCGCCGAATTCGCGGAGAATGTCGTCTGGGTTGACGACGTTGCCGCGGGACTTGGACATTTTCTGGCCGTCTTCGCCGAGGATGAGGCCCTGGTTGACGAGGCGGAAGAAGGGTTCAGCGGTGGAGACGTGGCCGAGGTCGAAGATGACTTTGTGCCAGAATCGGGCGTAGAGGAGGTGGAGGACGGCGTGCTCGGTGCCGCCGACGTAGAGGTCGACGCCGGGCTTAACAGGAGTCTTGGAGTCGCCGCCGGCGTTTGGCGCGGTGCCCATCCAATATTGTTCCGTGCTTTTGTCGGCGAAGGTTTGATCGTTTGCCGGGTCGAGGTAGCGGAGGTAATACCAGCAACTGCCGGCCCACTGGGGCATGGTGTTGGTTTCGCGGAGAGAACCGTCCGGGAGGTTGACCCAATCTTTGGCGCGGGCGAGGGGTGGTTCGCCGGTGGCGGTGGGCTTGAAGTCGGTGAGGTCCGGCGGGAGGACGGGGAGCGCGGATTCGGGGAGCGCTTCGTGGTATAGATTTCCGCGGGAATCGCGTTTCCAGATGATGGGGAAAGGTTCGCCCCAGTAGCGTTGGCGGCTGAAGAGCCAATCGCGGAGTTTGTAGTTGATTGTTTTGCGGCCGAGACTCTTCTCTTCGAGCCAGGCGGTGATTTTCTTTTTCGCTTCGGACGTGGGCAGGCCGGTGATGGGGCCGGATTCGATGCTGGTGCCGTTGCCGATGAAGCCGAGAGATTCTTCGCCGGGCGGAGCTTGCACGACGACCTTGATGGGAAGGTTGAACTTGCGGGCGAATTCAAGGTCGCGTTCGTCGTGGGCGGGGACGGCCATGATTGCGCCGGTGCCGTAGGTGGAGAGGACGTAGTCGGCGATCCAGATGGGGATGCGCTCGTTGTTGACGGGATTGATGGCGTAGGAGCCGGTGAAGACGCCGGTTTTTTCCTTGGCGAGTTCAGTGCGTTCGAGGTCGCTCTTGCTGGCGGCAAATTTTTGATAGTCCTCGACGGCGGTGCGTTGGGCGGAAGTGGTGAGTTCGGCGACGAGTTTGTGTTCGGGCGAAAGGACCATGTAGGTCGCGCCGAAGAGAGTGTCGGGGCGAGTGGTGAAGACGGTGATGCGCGGCGCGCTCGGGAGCGCGCGCCCCACCTCGGGGGCGATTTCGAAATGGACTTCAGCGCCTTCGCTGCGACCGATCCAGTTTCGCTGCATCTCCTTGAGGGAATCGGGCCAGTTGATGGTGTCGAGATCGTTGAGGAGTTTCTCGGCGTAGGCGGTGATGCGGAGCATCCATTGACGCATGGGCTTGCGAACGACAGGGAAACCGCCGACTTCGCTTTTGCCGTCGACGACCTCTTCGTTGGCGAGGACGGTGCCGAGTTCCGGGCACCAATTGACCGGGGTTTCGGCGACGTAGGCGAGGCGTTTAGAATCTCGGTAGTCGCGCTTCTCTTCATCGGTGGTGAGATGCGGCGGATAATGGAGGGTTGAGATTGGTTCGGCTTTATTGGTCGCTGGGTTGAACCAGGAATTGTAAAGCTGGAGGAAAATCCATTGGGACCACTTAAAGTATTTGGGGTCGGTGGTGTCGATCTCGCGGGTCCAATCGTAGCTGAAGCCGAGCGATTGGATCTGACGCTTGAAGGTGGCGATGTTCGCTTCGGTGGTCTTGCGGGGGTGCTGACCGGTGCGAATGGCGTATTGCTCGGCGGGCAGGCCGAAAGCGTCCCAACCCATGGGGTGAAGGACGTTGTAGCCTTGCATGCGCTTGTAGCGGGCGAGGATATCGGTAGCGGTGTAGCCTTCCGGATGACCGACATGAAGGCCGGCACCGCTGGGGTATGGGAACATGTCGAGGATGTAGAACTTCGGCGGCAGAGCGCCTTGATGTCGTTGTGCAAAGGGGTGTTGAGGCGGAACCGCTTCGCCGGGGTTCCACGCGCGAAACGTTTGCTGCTCGTCCCAGATCTTCTGCCACTTCGCCTCAATGAGGTCGAAGGGGTATTGCTTGCGGCCACTCGACATAAAGCGGCGACTATGCGGAAAGACCGTGCGTCGAGCAACTCTCGATGGGAAATTGGGTGCGATTTGCTGTTTTGTGTGTTTTTTTGTAGTCCGAATTTCGTAAGTGATTGAGGTTGAGCGAGTAGCTCTGTTGGAGCTGGGTGTGCGCAAGGTGTTTTTTGTGTGTGAGCTGTGTGTGAGCTGTGTGTGTGGAAGGTGTGAGATGGGTGTGTGCCGGGTGTGTGCCGGGTGTGTGATGGATGAGCAAATGACCAAATTCCAAATACCAAATGCCAAGGAAATCCCAAGTCCCGATTAGGATAATGCGCATGTGGGCAGAACGGTTCCGAGCTGCGAGAAGGGCAGTGGTCAGTCGGCTGAAGTGGGCGAACAGGAGACTCGAGGGCGAGGCTTTTGTTCGGACACAGACCGAGTGACCACGAATGGTTGTTCGTGATCATGGAAGCAAAGTGGCATAATAAGGCGTCGATGTCAACGTAAATTGTGCACAGGAGAACGATATGTGTGTGTTGAAATTACGCTCACCGTTCGTGGGTTTGGAGGGCGGTTGTCTAACGCCCGCGGCGCGCTGGGACAGGCGCGCCCTACCATCTTTTGTGGCGAATTGATCGCGGTCACCACTCATTTGCGCACTCCGCAGGCAAGTTTTCACCTGCCCCTCAGTTCCGATCGCAGGCTGGCAAAATCGCAATTAAGAGCAGCCTCGTTCAGAACGATGAAATCTTGCGGGCTTGAGTTTTTAGCCTGAACTGAAACAGTTTGCCCCGATCGCCCACTGAATGAGAACTGTCCTGCTGATTGACGACGATGAGGCATTGCGGGCCCTTCTCACTGAATTGCTGCGAGATGCGGGCTGGAACGTGCTTGAGGCGGAGGACGGGGAATCAGGCCTAGCGATTGCGCTGGATCAACGGCCGGACGTGGTCATCTGCGATCTGCTCATGCCGCGCTGCAACGGCTTTCAGTTTTGCCGCGCGTTGAATGAACGCCGCTCGCTGCTTCCGAATATAAAGATCGTGGTCAGTTCCGGGAGCGGTTATGCCATCGACCGCCTGAACGCGTTGGAATCTGGCGCTGATGAATTCGTCGGAAAACCGGTCGCGCCGGGTGATCTGATCGCGTTGCTGGAAAGACTGACGAGCGGAACCAAGCTAACGACTTCCCCTGTCTTGCCGGTCGACTTCGCGCCGGAAGGGACCACGCGTGTTAAATTCTGGGGTGTTCGGGGCTCCATCCCTTCGCCGGGCCCGCATACGGTTTTTTATGGAGGAAATACCTCCTGCGTTGAGGTGCGCGCGGATGGCGAATTGCTCATTCTCGATGCCGGGACGGGCATTCGGAATTTAGGCAATCATTTACAGGAGGAGTTCGGCGAGCGTCCGATGCGCATGACGGTCCTCATCTCGCACACGCATTGGGACCATATCCAGGGCTTTCCGTTCTTCGCGCCGGCTTACGATGCGCGAAACGAGGTGCGGGTGCTGGCGTTCGAAGGGCCGCGGAAAGGAGTGGAGGCGACGCTCTCGATTCAGATGGAGAGTCCATATTTTCCGATCTCGATGCGCGAAATGCCTGGGAATATTGAGTTCGAGGAGTTGAAAGCGATGGAGTTCAACGTTGGAAAAATTCCAGCACAAGCGCAGTTCATGAATCATCCCGGCGTTTGCGTGGGGTACAAACTCAATACCAAAGCCGGTGCGGTCGTTTATTTTCCCGACAACGAATTGTTTGGGCGGCAGCAAAACACCGCCGCAGCGCATGTTTCCGAAGAGCGGACGACCTTCGCTCGGAAACAGGATTTTCGGCTGCAGGAATTCGTGGCGGGTGCGGACGTGGTGATTGCCGACGCGCAATACGACGCGAAGGAATACGCCGAACACGTCGGTTGGGGTCACAGTTGCGTGGATGATGTGGTAGAAATGGCGATCGCGGCGCGCGTGAAGCAGTTGTTTCTATTCCATCACGATCCGGATCATTCGGACGAGCAGATCGCGCAAATGCTGGCCGGCGCGCGCAAGCTGGTGGCAGAAGCTAAATCGCCGTTGATCGTCGAAGCAGCGCGGGAAGGCTTCGAGATCGTTTTGAAGACGAAGGGCTAAAAGATATTCGAGACTTTCAGACCTTTGGAATTCTGTATTAATGTTTTTATTAAATGAAATCCCACGAGTTGTTGCGGGAAGTAATTGAGAAGTGCAGCCCGAAGCAGATGGCCGCTGACCTGGGCGTCTCGTTATCGCTCGTTTACAAATGGGCCGAGCCACAGGAAGAAACCGGCAGCGGCGCAACCAATCCGCTAGATCGCGTGGAATCATTGCTGCGGTGCACCGGGGATGATCGCATCGTGCAATGGCTTTGCGAGCGCGCGGGCGGATTTTTCATCAAGAATCCAAAGGTGCATTGGCCGCACCCTGAGCACCTGGTACCTGCGACCAATCAAATTGTGCAGGAATTTGCGGACATGCTTTCGGCAATCGCGCTCGCGGCGGGCGACAACAAGATTTCAAAGCCGGAGGCGAAAAATATCCGAGCGCGCTGGGAAGAATTGAAACAGGTCACAGAGCTTTTTGTGCATTGCTGCGAGAGCGGGAACTTCAGCGAGATCCGGGAGAAAGCGGAAAAGGAAGCTGCGCTCCTGAAAGCGCGCGCGGCAGGTTAACGAAGTCGGGCGCGCTCCACGCGCGCCCGGTTGCAGTTGCGCACCCTCATTCGCGAGGATGGTTGTTTGCCGCGATATTATTTGTCGACTTCGACTTCGACCTTGCGCTGCGCGTCGTTGATTTCCTTCTGCGCTTCAGCGTTGGCTTCTACATTCTTCTTTTGCGCGTCGAGCTGGGCCTTAGCGGCTTCCTGCTGAGCGTCGAGCTGCTCCTTGGTGGCTTCGGCGCCTTGTTCGGCGTTTTCCTTGGCCTGCCTGGTGGCGTCATCAACCATTTCCTTCTGCTGGTCGATGGACTCCTGAGCGGCGTCCTTGTTTTCCTCTACGAGCTCGTTGTCTCGATTGTCGCAACCGACGAAAGTGAACGCGGCCGCGGTGAACAGAACTGCTAATGTTTTCTTCATATGTTCTCCTTGTGAACCAAAGTCGCCCAGAGGCAAGGTTCGGACAACCCGAGCACCCGCCTGTTCGCAATCTGCGCCGGGGCGAATAATCGGCTTCAGGCAAGGGCGTAGTGCATCGGCGATTTTACTGACGCCGATAGGGGCGGGTTGGATGGTCTTTTCGATAGCAGGGTGCCTGAAGGGCGGGGAAGTCACGCTGTTCGCGTGAAGATTAGAAAAGCTAAGGTTCACCTCGGTTTCTGACGATTTAATCAAGGTGCAAAAGCGCGTCCTCTTTGTTGATGATGAGCCGGCAATTCGAACGATCTTCGAAATGCTGCAGCCGTTTTTTGACGCAGAAACCGAGGTGATCACGGTTGGCAGCGGACGCGAAGCGCTGGAGCTGTTCTCCCGCGGTAAGTTCGATGTTATCGTTTCGGACCTCACGATGCCCGAGATGAGCGGGGCGGAACTTCTGGCGCGCGTTTCGCAGATCTCGCCCAGGACCGCGCGCGTCGTTCTTTCGGGCGATACCGATGGTCTGACAGTGTCCAAGTGCCTTCTGGCCGCGCACCGATATTTCAGCAAGCCGTTCGATCCAATCACGCTGACCAAAGCGATCCAATCACTGAATCGCGCAGTCGAAGCTGCTCCGCGCGCGGAGATCCGGGAGATTGTGGGGAAACTCGATGGCCTGCCGACGCCTTCGGAAACGTACATGCAGTTGCTGAATGCGCTGAACTCGCCTGACAAATCAATCGACGACATCGCCGCGATCGTCGAAGCGGATCCTTCTCTTGCGACCAAGGTGCTTCAGGCGGTCAATTCCGCGATGTTTGGGGCCGGACGTAAAATCGTTTCACTCACGGATGCAGTGCAGATGATCGGGCTGCAAGTTCTCCGCGCGCTGGTGCTGACCATTCACGTTTTCGATTTTTACCAAAACCCGCGGATGAAAAACGAGCTGAAGCAGCTCTGGAATCATAGCGCCTCGGTCGCGAAAAACGCGCGCGACATCTGCGAAGAGCAAGGCTGGAAAGCGAGCATCGCGGAAGAGGCTTTTCTGTGTGGATTGCTGCACGAGGTCGGGCGATTGATTCTCGCAGCGACACCTGAGGCGATTCGAAAAAACCACTTTCCGCAATACCTGTTCTTCCGCGAAGGGGAAAAAGATTGTCCGGTGTCACGACTGATTGAAGCGGAAGCTGGCACCTATTTGCTTTCATTGTGGGGCTTGCCGGAAAGCGTGATTCAAACGGTGCACGATTACACCGCGCGCACGACGCAGCCGATTGAAACAGCGGAGGCGGGTTCCGCGGCCGCAGCCCTGGCGCTTGCGCACGAACGCGAAGCCCAGGCCGGGGCGCGTCCGGCACAAGAGGAGAAGAAACGAGGCGAGATTAAATCCATTTTACTGCTCTCCGAAAATTCGATGCTCACCGCAGCGATCAATGCTGAATGCCGGCGGGTGGATAAATTCTTCATGGTGGCCGGGAATTTACGCGAGGCTTTCCAGACATTTCACGACTTGCAGTTCGACATCGCACTGGTTGATCCAAAGTTGTTCCCATACCCACCGGACCAGGTGGAAGGACACTTGCGCCAGGTAAATCCAAAAACGGAGATTCGGTTGCTCTCCGCGACTTCAGGCCCATCGGAGTATATGGATTTGTTCGGCGGGCAGATTGCTTTATCGGTGTAGGTATCGCCGTCGTTTGCTGCGGGTTAGGCCGGAGTTGAAAACTTCCCAAAACGCATGACTGTACCCTTGAGGTGTGGTCATGGTAACTGAACGCTACAGCCACTATTTTTTAGCGCGCCTGGCCCATCAATTCGACGCGATCATTCATTTCGATGAGACCCGCGCGGTGGAGCCACTCGATCGTGATTCTGGCTGGGAGAAGGGTGAGCTGCCGGATACTTATCCATCCGCACTTTAACGAGGTGATTCATGTTCGCACAAAGCGAGGAACGTTATCGAGATCGGCGGGATGCAGGCCGAGAGCTAGCGAATGCGTTGAGGCTCTACGCGCACCGCGATGATGTGATCGTGCTCGCACTGCCTCGCGGCGGCGTGCCCGTCGCTTACGAAATCGCGCGCGAACTCCAAGTGAGTATGGATATCTTTCTCGTGCGGAAGCTCGGTGTGCCCTGGCACGAAGAACTCGCCATGGGTGCAATTGCCACCGGCGGGGTCCGCGTCCTGAACGAAGCAGTCATTCGCCAACTGAAAATTTCACCCGAACAAATAGAGGCTGTTGCAGAAGAACAACAGCGGGAGTTATTGCGTCGCGAAGAAGAATATCGCGGCGGCCACACACCACCAGATCTCCACCATAAAATCTGCATCCTTGTCGATGATGGTCTGGCGACCGGCGCCAGTATGCGCGCCGCAGTGGAAGCCTTAAAGCTTCATTCCCCGGCGAAAATAATCGTAGCTGTTCCGGTCGGAGCGCCTGATACGTGCAGCGAACTTAAACACCAGGTCGACGAGCTTGTTTGCGGGAGGACACCGGGAGAGTTTCGCGCGGTCGGTGCATGGTATCGCGATTTCAGCCAAACGACTGACGAGGAAGTGCGGAACCTGCTGAAAGATGCCGGTGAATGGGCGCGCGAACGGCCGGATTCTTCTCATATCTCTTACATGTCGTAAGTCCGTCAAAAGCGTCCGGCTTCTACGTTATCTTGGCAAAAGGCTGTTTACTCGGCAGGTTTGTCTCGTTGAAGATTGTTATCGGAATCACTGGGGCCAGCGGGATTATTTATGCACAGCGGCTCCTCGACTGCATCGATCCGACCAGGCATGAAGTCCATTTGTTGATCAGTAATTACGCGCGAGCGGTCATTGCGCAGGAAGTTCCGGAAGGATTGAAGATACCTGCTGGTGTCCAGGAACATTCCATCAAGAGCATGAACGCACCCTTCGCCAGCGGCTCGAATGCGGCCGAGGCGATGGCGATCATACCGTGCAGCATGGGGACGATGGGCCGGATCGCGCACGGCTTGAGCGAAGATGTTTTGCTGCGGACAGCAGACGTCATGATGAAAGAAAAAAAGAAGCTCATTCTCGTTCCGCGCGAAACGCCGTTGAATCTCGTCCAGATCCGCAACATGGAACTGCTGCTGCTCGCGGGCGCGGTCATTTTGCCCGCGAATCCTGCTTTCTATTCACATCCGAAAACAATTCAGGACGTTGCTGACACGGTGGTGGCCCGGGTCCTGGATCATCTGGGCGTTGAGAATACTTTATCGCCGCGCTGGCAAGAGGAAGAGTAGCAGACGTTCGCAGTCATGATTTCTGAAGCTGTTAAATGGGGCGAGTTCGTGAAGTTGTCGCACACGGTGTTCGCATTGCCATTCGCGCTTGCTTCAATGGCACTGGCCGCGAAAGCGACGCGGGGCTGGCCGGGGTGGCGACTGTTCTTATTGATCATCGGCGCAGTCGCAACCGCGCGCACCTGCGCGATGGCTTTCAACCGAATTGTGGACCGAAAGTTCGACGCGGAGAATCCACGCACGGCCACTCGGCATCTGCCCACTGGGCAAATCTCGCTCGCGAGCGCGTGGGCTTTGTGTCTTCTGAGCGGTGCAGCGTTTCTTGTCATTTGCTGGTTCATCAACTTGACGTGCTTTGTCCTGGCCCCTGTCGCCTTGATTGTCGTTTGTTTTTATTCGCTCACAAAACGCTTTACCGATTTCACGCACGTTTATCTGGGAATTGCGCTGGCCCTCGCGCCGATTGGAGCGTGGCTAGCGGTCCGTGGGGCAATTCACCTTGCACCGATTGTTCTCGCGCTGGCTGTGGTTTGCTGGCTGGTGGGCTTCGACATCATCTACGCGATTCAGGATTACGAATTCGACCGCAGCCATGGGCTTCATTCGCTCGTCGTGCGCTGGGGACCGAAGAACGCCCTGCAGTTCTCGTTTCTGCTTCACCTGGTGATGTGGGGGCTGCTCGCGATTTATGGGTTGTTCTCGCGCTTCTGGATTCCTTATTTCGTGGGGTTACTGATCATTCTGGTGAGTTTGCTGCTGGAGCATTGGATCGCGCGGAAGCGGAGTTTGAAGTGGATCAACGTGGCTTTTTTCCGCCTGAATGCGTTGGTCAGCATTACTTTTATGATCGGCGTGATTGTTTCCATAGCATTTCCGTGGTTTCGAGCGCCGATCGGCATTACCATACCGTTTTGGATGTAGGATGAATTTGGCGATTCAATATTCGGATTTGCGCGACATTTACGAGAAGGTCGCCGCGGAAGTGCGCATTGATGAAGCTGATGCGCTGCGGCTTTTCGAGAGCAAAGACATCAATGCGGTGGGCGCGATCGCCGATTTCGTCCGCGCGCGCAAAAGCGGCAACCGCGCGAGCTACATCGTCAATCGCTACATCAACTACTCCAATTACTGCATCCTGAGTTGCCAGTTCTGCGCCTTCGCGAAAAAGAAACGTGACGCTGATGGTTTTCAACTCTCGGTTGAAGAGATCGCGCAGAAGGCTAGAGAGGCTCTCGCGATCGGCATTACCGAACTTCACATCGTTGGTGGGCTGCATCCAAACCTCCCTTTCAGTTATTACCTCGAGATGCTTCGCGCGCTGCGCGAACTCAGCCCCGGCCTCCACTTGAAGTGTTTTACGGCGATTGAAATTCTGCATCTGGCGTGGCTCGCCAAAAAGAGCGTTGCTCAAACTTTAACTGAACTACGCGATGCCGGCCTGAACTCCCTCACCGGCGGTGGAGCGGAAATTTTCGAACCGACGGTGCGCTCGCAAATCGCGAAGGGTAAAGAGAGCGCAGCCGAATACCTCGAGGTCCATCGCACCTGGCACAGGCTGGGAGAACGCAGCACCTGCACGATGCTCTACGGGCACATCGAGAAGCTCGCCGACCGCGTCGACCATCTCCGCCAACTGAGGACCCTGCAGGACGAGACCAACGGGTTCGTCGGTTTCATACCGCTCCCGTACCAGCCAGAAAACAACCGAATTCCTGCGCCGCATCGCCCGAGCGGATATGATTCTCTGCGCACCATCGCCGTCAGCCGCATCTACCTCGATAACTTCCCGCACATTACCGCTTACTGGGTCGGCCTGGGATTGAAGCTCGCTCAAGTCGCGCTCAGTTACGGCGCGGACGATATTCACGGGACGATCATCGAGGAAAATATCTTTCGCATGGCGGGCGGTGGGCAGGGCCAATCGCAGACCGAAGCCGAACTCGTAAAAGCGATTCGGGAAGCGCGCCGTGAACCGATCCAGCGCGATACCTTCTATCGCCCGATCACCGACGGTCGCCGCTCCCGCGACGTCACAGCCGTTCCTGCTTAAATTTTTCGGTTCGCAGTGTGATTTCGTTGCACATCTCCGCGCGGCGTTATACAAGATGAGAAGTGCGGATTTCCTTTCTTTTGGGCCCGGCGGGCACAGGCAAAACGTTTCGATGTCTCTCCGAGATTCGAAGCGAATTGCTTGCGTGCCCTGAAGGTCCACCGCTCATTTTTCTCGCGCCGAAACAATCCACCTATCAGCTGGAACGGCAACTCCTCGACACCGGTGACTTGAACGGTTATTCGCGCCTGCACATTCTCTCCTTCGAACGCCTCGCCCGTTTTGTTTTCGACACGCTCGGCGCGCCCATGCCGAAATTCCTCTCCGAACAGGGCCGTACCATGGTCCTGCGCGCGCTGCTCACGAAGCTTGAACCGGAGCTTTCGATCTTTCGAGGAGCGGCCCGGCGCCTTGGTTTCGCCGAAGAAGTCAGCAAACAGATCCGCGAGTTCAGGAACCACGGTCTGGCTCCTGAGCAACTGCGGCAGATCGCGAGCCGCATCAAAACTGGACACAGCGCCCGTGAAAAGCTGCTGGACCTCGCTTTTGTTTACGAACGCTACAACACCTGGCTCGCACACGAACATCTTCAGGACGGGGACGCGCTCCTCACGGCCGCGACCGAACTCCTCAACGAGTCTAACGATCAAGCCTTGGAAATTGGTGGCATTTGGTTCGATGGTTTCGCGCAACTCACTCCCCAGGAGCTCCAGTTCCTCCTTGCGGTTCTCCGCTTTACTCCACGCGCCACGCTCGCATTCTGCATTGATCGCGCCGCTCGCGCTGACTCCAGAATTTCTGCCTCCTTCCTTGTAAACCAAACGTTCGGACGCTGCCGTTCCGCGATTCAGCACCATTACAAATCAGCCGTCCTCATCGAAAAGGATCTCGTCCGTGACGCGACTCACTCCCGTTTCGCGAACTGTGCGTCCTTGCGCCATCTCGAACAGTACTGGCTCGCACCTGAACCAGCTTCGAGCGAGCTGGCGAGCGCCATTCGGCTCATCGAAGCCGCCGATCCAGAAGGCGAAGCGATCTTCGTCGCGCGAGAGATCACCCGCCACGTTCAGGCTGGCGGACGGTACCGCGAAGTCGCTCTGCTGCTGCGGGATCTCCAGAATGATTACCCGCACGTTCTCCGCCGTGTGTTCCAAAGGTACGAGATTCCTTTCTTCCTCGATCATCGTGAAAGCGTTGCGCACCATCCCATTGCCGAACTAACGCGGGGCGCGCTGCGGACGGTCGCTTTCAACTGGAAACACCACGACTGGTTTGCCACCCTTAAGTGCGGACTGGTCCGCGCTTCCGGAGAGGAGTTGGACGAACTCGAAAACGCGGCGCTGGAACACGGCTGGACCGGTGCGAAATGGTTCGAGGGTTTCACATTGCCGAAGGACCAAAAGCGTGAACAACGGCTGAACCAGCTTCGCGAGAAACTCGTCAAACCATTCGCAGCTTTTGCGAATTCGATTGGTCATCGTCCTTACTCGCACGAACTCACTGCCGCCATGCGGTTGCTCTGGACTGCTCTTCGTGTCCAGGAACAACTCGAAGAGTGGAGCAAAGCAGAACCGGATTCGGCCCTCCACTCGACCGTTTGGAAGCAGATGGAAAGCTGGCTCGAAGACATCGATCTAGCCTTCGCCGGACAACAAGTGGCGCTCGCGGATTGGATCAACATTATGGAGGCCGGCTTGCGCGGTTTGACTGTTGGGGTCGTGCCACCGGTGCTTGATCAAGTGCTCATTGGCACTGTTGATCGCTCCCGCAATCCTGATCTCAAAACGCTCTACGTCCTCGGGGTAAACGAGCGCGTGTTTCCCGCCGCTCTTTCCTCCGGCACCCTGGTGACGGAAGATGATCGTGACGCGCTTTGCGATATTGGCTGCTCTCTTGGTGACCTCCCTTCTGCGCAATTCGCCGCCGAGCAATTCTATGGGTATATCGCCTGCACTCGCCCTCGCGAAAAGCTCGTCCTCACCTATGCGCGGACCACGATGGACGGTTCACCGCTGAACCCCTCCCGCTTCGCCACGCACCTCCAACGTCTGTTTCCGTCGCTAACCGCCGAATCGTTCGTTTCGCCGCAATCCATCTCCGAGGTCGTCCATAAATCCGAGCTCTCTGCTCTCGGCGTGCGCACTAATCTCGCCGCTCCTCAGCTCGTGATTGAGGAAAACGGCACCCTCGACTGGGGCCTCGCGGAGAAACTTTACGGCAATGAACTTCCCCTCTCGGTCAGCGCGCTCGAACGTTTCGCCGCCTGCCCATTCAAATTCTTCCTCGAATACGGGCTGCGAGCTCGCGAACGAAAGGAATTCCTCCTGGATGTGCGCGAGCAGGGCACTTTCCAGCATCTTGTGCTCTCGAAGTTCCACGAAGAACTCGCCGCCGAAGGTCTAAAGTGGCGCGACATCACTCCTGATCAAGCGCGCGTGCGCGTCGAACGCATCGCTGACGCCATCATTCCAACTTTCGAAAACGGCCTTCTGGAAAGCACCGCCGAGAACCGTTTCACGGCCGCGACTTACAAATCTGCCCTCCAGGATCTCATGGCCGTTCTGATCGATTGGTGCCGCACGAACAGATTTGACGCGGAAGCAGTCGAGTTCGGCTTTGGCCGCGATGGTTCCGTGCCGGCATGGAGAATTCCCGTCGATGCCAAGCACGCGGTCGTCCTCTACGGTCGCGTGGATCGCATAGATCTCCATCGCGTCTCGGAAAGCGAAGCACTTTGCGTGGTCTTCGATTACAAGTCAGGCCTGCAAAGCCCAAACCGAACGTTGCTGCATCACGGCGTGCAGCAACAGTTGCCCGCGTATCTGCTCACTCTCGCCTCCATGCGCGAAGTTGCACAGCAGTTCAACGTCAAGAAAATCACTCCCGCAGGTTGCTTTCTCCTCCCATTCCGCAGCAAGCAGGCGGCGCAGAAAACGCGTCGCGAGGCGCTCGACGAGAAGCAAACCGCGGTCCGCGACGGTTACATGCACGAAGGTCTCTTTGACGTGCGGCATCTGAATCTCTTTGATACGGGCGCTCCCGCGAAGAAGAGCGGACAATTCAAATATAACGTAAGAAAGTCTGGGGTTCCGCACTCGCGTTCTTTCAATGCGCTCAAGTCGGAAGCGTTCGCGGCGCTCCTGGCCCGTAGTGAAGAGTTGATTCGGGACTCCGCGAAACGCATTTACTCGGGAGACATCAGCATTCTTCCCTACAAGCACGGCACGAAAACGCCGTGCGAACGGTGCGACTACCAGGCCGTTTGTCGATTCGACCCGTGGACTCAACCCTACAACATTCTCCGCGACCCAACTGCTGCGGAGGCTGGCGATGAGTAAGTTCACGCCGAATCAACTCGCCGCGATCACTGCCCAGGGTGACACTATTGTTGTCGCCGGTGCTGGCGCGGGGAAGACTGGAACGCTTGTTGAACGGTGCATTCGCATTCTCCTCGACGAAACAAGGCGCACTTCGGTCCGCAACATCCTCGTCGTTACGTTTACCGAAGCTGCCGCGGCTGAGGTCCGTGATCGCATCCGCCGCAAACTGGAGGAAGCTGCCAGCGTTGCGCCGGAGAATGAATGGATCCAGCAACAGATCGCCGGCCTGGACAACGCCCACATCTCCACTCTGCATAGCTTCTGCCTAACGCTGCTCCGCGAAAGCTTTTACCTGCTCGATCTGGATCCGGCGGTCTCAGTCCTCGCCGCCGAACAGGCAGAAATGCTGTTCCACGAAGCATTTGACGAAATTCTCGGCGAGCTTCTCGGCGGCACCGATGAATTCCCGACTGCGTTCCAAGGCGTTCTGCGCACCCATTTCAATGGCTGGGAGAAACCGCTCCGCGAGTTCATTCGCAAACTGCATCACTACACGCAAACCCGCCCTGCACCGGAACGCTGGTTCGATGCTCAACTCGAACGCCTCGCCTCCCGCGACGCCTCACATTGGCGCGCCTGGTATGATCAAGCCTTGAACGAGTGGTGCGCCTGGTGGGCACCTTATCTCGCCAGCCTCCCCGCCGAAAACGAAAATGCTGGCATCTGCGCTCAACTTCTTCAAACCGCTCTGAAGAAGCGCGACACCAACTTTCTCCGCACGGTTCTTGCGCGCGACGAATGCTGGGAAAAGAAACGTAAGAAGAAGGACCGAGCCCCATTTGGTAATTTCTTTGATGAAGCGGTCTTCCTCGAGGCGCTCTCTGAACCGAACGCGGTTGAAGATGATTGGGAATCCAGCCGCGCCCCTCTCCTCATCCTGTTGAAATTCGCGCAACAGTTCGCGGGCCGTTTCGACGAGGCGAAGCGCGCGCGGGGCGTCGTCGATTTTCATGACCTGGAGCAAGGGGCACTGAGAATCCTTTGGGATGAATCCGCCAAAATTCCTTCGCCGATCGCGCTTCGCTGGCGTGAACGTCTGGAAGCGGTCTTCGTGGACGAATACCAGGACATCAACGCGGCGCAGGATCTCATCATTTCCGCGATTAGTCGTCCGACTCCCGGCAACCGCTTCCTCGTCGGCGACATCAAGCAGAGCATTTACGGTTTTCGGCAGGCGGACCCAACCATCTTTCGGAACTATCTCCATCGCGCTGAAAATGGCTGTGGGTGGAAGCCTGTTTTTCTTTCGGACAATTTCCGTAGTCACGAAGGTATCCTGCGGTTCGTCAATCCGCTCTTTGCCGGGCTGATGCGCGAACAACTCGGCGGCGTCAGCTACGACGCGAATGCCGCTCTCAAGTTTGGCGCGCCAGATCGTCGCAAACCATTTGCGCAAGCGCCGGCGGATACTCTTCCCATTGAATTACATCTTGTGACCAAAGCGGCCTCCTCCGAAAACGGTGAAGAAGATGCAGAAGATTTGGAATCCACGGAGTTCGAGGCGCGGATTGTTGCGCAACGCCTGCGGGAACTCAAAGAAAGCGGCCACCAGATCTATCATCAAAAGGAAGGCGTGACTCGCGGGGTCGAATGGCGCGACATGGTCGTCCTTCTTCGCGCCGCCACAGGCAAAGTCGAAACATACGCCAAGGCCTTCGCGGCCATCGGCGTTCCTCTGGATACGAAACGCGACGGCTTCTTCTCCGCCCAGGAAGTGCTCGATCTCTGCAATGTGCTCACCATCCTGGACAACCCGCAGCAGGATCTCCCACTCATCGCCGTCCTTCGCTCCCCTCTGGTCGGCCTCACCGCGAACGAGTTTGCCATGATTCGCGCGCAGGCCGGCCCGTATCCGAACTTCTGGATCGCGGTGCAAATTTATCTCGACGCGAAAAAGGAGAACGACCTCAGCCGAAAGCTTGAGCAATTGATGACGTGCTATCTGGCGTGGCGCAGTCCTCGCGAATGTTTCTCGCTTGCACAACGCCTCGAGACCATTCTGGCGGATACTGGCTACGCCGAATGGCTCCTCAGCCAGCCGCGCGGCCGGCAACGGTACGCCAACGTCCAGCAACTCATTCGTGTTGCCCGCCAATTCGACGACGCGCGCGGCGAGAGTCTCTACCTTTTCCTGCGCCACCTTGAAATTCTCCAGGAAACGGCCGGCGACATCGAGCCCGCCAATGTCTCCGAGGAGAACTCCGTGCGCCTCATGACTGTGCACCAAAGCAAAGGCCTGGAATTCCCGGTCGTCGCCGTCGCGGACCTTGGCAAGAGATTCAATACCTTGGACCAAAACGGTTCAGTCCTCCTCCACGAACAATACGGTCTCTGCGCCATGATCAAAGCGCCTAAGACGGGCCTCCGTTATCCGAGCCTGCCACTCTGGCTTGCGCAACGCGAACAGCGTTTAAATAGCATCGGCGAAGAAATGCGCGTCTTGTATGTCGCTCTCACCCGCGCCGAAAATCTCCTCCTTCTCTTCGGTTCCGCGTCCGAAAAACAAATCGAGAAGTGGAGCGCTGCCGACGAAGTTCCCGTTTATCCGCAGCAGCTCCTGAAATCTCGCTCCTGGCTCGAATGGGTCGCGCAACATTGCGCTCGCACTTGGCCGAATTGCCTGGGTGCCTCCGAAACCGCCGTTCCCCTCAACATCCAGCATCATTCAGAAGCGCCGCCGGCGCGGTCCGATGCTGCGTGCTCCGCCGTATCGATTGATGCCGATGAGCTTGCCGCAACCCTGGCTCGCCTGAATTCTCCTTACCCGCACACCGCCGCCTGCAAAGAACCCGCCAAGACCAGTGTCTCCGCGTTCCGCAATCGCTTTGAGCCCGACGAAGAAGAGGCCGCTCCTTTCTGCCCGAATCTCAACAAACCCGGCGAAGCGCAACGCCGCGGCACTGCCACGCACACGCTCCTGCAGCGTCTGGATCTTTCTGGCGACCTTACTCCGAGCGGCTTGCAGGCACAGGCGCAGGAACTAACCACCTCCGGCGTCTTTCAAGAGGACGAAGCGGCTCTCATCGACTTTGAAAGGGTCAGCACCTTTTGGCGCTCGCGCTTCGGCGCTGATCTTCTCGCGCGCTTGGACTTGATCCGCCGCGAACTCCCATTCACGTTCCGCCTTCGCAACGATGACCTCGCCGCTCTCGGCCTCGAAAAAATACTGCCCGTCGCTGCCGGCGAATTCGTCGTTGTTCAAGGCGTCGCCGACCTCGTCGTGCTCCAGCCAGCCGAGATCTGGCTCCTGGATTTCAAAACAGATGAGTGCAAACCGGACGATGTTTCCGCCAAATCCGCCGAATACCGCAGCCAAATTGCGCTTTACTCCCTCGCGCTCGAACGCATTTACAACAAGCCCGTCACTCGCCGCGGCTTATACTTCATCGCCGCACGTGCGCTTGAATGGCTGCAATAATTCTTCCGTCCGTCCCCAGTTCGCCTTTAACTCTCCCCGTGATTTTACGCCCGCAAAACCGCGACGAGTTGCTCCAGCAACTGCGCGACAACTTTTCGCGCGGCGCGAAGATCACCAGCGTCGATCTCAGTGCGCTCAACTCCATCGTCGAACATTCGCCCGAGGACATGACCGCCAGCGCCGGAGCCGGCCTCACGGTCGCCGCATTTCAGGATCACCTTCGCGCCAGTCGCCAATGGCTCCCCATTGATCCTCCGCATCCGCAAGCGCTCTCCATCGGCGATCTGCTCGCGCACGATCTCTCCGGCTGCCGCCGCCTGGGCTACGGCACGATTCGCGATTATCTCATCGGCATAAAGGTCGCACTCGCCGACGGTACCCTTATCAAAGCGGGCGGCAAAGTCGTCAAGAACGTTGCCGGCTACGATCTCTGCAAACTCTTCGTCGGCGCTCGCCACAGCCTCGGCGTCATCGTCGAAGCGACGTTCAAACTGCGCCCTCTTGCTGAAGCCGAAGACTTTGTCTCGACCAACATCTCTTCGCTTTCGGAACTGGATAAACTCCGCACCGCTCTCCTCAACTCGCGCACCGACCCCATTCTCTTCGACGCCTTCAGTCACTTCGGCCAAATAACCTGTATCGCTGGCTTCGCTGGAAGCCGCGAGGACGTGGAAGCGCAGACACAAATTGCACTCGCGATCGGATTCCAGGCTAGTTCCGAATCTAAATCTCCTATTTCGCTACTTAGCAGTTTCGCCAGTTCGCGGCCGATTTCAGTGCTGCCCTCGCGCACTATCGCCACGCTCGAGCAACTCCGACCCACTGATTTTCTCGTTCATCTCGGCAACGGAATCATTTACTACCGCGGCGGCATACCATCTCAACCAACTCAAATTCCCACCGCCCTCATGAACCGCGTGAAAAATGCCTACGATCCGAAAAAGATCTTCCCGGAATACACCGCATGAGCGCCCCCGCCGATTTTCTCGACGAGAAGAAATCGCTAGCCTGCATTCACTGCGGCCTGTGCCTCGGTGCCTGCCCAACCTATCTCCAGACTGGCAATGAAAATGAATCGCCGCGTGGTCGCATCTACATCATGCGCGCGCTACAGGCGGGCCGCCTTCCCGTTGATCACGCCAGTGTCCGCCACATCGATCTCTGCCTGGGCTGCCGCGCTTGCGAAGTCGCGTGTCCCTCGGGCGTCCAATACGGCGGTCTGCTCGAACAGACCCGCGACTTTATCGAACGCACCTACACTCGCTCGCCTTACCAGACTTTCCTCCGCCGTTTTGTCATAGAGCGCCTCTTCCCGGTGCCCTGGCGCATGAAGATTGCACTCGCGCCCGCGCGCTTCGCTAAAGCATTGCATCTTGATCGCGTCCTGCCCACCGCGCTTCGCGAACCTCTCCGCCTCATTCCTGAAAATTTAAACTCAACTCCTCTGGCTGAGTATTCTCCCACGCCTCATCGACCGGCTCTTGGCACCGTTGGCTTCATCCGCGGTTGTGTGATGAGCGTTATGTTTGGGGACACTAACGCCTCCAGCGTTCGGCTTCTCAATGAGGCTGGCTTCGACGTCGTCGTTCCGCGCGATCAGGAATGTTGCGGCGCGCTCTTCGCTCATAGCGGACGCCTCTCGATGGCTCGAGACTATGCCCGGCGGAACATCGCGGCCTTCGCCAAACACAAAGTCGACGCCATCATCATTAACGCCGCGGGGTGCGGCTCGACGTTGAAAGAATACGGGCACCTCCTCGATGAAGAGCCTGCCGCGCAAAAGTTCGGGGCAATGGTTAAGGACCTAACCGAATTTCTTGTCGCCAACGATTTTGCATCACGAGAATTCCGTGTCTCCACCGAAAGGGTCACCTACCACGACGCCTGTCATCTCGCGCACCCTCAACGTATCACGAAACAACCGCGTGAGCTCGTTAAAGCCGTGGCCGGCGCAAACTACGTCGAACTCTCCGAAGCCGACGTCTGCTGCGGCAGTGCTGGAACTTACAATCTTACGGAGCCGCAAATGGCTGAGTCACTCCAGCAGCGTAAAATCCAAAATATCCTCCGCACGGGCGCAAAAATCGTCGTTACCACTAATCCCGGCTGCATTATGCAAATCCGTGCCGGCCTCGAGAACAGAGGCGTCCGCGTCCTGCACATCGCCGATTACCTTGCGGACTCGCTCACTTCGTAAGAATTTAGTTTGAAACCCGCCATCGTCTCGTAAGTCGATCCTTGTGGCGACAAGTGGCTCTGCATGAGCAGCACTTCTTCAACGCGCCAGGTCGAATCGATTTTGAACCCGCGCGCGATCGCATGCTCCAGGTCCGAGATTTCTCCACGTGTCGGATCCTTCAATCGCGCGAGCGTGAGGTGTGGTTTAAACGGGCGATCTTCCGGTGGATCGCCGAACGGCGTCGTCGCCGCTGCTAAATCGTTTTGCAACGCTCCGGCTTCGGCCGAATTGCCTTTCAATCCGGCCCACAGCACTCGCGGTCGTTTCATATTGGGAAAGGCCCCCAACGATTCGCACTGCAACTGAAGTCCGCGATGAGCCGCACAAATACCCGGTAGCAACACCTTCAACGACTCTGCGTCCGCCATCGTGATCCATCCAAAAAACCGCAGCGTAATGTGAATCTGTTCGGGCTTCGTCCACCGGAAAGCCCCACTTCCGAACTTCGACCGCAAAGTTTTCTGGAGTTCACCTAGTTTCTCGTCCCATTCGCGCGGGGTTTTCAATGCGAGAAAAGCGCGGATCTTCCGTGGACCGGTATCGACCACATGGTCCTCAGCGTTCATGCAGGTTCCTGCTGCGAGATGCAGTGGAAGGAGCCCAACCCCCAGATCAGCTCGGTCGAATCGACCCCTATTACCCGCCGCGTCGGAAATAAACTCTGCAACGTATCCAGTGCACGCTGGTCGTTAGCGTTCCGGTACGTAGGCACCAGCACAATTTGATTCGCGATGTAAAAATTCGCGTAACTCGCGGGCAACCGCTGCTCTTCGTACTGCACCATTCCCGGCATCGGTATCGTCACGATTCGAAACGCCTGCCCGTCCTGATCCTTGAACGTTCGCAGCTTTTTCAAATTCTCGTTCAAGATCTCGTAATTCTCGTCCTTCGGATCATCCTCAACCACCGTCACGATCGTGTTCGCGTCCGTGAATCGGGAAATATCATCAATGTGTCCGTCCGTATCGTCCCCAATGATCCCTTCGCCCAACCACAAAATATTTCGGACGCCGAGATAATCCTTCAGATACTGCTCAATTTGCTGCTGGTTCAAATGCGGATTCCGATTCTGATTCAGCAAGCACGCCGTCGTGGTTAACAGCGTTCCCTTCCCATTCACCTCAATCGAACCGCCCTCCATCACAATGCCCGGCGAGAAGAGTGGCAGGTTCCGAAAGTTCGCTACATGTTGCGGCACCGCATCGTCCAAATCGTATGGCGGGTACTTTCCGCCCCACGCGTTGTAGCCCCAATCCACGATTGCGCGCTCTCGGCGACTCCCGTTTTCTCGGACAATGAAAATAGGTCCGTGATCGCGGCACCAAGGTTCGTATGCCGGAAAGTGATGGAACTGCACCCGATCCACCGGCGCGCCAGACTTCCGCAGCAGTTCACGAGCGGTCGCCTCCCGCTCGGCGTCCCACACGTTCAGATGCACTTCCTCCACTGGCGCGAGATGCCGGATCAATTCCGCATACACCGCCGGCACAGTGTCATACTTCTCCGGGAAGCTGATCCCTTCGGGCCGCGGCCAAGTAAACCATGTCCCAATGTGCGGCTCCCATTCGGCGGGCATTCTATACCCGAGCTGCGCTGGTGTCTGTGTCATTAGGTGCCTACCCAATTGAATTTATGGAAGCCGCTCTCCGATGGCTCCCTCCAAGAGACTATACCATTCCTCCCTGGTTAACTTCAGTTCCGTGGCCTTCACCACATCCTTAATGTTATTTGGATCGGTGCTCCCGATGATGGGCATGATTCCCGACGGATGCCGGAGCAACCACGCAATCGCCACCACGGCACGACTCACGTTTCGATCGCGCGCCACCAAATCAATTGCTTCGCGCAACTGAATTCGTTTCGCATGTCCCGGCTCATTCAAATCGATTGCCCCCGTGAAGCACAACCGTCCCGCCGCCAGCGGACTCCAGGCCAGCGGCGTTATGGTTTCCATCATGCATTGTTCCATCGTACCGTTCCGAAAAAAATCAAGTTTCCCGAGGCTGATTTCCACCTGGTTCACCTGCAGCTTCATCGGACACACCTTCTGCAACAGCGAGAAGAATGACGGCAGGGCATTGCTTAATCCAAACTGTCGCACCTTCCCTTGTTCCTTCAGCTTCGTGAACGCCCGCGCGACTTCGTCCGGCTCGGCCAAAAAATCAGGCCGATGCAACTGGTATAAATCGATCCGATCCGTCTGCAACCGCTTGAGCGACTGCTCGCACGATTGCACGATATACTCCGCGCTAAAATCATAACGATACGGCGCGTTCGTCGTTGGATCATCCGCTTTCCGAATACCGCACTTCGAAGCAATCAGTATTTTGTCGCGCAGCGCCTTATTATCGCGCAATACCCGTCCGAAAACCCACTCGCCCAAACCGTCGCTGTAAATGTCCGCGTGGTCGAACATGGTGAAACCCGAATCCACTGCGGCCACAATTGCTCGCCGCGCCGCGTTTTCGCGATCGGGTGTTACCTCCACCGCTTTGCCGCTGGCGATGATTCGCCAGCAGCCATAAATCAAGCGGCTCGCGCGCAATTCACTCGTGCCGATTTGGACCTGTTGCATCCCGGTGATTTCAGGGACGAGTGCCCTGTGAGAAAAGGAAAAACTTCAAGAAGCGGAAAAAGGTTATCGCCCCAAGCTTCGTGACGCGGCGCTGTTCATTCCATAACGCTGCATGATAAAGCTCGTCGTTTGGGAAGCATTCATCCCCATCGCACTGTAAGCGGCGGCCTGCCCGCTCATATAGGCAGTGGCGGTCGAAGTTCCCGTCGAAATGTAAGCCTGCCCGCGATAATTAATCCTGCTCGTGCCCGGTGCTTTCACATCCACAAACGATCCCCGATTTGCATACGAAGCAATATTCCCCTGCCAATCCGTTGCCGTCACGGCTATCGTGTAGGGGTTCGCCGCCGGATAGGTGAAATCCATCGTCGGTGAATTCCCGGCTGAAGCAAAAACCAAAATTTGCTTCTTCGCGGCTTGCTCCAAAAGATAATCGACCATTGGACTCTGACCTGTTCCACCGAGGCTCAGATTAATTACCTGCGCCCCGGAATTAATCGCCTTGTGCAAACCTTGCGCCACTTCAAACGTTGTCGTGCTGCTCGAGCTGCCATAAATGTCGATCGGCTGAATGCGCACATTCCCTAGCTTCGCTTTCGCCGCGTCGTCACCCGCAAACGCCATACTGTTAAGCAGCGTGTAAGCCATTGAGGTCGCATGAGTCGGATCCGCACTCAGTTCTCCCGGAGCGTCCTTAATATGAATCGGCTGTAAAATGAATTGTCCCGCCTTGCCATCCAGCGGCTGAATTGGGGTGTCCACGAGAGCCACCGTGATCTGATCCCCCCGGTTCACGGGATTAGGATCGATCGGAAACAAACTCTCCATTGAAGGCCCGCTGGTCGACGCCAGCGCCGGCCGGTCAAATTCATAATTATCGTGGTAAGCAACATCCTCACGTGCCGCGATTCGTTCCCGGGCCATCTGGGCTGTTTCCTCATCCGGGAATTCGACTCGATATGCATTCAACCCATCTGCCTTTGCCACCACTTTCCCGCCCAATTCCGCCGCTAGTTCATCCACGTCCAGCTTCGATCCCGGCGCGAGACTCAAAATAAGTTCCCTCCCCAGCCAATTCTTCGGCCGGCCATCGGGCTCCACCAGCCGCGTCGCATCCCGCATCTTCTCGCGGTAGACATACAACCGCGCGCCCCCTCCACTTTGCGGCACGAGCGCATAACTCAACTTCCCGAAAATCAACCGCAACGCCTCGGCATGTGATGCGTTCTTGAACTGCACCGAAACCGTCTCGTTCGCGCCCGGATCGACCAAAATCTTCCAGCCAGTTTCGGCCGCGAGCCGGCTCAATACCTTCGCGAGCGAAACCTTGTCAAATTTTGCATCGGCCGAATTATCGCGCCGCCAAAAAAGGGCCGTAGAAGAATTAGTCTGCGATGCGCCCAACGTAAACAGCGGCAGAACCCCCAGCAGAATTGCTAGAGCGGCAAACTTCATCGTCCCGCGTCTCATCACCCGAAAACTACAACACCTTCAACACCACCGCGACCGAAAGGTTTTGCAAAGACTTTCAAGTTCGCGCGTCTGAGCGGTCCGTCGAAGTGCAAATTAGAAACAGCAACTATCCTTGGAGCATTTCCGCTGTGTCTCTGCCTTCTCAGCGGTCGATGACTTCTCGTTCTTCTCGTCCTCGTTTTTCTTGTCGCCCCGATCCTTCCGCCAACTCTTCATCTTGGCCTGCTGCTCCGGCGTCAACACTTCGGAAATCTCTCGCCGGGAGCGCCGATACTCCTCCTTCACCTGGGGTTCCATCGGCTCCCAAATCTCCTTCATCCGCTTCTGGCTTGCGGCCAAAATCTCCTCAACCTTTGTCCGCTGCTCCGCTGTCAACTGCAGCTCACGATCCAGCTTAGCGATATATTCCTGCCGCCGTTCATGGCCGACCGGTAACGGTGGACTCACATGCGTTCGCCGATATTCCATTTTCACCTTCGGCGCGAACGTTCGCACTAAAGCGCCACCCGTCCCGGCTCCCGCCAGGAAAATCACCACGACCGCGAGAATGACGCGCCAACGGTTCACCAGCTATCGTCCACATCTACCGGCGCAAGCACCGTGCGTTCAAGGTCTGTCGCCATTAGTTCTGCACGCGACGGATCGGCAAACTCTACCACCGCCGCCGTAATCGCCGTAATTAACAAACAACTCAACGCCGCGCGCCACATCATCGGCGCGCACGCGTTCCAAACATCGGCAGGCCGGGCATTTTTCAAATGCGCCATGATGCGCTTTTCGAACGCATAAGGCACCCGCTGGTCGCCTGTCAGCGACCGAGCCGCCTTGTTGAATTGCTCTAGCGACGGACTTTTCATCTCAACCACCTGCCTAGACGACGCTTCGGCGGTCACGGTTACGAATTCCTTACGGTTTTCAACATGATACCCGAACCATCGAAAATCGGACGTTCTAGCCCATTCCCACGCGTCGTTTTCGTGCGAAGAGTGGAACATGGAGAAAGTTTCTCTTCAACTCTACAAAGCATGCGACGCAGATGAAGGTTTCGGCCTCCGTTTCCCGCGCGAAGACAAATGGCTAGCTCGCAGTGGGTTCGGCAGCGATTTCCAGCCGGTCTGGACCGTCGAAATTCAGAGCGCCCAGCGCGTAGACCGTAAGCGCATCGATTGGGAGAGCGTGCTCGATCGTGCCATTGAGGCTTACCGCCTCAGTGATCCAGTCATTACCAACTTCGAATGGCCGACACTGACAGCGTAGAGACAGAGTGACTCTTCACCTAGCAAGCGAGACGTTCGACTCGGTTGGCGTGACACAAACCGCGCCAATATGGCGCAATTGCTCAGTACGTAATCTCGGTGGGCGCTTCAGAATCAACGACATACATCTGAACAACTAGCAGGTACAGATAAAGCTATTTAACGATCATAGAAACATTGAAAGGATTCAGGTTTATGAAACTCGCAAGATTCCAACGTCCTGATCTCTGGAACTGGTCGGCCTTTGACCAGCTGACTAACATTCGAGACGAAATCAATCGTCTGTTCGAGAGCCCGTATGAAAACGGCAACTCTGATGGCTTCAACTCGTGGGCGCCTGCCCTCGATGTTTACGAAGACAACGACAACCTCGTCGTTCGCGCCGAAATCCCCGGTATGAAAAAGGAAGATATCGACATCTCCCTTCACGACAAGGTCATCACGGTTTCCGGCGAACGTAAACACGAGAAGAAATACGAAGGCGGCAAAACTTCGCGTGAAGAACGTTTCTTCGGTCGGTTCACCCGCTCGATCGCCTTGCCAAAGCAAGTCGATACCGATCGCGTGAAAGCCACTTACACGGACGGCGTGCTCACGGTCACGTTGCCGAAATCCGAGGAAGCCAAACCTCGCCAAATCAAAGTTCAAGACTAACGCAATTCAAAAGGAGGAAGATTTATGGCTAATTCAGTAACCACCACTCAAGAAAATCGACCTGCCCGCGACCAGCAGCAGGCGCAATCACGCCGCGGCTGGATTCTGCCGCAGGTTAACATCGTCGAAAGTAAAGACGGATACGTTCTCGAAGCAGAAATGCCCGGCGTTAACAAAGCTGGTCTTGAGATTCTGCTCGAAGGAAACGAACTCACGATCGTCGGTCGTCGCAAAGTCGACGTCCCGAACGCGCAACTCGTTTACCGCGAGTCGCCGGACCGCGATTATCGGCGCACCTTCGAACTGGATCCGGCGATCGACACCGGACGAATCAACGCGCGCATGGATAACGGCATCCTGTATCTCGAACTGCCGAAGTCCGATAGGGTCAAGCCGCGCAAGATCAACGTCGAGTAACTTAAACACCTCGACTCCGCTCTCGGGCTCTGCGCTGCAACGTGGCGCACGAGCCCGCATTTTTTTTAGCGTTCAAGCACCGCAATCCGAAGCCATATATCACTTGCCAGCACCCCAACAATCGGCAAGCTCGTCGCATCCCATTTATGCAATACATTAGCCGTACAACCCTTCTTCTCTTGATCTTTCTTACCCTCACTCCCGAGTTTGTGCTCCACTCGCAAACTGTGGTTCCCACAAAAAACCCTGGCCGCCTGAAATTCGAAACTGCGGTCACTCGTGACGACCTGCAATCCGTCAATTCCGTCGAGATCAGTGCTGACGGTCGCTTCGTTTACGCGACCCCATGGCAACTCGGCGCCGTCGTTGTTTTCCAGAGGGACAGCACCAACGGCCACTTGAAGCACGCTCAAACTCTCAAAAACCCACTTCTTCAGGGTGATACCGGCATTGCCTTCGCTTCTTCCGGTAAGCTCGCGGTCGCAGCTTGCTTTGGTTCCAGGTCCGTGGTCCTCATGAATTGCGATACCAATACGGGGAAACTCAAGATCCTCCATTCGGTGCATCACGGCGAAGAAGATGTGCCCGGAGTGAAAGAGGGGGAAAACCTCGCCGGCCTCGAATTTCCGATTGAAGCCATTTTCAGCCCGGATGCCCGTTACGTTTATGTTCTTAACGGCAACGGCGTCAGCCTAACCATCTTCAGAATCAACAACGACAAGCTTGAGTTTGTGGAATCCACGAGCGGCGAAGACGGCTCTCTCGATGGGGCCAGGGGCTTAGCTTTGTCACCTGACGGAAAACTGATTTACGTTGCAGCTGCGACAGCCAATGCGCTGAATGTCCTCGAGCGCAATCCGCAGACCGGCTCAGTAAAAGTGAAACAAACGATCTGGGACGAAGACCCGGATGTTCATGGGCTCGCCGGTGTTTTTGGCGTGACCACCAGTCGCGACGGACAATTCATCTACACTACGTCGGGTCGCTTCAGCGGCGACAGCGCGGTCAGTGTCTTCCAGCGCGGCACGGACGGAAAACTCAAAGTGGTGCACGAATTAATCGCCGAGCGCGAAGAGCTGCCCTCCTTCCTCGGTGGCAACCGTCTGATTCTAAGTCCTGATGAGAAGCATCTCTACGCCGTTGCAACCCGTAGCGGCACGGTCGCTTCGTTCGATCGCGATCCCAAAACCGGCCGGCTTAAAATACTCGAAACGTTCACTGACGACGACAATAACGGAATCACCGCAGGTGCGGCAGGCGTAGCCATCAGCCCGGACGGAAAACACGTCTATATCGCGGCCGAAGGCCAGGCGACCATCTCCATCTACCGTCGCAACTGAGTGGCGCACCGCCAGCGTTTCGGCGTGACACCCCGCTGCCAGTTCTGTCGAATCACTGATGCAAGCCGAGGTGAGTGACGAAACGGACAAACTGTCGGGCGCAATAGCCGATTCCAACACCGTGCCGTTGCAGAAGCCGGGTTGGATGACCGGTCCGTTCGCTGAATTTGGCAAAGTCTATGAGGAACACTCGCAGTGCATCTTTTACCTCGCGCTTCGGCTGCTCGGCGACCCAACGCAGGCGCAGGACGCCACGCATGACGTGTTTCTAAAGGCTTTCCGCAAGGCGGACAGTTTCCGCGGTGACGCGGGTGTTCGGACCTGGCTGTACCGTATTACGATCAACCATTGCCAGAACCTGAAGCAGAGCTGGCATGCGCGGCATATGTTCAGCAATGCGGACGATGCGGTGTGGGAAACGGCGGGGAACGTGGGGGACGATCCGTTGCGGGTGTTGGAGACGAAGGAACTTGGGCAGCGCATCCAGAAGAGCCTGGAAACATTGCCGGAGGAATATCGGTTGCTGCTGCTGTTGGTCGCGGACCAGGAACTGAGCTACGACGAGATCGGGCATTTGACGGAACAATCGGCGGATGCAGTGCGTGGTAAGTTGCATCGTGCGCGAAAGGCATTTGCGGCGAATTTCAAGAAGACTGCTTAGAAGATCAGAAGCCAAACACAACATGAATCCCGAACAGACCAACCTACGCCAACGACAGCACGCGGAGCAGGAACAGTCCTCGGCGCAATTCCAGGAAACCAACCAGGCTCAGGTGAAGGAATTCGCGACGGTGGACGACCTGCTCCGCCATGATTCCGAACGAAACCCGGTGCCGCACGAAGTCGCGGACCGGCTTGGCCGGAGCCTTGAAAACGAGCCGAAGCCGGATCAGCCGTGGTATAAACGGTTATTCGGTTAACCGGTTCTTGTACTGCGTTTAAGGGCGGGCCGGATGCGCTTTTCTTAGCGTTTTGCCGGTTCAGTAGCTCGCGTCAAGGGACGCCCTGCACTATCTTTGCGGCATGGGAGGGTTCGCCGCACAGTTGGAAAACCTCGGATCGCTAAACCAAGTCATCATTCCAGATGTCTGGCAGCAGGAAGCAATTTCTGGTCTGCGTTCCGGCAAGGATGTGGTGGTTCACGCTCCCACCGGCGCTGGAAAAACTCTTATTTTTGAGGCGTGGTCGAACCAGGGAAAGAATCGCGGGCAGGCGATTTACACGGTTCCCACCCGAGCGTTGGCCAATGACAAATTGGCGGAATGGCGAGCGCGCGGTTGGAACGTCGGCATCGCGACGGGAGATCTTTCGGAGAATTTGGATGCGCCGGTCATTGTTGCGACTCTAGAAACGCAAAAGAGCCGGTTGATACGCGGCGAGGGTCCGACGCTTCTCGTAATCGACGAATACCAGATGCTCGGGGATGTAGATCGTGGGCTGAATTACGAGATAGCGATCGCCATGGCGCCGGCGCATACTCAACTGCTTCTCCTCAGCGGCAGTGTGGCCAACCCGCAGGATGTCGTGAAGTGGCTGCGCCGACTTGGCCGCGATGCGATTCACGTGCGCACTGATTTCCGTCCTGTGCCGCTGGATGAGGTGCACGCGAATCAACTCAGTTATCATGTGCCCGCGGCAATTCGGAATTATTGGCCGCGACTGGCCGCTAAAGTTTTGGCCGAAGACCTTGGACCACTGCTGATTTTTGCTCCGAGGCGTCAGTCAGCGGAATCTATGGCGTCTGAACTGGCGCGGTATCTTCCAACTCCGAATCCGCTCGTGCTTTCGCCGGAGCAAAGAGTGGTGGTTGGCGAGAACCTCGCGCGGATGTTGAAGAGTCGCGTTGCATATCATCACAGCGGTTTGAGCTACGCGGCGCGGGCTGGGGTGATTGAGCCGCTCGCGAAAGCAGGGCAGTTGCGCGTGGTAGTGGCGACGATGGGTTTGGCGGCGGGAATTAATTTTTCGCTGCGGAGTGTTGCGCTGGCGGCGGATTCGTATCGGCGGGATTACGTGGAGCAGCCGATTCGGCCCGATGAAATCTTACAGATGTTCGGGCGCGCCGGACGGCGTGGCTTGGATGAAATGGGTTATGTGGTCGTGACCGCGAACGGCGTGCGGATGATGGAAGCGCATCCAGCCCATCTATCGCGCGGGAATCTCGTTGATTGGAATGCGCTGCTCGGGTTGATGGCGGTGGCGGCGGACAATGAAGTAAAGCCGTTTCCGGAAGCCGTGCGCATCCAGGAGCGATTGTTCACGACGAAGCCAATTGCGCTCGGCATTGAGGAATCGATCAAGCATCCGGATGTTCCCTGCAATCTCCACACCGATGCCGAACGGGCAAGGCATGTGCGGAAACGGCTGCGGCAGATTCTGAACAGCCGGCACGAATGGCAGGATTATCCCGAAACGCAGGAGATGCGGATTGGTGATGTGTTCTATCAGGCGCGGAAGAAGAGTGAGGAAGTTGCGAAAGCGCCGAGCGCTCAGCCAGCGACCGAACTGCCGCGCGATTCTGAGCCGGAACAGCCGCGGTTTGAGCTGCGACCGCTGCTTACCGCGTCGCACGCGTTGGAGAAGATCGGAACCGGGCACATGGTGGCGCTGGAAGAGACGGAGCATGGGAAGATTTACGGGCGCAGCGTGACGGTGGCGGATCGGCTGCACGACGGCCGGTTGATTATCACCAAGTGGATTCGGCGGATGATCCATTGGACCAGTCGCCAAGCACCGGAGGATATTTGGGAAACGAAGATTGGGCCGCTGATTGAAAAGAAGATGGCCGAGGAGAAGACGCCGGTGGTGCGCTTCAGGAAGCTGGCGCACAAAATCATCGCGGAAGTAAGCCTCGCTGAGTTGACGATGCGGGTGCCGGTGGATGCGCACGGGGTCGCGTTATTCAAGCCGATCGAGCGGGATGTTCTGCCGCATGATTGCTCAACGTGTTCACTGGTGCCGATCTGCCGCCAGCTTCCCACTTCAGCAGGAACGGCGCTGCTTTGGCGGCGACTTCGGCTGATCGACCAGGAAGGCGTGCCGACACTGCGCGGGCGGATCGTGAGCTTCTTCATGCAGGGTGATGGGTTGGCCATTGCAGCTGCACTGGAAGATGAGAGCTATCCGCTGGATGAATTAATCTACGATCTGGCGAATCTCGATGCTGGATTTCGCTTTTGCGGCGAAGAGAACCGGTGGGCGGGAAGATTGGCGATGGTCTGCCAGGCAGCTTACGGGACGCAGACAATTCCCGGTTACCTGGAAAGCGGCGTGCCGGCCAAGTATGGCTCAGGCGCCGAACTTGTCGTCTCGAGCGTGCACAAGAATCCGCTCTCGAAGCACGAATGGGTAACTGATTTGCTCGGCGCGGGCGATATTGATCGAGTGATCATCGAATGGCGCAGCACCTTGCGGCAAATCGCGCATGCGCCGGCATTGGAGTGGCCGCGCTGGACTGAGCTGCAAAAACTCGCGCGCGAAACCCTAAACGAGACAGACTCCCCAACACTCACCGAATTACCGCCGCTTGAATACCACCAAACCAAGCGCGTGGACCACCGGCTCATCCTGAAACGCCACTAGCGCATGTGCGCGATCGTTTCGATCTCCGTAAGCGCGGCGGAAACTTCGCCGAGGATATCCTCATATTTCGCGCGATTCATTCCCACTCGTTCGAGAAGGTCTTGCTCTTCGGATGCGTTGAGCCCGCTTTTGCCGGAAGCCGCCAGATGAGCGGCACCATCAGCGAGGCCAATGGCGGCTGCGAATTTGTCGCTCGTCCTGGATGGTTCGTGATGAAATTCGACGGCGTGAACGATGTGAGACGGCAAGGACCATTTCTTCAAAAGTGCGGCGCCCACTTCCGCGTGGTTGGTCTTGAGAATGTTCTGCTCGGCAATCAGCCCGGCTTGACCGCGTTCTTCAATCGCACGCGCAACCGCTGCTTGTGATGCGGGATCAAGAAACTGGTTCAGCACAAGTTTTCCAATATCGTGTAGAAGGCCCGCGGTGTAACCGGTCGGTGCGTCGACGCGGCTGAAACTGCCTGCGATTAATTCGCCCGCCGTCGCGGTAAGCAGCGAGTGTTGCCAGAATTCGCCTTCATCCATCGCGTAACCGGCGGCTTTGCGGTTCATCACTCCACTCAGACCCACCGCAAGCGCGAGCCGATGCACTTGCTCATAGCCGAGGTAAAACAAGGCCTCCTCCAAAGATTCAACGGGCGAGGGCGGTGCGAAATAGGCGGAATTAGCGAGCGCGAGCAGCTTCGCACTCAGGACCGCATCGGAGCGGACCACTGCGAGAACCTTCTCGTTATCGACATCAGGCTGATTCAGCAGGCTCAGAAGTCTAACAACTGAAGGGGCCAGCGCGGACAAGTTCTCCACGTGCGCAAGTAGCGCGTCGACATTCACGCAAACCTCCAGGCTGTGTGTGCAACTCCGATGTGGTAGCGTAACCAGTGCAAATACGTCTTGCGAGCGGATTATTTACTCGGCTGCACTATTTGCGGGCAAGGCGAACGCGATGATGGAATCGCCATACCTAGTCCCGAGCTTGCCACCACCTCCAGCCGCAATGACAACGAATTGGCGTCCGCCGATTTCATAGGTGCTGGGCGTGGCGTAACCACCGGCGGGTAGTTTGTGTTCCCACAGAACGCGGCCCGTGTATTTGTCGAACGCGCGGATTTTCTCGTCGGGCGTGGCCGCGATGAAAATGACTCCGCCAGCGGTCAGGACAGGTCCGCCGAAATTCTTTGCACCGGTATTGCGAATCCCTTTCGCCACAAGCTGAGGATACTCGCCGAGCGGCACCTTCCACAGAATCTCGCCCTTGTTGAGATCGATCGCATTCAACGTGCCCCAGGGCGGAGAGATCGCTGGAACACCATTGGGATCCTCGAAGAACGGGGCGATTTGCGCATATCGGCGGGTCGGGCCGGTGACGGAGGCTTCGGTTTCTTCCGCGTCACTTTCAAGATAGGCGACGAGGTCGTTCAGTTCGTTGGTGGAAAGTTGCGCGAAGGATGGCATGACACCGCGGCCCGTCTGAAGAACCGCGCGAATATCGTGTGTCTTTAATCGTTCGCGAACATTGTAAAGCGGCGGATAAAGTGGCGGATTACCTTTGCGATTGAGCCCATGGCAAGCGGTGCAGGCCATATTGTAAAGCATCGCTCCACGTTCGATGGGAGTAGCCGTTGCGGGATTGATTTCGGCGAGGGGCTTGAGGCGATTAACCGTCGGTGCTTCGTTTGCGTTCACGTAGAGAACACCAGTGTTGGGATCAAAGGCACCGCCACCCCATTCACAACCGCCCTGGTGCCCCGGAGTGGTAATTGTGCCGCGGATTGATGCGGGCGTGTAGAGGTGGCCGGTGTCGAATTGTCGGAACTGTTCCAGAGCTGATTTGTGCGATTCTGGAGTGATCCGGGTAAGATCGGCTTCGAAGGTTGAAAGTCGCACCAGCGGCGGTGGGCGCGTGGGGAACGGCTGCGTGGGCCAAGCCTCTTCACCGGGAACATGCGATGGCGGCACCGGACGTTCTTCCACGGGGAAGACTGGTTCACCCGTGTCACGATCGAGTACGAACGTCAGCCCCATCTTCGTGAGTTGCACCGCCACGTCGCGTTTTTTGCCATCTGCGGTAATCGTGGCGAGAATGGGCGCGGGCGGATTGTCGTAGTCGAAAATGTCGTGGTGAACGGTTTGATAATGCCACTTGCGTTGCCCGGTGAGCGCATCGATCGCGAGCACGCAGTTTGCGAAAAGATTCATTCCCTTACGTGTGCCGCCATAGATAAAGTCTCCCGCGGCTGAACCGGTTGCGCAAAACACCCAGCCCCGCTGTTCATCGAGCGAGAATCCGCCCCATGGATTCGCGCCGCCGTAAGTCTCGCCTTCCTCGAATTTCCAGGTGTCGTAACCAACTTCGCCCTTGTGCGGAACGGTATGGAAGATCCATTCGAACGTGCCGGTCTCCGCGTTGTAAGCCCGAATATCTCCCGGCGTGGAGTTGTGTTCTTCTGGTACACGCGAACCAACGATGAGCAGGTGGCGATAAATAATTCCCGGTGTCGTCACTTCCACCGATGCTTTCGCCGGATCAATCGGCAGATTCTTGCGCAGATCAATCCAGCCATTTTCACCGAAGCTGGTAATGAGCGCGCCCGTTTTGGCATCCAACGCGTAAACACGGTCTTTGACAAAATTGAAGATGCGTCCGTTTTTCCGCTCCGCATTTTCCCAATACACGACGCCGCGATTGCGTCCCCTGAAGTTCCGATCGCGCGGGTTATATTTGCCGGGATCGAAGCGCCACACGTCCTTCCCCGTCGCAGCATCTAAAGCAACAGCGTGGACCTTCGGCGTCGTGAAATAAAGCAGGCCATCGACGATGATGGGATTGGAATACATCGCGGGAGAGGCGGGATCACCATGGCGGAATTCCCACGCGACTTCCAATTGATGCACGTTGGTCGCGTTGATCTGCGCCAGGGTTGAGTATTGGTTGGCTTTCTTGTCGCCGCGATAAATGGCCCAATCGGTGTAATTATCGAAACGGTCATTCCATTCGGCGGCGAATGCGAAGGGTGAGCCAAGAAACAAAGAGAGCGCGACCACGACCGGTTTGCGCCGAAGGGTCTTGAAGAGCGATTTAAGAAAGCACAGCTCGTTTGATGACGCCATAGACATCGGTGGATTGAATAGTGCTGGTCGAACCTAGAGCATCGCTGGCAATCAGCAGCGGGAACTCGCGCGGATCGTCCGGAATTCGCCCGTGCGATCCTTTCACCAGCGTTGCATCGATCGGGATCAGATCCATCAACATCCGAAAGCCGAGCTTCTTTTTCAACAGCTTGCTCGCCACTTTCAGCATTGGGAATTTCAGCGCGGGATCAATGAATAACTCCACCGGGTCATATCCCGGCTTCCGATGAATATCCACCGTGCGAGCAAAATCCGGCGCCCGGTCATCGTCCAGCCAATAGTAGTAAGTGAACCACGCGTCCGGCTCCGAAATTGCCACAAGATCTCCAGCCCGAGCATGGTCGATGCCCATTTCACGCTTTTTGTTTAAATCGAGCACCTCATCCACACCTTCGGTTTTCTCAAGGACCGCGCGGACCTGATTGAGAAGAGATAGATCATTAACGTAAACGTGCGCTACCTGGTGATCCGCAACGGCGAAAACCCGACTGGCTCCAGCGTCCAACAGTTCAAGCCCAAGCTCCTCCTTGATCGTGATCCAGCCGTTCTCGCGAAAAATTCGATTCAGGTGAACTGGACGCGACACCGGGCTGATGCCGTATTCAGAAAGGACAATAACCTGAATGGCGCGCGATTCGAAGTAACGGATCAAGTCGCCAACGATATCGTCAATCCGCGCGTAATCGTTCTGCACTTCGGGATGCGCTGGGCCAAGGCGTTGCAGGTTGTAATCGAGGTGCGGCAGATAAATCAGTGATAGCGTCGGCTCATACTTGTTCTCGATCCACTTCGCAGAGGCCGCGATCCAGCGTGAAACTTCGTCCGGTTGAAACTTTCCTTTCGCGCCCGCGCCCGGGCCCCAGAACGCCGGGAACGGAAACTCGCCAAGCTCGTTCTTGATCTCTGTGCGAATGGAAAATGGATGCGTGTAAATATCGAAGACCTTGCGTCCATCGGCCGGATACATCGGCCTCGGCGTGATCGAGTAATCCGCGGTGGAATACATGTTGTACCACCAAAAAACTTTCGCGCAGGTGAAACCCGGCCCGGCCGCGCGCAGGTCATCCCAGATCTTCGCGCCGTGAACGATGTGATTCGACTGCTTCCAAAATTGGACCTCGGCCAGTTCACGGTTGTACCAGCCGTTTCCGACAATGCCGTGATCGCGGGGCGGTTTGCCAGTGAGGTAGTTGGATTGCGCGGTGCAGGTAACCGCTGGAAAAGCTGGCGAAATCGTCGTTTTTCGGTTCCGCGCGATGAATTCATTGAGGCGCGGAGTCTTCGGCCCAAGGCAGGAATCTGACAGGCCGACAACGTTGATGACGGCGGTGCGCTTCATCGATCCAGATTGCCTCGGGAAGCAATAGCAACCATGGGGCTACGCAGAAGCGGTGGCGTGATCGACCGCTTTGTGGCGCGCTTCCAACTCCCGCACCGCTTCCAGCATTTCCGCGCCGTCAATTTCATGCACCTCAAAACCGTGGCCGATCCCGCGCAGCAGCGTGATCGTCAGTTCACCGCCGAGATGTTCGCGAAATTCTTCCAAACCGCCGAGCAGAATGCTCCGGCCTTTCGCATCCACATGCAGCAATTCGCTGGCAAACAGTTCAAAACCGAGCAGTTCCAGCAAACGAAGAATGCGCGTTTCGCAAGCGCGGTCGATAAAGCCGACCCGCCGCGAATAAATCACATCGAGCGCGATTCCAATGGCCACCGCTTCGCCGTGGCGCAAACGGTATTCAGAAAGCTGTTCCAGTTTGTGCGCCGCCCAATGGCCGAAGTCGAGCGGACGTGCCGATCCAAATTCGAACGGGTCGCCGGAAGTCGCGATATGATTTAAATGCAATTCCGCCGAACGCCGAATCAGCCGCTTCATCGCTTCCGGTTCGAATTGTCGCAGCCGAAATGCATCGGCTTCAATTCCCTCAAAAAGCTCAGCGTCGCGAATCAGCGCAACTTTCACCGCTTCCACATAGCCAGCCCGCTTGTCACGCGCCTCCAATGTTTCCAGCAGTTTGAAGTCATTGATCACCGCAAATGGCGGCGTAAATGTGCCAATGAAATTCTTTTTTCCAAACGCGTTGATGCCGTTCTTTACGCCGACTCCCGAATCGTCCTGGCTCAAGGTCGTCGTCGGAATTCGAATATGGCGAACCCCACGATGCGCGGTGGCTGCGGCGAGGCCAACCATGTCCAGCAACGCCCCGCCACCCACTGCGATCACATACGAATGGCGGTCGACATGGAAGCGATCGATCTGCGAATGAATTTCCGAAACGTGGAAGTAGGAGTTCTTGGTGCGTTCGCCACCTTCAATGACGATCGGCGCGCAAACCAGATTCAACTCCGGGTAGGTGGCGAAATAAAGTTCAATGCTGCGTGCCAGGAACGGCTGCGATTGGGAAAGCGCTTCATCGATCACCACCAGCACCTTATGCCGCGTCCGAGTGGCACTTTCCGTCATCACGTCGCGCACGAGTGGATTGTCGCGCTGGAACACTCCCTCGGTGAAGTGCACCTGATGCCGATAACTCACCTGAATTGTTCGCTCGATACTGGGCACAGGACCTCCATTATGCAGGATTGGACGCAAATCGCGAGCCATTTATTGTCTGAGGCGCGGGGACGGAGCGCGGTTCCTATCTCCCCTAAAACGATGTTTTCCCGAGGGGTGGTTTGTCTCAAATCTCCAGGTCAGCCACTTGCGCTGCGGGAGCGGATCTTTTCGCTGCTGCGTTGGTCAGCAGGCGATCCAAATCCAACGCCAGCAAGAGAAGCCGCCGTGGGTAGTCCCAGCGGCGGCGGTGTGTGTTCTCAATTAGCTTCTTATTGGACCCGCAAGCGATAAAAGCGCGGGTTCCCATCGGTTGCGGTGGTGTCCGTAAATTCTACGCCGCCGTCAGGGAGGAAGATTGAACGTAGCGTGGTCCACGTTTTGAAATCGGTGGTGCTTTCTACAAGCGCTGTTTGTCCTGCGGGGCCGGTGATATCGAGCGTCAGGCCGGCGCTGCTCTGGGCCACTGCGGTGATCTCGATCGAACCCGGGCCTTCGGCAACGCCGGAATTCGCGTAGCCGACTTCGATGTTCAGCCCGTCGCAGGAAAGTTCGCCGAGGAATGTGCCCAGGGTGGTGACGCCGGCGGGAGGAATAACGGCGTAAGTCAGCGTGCGTGGGGTAGCATCCATGAATGCACCCCAGCGGATCGTGCCAGTCGTAGCGTCGTAGGTGCCACTGTGGCTGATGTTCCCGACGGCCCATCCACGGGGCGGTTTTTCTTCGAGCGCATAGCAGCTCGTGCCTGGGGCTGGGCTCACGGCGATTTGGACGAAAGTGCCTGTGCCGGGTTGCAGTTCGCCGTTGATGCTGCGTCCGGCTTTGCTGATTGCGAAAGCGCGTTGCAAGCCAGCTTCGGAACTTGGAATCCAGCAGGCCGGCGCGGGTTGAGAACGATCAAAGATGTAAGCTTCTCCGGCTCTCCAGATACGTCCGGCGCGAGTGACGTAACTCACTGGAATCGGCACTGGCCCAGTTGGCCATGATTGCCCGGCTTTCCAAGAAGCGGCGTAAGCGGTGACTTCCTGGAGGACGATCGTGAAGCTTTGGTTTGTGTCAGCGGGGTGATGTTGCTGGACGGAATGAATGAACTCGTCACCGGTAATGGGATAGGTCGCGCTGTTCGCGGAGCTGCTTCCAATAAACTGGTAACGACCGGTCGCGTTGTTCGGCGGAGTGACGCGATATGTGAGAAACCGGCCATTGGAATCAATGAAGGGTCCAAACTTCACTTTGCCGGTTGCGGAATCGAACACGCCTTCGTGGCTGATGTTACTGACAGTCCAGCCTTGCGGCGGCCGATCTTCCACCGCGTAAGCGTGCGTGCCCTGCGGCGGGTTGGCGCGCAACTGCACTTCGAAGGATACTCCGGGCGAGTAACCTGCGGGCAAGTGTCGCTGGACAAAGGAGACGGTGTCGGGATGGCGGACGAGGATGTTGGCGGAATCGCTCCCATGGCCGCCGGCATTATCCGTGGCCCTGACTTCGAAAGTATGGGCTCCTACCGTGAGATTTCGGACGACGTAGGCGAGCCTCGTCGAATTCGTCTCGAACACAGGAGTGTTATCGACGAGCAGAATCATACGCATTTGCGCGCCTTCGGGATCGGAAGCTTCCGCGACGACTTCGATCGGGTCACCGGTCATGAAAACTGCACCATCCGATGGACGGGCGAGCGTCACGACCGGTGGCTGGTTACCCGTCGGAATGACCTGGAAGGGAATCGATGAAGATTCCAGATCAACGTCGTTCGGCAGCTCGGTCCTGGCTTTGAGAACCCACGTTCCGGACCTGGCGTCACTCCAATGAAAGCGGTGAATTTCCAATCCCCCCGCCGGATCTTCATTGTCGTCCGGATTCAGATTCGAGGTCCCGACGCGTTCGCCGTTTAAGGAGTAATGAATGAATTCGATTTCAATCGTGGGATGATAGGCAGCAACAAAGAAGTCAACGTCACTCACATCGTGATAGATATGACCCGCGCTCGGGAAAGCGACCTCGATCGCCCCGTTGGTGGGCGGTTGGTGTTCGAAAATGACGGCGACCGCGGTGCAATGCTCTTCATTGAAGGTGTAGCTGGGGAGCGGACCCGCCAAGGGCGAAGGTTCGAGGCGCAACGCGACGGTTTCCATGCGCTCAGCCCGACCGGGGTGATCGATGGGCAGATCAAACTCGACCACGTAACCCTGAGAAGCATCGATGCGCTGGTCGTTCCAGCCGCCGCCTTGCGCCCAGCCGATCACCAGGTGGTTCTCCGAGGCAACGCCCCAATAGTCGTTTGGTTCACCAGTGCCCCAATTGGAATAAGAAGAACTGGAACCGTTGGTGCCGGGGATCCCGCCCTCGTTATTGAGCCACTTCCAACCTTCGGTAACGGAAGGCTCGCTGTCTTCCTGGTAAGCGCCCACCCAGAGAACACCGATGCCGGATTGCTGGCGCAGTGTTTCAATGTATTGATCCTCTTCCGCCGAAGTGATCGTCGCGAGGTGGCCTTTGATACCGTTGTAAGTGGTATTTTCAGCCTGCGCGCGTGCCTGGTGCCAGGTGATGCCGGGCGCGGAGACGAACTCGTAATGGTGGCGGTTGTCTTGTGTGTCGTCCGTGATCGGATTGATCTCAACCCAGGCGGAGCCTTGTCCGGCGGGAATAACGACGCTGCCCGGAAGAGTTTGGTAATCTTCGCCATTTTTCGCGGTGCCGTGAATGGAGTAGAAGACGCGCAGGTCGCGATTCAAATCATCCTGGTGCCGCGTGAAAAGGAAGCGCGCGGAATCCAAGGGCGCAAGGGAACCAAAAGGAAGTTCAGTGGCGATCGGGTCCGGCGCTTCGATAGTTACGAAGGGTCCATTGGCTATATCATTGTCGAAGATATTGAGGACGACGGTGTGCGCGTTCGTATCAACGGTGTAAAGGCTCGGGCCTTCTGTCGGCACGCCCGACGGTGGGGGTTTGACGGAGACGACGATGTTTTCAGTGCCTTCGCTCAACGAGTCGTCGATGGCGTGAACCTCGACCCGGCGTTCGCGCTGGCCGGGCGCGAAATTGACCCACGGAGTTTGGCTCGGGTAATCAACACCGTTACTCGCAGTGCCGGTGTAGCCGATGAAAACGGTGAGAGGCGTGTTGGTTGGCCCGGTGCGTTGCAGCGCGAAGATCGCAGGCGCGACGTCCATGTTCGGGCTCGGCTCCTGGGTTGAAGGAGAAATGAGCGAAATGCTTACGATTGGCGTGGGATCATCCTGCTCGTCAAGAATGGTGATTCGAACGCTGCTTCTTGCAGTGTCGATCGCATAGGGGCGATTGGCTGGGTCGGGATCCTGCGAGTTCCGTTGCCCAATGCCGATCACGGCATATTCAGTTCCCTCGAAAATACCGTCGGAGAGCGCGGAAATGTTGTAGCTGACGTTCGAACTACCGGCAGGAAATGTGATGTTGAAGAGCGCATTACTATAATCGACGCCGCGGGTGGCGGTACCGGTATATTGCAGATCGACGCGTTGAGCTTCAGCCAGGCTGCCGGTGCGGGTGAGAGTGATGCGCGAGACGGTCGGGCCGGTAAACCCAGGCGGTTCTTCGATTTCCCGCGGGCTGGCGCTGATGCTGATAACGGGCACGTCCGCGGGAGGATCGTTATCGAAAATCGGTTGCGTGGCGGTGCGGTGTTCCATGTCGATCACGTAATTCGCCCGATTGTTCGTGGCGGGATCCGTCGTGGCGCCAAAAGGGATGAGCGAGACGATGACGCTTTCGGTCGGTTCGTCGATGAGATCATCGATCACGACGACATTGACGCGCGCGTTCGTTTTCCCGGCGGGAAGGACAACGTAACCCTGCAGCGTTTCGTAATCAGCCCCGGCGGTGGCGGTGCCATCAACCGAATAGAAAACTTGCAGGTTGGTGGTGGTAGGGCCGATGCGGCTGACTTCCAGGTGACCATAGGTGTAATCGCTATTCGGCGCGACGGCGGGGATGGGTTGATCGACGAAGCGGATGCTGACGACAGACGTCTCAGGAGTTTGTTGGATGATGATACGGACGGATTTTGAGACCACGACGGTTTGATTGATCAACGCGCGGGCGTTGAGGTCGGGCGAGCCGGCGCCGGGCGGGTTCCACCAGAATTCGTAGATGTGGAGCGGCCCTTGGCCGGCGACACGGGTGGCGGTGCCGAGATCAATTTCACCAGCGTAGATCCTGACATGGAAAACTTGCTGCGTGGAATACACTGCGGTGAGGATTTTCACCACTTCCCCGGATTGATACGTCGCACCGGCGCGAGGGACCGCGATGTCGATCGTACTTTCCTGCGGCGGACGTTCCTCGTAAATGACGGCGGCGGCCTCGCGGTCGGCCGAATTGATTTCGTAACTGGCTTGGGGGGTGAGAATCGGCGAAGGCTCAAGGCGGATGCCGACGGTTTCCAAAGGTTCAACGACCGTGAGAGCGTCGGGCCGAGGGGCGATTGTCAGTTGCACGGAAGTTTGACCGGCGGGAATAACAATGCTGCGGGCGATTTCGTTGTAATCAATTCCGTTTTGCGCGCTCCCATGAATCGAATAGAACACCGGCAGGTCGAGGGTGAGATTGCCGCTGCGAAAGATTTCGAAAACGGCGGGGTCAGGCGGCCGAGTGGTGTTGGACTCGACTGCAATGTAATCCAACGTGCGGATGCCGACCGTCGCCTGGGTGCCGCCGCTGGGAAATTCCACGACGTAACCCTGAACGTGCGTGCCGTTCACGTCGTCGTTCCAACCGAATTGGTTGAAGTGGCCGACGGTGAGGTAGTTTTCGGGCTGCCCCTGGTAATCATTCGGTTCACCAGTGTGCCAGTTGGAGTAACCTTCGCCGCCGTTCATCGGGATGGGGCCTTCGCCATTGATCCAGTGCCATTCGTGAGTGGTAGGGGCGAACTCGTCCTGCCAGCCGCCAACCCAGACCGAGCCGTAGCCTCCCGGCGCAGCTTGCTGGCGGAGGGTTTCGATGAACTGATCTTCCTCCGCGGAAGTAATCGCGGCGAGATGGCCGTGCACGCCGTTAAAGGTGGTGGCTTGCGCGGCATCGCGGGCCTGGTCCCAGAGAATGCCGGGTTGGAGTACGACCTGATAATAATGGCCGCTCGGGCCTTCGACCTGGGCGTGGAGATTCGCGGCGCATAAGAGCGCGAGGAGCAGCGTGGCGAGATTCAGATGCGCTTTTTTCATTTGAACTTCCTTCAATTCGTGGCCACCGCTTGGCAGAGGTGGCTCCATACCCAAAAACAGGAGCGTTAACGCAAGGTTACAAAGTCATTGTTAAGATTCCGCAATTTGTTTTAAGGGACAAGAGAGGGATCGTGCCGCCAAATGACTTCGCTGGGCGGAAAAAGTCCGCCGCCACGCCGTGGGCTGTTTGGGTCCGTATCAACGACTTGGCGCGGGTGCAGTGTTGAAGCATTGCCTGCCGCGAAAAGAATGTTGCCAGAGCCGTGGTGACGGGCGGCGAATTCGGTGGCGTAAGCTTTCGGCTGGCCGGAGTAAGGCGGTTGGAATTCGGAGACGCGTTTTTCCCCGGCGACGCCGGAATCGAGGAAGAGCGCGGTTTTCTCGGGAACCATGATCTGGCCCATCTTGAGACTTGGGAACCACATCTCGGAGTTTGCGACCACCGGTTCCGGCGCGACCTCAAAATCCATCATCAGCTTGGAGTTCATCGCGAGGGAGAAGTTCGGATAAGTTGCCGAGACGGGAGCAAACTTCGCGGTGGGACAGTGGAAAAAACTGCGCTGCGAGTAAAAGGCGCGTTGCGAAGATGGAGTGCGGGAATAAACCGAAGCAGAAGTCACGTTGAGTGTGCGCGGCATGGAATTGTACCAAACTTCCTTGCACACCGAAAACATAGTCATTTCCCAGGTGTTAATCCCGTCGAAGACCGCTTCCTGGGGAAGTTTGTCGTTGTTATCGTCTGCATAAAGAATCGCGCCCTGGCCCCATTGGCGGAGTTTGTTGATGCATTGGATGCGTTGCGCCGAGCTTTTGCCTTTGGCAACGGCGGCGGCGGTGAGTGAGGCGAGTATGCCGATGATGGTGACGACGAGCAGGAGCTCGACGATGGTGAACCCGCACCTTTTCGTGTTCAAAACTGCGAATTTCATTGTTCGAATGCGGCTTCGGCAGCAAGCCGTGTTTCAATTTCCTGGTAATCTTCTTCGCTCGCCGGCGTAAACCGCGCGGGCGTGTCCAAAAACTCTCCCTTGCTTAATTCCAGCAGAGCGCGCTCGAGAGCGCCAGTGCTTTCCTCCGCGATATTCTCGCGAGCCACGATTAGGTCGCCACTGTCTTTGAACCAGGCGAGCGCAACCAAACCGTTTTCGCTGGCGACTTCCCGGAAACGTTTCTCGTGCACCACCGCTGCGTCGTACAATCCGGCGATGACCGCTTCTACTGGTGTCATGGAACTGTAGGGATTACCCAGCGGTTTGGCGGCGATTTTGTCGGATCCGCGAATCACATCGCTTCCTTCGTTGATGTACCGGTAGCGCGCCAGCCCGCTGGCGCGAACGTCGGCGGAAACGAGATTCACCTTCGTCCAGAAACACAAGGTAGAATCAGACGCCGCGAGCAGGATTGATTTTCCCCGAAGGTCGCTCAGGCGCGAGATGCCAGTGTCCTTCCGGGTGAAAATGACCGCTGATTCATTTACGCCCGCTTCAGGACTGATGGTGATAACCGGACGAATTCCTGGAGCAATTGAACGAGCGCGAAGAAACTCGCGCATGTTGAGTTGAGCGAAATCGACCATCCCGCTGACCAGCTCATCAATCGCGGATGAATTGCTTTTAAAAAGCGCGACGTCGATACGGGTTGGCGTGACAGTTAGGCGGGAAATTGATTGTTCGAGCTCGTGGAAGACCGGGGCTGCGCGGAGAACCCGGTCCAGAGGGTTGCCTTCCGAAACGAGGCCAATGGAAAACCGATCTTCGAGGTCGACTAAGCCAGTCACTTCCATTCCGGCCATAGCCGCGAGCGTTTCCGATTTGATGCGGAAGGAGGAACTCGCGGAAGACCAGATTTCCTGAAGCTGTCGGGCCGACTCGGTGCGGAGGATATCGAGCGCGATTGATTTGCGTTCCTTCTCCTGGTTGGCCCGTGCCAGGAGGCCGAGCGAAATGGCGACACCGGCGCTCAACGTGACAATTAAAGCAGCGATTGCGGGATGACGCACAGTCCAACGTTGCAGGCGAAGGATTGGTCCGGCGCGACGAGCGAGAATTGGCTCGTGGCGGATCCAGCGTTCTAAATCTTCGGCGAGTTCCAGCGCGGAGGTGTAGCGGCGAGCCGCGTTCTTATCGAGGCACTTCAGGCAGATTGTCGCGAGATCCCGCTCGATTGCGGGACAAAGAACACGCGGCTGCGGCGGATCATCCTCGAGGACCTGACGGAGGACCTCCATTTTCGGGCCTTCAAAGGGAGGCTGGCCGGTCAGGAGCTCGAACAGAATCGCTCCGAGGCTGTAAATATCCGCCGATCGGGAAATCGGTTTACCGGCGGCTTGCTCGGGCGCCATGTAGTTCAATGTGCCGAGCAGTTCGGCGGTTTGCGTGAGCGAACCTTCCTCTTCCAGGCACTTGGCGATGCCGAAGTCGGTCAGGTGCGGGTTGCCTTCAGCGTCTAAGAGGATGTTGCTCGGTTTTAGATCGCGGTGCAGCACGCCGCGGCGATGGGCGTAGTCCACGGCGCGCGCGATGATTGCCATAAGGCGGGCGAGGCGGACTTGCGCTTGCGTCTCACCAACGGCACCCGCTTGTTTTGGTAAGGAGAAATGATTGAGACGGGCGGCGAGGCTGGCGCCTTCGACGAGGCGCATGACCAGATACGGGCTGGCGTTACTTTCGCCGACTTCGATGATCGAGACGATGTTCGGATGGTCCAGCTTGGCTGCGGTTTCTGCTTCGCGGCGGAATCTGGCCAGTGAGGCTAAGGAGGCGAATTCCCCGGCGGCCATCACTTTGAGAGCAACGATGCGGTTGAGGGAACGTTGCCGGGCGCGATACACCAGACCCATACCGCCGCGGCCGATTCGTTCGAGCAGATCGTAGTCGAAGCCAGGTTGCGGCTCGACCACAGTGAACGGAAACGGCGTTGTCTCCGGTGACTCGGCGGCAGCAGTTAAACCCAAGCCCAATAGACATTTGGGACATTGGGCGAAAGGCGCGTCCCGGCGAATCTCCGTGCCGCAGGTCAGGCAGGTGCCAACCGTTGAGCGCTGATCTGTAGCCGCAGGGTACATGGGTTCATCAAAGGTACTACAGTAATGGCGCGGTGAGGTTACAGCCCCTCTAAATGGGTTAACTCAAAGCGCCAAAGAGCTGCCGGATTTCATCATCGATTTCGGCCGGATTACCGACTGTTCGTTCAACCTGTTCTCGCACCAACTCACCGAAACGGCGTCTCAGTCGGTGCACCGAAACCTTAACCGCGCCTTCGGTCATCCCGAGTTGCACCGCGACCTCGCGATAGGAACGACCGGCACCGTCCGTTAGATAATCTTTCAAGGCGGCGAACGATTCGCTTTTGCCTGCGACGGAGCATTCCTTCTCGAGTTGTTTCATAACGCGATCGAGCAGGGTCAGGGCCCATTCCCGGTCGAATGCCTTTTCGGGATGATCGTCCAGAGCTGGCTCAATCAACTCACGATCACCCGAAGAAAGCTCATCCCATGAGATCAGTTGACGGCCGCCACCTCTTTTTAAGGCGCGGCGCTTGTGCCATTCGTTGTCGAGGAAATGTTTGAGCGCAACCAGCAGGAAGGAACGAAAACGTCCGCGCGCAGGGGCAACGTTGGCAAAGGCACTGTTCGAAAGAATATGTGCGAAGAAATCCTGGGTCAGGTCCTGCGCTTCATGAACAGGATGTCCCCGCCGTCGGGAGAATCGATAAAGCGGAAGCCAATAAATGCGGCAGAGTTTTAAAAGCGCTTCTTCCGCGCCCTGGCCCGCCTTCAACACCACACTCCAATGCGTCGTCTGAAACCGCGCGCCGGGTGCGTGCGCAGTATGATCAGTCGACCCGGGGAAGTGTGGCATGGTGCCGATCGTAGCGAAAGAGGCTCCATTCGGCAATCACCGGGCGTCAGGACGCACAGCCGTCCTACCCCGCCCCGGTTCACTATTGCAGATTGTTATCCGCCCGCGACGCGGGCGGCTTGTTTGCTGGTGTTATAAGGCGAAGTCACTAGGGTTGGTACTGGTCGAAAGCGCAATGATGTCTCTGAGTATTCTTCACCGTACAGCAATCCTGCTTTGCTGCGCTGCCTCTTTTAGCGTCCGAGCTGCGACGTTATTCCCGCCAAGCGAATCCGGCTGGCGTCTTCGACCCGGAACAAATGAAGCGTCTGTTCCCGTGGAAGCGTGGCGGCAGAATGGTTTTGACGACGCGACCTGGAGCGCCGCAGCGACGCCGGTGTTTTACTCCACCAGCGTGACCGAACCACCTTTCTACAACGGCGGAGTTGCCGAAGGGACCGAGAATTCGGGAATGATGGACAGTTACTCGTCGCTTTTTCTCCGCAAGAACTTCGCCGTGACGAGTGCCATCAGCATCTCCGAATTGCATTTGGATACCGCCTGCGATGACGGATTCATCGCTTGGATCAATGGCGAAGAGGTGGTGCGATATAACGTCTCCGCTGGTTCACTTGGGTTTGATGATCTGGCCGCCAATAGTGTGGACGAACCGGCGGCGCTTCAACGGCATGTAATTCGAAATCCGACGATGCTGGTGAATGGATCGAACGTGATCGCGGTGCAGGTGTTCAACGCAGCACTGAACAGTTCTGACATCGGGTTCATGGCCGGACTTACAGCGCCGGTCGATGATGTAGCGCCTTCCGTCGCGGCAATTAGTCCGCCAAACGGCGCGACGCTCGGTGAACTGACGCAGATCGAAATTACTTTCAGCGAAATTGTTTCTGGCGTCGATGCGAGCGATCTGCTGATCAACGGGAGTGCAGCGACAAATATCACTGGCAGCGGCTTCGGACCATACGTGTTTACCTTTCCTGCGGCACCCAATGGAGTGGTCACCATCGCATGGGCACCGGGCAATGGGATTCGAGATGGTTCAGCAAATCAGTTTGGCGGTGGCACATGGTCCTACAGGATCGATCCAAGCTTCATCGTGCCCCTCGCGCGAATTACTGAATTCATGGCATCCAACAGCAAGACCCTCGCAGACGAAGATGGCGAATTTTCCGACTGGGTCGAGATCCATAACCCGCGGCAAACGTCGCTCGATTTAGCCAATTGGTGCCTCACTGACGATTCGCGACTGCTCACGAAGTGGCGATTCCCTGCGACAAATCTACCGCCAGGCGGTCGAATTGTAGTATTCGCGTCCGGTAAGGACCGCGCAGTGAGTGGCGCTGAATTACATACGCGATTCTCGCTGAATGCCGACGCCGAATACCTCGGCTTGGTTCGACCCGATGGCGTAACGATTGTTTCTGAATTTCGTCCCACCTTTCCGGAGCAAAATCCTGACCTTTCCTACGGCGCGATCGAAGACGTTGGAGGAAATGCGTACCTTTTCGCACCAACACCGGGTGTACGAAACACTCCCGCGATAGGCGCGGAACGTGTGGTGGATACAAAATTCCTGCCCACGCGCGGGCTGTTCGATCAGCCGGTCGAAGTGACAATCTCCTGCGCCACTCCGGGAGTGACGATCCGTTACACACTCGACGGTTCCGTTCCAACGGCTACTCACGGGGGTATTTACGGTGGACCCATCGCAATCACGCGCTCGCAAGCTGTCCGCGCGGCGGCATTCAAAAGCGGTGCAGTTCCATCAAATGTAGATACACACACCTACATACTTCCCGACGCCGTAATGGACCAATCGCCGAACAATGAAGCGCCGCCTGGTTGGCCCAGCGGTCCTGTGAACGGCCAGCGATACGATTACGGCATGGACCGGCGGATCGTGAACAACTCGAATACGAACATCGGTGGACGCCCTCAAGTGCTCGCCGCATTGAAAGCGCTGCCTTCAATGTCGATCGTTCTGCCGCAGCAGGATTTCAGCAGTGCGGCGACCGGTCTTTATTCGAATCCACAGCAGCGTGGTCGCGAGTGGGAACGGGCTGCCTCGGTCGAACTGGTCAACGACTCAACGAATAGTTTCCAAGTCGAAGCAGGGTTGCGCATCCGCGGGAACTTTTCACGCGACGGCAACAATCCGAAACATTCCTTCCGACTTCTATTTCGCAGTGAGTATGGCGATTCTCTTTTGCGATATCCGCTCTATGGGCCGGAGGGTGCCGATGAATTTAACGCGATCGATGTGCAAACGCCCCAGGACTTCTCATGGGCTTATTACGATCCTGCAATGTGCAACTATATGCGGGATACCTGGTCGCGCGACACCCAGGGCGACATGGGCCAGCCCTACGCGAGAAGCCGCTGGGTGCAACTTTACATCAACGGAATTTACTGGGGCATTTACCAGGTGGAGGAACGTCCCGAAGCGAAGTTCGCAGCGAATTACCTGGGTGGCGACAACGACGATTACGACGTCATTAAGAACACCGGCTTCGCCGAGGATTTCCACATCGAAGCGGCGGATGGTTTTCTCACCGGCCCGCCCGGCCAACCGACCGCATGGGAGCGGCTCTTCTCGGCGTGCCGCGCGCACTTCGAATCTGCCAATGAAGCGACTTACTTCGCGTTGCAAGGCTTGCTGCCAGATGGTGTGACACGCACGAGTGCGCCCGACGCAGTTTTGCTGGACCCGGACAATCTGGCGGATTGGTTGCTGATGGTGATGTACTCGGCGAATCACGATATGGGCAGCAGCGTGTGGGTGGGTCAGAAGCCAAATAATTTCTGGGGCATGCGGCGGCGCGGGGGCGAGCGCGGATTCGTGTGGGTGGCGCATGACGGCGAGACGAGCATGGACTACTACCCAGTCAATTATGATCGCACCGGTCCGGTGAACGGAACGATTCGCGACGAGTTTCAGTGGAGTAATCCTGAGTTTTTCCATAACGACCTGTTGCCGAGTTTGGAGTGGCGCACGAAATTCGGTGATCGTGCGCAGCGCGCTCTGTTTAATGGCGGCGCGCTTACGCCGGAGGCGAGTATTGCGCGCTTGAACCAGCGTGAGGCTGAATTGCAGTTGGCGATCGTTGCGGAATCGGCCCGGTGGGGAGATGCGCAGAGCCCGAATGATCCGTATACAAAAACGGATTGGCTGCGGAAGCTTGCAGATACACGAGAATGGTTGAGCGCACGGCGCGAGTATCTTGTGGCGCAACTGCGCGCAGATGGGCTGTATCCCAACGTCGCTGCGCCCACGTTGAGCAAGTTGGGCGGGGAATTCAATTCGGGCGAAGGGATGACGATGAGCGCGCCTGCCGGAACGATCTACTATACTTTGGATGGCGGGGATCCGCGTCTGCCCGGCGGAGCGCTTTCCAGCGAAGCGATTGCTTACAGTGGGGGCGTCACACTCACGCGCAGCGCTCGCTTGCGCGCGCGAACACGCCTCGGGAACGAATGGAGTGCGCTGGTCGAAGTGAGTTTTTATCGGCGGCAGGATTGGAGTGCGTTGCGGATCACCGAGCTGATGTATCATCCGCCTGCGCTCGGGACGAATGACGGTTCGCAGTTTGAGTTCATCGAACTAAAGAACGTCGGCGCGACGGACATTGACCTCGGCGGCGTTGTGATCGAAGGCGCGTCGCACACGATCACCAACGGAACGATTCTTCCAGGAGGCGGGTTCATGGTGTTTGTTCATGATGCTGCGGCTTTCGCTACGAAGTATTCTACGGTGCCGGTCGGCGGAGTCTTCGCAGGCAGTTTGGATAACGATGGTGAAAAGATTGCGCTGGTTCGGCCGGGCGATGGCGCTGAAATTTTCGCCGTGGATTTCGGAACACGGCCGCCCTGGCCGGTGATTGCAGATGGTTGGGGATTTTCGATTGTGCCAGCAGGCCAAGGTGAGTCGCTCGAATGGCGCGCGAGTTCCACGATCGGTGGCTCGCCGGGAACTGACGACCCGGCGCAAGTCGGTTCGCCCGAAATTGTTCTCGCGCCGAGCGATCAAACGGTGGCCGTGAACGAATCATTTGTCTTGAGCGTTGGCGTGCAGGCCGGGAGTCCACCTTACACCTATGTTTGGTACTCAGGATCGTCCGCCGTGCGCACGAATGTAACTTTCGCCACGAACGATTACGCGCGACTGAATACGTCCGAAAATCCGGGTGATCGGTTCTACACGGTTCAAGTCGGGAATGCTTCTGAGCCAAACGCATCCGGCTCGCTCGCGAGTGCGTATGTTCAATTTGTTCGCGACAGTGATATCGACGGAATGACCGACAACTGGGAAACGAACTACGTTTTTTTGCCAAGCGATCCTGCAGATGCGAATCTGGACTTCGACTTTGATGGCTTGAGCAATGTGCAGGAGTATCGGGCGGGGACGAATCCCACTAACGCAGCGAGCGCCTTACGTTTGGAATTGGTGGTAACTTCCGGCACCGCTGCGCTGAATTTCGAAGCAGCGCCGGCAAGAACCTATTCGTTACAAGCCGCGGACAGCCTCGCACCGGCGAGCTGGGAACGCGTCGCGGATTTTCCTGCCACTACTGCGCCGCGCGCCGTTAACTACGCCACACCTGCAGCAATAAACAGGTATTACCGCGTGGTGACTCCGCGAATGCAGTAAACTGCAGAAGCCATTGCCTTTCAAAGTGGCGGAGAGAGGGGGATTCGAACCCCCGTTACTTTACGACGCTCATTGATGCGAAAAACGCCAGCAAAATGGGATAGTGAGCACCAGTGAGTAATAGTGCTTCACATACGGTTCCATACGGTATAGCTTTCGCTCATGGCGTGGCTCTACAAGCGGCCGGACTCAAAAAAATGGTGGATCGGCTATATGGCGAATGGAAAGCAGTTCCTTCGTTCTACGAAGACTGCTGACCGCAAGATCGCTGAGGCAGAGCTCGCTAAAGTGGACGCTCTCTTCCGCGCTCATGACGCGGGAGTACTCGAAGCGGCCTACGTGGCGCTCAGCGGGAAAACGCGGCCGAAGCTTACACTCAAGGCGGCACTGGAAGAATGGCTCGCTGAGGTGGACCGCAGCGCCGATTCAGCCACACACACCCGGTACGAAGACATTGCAGAAGTGTTCATCGTGTTCCTTGGTGCCACAGAAGCGCGGCCTCTGCTGTCTGATGTTTCTTCAGAGCACTGCAGATCTTACCTAAACCAACGGCGCGCGCACTGTTCAGCGAGCACGACCAACCTCGAGCGCAAAGTTCTCTCTGTGTTTTTCCGTCGCGCTATATCAAACGAGCAGCTCACGTCCAATCCCATGCTCGCCGTAAAGCCCTTCAAGGCCGGCCGCGGCGAAATATCGAAGCGCCGCGCGTTCTCCCTTGCCGAACTGGAGCTCTTATACTCGAAAGCCCCAAACGATTTCTGGCGGTACATGATCTACGGGGGATTCTCCACTGGCCTTCGGCTCTCGGATCTCGTCTGTCTGACCTGGGAGTGCGTCGACTTGGAAGCCGGTGTTATTCACGTGAACACAAGAAAAACCGGTAAAGATGTTCACATTCCTCTGACTCGCCCTTTCCGATCGATGCTTGAAGCACTACGCGCCAAAACAAAACGGATCAGGGGGTTTATCTGGCCCGAACAGGCTCGTGCCTACGAGGAGAAAGGAAGCGGCCAATTCTCGAACGCGTTTTACGATGAGATTTTGGCGCCCTGCGGGTTTGTTCCTCCACGCTCGACGAAGCACAAAGTGAAGTCTGGCAGAAACAGAGTGCGCGAAGTAAACCCAGTCAGCTTCCACTCTTTGCGCCACTCGTTTGTATCGCTCCTTAAAGCAGCGGGGGGCAATCAGGCGGTCGCCAAGGAACTGGCAGGCCATTCAAGCGACCTCGTCAGCGATAATTACACGCATTTGCCGATTGAGGTTTTAGCAAAGGCGGTGGAACTGATTCCGGAAGTGCGAACAACGGCTCAGAATGCCCGGAGTTGAGCACTGCTTCAGAGAACCCGAGAAGGTGAACTCAGAAACGCTCAAGCAGTTAAGCTCGGAATGGTGGTTTTTGAGACGCAGCACGTTCGCTGAATTCGCAAATAACCTGACGGCGCAAGGCTACGAAGTTATACGTAGGCACCCCGGATTTCAGCTGTGGGGCGGATCTGATGCTTTCACGGGAAGGCCGTGGTTGACGCTGACGGAAAATCAGCGTGCACACTTCGCATTCCACTTTGCGGCGGATCTCGAACTCATGGGATTCCACGTAAAAGTTTGGGCTTCGGAGAAGGCAATTACTTTCGACTGCACCCATAGCCCCGAAGTAATCCTCCGCGCAATTGAAAGTGAATTGGCGAAGCTGGAAATTGCTCCCGAAAGCAATGACTGGGGTAGGACGAGGATTTCTCCCAGGAGAAGGAACGGTCCTGAATCTTTAATCAAATTCGTTGTTGGGACCGTAAACCCTGACATGGTGACGATTCTCATTGAGGACCTACTGTCAGCATTGAACAGCCTTACAACCACTGATGGCGAGCAACAGCTTTGGCAGCTCGCGGATCTACTCGGAGCACTTAATACTTTCCTTAAACATGATCGCGCGTATCAGGCGCATCGCAGGATCAGAGCGGAGGATGGGGTAAGGCAGGCCGGCGCCATTAACCGGATACGTGCGGCAAGCAAGGTTGCGGCAATGCGCCCGGAGTTCCCCTCAATCAAGCGGAGAATCGATCTTAAGCCGCCTGCTTCGTTCGAAGTTCGACCGAAGCGCCCGGCTCCGATAAATGTGGCAATGGCGTGTATGGCCGCCGATTGCGCGCGAGCGGCGGTAAACAAGATCGCGCTTAGCAGGCCGCCGATCCGAGAGAAGATCGAAAGCATTCTCAGAGAGGATGCAGATGAACGACCTTCTGGCACCTTGACCATTCCAGACGTGAGAAACTGCGCGCGGCTACTTGCAGGCCTTCACGATCGCGTCCGGCTGCCTCGCGGACGAACCTAAAGACAGACTCCTGCGTGTACAATTTCGGCATTTCTCCTGCCGACCTCCCTCCTTTTTTACCTTGGTTGCGCAATTATGAACGCAACCGATCAATCATTAAGGCCGGATTTCGATCTGGTCCGGGTGTCGCGAAGCAAGGAGGCAGTCGACCTGTGCGCCAACACGCTTAGGGCGTACAACAAGCAAGGCCTAAACTTCTATCGCAAAGGTAAGGCGACCTTTTTTTCAAAGGCGGAGTTGAACGCATTCATCAAGACCACAGCCAGGAGGGCAAATTGATGCGATGTGGCGCTACAAGGGGAAAAATTGGATCATTCTCGGGCAGTTCAATTCGCCCGCCGTTCCGGAGCTATACGCCCTGTCACCCTGAAAAAAGGGTATCGAATGGTGATTTTGGGCGCGCTGGGTGGGATCCTCCTGGGAAAGAAAAAAGCGCTCACCGAGCCGGGAAGCAACGTCGAGCGCATGCAAAAACTTACGGTGGCACCGTATTGAGTCTCAATGCCGCCGTCAAGGCTGCCGTTTCCAAGGGGCAAGGGGGTGCTGTATGAGGGCTGCAATTGCCGACCGCACTGCGGAGCCAGTGATGCACGGTTTAGCACCGCTGAGCGACCTCATGGCGTCAGTCGGCGTTTTGGGAAGATACGCCTCAAAGAAGCAGACCTATCATCAGCACACACCGCCAATCTTAGCCGGATGTCGATCAATCGGCCAGATCATGCCTGGTGTGATTCGCTACATTGAAACGAGGGTGCGAGATGGCCGCCGGCGGTTGGATTAAACTTCATCGCTCATTACTCGAGAATCCTCGCTCCCGAGATACGGAGTGGCTCGCTGTTTGGGTAACCATTCTTCTTCGAGCGTGCCACACCCCTACTGAAGCGTTATGGGACGGAAAAGTGGTCAGCCTACAGCCAGGCCAGTTCATCGCGAGCCGAGTAGATCTCGCGAAAGCCTGCGGTGTGCACAGTTCAAAAGTCTGCCGACTTCTTGAGTTGATGAAAACCGAGCAGCAAATCGAGCAGCAGGGAGGAGTGAAAAAGTCCGTATTTACAGTGCTAAATTGGTCCCAATACCAGAAAGCCGAGCAGCAAAACGAACAGCAGTCGAGCAGCAACCGAGCAGCAATCGAGCAACAGAATAGCGTTTCGCCCAATAAACACAGGGCTTCCAGAAGCCGAAGAATGAAAGAAGGCAAAGAATGTGAAGAAGAAGAGGGGCAGCCTCTTCACTCTCAAAATCTGAATCTGATGCTGGAGGCACCAAATCTCCGCGAGAGTACAGCCCCAGCGTTTCTTTCAGGCGACGATCTTTCGGACGACGAATGGCTGCAACGCTTGGAAGGCAATCCAGCCTACGAAGGAATCGATGTTCGCAAGGAGTTTGGGAAAATGCAGGCGTGGGCCTCTGTAAATCGGAAGCGACCTAGCCGAAAACGCTTCATCAACTGGCTTAATAACGCTGACCGGCCAATGAAGGTTACAACGCCTGCTACGCCATTCCTCAGCCACAACCAATTTTGAATATGAGCAAATCAAACATAAGACCACCGGAGCGGCTTCCGCCGCATAGCATTGAAGCGGAGCAGGGCCTCTTAGGCTCTTTGTTTCTCGATCCAAGATCAGCGCTGCCTGAAGTGCGCGCAATTGTGCAGAACCCGGATCTGTTTTTCTATGATCTGCGGCATGCCGTAATTTTTCAGACGTTCTGTGAACTCTCGGATGAGAATAAACCGATCGACCTCATCAGCATCCAGGAGGCATTGAAGGTAAAGGATCAACTTGAAGCGGTTGGCGGTATCCCATACCTATCGGCCCTTCCTGATGTAACCCCGTCCGCGGCAAATATCGGCTACTACGCGGACCTTCTTGAAGAAAAAGCTGTTCTGCGGAAGCTGTTGGCTACTTGCACAGACCTCGTGAGGAGAATTCTAGACGGCGATGCCGGTCCGGAAATCATCGAGCAGGCAGAGCGTGAGATTCTTGCTGCGCGGCGCCAAAACAAAGGCGTGGTTTTGACCGCAAAAGTTGCTGTCGACCAAGCGCTGTCTGAGATTGAGAAGCTCCACACACAGCGAGGTGCGATCGGTGGGATTTCTACAGGTCTCATCGATTTGGACCGTTTAACCGACGGCTTGCACTCAGATGAGTTGATAATCCTTGCGGCGTTTCCGGGCGTCGGAAAGTCAGCGCTGGCGATGAACATTGTCGAGCACGTAGCAGTAGATCTTCAAATCCCTGTGGGGGTTTTCTCGCTTGAAATGAGCGGGAAGCGCTTGATGAGGCGACTACTTGCATCCAGGGGGCGAGTGAATCTCCGCAATATTCGCGACGGTAATCTGAGCGACCGAGACTTCAAAGGAATTGGGCAGGCAGCAATAGCTCTCGCGAATGCTCCAGTTTATTTCTGTGATTTGGCAGATCTTACGATTTCTCAACTCCGGTCAAAGGCCCGCCAGATGGTCCAACAGTTTGGGATTCAATTGATCGTTGTTGACTACCTTCAACTCCTCACGGCTCCAGGAAAGAAAGACCAGAACCGAGAAAATGAGGTCGCTAACATAAGCCGAGGGATGAAGATGATGGCTCAAGAGTTTGGCATTCCCGTTGTCGCGCTCAGCCAGTTGAATGATAACGGACAACTCCGCGAGTCCCGCGCAATCGGTCAGGATGCGGACACTATTTGGCGGCTGCAGCGAAAGGACAATGGGCAACAGTCTGGCCCGGTCTCGGGGATGATTCTCGAGATCCTCAAGCAGCGTGACGGTGAAGCCCCCTGTTCAGTGGACCTTACTTTCTTGAAGACTTTCACGCGGTTCGAGTGTGCAGCCCGGGAGATGCCGAGTGACATCTGAATGCGATGACGGGAACTATCCGCATGAGTATTTCTCCAACAATAATCATAGACACCCGTGAGCAGCAGCCGCTGAATTTTCGGACTCTGCCTTCCCGCCGTGGGACCCTCCAGACCGGCGATTACTCCGTTGCCGGCGCCGAGGAACTCTTCGCCGTCGAGCGGAAAAGCATAGCCGACCTGGTGGGCTGTTGCTCAGGCGAGAACCGGGCCCGCTTCGAGCGCGAGCTTCACCGACTCCGCGGCTATCGATTCAAACGCCTGCTGATCGTGGGCACCGAAACCAACCTCACTGCCGCAAATTACCGGAGTGCAATCAACCCGAGCGCCGTGATGGGCAGCCTCCGAGCTTGGGGGGTCGATACGACGTTCCGATTGTGTTCAAGGCGAAGCAGCTGAAGCGATCGAAACGTGGGCGAAATACTTCGTTCGGGAGATCCTCAAGGTTTCCGCCACACTCCAAAGTTCTGATGAGGCTCGATCACCGGGCAAACCTCAAGAACCGGTGAACTGTCAGCCGAGTGGAGAGTTACAACCAATTCACCTGTAGTCGATTTTACTGTTGATTCAGAAATGTTGTAAAGCTTAAAATTGCGCGCACGTGCATACTGAAGGTTTTTGCACAGAGAAAGCTGAGATGGTGGTGTATGGCACATGACGTGAACATTTCCGAACTCGATGCGGCGCTGGAGTTCACCAGCGGAAACTTCATAGCTGCCGCGAAGCTGATGGACCTTACGCCCTACCAGCTGAAGAGCATCGTTCAGTATCGACCGGCCTTGCACCGGTGGAAGAAGAGTCGCCGCGGCCGTCCCGCGGAAAGGCTCGGCTTTCGTATCAAAGAGTACGAGCCACCTGTTGCTTCATCTCCCGCTCAGATTTTGGCGCAAATGCGCTTGCTCGAACTGGTAACCCGGCTTGGCGAAGAGCGTGCACGGCAACTCTTGGACGATGCCTGCCGCGGAAGCGAAACGAAACCGGACCGCTAACCGCAATTCAGACGCCACCAATCCATCGTGTCTCCCCCGTCGAGCGCCGCCGCCACCGTCTCGCGCACACTCCAAAGTTCTTGTAAGGCATGTGCCAAGACTTTGGCCGAGAGCACTGTCGTTGGAATCCCGCAGCGCACTCCTACAACTTTTATACGATTGCGCTCACAATCAGGAGTGAAGATCAGGCTGCTGATCATTTCTGGTGCGGAAAGGACGTTAAAGAGTTCGCGCGGGGTGTTCGGAAGGGGGAGTGGTTCTACAAGGAGGCTTTCCAGCATAAGAAAGTCGGCCTCGCGATCACGGTCTGAGGTCAAATGACCGCGGAATTCATCGCCCCCTTTTCGCGTGATGCGAAATTCAAGCTCATAGGCAAAACTATCCTTCTTGGGAGCGTCGTTCGTCTTCTCAATGAACGCGCTGAGGCTATACTCGTCGCACCTTTCGAGCGCGCTGCGGTTGATTGTCCGGAGTATTGACTCCAGTTTTTCTCGAAAGTCTTTCATCTGGTACGCAGTCCTAATCTTTCCAGAAACTCTTAAAGCGGTCAGCCGCCAACTCGGTGTAGCGAACAGTATGGGCGATGTTTTTGTGCCCCAGATAATGCTGGATGGCGCGAGTGTCCTGGCCATCGTTCGCCAATTTGAATCCGGCCGCATGCCGCAGCATGTGCGGGTGCACAGGAAACGGTAGCCCTGCCAATCCTCCAGCTCGCGCGACCATCTTTCGAACTGTTGAGTCGGTGAGCGGTCCGCCCCTTTCCGTGACGAAGACATACGGTGAGCCTGGATACTCGCGCGCAACCCGCCGCAGCGCGCGGATCTCGGGACCGTGCAGCGGGTGGGTGCTCGGGCTGCCGTTCTTGCGCCGGCGGACATGCAGCTGGCCTTGTTTCAAGTCGATTTGGTCCCAGCGCAAAGAGACCAGCTCGGAAACCCGAAGGCCGTGCCGGTATGCGAGCAGGATCATAGTCGCGTCGCGGTGTCCATGACGCCCAGTCCTTCCAGCGGCTGCCTGGAGTTGCTCCACCTCTTCACCGGTGAGGAACTCGCGAGATCTGCGGTCCCGGTTCTTCGGCTTTCGGGGCGGCATCGGGCCACCTTCCGGCGAACTTTCCCGAAATGAGACATTGGCGACGATCGACGTACTATTCGAATCGTGCGGGATTTCGGAGGTGTCCGATTGTCGACTTTCCCGAAGATGGCCCTGTTCGGGAATGTTCTCTGATGCTTCTGGATTCATAGTGAATGGTTCGTAACACTGCCCATGGCAGCTCGTGCTTACCGGTGAGCTGCCAAAGGAAGAGTTGCGGCTTTCCAAACCGGGGAGTTCGTTTGCAATGGTTCGGCCGGCGGATACCCAAAGAACTCAGCTGAACAACATCTCGCGCCGCCGCGATCGGGCGTTTACGCCGGAAGAAAACCGAGGACGGGCCCACGCACCGGAATTTTCGCGAGTATCTGGCGGAGCCGATCCTCGACTGCGGCGATGAACGGACTCCAGAACGCGAGGAACTGTGCTGACCCGACTTGAGTCACGACGGGACCTTTGGACCTCGCCGCCTGCCATGCTTTGTATTCCTGTGAAGCCGCAAGAGCTGCTGCGGCTCGTCGCCTCAATTCAGCCCTGGATGGGGACCTGGGGGCCGTCGGCGTCTTCGCGGTTTCCACGGGAGGCGTCCAAGTGAGCTCTGGCTCAACTGGTCCGAAGCCTCTTTGCTCCATAGGTTGCTCAGGAACTCCTCTGCCCATTGCTCGTTCGACATGTCGCCGGAAGGCGTCCGCCCTTCGAAGCGGATCCTGAATCTGTTTCGATGCTTCATAACTTTGAAGCGCGGCTTCCCGGAGGGCCTCCAACCAAGCTGCTGACCTGCCTCGCAAGTTCTCACGGAGCAGTTTGAGGCCTGGCGTTTCCGACCGAAGGCTCACGAGTGCACGCGCTACTATGTCGAGGGATAGGTCACTCTCCTCGACGTCACCCTGAGAATTTATCCGCTCTATGCGGTCGAACACCGCATACACGAACGCCGGATTCACCGTCCCGTCTGGTTCCGCTTCACACTCTTCTGGATCCGCGGCCCACTCACAATGGTCGAGGAACGCTTCCCGGCTACGCTCAACCCCTCCGAAGTGACATTTGTAGCCTTGCAACGCGTCTAGGATGAATTGCTTGAACTGTGGTGGAGTGCAAACCAAGCGGAAACCGCGGTGAGCACTCCTGAGGCGGACAGACGCCACTGGGACGTATCCAAGCTGAAGCACCTTGAGAAGCGGTATGCTTTTAGCGCCCGCATCGTTCGGCGCGACCACCATCACCTGTCCTCGACAATTACGATACGTGCCGAGTCCCAAAACCGCGTTCCGCTCTGGATTCCGAAAGAAGGTCACGCGCTTGGTTCGTAACCGTTCGTCGTTCCCGCGACCCGCGTCACCACGAGCTCCGCTGACCAATCTTTCGGCAAGAGCCTCGACCTGACTCGGTAGGTTGATATCCACTCCTTTACCGCTTTCCAGCCTCCATCCCTCGTTCTGAATGGCGTTCAATACGCTAACTGGAGCTGCCTTAGGTTCCGCTGGAATAACCGCTGACGTTTGCATTCTGCCCTTTCGTGTGAGCCTGCCCGGAATTGGACAAGCGAGAGGAACGCCCGAATCGGGGCGCTCGTGCTCGCTTGAATCAGTTCTCAATGAATGCGAATTCGACTCGGGGCGGCCAAGGGAACTCGCGTTTGCCCTTCGACGTGATCACGAAGCAGTAGAGTTCGCCGTCGGAATGTCCGGTGGACACACCGGTCACCACTGTTTTAACTACGGTTTCCTGCTTCGGCTCGGATGATTGCTCGCGCATAACTTTCCATTTTTTCGTAGGCACCGGCTACGATGCGATTCCCTTGAGGTCTGCCACTGTCAGTCCTGACGCTTTCACAGCCGCGAGCAATTCCAGTTCGGCTTCAGTGATGACGGGCTTTTCTGCCGCCTTCGGATCCTTGATCTGGCTCGCCTTAACGAAGTTGACGTTCATCGAGCCTTTGAAATCGCGAAAGCCTTTGACCAGGAGTTCGCCACTCGTGAGCGCCGCCGCCAGACCAGCGGTGTTTGCGCGGCCCTGCTGCCGAAGATAATCGTTGTACTGGCGGGTTCCGTCTTTCCCTTTAAGACCATGCTGATCCTTGTATTCCTTTGCGCTCAGCAGCCGCACGCTGACAGCATTCGTTCTCGAGTTCTGGGTTACGATAGCGCTCGCGCTTTGGTTGAATTGAATGAGTGAAGTCTGCATCTGTTTTCCTTTGTGGGTTTCGCCGCGGAACTGCCGCAGCTCTTCAGGCGGGATGAGTTCTCCCGCTACCCTGAGTTCCGTGTATTGCACAATCGGCTGACGCCTTGCTCGGTCGTCTCCGCGCATGTCGCACGTGATCCAATGCATGCCCCTTAAGTCTCACCAACCGAACGTAAAACCTACTGCGATAGGCCGCCGAGCCAGCTACTCCTCAAAGGACTGGTTCTACCGTTTGTGGAGAGAACCTGCCTCCACCGCCGTGCCATGCGACATCCGGCGCACATCAGGCCGAACGACCTGAGCGATTCCACCGGCTGTAGCTGGGGCCGGACCCCGCAGTCTGTAGCGGCTGAACTGCTGCCCGCGATTTGAAGGCTCGCTCACCTTGCGAGTTGAAGTGCTCGCAACCAGTGCTGTAAGAGGTCACAAGGGGGGCGGGGGTGGTCCGGGGAAAGCGGCGAGCGCGCGAAAGGTGATTATCTACCCCTTCTGTTCTCGCCGTGATTTTTGAATTTGGAAATGAAAGTGGCTAAATGCAGTATCGAAACCGAAACCATTTCACCGCCAATGCGAAGGCGAATTCCAGCTGTGCTGCTTGCGTTTGTCTGCGCCCTAATAACCGCAGGGGCGGCGTTCTGGTTTGCTACTGCTGACAGCCGGAAAACGGCGGCCGATGTGCGGCGTCTCCTAAGAGGGATGGGCTCAGCGTCCTAACGCACCTCTGACCATTTTACTGTTCCATCCAAGAGCACAGTTACCGACATTCCTTGAAGGTCCGGAATCACAGAACGAAAGAAAATCGCCTCGGTCTTATTTGGTTCATCGATCCCGATCGGTATTTCCTCGTAAAGCGGGGTATCAGCGCCGAGTTCTCCCGTCGCTTTGAGCCACCCAGCATTGATCTTTTGCAGGTCCGTCATGAATTTCTCGCGTGCCTCGTTCGACTTGTCGCTGCTCATCCTCCAGGAATCGTGCAATTTCATTCTTTCCCTTGTCGAACGCGCGATTTCGCTCAAGATTTTCCCTATCCTTTCCTGTTCTTTCACTGGATCAAGATTCAACGCAGCTTTCTCGGCGAGCCGGTTTTCGGCCGCTTCGAATATTTTCCTTCTCTCCCAATCGCGCGACCATTGGATCGTTTCTTGGAGTGCCGTTCGCGCCTGTTCGATCGCAACTTGCAATTCGGACGAGCGCGCAAACCACGTTTCCGAGTTTTGTTTCTCCGCAGCAGCGACCTCATTCGTCAGTCCTGCCAGAGTCTTTTGCAACTCTGTGATCGCCTGGATATCCGACTTCAAGCGTTCTTGCTCTTTTCGTAAAGCCTTCAACCAATTGGGCTCACTGGAAGGTGCCGCTACGACCCTCAACTTCGCGGCGGCGGTTTCATTTGCTCTGGCGAGTATCATGGTTCGATTCGCGTAATAGGCGAGCAGGGCCACGTAAAGGCAAACCAATGGCGCCAACAGCTTCCATCGCCGAACAATTACTCTAAACATATCGCGATCTTGTTTAAGGTTTTATGGGTTTTTCATCGCCACTGGACTAGGCGGAGTTATTCCGCCCGGTTCGCGGATTAAGTGAGCGGATCCGTCATTGAGCACGAGAATCCGTATGCCTTCCTTATCTGGGCTCCGCGTCCAGACCGCTGGCAAGCCGGGCTTAGTTTCGGCGTCGCTAAAGACCAGATATTCGAAGTTTCCCTCCTGTAGTTTTTCGTTCATTGCTGCAGTCACCATGCCTTTCTCTACCAGAGGTTCGAGAGATGTCGGGAATTGATCTCCGTTGTTGGAAGCGAAAACGCGCAGTGCGAGCCCAACATTTTTCATCAAGTCGATCGCAGGATTGTATTCCAATCGCTTTTCCGCCGTCAGCGGCTGCAACTCGAGCGCTTTCTGGCCCTCTGCGAGGAAGTGTTCGAACTGCAATTCTCGAAGGTTTTCCATTTTTGCGCGAACGTCAGGCGGCGCGACGTCAGCTGCCTGCGAGTTCGCGACGGTGAGAAGCTCACGTCGGCGTGCGTTTAATTGCGAAACCCGGGCGCGCAAGCTGTGAATCTCCTGCGCTTGTTGACGCAACGCCGAGTTCTCGTTTTGGATTCGCGCCAACTCGTAGTTTACCTGCGCATCTTCCTTGCGCGAGATCGTAGACGCACTTGTGAGGGCTCTTTGCCTTTCCGTCAGACGAGAATGTTCCGCCGCTTCACGTGCGTATTTCACTCCTACCGTGACTGTGCCGCCGACCAAACATAAAGCGGCTGCACACACCGCCATTTTCCCCTTACTCCAGGCAATCATTTCCAATGCTCCTTCTGTTAAAATTTGAACCGTCGAACTCCCGGAGACGGCCGAAAACGCTGTCGCTCCTTTCATTGCCAGAAGCGGTGCTATGCTCGCAACTGCAGCTGGTGCTGGTTGCACGGCGTTCGCAGCAAGCGCAGCACCGAGTATCGAACTGGAACTGGTGATCCCTCGTCTCGACAAAAACTGCCGCAACCGATCCACTGCCCGGTTCACTCGCTTTTTCGCAGCCGTTTCGTTAACTCCGAGTGCCACGGCCACTTCGCCATACGACTTTCCTTGGAAGAACCTCAGAAGGATTGCATTTCGATCCGTGTCATTCATCTGCTCCATGGCGGCATCAAGTTTCGGCCAAACCTTCTCCCAAACCTCTTGGGGCTTCTCTTCGCACTCCGTCTGCTGAATCATGCTCGCCTCTCTCAGTTTCCTGCGCTTCGCGGCGCGCAATGCCTCCAGAGCGACGAAGTGTGCGGTTCGGTAGAGCCAACCTGACAGGATAGTTTTTGAACTCAGTGAACCTGCTTTGCGCGCCAAAATTGCAAACACCGCCTGCGTTACGTCGCGTGCCTGTTCACGGTCGCCCGTCTGCCGACATGCCGCCGAATACACCAGATTCAGATATCGGTTCACCAGCGACTCGAACGCGGCCTCGTTCGCCTCGCGCACATACGCCTCCAATAATTCTCCGTCCTCGATCATTTCCTTATTTCACATGTATAATTGCCACTGCGGATCATTTCGGGACAACATTTTACAGAAAGGTCAAAGGGGCTGAGTCCGGCCGGGGTGCGAACCACGCGAATAGCTGGCTAAAAATTGAGCTTTCGAAAGGCAGTCCGGAGCGCCTATCCTATCGCGCGGCAATTAAGATAGGAACTAATGCAACCCGTCTCGAACAACAGCAACGGTCCAACACAGGAGCCACAAAATATCACTCCATTCCGACCTATCGAACAACTGCGCATTCGCATGGCAGACACAAAGGCGGAGTCTGACTATGCTTTTTTTCAGAGCCTTCTACTCTTCGGTGAAGCAATTTCGAAAACCGTAGTAAGTGCACTGGTAGCGGCAATAAAGGATGATCCTGAGCGTAACCGGTATCGATTGACTTACAAACTCGTTCGGGCTGACGGAATCGGCGAATGGGCTGAAGCTCTAGATGACGTGCTGCTTGGTCCAGCTTCACAACAACTCGCTGTCTCAGCGGCCCTTGAGCGGAGGCAACTTACGGAAAAAGTCACTTCCGGGGCATGGCAACACGAAGCTGTCGCGAATCTAGTGAAAGCGATTGAACTGTTGGAGATCGAATACGAAGAAATACCTGTAAAAGTCGATCTTCGTAAGTGGTTTCACCTATTCGCGCACCTCAGGAACAAGACACGAGGACACGGTGCTCATCTCAGCGCAGTCTTCTCTCCTGCGTGCGAACCCATGCATAGCGCGATTGAACAAATCGTTGAAAACTTTAATCTTTTCCGTCGTTCCTGGGCGCATCTGCATCGGAATCTATCCGGAAAATATCGTGTGACGACTTTAGGTGGAGATCCAGCACCTTTTGAGAAGTTTAGGCAATCGAAGTCAGAACATCTTCCAAACGGGCTTTACGTCGTCTTCGATGAGCCGAATCGGGTAGAATTGATGAGCGCGAACGAACAATTCGACTTTTTCTTCGCAAACGGCAGTTTCAAAAGCAAAGATTTTGAAATGCTTTCATATGCAACTGGTGAGAAGGTTCGAACCGGTTCCGCAGATTACTTGCTGCCGACAGGACACTTGCCGGAGAGTGAAACTCAGGGACTCGGTAAACTAGATCTCAAAGGAAAAACTTTCTGTAACCTTCCGCCCGAGCGCGGGAGCTACATTCCACGTTCAGAGCTGGAAACTGAACTATCTGATGCTCTGAAGGATGATCGCCGGAACATCGTAACGCTCGTGGGACGAGGAGGTATTGGCAAAACTTCTTTATGCCTAAGGGTTTTGAATAACATATGCCCCACAGGAGAGTTCGATGTAATCGTCTGGTTCAGTGCTCGAGACATCGATTTACTCGAAACCGGCCCGAAAACCGTGCAGCCACATGTCCTCACCGAAACCGATATAGCGCGAGAATTCGTCGATCTCGTTGAGCCGGCCGAACGCTTAACAAAAGGTTTCAAAGCTCAAAGCTATTTTGAAAGTTTTCTGGGCAAAGGACAATTGGGGCGCAGCCTACTCGTCTTTGATAATTTCGAAACAGCTCGAAACCCACAGCAGCTCTTCAAGTGGATAGACACCTTTTTGCGACCGCCAAACAAGGCGCTAATTACCACCAGATTTCGGGAATTCAAGGGTGACTACTTTATCGAGGTAGGAGGAATGACTGAAGCGGAGTGTGACCAGCTAGTTCAAACAACTTCCTTCAGCCTTCGAATCAGTAATCTCATCACGCCGGAGTACCGCCAGGCTCTTTATCAGGAGTCTGAAGGTCACCCCTACGTTGTTAAGGTTTTACTCGGCGAAGTAGCAAAATCTAAGCGGCTCGTAGCGATCGAACGAATTGTGGCCACTCGCGACGATATTCTGACGGCGCTCTTTGAGCGAACGTATGCCAGCCTTTCACCGACGGCCCAGCGTGTTTTTCTAACGCTGTGTAGCTGGACCTCTGCAGTTTCAACTGTTGCCCTCGAAGCGATCTTGCTCCGACCGGAAAACGAGAGAATGGACGTCTCATCGGGAATCGACGAACTCGTCAGGAGCTCAATGGTGGAAGTGCTACAGTCAGAAGGCGATCAGCAGCTCTTTCTGAATGTTCCATTGGTGGCAGCAGTGTTCGGCAAGCAGAAGCTCAAAGTGAGCTCTCTGAAGTCAGCAGTTCAGGTCGATGCTGAACTGCTGATGTTGATGGGGCCGACAAGTCGAAGCGACGTAAGAAAGGGGATTGAGGCAAGGGTTCGACGCTTGTTTCAGGGTATTGCAGGAAAGATCGAGAAAGGCGAAGGGAAACTGGAGACCTACGTGCCGATTCTCGAAAGTATTGCACGCAGCTACCCTGCCGCGTGGCTCACTTTGGCCGAGATGTATGAGGAACAACGCTGGGATGAAGCAGCGAAGAATGCACTTGAGCAGTATCTTCAGAATGCTCCAGGTTCGCATGTGACAAGTTTTACCTGGAAGAAATTGGCAGATCTGTGCGGAAAGACGGATGACGCTCTCGGTGAAGTAAGCGCCCTGATTGAGGCAGCTCAGTTCCCGAATGTTTCTTTTCAGTTTTTGAGCGGTGTAGCGAACCGCGTAAATCGAGTTATTAAAACCCGACTCCGTGTGGACTCATCCGAAAAGCAGGTGTTAGTGCGTCGGCTGGCGGAAGTCATGGCGGCTCGTGCAGACGAGGCAGAAAGTGGTTCTGACCTTTCGCCGCTCGGGTGGCTTTTTATGCACCTTGGCGAACGCGATCGTGCTCGGCAGTTTGCGGAGGAAGGATTGCGAATGGAACCAAATCACCAGTATTGCGAGCAGGTGCTCGCTACGTTGGATTCTAGACGCGCCGATTGATTAACGCACCGACGTCGAGCGCACGGCTGAGCGGAATCTCTTCAGCACCTCCATTCCGGCGATCTTGGGGTTGAGCGAAGAGAGCGGAAAAGGATTCTTTGATCGTTGTGTAAACCCTAAAGCATGTGGAAGCATCGGTCGCGCAGGAAGTCGCAACAATCGGCGTCGACGAACTCGATCTTGAAACCTGCGGAATCCAAAAATGCATCGAGGCGAATTTTCTCTGCTTCTTTTAAGCCGCGTAAAGTTCCAAGGACCTGTTTTTGTTTACTGTTCAAACCCGCAGCGAGTAACCGTCTCAGGTTTTCGTGCGCGTAACCGAATCCAAGAAAATATATTCGGTGTGCAGCGGCTAAGGCAGCCCTCGCCCTGTCGAAGTCCGGATGTTGAACGACATTTTCCTCGTGAATGATTTTTATGCGCTGTGCTGCACGCATTACGTGATGCCGGTTGGCCTCTGCACCAAAGGGAATAGTTTCGGGCTCCATTCCGGGAAGAGGACCAAGGCTGCCGTGCAAGTGCAGAATTGGAAGCGATTTAACCGCTTCTCCTGCCTGAACCTCTGAGGCTCCGCAGTCAGAAATCAGAGATCGTCTCAAGAATTCTTCGAAGCTCCGGTCGTAATTGTAGGTCACGACGGTCAGCTTATTCTTACCAATGTCGAGTCCGCTATCCATCAGAGCGTAGATTTCGCGGTACCAATCACCCTCGGACGGGCGGCGGAGGGAGTAATGCTCGTAGCCAAGGAGAGTGGCAGCAATCGCGGCTTTTCCGATCTCTTTGAATCGGTTCGAATTTCGCGCAAGAAACGAATCAATCGACATCTTGCCAGTGCCCTCGAGCGCAATTCGAAATGCGGTCAGATCTTCGTGCGGGAATATGGAAGACAACGTGTCAACAGCCGTCTGTTGTGAGGTGCTTCGTGAGCTGTAATTGCCACCGGGAAGAGCGGCAAGCACGTCATTCAGCAACCCGGATCCAAGTGGAAAGCGGTACGGATTACTTGCGCCGGCACCAAGGACTAATACTGTTGGAGTCTGAATCATCGCCAGGAAGCTCGTTTAGCAGAGACGGGGCGCCGCTGCCAGCTCCCGCTGAATGCGCGTCGCCAACTTTCGTTCTGCGGGCATTCGCCGCATTCGAATAATCGGCGGTCGACAACGCTATGGAAGTTCTCGGAAAGCATCACGATCGACTCAAAACTACGACGTGACTCAGCAAATCATTTCCCGCAATCGATCTGAGCTACCACGGTCTTTTCAACCCTGTGCGTAGCTTGTGATTGCCCCTTGTAACTTCCGCTGCTCGTTCGAGGTGCCCCGTAAAAAGTGACAGCGGATTCGACCTGCCGATATGAATTGCGTGAAGCTTTCCTATTGCCCTAATTCACTGGATTGATGAACCTCACAGCATTCCCATCCGTATGCAGTTAGAAAGTGACCGATTTTCGTTATCTTGAGCGTGTGTGACGCTCTGAGCTTTATCTGATGCACCAAATCCGTCGTTTTCTCTCCGAATTCGCACCTGGACGCTGGATGACCTTACTTGCTGCTCAGCTGCCCACTAGCGACGCAACGGAGACTCGCAAAACTTTCGCGATCGCGACCAGCTCAAAGTCCATGAGGCAGCGCGTCTGGTTTTCGACCCGCGATATCGCTGCCTGATCGAGCATCACACCTTTCGCAGCAAGACGACCAGCCAGATCTTCCTGAGAGACGGGTGGTCTGCACTTTAGGCGAGCGGCTTTGATACGCTTCCCGGAAATGTTCTTCTGAGGCGACTCGCGAGATCTCCTCATCTGTATGTGAGATTCACATCCTTGACATTGCCGGAGGAAACCTCTCGAATTATGTGAATACAACATATCGGCGCCTTTGCATGGGGTGCCGAAAGGCTCTTATGACGATCTATCAAGTGCTTGTCGGGGACGAGTGGCGCGGGCCGATGGGCTACAGCGACCTCTCGGCGATGCTGGAAGCTGGAACGATCTCTCCGGAATCTTGCATTATCGAAACAGAGCCCGGCCGTGCTGGGATCGGAAGACTCGCAAAGGATGTTCTGACATTTCCGCAGCTCGTGCGAAGGGACGGGACCTCCGGTTCAGAGCGTCCAGGCGCTGAAGGGGACCGACTAAGCGCCGTCCCAAAAATGTCAGCACTCGATAGACTGTCGACTTCGACGATCATATCCGTGGGGATCGCGGCATGTGCCTTCTGGGGAGTCGCCGTGCGTTCGAGGGTTTCCGCAGCTGACGCTGTCGCCGGTGCCTTACTCTTCCCGATAATCGGTTTTCTTTTCGGATCAGTCCTATTCGCAGCTTCGATCGTTACGACTCGAGCGCTCCGGAAATTTGGGAGACGGACCCGGTCTCCGGCTGACCTGCTTCGGGCTGCATGCTTGCTCGTTGCACTTTCCGCCTTCAGCCTCGGCATCCCAGCGCTGATCTTTCGAACTCCCCGTCAGGACGTGAGCACACGGTCAGCCTATGATACGCTTCCGCCGAATGAGCTGGTCCAAGCATACCGGCATGAGAACCCGTCCGACCTTCGACATGACGATGAGATCACGTTGGAATACTTTCAGACTTACGGAATGGACGAACTGATGAAGTATCCGAATGCCGTTCGCGACTATGAAAGAATCATTGAGGAGCGGCGAAAACTTACCAACCGTGGGATTAGCGAGCTGAGGAATAAGTAAAACGAGAAGGCTTTCCTCTTCTCTTGCTGGAAATGCGCCCGCTCGTATTCAAGCGGCTTGGGACAGGTTTTGAGTGCGAGACTCTTTACCTTTTTGTAAAACTGACGAGAGAAGGCACACATCCAGCCAAAATGAACCTAAAATCGGTTTAATCTGGGTCGCTGGGCGAACCGGTTTGATACTCAGGGTGATGAGCGCCGTGGGAAATGCAGTAGCCGAACCAAATTCACTGGTTCGTTTCTTCCGATCGCACAATCCCGATGATCAGCGCTCAGATGATGAAATACTCAAAGCTTACGTGCGGGAATATGGGCTCGAAGTTCTCCGCAGGTTTCCGGATGCGATGCGCGACTACGATGCTGCACGCAATCGTGAACTCAAGGAGGTCATCCGAAAGCTTGGGACCGGAGAACTCGCCCCTCCCCCGCTGAACGTAATGAAGAATATCGACGCCCACAGCAACCAGGCTCGGCGCCGACAGGAGATTCTCCGGCAGCGCTACGCGCGAAATTAAGTTTTACCTCAAGGAAACAGTTATGACGACAGCAACACCCCCTCCAAGCCCTTACGATCTCGCGAACCTCAAGCTCGTTGAGAGTTGGTCTGACCCCGCCTTGGCCGCACTGCAGCGCCGGCGCCAGGATGAACTGCTCCAAGCGGAGATGAATCGTCGTGCCCAGCTCATGATGATGGAACACGGTTTGCGCACAGATCAGCAGACCCGAGAGTTTGAGAACCGCGCAAATCTCGCGAAGGTCGAACACACTTTTCGCGCCGGAGAGGGAGAGAAGGATCGTCGCTTCAAGGCAAATCAAGAAGCGCGCGAAAAATCCTTCCGCACGGTGGAGAACGCCCGCAACCGCGACTCTCAGGTTGAGCGCACTCAGCTCCAGATGGACGAATATTTCAAGCGTCAGGATGCGCAAGAGAAGGCGCGGCAGCGCGATCTGTTTATCAGGCAGTACGGCGCAGTCCCCAAGGAAGGAGAGTCTACAGAGTCATTCCTTTTGCGCGCACATTCTGATGAGCAGCAGAAAGCTCATAATAGTTTCTCTGCAATCCGAACACATACAGAGCGTGCAGAGGAAGCCTTGGCGGCAGCATCTCAAGAAGCTGAAGCTGAGCGTCTGCTTCGCGTTCGCACACTTGCGAGGCAAAAGGCGGCTTCCGAGATGATGATTCCAGTGGTCCAGTTGAACCCAACCGTTAACGCATCGCATGCTTCGGCTCTTTTCCGAGCTGAACAGGAGCTGTCAGACCCCTTAGTCACGCCTTACGCTCCTGGTCTCCGCGCGAAAGTGGAGGGGTGGAAACGAGAGCTTTCGACCGCTCAATCACTGCAAGACGACGCCCTCCGCAAATTTAGCGATAGCGGTGCAGACGCTACGGCGTTGTTCCGTAATCCTGGCGCTGCTCCAGCCAGTTCGGCGCCGGCGAAACCGTCGACCCTCCCCTTGCCTCCTGAACTGCAGAAGCCAGCGGGTGGAGAAAAGCCCAAAGCGGTAAGCGCAGCTGCTGAAGTTCTGAAAACCCCGTTCAGCGATTTCAAGGGGTTCACCGACTGGGCGAATCAAAACCTTGAGCCGTATCCGCGCGGTGAAGCCAACAGCGTTTTCTTCCGCGAGCTCGCGAAGGATGTTGGATATCCAACGCAGTATTACGGCGACTCGTCGATCACGGTCGACCCTGCAAAGGCGATGCATGAATTCGTGGTCGCACACCCAGAAATCACGCAGCAGTTTGCGGGATATCCGGGTCGCCAAGCCATTTTCGACCGAACTTACCAGCAGATGCTGGCGAATCCCTACGCCAACCCCGGCGGCCGCCTTCGCTGATTCGAGAAATGCTGCTCGGCCGGCAATACGCGTCCAGCCCTCGTTGCGACAGAGCGTAAATCATTTGCTTGAGGGCAAATCGCGCTCGTTTCAAGAATCGGTGGGATGGAGTGGACCGGCGGCTAAGATCTTGGACCGATCGCCGCCAACACCGTTCCGACGTGATACAGGACGGTTTTTCCACCCGGTTTGTGCTTCGGGATACGCGAGCGAAGGAGTGCTCTCGCATGTTTGAACCGAAGCCAATTTGCGCACTCTTCCGGAGTAAGCATCGCGTTCAATGGAGGATTTGCGACGTCTACAGATCCGTCCGGATGGACTTCCAGGACATTCGCCTCAAATGTCGATAGGTGGTCCCGAACCTTAACTCGTGTGGTGGGCTGCATAATCCCCCGATTGTAGCGGCCGCGATTTCCGCCTCAATAACTTCTTCCGCCACCCTGAATTCCGGGTGGACCATTGCGCTCGAAGAGAGAGAGATACTCCTTACGCAATGCCCCCGCTGGTTTTCTCCTTCAGTGCCTCCCAGAGACCCGTGTGGTTCAGGAGAATGTCTTTTATTCCGCCGCGGACTTTTGCGTCGTTGAGCGCCTGAGCGCTCATCGTATTGTGAGCATCCAACGCGTCGAGGATCGCGTTCATCAGTTCGGAATCCAGATCAGGGGAGTTGGCGAATTGTTCTTTGGAATTGTTCGCGGCTTGTTGTTGGAGAGTCTTTGATTCGAGGAGTTTTCCCTGAATGACGTTGTTTACGTAGACGAGCTTGTCATGGTCGGTCAGCTCACCCTGGAAAAGGTCGTTTATCTTTTCGATCAACTCGCGGAGGTGAGCGCGTTGCTTTTCCTGGACGCTGCCGCTGCCGGAATCGACTATAGGCTCGAGTTTGGGTCTGTCGCCGTCAGTTAAGATCATCGGGCGCTTCCCCAGGTTGCGGATGTTGTGATGGGTGAGAACGACCTTGGAGAGATCGACACCCTCGCGCTCGCGTCCGAACTCCAGCAGGGGAATGAGGCGCTTGTAAAATATGGCGCGCTTTTCGATGGCTGTGTTGCCGTAGTCGAAAATCTGCGAAAGGAAGGTGTAGAGCCGGAGGAAAGCGCCCATATCACTGCGGAAGAGGGTTAACGCTTCGAGTTCTTCACGTGCGCTTTTCTGCGCGTCTGAATCGTTCCGCTCCTTAGCGTTTTTGAATGCCTCCTGTGCGGCTTTGTAACGTCTTACCAAACGGTCGGCCACAGGCTCAATCGCTTTTAGCAACTCGCCTTGCGTTGCGCCTTCCTTCATTTCCACAGTAACGAGGCGATCAACTTCGAAGTCATCGTAGTAACCGGCGGCATCGAGCTTGGCGCGGAGATTGTAAACAAGGTTCGGATCGGTGGCGGCTGAAAGCTCGGCGGTGGTGTAGTAGGTTTTGAACGATGCGAGGATTTCCTCGGCGTCATTCACGAAATCGACGACATACGTCGTGTCCTTGCCGGGATAGGCTCGATTCAGGCGGGAGAGAGTCTGCACCGCCTGAATGCCGGCGAGGCGACGGTCGATATACATCCCGCAGAGCAGCGGCTGATCGAAGCCGGTCTGAAATTTGTTCGCGACGAGCAAAATCTGGTATTCGTCGCCCTTGAACGCTTCTCGAATGTCGCGTCCCCTAAGGTTCGGATTAAGAGCAGTGCAGCTCTCGCTGAAATCATCCGGCCCCAACTCCCTATCGGTTACTGTTCCGGAGAACGCTACGATGGTGCCGATGCCATAGCCCTGTTCCTTAATGTATTTCTGAACAGCGAGCTGCCAACGGACCGCCTCCACGCGGCTGGCGACAACGATCATCGCTTTAGCTTTGCCGCGAAGCAGCGGGGCGACGTATTGCCGGAAGTGCTCCACCACGATCTGCACCTTCTGCGAAATATTGAACGGATGGAGACGCACCCAACCCATGATGCTCTTCATGGCGGTACTGCGTTCGACCGTTTCATCGTCGAACTCCTTCCCTTCATGCGCCAACTTGAACGCCAGCTTGTAAGGCGTGTAGTTCTGGAGGACATCGAGGATGAACTTCTCCTCGATGGCCTGGCGCATGGAATAAACGTGGAAGGGCAGAGGCAAATTGTCCGGTCCGGCGGGACGGCCCGGGTCGGGCCGGGTGCCGAACAACTCCATGGTTTTATTTTTTGGAGTCGCGGTAAACGCCACGTAAGTGATGCTGGTATCTCCGGCGCGGGCGGCCATCTGCGCGGCAAGAATGTCCTCAGTGCTGACCTCGCCCCCGTCTTTCAACTCGGCGATTTCCTCCGGACTCAGCACTGCCTTGAGCATTGAAGCCGCCTCGCCTGACTGAGAGCTGTGCGCTTCATCGGCAATCACAGCGAAACGTTTGCCTTCCGTGGCGGCGAGCTTGCGCACGGCTTCAAGGGCGAACGGAAAAGTTTGAATCGTGCAAACGACTATCTTCTTGTCACCCGAAAGCGCCTCGGCCAATTCCGCGCTTTTGCTACCTTCACTTCCCTTGATCGTCGCAACGATCCCGGTTTGACGCTGGAAGTCGAACAGCGCGTCCTGAAGTTGCGCATCGATTACGTTTCGGTCCGAGACCACGAGCACGCTATCGAACATTTTCGCATTCGTGGCGTCGTGCAACTCGGCAAGGAAGTGAGCGGTCCAGGCAATGGAATTTGTTTTTCCCGAACCGGCGGAATGCTGGATGAGATACTTTCCACCGGAGCCGCGTGAAAGAACGGCGGCCTGTAGCTTGCGGGTGACATCGAGCTGATGGTAACGCGGAAAAATGAGGCTGGTGATCTGCTTTTTTTTATCGCGTTGCGCGATGAGATATCGGCCCAAAATCTCCAACCAACTGGCGCGTTCGCAGACCTCCTCCCATAGGTAGGCGGTACGGTGACCTCCGTGCGCGTTCAGCGGGTTTCCGGACCCACCACCGTTGCCCTTGTTGAAGGGCAGGAACGTGGTCGCAAGTCCTTGCAGCTTGGTAGTGGCATGCACTTCGCTGTTGCTGATGGCAAAATGGACAAGCGCGCCGTTTGGAAAGGAGAGCAGCGGTTCCGGAGCCTGTCCTTTTAGTTGCGGGACTCGATCGAGCCGGTACTGGTCTATTGCATCGTCGATGCTTTGGGTGAAATCCGTTTTCAACTCGGCTGTCGCGACCGGTATTCCGTTCAGGAATAGGACGAGATCGAGACAGTTTTCGTTGTGAATCGAGTAATGCACCTGCCGAACCACGCGAAGTCTGTTTGTATTGTAGCGTGCGAGAATATCCGGATTAATTGCCAGCGCCGGTCGAAACTCTGCCATTTTCACCGGCTGCTTCAGGCCAAGGAGTTCAATGCCATTGCGCAGCACATCCAGCGTGCCGCGCTGGTTCATCTGATCACGCAAGCGATCCAGAAGGGTATCCGCTGCTTTGCTACCGTGGTTTTTCGAAAGCGTCTCCCACGCTTTCGGCTGGGATTCCTGAACCCACGCGATCGAATCCAGCGGAAAGACGGCCCGAGCGCGGTCAAAATGCCGAGCGTCATCATCAGCATAGTGCCACCCGTGATCACCCAAGTGCTGGCAAATCTCGCTCTCGAAGCTGATTTCTTTGTGGAGGTTCACGCTGTGTCTTTCTGGAGGTGGCGTACGTCTATTTGTCCGTTGACGGCGGCAGAGATTAAGGCGGCACGTCGCTCTTGGAGCAGCTCGATCGTTCGTTCCCCGCTGACGACCAAACGTTGGAGCGCATTCCCGTGTGAGGTAAGATGATTAACGATTGCGACCTGCTCCTGAATCGGTGGAACAAGAACAGGCGCATCTTTAACGTTTTCCAAACTGAGCCCTTGTTTGAGTCCATACTGGGACACGTCGAAATACGTCCGCCCGAGGTCACTCTTAAGAATCGTTGCTAGAAACTCCGGCGAAATGCACCTTGCGGGCCGGATGAGCGCCAAGTGTTGATTGATGTAGGCGGGTTCAGGTGCGTTAGCGCAAACTGCAACGTTCCCGGTTTTTGCACCGGTGATGCACACGACGACATCGCCGGACTGGAGCCGGGTACGGGCCGCCTCTGCGTCCTCGTGGACGATGACCCTGCGTAGCCCTTCGAAGCGAATGCCCAGCGCATCATCTAAATCTCCGCTCTGAACGAAGAGCGCACCTTGTTCGCCTACACGTTCGGACCAACCGCGCGGCCCGCTTGTAATAAAGCTAGCTACCGCCTTCACTCTTCGAACCTGCCAATGCGCTGGTACATCGCCGAGCCATTCGATGCCAGAGGGCTTCACGGGCGCGTTGGGGTTTAGGCCTTTGCTGACTGCCTGAGAAATTATGGCTTGGCGCTTTTCCCTCAGGAGTTCGATGAGCCGCTGCTGCTCGGCGATGAGCGCGTTGTTTTTGGCTGTTTCGCGGTCGAGGAAGTTTAAGATCGCGTCCTGTTCAGGCTGTGGTGGTACTGCAACACTAATTCCCTTTAATACGTCCCAGTTGATTGAGCAACGATGTTCGAGAATTCCGTTCCCGAAAGATTGCGCAAAACCTTGGAAAGCCCGATTTTCGAAAACGCGAAAGGCGAAGCCCGGCCTAACAACATGGCTCTGCGGCGTCAAGACTATGTATACTGGACTGCAGATGCCGTCGTATGCCGACACGCCGTATGAACCGATCCCGTAGTTCATGCTGTTGATCACGAAGTCGCCTCGGTTCACCATTTTGCATTTGCTGAGGTCTTCTGGTTTCTTGTTTCCGATGTCGCCCTTTTCTGCGTATGGAATGATTCCGACGTTTGCCATTAACGAGAGATAATTTTCCGACTTTCCATCCTCGTTTCTTGCGCTGCGTTCATGAACAATTGCGCGGCACGGAAGGAGACCCCAGTGTTCCGGGACAGGCCCCAGCCAGTCCACGCAACTGTCCTTGTACTTTGGATAGCGCGGAAAATTCATTGCGACAGTTCGCCAATCATCTTCACGATTCGCTCGGTCACCACTTTCAGCTCAGCATCGATCTCAGTGAGCGAACGGGGCGGCTTGAAGACATAGAAGTGGCGGTTGAACGGAATTTCGTAGCCCAGTTTGGTCTTACCATGATCGATCCAAGCATCCGGCGCGTGCGGAAGGACTTCGCGTTTGAAGTAGGTTTCCACGTCTTCGTTCAGCGGGACGTTCTCCGTATCGCGTATTTCTGGGTCCGGTTGTGACTTGCCTTTCTCCTTGCCCTTCGTACCAAGCACGACTTTTCCGCTTTTATCGCGAAGCGGTCGCTCAACGGTGATGGTGCGGTAACCGAAATCCTCGTTTCTGAAAATGCGGCTAATGGGCGCACCGTCCTTCTTCGCTTCTTTGAACTTGCCGAAAATCTTCGTGATTTCCTCGATGTGATCCGGACTGAGTTCCTTACGTTTGCTGCCGAGACTTTTGCGCATCTTCTGCCAAAAACTGCTGGCATCGATGAGTTGGACCTTACCTTTGCGAGAGGTGGGTTTGCGGTTGCTGACGATCCAGACGTAAGTGCTGATGCCGGTGTTGTAGAACATGTCGGTTGGCAAACCGATGATCGCCTCGACGAGATCGTTCTCGAGCATGTAGCGGCGAATCTCGCTTTCGCCGGAGCCTGCGCCGCCGGTGAAGAGTGGCGAGCCGTTGAGCACGATGCCGAAACGGGAGCCGCCATCCTTGACCGGGCGCATCTTCGAGACCAAATGCAGGAGGAAAAGGAGCGAGCCATCACTGACGCGGGGCAGGCCGGGACCGAAGCGGCCGTTGAAGCCCATCTGCTCGTGTTCACGGCGAACTTCCTTCTCGATCTTTTTCCATTCCACGCCGAAGGGCGGATTGGAAAGCATGTAGTCGAAGGATTTACCCGGCAGGCCGTCGGTCGAAAGCGTGTTGCCGAAGATGATATTGGCGATGTCCTGGCCCTTGATGAGCATGTCCGCCTTGCAGATGGCGTAGGACTCGGGATTGAGTTCCTGGCCATACATGACGAGGCGGGCGGCAGGGTTGATCTCAGCGAGGTGTTCGCCGGCGATGCTGAGCATGCCGCCAGTGCCGGCGGTGGGATCATAAATTGAGCGGACGACGCCCGGTTTGGTGAGCGCTTCGTCATCCTCGATGAAGAGGAGATTGACCATGAGGCGGATGACTTCGCGCGGGGTGAAATGTTCCCCGGCGGTTTCGTTGGAAAGTTCGGCGAATTTGCGGATGAGTTCCTCGAAGACGGCGCCCATCTGCGCATTACTAACAACTTCGGGATGGAGGTCGATCTTCGCGAATTTTTCAGTGACGAAATAGAGAAGCTTCGCCTTTTCGAGGCGGTCGATTTGAATGTGGAATTCGAATCGCTCGAAGATGTCGCGGACGGCCGGCGAAAAGGCCTGGATGTAGGAGCGGAGATTCTCGCCGACATGGTCCTGGTCGCCCATGAGCTTCTTAAGGTCGAGCGGCGAGGTGTTGTAGAAGAACTGCTTCGATTTGCGGAGGAGGAATGGCTCGATGTTCACGCTGGCCTGCTCGCGCTTAGCTTTCTCGTCCAGCACCGCTGGCTTCGTTGCTTCGAGCACGCAGTCGAGGCGCCGGAGGACGGTAAAAGGCAGGATGATTTTGCCGTATTCGGATTGTTTGTAGTCGCCGCGGAGGAGATCGGCAACTGACCAGATGAAAGAGGAAAGATTGGGGTCACTCATCGACGTTGGCAGATAACAGAATTCGCGTGGATGTTTATCGCCCGCAGCATGGTCTGGCGATTGTAATGATATGGAGAATGCGGTTGCAAGCATTCCAAGCAGAATCAAAACCGCTGTCGCAGCGTTTCAGAAAGGCCAGTGTTCGATTTCCAACGAGCGTGTTTTTGGTCTTAATGCGCGCGTGCAAAATGAGTCCGACTTCGGCAACTACGTCGAGGCGTTCAACGAGCTTGAGAACCTTCCGCCTGAACACCGCGCAAGCGTTGAGGTGATGGAGTTGCGGTGCCGCATCTACCGGAAGCTGGAGAAGTGGTGGGAACTGGAGACGGTCGCGGCGGGCTGTCTGGCCTCAACGAAGGATTTGGAGAGAATCCCCTTCGCCTGTGATTTGGCTTGGGCGCTCCTCAAGCAAAGTAAGCCAGACGATGCAAAAGCGGCGCTCGGTAAAGTGCCATATACCTGCTGTCCCGAACTGCTGTTTACCGGCGCTTGCGTCACGTGTGGTCTTGTGATTTGGAACTCGCTCGGAGTTTGCTTTCGGACGCGATTACGTTCAGCATCGATCCCAACGCGATGAAGCTCCGCGCCCTTGATGAGCCAGAGCTTGAGCGTGTTTGGAGGAGCGGGTGAATACGACTAACGCCTTGGTGGAAATCACGACGAATAAAGTTGGCCCACGTGTGTTCACGGTCTTCATTACTCTTAAGCCGCTCGCTTGGGCAATTCTCGGCGGTATAGTTCTCTGCGTTATTTGGTGGATCTTCAGAAAATACCGAGTTCTGCGGAAAATGTAAGAGAGCAGCGTGAAAAGACTCTGCTGATTGCGATTGCGGCCGTTTTTGTATCGGCTCTGTTCTGGTTGCGGCCCTCGAACACCAAACCGCCTCCTGAACCGACGCCCGTTCCGCTCGGCACAACCAAACTGAAGATTTTACCCAGCCACAACGCAACACCTCTGGACCGTCATCGAGATTGAACCTGACTACGAATTTCCAGATGGCGAAATCCGTGAAGGTGTCAGAGTTCGGGGGACGAATAGTGCAATCACCACGTGGATGCCGCGCGAGAACATGAACAAGATTCTGGTGGTGCAGTAGCGTCCTTTTTCCTTCTTTGTTATTGACGTAGATGTCGCCGCATATACACCTTATCCTGAAAAGCAGTCAGTTTAATCTCTACCGTCGAAAGGATTACGTATGGCCATCGATAGCGACATTCTGAATATTTCTGGAGAGCTTATTCCTGAAATCGGTCCGGAGCTAGAGAAGCTTCTTGAGCGAGGTAAGACCAAACGGACCAAGATTCTTGATCCAGCGGAGCATCCCGACAACGCGCGTCGTAAGCCGTATGCTGTAACCAAGGTTTCTATTAAATTCGACGACGAGAGGAGCCTTCGCAAGTGCGTTCGACTGCTTCGCTGGTCTGATGAGAGACTCCGCGCCAGACCAGACCAGCTCGTTATGTGGGAATGGAATATTACCCATCGTGAAGGTATGAGCATCTATTTTGGCGTGGCCTGGTACGATCGCGAATTCTTTGAGAAACGAAAGAATGCTTTCATGGAGCCGTCCCATACTGGGTATTTTTCCATGTTCGGTGCGAAGGCGGAAGATTTCAAAATGGAGCACGTCATTAAGGGCAAAAACTGAGGCTCTCCATTGTTTAACCGCGCTCACACCGACGGATTCACGCAACCACCGCCAACGCACGAATAAGGCGCATCGCGACAACGCGAGGATCATCAGCGGGCAACCAGCGGCCTCGAAGCTCGTATTCAAAGCCCGCGTCAATCAACGTCTTAAACACGGCGTATTGCTCGCCATTGGCTTCGACGATCCAATACCCGGCCCTCATGGTGGATGAGGCGCACCATCGTTCCTTTGAGACAATCCTGGCGGCAAAGGGTTGTGGGAGGAATTCCGAACCGGCAGAACGTCACCCGGTTTTTTCCTTTGTTCTCGGCAACGCATTGGTTTTATTCACCAGAGGCACAGGATGTGAAACGGCGGCAGGGGGTGGCCTACGATTTAAGTGTGGCTGACAGCCGGAAGAAAAGAGAGGGCCGTTTGGAATCAGCTTTCCTCAATCAGCGCCTGCAGGGATTGAGGCGTAAAGGGCTTCCCTAAGAATTTCGTGCCCTCGGGGATATCGATATTCGCCTCAGTCATTCCGCTGGTAAGGGTGACTCGTAGCCCCGGTTTTTCGTCCTGGAGTCGCCGGGCAAGCGCGGCCCCAAATCCCTCTGTTAAGTGGTAGTCGATAATAGCTACGTCAAATCTTCTGCCATCGATTTCCCAGCCTCAGCGCAAACGATATGTCAGCGGCAGCAATGGCGACGTGCCGGAACGCTCGCACCATTTCAACAACTACTGCCCTAACGGGCTGTTCATCGTCCACAATCAAAACCTTTTTCACCTGTTCAGAACCCGAACGAGAAGGGCCACTCCTGCCTTGAAGTGGCCCCTGAAGGGAGTTGTTATGGTCAAATAATCTCGTCCCGCACGAATTATCGGAACGCTTTTCAAAGGTTTATGTCAGATGATTCCGACAGCCAGGCGAACTTTCGGTGATTTGGTTTTTCTAGCTTTCAATTAGCCTCCTAACCTGTGCAGTCTCGCGCCCGGTGTGGGGATCATGTTGCTCAAGGTGCGGGGCTGAAGGTTTTAGTGATCGACGACGAGCCCGCGATCCGGAAAATCATCGAAAGTGCGCTCGAGCCGCATGGCTTTGTCGTGTTCGAGGCGGAGGACGGGCGCGATGGAATGAAGCAGATAGGTAACCGGAAGGACTTCATTTGTGAGAATGGTGTTCGGACTAATGGATATCAAATTCAGTGTGCGCGCTGTTTGAAGAACGGAGTGCTCGTCAGAAAGTCTGGCTTTTGTCGCGGTTCCGGTAATGGCTAAAGGCTTGCCTGATATTTTAGGGTAGGCGAGACGATGTCCCAAAAGACTTGTCGATTGCCATTTTCGACGAAGGAAGACGCAACAACCATTGGGTAGTTCGCTCGCGTGCTCTCTCGGAAGCGTTCTAAGACTCGACTTACCGACAGTTGGGTAACCGTTTTCTCCAGTAAAGCAGTTGGAATCGGCTGATACGAATCGAAACCCGTCAAAGGGCTTTTGATTTGAGCGAGATATACCTCAATTTCGTTTGGGATGTTGCGCACCTTCTTTATTCGGTTAGCTAATTCCAAGCTAGGAGAAGTGTCCATTTTTCGTTTCACCTTTGCTATTCGCTCTACGACTGCACGTCTATATTCTTCGCTTGCGATTCGTTGTACGAGTTTTAATTCTGTTACTACACCATCTGTTCGGACGGCAGCCGAATACACCTCATGCGGGGAAGCATCCCCTCTTTGAAGGTCACTGGCATCGAAACCGGGTCCGACAATCTCCAGCCACACGCTCGATGGTGATTCGAACAAAGCGCTCACATTGTAGCCATTAGCCAAAGGATCGGCTCCCTCGTACATAGCCACTATCCTACCCAAGCGAATAAAATACTCGAATACCTCGCGAATCGTTTGGTACGGTACCAGAAATCCTCCTCGAGGGTATGGGGGAGCTTCAGGATTTTTGTCGTGACGAACCAAAAGCAATCCGTCTTTCTGAGTATTCGCGAATTTACCGAAAGCCTTTTCCACCTTCGAATCCCACTTCGTCGCAACAATACCATCGAGGGTAGGCAGGCCGTGTTTGCGCAAAAATATACTGCTCCAAAACTTCCAATAACCGCGAAGGTCCACTAACGACGCGGATAGATCAACAGGGTCTCGCAAATCATACGTTCCGTTCACGTAATTTCTGTAAAGGTTGACAAGCTCTTTGGATATCCTCGAGGTCGTCATCCATAGAGCGCCAATCCCAATCTTTCTTTTGCAGACACTCTTCGGCGACGAATTGCCTCATGAGTTGAGACGGGACCCTGACCCCTTGTTGAAACAGGAAGACCGAAGGCCTTTGATCTCCTTCTTGGACGGATAAATAAGAGTCCTTTGCGAAGCGTGTTATGTCCGACCATTCGTCGACATCATTTCTTGAGAAAAAACATTTCTTCGCGCTGAGGAAAGTCTCAAGCTTATTTGCAGTTGCGACGCCAGATGGAACAGAAAGTGCATGGACATGACAGTGGCAAATTCCACAGCCGCCATATGCTGATCCTTCGACTGGTACACCATGCTCAAAAAAGAGAATTTTCTTGTTTTCTCCGATGTCCGATTGAAGTTTCTTAAAAAGGCCTGCTATCTCCTTTAATGCGGCGCCACCCAGTTGTGCCGATGAAGTTAGGTGTTGCTTGGAAAGAATAAGAATATGGTCTGGTGCTAGTTGTCCCAAAGAAGGGGCGAGCAAAAGATGTTCTCCATACTCAATGAGGCGACGATCACAGCCTGGAAATCGACGAGAAAATTCAGAGGGGAGACCTCGCGTTTCCTTGCAGAAGTCGCAAAAGACATCAGGGTCAGACCAGAATGCTTCGCTGCTGGAACTGCTGTACTTAACCATCGTCTCTCTATACTTCTCCAAGTCTTGCCCACTGACCATCGGAGACTTTTCTCTGATTTTTTTTATGCTTTCCTCAACCTGCTTTCCTAAAAAGCTGCCGGTCGAAATCGTAAACTCTGGCACATCCTTGCGGGATGTTTGAGGCAGGTACAGACCCAAGTAAATCGCACCCCTCGCTAAAACACAGGATATCGGCTCCGAGTCGTAAAGCTTAAGCATTAACCGGCCCGGGTGTTTTTCCATCAACTCCTTCAAGTTCCAGAACACCACTGTTGTTTCATGAAGTACCTTTTCAAAAGCCTCTTCAGTATCGACTCTTGACCGCCAGACTTTGCCGAAGGGGTCCAAGAGCAGGACCTCAAGTTTGACTTTTTGATCATTTTCGAAAAGATGATCCAAGTTCTCATTGGCTGCGACAAACCACCCGCGAGAAAGCGTGCCTATGATGGAGGGATCTTTACTTCCCCGAATTCGCTTCATCCACAGCTCGTTAACGCCCGGATCCGCTCCCCGACGATCTTCGCGAACCTCGGAAATCCCGAAACCGGTCAGTCTTGAGTAAAAATCCGTGAGAATTCCGCTGTAGCGGATGGATAGTAGCATCAGAGCGACGGCGAGGGCAGCGTTACATATATCTCGCACCCAATCATACCATTTCCACTTTAACACTCCCTGAGTGCTGGCTACTGCGAGAATGTACCCGACAACAAAAACCCACGCAAGGCAAGTGACTGTACCCCAGTGAGATTTCCTCGGTGCTGCCACGTCTATAAAAGTCCAGCTTGTTGGAGGACTTTAACCACGAACGGCGAAATTAAATTGGAGTTCTCTAGCTCTCGGAGTTGCTCTCGATCGAAAAACTGCACCTCGGAAAGATCGCTCGATGGAACAGGCTCGCCCGCCCGGTGGTTGGCGAGCAAGTACACAATCACTCTGTGCTCGTAAGGAGGGTTGATCAGTTGGTAAACATCAAACACACTCTCGATATCGATTTCAATACCGGCTTCCTCTCGAATCTCGCGCCGAAGAGTGTTTTCAAAGCTTTCACCAAATTCTACACCACCTCCAGGCAGTACCCACAATCCCCGGTTTGGTTCTTTTCCACGCTTACCAAGCAAAACACCTTCGCCACGGCGAATTACGCCAGCACATCCCAAGCGAGGCTTGTTTTTGATCGGGCTGGCCGCTTCCTGGATCGACGATCGATTTGCAGGGCCGCCAGCGTTTGGCGAGTTCTTAATAGAGCCAACACTGAAACTGTCAACTATAGCGCTTGTCATTTCAAAGAGCCTCCAATCTATTTTTCGTGCTCACCGATCAAAGTTTTACTTGCTGTTTGTTGTTCACACGCTATCCGCAAGTTTTTAACGCTCATCCAGGTCCAATCGATATTCCAAAAACTCGGGGCTTACTCCGAAGTAAGCGGCAATGAACGATCTGGAGTGTTGCATTACCTTTTTGAGTTCAAATTCGGGAATCAGGATGGCGGCGGCGAATTTCGTCGCTTGAGATTCGCGCCGACTTCCAACGGCCCGCTCGACCGCAAAATGCATGCTACTGCAGAAACTCGGGCCGGAACTAAATCGAAACGAAAGTTGAGTTTTTCTGGTGCGATCACAATGAAGTGCCATGTGGCCTAGTTCATGGGCATGAGAAACGCGCTGCTCGCTTTCGGAAATTGCTTTCCCTCGGATCGTCCCTTTGTTTATGAGAATTAGCCCATCGCGTCGCTTAAAGTAGCTGCCGTTCGGATAAAGGCAGGCATAAAGCTCTTCCCCACGATTTCCCCGTACGGACTCAACCTTGAAGTCGAGGTAATCAGATTCTAGCTCAAAAACGGAGGAAGCAATTTCTTTCACGGCCAACGGAAACTGTATCACTCTCCCTGTCACTTTAATGTGCCGATCGAGCACTGTTTCCGCGCGGCGTTTTATTTGTTTAAACGACAGATTCGGCTCTTCAATTCCCGGAATCAGCTCTTCGGCGTTGAGCCCGGCTTTTTCCACAGAAATCAATGTGCTCAACTGCTGTTCAGTTAAACCGAGATAGCGAGCGTACTTTTTTAGGCGCTTCTTTGGTGGATACCTTAGGCCGTTCTCGATCCTTTGCAGAACGGTGTGGTCTTCGCGAAGGGTTTCGGCCAGACGACGCAGGGAGGCACCTTGTTCTTCCCGGATCGCTTTTAATCTCTGGCCGATCGTCGCCATGCTTAAAAAGTCTGACCGTTGTCTTAAAATGTCAACACTAAACCAAGCGAAACCGCTGAGGGTTGTCCCTCAGCGTGTTATTTAGGAATGCGGATCGTTAACGCGAATAGCTTTGTCAGGTTTAGCATTTCACCAAAAAACTTAAGCCGAGCCCACCGATGCCAGTCTATTGCTCGGATCGCCTCGCTTTCACCACGGGAACGTCAACGGAAGGGGGGACGACGGTAAGCCCGAATTCTAGGGCACGGAGGAACCGAGTAGCGGCTCTCAGGTTCAAAACCTCGGCATGACACGGCCAGCAGGGACATGCAAATCGTTTTCGCGAAAGCAGAAAATCAAAAGCTTAGCGACCGAAATGGAACTGGGAACAGAGACGACGACGCCAGTGGAACCAGCTCCGATTATCCAAGGGCTTCAAATCCGACAATGCTTCAGCGTGCCTGAATCGTGCTTCAAGGATTAACTTGATACTTCTTCACTCTGGTAATGGATGTTCTGAACGTTCTTGAGTGCCCTTGCGCAACGATGCCTTTTCAACAGAATTCCATACGTTCCTCTTACGTTTTTAATCCAAACTGAGTGCTAAAGAGGTGCGTAAAGGCCGTATTTGCTGAGTAAAATGAGGAATTATCAGAAAGTGGCGGAGAGAGGGGGATTCGAACCCCCGTTACCTTTTGGGTAATCACGCTTTCCAGGCGTGCGCCTTAAACCACTCAGCCATCTCTCCATCCAATAGGGCGCGGTCGGCGATTAAAGTGCGCTAAAAGTAACCTTTGCGCAATGGTTTTGGAATTCACGATCCCCGCCAGCCGCACGCGCAGTAATCTTGACCGTTTTAGTGGGGGTTTTATGTTCGGGGCGGATGAAGTTATCGCTCCGAGGTGAATATGCTTTGCGCGCGCTGATTGTCCTCGGACTGAATGCGGAGAAGGATGTGGTGCGCATTCAAACGATTTCCGAGCAGCAGAACATCCCAAAGCGCTTCCTGGAACAGATCCTCAACGATCTTCGTTCGGCGGGGATTCTCGAAAGTAAGCGCGGGGTTTCCGGTGGTTATCGCCTGCGCCTGCCGCCGGAGAAAATTACCCTGGCAAGTGTGATTCGGTTTATTGAGGGCCCGTTGGCTCCGGTGAGTTGCGTGAGCGAAAAGTTCTATGAACGATGTTCCTGCCCGGATGAAAACGTCTGCGGTATCCGCAGTGTGATGAAGGAAGTTCGGGATGCGATCGTTAAGATCCTGGACGGCGTGACGTTGGCGCAGTTGTGTGATCGCGTCCGGCAGCTTCAGGGTAAGCACGCGAATCCATTGGACTACATCATTTAGCGGCGACCCGTTCGGGAGTTCAATGAGCTTCGAGCCAGTTCTGGCCAACACCGATCTCAACCACAATCGGAACTTCGAGCGCGATGGCGTTTCGCATTTTATCCTCCACCACTATGCGCATTTCAGCCTCTTCAGGTTGGTATAGGTCAAAAACAAGTTCGTCATGAACGGTGAGGAGTATCCGAGTCTTTAGTCCGCGTTGACAAATTTCGCGGTGGATGTTGCCCATGGCGATTTTGATCATGTCCGCGGCAGTCCCTTGGATGGGAGCATTGATCGCGTTGCGTTCTGCGCCGGAACGCACGGTGGCATTTGAAGAACGGATGTCGCGCATGTAACGCCGACGGCCGGTGACGGTCTCGACGTAACCATGTTCGCGCGCGAATTCAATCGTCTCGGACATGTAGCGCCGCACACCGGGAAACTGTTTGAAATAATGTTCAATGATCTCGGCAGCTTCCTTGCGCGGAATGCCGAGCCGTTGTGCGAGACCGAAAGCGGAAATGCCGTAGGCGATGCCGTAATTCACCATTTTCGCTTTGCGGCGCATTTCGGGCGTGACCAGGTCGAGGAAGACTCCGAAGACGCGGGCTGCGGTGGCGGTGTGAATGTCCAGGTTCTGCTGAAACGCTTCGATCAAACCTGTTTCCTTCCCAAGCGCCGCGATGATTCGAAGTTCAATTTGCGAATAATCCGCGGACATCAAGCGATAACCTTCATCGCGCGCCACGAATGCTTTTCGAATCTCCCGGCCTTGCTCGGTGCGGATCGGAATATTTTGCAGATTCGGATTGTCCGAAGCCAGTCGACCCGTGGACGTGTCAGTCTGGCGAAAGCTCGTATGAATCCGCCCGCTTTTCAACCAGATCGCGCCAGGAAGAGTGTCCACGTAGGTCGATTTCAGTTTTGTTGCGCCGCGGTAATAGAGAATCTTTTGCACCACTGGATGCGCATCCGCCAGTTCCTGAAGCACCTGTTCGTTAGTCGCGTATTGTCCTGTTTTGGTCTTCTTCGCTTTTTCAACGAGCTTCAGTCGTTCAAAAAGAACTTCGCCGAGTTGCTTCGGCGAGTTCAGGTTGAACTCGCCGCCAGCCATTTCATAAATCTCTTTTTCGCCCTTTAGAATTTCGCGCCCGAGCTGTTCGCCGAATTCGCCCAGCGCTTTGGCGTCCACGCGAATGCCTTCATATTCCATCTCCACCAGAGCGGGAATGAGCTTGGCCTCAATCTCGTAAAACACTTTTTCCTGCTGCTTTTCTTTGAGCTGCGGGCGGAGAACATCGTGCAATTGTAGCGCGAGATCCGCTTCTTCCATCGCGCGTTCGCGAGTCTGCTCTGGCGCTGAGAGGTTCAGTTCGCCTGGAGCAGCGGCCGCCATCGGCGAGTAGCCCAGGCACGCTTCGGCGAGATACTGCAGGCTGTGCCGCATATCCGGCTCAAGCAGGCTGTGCGCAAGCATGGTATCGAACAACGTGGCGTTCACGCAGACGCCGGACCATCGAAGTGCCCCGAGCGCGCGCTTGAGGTCGTGTCCGATGACCTCAAGACTCGCGTCTCCAAGCAGCGAAGTGAACTTGTTGAGGAGCGCCTTTCGACTATCTTCATCCTTCGGCAGTTCAAGAAACACTGCTTTGTGCGGCTCCAGAGCAAACGTCAGCCCGGTGATGCACGTCTGTTTTGGATCGGGATTCGAACATTCCAAAGCGAACGAAAAACGCTTCTTTTCCAGCAAATTCTTGAAAACTACCGACGTCTCCGCGGGCGGGACCACTCGATAATCGTGCGCGATATCTTTGAGTGATTTGAGATCTGTTGCGACCTGCGCCTCGGCTGGTTTATCAAAATCGAGTTCAGCGGTTTTTGATTTCGGTTCGGGCGCTGTGCTAAATCCTCGACCCGCTTTGAATTCGTCACCGTAAAGGCGGCGGCCCAGCGTGTTGAATTCGAACTCCACGCACAGCGTCTTGATTGCTTCGTCGTTCCTTTCTCGGAGCTTCAGTTTCTCGATATCGAGCGACACCGGTGAATCACAAAGAATCGTTGCGAGCCGTTTGGAGAGCAGCGCAATGTCGCGATTCGCTTCGACATTGTCTTTGATTTTCCCTTTCAGTTCGCCGCTCCGGGCGAGGAGGTTCTCCACCGATCCAAACTGCGCAATCAACTTGCTCGCGGTCTTTTCCCCGATTCCGGGCACCCCGGGAATGTTGTCGGACGTATCGCCCATCAAACCAAGAATGTCCGTCACTTGCTCGGTCCGTTCGATTCCCCAGCGAGCCAGGATTTCCTTCACGCCCATGATCTCAATCCCGTCACCCATCCGCGACGGTTTGTAGAGGAAAGTGCGTTCCGTCACGAGTTGCCCGAAGTCTTTATCCGGCGTCACCATATAACTGGTAAACCCCTCCTTTTCGGCAACTTTCACCAGCGTTCCGATGATGTCATCCGCCTCGCAACCATCGCACTCGATTGAGGTAATATTAAAGGCCTCGATCATTCGCCGCACATGCGGAATTGCCGCGCTGAGATCTTCCGGCATCGCCTGTCGCTGCGACTTATAATCGGCGAAATCTTTGTGGCGCTGCGTAGGCGCATCCGTATCAAAAACGACCGCGATGTGGGTCGGCTTCTGCTCGTTCAAAATCTGCAGGAGCGTTTGCGTGAAGCCGTAAAGTGCCGAGGTGTTGACGCCCTTTGAAGTGAAAATGGGCCGCTGAATCAAAGCGAAATGCGCGCGATAAATCAGCGCGAACGCATCGAGCAAAAACAGCTTCTTCGACATCGCACGGAAGATAGTGCGAGAAGCTTCCGATGTCGTGAGTTTTTAACTAATAGAGAAGTTTTACGCGGTAGAAACGATGCGCATCGTTCGCGGTATCGCTCACCTGTGTCGGCCGCCCGGCGCCGAATACATTCGTTAGGGTCGTCCAATTGGTCAGCGTCGTGCTCACCTCCACCACGTTGGTCACGTTCCTGACACTTACCCAGAAAATCTGGGTTGTGGAACCGCTGCGCGCCACCTCCAAATTCATATCGCGGCGAATGCTCAAGTTGATCGTGACTAAGTCCGCGCAGGTAATATTTGTAGTCTCCAGGATCGCGATTGGTCCGATTGAGTGATTCAGAATATCAATGCCGTGGGCTGGTGGTGGCGGGAAGAATTTATTAATCACGTTTGTGCCGGAGATCACCCTGCCGAAGACGGTGTAACCTTCCGCGAAATGATCCAGTCCGTTCGGCGGCACTCCGCCGTTATTGGTAAGATTGATGTACCACTGCGAACTTGCCGAATTGACGTTCGTTCCCAGCCGAGCCATAGCGATGGTGCCATACGCATTGCTGCGGAAAGTTCCAACCTTCGATTCGTTCTGAATGGTCCCGTAACTCTGCACCGTGTCGATGGCGCAATCGTTGGTGCCAACGGGTTCCCGCGTGTAGCCCCCGCCCTGGATGACAAAGCCAGGCACCCAGCGATGGATCAGCTGATCGTCGTAACGGCCGGACGCCGCGTATTTCAGAAAGTTGGAAACGGTAATCGGCTTGTCATCGAAAAGCTCAACTTCCCACGTCCCCACCGTTGAGTGAAAGGTTACAATAGTTTGCGCATTCGTTTTACCGAGCGCGATTAGCAACAGCGCGATTCCGAGTAGCCGCTTCATTTTTTGATTGGCCCGTGCACTTGGGCTGCAACCCGTAACCGCAGACCATTCAATCGGATGAAACCGGTCGCATCGTCCTGGTTATATGCTTTCGTCGGATCAGCCTCCATGGTGGCGATGTGCGGATTATACAATGAGACGGGCGATTTTCGACCGGCGTTGATGATGTTTCCTTTGTAAAGTTTGACGCGGACCGTGCCCGTTACGTTCTGCTGGCTTTCGTCAACGAGCGCTTGAAGAGCGTAGCGTTCGGGCGAGAACCAGTAGCCGTAGTAAACGAGTTCGGCGTAGCGGGGCACGAGCGAATCGCGCAGATGCATGACTTCGCGATCCATGGTGATGCTTTCCATCTGGCGATGGGCGAAGTGAAGGATGGCGCCGCCGGGAGTTTCATAAACGCCGCGGGATTTCATGCCGACGTAACGGTTCTCGACGAGATCGACGCGGCCGACGCCGTGTTTACCGCCGAGCTTGTTCAGCGTTTTCATCACGGCGAGCGGATCCATTTTCTTGCCGTTGACCGCGATGCAATTGCCCTTTTCGAAGTCCAGCGTGACGTATTCCGGTTTGTCCGGGGCGTCTTCAGGAGAAACACTCAGGACGTACATGTCCTTGTACTGCGGCGCGGAAGCATCGAGCCATGGGTCTTCGAGAATGCCCGCTTCGAAGGAGATGTGGAGAAGATTGCGGTCCATCGAATACGGCTTCTTCGCGGTGGCCTGAACGGGGATCTTCTTGTCTTCGCAATACTTGATCATTTCGGCGCGGCCGGGAAAGTCTTCGCGGAAGGAGGAGTCGCGCCATGGAGCGATGATCTTGATGTCGGGAGCGAGGGCGGCGGCGGTAAGTTCGAAACGAACCTGGTCGTTACCTTTGCCGGTGGCGCCGTGGGCGATGTATTCGGCTTTTTCCTTTTTGGCGATTTCGACCATGCGTTTGGCGATGAGCGGACGGGCGATGCTGGTGCCGAGGAAATACTGGCTCTCGTAAATCGCGCCGGCCTGGATCATCGGGAAGATGAAATCGCGCGCGAATTCATCTTGCAGGTCGTCGATGTAAATTTTCGATGCGCCGGTCTTTTGCGCCTTTTTATCGAGACCTTTGAGTTCCTCCTCCTGGCCGATGTTGGCGCAGAACGCGATCATCTCCGCGTTATACTTTTCCTTGATCCAGGAAAGGAGAACCGAGGTGTCGAGCCCGCCCGAGTAAGCCAAAACTATCTTCATACGCAAAATCCGCGCCCGGAACTAAAGCCGAAAAGCCCGGAATATCAATGCTGAAAAGGAAGAAGGACGCTCCGCCCGGGCTATTCGTAGCGCAACGCTTCGATGGGGTCGAGTTCGGAGGCTTTGCGCGCGGGATAAAATCCGAAGAAGACACCGATGGCGACGGAGGCGGCGAAGGACACCATAATGGAGCCGCTCGAGACTGCGGTGGGCCAACCGAGGAACTGCGGGACGAGTTCTGAGGCGGCGATACCGAGGGCGATGCCGAGGAGGCCGCCGAAGATGCTGAGAGCGACGGCTTCGGCGAGGAATTGGAAAAGGATGTCGTAGCTGCGGGCGCCGACGGCGAGGCGGACACCAATCTCGCGGGTGCGTTCGGTGACGCTGACGAGCATGATATTCATGATGCCGATGCCGCCGACGAGGAGCGAAATTCCCGCGATCGCGCCGAGGAGAACGGTCATAACTTTGGAGGTTTGCGTGGCGACTTCGGTAATCTCCTGCTGGGTGCGGACGAGGAAATCGTCTTCCTTACCTTCGGTGATGCGATGACGCTGGCGAAGGAGATTGGAGATTTCTTCCTGAACGATGGGCATTTGTTCAGGAGTTGCTGATTGCACGATAAAGCTCCGGAACGAAGTCTGTCCGGAGAGGCGCTTCATGGCGCTGGTGAAAGGCACGAGTACAATGTCGTCCTGGTCGTCGCCACGCATAGAAACTCCTTTGGGAGCAAGGAGGCCCACCACCGTGAACGGAGCGCTCTTGATGCGAATGACTTCGCCGACGGGATCGCCATCGCCAAACAGTGTCGTCGCTGTGGTCCGCCCGATGAGACAAACCTTGTTGGCATTGCGCACATCCACATCGGTGAAATTCTCGCCACTCGCAAGCTGCCAGGCGCGCACCGAAATATAGTCCTCGCCCACGCCCGTGACTTGCGTGGCGAGGTTCTGGCTACCGTAAGCGACCTGTGCACTCGTTCGGACTTCCGGACTCGCACCCTGAACCCCGGGAACTTCGCGGCGAATCGCATCAAAATCGCCCTGCGTAAGCGTTCCAGCGCTGCCGAAGCCCATGCTGAAGCCGCCGCGATTTACGCTCCCCGAAAGGACGATGAGAACATTTTGACCAAGCGCGGCAATACCCGCTTCCACTTGCTGTTTCGCGCCGTTCCCAATACTGGTCGTGGCAATCACCGCCCCAACCCCGATGATCATGCCAAGCAGCGTCAGCAAGCTGCGGAGCGCGTTTCGCTGCAACGCGCGCAATGCGATTTTCAATATGGCGGCGATCATCATGGGACGAGTTGGACGGCGGATTGTTCTTCGCGAAGTTTGCGCAGTTCATCAGCGGAACTTGTCGGACGCGCGATGGCCTCGTCTTTGATCACCCGGCCGTCGCGCATGATCACCATGCGTTTGCAGTAGTGTGCGATGTCGAGTTCGTGCGTGACCATCACGATGGTAATTCCTTTGCGATTGAGTTCCTGGAAAACGCCCATGATCTCGATGCTGGTTTGCGTATCGAGGTTGCCAGTGGGTTCATCCGCCAGGAGGACTTTCGGCTCATTAACGAGGGCGCGCGCGATGGCGACGCGTTGCTGTTGGCCGCCGGAGAGTTGGTTGGGATGATGATCAGTGCGCTCGCCGAGGCCGACCATCTCAAGCGCAGCATAGGCGCGTTCATGCTGTTCGCCCGCGGAGAGACCGGACCGCGAATAGAGCAGGGGAAGCTCAACATTCTCCAGGGCGGAAGTTCGCGAGAGCAGATTGAATCCCTGGAACACAAAGCCAAGCTTCTCATTGCGCAGTTTCGCGAGGTCATCTCGTTCCAATTCGCCGACGTCGGTGCCATCCAAGTAATATTTGCCGCCGGTCGGACGATCCAGGCAGCCGATCGTGTTCATCAAGGTGCTCTTGCCTGAACCACTTGCCCCCATCACCGCCACGAACTCGCCCGAATGAATCTCCAACGAGACGCCGCGCACCGCGTGCACTTCGACCTCGCCCGTGATGTAGGTCTTCTGGAAGTTCTCCAGTTGTATCAGCGGTTGCATGCGCTTACCGCCTTCCGCCACCGCCGCCACCGAATCCGCCACCGCCACCAAATGGGCTGCGCTGTTGCTGTTGCTGGGCGCTTGGGGCCGCAGCAATTGCGTTTGGATCAATCAAGCCTGTGACCACCTCGTCCCCTTCGTTGAGGCCCTCGAGAACTTCGGTGAAAGTGCTGTCCGCAATACCGGTCTTAATCGTAATCGGCTTGAACATCGGTTTACCGGGCTTGCTCTCCGCCTTGTCCACTACGTAAATCGTGCGCGGCACAGGCCCGTCCGGTGTTTTCTGCCTTCCGCCACCCTGGCCGCCGCCCCGGCCGAAGCGAGCGCGCATTTGTTCTCGTTCTTCGGGACTCATGCTTTCAAATCTCCGCCGCATTTCTTCGCGATTGCCCCCGCCACCACTACCACCTTCGCGGCGCCCTCCTTCACTCGGCGCGTTTGTGCTCGCACTTGATCCTGCCGAAGCGACGGTGTTCGTCTTGGCTGATTTCGGGAGCATCTCTTCCTTGGGTCGAAAGCGCAGCGCCGCATTCGGAATGCGCAGAACATCTTTCTTTTCTCCCGTAATGATGGAAGCGCTCGCTGTCATCCCGGGCCGCAGTTTCAGATCTGCATTATCGACATCCACCACCGCGGTATAACTGACAACGTTTTGATTCGTAATCGGAGCGTAACGCACCTGCGAAACCCTTCCGCGAAATTGCCGATCCTGAAACGCATCCACCCGGAAGGTTACGTCCTGCCCTTCTTCAATCCCGCCGACGTCCGCCTCCGAAACGAGCGCTTCAATGCGCATGTTGCGAAGGTCGTTGGCTATTTGGAAAAGCGTGGGTGTGCTAAAGCTTGCCGCGACCGTTTGACCAACATCAACCGCGCGCGAAATGACGACGCCATCGATGGGTGAATAAATGGTGGTGCGCTCGAGATCGACACGCGCGCTCTTCAAAGCGGCATCGCGCGTCTTGACGACGGCTTCGGCTTGCTGAAGGTCGGCCAGCGCTTTGTCATACTCTGCCTTCGCGAGCAGCGCGTTATCACTCAGCTCTTTTGACCGTTTGTAGTTCAGATCGGCGTAAGCGAGCGCCGCTCTAGCATTGGCCAGTTCCGCTTCCGAGCGAGTGAGCGCCTGGTCGTAGGTGGAGGGATCAATCTTGGCGATCACCTGGCCGTTGGTGACGCGGGAATTAAAATCGACGAATATCTCCCTAATGATGCCGGAAACCTGGCTGCCGACCTGCACGTTCTTCACGGGAGAGAGCGCGCCGTTGGCCGCGACGGATTGGACGATATCGCCGCGCTTCACAGTTTCGGCTTTTAGCGTGATCGGGAGCGCCTTGTTCTTGGACTGCCGCCAGGCCCAAACTCCCGTGACACCGCCCGCCACCATCAGCAGCAGGATCCAATTAAACCAATTGATTCGTTTTTTACGGACGGCCATGCAGTTTTGAAATTCAGATTAACTACGGAACAGCTCAAGTTCCAGCCTGAACAGCGATAACACCGCCACGGATGGAGTCCATTCCTGCTTAGGTGACGCTTGGCCGGGGTGTTGCGTTACAGGGAATTGGCTACTGGACGATATGATGGGCACGGCGGCGAAGCCAGGAAACGTCCACGCGATCGGAGGGGGGCGGATGGGGATCAGTGGCGGGGAGCCTGCGGTTGACGGGTCGTTTCCAGCGCTTCGCTTCGATGTGCGCGTCGGCGAAGGAGAGGACAGAAGCGCGAGAGTGCATCGAGCCTGGAGCATTAAACCACGTGGCGTTGTCACTGGTTGGGATTTGGAAGGGAGTGAAGCAGATGCTGGCCGGCTCGACATCGGTGAAAACGAAGGTGGTTGCAGGGCGCAGGATTTCAGTGGCGTGGCGGAGTTGATTCGGGCTGCGCGGGTCCCTCGGCGCGGTGCCCGGGGGCGTCATGTAATCGTTCATCGAGTAGCTGCGCAGCTTCATGACGTTCGTGCGGCCGCGGCGATACATCGTTCGTTCGGCAGGACAGCGATAAACTTCAACGGTTCGAATATAGCGGGCTAAGGCGGCTCTGCGCGGGTCGACCAGGTAGCTGGGATCGGTGAATCCTTGAGTTTCGCCGTGAATAGTCGATTCGACCCAACAGAGCGTCTTGGTGTTGCTGCCGCGAAGATTCAGTGTGAGGTGGTCAGAGTTCTCGTCGTAATACATCGTCCAGGCGAGGAGGAGTTGCTTGTGGTTCGCCGTGCACCGGATGCGATGCGCCTGGCCCTTGGCCTTCGCAACGGCTGGCAGAAGCAAACTCGCAAGGATCGCGATGATCGCGATGACGACCAGCAGCTCGATGAGCGTGAACGCCGAGCGCAATGGGCGAGGGGAATTCATTCGGGAAACCGAACGGATATTACGTTCTTCTTTGCGCAACGCGAGCGCTGTTTAGGTCTGGTTACTCAACGGAATGATGGGCGTTCCTGCGCAACCAGGAGACGTCCTGGCGGTCGGTAGGTGCGGGGTGTGGATTCTTTGACATTGGGCGATCGTTCGCCAGTTTCCACCGCTTTGTCTCGCTGTGGCCGTCCGCGAAGGAAAGATTGGCTGACCTGGAGTGCAGAGCGCCCGGCGCCATGGCCCACGGGTGCAGATCGCTGTCTGGCACTTGAAAGCTGCTATAACAGATGCTGGCAGCCTCCACATCCGTGAAGACGAAGGTGGAGGCCGGGCGAAGAATGTCCCCTTCTTTCCTGAAAACACTTTGGCCCGCAACGTTCGTGGTTCCTTTACCCGGCGGGGTGATGTAGTCGTTCATGGAATAACTGCGCAGCTTGGTGGCTGCGGGTTTGTTCGGGCGGAGGTAGGTCGTTTTTTCCGCTGGGCAGCGATAGACTTCCACCGCCCGGATATAGCGCGCGAACGCGGCGCGCCCCGAATCAACCAGGTAATTCGCGTCCGTAAATCCTGGGGTATCGCCATGCACTGTGGAACTAACCCAGCAAATGACACTCGCATCGAGCGGCGAAAAGTTAGGGACGATACTACCGCCGTTGTCGTGCTGATAGAGAGTCCAGGCGAGAAGGAGCTGCTTGTGATTGGCCGTGCAGCGAGCGCGGTAAGCCTGGGACTTGGCTTTCGCGAGCGTCGGCAAGAGAAGGCTCGCGAGAATTGCGATAATCGCGATCACCACCAGCAATTCAATGAGCGTGAACGCGGTACGAGTTGAGCGCGGGTTATGCATCAGGGGAACCGGCGCCATCGTAATTTGTGGCTCGCGGGAGGCGAGCTTTGTTTTAGCTCACAAGATCAATCGGGCCGCCTTCGCTGAGTTTCTTGCTGCCGAAGGTGTCGATTTCGTGCCCATAGCTGCGCGCCAGCGCCGTCCAAAGGCGGTTGTGCGCCACTTTCTCCATTTTTACTGAACGCCCCATTTTGAATCCGGCACCGTTCCCAACCATGATGAACGGGATGTTATCGAGCGTGTGGGAATTTCCTTTGCCCAGTTCGTTCGTCCAAATGATCGTGGTGTTATCCAGCATCGTGCCGTCGCCGCCGGGCTCAGGCGTCTCAGCAAGTCTTTGCGCGAGATGCGCCAGTTCTTCGCAGAACCAGGTGTTAATTTTCGTGAGCTTCTCCTGCGACACTTCGTTCAGGTCCGGATCGTGCGAAAGACTGTGATGCCCTTCCTCAACTCCGAGCCACTTCATCTTCGCGTTGCCCACGGAATTCGTGTATTGCAGCGTCGCTACTCGTGCAGTGTCATTTTGAAATGCATTTACGAGCAGATCGATCTGCATCCTGCTCACCTTGGGAATGTTGTCATTTTCCAGGAGCACACCTGGGTCTAGCTTCGGCACCGCATGACGCTCTCCCTTTTCGTCACTCGCCTGAAGTTCCTGCTCCATCTCCCGCACGAAACTGAGATGTTCCTCCAGAAGCTTTTTGTCCTCGGAAGAAATCTTCGTGCTAAGTTTTTTGAAGTCGTCGCGCAAATCATCAAGGACGCTCTTGAGCGTATCCTTGTCTTTCATCTGCCCATACATCTTCTCGAACACCTGGTACGGATCATCTATTGGGGCAACCGGTTTGTTCGGCCCGGCGTAGCTCATGCGGGTCCAGGGATCCGCGCGATTCGGAACCGCCACCCCAAGCTCGATCGATCCGAAGCGCGTCCGACTCTCTTCGCGGGACTGGAAAAAGTTTTTGATCTCCTGGTCGATCGAAATGCCGCTCGCCCAACCCGCCGGAGTGTCCGAGCCGCCTTGAATATTTCCCGGGAATAGCTCAATCGCGGTGAGCAGACAGCTCATGCCCCGCATGTGGCCATCGCCATCTCCGCGCACTTTGTTTGAAATTCCTTTTAGAACGAGAAGCTGTTTCTTGAATGGTTCCAGTGGTTTTAAGATCGGCTTGAGCGTGAATTCTTCTCCCAGTTCATCCGGCCAAAATTTATCCGGCACGATTCCGTTGGGCGAGAACATGATCACTAGCCGCTGCTTGCGCTTCGCCGAAGTGTTTGATGCAAGGCTGGGCAGGCCCGTGATGAACGGCAGCACCGCCGTCGAGACACCTAGATTTCGCAGGAATTCACGTCGTTTCATGTTACCTCGCTGAAGCTACTTTGTTTTCACCGCTGGTTTCCGCTGAGTGCAGAGCCGCTGTCGTCACGATCTCCGCGACCAGTTTCTGAATATGAAAATCGGATGCTTCGAAAGATTCCCGCAACGATTCGAGCCGGGTTGGCCCATAAGCCTGCACCGGCTGTTTGATCAAATGCTGGAACATTTGCCGCACGAAACCGCGGTGCGCTTCAGGGCTCGTCACAGCATACTTCGCGACGTCGCGCGCTCCGCTGATTCGAATCGTCTCGCCATCGACCGTCGGGAAATCGCTGCTCGCATCGACCGGCTTTTTGTTATCCATCGTGCGATAGCGGCCCACCGCATCGAAATGCTCCAGGCTGAACCCGAGCGGATTAATAATTGTGTGGCATCCCATGCAAGCGGTCGGGCTCGTCAGTTCGGTTACTTTTTCGCGCATCGTCAGGCTTGGATCGAAGCGGCCATCCATGAATTGAATCGCAGCGGGCGGCGGTTTCAACGCCCGGCCGATAATGTTGCGCGTCAGGAAAACGCCGCGATGAATCGGCGAGCTGCTCTTGTGGTAGGCGAACGTCGAGAGCAAATATGGATGCGTCAGCACGCCGGAGCGTTGCGAGTCATCGAACTCCACTTTGTGGAACGTCTCATCGTCGTGTTCCTGCTGCGCGATGTTTTCACTTTCGAGCTTCTCACCCTCGCGGTCGCTCTGTTCCTTCGGAGTTTCGGCGGGGTTCTCAGGAAGTTTGCCGCCGTAAAAACGCGCCAGCCGTTTATTCAGGTAGAGGTGGTTTGCCGTCAGCAATTCCCGGTAATCAGAACGTTCGCTCCATACAACATCGTCAATGAACAGCTCCAGCGATGTGCGCAAGTCCGCAATAATGTTCTCGGTGAAATCGGGATACTCGCCGGGATCTTTCGATAAATCCTCCGCTTCTTCCATCTCCAGCCAATGATGAAAAAACGCGTTCACCTTCGTCTTGGCGCGGTCATCTTTCATCATCCGCGCGACCTGTTTTTCGATCTGCTCGCGGCTCTTGAGTTTCCCTTTCGCCGCCGCGGAAAGCAGGTCGCTATCCGGCAACGAATCCCACAACGATAAGGCCAGCCGCGTCGCGGTGAGATGCTCGCCTTCTAAATGCGACGGCAACTCGGGATATAGAAAGCGCGGTGATTTCAGCGCGAGAATCACAACGCGCTTTACCGCGGCATCCATGTCCTTCGCGTCCCGGAATTGCGCGTCGATATAAACGCTGTGTTCTTCCGGCGTGAGCGGACGCCGGAACGCGCGTTCCACGAACTTCTCACAAAACTGCTGCACCTTATCTCGCCGATTTTTCGAATCAGGTTTCGCGCCGGAGTAACGTTCCAGTCGGTCCACGACTTTCCCCGCAACTTCAATCGCAGCTTGCGTGGTTGCCTGGTCCCATTGTTTTGAAACGGTCGTGCCGCGTTCATATCCAGCACTGCCGTCATCAGCGGGAAACTGCGTGCTCACGACCAGCCCTTCTGGAACTGAACCTGGCGTCACGTTTCGCAGCGGAATCGTCTCCCACGTCTTGTGCGGCGGTTTCCATTCTACCGTGATGGACGCGCTCTTCTCTTTGAATTTGAAATAATCCACCCGGAACGGATACGCGCGACCTCCAATCAACCGTATTGTCTCCTTGTGCTCGCGCACTTCGGGACCGGAACTCACCCACGCATCGATCAGCGCTTTGTTGTTGTCGTTAACAAACAGGCGCGCGCCGTTTTGTGATTTGATTATAAATTCGTAATCGCCAGTTTCCTCGACCAGCACCGATCCCGACCACTGAATCGCGAATTCATCAAACGCTAGCCGGAAATTTTCCGTCCCGGGACTTTCCTCGCCGAAATCAACCTGGATGCGCGGCTCAACGCGATTGATCGCGCGAACATCCCGGTTAAAATTCCGTGAGTTGTAATACTCGGCTCGTAATCCGCGTTTCTCGCTCACGGTCGGTTTTCCAGTGAAAGTCGCCGCGATATCCGCCACCGAATTCAGGTATTGCGGAACTGTCAGGCGCGCGAAATCGATCTTTGGCGGATTCGCCCGCGCGCGAGCTTCCGGCGAGTAGAACGCGCCGTAAATATATTCAGCGACTTTGCGTGCTTCTTCCGGCGTGCACTTGGTATCCGAATCTTCGGGCATGGTGCGCTCGATGATTCGAGTCAGCGCGGGGAGAGATTTGTTTCCGTAAAGGGTTTCATCGTGCTTTTCAGCCACGCCTTCGCCGGAGGGTCCATGGCAACGCACGCACATCTCGGTATAGATCTGCGCTCCGGTGAGTTCCCCCGCGTACGAAGGAATGGCCAGACCGGCAACGGCCAGCGCCGCCGCTGCGGCGCGTCTGGCAATTCGGCTCAAGATAGAATTGTTAGTCACTGAAAGGGTTATACTTGGATACTAACGACATACCCGACGACCCGCAACGGGCGAATCTGCGGGAATCGTATCATGCCGCGCCACGGCCCGAACCCTTCAAACACAAAAATAGCCGAAGCCTGGCAGAAACGGTCTGCTGGCTTCGGCACTTGCGCGTTTTGCGCTTACCCCTACTCCCTATGCTCCCCCGGTCGGAGTGCTCGGCGGCTTGCAGGTGTTGCTGTGAGACGCCAATACACGTCCGGCGGAGAAAATTGCGTGGTTGCGACTCGCGCCGCCTTGATCCGGATACTTGCTCCTTCCGGCTTCATGTTTAACGGGTGGTGCTCGGTTGCGTTTCGCGAACAACGAGGTTGTTCTCCACGCTGCGCACCCCGTTCACCCCGCGAGCCAAATCTTCGGCCTTGGTCTTCTCGACGTCACCGTTTACTGCACCTGTCAAAACAACGGCGCCACGATTTACGTCGACGTTGATCGCCGTGCCGGCGACGACAGGATCGTTCACCAGCGCAGCTTTTACTTTCGTGTGAATGGCTGTGTCATCGATCACCTGGCCAGTGCTGCGGCTGTCGGCGGTCGAACCGCAACCGGTAACGAAGAGCGCGGCGATACATGCGAAGGCCGCGGTTATTTGTTTGAAACGTTTCATATTCCTTTTCTTCCCGGGCATAAGATTAGAACCCGCAATGCCCTGCAACAATGAGGGCCGGGCCGATTCGAGTGATTCGATTTAGCCGAGACGCAATGAGGGAAAAGATGAGCGCAAATGTGCTCGCATCGCACGCCTGCGCTATGAAATTAGATCTTCGCCGGAAGCCGTGCGTCCTTCACTTCAGGCAAGCCGAGGAGATACGCGCGCCGTTTCTCCACGAACGTTTTGATTCCCATTCGCCGCCCCTGATCTTCAGTAAGCCCGGCCTTGAAAGCATCCGTGGAATCCAGCTTGTGCGTGTCCTTCTCGATGTCCGCAGCGATCACCGATTGATACTGCTGCACGAGCGGGCCGATTTTGTTCCAATCCAGCCAGTTCTCCGCAATGTGCCGAACGTAGCCGAGATAACGCTGTTGCAGCGACGGCACGGCAAGTAGCTTGCTCAGGAGCGGTTTGTTCGAATCATCGATGCCAGCCGTGGGCTTCAATTCCACACCGCCGCCACGAGCATTCGGCCCTTGCGGCGCGGAGAACGTTTCATTCGCATCATGCGGGATAAAATGAAACTTACCCGTTTCGTCGAGGTAAATATTATAATCGGAGGCGCGTATCCAATACCCATCGCTGTTAATAAGAGCGTTCTCGATTGCTAAGAATCGAAGCGCGCCGTCAATGTTCAGGATCGGCGAGAGCGCTTCTTCAAGTTTGTTGGTGGGGGTGTTGTTCAGAACTTTCGTTAGATTAATGAGCGCATCCCAGGATTTCTGATTGTCCTTGGATTTGATTTCGTAAACGCGTTTATAATCCTCAACCTTGTCGCCGAGGTATTCGAGTCCGCCACGGCCGCGCGGGCTGCCCGGAACTTTCCAGCGCGCCCCCTTCGTGGTTCCAAAATGTTCCTGGATGAATTCCTTATTGAATTGCTGCGCGTTCACGTAAGGACCCCAGCTTTCGCCGTTAATCACCACCCGAACATAATTCGCCTTTGGCGCTGGAACATATTGTCCAGCGACGTGGTAATAGAGGATGGTGCGCGTATAGGTCGGATCGGTGTGCGAATTCAGCAGGTTCAGTGTGCGATACCCGTAGAGATTCTGGTCTTCGTGAACGAAGTCGATCGCCACGTTCATCGAGCGCTTCATCCCTTCCTTCTCAGTGCTAAACAGTGACGACGCTCCGCGGTTGTGCACGCCGACATCTTTGTAAGTTTTCCCATCGACCGTCAGCTTCGCGGGCACTTCCACATCCGTATTGTTGAAATCCCATAACTCTTTCGACCAATCAGCATTTTCAAATTCGAAGAAAAGTGTGCGCAACGTTTTCGTGTCATAGAACGGTGCGTCCGCGAAATTCTTCACTTCCTCCGGCTTTACTTTCGGACCCGGTTTCGCTTCAAAGTTTTCGTTGCCGCCCCTTCCACCAAACCCACGGCGTTGCCGGCCTTCCGCGACCTCTTTCTGAATGAATTCGCGCGCTGCTTTCCGCTCGTCCGCGTTCAGGCGCTTGTCGCCGTCTTTATCAAATTGTGGAACAAGCTTGGTTTCCTGGCGCATCCCGCCAGGTCCGCCAGGTCCACCTGGCCCCGGACCGCGCTGCTGCTGTGGACGATTTGGTTCCTGGGCAAAAGCTGCTGCGGAAAGCAACGTAATGACCGCTGCGAATATAAAACTGTTCATATCAATTTTGATCAATGTTGCGCCGCTGAATCTCGACGCCTTGCACGCCTTCAACTTTGTTCAACGCACGCACTAACTCATTAGCAGACGCGTGCGGACGCAACCGGGTTTCGTAACTCAGGTCCAATGCCACGCCCGACTTGGCCGTTGCGATAGAGAGTAAATCGCGCCCCTGCACAAATTCGTCGATCACTTTATGCATCGGCTCCATGTTCTGCCCGATCGCCAGACGAATATTCAAAAGGAACGCCGGCTGCGCGTCTGCCGCATCGCCCTCGCGGCGCTTCATCAATTGCGCTGTGACGCCGATTACGATCAAACCAATCAACGCCACCCATGGGTGATGCGCGCCCACCGCCATGCCGACCACCACCGCAAAAATGACATACGCGGTGTCCTGCGTGTCACGAACCACGGTGCGAAACCGGACAATCGAGAGCGCGCCCACCAACCCGAACGCGCGCGCGAGGTTATCACCGATCACTTGAGTGACCATTGCAATCAAGATGCACAGAAGAACCAGGGTCGGCGGAAAAGATGAAATGACATCCACGCTCTTTCGCGAATACCGATAAACCAGCGCCACCGCCCACCCGAGGATCGCCGCCAGCACCAGGCTGCCGCCCAGCACCATCAGGCTCTGTGGATCAAAAGCGAATAACGACGGCTGGATGGCGCTGGACGCGGTGCTCGCGGCTGGTTCAGGCATATTGAGTTTCGCCCGCAGGAAACTCGACTGCGCTTTCCCTAACAAGCCCTAATCCCACCGCCGCAAGGCGGTATTTCGACATTTTCTTCGCGCTTAACGCAAATTTCTCGATCAATTCCTTGAAGAGAACCGGCGTCTCGCCCCGGAATTTCATCTCCATGACGACGTTTTCCGGCACCACCCGCAGGCAATCCGCATCCGAATGAAAAATATAATCCCGGACCGGCACGGCTCGAAGATTCTGATCCAATGTTAGACGAACCGGTCCGCTCGACGTTGAGGCCACGCGCGCCGTTCGCTCGTATGAAATCTGGCAAATTGGCTTTAGCTTCCGCAGCAGCACTCGCCGATGATACCAACTCCCAAGCCACTTCGGATCTGGCTGCATGTCCGAGAGCCGTTTAATCTCCCGAGTAACACTCGGCGACCGCCGTTTCGCCACTAGTCCGTTCGTCTTTAATTTGCGTTCCAGAAAAACAAGTTCATCCGTTCCATACCGCCGTATGCGATATTTGCTGCGACCGTAACTCCCCTTCCGATTGAAGACGTCGAAAGTATCCGTCTCGAAATAAAGGCTCGTGATCTTATACTCGTCGTGCGCATTCCCGTTTCCGTATGGATCCGGGAGCAATTTGTTTCGGGCCCACTCCCTCACCCCCTCCGCCACCTCCGGCGTGATTAAAAACTTCAGCTCGCACGCCAGTTCACGATTCTCGCGTACGATGGATGGTGAGGTGAGGTCGATCATATCTTGGGCCTGTCTGGCACTTCTTCTGTCCGGCGGTCGGGCCGTTGACCGCCACCACCGGGCCGGACCACTCCGGGCGGGTTCATAAATTCGTCGTTAATCGCGGAGCGCAATTGTTCTTCATCCATCGCACCGCTCTTTTCCTTGTCCAGCGATGCAAACCATTTGGAGAACCCGCCCACAAACTCGTCACGCGAAAGATTGCCGTTCCTGTCTGAGTCAAACTTCGCGGTAAGTGCCGGTGCCAGAAACGTTCCCGGGCCGAAGTTGTTGCGCCGCATCGACTCCGGCTGCACATCAAGGTCTGCGCCTTTCTCTTTCCCAGTGAGCTGCGCGGCCACGGATTTATTCCGCTCCACCGCAAATCTCTTTATCGGCTGAACATCCATGTTCATCCCTGGCGGCCCGCCACCTGCTCCGCGAGCGAACGTTTCATTTCCCACCGCTTTATCAAAAGACCTCGCGCGCTCCTGCGATTCCTCCTGCACAGCAGGCCGGATCGCCGCGGCAACTAAATCCACTTGCTTGGTAATACGCTCGGGCTGGCCGATTGTTTCATTTATTTCTTTCAGCCGCGCGCGATAAAGCTTTTGGAATGCTTCAACCTTAAAGACCCGCTCCAGGAAACGATTCTCTCCCCGCCACGGTTTCTCGACGCTCAACGTGTTCCGCTGCGCCTGGTCGCCCATCAAGAAAAACTGCCCAAACGAATGATCCAGGTCCCACGGGAAGAACTGGAACTTCTTCGTCTTCGGGTCGAGGTGAACGTAATAATTCTGTCCGATCCCCAAAATACTATCCAGCGTGCTCAACCAAATGGTCGTCGCAATGAATCGCGAAAATTGTTCCAGATCCAAAAACTCACCGACCTTTTTCGCAAATTCCTCATCCGAACCGCTCGTCACCAACTTCGCGAAATCAATCACGCGCTGTGCGTCGGTCGGCGAAGGGTCGTCCTTCGGATCGTAAGTCTGTTTGTACTTCGACCAATCATCACCGAGATCCGAGAAAAGCTCCGGAGTAACCGGCTTGAAAAGCGAGCCTTTCGTCGTCTTGAAACGATCGTCGGTGAAATTGTCATCGATATTTTCCACCAACGAATACAGCCCCAGGTAAGTCTTATCGTGCTTCCCGGGCACCGTCACGTAAACCCGCGCGTAGGCAGTGCGTGGCGCCGCAACGCCAGCCTCGCGGTAAACCGCGTGCGAAAGCACTTCGTTCATGAAGCTTGAATCCGTAATGCAGTTGTGGAAATTCAACTTCGAAATCCCGGCGATCTTTTGACCCTTCACAAATTCGTTCAGGTCCACTTTCATCGAGCGCTTGATCGTCCCTTGCGACATCATCCAGGTACCGTTCCCTTTGTACCGCACCGCGACGTTCGTGAATTTCCGGTCCGCGAATTCAAGATTCGCCTTCACATACTCAAACTCCACCCCCATCGCCGACGCCAGGCCGTTCCGCTTCCCTTCGTCTCCCTGCAAACGGATCTGAGGCATCCCGCCTCCGGGGCCGCCGCCCACGGTCGCGCTCAAACCATCGCGCAAAGCATCGCCATCCACCTCGCCCTTTTTCTCTTTATCGATCCCGGAAAACCATTTCTCGCCGACCGCTTTAAACTCATCCGCAGAAATTTTCTTGTCCTTGTTCGCATCGCCTGCGCCGATAATCGCCGGCCCGAGAATCATCCCCGGTCCAAAAGCCGGCCCGCGACGCGGCCCGCCGCCCTGCATCGCGCCGCGACCTGCAGCGCGCCCGAAATCCGCTGCCTGGTCAGGTTCCATCGTTTCCCACGCTTCCGCGGTGAAATGGAAGTGTGCAATATAGACATTCGTCAGCGAAAAGAGTTCGGACGGCGTGAGCGAATCTTTTTTTGCGGCCATCAAGCAGGGCGCAGCAGCCAGCGCGAGCGCCGCCACTCCGGCGAGCAACCTCCGCGTCACCGCGATGTAACCCGCTCGTAACTTGACGCTTTTGAGATTAATCATCGCTCCTTTGACACCGACACATCGAATTGGGATACAGCCGTTTAACTTGTCCGCTAACGGCTAATTGAGCCTTATACCGGAAATAATGGCAAGTGCGGAACGTCCGTATTTTTCCCCGCGCGCCAACTCCGAAGTGCGGAACTTCTGCCAAAATGTTCGCCCCATCCCGCCCCCCACGCTAATCTCTGCGGCCATGTCCCATCAGCCGGACAACATCTTCGCCGGAACCCAAATCGTCTCGCTCGTCGAAGTCCGCGGCACGAACAACTCACTCGTTCATCCACGCGGCGCAGTCGGCGTCGTGACTCGCACGCCCACCGGGGACCAAAAGCATTTCCTCGTCCGCTTCCCCGACGGCTTCGAAGCCTCGCTCATCCGCGAACAACTCGACATCCTCAGGCATTTCAAAGATCGCCTCCCCTCCGCCGATTCCACCCTCGTCGATTTCGACCTCGAATCGGTCATCATCTACCGCTGCGTCGTCGGATCACGCGCCTACGGCCTGGACACCGATGAATCCGACACCGACCGCCGCGGCATCTACCTCGCACCCGCCGAACTCCAATGGTCCCTCTTCGGTGCGCCCGAACAGTTCGAGGACAACGCCGCCCAGGCCTGCTACTGGGAACTCCAGAAATTCCTCGCCATGGCTCTCAAAGCGAATCCCAACATCCTCGAGTGCCTCTACTCGCCCATGGTCGAAAAAGTCACTCCCCTCGGCCAGGAGCTCCTCTCCATCCGGGAAGCCTTCCTCAGCCAGATGATCTTCCAAACCTTCAACGGCTACGCCATGTCCCAGTTCAAGAAGATCGAGCAGGACATCCGCAACCACGGCGAAGTCCGCTGGAAACATGCCATGCATCTCCTCCGCCTGCTCCTCACCGGCGCCGCCACCCTCGGCCTCGGCCGCGTCCCCGTCCGCGTCGAATCCCACCGCGACCAACTCCTCGCCGTCAAACGCGGCGACATGCCTTGGCCCGAAGTCGACACCTGGCGCCAACAACTCCACCGCGACTTCGAACAAGCCCTCACCGAAACCCGCCTCCCCGAACGCCCCAACTACGAATCCGCCAACCGTTTCCTTATTCGCGCTCGCGCCCAAGTAGCAGCCGAGGTGACGAGGCTCTGACATTTTGAAACTGACCACCTCCATCCACATCGAGAAAGGTTCGGCCGACCTCCAGGATCGCGCGGAAATTTTTCACTCGGGAGACCGCACAATCATCGCCCTCGCGGATGGCGTTGGAGGAATTGCTGGAGGCACTCTTGCCGCAGAGACTTTCGTTTACACCATTCAACAAGCCGTCGAACACCTCACCGACGCCGCGGCGTGCCGTCAATTGCTTCGCCAAATTGATTGGGCCCTCCGCGGAGATCTAAGCGGCGGTCAAACAACAGGCATCGTCGCGGTCGTCGAAGGTAATAAACTATTCGGCGCGTCCTGCGGCGACTCCGAAGCTCGAATCTTTCGTTCCGACGAACGTTTCCTCACTCCCTTAACAGAACGCACGAAGAAATTTCTCGGAACCGGCGAGGCCCTCATCAATGAATTCACCTCCACCATTTCAGGCACACTCGTCATCGCCACAGACGGGCTCTGGAAGTATGCCAAGTCCTCAGAAATCGCAGCGCTCATCCAAACCGTCGCAGTCGATATCTTGGCAGCTAAGTTGGCAGATCTTTCCCGTCTGAAATCTGGAGTTCTCCCGGACGATATTGCTGTCGTATGTTGTCGCTCAGAACATGACTGAGCCTTGCTCTGAGCAACATTACCGCAGCACAGCCGCCTTCGCCGTCGCATTCACCGGTTGGTTGTGAGAGTTCAGGGAAAGAACAAAAGAAAACGGTTAGTATTCTCATAATGTGATTTGCTCTAGTTCACCATGCGCAGCGTGGGCTTGCGACCCGTCCACAGCATCAAAAGCAGAGAGCCAACCAGAAGTGTGTAAAGCTGGATGGCCGCTCCCTGCGTGCTCTCGGCCAGCCAATGCCGACAGTTGAAAATGGTCTTGAGCCACTTGAAGAAGACTTCGATTTCCCAGCGTTGCCGATAGATGAGCCCCACAATTTCCGCGGGCAGATCTTCGCGCGAAGTGACCAAATGGAATTCCTGCTCCTGGGGCGAAAGCACGCGCACCACCCGCACGACTGGCCCGGTCCCAAACACGCCCAAGCGCACGCGGCAATCCCAGGCGACGCCAGCCTATCCTAAGTAAACATATAACCATATTCTGATGAATAAACACGCTCTGACTCGTTCCGGGAGAAATCTGTCCCCGCTCAAACGGAGCGACTCATCGATTTGCTCACCGACCACACCTATGCAGAGGTTGTTGAGCTCATGGCTGCGGGGCCTCCAGACGGCTTGACCTCCAAATGTTGCAACGATCTCCCGCTTCACCAAGTGAACTATCGCGCGATCGCAGGAGACGCCAGGAGAAGCTCAACATTCGGGCCGCAGCAAAATTACTTTGCCTCAAGAATCAGCTGTATCTCCACGAAGCCACAACTCTCTCCCTTCAGGAACGCCTATATGAGTTCCTTCCCAAGCCAGTCGAGTCATCGACGACCTGAAGAAGCTCCGTCTACGTATGTAGGTGAAGATCTCACGATCCCACTTACTCCCGAGCTGTTGGGGGAATCGGATCGTCCCGTGCGACAGTGGGGTTTCAATCGATGAGTATCTACCGACGCTTTTAAAAGGGTGGTGAACATGGTTAAAGACCCGCAGCCCAGAAGGCCCGAAGTTTCGCCGTGGGTCACAGTTGAGTTGCTGTCGGCCTGAATCTTACCTCCCACTTGATGGCGTTGAACCGGAACCCGCCTAGCCGCCGTCGCCTGCGCAAACTGAATTTGGACGTGAGGCTTCGATGTTCCACGTGGAACATTCTAGCATTCGCAAACCGTCGGCCGGATCAAAGAGAACTGAGCATCTCAGCTTTATACCTCATGTTCCACGTGGAACACTCATAACTTAGTAATTCGTAGTTCGTAATTTCAAATTGCCCCGCCTCTCTCTTTCCTTTTCACCTCACCCGCACTATCCTGTTCGCCCCCTCTCACTAAAGAGGCGCACTATGTTCGTTCACCCGAAAAAGTACGATGTCATTGTCTGCGGTGCTGGCCACGCCGGCGTCGAGGCCGCCCTGGCTGCTGCCCGTACGGGATGCCAGACCCTCCTCCTAACGATCAACATCGACACCATCGGCCAGATGTCCTGCAACCCAGCCATCGGCGGCTTGGCCAAGGGACACCTCACCCGCGAGATCGATGCCCTCGGCGGTGAGATGGGCAAAGCCACCGACATGACCGGGCTTCAGTTCCGGATGCTTAACACCAAGAAAGGTCCCTCCGTCTGGGCACCCCGCGCTCAATGTGACAAGAAGGCCTACCAATTCCGCCTCAAGTGGGTTTGCGAACGTCAGGAGAATCTCGACGTTCGCCAGGGTCAGGTCGGCCAACTCTTGCACGAGGGTGGGGAAGTCAAAGGCATCGAGACAACGCTCGAGGTTCAATACCTCGGCCAGACCGTCATCATCACCACCGGCACTTTCCTTCGCGGGCTGATGCACATCGGCAAGAACCAGCAGGCTGGGGGGCGCTCGGGCGAAGCCGCTGCCATGAACCTTTCCAGTTCCCTAAAGGAGGTCGGATTGGAACTCGGACGACTCAAAACCGGCACACCCCCCCGCCTGAACCGCCGTTCCCTCGACCTGTCCAAAACTGAAATCCAGCCCGGCGACGATCCCGTTCCCTACTTCACGTATTGGAAGGACGATCTGTTCCACGTGGAACATTCCGGAATCAACCCCATGGATTTCGGCCACTCGAACGGCAAGTATCCTCCCGGCTCTATTCTCGACCGCATCAACGGTCAGCTTCCCTGCTACATCACCTTCACCACTGACGCTACCGCCAAGCTCATCCGCGAGAACATTCACAAGTCGCCGATGTATTCCGGCGTCATCGAAGGAATCGGTCCGCGCTATTGCCCGTCCATCGAGGACAAGATCGTTAAGTTCCCGGACAAGGATCGTCACCAGATATTCTTAGAACCCGAAGGAATCTCCACCGAAGAGATATATGTCAACGGTTTCTCCACCTGCCTACCAATTGACGTCCAGCACGATCTCGTCCGAACCATCATCGGTTGCGAGAATGCCGAGATCCTCCGTCCCGCCTACGCCGTCGAATACGACTTCGCTTTTCCGACCCAGCTCCATCCTTCGCTCGAAACCAAAGTCTGTCGCAATCTCTATTGCGCCGGTCAGATCAACGGCACCTCCGGCTACGAAGAAGCTGGAGCCCAGGGTCTCATGGCTGGCATCAACGCCGCCCGCCGGGTCCACGGGAAAGACCCTCTCGTCCTCCGCCGAGACCAGGCCTACATCGGAGTCCTCATTGACGACCTCGTCACCAAAGGCACCTCCGAGCCCTATCGCATGTTCACCTCCCGCGCCGAGTATCGGCTTCTCCTCCGTCAGGACAACGCCGACATGCGTCTCTCTCAAACCGGCTTCGACATCGGTCTCCTCCCGCAACGGAACTACGATAAGTTCATCGCCAAGCAGCAAAGCATCCAGAGTGAACTGTCGCGTCTGGACCGCACGCGCATCGAAGGATTAACGTTAACGCAACGCCTAAAACGCACCGAAACCACCTATTTCACCCTTCCGGAAGCGGATTCTACCATTTCTCCCGAAGTCGCGCAACAGGTCGAAATTGCCATCAAATACGCTGGCTATATCGAACGTCAGGAGATGGAAATCGATAGATTCAAGTCGATGGAGGACAAGCAAATTCCAGATTGGCTCAATTTCCAAACCGTTCCCAGCCTCCGCAAAGAGGCACGCCTCAAGCTGGAACAGATCCGCCCCCGCACCCTTGGTCAAGCCTCGCGCATCTCCGGCGTCTCACCCGCGGACATCAGCATCGTGATGGTCTGGATGAAGCGCGGCCCGCAACCCGTCGTTCCCGATTCGGAAGTTCTCGCTTCACACCCCGATGAACCAGGCTCTTGCTCGGCGACATAACAAATCAGCCGCCTAACCAGTTCCGCCTCAGTTAAGCGAATGCTCAATACTGCCGATTAACCTAATAGGTTTCACGAGTAGTTACGCACCGCCAGGCGGCTGGGATTCGTCCCAGCCGCTTCTCTGTCACGACATCCTTAAGTACGATCCTCAGGTGCATCCGCGCAGCAGGAAAAGGATCAACAGTACGGGTATTGGCACGCCTAGCAACCACAGCAACGCCCATCCCACTTTCCCTTCCTCGAGCTTTTTCCTTCTACCCTCAATCCACAGTTTCATATGTTCTCCTTAACGAACATTCCCGCTGAATCTGGCCGCCCTCAATTGCTCGCGCCCCGGCTTCGCTCTTAGGACGATTCGCGGCACGGCCCTGAAACTCGCCCTTATCGTCGTGCCAAACGCCATGCAGCAAGAGTGAGCATTTCTACGAAGCCGCTTTCGGGCAGCACGGACGTGGATAATGCTTCCGTCGTTCGTAATTTGGGATATGAAAACAGTGTTGGCGATTGGGACTGTGGCCGCTCTTACAATGCTGGGCTGCGGGCGGAATGAACCAGGGACGATGGGCGGCGAACCCGGCGTGCCAGAAACAGTTGCAACAGGAGCACCGGCCCAGGCCGCAAAAGAAACTTCGACGACCGACGCCAATCAACCAGCGCTCGCCAGCGAACACCCGGCCAGCACTTTCGACGATCCCGCCTCCACCAATGCATCTGCCAGCCAGGTTAATCAGCCGGATGCCAGTGCAAAAACTCCCAATCAGTCGACCGATCCGCGCAAGGCCTCGCAGCCTCGTTAGTCACCTAATCAGTTCGCGGTTTGATCGATGAGTTGGCCGTCTGGGGTCGAAACGGGGCCGATGTCCTCGCCAGGTTTATGCTGCGGCTTCGATTTGCCGATCATTTGGTAAAACTCGTCTCCCGCAAGGGACTCGCGTTTGAGTAGTTCGACCGTAACGCGCTCAAGGTCGTTGCGGCGCGCCTGAAGTAATTGCTTCGCCTCGATGTAAGACCGATCGAGGATCTTCCGGACTTCTTCATCAATCTCGCGTGCAGTCTCCTCACTCGAATCGCGCTGCAATTGTGCATCTGCTCCGGTCAACATTCCGTTCTGCCGGTGGGCGACATGCGAGAGGCCGATTCGTTCGTTCATGCCGAAAACGCAAACCATCTGCCGAGCGAGACCGGTGGCGCGTTCCAAATCGTTCTCGGCGCCGGTGCTCACTTCTCCAAAGACGACCTCTTCAGCGGCACGCCCTCCGAGAAGCCCGCGAATTCTGGAAAGCAGCTCGGTGCGCGTGGCGAGGAATTGCTGCGTGTTCGGCAGTTGCATGGTGTATCCGAGCGCCGCACGGCCACGTGGCACAATGCTGATTTTGTGGACGGGATCCGCGCCTTCGCTCTCCGCCGCAACGAGCGCGTGACCCACTTCATGATACGCAACCCGCCGTTTCTCATCTTCATTCAAGCGCCGGCTCTTGCGTTCAGGCCCCGCGACAACTTTCTCAATGGCTTCTTCAAGGTCGCGCTGCTCGATCTTATCAGATTTGCGCCGGGCCGCGAGAAGGGCCGCTTCGTTCATGGTGTTCGCGAGGTCCGCGCCTGAGAAGCCAGGCGTCGCTTGTGCAAGGCGGCGGAGATTCACATCCGCGCCCAGCGGCTTTCCTTTCGAGTGCACGCCCAAAATGGCTTCGCGACCATCAATATCCGGCGCATCGACAATCACCTGGCGATCGAACCGCCCCGGACGGAGGATCGCGCGATCGAGAATTTCCGGACGATTCGTCGCCGCCAAAAGTATCACCCCTTTGTTCGCCGCGAACCCATCCATCTCGACCAATAACTGATTCAGCGTCTGCTCGCGTTCATCATTCACTGGTCCCATATGCACGCCTCGTTGCCGACCAATCGCGTCCAACTCGTCAATGAAGACAATACAAGGCGCGCTCGCTTTCGCCTGCTCGAACAAGTCACGCACCCGTGCTGCGCCGACGCCGACAAACATCTCCACAAAATCGCTTCCACTGAGTGAAAAAAACTTAACGCCCGCTTCACCGGCAACCGCACGCGCCAGCAACGTCTTCCCGGTGCCGGGCGGGCCGACCAACAACACACCTTTCGGAATCTTCGCCCCCAGCGATTTGTAACGGTCTGGATTCTTCAGAAAATCGACAACTTCCTGGAGCTCGAACTTCGCTTCGTCGCAACCGGCCACGTCTGCAAAGGTCACGCCCGTATTCTTATCCACCACGATTCGCGCTTTGTTTTTCCCGATGCTCAGCAGTGATTGCGCGCCACCGCTGATCTTCCGCGAAATGAAACTCCAGATCAGAATCATGATTCCGATCGGCAGAATCCACGCGAGCAGAAACTGGGATAAAAAGCTCGGTCGCAATCCAGTGAACTTCACACCGGCTGCCTCGAGCTCCTTAACCAGGTCCGGATCTTCGACGCGCGTGGTACGAAAGAGGAAGTTGTTTGGATCGCCGTCTGGATCGCGCTTCGTCGGAGCATTTGTCATCGCTGCGATCGCGTTAGTGCTGCCGGGTTTCAGTAGGATGCGTCCGTCGATACGCTCCGCGCTCACCTTGGCTTCGAGCACTTCTCCATTCCGGACGTGTTTTTTGAATTCGCTGTAAGGAAGCGTCTTGACGGTGAGGTTCGCTACTGTGTCCTGCCAAATCCAAAGCAGGATCAACATCATAATGATGTTCCAAATCGGAAAGCGAAATGGTGGCGGCGTTCCTCCCGCCGGCCCGCCGGCCGGAAGTCGTTTCTCTGCGTCTCCCCCTCGACCGGGAAATCTCCACTTCCCCCTCTCCATGCAAGCACAGTAATGGCGCGACCGAGGCGGAACAATGGGTGCGTTCCCTGATACGGCTGGAAACGAAAACGCCCGGAGCGAGAACTCCGGGCGTGCGCAATTATCTGCGATTAGCGGCTATTTACCGGCCGCCCACTTGATCGCGTTTCGCAACAGCGTTTGGTAAGCGGGATGATTATGCGCTTCGGCATCATGCCCGAGCGTGATCGCAGCCGCACGGCCCTTTGGATATTTCGTCACCCAGACCTGCGGATACGTTTTCTTCTCTCCCGCTGGTTGAGTCGCCTCGGCGAGCACCTCGATCTGCGAACCGTTCGCATCGGTTTTGTGATAATACAACTCGTCCTTAATCTTGAAGCTCTCGGGGACGCCTTGCGTGATGGGATGATTTTTATTCGTCACCTTCACTTCAAACTCGCCGTAACGATCGTGCCCGCGTGAACCGCCGCCAGCCAGCTTCGCATTGTATTCAGGCCAGTTGTTCCAGTTATACCATAGGCCCGGATGGACCATCACGAGACCCTTGCCTGAATCCACGTAGTCGAATATTGCTTTGCGCACCTTCTCGTCGTTGAACGGTTTGTTGTTGCAAATGACGAGCACATCAATATTCGCCAGCTTCGGCAAAATCGAATCGGTCTGCTCCGTATATTCCACCGCCGCGAAACCGTCCTTCTCCAGCGTCGCTTTGTCCGTCTGATGGAAAAACTTCTCGAAGTCGTGATGCGTGCCACCCCCAACGATCAGCGTGCGAATCGCACCTGCGGGACCCGCTTTGCGCTGCGGCTGCTCGCCGGGCGCAGCTTGCGCGACCATCTTGTCGCCAAGTTCCGCGGTGATTGCCACAAACGTTGGCGCGACTGCATTGTCAAAGCTCTCGATCGTCAGCTTCTCAATGTGGCCTTCGCGTCCGAGTTCCTTAGTGAACCAACGCACCTGACCGCCGCGAGTTAAACCCTGCGCTTCGCGAGAGCCTGGCACGTCGTTCTTGGCGGCGTGATCGGCGATCTCTTCGCCGTTTTTGAGGATGATCTCTTTTGTCGATCCGTCTTTGAAATGAACGGTCACTTTCGCAACTGGCAGTCCTTGGTTCTGGTTGTCGCCGCAGCAAGGGAACCCCCAACCTGCAACACCACCTAGGAAATGCAGCCGATTCGCTTTCGCATCGACCTTCGCTTCTACTTTCTGCGGCTGCGTCTTCGCGAAACCCTGCCCGCCTTTCAAGACGATCAAGTTCTTTCCCGAAGCGCTGCGATTCGGGCTGATAATATCGAACGGCACACCGTCCACCGTGACCAAGCCAAAACGCCGGAAACGTACCGTGTCGTTGGTCGCGTTAATGTCTGTATAAATCCCTTTGGTCGAATCCACCGTGAACGCGCTGCTCAGATCCAGGATGCGGAACTTCGATTCGTCTTCCATCAGATATGCAATCAGGTCGCGCAAACCGTCGGCGCCGAGCGCTTCAAATCCGTCCGGCATGAGCGACATGCCCGACGAACGCCGACTTGCCACGTCACTCTGTTTAACTTCGTAATCCGCGGTCGCATTCCGCAGCACGATGCTGTCTCGATTCTCCCGCGCGATGATTCCGTCGAACGCTGTATCGTCTTTCGTCTCGATGCTGAAGCTGACGAAGTTCGGTTCGACGACGCGGTTCGGATCGAGAATGTGCACCAGCAAATCATGGGCGCCATGCGCGCCCATCCCAGTGAGGTCCGGGGCCACATCGCGACCTTCGCCCTTGAATTTATGGCAGTTGGCGCAGTTCTGCGTGTAAAGCTCTCGCCCTTTCTGGACATCGCCGCGCATTTCCACCCTTTTCGCGAATTGATCGATCAATTCGTCCTTCTGCTTGAGTTGTGGTCCGCGGATTTCATCGATTACCGCAGTCGCGCGCTTGGCCACGTTCGCATCGGCATGCGTGCGCAAACGATGCGTCAGCGCAGGGCCGAGGTGAGAGAGTTCGACGTCCTTCTTCTGAACCGCCGCGATTAAGAGCTGCGCCCATTCAGGACGCTTGATGATCTGCGCGAAGATTGGATCTCGCGCTTCAAAAGCAACCTGCGGATAAATCTTCACCAACTCCGCGCCGATCGCTTCGTCGGGAACAGTGCCCATTGCCTCAGCCACGCGGCGCTTAAGAGCAACACTGCTGTTGCCGGTCAGCAATTGCGTAACGGCCGGCATGATCTCGGAATTGATCTTTCTTAATCCAAGTAGTCCCGAGACCATCTGCCCGCGCTCATCGTCGGAACCCTGACCGCTATTAAAGCGGGCGAGCAGCTTATCAGCGACAGGCTTTAGGTCGGGAGTGAGTTCGGCTTTCTTGTCCCAACGCGCGATCAGTGGCAGCGAGGCAGTCGCAACACTATCGTTTGCTTTCAGGAACGAACGGAATGCACTCGCCAATTCGCTGCTCCAGATCGGAACTGCATCCTGTTTCAGCGAACGATTCGCCGCCTCAAGCACTGCCTGCTTCACGGGATACGCTTTCGCCGGCTTGCTCGCAAGTTGCACCAGAACTTTTGCCACGGAATTTGCGTCATCCCCTGAAGCGAGACGATTCGCTAGCTCGCGCACCGTCCGCTGAGCCACACTCGGATCGCGCAAATCGGCCGCGGCGAGAATCGATGCTGCGGGATCACGCGCAAAAACAGAAACGAGCGCTGATTCCGTCCAGGCGTCTTCACCGAGATTGTCGTAGACTTTCCAGAGCGACGCGTTGAACTCCTTCGTTTCATCCGCACTGCTCATAGCCATGATTGTTTCCAAACGGAGGCGCGGTTCGGCAGTCGCAAGTTTTTCACCCATCGCTTTGTTCAAGCGCTCCACCATTCGCGCGGCACCACCATTTTTTTTCTCCTCCGCGGAGAGAGGATAATTTCGCAGCAACTGCATGGCCGCCTTTTGCGCAACGATGTCTTTGCTGTTGTAAGCTTCCAGCAGCGTCGCCGGGCTATGCTTCTGTGAGATGAGATACGAAGCCCACAGCGCATGCGCGCGCGCGGTGCCCGGCTTCTTCTCGTCCTTTGCCAAATTCTCCAGCTTCGCTACGGCGCGCTTATCAGCTCTTTCCACCAGCAGGCGTTGTGCAGTCATGCGTGCCCAGGCGTTCGGATGTTCGAGCGCTTTAATCTGGTCATCCGTGCTGGCAAAACTCGTCTTCGGCAATTGCTTCGCCTGCTTGTGCTGAATGCGCCAGATGCGGCCGAAATGGTGATCGCGATCCGGACGCACCGCGGCGTTGCGCGCGCCGTGCTTCGGTCCGCGGGTGTCGTTGTGAATTGCGGCCTGGTTGTAGAAATCGATTACGTAGAGCGCGCCATCCGGACCGACCCGCGTGTGAATAGGGCGGAACCAAAGGTCACTTCCTGCCACGAACTCAGTATTCTCGCGCCCTTTCTCTTTCGTCGCGAGGAATGTCACGCCTTTCGGTTCGAGCATGTCGACGTGCACCAGGCTCATCGTTGCTTCCGATTGAAAATGCGCGTTGTTGAATTTGTCCGGCCAGGCGCCGCCGGTGTAAACGCAGCTCCCCGCCGACGCGGTGAACTTGCCGACCCAATCGATCTGCACATAGGCGGGCCGCGTGTGTTTCACCGCCGGATTAATATCCTGGTGATCCGGCAAAACAGCCGATGAACGCACGCCGCCGATATTTCCCTTGGACAGAATTTTCTCCGGCATCACCACGTGCAGGAAATGTTCGCCGCAAGTCGCGGTGGTATAGACCGCTTCTCCATCGGCGCTGAAATCGAAACCCCACGTGTTGCAGCTGCCGGAAGCATGCTGCTCCAGTGCGCTGCCGTCTGGCTTGAAGCGAATCACGCCCGCCGTGACGCGTCCGAATGGTTTCGAGCCATCGCCTGAAGTCGGACTGCCCGCGCTGTAACCGATCGCGCTGTAGATCCAACCATCCGGACCCCAGCGGAAATTATTAATCACCGCGTGCGTGTCGAACGTGCCGAAGCCGGTGTAAAGCACGACGCGTTCATCCTGCATGTTGCATTTGCCATCGCCGTTCGTGTCGCGCAGCCAAAGAATATCGGGAGCCTGGGCAACGATTACGCCATCCTTGTAAAACACCAACGACGTCACCAATTCCAATCCATCTGCAAACACATGTTTCTTGTCCGCAACCCCATCGCCATTAGTGTCCTCAACCCACGAAATCCGATCCTTCGCCGGACGATTCTCCTTTTCGCCCGCTTTTACGGATTCCGGGTCTTTCACGGACCAAAGCGCGACCATCGCGTCGTTTTTGTTGATCGTGCGCCCGCCCGGATACTCCGGAGTCTCCGCGATCCACAAACGACCCTGCGGATCCCAATCCATTGATATCGGCTTTTCAATCAGCGGTTCCGAAGCGACCAGGTTGATGTTGAAGTCCGGATGAACATTCAGTTTAGCGACGGCCTTCTCTGGCGCGGTCGGTCCGCCTTCCGGATATTTCAAGCTGCCGAGTTCTTCCTTGGAGCAAAGTTCGTCGACGTTCTGGCGTTTCCCAGCCCACGCAATGCCGCGGAGAATCAGCGCGCGCACATGCGGTTTGTTGAACGATTCATATTGATGCCCAGCCAGCCAGACAAACGAACGATAATTGTCCTTCTCGTAGGTCCACATCTGCGGCCCGACGACAAATACTGAATGGAACGATGTCGCGAGGATCTTCGCCTCGGGCATCATGTGGAGGTCGTAGTAAATTTCGTCGTTGAAATCGAAGTTCGATACGCCGCGCGTGATGGGATGCTCCGTATCAATAAAATACATGCCCACTTCGCCCTCGTACCATTTGGAGTGCTTGTGCTCCCATGCGCCGCCAACCACCGTCTTAAACCACTGTGGATCGGTGCCGCAGATTGCGTCGTGCAACGTTACAATGCCGCCGCCGCGTTTCAGGAATTTGTCGAGGTTCGCGCGATCTTCCGGCGAAATGGTGCCGCCTTCGGCGAGATACATCACAAGGACATCGGTGTTGTCCAATTCCTGCGCGCTTGGAAAACCTAGCTTGCTGGTTGCTTTCGCACCGCGCTCGTTGAGCAACTTCGCATACTCCTCTGCGAAGCGCGGATGATCGTGCTGGCCGGGCCCGTGCGTTTTGGGTCCGGAGCGGATAAAGACCCGAAGCGGTTCCGCTGCCTGGCTCCAAAATCCCAGCGCAGTGAGGAACAGAAGTGAAACTACAATTCTCTTCATGTGATTCTGAGGTTCTGTAATCTTAAGGGCGGCCCTCGCGGGTGCCAAAAGAAAAACGCGCCCCTCCATGAGCGCGCCTTTCGGAAACTTTTCTATGTCTGCTAACGAAAACTCAACAATAAAACGTCACCACGCGCCCCATCGGGAGCCTTCGGCGAATTCCTTCGTCTTCTTAACGGCAGCTTTGGCCGGCGCTTTGCGAGCGGTTTCTTCTTCCTGCTTTGAGGCTTCAGTGTTGTAACGCCCGGCGGCTTCCTGGAATTCCTCGGCGGTTTTCGTTTCCAGCTTCAAACTCTTTTCGAGCGTTTTCGCGGCGTCTTTGGCATGGAACTGCTTAGCCCAATCGGAAACCGCGTCGTAAGCGGCCACTTTATAGCCCACAATCTTCCGCGCCTGGCAAACCAGCGCCGCGTCCAGCGCCGCACCAGGCCCGGACCTTTGCATTAATTGCTGTCCGCGCGTGAGGAGGCCCATCATCGCGTCGCATTTCTTCTCTCGTGGGGGCACCTCGTAAAGCTGGAAGACATCACGCACGCGTTTCGCACTTTCCTGCACCTCTTCGCGATATTCCTCCAGGCATTCCTTCAAATCTTCGGAAAGCGCTGCCTCTTTCATTTTCGGCAACGATTTCAGCAGCAATTCTTCGACGTGCAGCAATTCCCCCATCTCATCCCAAAATACCTTTTCCAGTGGCTTCATAGTGTTTGGACTCCAAGCGCCTTGACGGCGTGGAACTCTCACCTAATCAGAAACCAAACACCATCTTTAAACCATCGGGAGAACCACTGTTCTAAACGACACAAGTACACGGAGTCGATTTACAGAACCTATTGCTTACCTGCGTCTAAAAACACGATTTTCTTCTGGGAGGCCGATGCAGGGGTAAAATTCGCCAACAAGCTCCCGCCACCGGTGGCAGGTTTAGAGACTGGCTCTGAAGCCTGCGGTGGTGCGTCGGAAAGGGCATTGCGCAGGGCGCCTTCCACGAGTTGGCCGCAGTGGATGCGCATGGGAGGAAGCGGGCCAAGATCGGCGGCGAGGTCCTCACCTCGGAGCGCCATGGCTTCTTCGGGAGTTTTGCCTTTGATGAGTTCGGTGGCGAGACTGGCGACGGCGATCGCGGTTTCGCAGCCAAAGGTTTGAAAGGTGGCGCGGTCGATGACTTTCTTGCCGTTTTCTTCCTTGAACTTGATCCACATGCGGACCATGTCGCCGCAATTCGGGCTGCCGACAGTCCCGATGGCGTCAGCGGAATCCATCTCGCCCATGTTCTTGGGATTGGCGATGGCTTCGGCGATTTTTGTCTGGAGATCTTTTTCCATTTAATCGAGGCGATATTTGCGGATGGTTGAGTCGATTTCGGCCCAGGCGTCGATCCCGCCTCTGAGGGCGCGGACGTTGGTGAAGCCGTGGCCTAGGAAGTAGGCGGCGGCGTCCATGCTTTTGTTGCCGAGATGATCGTAGATGACGACGAGTTCAGCGCGGGGCCAACGGCCGAGCATCTCAGTCATGATCTCCTGGGTAAAGAGCGTGGCGCCGGGGATATGGGTCGCGTCGAATTCTTCGCGGGTGCGAATATCGACGAGGCGCGCGGCAACGTTTTCTGCGCGCCAGCGGGAGAGTTCCTGGGCGGAGACATAGATTTGCTGGTCGGCGGCGTGGCTTTGCTCGATGTGGGCGATGACTTCGGCAACGTTGAGATGGTTATTGCGGGCGCAGACCTGGGCGAGTGTTTCATTGGGGTCGAAGCCGCAACTGGAACAGCCGCCGATGTGATATTTGCGGAAGAGTGCGCGCTGCGCGCCGGGATAAACTTCGAGAACGCGCGCCATGGTGGCATCGCCGGAGATGGCGCGCGGGGTTGTTTGAGTAGTAGTTGTGTTCATGCGCCGAAAAATTTTTGGATTTCGCGGAGCACTTCGATGAAGCGATCGACTTCCGCTTCGGTGTTGTAGAAGTAGAAACTGGCGCGGGTGGTGGATTCGACGCCGAGTTTTTTCATGAGCGGTTGATTGCAATGATGACCGCCGCGGAGAGCGACGCCGCGTTGATCGGCGAAGGTAACGACGTCGTGCGCGTGGACATCCTTGAGAAGGAAACTGACGAGGCCGGCGCGGCCTTCAACGGGGCCGAAGAGGCGGATTTTGTTGAGTCCGGCGAGGCGTTCGTAGGCGTAGGTGCTGAGTTCGACGTCGTGCTCGGCGATGCGGTCGCGGCCGATCTGGTCGAGGTAATCCATGGCGGCGTGGAGAGCGATGACGTCGGCGATGTTTGGGGTGCCGGCTTCGAATTTGTGCGGGACTTTGTTCCAGGTGCTTTGAAAGAAATCGACGCTGGAGATCATGTCGCCGCCGCCCTGGTAGGGATCCATTTTCTCGAGAATTTCGAGGCGGCCGTAGAGAAAACCTACCCCCGTTGGCGCGCACATCTTATGTCCCGATACCGCGAGAAAATCGCAACCAATCTCCTGCACATCCACCGGCCGATGGCCCGCGCTTTGCGCCGCATCCACTAACGTTGTGATCCCAAGTTTACGAGCACGCGCGCAGAGGTCCGCCACCGGGTTGACCGTGCCGAGCGTATTCGAGATGTGCGTCATCGCGAGCAGTTTGATGTCGTGGGTGAGGAACTCGTCCAGGTGCGAAAGATCGAGCAAGCCGCGGTCGCCAGTCACGGGCAAATAAACCAACTGAATCCCAATCTTCTGCGCCAGCAGCTGCCAGGGAACAATATTGCTGTGATGCTCCATCTCGGTGAGCAACACCTTGTCCCCTCGCTTTAAAAACTTTCCACCCCACGCATGCGCGACCAGGTTGATCGCTTCCGTGGTGCCGCGGGTAAAAATAATCTCATCAACACTCCGCGCGTTCAGGAATTTCGCCGCCCGTGCGCGGGAAGCTTCGTAAGCGGTGCTGGCGCGATTGCTGAGTTCATGAATGCCGCGATGAACATTCGCGTTGTCGTGTTCATAATAATGCCGCAACGCGTCGAGCACCAAACGCGGCTTTTGCGAAGTGGCGGCGTTATCGAAATATATCAGATCATGCCCGTGAACTTTCTGATGCAGGATCGGAAAGTCGGCGCGGATCTGCTCGATATTCATGGTTGGTTCAGTCGCAACGCTCATACCACCTTAGCCACACTATAACGCGTGCGAACCGATTTCGGAATAAAAGAATGAAGCCGCTGAAAAAAGCTAAACCTGCTTCCCGCAAACCCCACACACCGTGATCTTCTGCACTTTCTTCTGCCCGGGCACCACTTCGCCCACCGGCAACGTCTTGAACTCAAGCCCACCGCACAACCGGCAGCGTTTCTTCGGCCCGAGGCTGGTGGTCGGCTTCGCAGTCTTCCCGCAATATGGGCACTTCAATCCCTTTCGCGGAAGGAAAGCGCGGCATTTCGGACAGATTCTCTGGCGATCCGCAGACGACATCACTGCGGCAGCATACAGGCCCCAAGCGCGGGCGCAAAGCTGTTTGTCGCGGACGTCCAGATTCTGGAACAGAAAAGCGCGGGTGAACCCGCGCTCGCCAAAAAAATATCCACATCCAAGGTGCCGGTCAGGCCCTCAGCGCTTCGTAAACCTTGCCGACCATCGCGCTGCTCGGCTTCAGGGTCTTGGAACCTTTGCGCCAGTTTGCCGGACACGCTTCGTCCGGATGCGCCATCAGATGAACGTTTGCTTCCAATTTGCGCACGAGTTCGTCCGCATTGCGGCCCACGTTATAGTAATTCACCTCGGACGAAACGAGGCGCCCCTCAGGATTAATGACAAATGTGCCGCGCAGCGACAGTCCGGAGACCGGATCATAGACTCCAAACAGATGGCTCAACGCCCGCGTCGGATCAGCACCCATTAGGTATTTCACGCCGCTGAGCAGCTTCTCCGCGTCGCGCCAGGCCATATGGGTGTATTTCGTATCGGTCGAAACAGAAATTACTTCGGCGCCTAACTTTTTCAACGCCTCGTGTTTTTCAGCGAGATCCGCCAGTTCGGTGGGGCAGACGAAGGTAAAGTCGGCTGGATAGAAGACCAGCACGGTCCATTTTTTCTGCGCTTTCAGCTCTGCCAGCGAAACTTTGCTGAATTCACGCTGTTCAGGATTATAGACTTCGATTTCGAAATTCGGAACTTCAATGCCAACCGTTACGTTTCGTATGTCGCTCATTTTTAAGAGCGGAGAAGGTAGCGCAGAAGCATCAGAGTTCAAGGGGAGGACCGCGGTTTGAGAGCGCTAACCCAGTCGCCGCGCGCTCGGCGGGAGTGTTTCGAGATCAGCAGTATGTAGCTGAGGCAGAATTGGTTTCTTAAAACAGATGAAAAAAATGATTGAACGTGGCGCAAGGAGAACTATCCAATATGTGCGATGGTAACGCATTTCGATCTAACCAGGAGAAATGACGGCGACCGGCAGAGCTGGAAACGAATTGAAGAAGCTCTGCCGTCCGCCGGAGAAAGCGTTCTATATCGCACCGGCGAGCACCAGGCTCTCGGCGTCTACGAAGGAGACAACCGCTGGCGCTGCTCCAATGGGCAGGTGGAAGACAGCCCCGTTCTCCTTTGGCAGCCGTTTTATTCGTTCTAGTTTTCAAATAGTCCACTTCGGCGCTGCGCGCTAAAGCGTCTGGACATCTTGGTGTTCGCATCGCTTAAATGCGGCCATGGAGTTCCACCGCCTCGTTCTCGCACTGGTCTTCTTCTTTTCTTTTTCCGCACGCGCTGCTGAATACGACCTCGTCGTTTACGGTGGGACCTCCGCAGGAGTCATCTCAGCAGTGCAAGCCAGGCGGATGGGCAAATCCGTAATCCTCGTTTGCCCGGACCGGCATCTTGGTGGCCTCACTTCGGGCGGGCTTGGGTTCACCGATACAGGCGACAAGTCGGTCATCGGCGGTCTCTCCCGCGACTTTTATCACCGTGTCTGGAAACACTACCAGGACCCGGGTGCGTGGAAGTGGCAGAAGCGGGAGGAATATGGAAACAAAGGCCAGGGCACCCCCGCAATCGACGGCGCGCAACGAACCATGTGGATCTTTGAACCGCACGTGGCGGAGAAGGTGTTCGAGGATTTTGTACGCGAATACGAGATTCCGGTCCATCGCGGCGAATGGCTCGACCGCAAATCCGGCGTGAAGAAGAACGGCGGGCGCATCGCTTCCATCACGACGCTAAGTGGTAAAGATTACGCCGGTCGCATGTTCATCGATGCAACCTATGAAGGCGATTTAATGGCTGCCGCGGGAGTGGAGTACCATGTGGGGCGCGAGAGCACCTCGACTTACGGCGAAAAATGGAACGGCATCCAAACGGCAGTGCTGCATCACCGCCATCACTTCGGCGTCCTAAAAGAGAAGATTAGTCCCTATCGCATTCCTGACGACCCGAGCAGCGGTGTCTTGCCGCGAATCAACCCCGAGCCTCCCGGCGAATACGGCGCCGGCGATAAGAAGTTGCAGGCCTATTGCTATCGGATGTGTTTAACCGATCATCCGGAGAATCGCGTGCCGTTTCCGAAGCCGGAGGGATACGATCCAGCCGATTACGAACTGCTGCTGCGCATCTTCCATGCGGGCTGGCGGGAGACTTTCGACAAGTTCGATCCCATCCCGAATAAGAAGACCGACACAAATAATCACGGCCCAATGAGCACGGACAACATCGGCTATAACTATGATTATCCCGAGGCGAGTTACGAGCGGCGCCTCGAGATTCTAAAGGAACACGAGCGTTACCAGAAAGGCTGGCTTTACTTCATCGCCAACGATCCGCGAGTGCCCAAAGATGTTCAGGAAGCAATGCGCAAGTGGGGCCTGGCGAAGGATGAATTCACTGCCACCGGCAATTGGCCGCACCAGATCTACGTTCGTGAAGCGCGCCGGATGATCGGCACGCACGTGATGACCGAGCACGAGTTGCTCAAAAGAAAGCCAGTCGCCGAGCCGGTTGGAATGGGTTCATACACGATCGATTCGCACAACGTGCAGCGTTACATCACACCAGAGGGCTACGTCCAAAACGAAGGCGACATCGGCGTGTCCGCACAAGGTCCTTACCAAATTTCATTCGGTTCGCTGCTGCCGAAAAAAGCGCAGTGCGAGAATCTCCTCGTCCCGGTTTGTGTTTCCAGTTCCCACATCGCCTTCGGCTCCATCCGCATGGAACCCGTTTTCATGATCCTCGGCCAGTCCGCAGCTACAGCCGCTGTGCTGGCAATTGACCAGAGATCAGCCGTCCAAGACGTGCCCTACACCGCCTTGCGTGAACGTCTCCTGGCCGACGGGCAAATTCTCGAAAACCCGAAACGCTGAGGAGCGGTCTCCGGCTCTCCCTGAGACATCAATCCTCGTCTTACTTGCGTCCGTTCCCTTGCCGAAACGTTCTGCGGCACTAAGCATGGTCACGTGACGTGGAGGTTTTGTTTCCTGTTGTGGATCGCATGCGCTGGCGTGCGCGCGTTCGATTATGGCTGGACATCGACCAACTCTTTGGCGATGCCCCAGGTCGGCGAGCACAGTTTGCGCATCCTATCGCCGAATCTTTTAGAGCTGACGCTAATCACCACCCAAAAAGCCCAAGGTGATCCCGTGGATCGGTGGGATTTCGTCGGGCCGAACTTCGCTCCTCGCCTCCCAGCTCCCGGCGCTTTCCGGGTCGTTGCAAACGATGTCGAGATTCCCATCGCGCAAATTGGATTTAAGCGACGACCGCTCTATGCGCCGAATAAAGTTCGCGATTTGCGGATTCTTTCGCAGCTTTATCTGCAGCTCCGCCAGCCGATTTCTGAAGGGGCCGCGGTCAAAGTCTTAAACGTCGAGGGCAACCTTTGGACCAACGAAGACTTCACCGCCGCTGTCGAGCCGCTACGATTTAATCCCGCCATTCATGTGAACCAGGTCGGATACGCGCCGGAATTTCCGAAACGCGCCATGATCGGTTACTACCTCGGCTCGCTTGGGGAAATGAAAATCGCTTCGACCAATTTCGCGATCATCAATCACGCTGGCGAAAAAGAATTCGAGGGAAAATTGAAGCGACGGATGGACAAAGGCTTCGCTTACTCGCCGCCTCCCTATCAAAACGTTTACGAAGCCGATTTTTCAGAATTCTCCATGCCCGGCGTTTACCGGTTGAGCGTGCCGGGCCTGGGCGCGTCGTTGCCGTTCCAGATTAATGAAGGTACGTTCGCGGCCTTTGCGCGCACTTACGCGCTGGGCCTTTATCATCAACGCTGCGGAACGAACAACTCCCTGCCATACACTCGCTTTACGCACGACGCCTGCCACACCGCGCCGGCAGAAACTCCCACCAAAGCGCACAAGTCTGCGCAAAGCATCATTGCTGGAGTATCCGCCCCAGCGAAGGAAGATCCTCGTCACACCGCGAAGCAACTCAAATCGTCGGACCAAAGCCTTTATCCTTTCGTTCGCACCGGCAAAGTGGATGTCAGTGGCGGACATCACGATGCGGGCGATTACAGCAAATACACCATCAACAGTGCCGGACTGGTTCACGCGCTGGTTTTCGCCGCTGATAACTTCGAAGGCGCGGCGGAACTCGACAACCTCGGCCTTCCGGAAAGCGGTGACGGAAAAAGCGATCTTCTGCAGGAAGCAAAATGGGAAGCGGATTTCATCGCCAAGATGCAGGACAACGACGGCGGTTTCTTCTTCCTCGTTTATCCGAAAGAGCGTCGCTATGAAGACAACGTCCTTCCGGACAAAGGCGACCCGCAAATTGTCTGGCCGAAGAACACCACTGCGACTGCGGCCGCCGTCGCGGCCCTTGCTGAGATCGCTTCGTCTCCGACCTTCAAAAAGCAATTCCCCGAAGCTGCCGACCTATTCTTGCGGCGTGCGCAACGCGGCTGGGCTTTCCTCGAACGCGCCATTGCTCAGCACGGTCGCGATGGGTCCTACCAGATGCTCACGCATTACGGGAATGAATTCTTTCACGACGACGAACTGGGATGGGCAGCCTCCGCGCTCTTCGCCGCGACGGGTGATAAGCAATACGAACAGCGCCTGATCGATTCATTCAATCCCGAAGATACGAAAACCCGCCGCTGGTCATGGTGGCCGATGTTCGAAGGTTGGGGCAACGCGGCGCGCACTTACGTCTTTGCCACGCGCAATGGCCGGATCGCACGCGGCACGGCGAACCCTGAATTCGTTACGCGCTGCGAGTCGCTCATCCACCTGACCGCGGCCAACCATGTTCGGTTTGCCCGGGAGACCGCTTACGGCACGAGCTTCCCCGATCCGAACAAAGCGAACAAAAATGCCGGGTGGTTCTTCTCGGCCGAACGCGCGTTCGACATCGCCGTGGCCAACGCGCTGCGGAAAGACGATGCGCTACTCGATGCGATCATCAGCAACTTGAATTACGAGGCTGGAAATAATCCGGTCAACGTCGCATTTGTGACCGGCATCGGCTGGCGACGAACGCGTGAGATCGTCCATCAATACGCGCAGAACGATCACCGCATCCTCCCGCCGACCGGTTTCAGCTCGGGCAATATTCAGAGTGGATTCGCGTGGCTGCATCATTACGGAAAGGATCTCGGGGCGCTACCGTTTCCGCCGGATGGAGCTGAAGCCGCACCTTATCCATTCTACGATCGCTGGGGCGACAGCTTCAACACGTCGGCGGAATGCGTCGTCATGGACCAGGCGCGAAGCCTCGCGACCGCGATTTTCCTAATGACGAAAACTCCGAGCGCAAAGCAGCCATGGAAGCCAATGAACGCTACCATTGCAGGTTTGCCGAAAGCAACTGCCGCAGGGCAGCCGGTCATCGCTGAACTGAAGGCGGACGGGATCGACCTGAGTAATGCGCAAATTCTCTGGGAGGCTCGCGACCAGGAGCCGATGATTGCATCACGCGCGACGTTCGTTCCAAAGAATGTGGGCGAACAATGGGTCGAGGCTGAAGCGATGTTGCCGGACGGACGGCGCCTCTTTGCCAAAGGAATGTTTTCGGCAGTCGCTTCCATGAACGTCCCGGCAAATGCCTTTTTCTCCTCTGCGCTTCAACCGAGCGGCGAAACGGTTGCTCTCTATCATTTCGACAATTCACCGGCCGACGCATCCCAAAAGTCGCCCGCATTGAAACTTTCGGGCAAAGCGGCCTTTGACAGGAGCAATCTCAGTTGGATGGCGCAACGCAAAGGTGCCGCTCTGCGCGTGACCGACATCGGCGACATCGCGACCGCAAAAATCAATCTGCCCGATCCTCAGTTGCTCAACGAAATCACCCTGCAAGCGATGATCTACTTAAACAGCTTCAAAGCATACAATCGCACGAATGTGAAGATCCTCTCGCTCGCCGAAGATTGGAACAGTTATCTCGAGTTAAACGAAAACATGTACGAAGGACCGATGATCAAAGGCGGCAGCGAATTCTCAATGACGCAAACCAGCCTCACGAACGTTCTGAAGCCCGGCGTTTGGCATCACCTCGCAATCACACTGAACAAGGATTCCTATAGCGCACGTATCAATGGCAAGGTCGTCGTCGAGAAGAAGAGTGCTGAGTTGGCGAATTGGGGCAAGCAACCCGCAACTCTCGAAATTGGAAATTTCGACGGCTACATCGACGAAGTCGCGGTGATCTGCAAGACTTCCGCAGCGAGCGGCACCCCCGCTGCCGCACAACAGGGAACGGAAACCGGGAAATAATCGCGGGAAGCAATGTCGCAACACGACGACTCAAAACAGCAGGACCACAAAATCGTTTGGCAGGGAAAGTATCTCCGCGTCCGTGTCGCCGGAAAATGGGAATACGCCGAACGCCCCAACTCGCCTGCCGGAGTCGTTATCGTCGCGGTCACGCCCGAGGGCGATCTTCTGCTGACCGAGCAATTCCGCGTGCCGATGGGTCGCAACACGATTGAACTCCCCGCCGGTCTTTCCGGTGACGACGATTACGCGGGCGAACACTACCTTGAAACCGCCAAACGCGAACTCCGCGAAGAAACCGGCTACGAAGCCGCCGATTGGGAAGAACTCACCCAGGGTCCGCCTTCCGCCGGTTTAAGCAACGAAGTGGTCGCGTTCTATCTCGCGCAGAACCTCCGCAAAGTCGGCGCGGGCGGCGGCGAAGGCTCCGAACGAATCCACGTCCATCACGTGCCTCTCCACCGCGCGGCCGAGTGGCTGAAGCAGAAAGAAAAGGAAGGCGCCTGCGTCGATCCGAAAGTTTTTGTCGGCCTCTACTTTTTAAATCGCGGCCCATGACAGCGCCTTGCCTGAGTAATAGCCTTCCTCTAAAACAAGCGCGTTCCGAGGAGATATGAAAGATATTCCGCTGCTCTTGATCCACGGCTATCCGTTCGACCACACTCTTTGGTTTGCCACGATCGCCTCGCTCGGTTCCAAAGCCAAAGTCATCGTCCCGGACCTCCCCGGATTCGGAAAGGAGCCGCCCTTGCGCGAAGCTAAACCGTCGATGGAAGCTTACGCGGATTTCCTCGCGCGCGCGCTCGACGACCAAAAAACAGAGAAAGTCGCCGTCGCGGGCATGTCAATGGGCGGCTATGTAGCCCTCGCGTTTGCCGAAAAATTCCCGCAACGCACCGCCTGTCTCGGGCTCATCTCAACCCAGGCTGCTCCCGATTCGCCGGATGCAAAACAAGCTCGCGTCGAAATAATCGAAAAAATTCGCGCAAAAGGCCCGGGAATCGCCGCCGAAACAATTCTCCCTAAAATGTTCTCCGATGCCCGTCCCGCAAACCCCGACCTGCAAAACTATCCCACCGAAGGCGCGCAGAAAGCCGGCGCGGACGGCCTCTCCTGGGCTTTGCGCGCCATGGCCGCGCGTCCCGACCGCACCGAGTTCCTTCATTCGTTTAACCACCCTGTTCTGGTGGTCCATGGTTCCGAGGACAAAATCATTCCCTTCACCAAGGCTCGCGCCATGGCCGAGAACTGCCTGAAACCGATTTTCATAGAAGTGCCAGGAGCTGGTCATGCTACCCCGTTGGAAAATCCAGACGCCGTCGCGAACGGCCTGGTGCGTCTTCTGGCCGCCTGCGCGGAAAGTGCGAACCAATAATTCGGCATGCGCGTGTTGATTATCGGCTGCGGCTATGTCGGTTTGCCGCTGGGACATCGCCTCACAACTCTCGGTCACGCTGTTTCTGGCCTCCGCCGCAGCACCGGGTCAGACGCGCAACTGCGCGCCTCGGGAATACAACCGATTCACGCCGATATAACTGACCCAGCCAGTCTGGCCGATCTGTCTCCCGACTTCGACGTCATCGTCAATCTCGTCTCCTCAACCAACGGCGGCCCCGAGGAGTACCGCCGCGTTTATCTCGAAGGCACGCAAAACATCATCCAATGGTCGCGCGGCTCCGCTCTGCGATCCTACCTTTACACCAGCAGCACCAGTGTTTATGCGCAGGCCGACAGCTCCTGGGTCACCGAGCAAAGCCCCACCGAACCCGACAGCGTCACGAGCCAGATTCTCATCGAAACCGAACGCGAACTCCTCGCCGCATTCCATTCTTCTCAATTCCCGGCAACGATTCTGCGGCCCTCCGGCATTTACGGCCCTGGTCGCGGCCATCTCTTCAAGCAATTCGTTGCCGGCGAAGCTGTCATGCGCGACGATGGTTCAAACTGGATCAACATGATTCATGTCGACGATCTCGCCGCGGCTCTTAGCCACATAATCCAGCACGGCGTTCCTGGTGGAATTTACAATGTTTGCGACGACGAGCCCGTCACCCAACGCGACTTCTTCAAATGGTTGGCGCAGGAGCTCAGCCGTCCAATGCCGCCGTCAGCACCCGCTGATCCCGCTCGCAAACGCGGCCTTACGAACAAGCGCGTCGCCAATGCGAAACTCAAAGCAACCGGTTTTCGGTTCACCTACCCAACCTTTCGCGACGGGTATCGCCCCGAGATCGCGCGCGTTGTGGCCGAACAGCGCCAGCCTCCTTATTCTCCTTGAGTGAACCGCCCCCTTGTGAAAAGTTTCACAAGCTTTTTATGGCGCACGTGAAATTGCATATTCCAGGTCCGGTCGAGGTCAGCGAAAAAACTTTCCAGGCCTTCCGCTCGCCCATGATCGGTCACCGCGGCCAGGGGTTCAAAGATCTCTACGGCAAGATTCAGCCGCAATTGCAACGGCTCTTTTATACGAACCGCCTAGTTTACCTGAGCACCTCCTCCGCCTGGGGCGTCATGGAAGGCGCCATCCGCAACCTCGTCGCCAGGAAAGTCCTCAACTGCATGTGCGGCGCTTTCTCCGACAAATGGCTCGACGTCTCCAAAAAGTGCGGCAAGGAAGCCGAGGCGCTCCAGGTCGATTGGGGTTCGCCCATTCGCGCCGAACAAATCGATGCGAAACTCTCCACCGGCCAATTCGACGCACTCACGTTGATCCACAACGAAACCAGCACCGGCGTCATGAGCCCGCTGCAAGACATCGCGAAGCTGAAGAAGAAATATCCGGACGTGATGTTCATCGTCGACGCAGTCAGCTCGCTCACCGCAACCAAAATCCCCTTCGACGATCTCGGCATCGATGTCCTCCTCGCCGGCACCCAAAAAGCTTTCGCCATGCCGCCCGGCTTGAGCGTATTCACCTGTTCAGCCGCCGCATTGGAGCGCGCCGCCAAAATGAAAGATCGCGGCTACTACTTCGATTTCGTCGAATTCCAAAAGAATGCCGAGCAAAACATGACCCCGAGCACACCAAGCATCGGCCACGTCTACGCGCTCGCCTCCAAGCTCGAAGATTTCTTCGCCGAAGGCCTGGAAGCCCGTTACCTCCGCCACGGCACGCTCGCCCAGATGACTCGCAAATGGGCCGAAAAACACGGATTTAACTTCTTCCCCGAGCATGGCTTTGAATCCGTCACCCTCACCTGCGTCAACAACGGCGCAAAACCAGGCGGCCGCACTGTCGACGTCGCGAAGCTCCAGAAGCTCGTGAAGGACCGCGGTTTTCTAATCGACGGCGGCTACGGCAAAATCAAAGGCACCACCTTCCGCCTCTCGAACATGGGCGACGAAACCGAAGCTTCCATGCAAAAACTCTACGCCGCCCTCGACGAAGCCATGAAGCAGCTTTAGAGCGCATTTCCTTTACTTGGCATTTGGTATTTGGTTTTTAGTCATTAACTCCCATGGGTGCCCAATGGAAACAAGCCGGTCGTGAAGCCAACGCGCAGAAGCGCGGCCAGGTCGTCGTTAAACTCGTCCGCGAAATCATGGTCGCCGCCAAACTCGGCGGCGCTGATCCCGACCTGAACGCCCGCCTCGCCGCCGCCGTCGAAAAAGCCCGCAAAGCCAGCGTCACGCGCGACACCATCGAACGCGCCATCAAAAAAGGCGCTGGTCTCACCGACGAAAAAGTTCACTACGAACTCGTCACCTACGAGGGCTTCGCTCCGCACAAAGTCCCCCTTGTCGTCGAGTGCCTCACCGATAATCGTAACCGCACCGCCTCCGACATTCGCCGCATCTTCAAAACCGGTTCCCTCGGCCAGCCCGGCAGCGTCGCCTTTTTCTTCAACCACATGGGCGTCGTCGAAGGCACCCACACCGACCCAAATCGCGATGCCGAAAGCGACGCCATCGAAGCCGGCGCGCAGGAAGTCGAGCCGCTCGAAGCCGAAGAAGTTCCCGAAGGCCACAAAGGCGCCCGCTTCATCACCGACATCAAAGATCTCGACCACGTCTCCAAAGCCCTCAAAGCCGCCGGTTGGAACGTCACCGCCTCAGAAATCCGTTACCTCGCCAAGACCTTTCCCGAACTCGACGAAACCTCCCGCAAGGAAGTCGCCGCCTTCCTCAACGAACTCGACGACCACGAAGACGTCCACCGCGTCTACGCCGCCATGCGCTAAATTCTCCGGCGGGTCTTCATTCCTTGCTCCTCGACACTTGTTGGCATTCGCCTAAGTTATTCCTATGAACTCAGCTCCAGTAGCCGAGCGCAAAAAATGGACCGAGGCCGAGTTGCAGGCTCTGCCGGAAGACGGGTTCATCCACGAGGTGGTCAACGGAGAATTGGTAATGAGCCCGAAGAACAATCCTGAGCACGGTTTCATTTGCACCGAGCTGAGCTTCGCTCTGACCACTTTCGTTAAGCGCGAGAAACTCGGAGCAGTTTCCGATTCGAATACCGGCTTCTGGATGGAAAACGAAAATTGCCGCGCTCCGGACGTCTCCTTTGTTTCCAAAGAGCGTCTCCGCGGATTAAAAAGACCCGCCAAAGAATTCTTCCGCTTTGCGCCCGACCTCGCCATCGAAGTCTTATCCCCGAATAACACCCGCGCTGAGATTCATGAGCGCCTGCGTGACTTTTTCTCCAGCGGCACCCGCCTGGCCTGGGTCATCGATCCCGAGATGAAGTCCGCCGAAATCTGCTATTCACTCGAAAAACGAAAACTCGTTGGCCCTAACGGCGAGCTCGACGGCGAGACTGTCGTCCCCGGATTTCGTTTGAAGCTTGCCGAACTTTTTCGTGAATGGAATTGGGATTGATTAGATCCGTTTCACTCAATCACGTAGAATCGGTAGAAAAGCGCTGATTCCCCGCTGTTATTGACCCATATCGTGCGCGGCTCGGGTCCGATGTAGACGTCATCCCCAGGCAACCATTCCAGCAGGTCAGATGATGTTTCCAACAGCACGTTGCTCCGCGTCGGGGCGTCAATCGTCAAGGCGTAGCGATCTGGTCCCGAAGTTTCCAGCGCAAGAATTCGTGGCGTGCGATCCAGCGGCGCAATTTCGAAAGTGACTTCCGGTGCGAACCGCGAGCCATTGAATGCGTGATCAACCGATTGCACGCTCCAATAGTAAGTGCCGGGTGGAAGATCGCGGATTGTCCTGGTGCCACTTTGGCCGGCGTTACCGCGCTGCGGCACTTGCCGGGCGCCTGTTTCACGATCCGACATGGCGCTCATTATTTCTGAACCTCCCGGAGTTTTTCCAACCCGGATATTAAACGAGGACGCGAGTGCATTTTCGTTTTCGTTCGTTGGAAACTGCCAGTTCAGTTGCACCGATGTTCGTCCGGAAATTGCAACGAGACTCGTTGGCGTAGAGGCGGGAGCCGTTGTGGAGAGTAGGTTGTTCCGGAACAAACGCGGCCGAAACTGCGTTCGGTTGGTGGTGGTGTTCAGCAGGATGTCCAGCATCTGATCGCCATCAAAATCCGCGAACACAGTTTCGTAATGAACATTCGTGGGAATGTTCAACGTGTATTCGACAAACTGGTTGTTCTCGTCCGCTAAAAACATGCGCAACCGATCCCCGGTAGTCAGGTCCTGTTGAAGGATCAAATCCGGCCGTGAATCGCGGTCGAAATCTACCCAATCGACCGCGACCAATGACTCGAACGCGGGAATGTTTAGCTCTACTTTTTCGAATCCATTACCGCCCTCGTTCCGATAGAGCTCGACCGACTGGCTCAGGATGTTCGTGCTGAGAATAACCGCGACATCTAAATCGCGATCGTTGTCGTAATCCGCCCAGGCGGCGCCATAGAGGGTGCCGGGCAGTCCAGCTTGAACGTTCGTGAAGACATATCCACCTTCGTTTCGGAAGATATGCGTCACCGCATATCGAGCGTCGAAGGACTGATTCGTCGAACCGAACCCGAGAAAATCCTCATCACCATCGTTGTCATAGTCACCCCACTCCAATGCGGGCACCCGGCTGAGCCCGGTCAAGGTTGGATAATCCAGCCGATAGATTCCGATGTTGGCCCCGAGCCGAAGAGCGCCCGCCAGAGAGTCGCTCGGGTAAAGCACATCGAGGTCGCCATCGTTGTCCGCGTCGCGCGCGAAAGTCTGGCGGAGCATTGCGCCCGTGATGAAAATTGGCTGCCCAAAAGTTTGCCCATTCCGCACGCGAATAACTCCGCCACTTTGATTCGCAAAAAACAGGTCGAGAAGACCATCGTTATTGAAGTCACCGGCAAAATCCAGCGCTGCCGAGGAAGGGATTAGCGAGACTTGAACCGGTTGCGTGTTCGAAAAGACGCCAGTGTCGTTATAAAAAACGATGTTCGTGCGGGTGCCATTGGTAAGTCCGGAGAGGAGGACGTCCAAATGTCCATTGTGGTCCAGATCTGCCGCGGCAATCGTCGCTGATGGCTGGGACAAGATGGTGAACGGAAGAGCAATTTCGGTGAGCGGAGACGCTGGTCGCGTTACGAACTTGCGCACGGAAGTGAAGCTCATGCCGAACTCATTGGAGGCGACGAGGCGGATCTCGTATTGGGTTGAGGGCAGAAGCCCGGAGACAAGAAGTTGCTCGATCGTCGCACCGCTGGTCGCGGGTACGGAAATTGTATTCGTGCCGCTGCCATTGGTGGATGTGAAAACAACATAATACTCCGCCTCGCTTCCGTTCGGGTTCAAACGAAACGTCACCGTGGCACTGTTGGGTGTCTCGTTCGTGACCCCAAACATTTCAAGCACCGGCGGTGCATTCGAAATCGTAAACGACTGCTCTGCTGCAAACGTGGAGCCCGCATAGCTGTGGTCGATTGCCTGCACCGACCAATAGTAGGTCCCCAATGCAAAATTGCGGATCGTCCAATTTGTTCGTAACCCAGTGTTCCCCAATGCCGCCAGATATCGCTGCCCATTCGTAGGATTAGCCATCGCTGACAATACTTGCGACCCGCCCGGCGTCGTGCCAATCCGCAGATTGTAAGTCAGCCCAGCGGATTGTTGGCCGTCTCTCGCCGCGTTCCAAGAGAACGTAACCGTGCTCCCAATACCAACGGCCGCCAGCCCGGACGGCGCTTCCGGCAGCGTATTCGTCGCGGGCGTAATGTTGCGGAATGCCACCGACCGGAAATCGAATCTTTCCGTCATCAGGTCCGGCATTGAATCGGAATTGAAAAATGCCGTGTGAAGATTCCCCACTGCGTTTGTCACTGTTACCGCAGTGCCGAAGGCTCCAGTTCCGTCGTTCGGCAACAATCTCGCCTGGGCGCCACTGCCCGGGGAAATGATAACATCCAAATCGCCGTCTCCATCGAGGTCAGCCCAGGTTCCGCGAGTTTCCGAGACGCTCGGGAACGGAAGCAGTTCCTCGGAAAAGCTTTGGCCATCGTTGCGGTATACCCTGGCCATTCCTCGTCGGTTTGGAGTGAGAGTTGATCCAACCATCAGCAGATCCAAATCGCCGTCGTTATCGTAGTCGCCCCACTCGCCGGTTACTGGCAGTCCGCTATCTTTTACGAGGCTTGGGAGCGCCACGCCCGAATCGACAAACACACCCTGGTCATTTCGGTAGAGATGGCTCACACCGCTGTTGATATTTGTCGTGTAGCCCGTCACTAACAGATCCAAGTCACCATCGCTGTCGTAATCGGCCCACGAAACGGTCCCGTCCTCCACGTTCCGAAAATTCTGGGGCACCTCAATGAACGATCCGGAGCCGACGTTTTCGTAAAGGCGAGTGATGTTTCTGCCAACGACGTTATTTGGCGCGCTGGTATTTCCTGTTAGAACAAAGTCCAGGTCGCCATCGTTATCGTAATCGCCAGCGGATGCCGCACCGAAGCTGATCTGCGGAAAGAGCACCACCGGTGGATTCGTGAAATGGCGGTTTCCGCGGTTCCAGTTGATAGTCGTCGCGCGCCGATTCTGCATGCTCATCCTCACGAAGAGAATGTCCAAATCCGCATCGTTATCGAAATCGGCAATAACCGGCGGGAACGGGAATTGATCATCAGGGCTGTAATTGAATGGGATGCCGGCGAGGAAGTTCGAACCTGAGTTCCACTGCAGCCGCATTGTTCGAAGCGTCATCAAATCGAATCGCCCGTCTGCATCGATGTCCGCGGTAATCGCCAGTTCGTTAACAGTCGCTGATCCATAGTTCGTGAACTGAATCGAAGGTTCCGCCGGATCAACCGCTAAGAGGTTTGTTATGGACGCGAGAATTACGAACAACCCATGTTTGAGCAGCCTGTTCATCTGGAAGGACGCCAGTTTCGCTCTTATTTACTGCTCAAGTCAAGGTTCCCACGGAACGAAGAAATCCGAAATAGCCCGCCCTTTTTCTTCCTTTTTCTTGACCGGTTATTTCCCTTTAGCTAAGCTTCTTACATGATCACGAACAACCTTTCGTGGTCACTCGGCTCGTGCCCGAACAAAAGCCTCGCCCTCGAGTCTCCTGTTCGCCCACGCCAAAGTGACCACCTACTTGTTGCGAACACAGTCTCGCTTTATCGCGTAACTGCCTCACTGCACTTCCGCGTTTATCAACTCCGTCTTGGGCCCCTCTATGCCCATGCCCTTCCCCAGCACCGAACACCGACCACACACCCGGCTCACACCCGGCTCACACCCGGCTCACACACAGCTCACACATAGCTCACACACAGCTCACACACAGCTCACACACAGCTTCGTTATGGACATGTAGTTGGCCCTCAATCTGTTATGAAATCATGCACACAAAAAACACACAATTAACTCGTCTCCCTTGGGAAGACTCCGGGTTGAGTGAGGGTTTTTCGGCAGGAGTCTCACGGTCGCGCAGCAGAAAAGCTGACCCTCACTCGAAAGCGCTCCCAACGAACCTAAGGAAACCCGGAATGTCGTGCCTGAAACGGCTCGGCTGCTATTCGGCAGGTTTGGACTTTCGCGTCTTGGGCGAATTCTCTGCCGCCTGGTTGCACGCTTCGGCAACAAGCGCCAGGTTCTTCAGGAATTCTTCCCGCTGCATTTCCGGCAAGGCGCTCAGTATCTCGGTTTGCAGTTCCAGCGCAATCGCGCGCACCGCTTTGAATGTCTTCCGCCCCTGCGGCAGCAGGCGGATGCGATGCGCACGCCGATCCGATTCATGCGTCGTGCGCTCCACCAACTCATTCGATTCCATCCGCTCCAGCAGCGACGCGATCGTATTCGGATCGCTCGAGATCGTCTCCGCTATCTCCCGTTGCGAGAGCCCTTTGGACTCTGCTTCCACCAGCGTCCGCAGCACCGTGAATTGGTCCGGCGTCACTCTGAGATGGACGATTCGTCGGCGGAATGCCTGGTTCAATCCATACCAGGCCCGCCGCAGCAGCGGCGGCAAACGCCGGCGTTCCGGGGCGTCGAGCGGCAAAGCAGTTATGATCGAGTCAGTCATTTCGTGACAGCGGCAAAATAATACGTATAGGTATTATTCGGTTGCAATCTTTTCCGGCCTGAATCATAGTTCCGCCACTGGAGAGGGTTTGCGGTGCTGCGCTCACACGCGTTTTGCCGCAGCACAATCGTACTGTTTATGAAGCTTTCATTGCGAACGGTCGGCGCTTTCGTCACTTCACTTCTTTTCATTTCAACCTCAACCCACGCCGCCGTCTCGGGCTGGCTCAACTGGCGCGGCCCGGAACAGCTCGGTGTTTCACGCGAGACGGGGTTGCCGGATAAGATCGACCCGGCACAAGCGCTTTGGACGGCTGATTTCCCGGGGTCTTCGACGGCGGCGGTGGCGGATGGGCGGGTGTACATCATGGGCTACCGTGGCGATGGCGCCGACATGCAGGAAGGCCTCGCCTGTTTCGACGCCGAAACCGGCAAGCTCCTCTGGGAACATCTGTTCAACGACTATCTCAGCGATATTATTTACCAGCGCTACGCGAGTTCGAGCCCCACGATCGATCCGGAGACTGGAAATATATTCATTCAAGGCACCCAGGGAAACCTCGCGGCGTTTAATCGCGATGGGAAATTGCTCTGGCTGGTGCCGATGATGGAAAAATATGGCCGGCTGACCTTTCCGAATGGACGGACGGCGTCGCCAGTGATTGAGAAGGATTTAGTGATTACGCGCGGGATCACGGCTAATTGGGGCGCGCATGGGCCGGGTGGGGATCGGGTTTACGCTTTTGATAAGAACACCGGGGATCATGTGTGGGTGAGCTGGAGCGGATTGCGCCCGATGGATAGCTGCTACTCGCGTCCATTCTACACGAACTTGAAGGGGAAACGCGTTTTTATCACGGCGACGGGTGACGGAAGTATTCTGTGCGGGAATGCACGGACGGGTGATCCATTGTGGGTGGTTCCGATCGCGAAAGCAGGGATCAACGCATCGGTGGTGGTGCACAACAATGATAAGGTCGTTGCTATCTATGGGACTCCTTATGAACCGGGGCAAATGGTGGCGCTAAAAATTCCAGATGTTCAACCGACCAATAATCAGCCGGTGACGGTAGAGCGGAGCCAGGTGGAACTTTGGAGCGCGGCGCTGTCGACCTCGGCGAGCTCGCCGATTTTGGTGGATGACACGGTTTATGTGGTGACGGAAAAAGGAAGTTTGGTGGCGGTAGATGTGAACACCGGGAATATCGGCTGGCAATTGCAGCTTGGGATCGAGCAGCGGAATTCGTCGCCGACGTTCGCGGATGGAAAGCTTTACGTTCCGATTTTGGAGGATCCGAAAACTGGCGGGACGGCCGGTGCCGAGGGAGCCGAGGCTGCAGAGGCGAAACACATAGCAGGAACGAAGAGCGGATTTTACATCATTAAGCCGCACAAAGACAAAGGAGAGATCCTTTCGCAGGTAGCGCTGGATGGCATCGCGATGGGCACGCCCACGCTGTATAACGGCAAGATTTACATGCAAACCAAGAGCAAGTTGTATTGCTTTGGGAAGAAAGGAAACAACCCGGGATTGCCGAAGCCGATCGCGGAACAATGGCCAAAGGCGGGGCCGGCGACGCAGTTGCAAATCATCCCTTCGGAAGTTTATTTACTGGCGGGGGGATCCCAACCGGTGCGGGTGCGGGCGTTGGATGCGAACGGATTTGTGGCGGACGAAAAGGTGGATCTCGCGAAGGTGAAGTTTGAATCATACATCCCGCCGACCGCACGGGTGCGCGCAGCTTTGAAAGCAAAGTTCCAGGACGGCAAGATTGTCGCGGATTCGGAGCAGGTCGGGTCGGCCGGAGCGTTCCAAGCGACGATGGGGAACATGAAAGGTTTGATGCGCGGACGAATTGTTCCGTCGCTGCCGCTGAAGGAAGATTTTGAAGGATTCGAACTCTCGGAAACTACGACCAACACAGTCGAACAACCGACCAAATTCTCGTATCCGCCGTTGCCGTGGATTGGGGCACGGGTGAAGTTCGAAGTGCGCGACGTGGATGGCACGAAGGCTTTGACGAAGACGATCGATAACCGATTTTTCCAGCGTGCGACCGTGTTTATTGGGCCGCCTAATTTGAACAACTACACCATCCAGGCGGATGTGATGAGTGATGGAGACCGGCGGCGCATGTCGGAAGTGGGTCTGATTTGCCAGCGGTATCTGATCGCACTGAAGGGGAATGACAAGAAGCTCGAGGTTAGTTCGAACTACGAACGGCTGCGCGTGCCCTCGGGGACTGATCCTTCGAATTTCCGGTGGTCGCCGAAGACCTGGTACACAATGAAAGCGCGAGTGGATACAGCGGCGGACGGGTCCGGGGTGGTGCGGGCGAAAGCATGGAAGCGCGGCGAACCCGAGCCGGAACAATGGACCATCGAAGTTCCGCACCAGACCGCTCACAAAGAAGGCGCGCCAGGACTCTACGGTTTTTCTCCGCAGGATATGCGCGTGTATATCGACAACGTGCTGGTCACAAAGAATAATTAATCAAATGCCGTCAGATCGCATGAAGAACGCAGTAATCGCCGGATTGGTTTCGCTGAGCTTGTTCAACGCTCAGGCAAAAGATTGGCCGCAATGGGGCGGTGACCAGCACCGCAACATGTTCTCGGATGAGAAAGGCCTGCCTGACAAGTTCGAGCCAGGAAAGCTCAAGAAGGGCACGGAAGAAGTGGATATGGCCACCACCAAGAACGTGAAGTGGGTGGCCAAGCTCGGCTCGCAAAGCTATGGAAATGCGACTGTTTCAAACGGCCGCATCTTTGTTGGGACGAACAACGACGCTCCGCGCGACAAACGCGACGAAGGCGACCGCAGTATCATGATGGTTTTTGGTGAGAAGGATGGTGCGTTCCTCTGGCAACTGGTCGTGCCGAAGCTCGCATCGGGAAAAGTAAACGACTGGGAAAATCTCGGCCTCCTCTCATCGCCCACTGTCGAGGGCGATTTTGTCTATGTAGTGACCAGCCGCTGCGAGGTGATGTGCCTCGACGTGAACGGTCTCAGCAATGGAAACCAGGGCATGCAGGACGAAGGGAAATACATCGCCGGTCCAGGCAAGCCGCCCGTCAAACTGAACGACAAGGACGCCGACATCATCTGGGTCTATGACATGATCAATGAACTTGGAGTTTTCCCGCACAACGCTTCAAACTCCTCCGTCCTGATCGTGGGCGACATCGTCTACACTTGCACTTCCAATGGCCAGGACTGGAGCCACTCGAACATTCCTTCCCCGCTCTCCCCGAGTTTCATCGCGCTGAACAAAAAGACCGGCGAACTCCTCGGCGAAGACGACGCCGGAATCGGTCCGAAGATCTATCACGGCCAATGGAGTTCTCCGTCCATGGGCCTGGTGAATGGCAAGCCGCAGATCTATTTCGGCGGCGGTGACGGCGTGCTCTATGCCTTCGATCCCATTCCGTCGAAGGGCCAGATCGACGGCGAAGACGTGAACCTGTTGAAGCGCGTCTGGTGGTTTGATGCGAACCCGCCCGAATACAAAGTGAAGGACGGAAAACCGATCCGTTATCCAGCGGCAGAGGGTCCGAGCGAAATCAATTCGACCCCGACCTTCTGGAAGAATCGAGTTTATGTGGCGATTGGCCAGGACCCGGAACACGGGGAAGGCGTGGGCAATCTGGTCTGCGTGGATCCCACTGGGACCGGTGACGTGACGAAGACGAAGAAGATTTGGAATTTCCAAAAGATAAACCGCAGCATTTCAACAGTATCGATTACACCGGAAGGCTTGCTCTTCATCGGCGACTTCTCAGGTTTCGTGTATTGCTTGAACGCGGACACGGGTGAGCACTATTGGACACACGACATGAAGGCGCACATGTGGGGTTCAACACTCGCGGCGGACGGAAAGCTTTATGTCGGGGACGAGGACGGCGACTTCGTGGTCCTTGAGGCGAGCAAGACGAAGAAGATCATAAGTGAAACGAACCTTGGCGCGCCGGTGTATTCGACGCCCGTCGTCGCGAACGGCGTGATTTACGTCGCGAGCAACACGCATCTATATGCCTTCCATGACGAGGCCCGCGCCAAAGCAGTCGGCGATCAACCGCAAAAAGTCGAAATCAGGAAATAGCCAGCATTCAATCCTTTGAGGCTCGCTGATAAGGCGGGCCTTTCCTTTAAGACAAGCTCATGAATAACGACCCCGCACTGCAAAGCGCGATTAAGAGCGCGCAGGAAAAGCTCGAGGCGCATTTGCGCGAGATCATCGAGTGGCATTTTTCACCTGAGACCGGCTGCCCGTTCTGGCTTGATTGGGCGAAGAAAGCCGGTTGGGACCCGCGCAAGGAGATCCGCTCGTTCGCTGATATGAGCAAGTTTCCGCACTTTCAGGATGAATGGCTGCGCGATCTGCAACCGGAAGTCTGGGTCCCGGCCAAATACAAGGGCCGCCCTTTTAATATTTTCGAGACGGGTGGCACGACCGGAATGCCCAAGCAGCGTATCGGTTGGGAAGACTACAAAGTCGATTACAGCGAATTCTCCGAGCGCATTTCGGACGAGCACTTCCCGCGTAATCATTATTGGCTGATGGTAGGTCCAACGGGGCCGCGGCGGCTCCGTCTCGCCATTGAGCATCTGGCGAATGTTCGCGGTTGCTCGTGCTACTTCGTGGATCTCGATCCGCGCTGGGTGAAGAAAGTCATTGCGAACAAACAATTCGAGCAGGCTCGCGCATATATGGATCACGTGGTGGACCAGGCGGTGACGATCCTGAAGCATCGCAAAGTCAGCGCGCTATTTACCACCCCGAAGCTGCTCGAAGCGCTCGGTGAAAAAGTGAATCTGTGGGACGCAGGCATTCGCGGCGTTTTCTGCGGCGGGACAACGATGAATCCGCAATACACCCGCTTCATTGTCGAAGAAGTTTTGGAGAATAGAATCGGTTTCGCGCCCACCTATGGCAACACTCTGATGGGTCTCGCGGCAAGCCGTCCGCTGAAGCCGGAGGACAACTTCTCCATCACGTATCATTCGCCCCAACCGCGTGCGGTCCTACGCGTGGTGGATCCAAACAAAACCGATCAACTGAAGAACTACGGCGAATGGGGCCGGGTGGAGCTTACTACCATGACCCGGGAGTTTTTCATGCCGCGCTTCCTTGAACGCGACGAAGCGATCCGCCGCGAACCGTGCACGTCGTATCCGTGGGACGGAGTGGCTGAAGTGCGGCCATTCGGCGCGATGGAGAAGAACATTGTGGAAGGTGTATACTAAGACCTGTTGAATATGAGTTCGATTCCACATTTACCCGCGCTCCGGCGAGGCCGTCCCTACGAGAGTCTTGATAAATCGAAACTGGTTGGCCACAGCACGGGCAACGCGCTGGTGGAGATCAGCCAGGTGAACGCCGGGATTGTGCGGAAGGATTTGGCGCGCATTGCGGAATCGCGGGCGGCGCTGAAGCGGTTTACGGTCGCGCAGATGCTGGAGATTTGCGCGCGCGCAGGGGACCAGTTCCTGAATGCCACGCTGCCGCTCGGTGACAAGGGGCACACCCAATCGCCGCAGCAATATCTCGAGACGATCTCACGCACGAGCGGCCTCCCGCACAACATGGTTCGGCGGAACATGAATAAGATCAACGATTCGCTGCAGAACATGCGCGAAGTGTTGAACGGCCTCACGCGCGGCTTGCCGCTGGAGGCTATCGACAAAGGCGTGGGCGAACAAAATGGCAGCACCGTTTGCTTTTTTCCCCGCACGCAATCGCTGGGCGTGGTGATGCCGAGCAATTCACCTGCAGTGAATTCGCTGTGGCTGCCCGCAATCGCTCTGAAAATCCCAGTTATCCTCAAGCCGGGGCGTGAGGAGCCGTGGACGCCTTATCGCCTCATTCAAGCGTTCATTGCAGCGGGTTGTCCGGCCGAAGCATTTGGTTTCTATCCGACCGATCACGAAGGCTCTGGCGAGATCCTGAAATCGTGCGGCCGCGCCCTGATTTTCGGAGACAAGAACACGACTGCGCAATATGCCAACAATCCCAATGTTCAAGTCCATGGTCCCGGTTACAGCAAAGTGCTGATTGGCGAAGATGAAATCGATCGCTGGCCGGAGTTCATCGATCTGATCGCGGGGGCCATTTCCGATAATGGGGGCCGTAGCTGCATCAATGCTTCCACTGTCGTTGTGCCAAAGCACGGCCGTGAAATTGCGGATGCACTCGCGAAGAAGCTGGGGCCAGTTGCTCCGCTGCCGCCGACAGATGAAAACGCTAAACTGTCTGGCTTTGCGAATGCGAAGATGGCTGAGTTCATTGATGCCACGATTGAGGACGGTTTGAAGACATCCGGTGCGGAGGATGTAACGGCGAAGTATCGCAACGGGTCACGGAAAGGAGAGTTTCAGGGCGGCACCTACATGCGACCTACGATCGTGCTTTGCGATTCGTTCAATCATCCGCTTGCGAACAAAGAATTCCTCTGTCCTTACGCCAGCGTGGTCGAAGTGCCGCAGAGCAAGATGCTCGAGCAAATCGGACCTTCACTCGCGGTCACGGCGATTACGCGTGACAAAAATTTCATTGAAACATTAATAGAGTCGCCGTTGATCGACCGATTGAACATCGGACCAATCTCAACGATGAAAGTTTCGTGGAGCCAGCCGCACGAGGGGAACATGTTTGAGTTCCTTTACAAGCGCCGGTCGCTGGAACTCGCCAACTGAAGCGCAAATTTGCTGAATCCAATGCGGTGCGATGAGCGTCTAGACCTTTAGCCAATGAGTTTTAGCGACCCCGCCATCGCAGCGCGAACATCGTTTCCGCTGGGCACCACTGCTGATTTCGACCACGAACCGCGTGTGCGAATTATTTTTGGCGGTGGTTGTTCCATGCAGACCGGGCAGCTTGCGCGTGACTACGGAGCTCGACGGGTGTTGTTGGTTACGGACCCAGGGATTGTGGCGGCAGGTCACGCCGGACGAATCCAGGGCTATCTCGAAGCCGCAGGGCTTGATGTCTTTACGTTCGATCATGCTGATCAAAATCCGACTACGCGCACGGTCGCACGCTGCCTGGAAGCTGCGCGTAAAGGCACCGTAGACTTCATCATTGCAGTCGGCGGCGGTAGCGCGATGGATACCGCGAAGGGTTGCAACTTCATTCTGTCGAACGGTGGGAGGATGGAGGATTACTGGGGGCACGGCAAAGCGATGAAGCCGATGCTGCCGTTTATTGCCATTCCAACAACCGCCGGGACCGGTAGCGAATGCCAATCCTACGCGCTCATCGCGCAGGAGAACACCCATGCCAAAATGGCCTGCGGGGATCCGAAGGCGGCGGCGAAAGTTGCCATTCTCGATCCTGAACTCACACTTTCCCAGCCGCGCAGCGTGACTGCATTCACGGGCATCGACACGATTACGCATGCGGTTGAAACCGCTGTCACAAAGAAGCGGAATGCGCTTTCGCTGATGTATTCGCACGAAGCCTTCAAGCTCGCGATTGCCAGTTTTCCACAAGTGCTACAATCGCCGAAGGACATTGAAGCACGCGGTCGCATGCAACTCGCCGCGGCGTTCGCCGGCACGGCCATCGAAAACAGCATGCTCGGTGCCGCACATTCTGCCGCGAATCCTCTCACCGCGCATTACGACATCGTTCACGGCCTCGCTGTCGGCATGATGCTGCCCCACGTGATCCGATTTAACGCCGAAGATCCGATCGCCCGCCGAGCTTACGCGGAACTCGCTTCCGCGCCGGAACTCGCCTGCGTGAGCGAAGGCGAAGAATACGCTACCGAAGTCCTTGTCCGCCACATCGAATCGCTCCTCGACCTCGCGCAATTTCCACGCTCTCTCGCCGAATGTGGTTTGAAGCAATCAGACATTCCAAGACTGGCTGAGGAAGCCGCCGCGCAATGGACGGCAAAGTTCAATCCGCGGTCGATTTCTGCCGCGAATTTCCGCGCGCTTTATACTGCCGCCCTGGAACCGCGCGGTTCGAGTGGGGTTTAACTGCTCTGAGCCCAAGGCGGATTCTCGGGAAGTGATGCATCGAACCCGCGAATCAACTCCGCTTGATATTCGCCCGAGTACGTGCCGGTGAAGAATCGTTGCAGTGCCTCGTCGTGAAAACGCTTCCATGATTGTTCTTCGCCACCCGGAACGATTGGGTAGAAGAGCGCTCCATTCTCTTTCGCGGCCTTAAAGTCACCCGGAGCGTCACCAATCATCAGGATTTTATCGGGTGCATATTTGTTTTTCGCAGTGAGCCGGAGATGTTCGGTCTTTGTGCCAAGTTCCTGCCCGGCAATCAATTGAACTCCTTCACGGATGCCGTGTTCCAACCATTCGCGTTCAAGGGCATCCGTAGGAGTTTGCGATATAACCATTGTATCCGCATGCGCGCGCATCCTTTCGAGGCTCTCGCAAAACAGCGGGAACGGCGGAACGCCCTTCACCAAATCCTCGATCATCGCATTCACCGCATCCGACCATTGTTTTACCTGCGCCAGCGGTTGGTTCCCGAGCTTGACCTCCGCTGCGAGGGTGGCGTTTCCGAGCTTGCTTTCACGCGCGATCCACTCGTCCAGCGCAGCAGTATCCGCGACCAGAACGCTGCGCGCGATAACCTCCCGACGGTCCCGCAGCAAGTTCAGCGATCGAGCCAGGGTCGGAAAACGATTCGCTCCCCGGGTCTTGGAATAAAGATTCACGAACTCCCACACTTCGCGCGCATATTTGCTCACCGCCTGCAAATTGAAGTGCTTGATGAACATCGGTGTGAAGCACTCCTTGTGTTTGATCTCCATGGAATCAAACACGCAGCCGTCCGAATCGATACCGATAAAGAACTCTTTGGAAGGACGGAAGTCGCGTAGAGCTTGGGCTGGATCGGTCATTCTTCTAGGCACGAATGGTGCCCACCTTCGTGCAACGCGCAAGTGACGAAATGGATCGTTTAGGCGTGCGTCGGTGATTCGCGGTAGCCAAGCAGCCGGGCAGGCAGGAAAAGAATGCTTTTTGCTAGGCGAAGGATCGCTTCAAGCAGCCAGAATGCAAGACGGAAGGGAATCAGCAGAATCCAAAGGATCGGAACCAGCACAATCGCCAGCAGCGCGAGCGGCCAGAACAGCGCGAAAAGGATTAACCACAATAAAATGACAGCTATCCCCATCATGCGCTAATACACCGCTCGCGCCCGCTAAGTTGCAATCATTTTGATTCAGTCTGGTCGTATTCGCCGAGCGGGCGGATCCAGATATTACGGAAACGGACGGGATTGCCGTGTTCGTAGAGTTCGATGAAGCCGGTTTCCGCATGTTTGCGGTATGGGACGATCTTCTGGTGGGTGGTACCGCCGATCAGTTCGCGTTTGTTGTGAACGATGACTCCGTTATGGAGGAGGGTGATGCTGGCCTTGCGGGTCTGCTCGCCCTGCTCGTTCCAGCGCGGCCCTTCGAAAATCACATCGTAGGTCTGCCATTGGCCGGGGCCTCGTGACGCATTTACCAGCGGAGGGAACTGCCCGTAGATCGCGCCGGCCTGGCCGTCCGGATAGGTTTTGTTCTCGTAGGAGTCGAGGATTTGGATTTCGTAACGGCCGAAGATGTTCAGGCCGTTGTTGCCCCGGCCCTGGCCGGTGCCCTCAACTTTTTCGGGGGTGGCGAACTCAAGGTGCAGTTGGAAGTCGCCGAAGGTGTCCTTGGTGCGGATCATGCCGCTCTTGGGCTTTGTTTCCATGTAGCCGTTCGCGATGATCCAGTTTGCTTCGCCACCGCCGCTCTTTTGCCATTTGGAAAGATCCTTGCCGTCAAACAGCACGATTGCGTCCGATGGCGCTTCGGCCATTTGGCTGAATTTTTCGCCGGCTTTGATAATGCGTGGTTGCGGGCGCTCTCCGTCATGGACATGCCATTTGGTGCCTGGGATCATCGGGGTGTCCTGGTAACCGAGCTTCCCCTGCTCGGCAGCGAAGATGGTGGCGCTCATCGCGCCGAGAACGACAATTCCTAAAATCTGTTTCATGTTGATGTGAGTTGAATCCTTGGACGCCCGGTATGGTTTCAAATTCATGCGGAAAATCAAGCTCGGGACGGATGCCGGTTCGCCGTTGACATCCTTCATCCCTGACCCAAACTCCGCTCCATGAAGATTCTCGCCTTGCTGATCGCGGCGCTTCTTGTCCAGGGGGTTCTCGCGGCGTCTAACGAACCACTTCAGGAAATCAAACTCAACACAATCGATGGAAAGCCGACGTCGCTTGGTGAGTACAAAGGGAAGGTGGTCTTGCTGGTAAATGTCGCGTCAAAATGCGGACTCACCCCGCAATACAAAGCGTTGCAGGAGATTCACGACAAATACAAAGAAAAGGGGTTCACCGTGGTGGGAGTGCCGTGCAACGATTTCGGCGCGCAGGAGCCCGGCTCGAGCAAGGAGATCGTGGAGTTCTGCAAATCGGAATACAACGTGGACTTTCCGCTCATGGAAAAGCTCCACGTGAAGGGTTCGGAGCAGCATCCGTTGTATGCGCGGCTCACCGGAAAGGACGCGGAGTTTCCGGGCGATATTAAGTGGAATTTTGGGAAGTTCCTCATTGGGAAAGACGGCAAAGTGTTGAAGCGCTTCGAGCCGCAAACCAAGCCGGATGCTGAAGAAGTGGTGAAGGCAATCGAAGCGGCGTTGGCGAAGTAAAGGGAAGAGCATGCCAGAAATCGTTAAAATCGCGGCGTTCGTGGTGCTGGGGTTGATCGCGCTGATCGGCCTGATCCTGGTGCTGAATTTCTTTAGCGTATGGCTGCGAGCACTCTTCTCGGGCGCGCGCGTGACCTTCTCGGAATTAATCGCGCTCCGGCTGCGAAACGTGCCGGTTGGCTTGATCGTTGATAACCGGATTACGGCAGTAAAATCGGGACTGCCCGTCACGATCGATGATTTGAGTACGCATTATCTTGCCGGCGGGAGTGTTGAAATGGTGGTACTGGCATTAATTGCCGCGAAGAAAGCAGGCATTCACCTTGAGTTTGACCGCGCTTGCGCCATCGATTTGGCCACAAAAGGAACCGGTAAAACGGTTCTGGAAGCGGTTAAAACCTCGGTGAATCCGAAGGTGATTGATTGCCCCAACCCAGCCAGCGGCAAGGTGACAATTGATGCAGTGGCCAAAGATGGAATTGTCATCCGCGCTCGCGCACGTGTGACTGTCCGAACGAACCTGGAGCGCTTTGTCGGTGGCGCAACCGAGGAGACGATTATCGCGCGCGTGGGCGAAGGGATTGTTTCCACGATTGGTTCGGCGGATAGTTATAAGGACGTGCTCGAAAATCCGGACCGAATTTCAAAGACGGTTTTGGACAAGGCGCTGGATAGCAATACGGCGTTCGAGATCCTTTCGATTGACATCGCGGATGTGGATGTCGGCGAGAATGTCGGCGCGAAGTTGCAGGCCGAACAGGCGGAAGCGAACAAGCTGATTGCGCAGGCGCAGGCGGAAGTTCGCCGCGCAGCAGCAGTCGCGCAGGAGCAGGAAATGGTGGCGCGCGTGCAGGAGATGCGTGCGCGCGTAGTGGAGGCGGAAGCTCAGATCCCGATGGCTATGGCGGAGGCGTTCCGTTCAGGGAATCTTGGGATCATGGATTATTACAAGATGAAGAACATCCAGGCTGACACCAATATGCGTGAGAACATCGCCGGACCGCAACAAGGTGGGCCGAGCACGCATCCGGTGGGATAATTTTCCATGGAACAGCTAATTATATTTTTGCTGTTCGTCGTTGGTTCACTCATTTCCGCTTACGTTCAGAAGAAAAAGGCGCAAGCTGAGGAACGGCAACAGCGCGAGTTGGAGGAACTGACCAGTCGCGGGCGCGGTCCGCAACCGCCTGCTCCGCGCAAAGCTCAATCGGAGTGGCCGCAAACCGCTGGAGATTGGCAGGAGCAATTGCGCCGAATGTTGCAGGGCGAAACAGTCGCTCCACCGCCACCAGTGATCATCAAACCGGTTCTCCTGCCTCCCCAGAAGACAGCGCCGCAACAAACTACTTCTCGCAAACCGCCGCCCCCGCGCCTGCCGCAATCATCCCTCCCGGTTCACGAGAAGTCGGAAGGTGACGCGGAGTTCCAGAGCCGTCTCAAAGTCTCCAACGCTAATTATGAGCGGGCATCCAAGATTCAGGAAACGGTGCAGGCTCGCCTGCGCGCAGCGTCCGACCAGACTACCAGCCACAAACCCGCGGTGGTAATCCAGCGTCCACGTCGTGGCCACGCCGATTTTCTACGGCGTCTCCGCCGCAACCGCACTGCGCTGCGAGAAGCATTCGTGACTTCCCTCGTCTTTGGTCCAGCCAAGAGCGTTGAGTTCGAAACGCCTACTGAGTTGAAGCCAGTGCCTAGGGCGATCTAGTCGCACGCGTCGCTTTCTTCAGGAATGAATTTCTACATTTGCACTGGGGCCTTATCGCCATTTTATTGCGCTGAATAGATGAAGATTGCGGTTCTTCTCTCAGGCGGAGTGGATAGCTCGATGGCGCTGCATTTATTGAAGCAGCAAGGCCAGCACGAGCTGACCGCATTTTACCTGAAGATCTGGCTGGAGGATGACCTCGCCTATCTCGGTGACTGCCCGTGGGAAGATGATTTGAAGTATGCGCGGGCGGTTTGCGAGCAGTTGAACGTGCCGCTGAGAGTGGTGCCGCTGCAAACGGAGTATCAGGAGAAAGTCGTTAGCCACACGATCGCGGAACTGAAGGCGGGGCGCACGCCGAGCCCGGATATCCTGTGCAATCAGTGGATCAAGTTCGGGTTGTTCATCGATAAGATCGAAGCGGGCTACGACAAGATCGCGTCGGGGCACTACGCACAGGTGGAGGAGAAAGGCGGGAAGTTTTATCTGAAACGTTCGCCGGATCCTGTGAAGGACCAGACCTATTTTCTTTCCCGCTTGAGCCAGCTGCAGCTCAGTCGAATCATGTTTCCAATCGGGCATCTCACGAAGGCTGAGTTGCGGCAGAAAGCCCGCGAGTTTCAGTTGCCCAATATGGATCGGCCGGACAGCCAGGGGATTTGTTTCCTGGGGAAGATCAAGTACCCGGAATTCGTGCGGTTCCATTTGGGCGAAAAGAAAGGTGACATTGTCCAGATTGAGACGGGCAAGAAGCTAGCGGAACACAAAGGCGTTTGGTTCCACACGGTTGGTCAGCGCAAAGGATTGGGTATGGGCGGCGGGCCCTGGTACGTAGTTAAGAAGGATCTGGAACGGAACATCGTTTACGTCGCGCATTCCGAGAAATACCTGCAACACGCGAAGCAGGAGTTCGCGGTCGCCGATCTGCACTGGATCAATGAGGCGCCTGAAAAGGCTGAGTTACAGACAAAGGTTCGCCACAGCCCACGAATCGAATCCTGCACGGTCGAATTTCTGGGAGATTCACGAGCTCGCGTACTTCTGAAAACAAAAGACCAGGGGATTGCCCCTGGTCAATCAGCCGTCTTTTACGACGGAGAATATTGTTTGGGAACCGGCGTTATTGAATAGACGCGGTTTTGGCTCCAGCGCTCACGTCGTAGCACGAGAAGAACTCCTGGTCGCGCAAGTAGAGCTTGCCGTTTGCGATTACTGGATGGGTCCAGACTTTACCGTTTTTGCTGCGCTTTTCCGACTGCGCTTGAAGGGTGAATTTTCCGTGCTCCCGGTAACCCGCCGGGGAAGGTTCGACGAGCGCGACTTCCCCTTTGCCTTCGCTGATGCAGTAGAGGCGATTGTCGGCGAAAGTTACCGCGCCTTTGCCGATCCCCTTCTCGGCCCAGACTTCTTCTCCGGTCTCGAACTTCTGGCAAACCCAATTACCACGGCTCGCTTCGCCGAACCCGTAGACGTGATCGTTTACCAGCACCACGCCGCCATGGTGATTCGCGAGAACGCGATTCTCATAGATTTCTTTCACTTTGTTTTGGGCATCGATCTCGATCAATTTGCTCGCGCCAGTGTCGTAGCCAGCCGTTGCGTAGATCTTATTCCCTTTCACAATCGGAGTCGGGATGACGGCGACTTTACCGGGATAATCAACCTGCCAAAGCAGCTTGCCGTCTTTGGCGTTCAGGCCAGCGAGTTTCTTTTCCGTGAGGCGGATGAGTTGGCGAGTGCCGTTCAGATCGGTGGCGACGAGTGAAGTATAATGAACGTTTGGGACAGCAAATTCGCTGCTCTGCCATTTCACTTCGCCGGTCTTGGCGTCTAGCGCGACAACGGCGCCTTTATCCCCGCCTGGAGTGCAGTAAACGATACCGTTCTCGACGAGCGGGGATTCGGTGTAGCCCCAGTTTTGTTCCTTGCCGCCGAGATCTTTCAGCTCCTTTTTCCACAGCACCTTGCCGTTTTTGTCCGCGGCAATCAACGCACCCTTTCCGCTGATCGCGTAAGCATTACCGTCGACAATGGTGGGCGTGCCGCGCGGGCCGTCGCCCCAAGGCCCATTCTCCAACATCGGCGACATTTCGGCAGCCCAGATTTCTTTGCCGTCTTTCTCGTTCAGGGCGACCAAAAACTCTTTTTTATCGCGAGCCCCGAGGATGTAAATGCGACCGTTTGCCACCGCCGGGGCCGAGTAACCCGCCCCGAGATTTTCAACCACCCAGACCCGTTTGGGACCTCCTTCAGGCCAGGTCTGCATTAGCCCTGTCTCTGCGGATTTGTGATCGCGATTTGGCCCGCCCCATTGCGGCCAATCTTCGGCGTGAATCTGTAACGCCGTCCCGGCGAGGAACAAAGCGGTGAATGTCAGTGACTTCGTCATAAATAGTACTCCCTGTGAGAACAGTAAGACGAGATTAACCCGGGTTCCGTTACGGGCAAGTGGTGATTGGTTAAAACGAACGGAAATCTCTAGGCGTGAACTGGTTGAGCAGCTTTTTGGGGCGTGGTTTCTTTCGGAGCAAAGCTGATGCGCGGCAGGATGCCCCAACGCTTCTGCGCTTTGACAATGTAGAAGAAGAGGCGCATCCGCCACCGCAGGTTCCAGCCGCCTTCCAGTTCGCCCGCGAGGGCCGCGTTAATGGCAGAGGCCATCATGAAACGTTCGCGAGGCTCGAAAAACACCTCGATGAAAGGTGTGGTGTAAAAGTTGTGCACCATCTCCCAGTAAAAATGCATGGAGCGGCGCAGGCGGCTTTCGTATTTTGCCAGGCGCGACTCGCGTCCGCGTTCGCCATTCGCCAGGAGGTCTATGATCACATGTGCAGCCATGCGTCCGGAATACATGGCGAGGAAAACGCCAGCCGAGAAAATCGGGTCCATGAACCCGGCGGCGTCGCCGACCCGGAGAAGGCGTTTGCCGACGTACCGTTTGTTGTAGTACGAAAAATCGCTGGTGACCTGGATATTACCGACCAGTTCCGCAGATTCCATCCGTTCGCGCAGCACGGGACTGGATTTCCAAATGCTTTCAAAGATTTGTTGGGGATCTTCGGTGCGGTCATTTCGGGCCGTAAATTCCGATTGATCCATGACGCAGCCAACGCTGGTTTTCTCTGGCGAGACCGGGATGATCCAAAACCACTTATTCTCGAGACGAACGATGATGGTATCTCCGCGTTCGGGCCCTTCGTCGAGGCGAACATTTTTAAAGTGACCGAACACTGCGAGCTTCTTGAGATGCGGGTGAACGACACGGGTGCCTTCCTGGTTGCCGGTCATGTTGCCGCGTCCGCTGGCATCAATGAGAAAGCGCGCGGAGAATTCCTGCGAGGTTCCATCGGGGCCGGTGGCCTGGACTTTTACGCCTGAGTCGTCTTCCGCGAACCGAGTGACGGTCCAACCTTCACGCACGTCGGCACCCTTATCGCGCGCGCTTTTAAGCATGATGTGGTCGAACTTGGCGCGTTCGACCTGGATGGCTTCTTTTTCTCGGGTGAAAACGCCTTTAGAGAAAACGAATTTCACCTGCTTCGAACCGTTACCGATGTAAAACTGGGCTCCGTATTTTTTGGGGAATCCTTCCTGGTTGAGAAGGTCGTCCAGGCCGAGTTCGTTGAAAATCTTTCGGTTGTAAGGCAGGAGCGATTCGCCGATGTGGAAGCGTGGGAAGATCTCCTTTTCGAGAACCAGGACTTTCTTACCAGCCCTGGCGAGATAACTGGAGGCACTGCTGCCGCCGGGGCCGCCGCCGATCACGATTGCGTCAAATTGTTCGACTGCCATGTTAGGACTGCTGCTTCTTCTGCACGGCTTCGGCCATGGAATTGATACTGTGCAGAATGGTTTTGGCGGCTTCCGGATCGGGCACTTTCAACCCGTAATTCTTGTCCAATGCGACGACGATCTGCAACGCATCCACTGAATCCAACCCGAGACTCCCCGGGCCGAACAGCGCCTGGTCATCTCGAATTTCTTCGGCGGGGATCTGGAGCATGCAATTCTCCACCAGCATTTTTTTGATTTCGCTCCGCAGAGCGCCGACATCTCGCATAGCTAAACTGACGAAATTAGATTGTATCCGAAATATACGTGGGACAAGAGGAAACTATGGCGAGCGGTGGACCTTGAGATGCGCACCGACCGCGTGCTGATGAAAACCGGCGATGCTGATTAAAGCTTCGTTTGCGGAATCATTCGTTAGCGCATCAGCGGCGGCAACCAGCTGCCAGGCAGCGCTCGCCATGAGTCCTTCTCCCAGCACGCGCTTGGGCGAGATGCGAGAGCTGGCCCAAGCGCACCATAGCGCGGATTCTTCTGCTGAAATACCTGCGTCGCCGGAGGTGCTGTCTGCCAGGAGAGTGTTTGCAGTTAGAGCTGGAAGTTCCGCGCGCATTTTTTGCAGCGCAGCCTTCTTGGTTGAGCCGACGTAGAGATGTTCGTCTGTGATGGCAGCGAGCTCGACGGATCCAAACTTGCGGAGCAGCACAGCTCCTGCGCCCTCGCTCAGAATCTGCCGACGATCGAAAAGGCGGATGGCATCGGAGGTGAGCCAATCGATTTCTTCAGTGCCGACGACGAGACATTCATCAACTTTGCCATCCACCAGCCAATTCGCGGCTGTGGCGAGACCAACGAGGAAGGTGCCGGAATCGCCCACAAGTGTGTAATTGATCGCGGTGCTGCCCAGGTAAGCGGAGATGTGACTGGCCGGCGCGTTGAAGACCGTTTCTGGAAAGACCAGGGGACTGGCAGTGGACGGATCCTTTAGAGTTTCGTCGTAAAAGCGGCGTGAGTAGTTCACGCAGCCCGAAAACACGCAGACGATTACTCCAATGCGCGACATGGTGGCGGGTTCGCGAGGGGCGAGCGCTTCGAGGGCTGCGGCGACTGCGAATTGAGTGATGGGGCTGGTGCGGCGGAGGCGCGAGTGGGCCATGAATCCGGGGCGCGGATTCGGCGGAGGAACGCGCAGCGCGCGCAGCGCGCGCTGCGATCGATCGAGGCCAGGCCGCTGCAGATCCTGTGGGACGAGCGGATCGTCTTTGGCGAACGCATCGCGCAAAGCGGCTACACTCCACCCCGCAGGTGAAACAGCTCCAGTTCCCGCGATGAAGATTCTGTCAGTCACGGGAACCTGCGGAAAAGGAGGGATGCATTTGCGCCGCCGAAACCGAAGGAATTCGAGAGGGCGTATTCGAAGGGACGATTCAGTTCCTTCGCTTTCATTGGCCTTTGCACCAATCGAAACTGCACAGCGGGATCGGGCTGCTGAGTGGTCATCATCGGCGGAAGCCATTGCTCCTTGAGCGCCATTAAACAGACCGCGCTTTCAACTGCGCCGGCAGCGCCAAGCAAATGGCCGATCCCCGCCTTGGTGGAACTCACATGAAGACGCGCCGCGGCTGAGCCGCTCCATGCGTTGATAGCTGCGGCTTCGGAAGCGTCGTTCAAAACGGTGCCGGTGCCGTGCGCGTTAATGTATGCGACTTGTGCCGGTTCGACGGCGGCGGATTCACACGCCAGCCGCATGGTAGCGCAGGCAGCTTCGCCTTGCGGATGCGGTTGGGTAAGATGGTGGGAATCCGTAGCAGCGCCGTAGCCGACGATTTCGCCGAGAATTGGCGCGCCGCGGCGGGTCGCGCTTTCCAGAGATTCGAGCGTGAGAGCGGCGGCGCCTTCGCCGAGGGCAAGACCGTCGCGATGCGCATCAAACGGTCGGCAAACGGTCGGCGAGAGCGCTTGCAAAGAATCGAAGCCGGAGAAGACGAGTTGGCTAAGCGCATCGTAGCCACCGGTGAGCGCGCGCTTGAATCTGCCGGAGCGAACGAGTTCGAACGCATGTCCGACAGCGTTTGCGCCAGCCGCGCAGGCGTTAGCAACGATGGTGATCGGGCCGGTTAAATCATACGCTTCGGCGAGGTCCATCACCTGGCGCTGAGCAAGGTAGTGAGTGACGCGAGTGGGCTGCGTTTTTGAAGACGCCGGTTTGGCAATCGCTTCGCGGAAGAATTCCTCTCCACGGCTCATCCCGCCGCTGGTGGTCGCGAAGACGAGAGGAGACGCGTGTTCGCTCCAGTTCGCCTGGCATAGGGCTTCATCAACGGCATGGAAAAGTAACTTTGCCGCGCGTTCCATGCGCTGCTCTTTGCGTCTACTCAATCGAGTCGATGGCAATGAATCTGGCAATGTTACCTCGGCGGCAGTCTTGACCCGTTGGCGCGATACATCGAACAAACTAACCGGGCGAAATGCAGTTTTGCCCCAACGAAAGCCTTCTGCGTTGAGTTCCCAACCGACACCGTACGCGGTCACGATGCCGAGTCCAGTGACAACGACACGGTGAGGCGCAACGGAACGTGGAGAAGGAAATAGCACGTGGTTCTGTTTTGCTTAACCGTAGGTACAAAGTGCGGGGACGTCAATTTTGCGCCCGCCCAAATTACCACCACGTCCTGGTTTCTTAGAGAGTAGCGCCTTCGGCTTCGGCGGGTTCGGCGCCCGGGGTGGTGCCTTCGTATTCGTGGAGCTTGTTGCGGAGGGTGCGGATACTGATGTCGAGATGCTTGGCAGCCTGGGTGCGGTTATCTTCGCAAATCTCGAGGGCGCGGAGGATGTGTTGTTTCTCGACTTCGTGAAGAGGGAGAATCTGATTAGGCGTGGCAGGTTCCTGCGGCTTAAAAGCGGTAATATTGGTGGCGAGAGGAACTGAAGTGGTTTGTTCGCCTTTGATCGCGCTCGTGATTGGGGCGAAGCCGAGATGCTCGGGTTGGAGATCCTGGCCATCCATGCAGAGGATGACCGCGCGCTCGATGACGTTTTGGAGTTCGCGGACATTACCAGGCCAGGAGTGCGCCAAGAGGACTTCGGCACAGGCTGGAGACATTCCCGAGACACGAACGCCGTGTTTGCGGGCCATGCGAGCCATGAATTGTTCGGCGAGGAAAAGGACGTCTTCTTTTCGTTCACGAAGTGCCGGAACGAGAATGGGAACTACGTTGAGGCGGAAGAAAAGATCCTGGCGGAATTCTTTCTTTTCTACGCTTTGTTCGAGATTGCGGTTCGTTGTCGCGATCACGCGCACATCGACTTTGATGGTGCGATTGCCGCCGACGCGTTCGAGTTCGCGCTCCTGAAGAACGCGGAGCAATTTGGCTTGGACCTGTGGCGAAACTTCGCTTACTTCGTCCAGAAGGATTGTTCCGCCATGGGCGAGTTCAAAGCGGCCCTCGCGTTTGTTTAACGCGCCAGTGAAGGCACCTTTCTCGTGACCGAAAAATTCGCTTTCGATGAGGTTCTCAGGAATCGCGGCGCAATTCACTTTAATGAAAGGTGCGGTCGCGCGAGGGCTTTCACGATAAATCGCCCGGGCGACGAGTTCCTTGCCGGTGCCACTCTCGCCCTGGATTAAAACAGTTGCCTGGGTGCGCGCGACTTTCCGGATGAGTGCTCGCAAACCTTCCATCGCGGGACTGCGGCCGAGAAGTTCGTAACCTTCCTCCCCTTCTTCGCGGCTGAGATACTGCGAGACTTTGACGAGGCGGGTGAATTCTTCAGCTTTCTTGAGAGTGACTTCGATCGTGTCGGAGGAAAACGGCTTGATGATGTAGTCGAATGCGCCGGCTTGCATGCATTGGACGGCGTTCTCGACTGAGCCGAAGCCTGTAATCATCACGACGAGCGGTTTTTGGGGGCGGGCTTGGATTTGCTTTAGTAGGTCGGTGCCTTCGCCGTCGGGCAGGCGAATGTCGACGAAGATGATATCCCAATTATCTTTGCTGAGGAGTTCCTGCGCGTCGGCGATGGTCGAAGCGGAGCCGACATCATATCTGCGCTGCCGAAGTTGCTGTTCCAAGTTCTTGCGGACGATCATGTCGTCCTCAAGGACTATGATTTTTTCAATTGGCATTTGGCGACGCTAGGCCGCCGAGTTGCGCTGATAAAGGCTGGAGACGAAGTGGGGCCGCTGGCGATTGGCTGGAGGCACCTGCCGAGGTGGAACCAGCCCCTTGCGCAACAACGCCTGTTCGTTCTCCCGATCCAGCACCAAAATCTTCATAATTAGGTTCTGGTTTTCCCGCAATAGCTCGGCGATTTCGGGATGCCCTTGGCGGACAGATGGTTCCAACCGCATCCAGGCAGTCCGATGTTCGCGAATCTTATTCAGGGAATCGGTTAATTGCGCAAGAAACTTTTTTCGCTGCGCGGTGCTCTCGTAGGCGAAGGAATTCTCGCCGGGCGCGCGCAGCGAACTGTTCTCTTTTGCGGAGAGCGTGAGGATCGCCTCGCACAGCGAGCGGTGCGTTTTTAAATCGTGAACGAACTCAGTCAGGCTGGTCATGGCGGCAAGTTGCTGAACCGATCAGCCGGATCAAAGCTGATCGTCGGCGTTAGTTGAAACTAATTCGGGCGGATTGTTAAGCTCGTTTATTTTACGAGTGGCTTCTTTCGCGGCGGCTTCCCACTCGATGTTCTGTTTGCGCCAGGAGGCAAGATCGATAACAGCGGTTAAATTTGGATTTGGCGTCTTGATGTCCGGCTTTCGATCCACGATCTGCTGGTACATCTCCACCGCTTTTTGGGGACTCTTCAAATTCTCGAAGACCAAACCGATCTGATACCAGACCGGCAGTTGCCATTCGGGTGTGTTGTTGATCGCGGCGAGCGTTTGGTAGATCTGCAACGCGCTCAGCAGATCGCCGTCTTTGTAGAATTCGTTCGCAATTTTATTTCCGGCGCGTTGCTGCCAATAAAGCCATTGCTGCGGGTCTGCGCCGGATACCGACTGTTGTGTCCTCAGCAATGTTTCCAATTCGGCGATGGAATCTTTTGTGCGGCCAAGTTTTTTCAGAGCTTCGACTTTGAGGAAGCGCGTTTCGGGTGCATCGATGTGCTTCGGGAACTTTTCGAGAAATAATGATGCGGTGCCGAGCGCTTCGTCGAAGTCACCGAGCTTCATGTAACATTGGGCGAGTTTGTGGAGAACGTTTGCTCGTTCCAAATCCACGCTTTCCAGCTTCAGTAGGCGCTTCAGATAATCCGCAGATTCTGCGTACTGACCTTGCAAATAGAATGTCTCTGCGATCTCCGCCTGCGCGCGCAGAACGAGTCGCTGATAATATTCCATTTCTTCCAGCTTCAGGTTCAGGCACGCAGAAATGACCGCGTAGAACTTCGATTGCGCCAGAACGGGGACACCCATCTCTCGATACAAATATGCCTGCCGCAGCAAAATTTCAGGAACGCTCGGGTCTTTGTCGTAGCGGCGGACGAATTCCGAATAGAGCTGCTGGGCTTTGGGATATTCTTTCTGCTCCTGCATCACCAGCGCGAGTTCCAGCAATGCTGGACGCTTGATGTCTTCGGTGGCGGGAGATTCGAGGAGTTGTGTGAGTGTGCTCTCGGCGCGCTTCAATTCGCGAGCGCTGCGCAATCCACGCGCGCTTTCGAGAGCGACTTGATAACGGGAGAGTTTTTCAGAGCGGTCCAGCTTGGTGATGCGATTTGTGACCGTCGCATCGGTAACAATTTGGATGTGCTCTTCGGAGGGCTTGGTTGGAAGTGCATTGTCATCGTTCGTGGCGGTGCGGACGGACTTTTCCGTCGTCACGCTCGCGCCGAAGCACGAAAGAGAAAGGCAGATCGTTGTGATGGCAGGCAACCACTTCATTCGGAGATATAAATTGCGGAGCTGCCACCCGTGCTCTCTTTATTCTTCACCGGTGGCGTGAATTCGACGTTGTAGGGCACGAGCACTTCGTTGGTGCCGCCGCGCGAGAAGTAGCGCAGGAGCATCTGCGGAGAAATTGGGCCCGTGGAACTTTCGGTTTTCGACGGCTCGATGTTTGCTAAAGGTTGCGTCGGTTCTGAGGTGTTCTCTGAAACCGGTTCAGGAATTTCGATCGGCTTCTCGGGTTCGACCCCGGATTGCGTGGGCGGTACGGCCTTCACTTCCGGTTCGACTTTCGGTTCGTCGGCAGCTTTCTTGGTGCTCTTGCCGTCGCCCATATCGAGCTCGGGGAGGAGCCATGCGGGATTGAACTCCGGAATTTCCTGCGAGAAGCGCAAGGGCGTGGGACCGGAAGCCGCGAGGTAGGGATCGCGGTTGCCGGCGTTAATTGCGGTGCAAGCCGTTACAGCGCTGCAAATCCAAAGTGCCAAGTTCTGTTTCAGTAAAGGGCGGAGCATACGCATCCATGCGACTCAATCCGGAACGTCCTGTTCCAGTGTAAATCCTGTCATTTCATCGGCTTGGGCGCGCCAAATCTTAAACTTTTCGGCCCTCCCGCCGATGTTTATGCGGATGAGCGTCCTAGCCGAGTCACCGCGCGTAAAGCCTTGCGATCACGCGACTATTATTGAACGAGTCAAATCCTGTCCCCGCCTGCCTTCGCTTCGGAGCATTGAAACAGCGCTCAAGGACCTGCTGAATGCCGATAATCGCTTCACGACGCAAATTTCTGAGGTCATTCGGCGGGACCCGAGTTTGACGGCGCGGCTGCTGCGCCTGGTGAACTCGGTTTATTACGGATTGAACAACCCCGTGAACAGCATTGAGGAAGGTGTGTTTTATCTTGGGGTACGGCAGATTCGGCAGTTGGCCGTGGTAACGCCGGTGATTGAAGATTTTCAACGACTGGCGGGCGGATCGGAATTTCGTTGGCGCGAGTTTTGGCAGCATTGCATCGCGACGGCGATCCTGACGCGCGAATTGACCAGTTCCATCATGAGGGTGGATGACGAGTCTGACTATGTTGCCGGGCTTGTTCATGATGTGGGTCGGATCGTAATGGCGTCGGCATTTCAGAAGCATTTTGATGCGATTTATTTGGAGGATGATCGCGACCCGACCGAGAACCTGCTGGATCGCGAACGGCGCATCCTGGGTGTGGATCATACCGAGCTGGGCGCAATTTATTTGAGCCAGCATCAGTTGCCGCCGGTTTTGGTGGAGGTGGTTCGGCATCATCATCATCCGGAGAAATGCCAGAAGGCGCGCGAGTTGACCGCTGCGGTGCACATTGCGGACATGCTCGCCCGCTATGCCCGGATTGGGACGAGCGGCAACGATTCCAGTGTTGAAGACGGTGCCTGGCTGGAAAGCAAAGCGTGGCGCATCCTGTATCCCACCACTTCGCAGACCGACCAGCAGCTCGCGCAGGCGACTTTGAAGCGGACGCTCGAACGGTTGCCGCACATTCTCGAAGGGCTTGTTTGACGGGTTTAGGAAGCGGCTAGAGTTGGCTATTGCAGGTACTTGCGTATAGAAGGTGGGTAGAAGGATCCAGGTTGAAGGTTGAAAGTTTAGTGTTTCGCTGGTTGGGTCAGGACATAGGTAACACATTTGGTCCAGGACATAGGTAACACTTGGACGGTTTGGGGTGACGCCTTTCTTGGCTGTTTTGGAGTCTTGTGGGCAAGCGCGGTCTGCAATGGGGTAGAGCCGCCGCTGTCCGCG
>DASVNK010000011.1:0-41957 GCA_036383895.1 Verrucomicrobiia bacterium | reverse complement strand
CTCTGCGCCCTCCGCGTCCTCAGCGGTGAATTCCCCCACTTACCACTCACCACTGATCACTAACCACTCCCTCTTCCTCACCCGCGAAGTCCTCTGCCTCCGCAACCTCTCCACCCCCGAACAACTCGAACTCCTCCGCCCCCGCCTCAACCTCTGCCGCCGCGTCTCCCTCGACTACACCGGACCCGGCATCGGCCTCGGCGACTTCCTCCACCGCGAATTCGGCTCCCACAAAGTCGAACTCTGCCCCTTCACGTCCTCCTTCAAAGCCGAACTCTTCCCCCGCCTCGCCGCCGCCTTCGAATCACGCGCCCTCCTCGTCCCTATCGCGCGCGACATCCGCGAAGACCTCCACTCCATCTACCGCTGCACCACCAACAACGGCAACATCCTCTACCGCGCCCACTCCACCCCCGACGGCCACGCCGACCGCACCACCGCCCTGGCATTAGCCGTCCACGCCGCCCAAACCGCCCCGCCACGCCCCTACGCCAAATCCATCGGCCGCAGATTCGCCATGTATGAGGATCGCAACTACCGCTACAGTTTCGAACCCCGCACCATCGCCGTCATCCATTAATGAACCAACGGGAAATTATGAAACACTACTCCCGCCGTAATCATGAAATCGTGGAAAACCCGACCGTGATTCGGAACACCCTACGTATAGGAAACAGCGGTTCTCGGTGTTTCTTGAAGAGTCATCTTGGAGGTGCATCTATTATGTTAAAAATATCTAAATATTCTATTCCGGTCGTCCTGGCTGGCCTCGTCGTCACGGCGAGTTCGCAGGAATCCAGTTCCAGCTCGCAACAACAAAGCTCCGCCGCTTCGGGTGTTTCGGGAAGTTCGCAGTCCGCCTCGGGCAGTAGCTCGCAGGATCAGCAGAAACAGCAGCAACAAAAACAACAGGAGCAGCAGCAACAGCAGCAGCAGGCCCAACAACAGGAGCAACAGAAACAAGCTTCCGAACAGCAGCGCAACCAGCAGTCCACGCTTCAGCCGGGCCAGGTTTCGGATTCCGAATTGAAGAAGCAGGTCACCGATGTGAACAAAGCCAGTTCGTTCATCGGCATGGCCGTGAAAAATACGAACAACGAGGACGTCGGCAAAGTGAACGATCTCGTCTTCGACACCCAATCCGGCAGGATCGCTTATGCCGTTCTCTCCATCGGCGGAGTTCTCGGCGTCGGAGACAAATTAATCGCAGTCCCGATCAATTCGCTCAAGCCGCAGCCCGGCCAAAAACATCTCGTCTCCAACATGCAAAAGAGCCAGGCGCAATCCGCCCCCGGTCTCGCCCAAAACAATTGGCCTGATCTCGACGCTCCCGGCCTCGGCGGCGCAGCAGGCAGCCAGTCCGGCAGCTCCAGCGAATCCTCGAACTCCAGCGGAAGTTCGCCTTCGAGTTCTTCATCCTCGAGCAGCAGTCCTTCCAGCAGCTCATCGTCGCAAGGTTCCAGCAGCAGCTCGGACCAATCCTCGACTTCCTCGAGTTCTAAAGGAACCGGCCCTTCCTCCACGGTAGGCAGCAGCCAATCCCAAACCAGCAGCACGGATGATCCTTCAACCTCGAAATCCAGCTCGATCCGCGACACTTCCGCGAGCAGCGGCTCCAACAGCGACTCGTCTACAAGCTCAACACAGGGCGAAGAAAAGAAATCGGACGAATAAAACAACTACTCAGGTAAAAGCAGAACGACCGGCAGCTTCGGCTCCGGTCGTTTTTTCGTATTTAAATCAGCGCAAATCCCGCCGGCATCTTCACCACCACTGTTCCCGCAATCTTATCATGCCACGATTGCTTCTCCCGATCCCACGCCGCCCAAATGAATCCCAGCCCCACCACCAGCAACGAAAAGATGCTCAATACACTTCTCACCAACGCCACCGCAAACGTCATCGGCGAACCATCCGTCCGCACCACCTTCAATCCCAGCACCAAACTTCCCACCGTGGTCCCGCGCCAAGCCCACATTCCCGCAAAGTAAAGCACCGCCATCGGCAGATATAGAACCGGTCCGATCACCGGCAATACAATCACCGCCACAATCAAAAGAATCTGGTCCAGCAACGCCGCCAAAAACCGCTTCCAAAATCCCGCTCTCGCCAATAGCAAAGCATCCCTCGGATTCATCTCAGAGATACTCGGTCCAAACCCCGGCAACGCCGCGGTCGCCCCGCCACTCGGGTTCACCGTCGCGCCTGGAATCGGCTGCGAAGCTGCCGGCGCAGTTCCCGTCGAACCCGCCGTAGCGCCGCCGGTCGGGCGCAGAGTAGAAACGTAAACCGGCGCGAGCGGCACCTTTCCCTCCTCGCGTTTGAAGCTTCCCGAAAGCGCCACGATTGCGCCGCCTAAACCGAAGACGGTGGCCATGGCCCAGGCGAAAATACCGAAGAACGGGATCGCGTAGGACAAAGTGAGAATGATTGCGCCAATCACAAACGCCAGAAACGGCACCTGCAACTTCGCCGCGCCCGAAGTTCGCGCCAACCCGCGTCCAAGGAAGCAAAGCACTCCTACTTTCCCGAAGAGCAACGCGAGCAGTAGCGCAATCTTCAGAAAAGGAACCACTAAAATTCCCGCGACCGAAATGATGAGAAGGAAGACGAGCGGTGCAAAAAGGATCAGAGTCAGCAGACCTGCGAAGATTGAAGTCACCGGACGTTCTTCCAATGCATTGAAAACGGCTCGAGCTGCTGCTGGAAAAGCGAGCAGCAATCCCAGGTAAACCGCCAGGAACGTGCCTGCAATCACCCAGGGCCAGCCGATTTCAAAGGTCAGCCAACGTCCCATCAGAGGACCACGAACCAAATACCGCTTTGCCCATTCGATATGTGGTAAAACATCGCCGAACGGAACGAGCACGTTTTCGCCGCCAATTTCCGCATCGGGCGAAACGTTGAACGGACCGCCGACCATCACCAGATCGCGTTGCATCTTCGCGGTGCTTGCGATATCTGCTCGGCCCATAGCAATGACGGTGTCGCCATCGACTTCACCGGAGATGTCCACCTTTCCCCCGACCACGACGATTTCACCGCCGACCCGTCCGCTCACTTTAACATTGCCGCCGACCGCCACGATGGCGCGCCGGACTTCGCCTTGCACATCCACGCTTCCGCCGATGAGCACCAGTTCATCGCGCACTTCGTTGGTGCGAATGATAATGTTTTGGCCGAAGACGGGTGGAGTGCCATGCGTGGTGTGACGCCTTCGATTTCGGTCCCGGCGCGTGGTCTTGGTGTCTGCAGTTTCGACTTCTTCGGTAGGCTCGACGGTAACGTCGTTTTCCAGAACGGCTTCATTGTTCGGCGGCGGTTCCGGCGGTTGCGGCGCGTCTTGCGCGAAGAGCGTTCCCGCCAGCAGCAGGAGCGATAAGATGCGAGCGACTAAAATCATACTAAGCTGCGGAAGGCGCTGGCCGCGCAGTAATGCGATAAATGGCAAATCCAGTTGCCACACAGGCGCCGTACATTGCAACAATCACCACGGCAAATGCGACGAACCATTGCCACGGAAGTGCCTTCAATGTCGCCAGGGCGACTGAACCGAGCGTCTCCAAGACACGGCCCAACCAGGCGAACGACGAAGCCTTCTCCGTGATGCTCGCTCCGCTTAAAACTTCTGCTGGTCGCGATGCCGCCCAAACAATCGCGATAAAGGCGACGCTAAGTGTTCCGAACAACAGCGCTTGCGAATTGCGCGGCCATGAAGTGAACGGCTGCTTCCACCACGGAGCCGCTTCGCGCGCTTTGATCGCGGCGAACACGTTCGTCACCAGATCTTCCGGCGCGTCATGCTCCGGCAGCTTTTTCAACTGCTGGTCGATGAATCGTTCCAGTTCTTTTTGTTCCGGCGTTTCCATATCAGATCGGCATCAAAGGCGAGGCAAGTGCGCGTTGCAAATTGCGAAAAGGATTCTCGGTTCCTGCGCCGCGTCGGCGTTCCACCACGTAATCTTCGCGGACTTCTTCGGCCGCGCCGCCGAGCATTAGCTTCTTCTTGAGGGCTTCGCGGCCGCGGAAGATGTCGGTTTTCACTTTGCTCAAGGAGATCTTCAGCATCGCGGATATTTCTTCATAGGATTTGTCTTCAAAATGGTAGAGCACCAGGGGGACACGCTGCCCGGGCGGTAATTTCGACAACGCTTCTTCGAGCACCCGACGTGTGTCCGCTTCGTTCATGTATTCGCCGGTGACTTCGGGGGCTGGAACATCGTATTGGGGATGATCATGCTCCGAATCGTCCGTAAACAATTCGGAGAAGAAGCTCCAGCGGCGGCGGTAGCGGGTGATGTGATTGAGCGACAGGTTCGTGGCGACCGTTTTGAGCCAACCACCCACCGTGGGGCTGTTCTTGAGCTCGGCGAAGCGCTCGTAGGCCTTTAGAAAGACTTCCTGTGCAATGTCTTGCGCCTCAGCCTCGTTCGCGGTGAGCCGTAAAGCAGTGCTGAATACCATGTTCTGGTAGTTCCTCATGAACTGCTCGAAATTCTCAGTTTCGTTCATCTTTACATCCGCCTCGGCGGACTTGGTTTGCACTGATAACCCCGGTCGCGACGGGCAAGTTGCAACTATTTCTAACTGAAACGACCAGTTGACGCGAGGCCCGAAAGTTTAACGCCGCCAAAAGCTTGCGCGGAACGAGGTCGATGTTGTTTTCTTTTGCGCGTGGCACTGCCATACAAAATCGCGACGCTGCTTTACTGCTTCAACGAGCGGGATGAAGCGTTGTTGATGGAACGGACGCGGGAACCGAATCGAGGGATGTGGAGTCCGTGCGGGGGGAAGTTGATGACGGAGATTGGTGAGTCGCCGTATGCGTGTGCTTGCCGCGAAGCGCGGGAGGAAATGGGCCTCGAACTTGCGGCGGCGGATTTGCATTTGATGGGGGTAGTAAGTGAGGAAGGGTATTTGGGACAGGCGCATTGGCTGATGTTTTTGTTTGAGGTGAAACGCAAGTTGAAGGAGTTGCCCGCGCCGCATGCGGAGGGAAGGTTCGGGTTCTTCTCCCGGGAAGAGTTGGCCAAGTTGAAGATGCCAGAGACGGATTTAGAACAGATTTGGCCGTTGGTGTGGAAGCATCGACATGGATTTTTCGCGGCGCATTGTCGGACGGCGGAGGGGCGCGCGAACGAATGGGCGGTTGAGGAGTCGCGGCCGGTGGTGAAGTTGTGAGTATGGAAGAAGAGCCGATCATCGATTTGCAGAGCGACCATTATTTTATGGGCGAGGCGATTCGGCAGGCGTTGCGCGCGTATGAAGCGGAGGAGGTGCCGATCGGGGCGGTGATTGTGCGGGAGTCGCGCATTATCGCGCGGGCGTTCAACCAGGTGGAGACGTTGCGGGATGCGACGGCGCACGCGGAGATGCTGGCGATTACGCAGGCGGAGGAAGTGGTGGGTGACTGGCGGCTGACGGATTGCACTTTGTATGTGACGAAGGAGCCGTGCCCGATGTGCGCGGGGGCGATTGTACACGTGAGGCTGCAGCGGGTGGTGTTCGGCGCCAGTGACCTGAAGGCCGGGGCAGCCGGCGGGGTGATGAATCTATTGAATTTTCCGAGTCTGAATCATCGGAGCGATATCACGATGGGAGTGCGCGAGGAGGAGTGCCGAAATCTGTTGCGCACTTTTTTCGCGGAACAACGCGCGAAGAAAACTTCTAGTCGCGCGGAAGGGTCTGAATCTCCGACCAACTTTTAATTCCGATCACAGGCAGCGCGAACTGAAAGGCTTCTTCCCATTGGGGTGTATCGGCGAGTTTGAAAACTTCGTAGATTTTTTTCTTCGCAAGTGGGTCGGCGGGATGCTTGCCGTTTTTGTTCCGGGTCCAGAGGCCGAGGTTTAGTCCTCCTTCCTGTCCGTGATCGACATGGCGGTGGAGGATGAAGGAGTCGATCGCGTCCAGGTGACGAATCTTTTGATAAGCGTAGGCGTAGGCGGCCGCCTGGAGAAGTTCGCCGTCTGGTTTGTCGGTGGAGTGGAATCCTTGTTCGGATAAAATAATGCGACGCGGCTTGCCGTTGTAGAGCAGTTCGGGGCGCTTCGTGTAAGCGACGAGTTGTTCGATGTTCTTGAAGGTAATTCGGGGAGTGTCCGCGGAGTGTGTGGCGGATTTGTCGTTCCAGGTGCGCGGATTGAAGAGATCTTCGGGATAGGGATGGAAGGCGATGTGCCAATCAAAATCGCCATTTTCGCGAGCGCGCCTGGCGAAGTAGTCGATGAAAGGACGGCCGGCGAAGGTATGTGATTCATCGCCGCCGGGGTAACGGATGTTCCAGTGATGTTCCAGGGAAATGTAAACTCGGGCGTGGGCGGAGTGTTTGCGAACCGCGTGGTGCGTCGCGCGGACGGCGCGGAGGTAATCGTCGGCGAACTTTTCCATCGTGGTGCGGCCCATATTGGCCCAGAACCAGTGTGAATTAACTTCGTTGCCGACGATGTAATTCCAAACGCGGCCGTGTTTGGAATCGGCGGGGCTGTAACGCGCGGCGAGGAAATCGATGCAGGCGGAAAAAGCCTCGGCGCTTCTTGGGTTGGAGGTGTTGAACGCGGTGAGATTGTTCGGCGCGGCGGGATCGTAGTTCGGGTGCAACATGATCTTATCGAGCGCCTCGTTGCCGCTCTTGTAATAGAGGAGAATCAACGAGACGACCACGCCAGCATCGGAGAGGGGTTTTATTTGGCCGTCGAGTTGTTCGGCAGAGCGTTGATCAAGGCTGAAGGCGATGTTGGTGCCGTTCGTTGAGAGAGTTAGGAGTTGGGCGAAATTGACGTTCAGCGCGGCGTGCTTGGCGTCCAGAGCCAACGCATCGTCGACCATTTGCACCTGGAGTCCCTTTTTCGAGGCGGGCACTGGGAACGGAGAAATGTCCTGCCCCGCAGCGAGTGCAACGGAAACGCCGAGCAGCAGGCTGATCAGCAGAGTGAGAGCAGTTCGGATGACTAAAAACAGGCGGCGCATCATTGTTGAACCGATACTAGTTGAGCGAGGCAAGCACAGCAGCGGCCAGGACGTAAAGTGATATGTTCTCATGCCGCGTTTCCTTTCGTCTCCGGTGAGTGGAAATTAGTGGAAATTGGGGAAATGGCGGGGCTTTTCGGGGTGTTTTGAGTGGAAATTTCCTTTTGTTTCTGGCGTTCGATCTCGGCGCGTTCGAGTTTTTTCTGGAGAAATCAGTGAGGAACCAGTAATTGAAAATGCGGGATCGTTTCTCGCTTAGTCGAGGATGTGGCGTAGTTTCGTCGAGTGAAACATCCTCTTTTCAAGGACGAAGTGCTGGTACACGAGGGCAGTGAATCGGTGGGAGTGGCGAAGGTGACGTATTATCCGATCGATGGGACGTTGAAGGGGATCGAGATTGGGTTGGAATTGGCGGATGGCTCCCGGCGTCAGTTTCCGCTAGTGGAGTTGAGGGGAGCAAGCCCGGAGGAGGAACGGACGTTGAAGTTTGAAAGGGAAGAGGAAGAAAAAACTGAGTGCTGATCGCGAATGGTCGGATGCGGGGTACGGAATCGTTGTTGGAGGGCGGTGTCTTGGTTTGAAGAATGGCGATGAGGCTAGGCAGAAGCGTGTAATACGATGTTCCTGACGGGTGCGGTTGAAGCGAATTCGTGATTGGAGAAAAGGACGACGAGAGGTATTATTTTGCCGTTGAAAGTCGCAATTTCATTTCTTCTACTCATCAGCGCTGGTGTCCTTTCTTCCAGTGATGTTCTCGGCCAATCGCTTTCGATCCGGAAAGAAGCGGAGACAAATTATTGGATTGAAGCCAGTGCGCCGGCAAACAATCCGCATACGCTCCAGGCGAGTGAAAGTCTCCATCTCTGGGTCGATATTCGAAGCCCCGTTCAGGAACCGTATTCGTCGCAACTGCCGGTCGCGAGCGTATCGAAGCGTTACTTTCGACTGATACCAACGCCCCAGGAAGCTCCGCCGATCCGCGTCATGCTGATTGGCGATTCACTGGCGTCCGACTGCTGCGGCTGGGGGGGCGCATTTAACAGTTACTTCAAGCCGAACGCGACGGTGATCAACTATGCGGTTGGCGGGTACAGCACGAAGGTTTTTCTGCAGACGCAGGAAAAGAACAACATGCTTTTGGTTAAACCGGATTATGTGCTCCTAAACTTTGGGGCCTATGATGAACAACCATATCCCAGCTCATACACGACTCCGCAAGAGTTCGTGGACAATTTGCGCACGATTGCGGAGTTGATTCGCGGATTCAATGGAATTCCAATCTTCGTGACGGTCCATGCGGCGCAAGCGTGGGACGCGAACGGGAACTTGCGACCGTTGTGGCGGGAAAGAAATAATCTCATGAAGCAGGTGGCGGCGGAACTTGATGCGCCTGTCGTCGACCTTTACCAAGCGAGCACAGACCTCTTGAATGAGCTCGGCCGAAGCGGCTCAGCATTTATGCATTGGGAGCCCGGCGGTCCGGCAGACGTCGCTCACCTTTCGCCCCTAGGCGCGCAGTATGTCGCGCGATTAGCGGCGAATTTATTGCCGGACGTTTTCGGCCCTTACTTGACCGGGATTTTCGATCTGCCGCCCAAACCCTAAGACGTGATCCGCGAAAATTCAGGAGCGGCTCAGAGCTTTCTAATCAAACCACTCGTCGGCGGGGTCGAATTTTGGGATGGCGATGTTGAGGATTTTGAGTTGACCGAGGGCGCGGTGGCGGCAGCCGGGTTTGATCATGATGCTGGTGAGGGGGCGAACGGGGATGCGTTCGCCGTCGAGTTCGAGTTCGCCGGTGCCTTCAAGAATGACGTAAATTTCCGTCATCGTTTTGTGGTAGTGGGTTTGGGCGTCGGCTTTGATGTCGACCTGGTGGACGCTGGCGAGGTTGTTCTCGGGTGAGATGAACCCGCGTCGGGTGGTGCCGCAAGGGCACGGTTGGGCAGGGAGTTCGTCTAACTGTGAAAGCAAATAATTCTTGGTTGTCGCAGACACGTTCGACTCACAGCGGCTTGTGATGGATGGAGGCGTGGCACGCGGCGATGAAGCCGCGGAAGAGCGGGTGTGGGGCGTTGGGTTTGCTGAGGAACTCGGGGTGGAATTGGCTGGCGACGAAGAAGGGGTGATCCTTGAGTTCAATTATTTCGACGAGTTTTCCGTCCGGTGAGGTGCCGCTGAAAATAAATCCTGCTTCTTCGTATTGGGCGCGATAGGCGTTGTTGAACTCGTAGCGGTGGCGATGGCGTTCATTGATGAGGAACGCGCCGTAGAGATGGGCGGCCTTGGTTCCGACGGCGAGCTGGCAGGGCTGCGAGCCGAGGCGCATGGTGCCGCCTTTGTTGACGACGTTTTTCTGTTCGTCGAGGAGCGCGATGACTGGGTGCGGGGTGGTTGGGTCGAACTCGGTGGAGTGGGCGTTTTGGAGATTCAGGACGTTGCGGGCGAAATCGATGCAGGCGATTTGCATGCCGAGACAGAGGCCGAGGTATGGAAGCTTTTTCTCACGTGCGTATTGTGCGGCCATGATTTTTCCTTCGATGCCGCGTTCGCCGAATCCGCCCGGAACGAGAATGCCGCCGAGACCTTTCAGCGCTTTTTCCGCGCCGAACTTTTCGATTTCCTCGGCATCGACTTTTTCGATGACCACGCCGCAATCGTTGGCGACGCCGCCGTGAATGACTGCTTCGTAAACGGATTTATAGGCGTCCTGAAGTTCGATGTATTTGCCGACGACGCCGATGCGGACGCGATGTTGCGGGGCGACGAGCTTGCGGATGATCTCCTGCCAATGCGTCATGTTCGCCTGCGGAGCCTCTATATGGAGAAGCTGGCAGAGGAGGTCGTCCATGCGCTCGCGTTGGAGCATGAGCGGAACTTCGTAGATGCTATGATCGACGTCCTTTTCCTCGATGACCGCTTCGTAAGGAACGCTGCAGAAAAGGCCGATCTTTTGGCGGAGTTCTTTACTGAGAGGGTATTCGCAACGGCAAACGAGGATGTGGGGAGAAATACCGATTTCGCGGAGCTTAGCGACCGATTGCTGCGTGGGTTTGGTTTTTAATTCGCCGGCGGCCTTGATGAACGGGACGTAAGTGACGTGGATGAAAGCGACGTTGTGCGGGCCGGCGTCGAGAGCGAATTCGCGAATTGCTTCGAGAAAGGGGAGGCCTTCGATGTCGCCGGTAGTGCCGCCGATTTCGGTGATGATGACGTCGGCCTTGCTTTCCTCAGCGAGCTTGAGGATGCGGTTTTGGATTTCGTCGGTGACGTGGGGAATGACCTGGACGGTTTTGCCGAGATATTCGCCGCGGCGTTCTTTATCGAGGACGGTTTGGTAAACCTGGCCGCTGGTGAGGTTGTTGAAGCGGGTGAGCTTCGTGTGAGTGAAACGTTCGTAATGGCCGAGGTCGAGGTCGGTTTCGGCGCCGTCGTCGAGCACGTAAACTTCGCCGTGCTGATAGGGACTCATGGTGCCGGGATCGACGTTCAGGTAGGGATCAAATTTTTGCAGCGTGACTTTGAGTCCGCGATTCTCGAGGAGGGTGCCGAGCGCGGCGGCGGTGAGGCCTTTGCCGAGCGAACTGATCACGCCGCCAGTAATAAAAACGTATTTCATTTTCGCTGATTCAAAATGCGTTCGACCCGCTGCACATCTGCTGGAACATCCACGCCAATGCTCTCGTAGTCCACTGTGACGACGGAAATTTGGATTCCGTTATCGAGCGCGCGCAGTTGTTCGAGTTTTTCGGCGTTTTCCAGCGGTGAAACGGGAAAACGCACCAGGCGCAGCAACGTGTCGCGCCGGTAACCGTAGATTCCGAGGTGCTTTAAAAAAGGAAACGCCGCCAACTGCCCTTCAACCGGAGCACTGGCGGCATCCCGCACGTACGGAATGGTACGGCGCGAAAAATATAGAGCCTGGGCGGCGCGATTGACAACGACTTTTACGACGTTGGGATTGTCGTAGTCGTGGGAATCTTTGATGGGCGTGGCGGCGGTGGACATTTCGGCTTTGCTCTCGGCGCGGCGATCCAAGGCGGAGGCGACTTGATCGATGACGGTGGGGTCGATGAGGGGTTCGTCGCCCTGGATGTTGATGAGGGCGTCGCACGGGTGGCGTTCGGCGACTTCAGCGATGCGGTCGGTGCCGCTGGGATGGTCCGAACGGGTCATTTCGACGTCGCAGAATTTTTGGGCGACTTCCCAGATTTGGGTGTCATCCGTGGCAACAACGAGTTTGGAGAGGGATTTGGCTTTTTGGCATTGCTCGACGACCCATTGGATGAGGGGCTTGCCAGCGATGAGGTGGAGCGGCTTGCCGGGGAAACGGGTGGAACCGTAGCGGGCGGGAATGACACCGATGACGTTCATAGCAATCCCGGCGGAGAGTTCCAAAGTGGCGGGGCGGGTGCAAGTGAGGAGTTCCGTTTGCCGTGAAAAAGCGTGAAATCAAGGATTTGCGAGAATTCACCGCAGGCGTGGAAGGTGCTGCAGCGCCCTATTGGATTTCGGTGAATCCGGTGCGATTGGTGCCCACGACAGGACTTGAACCTGTACGATGTTACTCACTAGAACCTGAATCTAGCGCGTCTGCCAATTCCGCCACGTGGGCGCACCAGGGAGCCGTTCCGCTCGGGCACAAACTTTCGCACAAGCTCCGTTCTCCGCAAGTTCCAAGTGAGCCGTTTGCGGCGACCGGCCAGTAGTCGAGCCCAGCGTGGCGGGCGCGACCCTGTCGGCGATCGGGGGTGATTCAGCAACAACGAGAAGAACCCGGAAGAGGTGAAGATCGTGTCGCGGCCAGGTTATGTGGGCGCGGGTGCGGCAGGTTTTCTCGAAGTGCTTTCGTTGTTAGTCCTGGCGGCGGGTGCCTTCGCAGTTCGAGCGAAACGTGGAACTGAGCAATGAACCTCGGAGGAATAGTAGCCTTTCTGGTTGTGTGCGGGCTTGCGCTTCGGAAACAAAAAGGCGGTTCCCGAAGGAACCGCCTGACATTTTTTGGGGCTGCGTTGCACAGGCCCCAGATCAATTCGCTAAAGGCAATAAGAAGGAATGACCGTTACTCGAGCGTCACTTCGAGTAACAACTCCGTTAAATCAAATTCACACGAAGTTGGCAAGTGAAATCTATTGGGGGCCCATGGCCGAAATTTGTGGCGTGGTCATGCAGGATTGAAGTCCGTTAGAACACCGAGCGGGCTTTTTACGCTCCGGCATTTTGGCTGTCTTATGGAGCTGAGTTTTGAGGATGGGTCTGTAGGATGACGGCGATGTTACCGGTGGCGCAGAGAGAATTGCTGGTGGGGAGTCGGCGGCGGACGGGGTTGTGGGTGCGATTGGTGCCGGCGGGGATTTGTTTGTTGCTTTGGGTGTTGTTGTTTTCGGTGGCCTCGAACTTTATTCCGCAGCCGGGGGCGAATGGATTTAAGGCAATGAGCGCGCTGGCGTTTGTGTTTTGTTTGTTATCGGGATTCTTCTTCACGGCGGATGCGATCAGCGCGGAGCGGCGCGAAGGGACGTTGCCATTGTTGTTTCACGCGCAAACCGCAGTGGCGGATGTGACGTTGGGAAAGTTTTTGGGATTAAGTCTGCTGCCGTTTTATGGGTTGGTGGCGGTGCTCCCATTTTTCGCGTTGCCGATGTTGGACGGCGGCGTGACGCGGGGGTGGGTGGGGCAAACGGTGCTGGCGTTAATGGGAACGATGTTCTTCTCGCTGGCGGCGGGATTTTTAGCCTCGATTTTCGCGCGGGAGGATGACGCTGGATATTTGGGGACGTGTTTGTATTTGGTGGCGCCGACGGTTCCGTTCGGTTTGGGAGTGGTCGGGTTGCTGGCGTGGAAGGCGCGGCGGGCGGAGTTGAGCCGGAGGGGTCGGATGGGGCTGGCGTGCGCGGGTCTTGCGGCGGTGGCGGTGGGGACGACGGCGGTGGCTGCCGGAAATCTGTTCAACGGTTCTCCCACGGTGGCGTGGGTTCGCGCGATGGGAGCGGGAATGGCCGGAATGGGCGGGCCGGCGGGATTCTGGGCAGCGTTACTGAACATAGTGGTGGTGGGGGTGGTATATTTGGCAGCGGCGATTTTGTTGATTCAACCGAGAAGCTGTGCGGGCGAGGAAAATTCGGAGCGGAGAGCAGGCCGGGGATTCGTGCCGGGCCTGGCGTGGGATCGAGCGGAACCTATGCGTTCGTTCGTGAAGCGGCAGGGAACTGGTGCGGTGGTGTTCGTGCTCTTCGGTGCGGTGCTGCTGCTGGCGATTAGTGGGGTGAGTATGTGGCTGGACTATACGAGAACGGCCGCGGCAGGAGGAGGCGTCGGTGGCGGAGGCGGGACGATTAGTGTGATCAATGGCGGTGATACGGTTTTGCAACTGCTACTGAGCTTTGCGATTGCACGACTGGCTGTGACTACGATGGGGACATTGAAACAGAATCGGATGCTGGAAACGGTGTTATCGACACCGGTGAAATTGTGGGAGCTAGTGCTGGCGTCGCGGGCAGTGTTCTGGCGGACAGTGGCATGGGCGCTAGTAGCGAGCGCGGCGGTGCAGGTGGTGCAGCTCAGTTTCTTACTGACGTATATGCCGGCAGGCGCAGCGTTTACGGTTTGGTCTTTGGTTCAAATCGTGATGTGGATTCCGTTTTATGCGGCGGTGTTTTGGGTGGGAAATTATTTTGCCTTGCGGCAGCGAAGTCCGGGAGCGGCGGCGGTGTGGACGCTGGGAGTGACGTTCCTGGTGCCGATGATCGCGACGATGGTGTTTTCGTTTGTGCTGTTTGGCGTGTTGATGGCGGCGGTGGGAGGAATTTCGTACGGAATGGGTTCAGAGTGGATTGCGCAGTTGATTTACCAGGGTACGCCGAACTTGTTCATGTTGGCGATGTATTTGGGGTTGATATTCTGGGCGAAGAAAAAGTTGAGATTTTATAACGAGAGTTATGAATGGCGGGAGAAGATTTAGGGAACGGCCGCACGCGCGATAGCCCCTCAATACGGTAGGTATTCATGGACTTTGTAGAAACGGTGAGTCGTGCCGGCGGGTGCGCGGTCGGTGAATTGGGTGGTGGTGCTGAAGGCGTAGATGCGGTCGAGGAAGGACCAGTTTTGGAGGTCGTCCGAGACGTAGAGGTTGTAGTTGCGGCCGGGTTGGGTGGCGAGGTCGATGGTGAGTTGGTCCTCGGCGACTTGCATGGTGTTCATGAGAAAGCCGGGTTCAGCGCGATCGGAGATGATGATGCGGGCGGCGGGCCCGTGACGAATGGGCGCGGAACTGTCTACAATTTCGACGGTAAACTCTTCGGCAGTTTCGGAGATGGCGTCGCTTAGGATGGGAATTTTGATCGTGATGGTGGGGGAATCGTCCGTGATCATTTCTGAGACGCGACGGTATTCGTAGTCGGCAAGTTGAAGTGCAGTGCCGGCGCGAGTTTCGAGCGAGATCAACCCTGAGTTGGTGCGTGGGCCGGTTTGGAGCAAGCGGACGTGGAGTTCGTCACCTTCGGTGACGCGATATTCACTCTGCTCGAAAACAAAACCGAACTCATCATCGTAAATGGCGACTCCAGCCTCTGATATGAGACCGACCGGGCCGCTGTGCAGCTTCACCTGGAAGGAATCCCAAATCTCGATTTGGTCATCATTGATTAACGGAATTGAGATTTCCTTTTCGGTTTCGCCGGGAAGGAACGTGAGCGTGCGGGAAGCGGGCACATAATCAGCGCCGGGGATCGCGTTGCCACCCTGGGTTTGATATTGGATGGAGATGGTGCCGTTGGTGCCCCATTGGCGGACGAACCTGACCTGGGCAGTCGGATCACTTTCGTTGGCCGCAAAACCGGTGCTCGCAAAGCTGATGCGCCCGGTGGCGAGCGGACTATTGCCATGGAGACGAACGAGACCGTGGTGCAGTTCGCCATTGAAATGTGTGAATGGACCACCCGCGAGAACGCTGCCATCGAGACCGAGGCCGACGGTGTTAACGGCGTTGTTAGCGCCGGTCCCGGTGTAGAAAAGCGGGTCGATGACTCCATCCTTGCTGAAGCGCGCCAAGCCGGGCCTAAAAAGAGAGTCCCCGCTGCCGCGCGTGCCGGCAAAGCTGAACTTGCCGCCGGCGTAAACGGTGCCGTCCCAAAACTGCGTGAGGGTGGAGACGGCGTATTGGTAGTTGTCGACTTGAGCATCGGCGAGGAAGGAAGTGTCGGTGGATCCGTCGGGATTTAGTCGCGCGAGCCCGCGGCGCGGTTGACCGTTTACTTCCTGGAAATCGCCGCCGATGACCAGTTTGCCGTCATCCTGGAGGAGAACAGCGCCGATGGCGTGATTGATGCGCGGGGCGTAAGTGGTGTCGGGCGCGCCGTTGGTTTGCAGGCGGACGAGGGCAAAGTTCTGGAAACCCGCGACACGGTTGAAATAACCGCCGACGAGCAACATGCCGTCCTTTTGGAGCGCGAGGCCGGTGGGTTCGTGAACCCATTCAGAGAGGTTTTCGATGCCGGGGCCCGGGTCAAAAGACTCGTCGACCTGGCCGTTCTCGTGCAGGCGGGCGAGACCGTTGCGGCTGACGCCGTTTACGGTTTGGAACTTACCGCCGAGGACGATTTTGTTGTCGGGTTGGACGAGAATTTCGCTGACGCGAGGCGTCTCGCCACCAATGGTGACGTTGAAGGATTGATCGAGAGAACCGTCCGGATGCAAGCGGACGAGCCCGCGGTCGCCGCCGACCAGGATCGGACCATAGCCATGGATGATGTGGACAGCGCGGACGGTGAAGGGAACGCCGGCGGGGTTAAAGCCAGGGGCGAGGGTTCCATCGGCCTCCAGACGCGCGATGTTGGTGCGGGGCTGACCCGCGAGATTTGTGAAGGAGCCCGCGACGATCGCGCGGGAGATCGAATCGACTGCGATGGCGTTGATGACGAGGTTTGAGCCGTAGTCAACCGGTTGTGGAGTGCCGGGCAGGCCAATGCTGTCGTCGTCCTTAATGTGAATGCGAATTTCGCTGCGACCGATGAGCACGAGGTTGCCGGTCACTTCGCGGAGGATGGCGCGGACGCTCTCGTGGGTTTCGATGAGGCCATCATCGACAATTGGGAGCTGATACACTTTGTTCGATTCGCCGGGTGCGAAGGAGATTCTGGTGTTGCCGATGAAGTAATCCTCGCCGGGATAAGCGCTGATGAAATCGTAATCGCCGGGAATGAAATCGAGGAAGACTGAGGCAGGTTCATCGAGGTTCCCGGAACGTTGGACTTCAATGTTGGCGAAGCCGTCGGTTTCGCTGATCTGCAGTTCGTTCGTCGCGAATTGAAGGATGCCGGAGCAGTCGTTCGTGTTGCTGAAGAGGCGGGCGACACCGCGTCGTTCGGTATGATCGATAAGATCAAAATCGCCGCTGACGATAATTTCGCCGGAAGATTGAAAGGCGATGTCGGTGACTGATTCGAGGTCATCCGCCCAGCCGTTTTGTTCCAGGATCGGCAGGAACGAAGCATCCCAGGTGCCGTCTTCGAAAAAACGGGCGATGGCAGGAGCGGTGTTTTCTTCATTGGTGAAGCCGCCGCCCAGGAGAATCCTGCCGTCGCTTTGCTCTGCGATGGAGATGATGCTGTCTTCGCCGAAGATACCCGCGAAGGTATAGTTCTTAATGGCGAAGGATGGGTCTACTTCGCCCGTTGGCAGAAATCGCGTCACGGTCGGCGCGCCGGGAGTTTCATTATAACCGACGAGAAGACGGTTTTTACTGTCCACGAAGAGGGCGGTGATGAGATCCGCCCCGAAGCTGAAGTTAGTGTCGCGCTCACCGGAGGAATTCAGTTTCCCGAGGTTGTTGTCCACGACGACGAACGCGCCGGTGCCGCTCGGAGTGATATGGGTTACATTTTGGAGGGTGTTGGTAAAGGCCGGGACGAAGGTGTCATCGAGAGCGCCGCTGGTTTGAAGGCGAGCGAGGCCGGGGCGGAAGGCGCCGTCAATGTGCGTGAACCAACCAGCTACGTAGGTTCGGCCTTGGCCGTCGACGGCGAGGGCTCGCACCCAGGGTTTTCCGATTTCCGGGCGTTGTTCGAATAAAAGCGTGAACGATGGATCGACCTCGCCGTTAGGATTGAGGCGGACGAGCGGCGTATTTAGGTGGCTGATCCAGCCGCTGACCATTATTCGGCCGCTGTCTGGTAAAAGGCCAATGCCGCTCAGGAAAGGGTAATTGGCAGTCTCGTGAGGGATTTGAAATGGTTCGAAGGTGGGATCGAGTTCGCCGTTCGGGAGGAGCCTGGCGACTCCGGGTTGGATGCCTAGTTGGCCGCCGATGATGATGCGGTCATCCGCGAGCACTTCAAGGTAGGCGCGGGCGCCGACGTAAATTGGCACTCTGATGAGCGCGCTTGGCTCGAAGGAATGGTCCAGACGCGCTGCGCAGGTGTAATGGATATTTGTGACCTGGGCGGAAGCGGAGATGGCCATGAGGCAAGCCAGGAAGGAGAAAATGCGCGCTGATCGGGCGAACAGTGATTGGAATGCAAACCTCTTCATGGTGACAGAAGCTGACAGACAATATGGTTGTGTATGGTTTAATACGCGATGCAAATTAAGGATACCATTGTACGTAACAGGTTTTTTCGGGGGCAGGTTACAGCCCGGTTGGTCTCTATTTTTGCTGCCACCTTGTGAATCGGGCAGACGCATTCGATAGATTGCGGAATTGTTATTTCTTTAGACTCCCGTTATGGTTGGCTTTATCTCGAAGGACAGAACACATTTTGCGCCGCAGGAGCTTGAGCATTCGCTCGAGGTAGGCGGATTTCGGACGACACGGCAAAGGCGCGGGGTGTTTGAGGTGGTGGCGGGGAGCCATGATCATCCGACTGCGGATGAGGTTTTTGCCCGGGCGCGGAAACGGATGCCGGAGATTTCGTTTGCGACGGTTTATAATTGCCTGAGTGTGCTGGTGGAGTGCGGGTTGGTGAGGCAGGTGACCCTGGAGAGGAGCCCCGCGCGTTTCTGCCCGAATATGCGGGAGCATTGCCATTTCTTTTGCGAGCAGTGCGAAGAGGTGACGGATATTGATCTGCCGGCGGGTTCTGCGCTGGGAAAAGTGCGGCTACCGAGGGGGTTTGAGGTGGCGACGTTTGATTTGTCCTTGAAGGGGGTATGTCCGCGATGCGGAGCCAAAGGAGGCGGTTCGCGGCGGATGCTGAGGGAGAGTTGACTTCGGGCGGGCTTCAGGGAAGCTGATTGGGAGGTGCGATGTTTCGTTCTTGCAAATACCCCCTGAAGAATGAAGTGTTTGCTTCTTATTTAGAATGATTCTAAATTGGGGAGCGGGCGAGAAAACGTTCACCGCGGAGGAAAGTAGAGGAATTTTAAGCGATCGGCAGACTGAAGTCTGCGCCACACGATGAGTACAGCGACCGAGACAATTGAGCAGTTTGTAACCAAGGAGTATCAGCACGGTTTCGTGACAGATATTGAGATGGATTCCGCCCCACGCGGGTTGGATGAAGATACTGTGCGGTTCATTTCGAAGAAGAAGAATGAGCCTGAGTTTCTGTTGAATTGGCGGCTGAAGGCGTTTCGGCACTGGAAAACGATGGTGGAGCCGAAGTGGCCGAACGTGCATTACCCGGAGATCGATTTTCAGAACATCATCTATTACGCGGCACCAAAGAAGCGGGCGGACGCGCCGAAGAGTTTGGACGAGGTAGATCCGAAGTTGATTGAAACGTACAAGAAGCTTGGAATTCCGCTCGGGGAGCATGCGAAGTTGGCCGGTGTGGCGGTGGACGCGGTGTTCGACAGCGTTTCGGTGGCGACGACGTTCAAAAGCAAGCTGGCGGAGATGGGCGTGATCTTCGGGTCGTTCTCCGAAGCGGTGCAGAATCATCCGGATTTGATTGAGAAGTATCTCGGTTCGGTGGTGCCTTACACGGATAACTTTTACGCCGCTCTGAACTCCGCGGTGTTTAGCGATGGTTCATTTTGTTACATCCCGAAAGGCGTCAGATGCCCCATGGAGCTTTCGACGTACTTCCGCATTAACGCGAAGGATACAGGGCAGTTCGAACGGACGTTGATCATCGCCGAGGAAGGAAGTTACGTGAGCTACCTGGAAGGTTGCACCGCGCCCATGCGGGATACGAATCAGTTGCATGCGGCGGTGGTGGAATTGGTGGCGCTGGATAATGCGGAAATCAAATATTCGACGGTGCAGAATTGGTATCCGGGCGACGAACAGGGTCGTGGCGGGATTTACAACTTTGTGACCAAGCGCGGAATCTGTAAGGGGATTAACGCGAAGATTTCGTGGACGCAGGTCGAGACCGGTTCGGCGATTACGTGGAAATATCCGAGTGTTATTCTGAAGGGCGATAATTCCATCGGCGAATTTTACTCCGTCGCGCTGACGAATAACTATCAGCAGGCAGATACAGGGACGAAGATGATCCACATCGGCCGGAACACGCGGAGCACCGTTGTCTCGAAAGGTATTTCGGCGGGTCGCGGGCAGAATAGCTATCGCGGCGAAGTAAAGGTGCTGAAGAGCGCGGAAGGGGCACGGAATTTCTCGCAGTGCGATTCTCTGCTCATCGGGAACAAGTGTGGAGCGCATACGTTCCCATATATCGAGGTGAAGAATAAAAGCGCGATGGTTGAACATGAGGCTTCAACGTCGAAGATCGGTGAAGACCAAATATTCTACTGCCGCCAACGGGGTTTATCGACGCAGGACGCGGTGAACATGATCGTGAACGGCTATTGCAAGGATGTCTTCAAGCAGTTGCCGATGGAATTCGCGGTGGAAGCGCAAAAGCTGCTGGGGGTAAGTCTGGAAGGAAGTGTTGGATAACTGATTAGGATTAGGAGTAAGAGGAGATAGATGCTGGAAATTAAGAATTTGTCTGCGGCCGTAGAGGGGAAGCAGATATTGAAGGGAATCGATCTGACCATTCGACCGGGCGAAGTCCATGCGATCATGGGGCCGAACGGAAGTGGTAAAAGCACGCTCGCGCAGATTTTGGTCGGTCGCGAGGAATATGAGATCACGGGAGGGCAAGTGCTGTTCAACGGGAAGGATTTGCTGGATTTGGATCCGGAGGAACGCGCGCGCGAGGGAGTATTCCTGGCGTTCCAGTATCCGGTGGAAATTCCAGGCGTGAACACGATGTATTTCCTCAAGGCGGCACTGAACGAAGTGCGGAAATCGAAGGGACAACCGGAACTCGATGCGGTCGATTTCCTGAAACTGGTGAAGGAGCGGATGAAAATCCTGGAACTGGACCAGAGTTTGTTGAACCGGCCGGTGAATGAAGGATTTTCAGGCGGTGAGAAAAAGCGGAACGAGATTTTCCAAATGGCGTTACTCGAACCGAAGCTGGCGATTTTAGACGAGACGGATTCGGGGCTGGATATTGATGCGTTACGGATCGTGGCTCAGGGGGTGAATCGGTTGAAGAAGAAAGACAATGCGCAACTGGTGATTACGCATTATCAGCGGCTGCTGGATTATATTGTGCCCGACCAGGTGCATGTTTTGCACGATGGGCGGATTATTCGCACGGGAGATAAGTCGCTAGCACTGGAATTAGAGCAGCGCGGGTACGATTGGATTACGGACGGAGGGAAGAAGTCCGGACTGAACTGAGGTATGGTCGAGGCGACAACGAAAAGTACGGCGCGACCACACGATCCTGTTTTGGCGAGCTTCGAGGAATTCGATCGAGCGGGGCAGGGGAGCACGCCGAGTTGGTTGCAGGCGCTGCGCAAGGGAGGCATAGCGCATTTCGCGGAGCTTGGATTTCCGACGACGAAACACGAGGAGTGGCGCTTTACCAATGTGGCGCCGATTGCCAGGACGACGTGGACGTTGGCGGATGGTACCGGCAAGGCGAGCGAGAAGGATGTGCTCACGAACATTTTTCCAGATGTGCCGGGGAAGCGAATTGTGTTCGTAGATGGGCGATTTTCGAAGGAGCTGTCTTCGAAGGAACTATCCAGTGGAACACAAACGCCGACCGGGTTGCGAATCCAAAGCGTGTATGACGCCGTGCGCTCAACGAATCCGTTGGTGATGCACAGCCTGGCGCGTTATGCGCGGTATGATGAGAATCCGTTCGCGGCCTTGAATACTGCGTTTGTGAACGATGGCGCGGTGATTATCGCGCCGACGCGGTTCGTGGCGACTGAGCCGGTTTATATTTTATATCTATCCACCGCGTCGAAGCCGAATACGGTGACGCATCCACGCACGTTGATCGTCGCTCAACGCGACAGTCAGCTAAAGGTGATCGAGCACCATGTAACGCTCGGCAGCGCGACCTGCTTTACGAATGCCGTCACGGAAATTGTCCTGGAGGAGTCGGCGACCGTGGAGCACTGCAAGGTGCAGGACGAGAGCCTGAACGCGTATCACATCGCCACCATCCAGACCCAGCAGGCGAGCAAGAGTCATTTGCTGTCCCACTCGATTTCAATCGGTGGAGCGATCACGCGGAATAACATCAATTGCGTGCTGGATGGCGAGCGTCTGGAATGCACGTTGAACGGATTGTATATCGGGCGGGATTCGCAGGTGGTGGATCATCACACCGCCATTTTCCACAACAAGCCGAACTGCAATTCGCACGAGTTTTATCACGGAATTTTGGACGGGAAATCGCAGGGCGTTTTCAATGGCAAGATTTTTGTGCGACCCGAAGCACAGAAGACTGACGCGAAACAAACGAATCGGAATTTGCTGTTGTCCGACGAAGCGACCATGGACACCAAACCGCAGTTGGAGATTTTTGCGGATGACGTGAAGTGCACGCACGGGGCGACGATCGGGCAGTTGGATCCGGAATCGATTTTTTATCTGCGCGCGCGCGGAATTGGCTTGGAAGTAGCGCGGAAGATGTTGTTGCACGCGTTTGCATCCGAAATTGTGAATCGCATTTCGATTGAGCCTGTGCGGGAACGCTTGGATTCAAAATTGTTCGACATGTACGAGCGCTGATGTTCGACGAGCTTCAGGAGTTGTATCAGCAGGTGATTCTGGATCACTCCAGGAGTCCTCGGAATTATTTTAAACTCGATGCGGCGAATCGGATAGCCGAGGGGCATAATCCGTTGTGCGGGGATCGGGTCACGGTTTATTTGCGGCTCGAAGACGATGTAATTCGGGATGTGAGTTTCCAGGGCGAAGGATGCGCCATTTCGAAGGCGTCAGCCTCGATCATGACGGAAATGTTGAAGGGGAAGACGCGAGAAGAGGCGCAGAAGGTTTTCAGCCAGTTCCACGATATGATTATGTCCGGCACGCCAGCCCTGGATGAGCTTGGGAAATTGGGCGTGTTCGCCGGGGTGAACAAGTTTCCCGCGCGGGTGAAATGCGCGATCTTGCCCTGGCACGCCATTGCCGCAACATTGGAAGGGAAGGAGAACGTCGTCTCAACGGAGTGATATGCATAAAACAGTTACAGTTTCGCGCGATGTGGAAGCCACCATGATTCCGGCTGGGACGCCGATCGCGATCCCGGCGGGTACCGAAGTGACCATTACGCAAGCTTTGGGTGGGACTTACACCGTGATGGGGCCGGGAATTATGGCGCGCATTGAAGCCAGGAATGCAGACGCGCTCGGTTTTGAGAAAAGCGCGGCGCCCGAGAGGAAGGAAGCGAGCGGGCCGGTCAATGTCGATGAGGTTTGGGAGGCGTTGAAGACTTGTTATGATCCGGAGATTCCAGTGAATATCGTGGATCTTGGGCTTGTTTACGATGTGCAGGTGATGCCCGAGGAAGATGGGAAAGGGAATCGCGTCGATGTTAAAATGACTTTGACCGCGCCGGGTTGCGGAATGGGCGGTGTAATTGCGGGCGATGCGGAGAATAAAATTCGCGAACTACCCGGCGTGACCGATGCGCGCGTGGAAGTGGTTTGGGATCCGATTTGGAACCAGAGCATGATGTCGGACGCGGCGCGGTTGCAGCTTGGTTTGATGTAGTCTCCCAAGCTTCAATTTCCCGCAGAATGCTGATGTCGTTTTAGCGTTCTGCTAAGATTCGGCAGGTGCTCTGAGGTTGCACTTGTTTATGAGTTCTTCATCAGCTCAAGCGACGAAAGGGGAAATCTTCGTATTGATTCCTCTTGGATTGGCACTGCTCGCCTCGCTGGCGTTTATGTTCTCCGGCAAGAAGCAGGAAACGCCTGCAATGCACCCGGAGCACGAGTTGGCGTGGGTGCGGCCGTACCTTACCAATCTGCAGACCGGTGGAGTGAACGACATGACGGTTCAGTCGCTGCGAGCCAGCAAGGCCACCGTTGTTCCGTTGCTGGTCAGCGAAATGAATGTGCGCCCGCCGACGATGGGGAAAACGGTTAGTGAAAATGTTGAAAAACTTCTCTCGCGTTACACCGCGTACCGGCCGCAAGTGAACGTTTCGGACGGCTATCGCGCCGCGGCAGCGGATGCGTTGCAGTCCATGTTTCGCGATCGAGGAGCAGGAACGTATCATCCGGCGAGTTCGGCAGAAGCGGAGTTGCTCCTACCGGTGCTAGTGAATGCGCTCTATGACAATGCGCTGATGGTGCGGGTGCATGCAGCGGGAACTCTTGGCGCGTTTACCAACAATGCGACAGACGCGTTAGAGCTTTGCCGAATCGCACTTGCGGATCACCACTGGTTGGTGCGAGCGAGTGCGATGAACTCACTTGAAACCCTCGTAAAAGTGCAACCAGCCGCAGTCGACTTAGTAAAGGCTGGATTGAAGGATTCGCATCACGAGGTGCGACGATCAGCGGTGGCAGTTTTCGAGCGCGCCGGTTTTGCTGTTCCGGAAGAGGTCAGGAATAGCATTCCGCAAGCGGTCGCGTCCGGGTTTGAGTGACTCCAGCCGAAGCTATGCTTTCAGGCCGAGGCCGAGTTGTTCCTTGCAGTAGCGGATGCTCTTTTCGACTTCGCTCTTTTGATATTCCTGTTCAGCTTGTTCGCGAGGCACGCCGGCCGGGGCTTTCCAGGCATCGCGTGGTTTTCCTTTTTTGGCGAGAGCGACGAATTTTGAAAAATCCTTTGCTGGCATGTTCGGGAAGGCTTCCCAGAAATTTGGTTGGAGATACGGGAATTCGCGGTTGAAGCCAGAGATCGTTTCGATGTGAACCGGAACGTTCGGGCAAAGTTCCGCGAAGCGTTTAAAGTATGCTTTCAGGTCAACGGTGCCGTCGCCCATCGCGGTCCATTGGACCGTTGCGCCGCGTTCAGTCTCCCAAATGGCGGAATCGCGCAGGCTGGTGGTGATGGCGTAAGGGCCGAGAATCTCAAGGCTCGTGAGCGGATCTTCGAGGGTCCAAACCGCGTTGCCGGAATCCATGTTCGCCCCCACGAAATCCTTGCCCGCAGCTTCAATGAGTTTCACGAGTTCGCGCGCTTGCATGTCGCCCGCGTGGTTCTCGACGGCAATTTTAACACCCGCATCGACAGCGCGGGACTTTTGGGATTTGCAAACTTTTACCGTGTCTTCGATCCGCGCTTCGATTCCGCCCGGTGTTTTGCGGTCGTCTTGGTTCCCAAGAACAACACGGAGGACCGGAGATCCAAGGGCTTTTGCCATGCGGATGCCGAGGGCGAGATGTTCCTCCGCGGTGCCCCAATCTTTTTTAAACGATTTGGAAGTCGGGCAAATGCTCCAGGTGCCGAGTTGAATATCGAGGCCTTTATCGTCCGCTTTCTTGCGGAGTCCGGTGAGGTAATTGTCTTCGAAGTTTTCGAAGGCGTTGAAATCGGTGATGAAGAGGGAATCGGTTTTCAGTTGCGCGGCGTAATCGATGAGTGCGTCCGCCTTCCACTTCATTGCGCGGACCGCGAAGTTATCGATGCCGAGCTTGATTTTGCGTTCCTGGGCGAAAGACGTGGGTGCGACGGCGAGGGCGGCGGTGGCAGCGGCACTCGCCTTGAGGAAGGTGCGGCGGTTTACGATCTTCTGCGGTGATTCCATAGGGAGAGAAATAATTGGAGGTTTCGTCTCGGGCAAGTTGAAAGCTCTTTAAACCACTTTGAGAATTGCGCCAGGAAAGGTGCCGAAGAGGTTCGCAGCGGTGAGGTCGGAGAGCCTCTCGCCGGTGAGGAGGTTTTGGAACGAGCCACGTTCGTGAACCAGGCGCGTGTCGGACCAGAGTTCAGGTGATGGGTAGGTTTGTTCCCCCTTCGCGAGAGTGCGGATGAACCTGGGTACGGCGACGATCATTTTCGAATCGCCCAAAGTGCGGCTGAAGGCGATCATGTGACTAGACTTTGATCCAGTAATTTGGATCGCGCGGTAGTCGCTGTGTTGCAACGCTGAGTTTTCGCGGCGGATGCGGAGGCAATTGGCGACGGTGTAGGCTTTGATTGCACCGGTTTGCCAGTTCTTGAGGAGGTCGGCGGGTTTGGCCGTGCGAACCTCGGCCAGGAGTTTTTGACGGAGCGCGTAGTCGATTGGCCTGCGGTTATCCGGATCGACGAGGGTGAGGTCCCAATGTTCGGTGCCTTGGTAGAAGTCAGGAACACCGGGTGAACAGGTTTTGAGGATAACTTGAGCGATGGAGTTGAACATTCCGAAGAAGGCAACGTGCTCAGTGAATGTTGTTAGGCTGGCGCGGAACTCAGGCGAGTTGAAGATGGCAGCGACGAATTCTTGGGTGGCCTTCTCGTAGCTTTCATTGGGTTCGGTCCAGGAGGTCTCCATTTTCGCCTCGCGGATGGCTTTGAGCATGTAGTTCTGGACGCGCTCGACATACGTCGGGAGGTCTGTGCTGGGAGTCCAGGTGCCGACCAGAACCTGGTAGAGCAGGTATTCCGCAGGAGCGCTCGGAGCGGCTTGGTTCCTATGAGGAGCGTTGAGGCTTCGCCACTCGAGAACAGCTTTCTCCCACTCGGTGGGCATTTCGCTAAGGACGTTCAGTCGGGCGCGAGTGTCTTCACCGCGCTTGGTGTCATGCGTGGAAGTTGCGAGCATCGAGCATGGCCACTTCTCCTGTTTGTGGGAGTTGTAGCGGTGGAATTCCTCGGGCGTGGTGCCGAAGCGGCCGGGATTGCCCCCCACTTCATTGAGCGCGACGAACCGGGTATAGCGGTAAAAGGCTGTGTCCTCGAGTCCCTTCGCGATGGCTGGTCCGCTGAGTTGCTGCAAGCGGATGACAAACTCGCGGGCCAGATCGCGCCGCTCACCGTCGAAGTCGCGCGGTAAGTTGAGGGAAAGCAAGCGCGACAGGAATTCGAGAGCGCGAGTATCGGGTGAAGTCGTCCGTTTCTTTGCTTCTGCGAGGGCCTGTTCCACAAAAGCGCGTTCGGCTGGGGAGAGTTGACTCGTCGAGGCGTTAACGTATGTGCGGTAAACAGGGAACGCGGCGATGAAGTCAACGATTGCGGAGCGGAGTTCGGATTCGGTGAAGTCGCGTCCGGTGCGGGTTGAAGCAGCGAGTCCTTTCAAGCGAAAGGTGAGAGCATTCACCTCGGCAATGAACATGCGGTTGAGCATGTCCTGCTTGCTGCGGTAAGCGAGGGAGGAGAAGTCTTCATCGCTTGCCGCAAAACGTGAGTAGATCCCAGTGAACGCCCCTTCGTTCTCAGGTCGCACGAACAATCCGTTCTGAACGATGAGGTAATCGTAGCCGGTAGTGCCCGCAATGGGCCAGTCTTCGGGCAGGCGTTCGTCGTCGGAGAGAATTTTTTCCGCAAGGATGTATTGGTCGTCGCCGGCGTGTTTCTGGAGGCGTTCGACGTACGTTTTTGGATCGCGCATGCCATCCGGATGATCGATGCGCACACCGCTGATTTTGCCTGAGCGGAGAAGTTCGAGCAGGAGTTTATGGGCGGCGAGAAAGACCTCTTCGTCTTCGACACGGAGCGATACAAGTTCGGTGACATCGAAGAAACGGCGGTAGTTGATATGGTGCGCTGCAGTGCGCCAATAGGCGATACGGTAGTGCTGAAGATCGATCAGCTTGTGGAGATCGTCGAAGGAACCCGCGTCGCCAGGAGTGCCGTTGAGTTGAGTCAGGAATGGTTCGCGATCGCGTTCGGAAAGTTGATTCAACTTGAACGCGGCGATGGATTCAGGCGAGAGGGGGAAATGTTTGTCGAAGTAGGCGAGGTGGAATTCACCATTCGAATAGACGACCTTGAGTTCGCCGCGTTCGAGGACGGCGCCGTAGTGATCGCCGAGAACGGGCAGGAGGACTTTGTTCTTGAGCAGCGGATTTGGCGGGTTCCAATTGATATCGAAGTAAGAGGAGAAATTTGAATTTATTCCGTTTTTCAGGACATCCGTCCACCAGCAATTCGTGGCGTGGATGCCCATATGGTTGGGCACCATATCGACGAGCAGGCCCATGCCGAGCTTCTTGATTTCTGCGGTGAAGCCTTCGAAGTCTTGCTGCGTGCCGAGGTTTGGATTGATCCGGTCGAAGCCGCAGATGTCGTAGCCGTGGGTGCTTTCCGGTCCGGCGAGGAAGATCGGCGACGCGTACACATCCGAGATGCCGAGGTCGCGCAGATACGGAAGCAGCGCGCCGGCGTCGCGGAAAGTGAAGCCTTTATGAAATTGAAAGCGGTAAGTGGCGAGAGGGACGCGCATATACAAAGTTAAGCTTTGAACTGCGCGCTAGAGTTAACGAACGATGAACCCGCCGTCATCCGTCGAATGAATCCTGTTCCCATGAGGCGGATAGTAAAGCGGCCAGGCGATCGTCACAATGCGTAGAGACTTCGAGGAAGTTCTAGGGGAAATGCAGGTCGTCCTAGGATCGATTTGCGCGACCCTTCTTGCGTCTGGCGTGAAAAATCTACGTCCGTTTCGGTGTGCTTTGGGAGGCGTCTTCCACCGCTTCACGGATCATTTTTCGGAAGAGGTCGATGCCCTCATCGAAGGCTGCGGCGATGGGAAGAACGCGAACTTTGCGGATGCGGCGTTTGAACTTCTTGAGGTTCTCCTCGGAGGCCGGTTCGTCCATTTTGTTGGCGACGACGTAGGTTGGTTTTTGCACGAGCTCGGGATCATAGAGTTCGAGTTCAGTGAGGAGTTGTTTGTAGTCGTCCCAGGGGTTGCGTCCATCGGTGCCGGCCATATCGAGGAGCAGGACGAGGATCTTGCAGCGTTTGATGTGGCGGAGGAATTCGTGGCCGAGGCCGACGTTTTGATGCGCGCCTTCGATCAGGCCGGGGACGTCACAAACGGTGAGGCGATGCCAATCTTCGTATTCAACGATGCCGATTTGGGGATGCAACGTGGTAAAGGGATACGGCGCGATTTTTGGACGAGCTTTTGAAATCGCGGCGAGCAAGGTTGATTTGCCGGCGTTCGGATATCCGATGAGGGCAACGTCGGCCATGAAGCGGAGTTCGAGGAGGTAGTTGCCTTCGCCGCCGGGCTCTCCGGGTTGCGCGAAGCGCGGGGTTTGGCGGCGCGCAGTGGCGAAGTTTCGGTTGCCGAGGCCGCCACGGCCGCCTTTGCAGAGGACGAATTGCTGGCCGTGCTCGGTGAGGTCGGCGATGAGTTCGCCTTTGGTCTTATCGTGTTTCCCTTTTCCTTTTTTATCGCCTTCGTCTTCGAGATTAATTTCGACAGCGCGTTCACCGGCGGATTGACGAATGACGGGGCGGGAACCGGTGGCGATTTTTAAAGCTGCTGCTTGCGTGGTGGGACCTTCCGCGTCTTCTTCGTCCGCATCGTCTGAATCGCCGTGTTGTGCAGGTTCGGCGGATGGCGTTGTATCCTCGAGTTTCCAAACCAACGTGCCGCAGGGCACTTTCACGATGAGGTCTTTGCCTGCGTGGCCGTCCATGCCTTTGCCCATGCCGGCTTCGCCTGACGGCGCGATCAAGCGTGGGACGTAAAATTGGGCGATGAGATTGTTTAGGTCGTGGTCTGCCTGCAAAATGACACTGCCGCCGCGCCCGCCATTCCCGCCGCTCGGTCCGCCCTTGGGAATGTACGCCTCGCGATGAAAGGCAACTGCGCCTTTCCCACCGTGTCCCGCGCGAGCGTAGATTTTGATTTCGTCGATGAACATCTCGGGGAATAGAAACACACACCCGAGTCGATGGCAATTTAGGTTCGCTGGAACGTCGGGCAGCATCGATTTTCTCAATATTCGGGCGCAAGACTTTCAATGAACGTTTGGGGGCAGTTCGCGGCTAACATTTCGGGATGAGCCAAATTCAAAATGTTGTTGCGAACACAGAAGCGAGCGAGGCGGGAACGATTGTTAACGATTTTCATTCGCGCCTGAACGCCACGGCGGTGCGACGGATCGTCCGTCCGGAATCGTTGGTGCAAGGTTATGGGCTCTTCGGTGCGATCTATGCGGTGACACTTCAACTAGTCCGAAGGCAGTCTTTGCGCCGCGTGGTGGAGATTACAGAAACGACCGATTTGATGGAGAAGTTCGACGCAGCGATCAGGCGCGGGGCGCTTTACGGCGATTTTCAATTCGCGATTGATCCGAAGTCCGACGATTTCCTGAAGCGCGGCGTGTTCACGGTTTATGAACCGGCGTCGGGAGAGCAACCGGATGCTCAACAGAAGGCACTGCTAACGGAAGACTGGGAACGGCTGCTGCACCTGGCGCATGTTGATAAATCGGCCGGATTTCGCGAATACAGCGCTCATTACCGATCGACGCATGGGCAGGTTTATTGGTCCGACGCGCACCAGATGAGTTATTACGCGGAGGGTTACCACGAACGGCTTGATCGGCGGTTGGGATCGAGTTGTGCGGGCAGTGAAATGATTTCGGAACTGTATGTGCCGCGGCGGAATCTGGCGGCTTTTTTGCACAGTGTGCGCATCTTCGCGCGGCGATATGGGTGGAACATTATTTACGGGACGGTGCGACTGATCGAACGCGACGAGGAGACGGCTCTGGCGTGGGCGAGGGAATCGTGGGCGTGCGTCGTTTTTAATCTTTGCGTGCGCCACTGCGAGAGCAGGATAGAAGAAGCGAAATTCGCGTTCCGCACTTTGGCGCAGATCGCGATCAACTATGGTGGCAGCTATTATCTCACCTACCACAAATGGGCGACGCGCGATCAGTTGCTCGCTTGCTTTCCGCAGTTTTCTGAATTTCTAAAAGCGAAACGGCGTTACGATCCCGACGAGCTTTTCGTGAGCAATTGGTATGAGGCACTTCGCGATCAGTTTTCAGACTAGGGCGAAGACCGGTGGCGGCTTTGGTGAGGGTTGAATGAGGGATTATACGACGCTGCGACCGGCGCGCTCCCACTTCTAGCGAACGCGGCGCTCTCGTAAATTGTGAATGTAGATAAAGGATCATTCGCAGTATGAAAGGTCGGTTGAACGTTCGAAAGCTCATTGCCACAAGTGCAGTGGTTGCTAGTTTGAATGGGATTAACTCCCACGCTGGATTTCTCGATATTTTGCGCGGGGAACCGGTCGAGCCGCAGCGCGTAGCGTTTATCGGCGCGGCGCGCGTTCAGGAAGTCAGCGGCACGGTGGAGCGGTTGAGCGGAATTGACCGGTGGACGGCAGTTGAGAACGGCGAGGTCTTGAAGCCGGGGGATATGATCCGCACTACCACTGGCACCGCGATCGTGCGCATGACTGAAAGCGGTTCGTTCGTGAAAGTGACGCCGAATACTGTCTTGCGTCTGGTTCCCGCGCAAGAGGAGGATCGAAGTTTGGCGCAAGGAATTGAGGAGCGCGAGGGCTTGGTGGTGCGCAGTTGCCGCGGGAAAGCATATTTTGCGACCGAGTCCGGCGAATGGGAGCCGGTGGAAGTCAACCAGGTAATCGCGCGGGGCGCGCAACTTCGAACGGAAGCGGGCGCAATGCTCGATCTTTTCGACACGCAGAGCAAACGGCCGGTGCGCGTGCCAGGTGCGGTTCGACTGAAGCTGGACGATCAAGCGCTGGCCAGCCGCGTGGCCGGGCAGCCGAGCATTGCATCGGCACAACGTTAGGAGCGGCGTGTCTTCCGCAAATTCCTGAAGGGGTGGCCCTAATTGCTTTGGCAGGCATCAGGAAATCTTCCCTAGCAGCGCGACGGGGAGTGTTCTCATTGAGAAAGACTTGGAGAGGGCGAAGTTATTTCTGAGGAGAACATCATTTATGAAGAAGAACATTTACATGGCAATTGCCGCGTTGAGCCTCGCGGTCAGTGTTGGTGCGGAAGAAGTGCATTTTTCGCAACTGCCGCGCAAGGCACAGCAAACGATTAATAAATACCTGAATGGCGGCGTGGTTCAGGATATCGACCAGAAAAGCATGAACGGGCGGACCGTTTACGACGTCGAGGTGCGCCGCGAAGGGCGGAACCGCCATCTCAAAGTCGATGCAGATGGCAAGCTGCTCGCCGCAACCACTCCCGGCAAAATAAGCGCGGATGTCGACGGCGATGATGAAGGCGCTTTCGACAAAAACGACGGGAAGATTCTCGGGGTGATCGATAATCCGAACGATGACGATGCAGGCGTGAAAGCCGAAGCCCGGGTTGGCGACAATGACGTTTCGGTGGATGCGGATGTTGATGTGGATCAGCCCAAGGATCGCGGCATCACGGAAGATCTGTTCGATAAGAACGACGGGAAGATTCTGGACGTTGTTCCGGCGCCGAGCCGCAACGACCGGGCCAAAGTGGAAGGGGAAGTGGATATCGATACGGACAACGACAAGCGCGTCGAAGCCGATGTTGATTTGGACACGGACGACAAAGAAGTTGCGGTGGAAGCCAACACCGGCGAAGGGAAGGGAATCTTCCGCAAAGACGACGGCAAGGTGCTCGGGATTCCGCTGCCAGGCCGTGATGCGGATAAGAACGCTGCCGTGGAAGTCGAAGTGGACTCCAGCAAGGATCACGTGACCAAAGATGTTGATGGCGGACTGGATACCGACAAGAACGATGGCCGTATTCTTGGTGTGCCGAAGCGCGGATTTGAGTCGCTGAGCTTGAGCGAAGTTCCGCCGGTGGTGCGCGAAACGATCCGTCGTGAAGCGGGTGGTTACAAGGTCGCCGAAATCGAGAAGGCCACCGCGGAAGGCCGGATGGTTTACGAAGTCGATATCGAACGCGACGGCAAGAACCGTGAGCTTCATATCGCGGCGGACGGCACGATCGTGAAGGATACCGATCGCGGAGCGGTGGGCGCGCCGGGTACGATCGAGCGCGGCGCAGATCGCGACTAATAGTAGTTCAGTGTAATTGCAAGCACTCGCGTTTAATGACGCGGGTGCTTTTCTTTTTGTGAGGTGTTAACCTGTGGCCGTGGTGACGCAAGGAGCGGGGAGATTGATCGATGCGGCGGTGGAACTCGCGAAGGAATTACAGGGGCGAGCGGCTGAATTGCAAACACCGCACGAGCGACGGCAACAGCGGGAACTGGATCGGATGCTGCAGAATCCCGGCGACAAGGTGACCCTGGTGCAACTTACGGATCAGGCATTCCGATCCAAAGCGGCGTGGCGCACCGCCGAGCATCTGACGCATTTACTGGATGTGCAGGGCGTGCCACGTTTTTTCAGTCCGCTCGACCGCACGCTACTTCGCGGGTTTCAAACGTTCGGGGCGTGGCTGCCGGGGGTCGCTGTTCCCCTGGTGAAGGAGCACATGCAGCAGGAAACGGCAAACGTTGTCCTGCCTGCGGAGCACGATTTATTGAGCGAGCATCTAGCCAGGCGGCAGCGGGAAGGTGTGCGGATGAATCTGAATTTGCTCGGCGAAGCGGTGCTGGGCGAAGCGGAAGCGGGACGGAGATTGGAACGATGCCTGGAGGCGTTGCAGTTGCCGGAGGTGGAAGTGCTCTCGGTAAAAATTTCGACGATCTATTCGCAGATTCTTCCGATTGCGCGCGAGCAGACGCTCAAGGTTTTGTGCGACCGGTTGGAGACACTTTACCGCAGCGCGGACAGATATCGCTTCAAACGTGCGGATGGAACAGAGGTGCCGAAGTTTGTCTACCTCGACATGGAGGAATACCGCGACTTGCAACTCACCGCGCAGGCGTTCATGCGCACTTTGAATCGGCGTGGCCTTGAAAAGATCTCGGCGGGAATTGCCTTGCAGGCTTACGTGCCCGACTCGGCATTGGTCCTGCGGGAGATCATCGCGTGGGCGGACCGGCGCGTGGCCGGGGGCGGCGCGCCGGTGACCATCCGGATCGTAAAAGGTGCGAACATGGAAGCCGAACGCGTGGATGCTGCATTGCACGACTGGCCGCAATCGCCGTTCGAACGAAAAATTGATACGGACGCTAATTACAAGCAGATGTTGCGCGAAGGAATGCAGCATCTCGATGCAGTTCGGCTCGGTGTGGCTTCGCACAATCTTTTTGATCTCGCCTATGGCCTCGTTCTCGCAGCTGAGTTGAACGCCGGTGAGCGCGTGCAATTCGAAATGCTCGAAGGCATGGCCAATCATCAGCGCCGCGCTTTGCTCGAGAAGCTGCGCGGTTCGTCAAATCTCCTGCTCTACGCGCCAGCGTGCCAAAAAGAGGAATTTCTGAATGCCATCGGTTATTTGCTCCGGCGGCTCGATGAAAACACCGGGCCGGAGAATTTTCTGCGGCACGCTTTCCGGCTCGAAGTTGGGTCGAACGATTGGGAACAACTTGAAAAGGGATTTCGCGATTGTTTTACACATTCCATTTCTCAAGAGCCGCGACGCACCCAAAATCGGTTAACGGAAAAGTTCGAGCATCCGGTGCCCGAAATGAAGTGGAATGGTATCCACAACGAACCGGACACCGATTGGTCGCTCATTCAAAATGGCCAATGGGCGGAGCAGATTGTCAGCCGCAAAGAACCTGGCGTGCGCGAAATCCCGCTGGTCATCGCTGGCGAAGAGATTCGGCACGGCGATTCTGGTAAATGCCACGATCCTTCGCGCCCAGGGGTAGTCGTCGCGAATTACACGCAAGCCACGCAGGACGACATAGATCGCGCGATTGCATGCGCCAAAGCAGATACTGACGAATGGACTGCGCGTGGAGTTAACGAGCGAAACAAGGTTCTGGCCCGAGTCGCGCAGGAAATTCGTGACGCACGGGCAAACCTGATGTGGGCGGCGCTAGCGGATGGGGGGAAGATTCTCACTGAGTCTGATCCGGAGGTGAGCGAGGCAGGAGACTTCGTGGAGTTCTATCGCGCGAGCGCTCGCTTCTACTACGAACTTCCCGAACTGGAGGCACGCCCGCGCGGCGTTGCTGTTGTCGTTCCGCCCTGGAACTTTCCCATCGCCATTCCGTGTGGCGGAATTGCGGCGGCACTTGCAGCCGGAAATACGGTCGTCGTTAAGCCCGCATCAGACACGATTCTGGTTGCCTGGGAGTTGTGCCAATGTTTCTGGCGCGCCGGAGTTTCGAAGCGGACTTTGCAGTTCGCTCCATGTCCCGGAAGCACCGTCGGCCAATACCTGGTCACCCACGAAGATGTGGACGCAGTTATTCTCACGGGCGGCACAGCCACTGCGCTCAACATGCTCAAGGTAAAACCCGAGATGCCGCTTTTTGCGGAGACCGGCGGCAAAAACGCGACGATTGTCACCGCGCTTTCCGATCGTGAGCTTGCGATCAAGCACGTGGTTCATTCCGCCTTCAGTCACGCCGGCCAGAAATGTTCGGCGACGTCGCTCCTGTTGCTGGAAGCGGAGGTTTACGACGATCCCAGGTTTCAGGGGATGCTGGTGGATGCGGTGCAAAGCATGCGCGTGGAGAGCGCGTGGGATTTATCGGCTCGAATCGGACCGCTGATTCGTCCCCCGCGCGGTGACCTGGAGAGCGCGCTGAAGACATTGGAGGCGGGTGAATCGTGGGTCTTGCGCCCGCAACAAATTGGGGAAAACCCCAACCTCTGGTCGCCGGGAATTAAATACGGAGTGCAGCCCGGAAGTTACACGCACAAGACCGAATTCTTCGGGCCGGTGCTGGGCGTGATGCGCTTCGAGCGCCTGGAAGAGGCGATCGAGATTGTGAACACCACCGGCTACGGACTGACCAGCGGCCTGCACAGCCTCGACGAGCGCGAACACGAGCTCTGGAAATCGCGCGTTCTCGCTGGGAACCTCTATATAAATAGAGGCACGACCGGCGCGGTTGTCCTTCGCCAGCCCTTCGGCGGCATGGGCAGGAGCTGCATCGGCCCTGGCATGAAAGCGGGCGGGCCGAATTACGTGGCGCAGTTTCTTCGGTTCAAAAACTCCGGAGCAGCCAATCCTCCGTTTGATATTGCGCACACACGACTTCACGAACTTGCCCAGGAGGTCGAGCGGGTTCGCGACTCAAACGCACATCTGCCCGCGATCGCCGCCGGTGCGACGCGCATTCGCGACGCGTTGGAATCGTACGACCGCTGGTGGCGCGATGAGTTCAGCCAGGAGCACGATCATTTTCGTTTGCTCGGCCAGGACAATATTCGTCGCTATTTGCCCTTCCGCGAAATCCGTGCGCGAGTCACCGCGGAAGACAGCTATTTTGAGGTCATTTGCCGCGCCGCTGCGGCTTGCGTCACCGGTGCGCGGGTCATCGTCAGCTCGCCACCGGATACGAAGCTTCCCGCTGTTTCTCTGCTCGATTCGCTCACAGATTCATGGGCGGCGGCGATCGAGTTCGTCGAGGAAAGCGACGAGGAACTTGCGGAACTCATCCGGCGATTCCCAGACCATCCGCAGGAACGGATACGTTATGCAGATTCGCGCCGCGTTCCGAAACTGGTCCGCCGCGCTGCTGCTGATTCGGGAGTTTATCTTGCGGACGAACCAGTGCTGGCGTGTGGTCGCGTAGAACTGCTCTGGTATCTACGCGAGCAGAGCATTTCCTTTGATTATCATCGCTACGGCAACCTCGCGGGACGCGCGGATGAAGTTCGCCGCGGGCCGGTCGCGCGCGGCAAAGACTAGCCACGTGCGCGCGGCTCCCATACGCTAGCCGCAGTGAAGTTGTTGTTCATTGGGGATGTCGTTGGGGAGCCGGGTCGCCGCGCGGTCAAAGTTCTCGCGCCCAGGTTGCGCGCACAGCATTCGATCGATCTCATCATCGCGAATGGCGAGAATTCGGCGGGTGGTTCTGGAATTACACCGTCGACCGCCAACGAACTTTTTAACGCGGGCGTGGATATAATCACCTCCGGCGATCATCTCTGGGATCAGAAAGAAGTGTCGCAACTGCTCGAGAAGGAGGACCGTTTCGTTCGGCCAATCAATTATCCTGCCGAAACTCCTGGCGCCGGCGTGCGCTATTGGCAGAAGGATTGGCTGAAGGTCGCGGTGATCAATGTTCAGGGTCGCACCTTCATGGCCGCGCTGGAAAATCCCTTTCGCATTTTGCAGAACGAAATTCCGATGATTCGCGAGCAAACAAAACTGATCTTCGTTGATTGTCATGCCGAAGCGACTTCGGAAAAAATCTCCATCGCGCGAATGCTCGATGGGCAAGTGAGCGCCGTCGTCGGCACGCACACCCACGTCCAAACAGCTGACGAACAAATCTTCCCGGGCGGAACAGCGTTTCTTTGCGATGCCGGATTCACTGGCCCCCACGAGAGCGTTCTCGGCCGCGAGATTCTGCCTGTCATTGAGCGCTTCCTCACCAACCAGCCGCGACGTTTCGGCGTCGCTAGCCAGCGCGTCTTTCTGCAAGGTGCGGTGGTTGAAATCGATGAGATGACCGGCCGCGCCACGAGCATCCAGCGCATTTCCGAACCGCTGCCGCCGGAAGAGAAAAACGGCCAATCGCGAAATGGCTAAGCCCGCCAAGTCACAGTGGGAATTTGGCGAACTGTTCCCGGTCGAAGCAGTTCGGCGGGTGCTGACCGTCTCGGAACTTACCGGCTCCATCCGCCGTGCCCTCGAGAAAGAAGTCGGCACCGTGAGTGTGATGGGCGAGATCACAAACTTGCGCCTTCAGCCCAGCGGACACGTTTATTTCACGATCAAGGATGCTAACTCGCAGATCGCCTGCGTCCTCTTCCGCAACGACGCCCGCGCGGTCAACCGCGAGTTCCTGAACGACGGCCAGAAAGTCGTTATCGACGGCGAAATCACCGTCTACGAAGCGCGCGGCCAATACCAATTGCGCGTGCTCGGCGTGCAACTCCAGGGTGTGGGCGCGCTGCAAGTTGCATTCGAGAAGCTCAAACAGAAACTCCAAACCGAAGGTCTTTTCGACTCCGCGCATAAACGTCCCCTCCCGCGCTTCCCCCGTCGCATCGGAATTGTCACTTCCCCCATCGGTGCTGCCATCGAAGACGTCATTCACGCCATCGAACGCCGCGACCCTTCGCTCGAAATCGTGCTGGCTCCGGTCCGCGTGCAGGGGCAGGGCGCCGGCCAGGAAATCGCCGCTGCCATCAATGCCCTCAACGAATGGACCTTCTCGAACGGCGAGCCGAGCCTCGATTTAATCCTCGTCACTCGCGGCGGCGGCAGCCTGGAAGATCTTTGGGCCTTCAATGAGGAAATCGTCGCGCGCGCGATTTACAGCTCGAAGCTGCCGGTCATCTCCGGCGTTGGGCACGAGATCGATTTCACGATCAGCGATTTCGTCGCCGATGTGCGCGCCGCGACGCCCACCGCTGCCGCGGAGATTATTACCGAGGGAGTTTTTGCGGCGCGCCCTTACATCGCTCAAATCGGCGAACAGGTCCGCCACATTCTTGTTGATGCGCTCGCGGCTAAACGTGAAGAACTCAGTTCCGCAGTCCAGCGTCTGCAACGACTTCATCCGAAGCGTCGATTGCGCGAACAGGCGCAGCGGCTCGATGAACTGCATGCCTCCATCAACCGGTGCGTGCGCACGCACCTCCGCCAGAAACAAAGCGCCTTCAAAAATACGGAAAATCGTCTCGCCCGCCTCCATCCGGAAACGGGCCTGGCCCGCTGGCGGGAAGCTCTCACCCGCCTGAGCGCCAAGTTATGCGCACACGGCAAAGCGAAAGCTGCCGAGAAACGTCATCGATTCTCGAATGCCACCGCCCGCCTGGCGCTTCTTTCGCCCGAGCAGACCTTACGCCGCGGTTACTCGATCACCACGGATTCGAACGGCAAAGTCCTCCGCAATACTGCCACCCTCAAACCCGGTGACGAACTCCGCACCCGCCTGGCGGACGGCGAGATAACGAGTCGCATTACCGCGGATTAATCGCCTGTCGTCGCGAATCAATTACATCTCTGTAATTCTCACCCACTCCAGCTCCTTTTATGCTACTTTATTGCCGTTAAGGCGACTTTCCATTTGCGCCCACTCGGGCAACTGGAATGTTGGCCTCGTGCGGAGGTGTGGTAGGATAAAGATCGCTAAAGTCATTTTGTTGACTTCGAATTTTCCAACGCCGATATACTCGGGACAGACCAGATATGCTCTGCGACATTTGTAAGAAGAACGTAGCCACGGTGCACCTGACCCAGATGGTCGAAGGCAAGACCAAGAAGGTGGACCTTTGCGAGGCTTGCTCGAAGGAGAAGGGCGTCGATGATCCAACTGGATTTTCGCTCGCCGATCTTTTGCTCGGCCTGGGCGCAGCGCAGGAGATTGAGCAGGCCAGCGCCGGTGGCGAAATTCGCTGTGCGCACTGCGGTTTCACGCAGGCCGATTTTAAAAAGGCTGGCCGTTTGGGTTGTGCCGAATGTTACAAGGTCTTTGCCGAAGGGTTGGAGAGCCTCCTCAAGTCCATGCACAAAGGCACGAAGCACGTCGGCAAGGTGCCGCAAGTTTTCCGCCAATCCCAGGATCTTGCCGATAAGCTCAAGAGCCTGCAGAAGAAACTGGAGAAAGCCATCGCCAATGAAGATTTCGAAGCCGCCGCAACCTTGCGAGATGAAGTGAAAGCTTTGCGCGCACAAATGACCGAACTGAGCACCGCCAAATGAGTGTCATGGAACATATCAGCAGCCCGGCTGAAGCCAGCAAGCGCGAAGGTCCCCACAGCCGGATCGTTCTCTCCAGCCGCGTGCGCCTCGCGCGCAACGTGAAGAATTGGCCGTTCCCCGGTTACGCCAAGAAGCCGGACCGCGTCGAAGCGCTGAAAACGATTCGTCCCGCCGTGGAAGGACTTACCCAGATGCAAGGTGGTTACGGCGAGACGATGGATAACCTCACCGCTCTCGATAAGCAGATCCTCGTCGAACGCCACCTGATCAGCCGCGAACACGCCGCCAAGAATGCCGGCAGCGGCCTCGTTCTGAGCAAAGACGAAACGCTCTGCGTGATGATCAATGAAGAAGATCATCTCCGCATGCAGTCTCTCCGCCCAGGATTACAGCTTAAGGAAGCATGGAGTTCGATCGATCAATTTGATAGCGCGCTTGAGAAGAAGCTGGAATACGCCTTCAGCCCGGAACTCGGATACCTGACCGCCTGTCCGACGAATCTGGGCACGGGAATACGGGTAAGCGCGATGTTACATCTGCCAGCTTTGGTTTTAAGTGAACAAATAAATCAGATCGTTCAGGCTGTGAACAAACTCGGCCTGGCGGTCCGCGGGTTATATGGAGAGGGGACCGAAGCTCTCGGGAACATCTTCCAGGTGTCGAATCAGATGACTCTGGGCGAAGTGGAGACCGACATCGTCGAGCGCTTGAATAAAGTGCTCGCGCAACTCATCGAACACGAAGAGAACGCCCGCGCTTCTCTACTCGAAAAGAAGCCCAAGGTGTTGTTCAACCATATCGGCCGGGCCTATGGTGTGCTGGCAAACGCCCATAGCATTTCCTCCAAGGAAACGATGAATTTACTTTCCTTGATGCGCCTGGGTGTTGATCTCGGTTCGTTCCCGGGCACCAGGCTCGCGGTGGTGGATGAGCTGTTCATCACCACGCAACCGGCTCATTTGCAGAAACAATTTTCGGAAAAGTTAACCGCAGAAGAACGCGATTTATTACGCGCTGACATGCTTCGCGAACGTTTGCGGAACGTGAGTCGACCAAATCCCGAAGGTTTATCGCCACAGGGCGGGTCGAAAGCTGGACAAAAAGAGTGAATCAGCGCAAATTTGAGTGATCGTAGTATGAGCGAAGAAGCAATGAACAATTTCACCCCCCGCGCTCAGCAAGTCCTCGCTCTCGCCCGCAAGGAAGCTGATCGTTTTAACCACAATTTCGTGGGGACGGAGCATCTTTTGCTCGGCCTCATCAAGTTGGGCCAGGGCGTCGCGGTGAATGTTCTTCAGAAGATTGGTCTCGATCTCGAGACGGTCCGCATGGAAGTCGAAAAATTGGTCGGCACCGGGCCGGATCAAAAGATGATCGGCAACATTCCCTACACCCCGCGCGTAAAGAAAGTTCTCTCGCTCGCTGCGAAGGAAGCCAAGGCCCTGAACCATACCTACGTCGGCACCGAGCACATTCTGCTCGGCTTGCTCCGCGAAGGCGATGGCGTCGCCGCTCGCGTCCTGAAGAACATGGACGTCGATATCGAGCAGACCCGCCAGGAAATCCTCAAGGAACTCGATCCGAATTTCAATTCGTCCGAAGAAACTCCCGCCGGCGAAGGGGGCAACCCGGAAAAGGGCAGTGCATCCGATAAGAAAGGCGAAGTCAAAACGCCCGCGCTCAAGGCGTTCGGACGCGACCTCACCGAGATCGCTCGCAAGGGCGAGATGGATCCCGTCATCGGACGCAAAAACGAAATCGAGCGCGTCATTCAAATTCTCTGCCGCCGCACGAAGAACAATCCGGTTCTGCTCGGCGAAGCAGGCGTTGGTAAAACCGCCATCGTCGAAGGTCTGGCCCAGGAAATTGCCAAGGGCAACGTTCCGGAAATTCTCCGCGAAAAGCGCGTCATCACCCTGGACCTCGCGTTGATGGTCGCTGGCACAAAGTATCGCGGTCAGTTCGAGGAGCGCATCAAAGCGGTCATGGACGAAATCCGCCGCGCCAAGAACATCATCCTCTTCATCGACGAGTTGCACACCATTGTCGGCGCTGGTTCCGCTGAAGGAACGATGGACGCCTCGAACATCATCAAGCCGGCGCTCAGCCGCGGTGAGATGCAATGTATCGGCGCCACCACCCTCAACGAATATCGCAAATACATTGAGAAGGACGCCGCACTCGAACGCCGTTTCCAAAGCGTGAAAGTCGAAGCGCCTTCAGTCGACGAAGCGATCCTCATCCTCAAGGGTCTCCGTCATAAGTACGAAGCGCACCATAAAGTGGAGTTCACCGACGGCGCACTCGAAGCCTCAGTGAAGCTCTCCGATCGTTATCTCACTGGTCGTTTTCTGCCGGACAAAGCGATCGACCTCATGGACGAAGCCGGTTCCCGTGCCCGCATCGGTGCGATGACCCGCCCGCCCGAAGTCAAAGAAATCGAAGCTGAGATCGAAGACATCAAGACGCGCAAAGAACGCTCCATCAAGGAACAGGACTTCGAAGGCGCAGCCGCCATGCGCGACAAGGAAAAGCACGCCAAGGAAAAATTGGAAGCTGTCCTCAACGAATGGCGCCAGAATCGCGAAGAGAAACGTGTTTCCGTCAACGACGATGACATCCTTCAGGTCGTCGCGAAGTGGACCGGTATTCCGCTGAAGCGTATGGAGCAGGGCGAAGCCCAAAAGCTCCTCAACATGGAATCCGACATGTCCAAGGTCGTCATCGGCCAGCGCGAAGCGGTCGTTGCACTCTGCAAAGCGCTCCGTCGTTCGCGCGCCGATCTCAAAGATCCGAAGCGTCCCATTGGCACCTTCGCGCTGCTCGGGCCGACCGGTGTCGGTAAAACCTTGCTCGCGAAATCTCTCGCCGAAAATATGTTCGGCGATGCCAAGTCGCTCATCCAGCTCGACATGTCCGAGTACATGGAGAAGTTCACCGTCTCCCGTCTAGTCGGTTCACCTCCAGGCTATGTCGGTTACGAGGAAGGTGGCCAGCTCACTGAAGCCGTTCGCCGCCGTCCCTATTCCGTCGTTCTCTTCGACGAAATTGAAAAGGCGCATCCGGACGTCATGAACATGCTCCTCCAGATCCTGGAAGAAGGGCATCTCACCGACAACGTCGGCCGCGTCGTCGATTTCCGGAACACCATCATTCTCCTCACCTCGAAC
>DASVNK010000010.1:0-83920 GCA_036383895.1 Verrucomicrobiia bacterium | reverse complement strand
ACACTCCCGCCCACTCCCGCCCCTTCCCCCATGGCTCCAAACCCCAACGGGGTTCCACAATAAAGCCCAGGGTTGATCGGAACGATCTACCCTGGGTAGAACGTCAAAAAAAGTTGAACCCTGAAGGGGTTCCGCAAACATTGATCGTCACAACACGCCGCGTTCTCTTTTCTGCGGCCTCTGCGACCTCCACGTAAATCTTTCGATTCTCACGCCGGCTTCAATGCTTCCGGCGATTTGAACTGAGGGGCAGATGAAGCCTTTCTTCGGAGCGAGCAGAGTGGCTGAGCCGCCCGCTACTTCCCTCTCCCAGCAGGGGAGAGGGTAGGGTGAGGGGTTTTCGCCATGGAGAACCCGCGGTTGTGTATTAGAGTTGCCCATCACTTGTAATCGCCCCCCTTTCGTAAATTGACACTCCCGCCCCTTCCACCGAATCTCACCGCGTGAACACCAAGGGATTTTCAGACGAACAAAAGTCCGCTCTCCTCGACCTCCTGGTTCTCGGCATGTACCAGGATCGCCACCTCGCCAGCGCTGAGGACGAACGCATCAAACTCCTCCTCTCCTCCTTCGATCTTCCCTCCGACTACGCGCGCCAACAATTCCTCGATGCCGCCTTCGGCCGCGTCACCCAACATCCCCAAACACCCGAAGCCACCCGCAGCGCCGTCTTCAACTCGGCCGCCCAGTTCAAAACCGAAGCCCAACGCCGGCAGGCGCTCGACACGCTCGCTGAACTCCTCGCCAGTGACAACAAAGTCACAAACGAAGAGAACAGGTTTATGGTGATCGTTGAAGAAGCATTAAACCTCAAAAGCTCGCGTTAAGCTCCTCCCGGCTCGCTTTCATCGAGAGCGTCGCCTCGACTACGCCTCGCGATGCTTTTTTTCGACCAAAATCTCCCGTTCGCCGTATAACACTTGTTGGGACTGAACAGCAGGTATGAAACCAGGAACGATTAGGCCGAGCTGAGTTACGAGGGTGCTATGCTTGAGAATTGGTTCGGCATGACGGATGAGCAGGCGATGTGGCGCGTGCAGATGCACGATGATCCCCAGGCCTTTGCGCAATTGGTGCAGCGCTGGGAAGGTCCCATCCAGAGATTGTGCACGCGCATGTTGAGCGACGAACATAAAGCTGAAGACGCCACGCAGGAGGCATTCGCGAAGGTCTACGCTAAGCGCAAGGAGTTCCAGCACGGCTCAAAGTTCTCCACCTTCCTCTGGCGCGTCGCGACGAATCTCTGCCTGGATGAACTGCGCCGGGTCAAGCGTCGCAAAGAATTTCAGGTCTTCCCGCAAACGGTCGATTCCAGCGAAACCGAAGTCTGGGAAGAGTTGCCCTCGGAATCACCCGGGCCCGCCGACAGCACCGTCGCCGAGGAACAGGCCGTCGCAATTCGGCACGCGGTGAACCAATTGCCGGAGCATTATCGCAGCGTCATTATTTTGCGACATTACCAGGATTTGAAATTCCGCGAGATCGCGCAGGTGCTCGAAGTTCCGGAAGGTACCGTGAAGAGCCGAATGGCCGAAGCACTCATGCTGCTAAACCAAAGTTTAAAAAAAACCTTGAGCGATGATCCGCCCGCCGGGCCAGTCCGGCCTATCGGAAAAACTGGAAAAACTGGAAATACTGGAAAAGCGATCGATGCGACCAAATTTTTTAACCCCAGACCAGCCAGCCCACGATTTGAGAAGGAAGTGTTAGTATGAAGAATCATCCCACACAGGAACAATGGATGGATTACCTCTACGGCGAAATGCAGTCGCCGGAGCGGAAGGCCCTCGAAGCGCACTTGAAAGGTTGCGCGCCCTGCCAGGACAAAAAGCAGGAATTCACCGGCACCATGGAGACGCTCGACACCTGGCGCGTCGAAGTGCCCGCGAAACATTCTCTGGCCGCCTCCCGCGCCTGGGTTCAGCCCGCGGTGAAATGGGCCGCGGCCGCGGCGTTATTAGTGACCACCGGTTTTGCCGCAGCGCGATTCTCGCAGCCCTCGGTCGATCTCGATGTTTTGCAGGCAAAAGTGACCGCGCAGGTGGAAGCGAACTTCAAGACAAAGGTGCAGGAGCCGTTCGAACAGAGAATCAACGAAGAGGCCGAGGCTATGGCCGAGGAAGCGGTCGCATTGATGCGCGAAAAGGTTGAGATCGAAATGTCCGCCAAAGTCGCGGAGATCACCATGCGGGCGCAAAGCGACATTGAATTGGCCGTTCGCGACCAGATGGAACAACTGGAAGTTCGCCTGGCCTCATTGCACGATGACGATCGCAAGAAAATGAATCAGGCGATCAAAACTTTCGAAGCGCAAATGGTCGTTCAACTGCGCAACATGCGCGAGGATCTGGAACGCGTCGCTCTGTATGCCGATGAAAATATCCGCAGTCAGCAACGCCAACTCGTCCAACTAGCGAGCTTTTCTCAACCGCAAGCCGCGTTGGACACCAACGAGAGCGATAATTGATATGCAATTCTTTCTGAAACGAGTGTTATCCACAGCAATCGTCGGCGCGAGCGCGACCGTTTTCCAACTTGCGGCGCAGTTGCCTCCCGGTGGAGCGCCGAAACTCGACAAACCGGAACCAACCATCAGCGTCGAAAGGCAAATTCAGGATGCGCGTAAATCGGCGGAAGCCGCACGTGCTTCCACCGCGAAAAAGGGTTCCTCCGGTTCTTCCAAAAGTCGCAGCGCGGAGATCCGCTCGTTCTCTTTTTCAGATGATTCGTTGCGCGTGAATCGCCCGTTGATCATCAAGAATGGAAAAGTGGACGCGAAGGTTCGAGATCAACTAAAAGAAGATCTGCTCGTGATGTGCCGCATCATTGAAAAATCCGCTCAGGCGCACCTCGCCGATGTGCACAAGGCCGCGGGCATCGATCTTCTCGCACTCGGTGGCGGCAACCGTTCCGTGCGCACCATTTACCTCGATGATTATGGCGTCCTCTTCACGTTGAACGTTCGCATTCCGCTGCGGAACGAAGAAGCTGCCGAAGAGCCACAGGTGAAGGAAGTCGGCTTGGATGAGGAATGGGAGGAAACGAAGAACGAACTCTTCGGACAACGCCGTCGCGCGAAGAAGCCCGTCATCGCGAATCTACCCCCATACGATGAAGCAGATGTTCAGGATCTGAGGAAGGAACTGCTCGATGCGCTGGGGAACGCCGCCAACATCCGGAATCTCAAAGCATCCGATTCGATCACGATCGCCGTTAGTGGGCCCGCCCGCGTCGAAGGCGAAGTGATCCAGGTGATGCGCAGCGATGAGCCGGACAAAGGAGAGCGTTCGGACAAGGAACGTTCCTCTCGGGTGACCATGCATCCAAAGGCGTTGGATGTGTTCTCCGTCAGTGACGGTGAGACGACGACTGAATCGACGATGATCCTGCGGGTTAAGAAGTCCGATCTCGACGCCGTGGCGAAGAAGAATTTGGGTGCTGAAGAGTTCCAGGCCGAGCTAGGCAAAGTGGTCACCGTCCAGGTCTACTAGAATGGTGAGCGATTAGTTCGTTAAAAAACGGTCCCCGTCCCGAAGGGACGTTTGAAAATAGCTCGGTCGCTTTAGCGCCGGGAACCCTTAAACGCCAGGTGTTCCGTCCCACAGGGACGACCGAAAATAGCCCACCGTTTCAACGCGTTTCAACGATGGGTGGAATCGGTCCACGCGTTTAAGTCCCGTAGGGACGACAGATCGGAGTCCACCATTTTAATGGGGCTCAGAACCGTTCTGCGCGAATCTCTCCCGTTCGAACTTCAATACCATACCGCCCCAAAGCCAAGGTTGATCGCTCGCGATTTCCCTTCATAAATTTGCTGAGCGATTAGTTCGTTAAAAAACGGTCCCCGTCCCGAAGGGATGTTTAAAAAGGCTCGGTCGCTTTAGCGCCGGGAACCCTTAAACGACCAGGTCTTCAGTCCCACAGGGACGACCGAAAATAGCCCACCGTTTCAACGGTGGGTGGAATCGACCGAGGAGCAACGAAGCCAGGTTTCCGCTCCTGCCTTCAGACCCTCTGATCCCGGTGACACCGCCCATGTAGCGCATCCCGCAATGCGGGACCAATCTGCGAGCATCCGTATTCGAAGCGCGTCGCGCCGACTCATCACGCATTACTCATCACTCATCACTTTTCCCCGTTTCCCCCGTCCCCAACTTTGCAGCTCCGTCTTCGTGTCCTTCGTTCGCTTCTGTGAAAGCTTTTTGCCCGGCCTCCGGAATGTTGGCTCTTCCGTCGCATGTACCTGATTTATCGCGTGTCTCTCTGCGACCTGCGCTCTCTGCGTTAAATTCCTTCGACCCGCAAACTTCGTGTCCATTCGTGTGCATTCGTGGTTTCACCGTTCTCTTAACTCTGGCGCGTGAACTCCTGGTGCAGGCGAGCATAAGTGCCGCCCGACGCCAGGAGTTGCTCGTGCGTGCCGCGTTCGACGATCCGTCCGTGGCTCAGGACTATGATCTGATGCGCGTGGCGAACGGTGGAGAGGCGATGGGCAATCACGAAGCTGGTGCGGCGTTCGAAAAGTTTTTCCAGGGCATTCTGAATCACCAACTCGGTGTGCGGATCGACCGCGCTGGTGGCTTCGTCAAGAATGAGAATGCGCGGGTTGGCCGCCATCGCGCGCGTGAAGGTGAGTAACTGGCGTTCGCCCGCGCTGAGGTTGCTGCCGCGCTCGGTGATCTTCGTTTCGTAGCCGTCCTGCAGGCGCAGGATGATTTCGTGTGTGCCGAGCGTTTTTGCGGCGGAAATAATTTCTTCGTCCGTGGCCGTGGCGCGGCCGTACTTCAGATTCTCCATGACCGTGCCGGTGAAGAGGAAGTTTTCCTGCGTCACGATGCCGATCTGGTTGCGGAGCGAATCTACCGTCGTGGAGAAAATGTCCTGGCCATCGATGAGGATGCGTCCTTGCTGCGGTTCGTAAAACCGCGCGATGAGGCTGACGATGCTGGTTTTGCCAGAGCCGGTCTCGCCGACCAGCGCGATGGTTTGGCCGGGTTCAGCGCGGAAGGAAATGTCGTTCAGTATCCAGGTGTTCTCAGGCGTGGTGTCGTAGCGGAAATGGACGTGATCGAATTCCACCGTGCCTGCAATGCGTGGGAGCGGTTTGGCCGCCGGCCGGTCGATCACCTGCGGTTTGGTGTCCAGCAGTTGGAAAATGCGTTCGGCGCTCGCCGCCGTGGACAGCATTGAATTGTAGAGATCGCCCATCGTTTGGATCGGACCAAAAAACATGCTGAGGTAAAGAATGAACGCGGCGAGTTCACCGACCGTGATCGAGCCATTGATCACCAGCGAACTGCCGTAGCCGAGAATGATCGCCGTCGCGACGCCAGAGACGAGAAAGACAAACGGCAGATACGTATGCACGATCCGCGATGCGACCAGCGCGCGGTCCGCGTAGACATCGTTGATCTCTTCAAAGCGCGAGAGGTTCACCTCTTCGCGTCCGAATGCCTGCACAATGCGGACGCCTTGGATATTTTCCGCCAGGGCCGCGGTAATGCGTGAGGCTTGCTCCCGAATTTTGCGATAGGCGACCATCGCGTGTTTCTGAAAGAGATGCGTGGCAATGGCGAGTGGCGGGATGACCACACTGACCGCAAGACAAAGGCGCCAATCATACTGCAGCATGAGAATCACCACGCCGATGAAGGTGAAGGCGCTCGCGATCATTTGATTCGCGCCCCACGTAAGAATGCGATCGAGCGAATCGATGTCGGTATCCGCGCGGCTGATAATGCGGCCCTGGTGCGTTTGGTCGAAGAAACTCAGTGACAGACGCTGAATATGTTCAAAGACCGCCAGGCGCATGTCGTTCATCGCGCTTTGACCGACCCGCATCGCGCTCTTCACTTGCGCGACACTGAGGAACCAGCCGAGGAAAAGATTCGCCATGTAGATTGCGCTCACGATGAGAATGCCGCGCATCGCGAGTTCGGCGTTCGTGAAATCCGATAGGTAACGGTCGATGCCAATCTGAATAAATTTCGGGCCGAGCAGTTGTGAAATCGTCGCGAGCAGCGTGAACAGCAGGTTGAGATAGAAGATCCGCTTGTAGGGACGGATGTAGCTGATCAGGCGCGAGAGCAACGCCCTGGACATTCGCTTTTGCGCGAATGCTTCCTCGATCATGATGTGGTCCTGGCTGGCCATTTCAGCGGTGGAGTTGGTGTTCGAAAATCTCGGAGTAGTAACCGCCCCGCCGAAGCAGTTCGGCATGGGTCCCCTGCTCCACCAATCGACCTTCGCGCAGGACGAGAATCTGGTCCGCGTGTTGCACGGTAGAGAACCGATGCGCGATAATAAAAGTAGTCCGGCCGGCGCTGAGTTCCCGAATGGCGTTTTGGATGGCGTGTTCGGTCTTCGAATCAACGCTCGCGGTCGCGTCATCGAGAATCAGAAAACGCGGATTCATGAGGAACGCTCGCGCAATGGCGACCCGTTGCTTTTGTCCCCCGCTGAGCGTAATGCCGCGCTCGCCCACAATCGTATCGTAACCGTCTGGAAGCTCGGAAATGAATTCGTGCGCCTGAGCAGCCTTCGCACAACGTTCGATGTCGGCGCGAGTCGCGTCTGGTTTTCCATACGCAATGTTTTCGGCGATCGAGGCGCTGAAGAGGAACGTTTCCTGGAAGATGACCCCAACGCTGCAGCGGAGTTGGTCGAGATCAATTTCACGAATGTCCACGCCTTCAACCAGAATCCGTCCGCCGGTCGCGTCGTAGTAGCGTCCGATCAGGTGCACGAGAGTGCTCTTACCTGCGCCCGTCGGTCCGACCAGCGCATAAGTCTTGCCCGGCTCGGCCCGGAATGAGATGTCGTGCAGAGCAGTTTTCTCTTTCCGGTATTCGAAGCTCACCGTCTCAAAAACAACCGACCCGCCACCGGCAGGAAGTGGTTTGTGGCCGCTGGAAAGGCGTTCGGGATCCTGGATGATTTCCAACACGCGCTCGGCGCTCGCGCTCGCGTTCTGGACGATGTTGGTGAACTGGCCGATGGCGCCCATGCGATTCCCAATCGCGAGCAGATAAAAAATAACCTTAACGAGATCGCCCAGCAGCAGGTCGCCCCGGATCACTTCGCGTCCCCCCAGCCAGAGCACCAGCGGAAGAGTGATGCCGAAAATAAATTGTGCGACCGGCACGCGCGTGGACCAATAAGTCACCGTCCGCATCATCGTATCGAGATAAACATCGCGCTTCCGGGTGAACTTCTGGACTTCCGCATTCTCCTTGGCAAAGGCTTTTACCACCCGCACTCCGGCAATGTTCTCCTGGACGACCGTGGTCATCTCGCCGTGCAAATCGTGAACTTTGCGCCATTGCGGCTGAAGTTTTCGCGCGTAATAGCCCAGCAGGAGCGCGGTGGGAATGACCGTCGCGACCGTAACCACCGCCAGACGCGGACTGATAATTCCAATGAGCGCAATGGTCGCGATCAGTGCGACGGTGATATCGATCGCCATTAACAATGAGGCGAAGAAAAATTCCTGGAGGCGCCAAACATCGGTTGTCGATCGCGAGATGAGTTCGCCCGAACTGGTTTTATCGTGGAACGAAAAAGACAGACGCTGCATCGCATCGTAAATCGAATTGCGAATGTCGTTCAGCGTGCGCTGCACGAGACGATTGCGCGTCGGGCCGAGCACATGCCCAATGGTCGTGCGAATGAGCACCAGGGTGAGAAACAACGCGACATATTTCAGGCGCGGGAATTCAGCGCCCCATTCCATGTGCCAGCGCAGGTTCGTGATCGCATTGCCGATGATCTGCGGCAGCGTCATTTCAATGGCGATATTGATCAGCAGGAGCGTGATGCAAACCGCCACGCGTCCGGGATAACGCCCCAGAAACTTCAGCGTTAGAAGCAGGCTGCGAAAGCCCCCTTTCTTCGGAGCTTCTGTCGTTTCGTGTTTGTCCGCAGTCTTCGCCATCACCCCACGTTTGTGAGAGGCGGTAAAGTGCGCGGGTGCACGCGAACTCGCAAGCACCTGTTGATCGGGAAGCCGAAGTCCTGGGTCCTGAGTCCTGAGTGATGAGTTTCGGAATTGAGAAAAACACACGGGTTGAATGTGAAGGTTCGAGGTTGCAGGTTCGGAGCAGAAAAACCTCCGGCTTGCAGAGCAAACGCCGGAGCTCGCACAGAAGGAAACGAAGGAAGCGAAGGTCCCCTCCCCCCGGTCGGAAATACCGTGAATGTTCGAACGAGATCGACGGCAACCACGAATGGACACGAAGGGAGGATGAAGTCCTGAGCCAAGGCAGAAGTGATGAGTCATGAGTGATGAGTGATGAGTTCATTTGGGCAGTTCACGGTCTGAACCGAAGAGTGCGCGGCGAGCGGCGTTGATCTTTTCTTCATCATCGGAGGTGTCGTCGCGCATGATTTCGCCGAGTTTGTCGTGGTGGAGAAGGGCCTGGCGGGCGGCGTTGAACTGGAATTTCTCGCGTTCGAGTGCGAGGCGTTCTCGTGCGAGTGTGAACTGTTTCTCAGCTTGTTCCTGGTCACGGAGTTTGAGGACCCATCGGCTCAGCGCTTTGAATTGTTTCGGTCCGATGCGTGGTGAGTTAGAGAGCTCGAATGCGATCTGCCGAACACCAATGGCAATCGCAGAATCGACCTGTGGCGCTGGATCCGTGGTAGCGACCAGTTCCGTCGCAAGCTGTGAATCTTCCCGAGAGTCGCCTGCCCGGCGGCGCGCGTAGAACCGGCGCAAGGTGGTCGGATACGTTTTGATTCCAAATCCTTCCGGTGCCGGGGCGGCAACTTTTTCGAGGACCTGCTTGATAGGTAAGAGTTCCAGCCATGCGAGCAGTTGATCCTGCTGCTCCTGAGTCAGATCGGAAAGAGGTGAGGGCTTGGGGTTCATAAATGCTAAGTAAGAATTATGAATTATGAATTATGAAATGGAACCAAACGCGAAGGTCAAACAGAGGAAAACGGAGGCAAGACAAGGGGTGGAAAAAAAATCGCGTGTGTTTCCGTGTGTTTCCGTGATTTTACGGTGTGTTTCCGTGTGTTTTTTCCGTGTGTCTCGCGTGATTTGGCGTGTGTTTTGATTGGAAAAACACACGGTTTGGAGTTTGAAGGGGGCAGGTCCTGAGTGCTGGGTGCAGGCTAGAAGAATGGGCGATGGGTGAGAAGGGAAACACGGCGATGAAGCTGCAAGTTTGGGACTCCCGAAAGCCAGTACGGTTTCAGGTTGCGCACTTCGTGCAGGGCTCGTCCCTCCGGCGGGAAAAAATGAACGCTCGGGCGTGTGAACGAGTTCCAGATACGAAGTGCGAAATGGGGACTTCGCTCCGCAGGAGCGTCGCGCCACCGGAAACTTGAAGCTGCAGAATTGGGATTCTAGAAAGCAGAACAGTGGGCGCGTTGCGCCCTCCGCGTCCCTCCGGCGGTTTCCATTCGCGAATGTGGACATTTGGTTTCCGGGTGAGAATTTTTGCTGCGGGCGCGTTATTACGCGCCCGCAGGATTACGATTGATTTACGACACGGTTATCTTTCGGATGCCGACGGTTGAGGTGACGATGGTGTTGCTATAGTGCTCGACGGTCAGGTCCACGTGCTTGGCGTTCACCTGGTGTTCGTAAACGCGGTACTTGCCGCCGCCTTCGCATGGGGTCCAGAACCGCTTGCCGTGGGTCGGATCGTCAATCATGGCGTCGTCCACACCGGTGAAAAGGAGAACGAAGTCGCCGGTGATTTTCGACTTAGCGGTTGGACTGGATTGGAAGCGCTCGCGCGAGACGCGCACGCCATCTACCCCGAGGAATCCGGCGAGTTCCTGCGGCGTCAAACCGGCAGACGCGTATCCGCCCGAGGAGGTCTGCGCGCGATGCGCGAGCAAGCGTTTATTCCACGCGGTTTCGCCGAACAAAATTCGGTTCGGAGCAAACCCCGCCGAATCGGTCGCGGTGATCATCTCCGCGATAATGTCGGCATCCGGATCGCGTCCTGCGGTGGTGTCCCAGGTCTTTGCGGTCGCTAAGGCTGCGTTGCTTAGCGCGGTCACCGCGCGGCGCAGCTCGTTTCGAAGCAAGCGTTGCAGAAGCCGGCTCACATACACTTCGCGCCAGGCCGGCAGCACTTCGACAGTGTCGAGATCCACGCGCATGGTCAGGCCGCGGTTGTGGGTTTTCTCGATCACGGTCGAGCCTTTGTATTCCACGCGTTTGAAATCCGCGCCGATCGCGCGCGTATCATCAAGCTCCGACAGAAACGCTTCCGAATTGTCGGTCTGTTTGAATTCGAAGCGCCGGCCGACGCGAATCGGTGGCGCGAGAAAGTCGAGGAGATCCTCGATGTTGGTCGTGTCCTTCCATCCCACCGCATAGGTTGTAAGTGGTTCGCTGAAGAACGAGCTGTTAAAGCGCGATTCGTTCGCGAGATAAAGCTGGCCGGGCATCAGCGCGCCATCATCACGCGGAATGAAATCGTTCCGCAGAAATGAAGCGCCGTTGCTGACGTGAGTGCCGTTCGTGTGCCCAGCACCGATCAGGTTTGAGTTATGGTTTGTGGTTCGTTCTATTGTAGTCATTGTTTCTTTCGTTATTGGTTAAAAATTCAGAGCAGGAGGCTTTTCACCGCAGAGTGCGCAGAGGACGCAGAGGACCGCAGAGAATCGGCTGCCAGTTTGGGATTCGGGGACCTCATCCCTCCGTTTTTTGTCTGTTTGAAGATGTTCATGTGAAGAGGTGGGATTGTTCGCTGCGGACGCTGAGCCAGGCTTCGTGGTAGGTGGCGCCCGAAGAGCGCATGCGCTCGTTTACGAGCCGCAGAATGCGCTTCTGTTTTGCTTCGCTTGATTCGGCGAGGTGAATTGGTCGCAGCGATTCTGTCTTGGAGGCGAGATTCAGTTTTGGCGCGGCATTGGCGAGGGTGACGGCGGTATCTTCGAAGTTGTCCGAAAGGGCGCGCTCCCAATGCGGACGCTCGATCGGTAGGATGCGTGCTTGCGCGACGGCGTTGTCCAGCAGCACCTGGATCAAGCGCTGGTTGAGCAGCGCGATGCGGTTCTCTAAATCGGAATGCCGAGTGTCAAATGAATTGGGGACGTTCACCGCAGGGGACGCAGAGGAGCGCGGAGGAGGAACGGCATTTTCTATCGGAGGAACGACGTCTCGGAGTCCAAATTTATTTGGATCTGCATGGTTTTGTAATCCCTCTTTTTGAAGCGGTTCTGAGGAAGGAGCTGCAAGTATGGGACTCGAGGCAAAGTTCGAAGTACGAGGTTCGAAGTTCGAAGTTGAGGGAGCGAAAGGAGCTGGGGACGGAGCTGCAAAAGTGGGACTCGTGGAGCTCATCCCTCCGCTATCTTCGAATTTCTCGGCGCGTTGCGCCGGGGGTGTCCCTCCGGGGTTAATGGTTTCGAAGAGGGCTAGGGTGGTGCCGATGCAGGTGCGGTCCTCGTCGGGACATTCGGAGTTGGCCAAGGGGAGAACCGGTAGGTTTGGTTCGTTGGTGAGGCCGACGCTCTTGAGGACGGTTGGGCTCAGGACGCTCCGGCCCTCTTTTGTGCCGATGCGGATCGCTTCCCAGAACGGCGAGAGAAATTTGTAGTGCCGATTCGCGATCAGGTCCCGGCCTGCTGCGCTCCATTGGGTCCGCCCGTAAAGCCCGTCGTCCCGCACCTCGAGTTCCATGATCCATCCGTACGCCTTTCGATCCGTGAAAACATTTTCGTAGCCGGGCACATCGGGATGACCAATGTAAAACGGTATTCCGGCGAAGCGCCGGCCCAGACGACCGAAGAACGATTTGAAATTCTTCACCATCGTTTCCAGCGCGGTGCGATCCACATTCTGATATCCCCGCACATGCGGAAAGATTCCGATGGGAGAAAGCTGGACGAAGTCGAGCGCCTGCGGCGGCTCGACAGTTTTGAGTGTTGAGTCCTGAGTGCTGAGTTCACCGGTTTGTTCAGGTGTGGTTGTTGAGTTTGAGAGATGAGTTTTCATAGGTGGTAGTCTTAAGAAAGTTGGTGGACATTTTTCACCGCAGGGGACGCAGAGGAGCGCAGAGTGGGAGCAAGTTTTGAGTGCTGAGTGCTGAGTGCTGAGTGTCCGAAGAGCTCGGCAGGACGCCAGTACGGATAAGAGACTGGCGCTTGGCACCCGGCCTCGCGCCACCTGAATTGGAAGCAGCGGATGAACCTGCGGAAGTAGGACTCATCCCAGAGCTCCGCGGGAGCGTCGCGCCACCGTTGTTTGAAACTGCATGAGCGGGATTCGGAGGCGCTGCACATATGGGACTCGCGGAGCTCATCCCTCCGCTTTCTAATTCTCCCGCGGGTGTGCCATTCTTGTTCCCTCCATTTATTTGGAGAGCGGGTTCGTCGTGTTTTGCCTGGACGCGGCCGTAGCGTTCGAGGGTTTGGGCGAGCGGCAGGCGCGCGCCGTGCGCGATGAGGAATTGGTCGATGGCGAGGTCCTGAGGAGTCGATTCCTGTGGTGTGACCAAAATCTTGATCCGGGCCAACGCGGGGGCGTCGGGTCCGAACAGCTGGTCGAGCACCCAGCGATCCACGGTGACGTTCAGATGTTCGCTCAGCAGCCGGGCGTCATCCTGTTCCAGCACCAGCGCTTCCTGTTCCTGGAGCGTCGCGCCGTAGCCGCGATCCCGGCTCAACGTGCTCAGGTCCGCCCCGCGCCAGAGTGAGGCCATCACGCGATCCATCCGTTCCACCAGCTCGGAGAACGGCGGCTGGCCGGCTCCTTTCAGATCGATGACATCGATCGATTCCGCGGTGTTCGTGACGACGGAGAGGTCCGTCATAAATGTGCGGAGCGCATCTTCCATGTCGCCGAATTCCGCCGTGCCGCGCGCTGCGCTGGTGATTCCGCGCACGCCGGGAATGCCGAATTTTTGGGAGAAATCGAGCCAAGCCTGGAGCGGATAATGTTTGAACAGGAAGGCCCGCGCGCAGGCCACCATCAATGCGTCGCCGAGAGTGACGAGCCAATCGCGCTCAGCCATTTCTTCTCCGTGTAATGCGCCCTGGGTTCGGAGGAATCGGAGACGTCCCTGTGTTGCTTCGAAGTACCAGAGGGGGACGAAGCGGAAGGAGGCGGTGACTAAGTGAGGGAGTTTTGAATTTTGAGTTTTGAATTTTGAGTTGATTGAAGAGCTCGGCAGGAAGTCAGTATGGTTAGGAGCTAGACACTTCGCGTCCGGCCTCGCGCCACGAGAATTTGCAGCTGCACAAGTAGGATTCGTGGAACTCATCCCTCCGGTGTTTGAGATGTTCGCAAGGACGGGCTTCCAGATTATTTCGTGGACGGCGTAGCCTTTGCCGATGGCGTCCATCATCTGGTAGACGAGGAGTTGGAATCCGCCGCGCTCATTGGGTCGGAGCGCATGGGTGCAGCGGAGATTGCGGTAGAAATAGTCGAGCGCGTCGCGTTGGGCGCGCGCTTCGTCGGAACAATCCTCAGTGAGTATCTCCCATCCGTGGCGGGTGAGCGCTTTCTTCCGCTTGGTGATGACGTTCTTGAGGATGTCATCGCGGTTTTCCATCGCCTCCGCCGTGAGCGCAAACTCCGCCAGACAGCCGTTGTTATAGGCGTCGATCTGCGAGGTCAGGCGGTCGAGGGTCAGGCCGCGGATGGGATCTGCAATTTGCCTCTTCCAGTAGTTCATAAAACTGTGCACAGAAGGAAACGAAGGGAACTAAGTTTTATCTGAGGAGTTTCAATGTTCATTTCTTGGGTGCTTAAATGAACTTGTTTCTTGGGATGCGCATGAGGTTCCGCAATCGTGGGACATAGATTTGCGGGGCGGGGCTGCGCATGGCGGCGTCGATGGCGAGAGCGAGGCTCCAGAAATGGTCTGCGTGGCCGTCTTTCGTCTGGGCGGCGACGATGGAGACGCGTCCTTCGTTGTTCGTTATCCGCTCTGGTTTTCGGAGATCTTCGCGGAGCAGCGCATCCATCGGATGGCGGATTCGCTTCCCCTCGTAGGCCTGGAGCAGCCCAAGCGCGAGGGCTTCGGGGGCGCGAACCCGGCTAAATTCGAAATGCGAACGACGAAATGCGAAATGGGGCAGCGGAATGGAGGAGGAGAAGTTGAGGCCGCGGACGCGGTCGCCGAAACGTTGGTGCGTGTATTCGAAGAGGCCGAGCCCGAGGCCGGTCATATCGATCTGCGCCGCCGCAAAGCGCGGCGACCGACACGCCACCTCGAGCAATTCCTGTTGCGCCGGCAGGCGCATGTTCCGCAGGCGGAGAATTGCGCGGACCAGGAACATATCGCCGGCCTTCTCGACGACGGAGATGACGGTGAGGTCGTGCGTGCGGCCGACGTCGACGCCGATGTAGAAGTTGCGTGGGGGCGCGAGTTTTGAATTTTCTGCGTTCCCAACGCCGCCACGATAGTGTTGCCCCATATCGAAGGCGATCGCTGACGCGAACGGTGGTGTGTTGGGTTTTGAGTTTTCCGGAAAGCTCCGCAGGAGCGTCGCGCCACCATTTTCGGAAGCGGCGGAAGAATGGAGGAGAGAGAGGGCTTGTTCGGACCAGAGGTCGTCGCAGATCAGGCCCACGCTTTCGTCCTCCGCCTGGCTGATGAGGTCGAGGGTGAGGAGCGACATATTTTCCGATTCGAAGACGCATTCGTAGTTCTGGTCGTAGGCGCGCTTATCAATCGCCAGCTCCCGCGCCTGCTCGGGGGTGATCGGCTGACGCGTACTCGGATGCGAGATCACCAATCCCTCGCGCCAGGCGTCCGAGCGACGCACGATCCGGGTCGGAATCGCTGGATCGGTCACCAGGCGGTAAAACATGTTGTGACGTCCGTTCGGTGTGCTCGCGATGCGGCAGAGATAATCCGGGTTCGCCGCCAGGATCGGTTCCGCGGCTTCCCAGATGGCCGCGCTGTTTTCATGAAACGCGAATTCGTCCAGAATGAGGTCCCCCGAAAACCCGCGCGCCGTGCGCGGGTTCGCCGGAAGTATTTTAATGCGGCTGACGGCTCCGGCCACCGAGAGCCGGATCTCCAGGTTCATCGTCTCGAACTGGACGTGTTGCGTGCCGCTCTGCTCGAACGCGCATTCATAAAGCCGCGCGATTTCCGCGCACTTCTGGTTCAGCTCGATGCCGTTCGAAAGCGAGTTCGACAAAATCGTCACCAGCCGACCCGGCCGCGTGACCAACCGATCGACCGCCCACGCCGCCAGCGTGTATGACTTGCCGGTCTGGCGTCCCCACAGCCAGCATTCGATGCCGTGCTCCCGATTGTGGAAAGCGTCAGCCTGGTAAGGGCGGAGGGACAAATCCGGTCTTTTTACAGAAGGGAACGAAGGTAACGAAGAAGAACGCGAGGCTCGCCCCGCGGCGCGGTTGCGGGTTGTTTTCAGCTGTTTCGACCCGATTGATCGGAGTCCGGCACGTTTGTGCGTCACATTCACGTGCACAGAATGCGGGAGGGGGTCTGTCATTTATTGACCGACCCCTAAAATTCTTCTGAATTTTTCTTCATACTGGAAAAGGGCCAGGAAGCAATTCAACGGCAAGGGGTTGTGATTTTCACGACCATCGGAATGCTCGATTCGAACTCGCGTTTGAGCATCATTTTTAAAATCTCCCCCGAATTTCCGGAGGTCGTGATCACCACAGCAAAGGAAGACACGGATTCTTCACCCCGGAGTGACCAAACGCTTTTACAGAAGCGAACGAAGGACACGAAGACGGAGCTGCAAAGTTTGGGACGCGGGTGGAACGCATCCCTACCGTGTTCAGAGCGAGGGTGTCACCGGGATCAGAGGGTCTGAAGGCAGGAGCGGAAACTCCCGGCTTCAGGCACGCTGAAAGCGTCGGTGGCACAAGAATGTTGTCTTGTGTCATGCGCAAAGTAGATCAAATGTTGACTGTGTTGTCAACTCGTATGCGAGCTCCTCCAAGTTAAAGACTTGAAGAAATACCTCGGGTTGTGAAAGGCTAACAGTCTCAGGATCGGCTATGCAAATTGTTTCTGTGATCAACTACAAAGGCGGCGTCGGCAAAACCAGCCTGACGGTAAATTTGGCTGGGGAGTTAGCTCACCGGGGAAAAAAAGTCCTGCTTATCGACCTCGACGCGCAAGCAAGTTTAACCTTCTCTTTGATCGAACCCGACGTATGGCAAAACACATTTGCCGCCTCAAAGACGATCAAGACCTGGTTCGATTCCTTCGAAGTCGGGACGCCTATCTCTTTGAAGAGTATTATCGAAACACCGAAACGCATCAACAACCGAGTTAATCACAACGGCGGTAAAGTGGACGCGATTTATTCTCATTTAGGGTTGATTAACGTCGACTTGGAACTTGCTACAAAACTCGGAGGAGCGAACCTGGTTCAGACCAAAAAGAATTTCATTGCAGTGCATCGGAGGCTTGCTGATGGCTTGTCCGCAATCAAATCTGACGAATACGACGTAGTGCTAATCGATTGCCCTCCCAACTTCAATATCGTAACTAAAACCGCCATCATTGCCAGTGGCTATCTCCTAGTTCCGACTCGTCCTGATTACGTTTCAACGCTTGGTATCGACTACCTCATCAGGAGCGTCAAGGCGCTCGTAAATGACTATAATGATTATGCAGAGCTAAACCAAGGCGACACTGTAAACCCTATAAAGCCAAAGGTGCTTGGGGTTGTATTTACAATGATTCAGGAGTATAGCCGCGGACCTATGGCCGCGCAGCGCGCCTTTATGTCGCAGCATAAGACTGCAGGTTTAACCGTGTTCGACTCCTACATAAAACGTAATGACACATTGTTTGCTGATGCTCCGCAGTACGGCGTTCCCGTTGTGCTTAACAGCTATTCTTCGGGAAGCCATCAAAGCGTCGTAGACGGACTTGAAGGAGTAGCAACAGAATTTAGTAAAACTTTGGGATTGTGAGACCCTAATATGTCGAATAGAAGCGATCTAGCTGAGATTCTGCGCAGACTTGCAGATTACGTTGACCGGCACCCAGATGCCGAGCTTGCCCCCCTTTTCGAGAAAGCCGCACGGTTGACGAGGAGCAGGAAAGAACGTCCTTCGGAAGCGATGACAGAAGTAGAAGCGTATTCGTTCGCGTCTAGGCTGCAGACAATGACGTCGAGAGATGAAGGATTAAGCATGCTGAAGGCTGAGATTCCGACTCGCCGGAGTCTAGAGGTGCTGGCAAGGTCGCTTAGGTTGCCTGTGCAAAAGGATGATACCGTGGAAAGGCTGCGGCAAAAGATTGTAGAAAACATTATCGGTGCGCGCCTCAGGTCAGAAGCTATTCAAGGGAATTCCTAATCCTTGCAGAGGCGGAAGTTCGTCGGCGGACCTAACTCCCTTCTTGTCGAGGATTCTCCTGATTTTTTCACCAAAACCGAAGCGATTAATCGTAAGAACATCGCGCTGAAATGAGCACACGAAAGCCGGTCGAAAAATACTCCGCAGCGGAACTGTTCTGCGGCTGCGGTGGGTTCTCTCATGGCTTCTGGCGCACTGGCAAGTTTGAAACGATTCTGGGTAATGACGTAAAAAAGTTTGCACTGCAAACTTTTAAGGCCAACCACACGCACGGAACACACGAGCCAGCAATAATCGAACAGGATATCCGTACCGTGTCGGACGCTGACATTGTCGGATTGTTGCAGTCCAAAGGTGTGAAGAGACTTGACTGCCTGCTAGGGGGGCCGCCTTGCCAAGGTTTCTCACAAATGCGGCGGACGGAAGGACGCCGCGGGTCAAAGATCGCTCGTTTCGGCGGGTACAACAAACTTGATCAAGACCCCCGGAACGATTTGGTTCTTCGCTTTCTGGAGATTGCCGCGGTGTTAAACCCGAAGGTCATTGTGATCGAGAATGTTCCTCAGTTCTTGAGCCACTACCACGACGGAAAGCGCGGTGGAATTGCGCAACAGGTTGAGGAAGTTCTCAGGGAACTCGGATATGAGGTAGCGTGCAATATTTTGAACGCCGCAGACTATGGTGTTCCCCAACTTCGTCAACGGGCCGTAATTATTGCGTCTAGGTTGGGAAAAATCACGTTACCGATGCCGTCCCACGCAGAACCCGATATTCTGTCCGGGCGGAGTATTCAACCCTGGGTAACGGTAGAAGACGCGTTGGCGGACCTACCACCAAATCCACCAATGCGAGATACACTCGCGGGGAGGCCGAACGTTTATACCAGTCCTCCTCGGTCTGCATTCGCAAGGCAGATGCGTACTGCTAAAGCGTTCCCTTTCAATCACATCACGCGCACCTATCAGAAGAGAATTATTGAAATTATTCGGCGAATGACGCCCGGCGAAACCTGGGACGAAGCAAGCGAACGATTGCAGCGGAAATTCGAGACGGCGATTGCAAACGCCGTCGCCAATGGTGAGACCGACTCGAGCGCTCGAAAGAGGCTCGAAAGTGAGGGCAAGATACTCCCAGTATTCTATAAGCGGTATTACTGGAGTGCTTACACGAGACTGGGACCCAACCGTCCGGCACTCACCATCACAGCAAATGCTAATTTCCTAGGCTCTGGACGTTTCACTCACCCCACAGTAAACCGCGGGATCACAATGAGGGAAGCCGCGAGACTGCAATCGTTTGACGATGCTTTCACGTTTTACACATCAGACGATCCTGCGCGAAGAACTGAGAATATTGGTGTCGGACTTGATATGATTGGAGAAGCCGTCCCACCGTTACTCGCACGGGCGATTGGAGAAACCGTCGCCGTTCACTTGGATGAGAAAGAAAACTGACGTATGCCAGAACCGAAAGAGATCGCGATCGCTGCTCTGAGAAAGATGCTCCAAAAGGTTGGTCCGGACGCCGAATTTCCCGGAGACGCGATCTGGGAGTATGCGGAAGAAGAGGTTGAACCGCTCCGGAAACCGCCCGTTTTCAAAATGCTCTCAAGCGACGGTTACATCGAAGACACGGGGGAGAAGACAAATGCTGTAACCCCTGAGAGGCGCTCCGCACCCACGACAAAATACCGGTTCGGTCACCTCCTCAAACCCAAGTCCGCAAACGCGGTGGTTACAGCGTCTATGATCGCCGCAGCGCTTTCGTTGGCGTGCAAAGGAGTTCTACAAGTTGAAGATCGAGCGTGCCTCCGGATTTGTGCCTCGCTGCTGTCGAAGCGGTTTCTAATTCTCACCGGATTGGCAGGATCGGGAAAAACAAAATTGGCGCAGGCATTGGCTCGTTGGATTACGCCGTCCAGCGCCGTGATCGACCCGTTCCGACCAGGAGCAAAGTTGGAGGCCGCGACAAAGGTCTATTCTATTACTAACTCAGACTCCCTTGGCGTCGAAGCTGTCAGCGACGAAGGCACGAAGGTGCTTTTGCCCAGAGGTATTATTGAACAATGGGCAGATTACATTGAAAAACACAAAGTGCCGGAGACGATAGGTGCGCAAGACTTGCGGGGCAAAATAAAAGCTGAACATGGTGAGTATAGTGCCTATCTACAAAACTTTGAGACGCACTATAAGCCAGCCGCGTTTGCATTGGCAAAGGCGCGACGTAGTTTACAATCTGTCAATTGCTATGCTATAATTCCCGTGGGTGCCGACTGGACTGGGAATGAAAATGTTCTTGGCTACCCCGACGGGTTGAATGATTCAAAGTATCTTTCGAAGCCCGCGCTCGATCTTATCTTGGAAGCTGAGGACCGCCCGGACATTCCATACTTCCTCATTCTCGATGAAATGAATCTTTCTCACGTCGAACGTTATTTCGCGGACATCCTCTCAATGATTGAGTCTGACGAGGGCCTGGAGCTGTATGCCGGCGATATGCAAAAAGCCGATACTTGGAGGACAACACGATTCAATAGACGCATTCCACCAAAGATTAAGCGGCTCCCCGAAAACCTATTCATCATCGGGACCGTAAACGTGGATGAGACGACATACATGTTTTCGCCAAAGGTTCTTGACCGAGCAAACGTTATTGAGTTTCGAATGCATCCCGAAGAGTTGGAAGGCTTTCTTGGCAACCCTACCAAACCGCAGCTCGCGAGCCTCGACGGCAAAGGCGCATCGTTCGGCAAGGCATTTGTGGATGCAGCGAAGAATCCGGCGGCCGTTCCCAGCGATGTGAAGGCAGCTTACGATTCCGAAATGCTACTGCTTTTCAAAACGCTGCAAGGTCACGGGGCGGAGTTCGGCTATCGGACCGCCTACGAAACGGCACGTTTCATCTACTTTTACAAACTGCTCGGCAATCATCCAGACGGCGACGTCAGTTGGTTCCCTGCCGCATTTGATTGCGTGGTTTTCCAGAAACTGCTGCCGAAATTGCATGGTTCACGGGCCAAGCTGGGACCGATCCTCAAGAAGCTATGGTTCCTTTGTGTGAACGATGCGGCAGGCCGCGGCGCGGACGCACAGAAGGCAGCGGAAGAGGTGGCGCGTTCGACCGACAAAAAGTCGGAGCCTTCGATAGTCATTCCGGCTGGTGCGCCATATCCCCTGAGCGCGGAGAAGATTAGCCGGATGTGGCGGCTGTTGATGGAGAACGGATTCGCCTCCTTCGCCGAGGCATAACGTCATGTGGCAGTTGCCGGAGCACCGCATCCCATTTCTCTCTCCTGCGGGAGAGTTGCTGGCTTATGTCGTACTGACGCCTACCCGTAAGGAGGTAAATGACCGGTTCGCGCCGATCATCCAGATTGAAGATGAAGAGGCGAAGGAACACGGAGAAACGGCCGTTCAGCTTCAGGAGTCGGAGCGTTATGAATACGAGGTCTTTCCCGAAAACGGCGCTACCCTCCGTCTCCGTTGCAGGAAACCTGATTCCGCCTGCTGGCGGAGTTTGCGGCGGGGCGATCGAGATGCCGGACTCATCGAAACTCATTCCTACTGCGGTACGCTTCTCCTGGAATTGGTCGAGGGTGAGGGGGGCGACGCAGAGCCCGCGACCGCCTCAGCGTTGCTAGATGTGCGTTCGCTCAAACTGGACTACCGAACGGAATACCGGGGTATGTTGCGGCGGCTATCCGATGAAATCGCGGGACTGGTGGCGGATGCACGGTCCTCCGCTAAGGCGGGATTCCGCTCGACGTTTGAGGAGCGAACCGATGCGGGCTGGCTTCAAATTCAGCTGGAACTGCTGCGGGAGACGCTGGACGGCGCAGATTTCGCTGCTGCACTGCAACGAATCCTGAGTTTTCCCCATGAACGGTTGTCATCGGTCAGCGATTCGGTTTCCACCGACCGGCCGATTCGCTGGACGCCGCCGGCAGTGCGGCAACTGTTGACGAGCAATCCGCGCCGCGAAGTGCCGCCTTCGCATCCACTACGAAGAAACCTGGGTTTAGAGTCGGTAGCCCAGCGGGTGTTAGTGCCGCGCAAGTCCCGAGACCTGGACACGCTGGAGAACCGGTTTGTGAAGTTCGCGCTCAGTGAGTTCCGGGCTTTCCTCACGCACGCACAAGGAGTGTTTGAGTCATGTGCGGGCTGGGGAGCATCGGCGGCGTTGTCGCGCCGATTGGCGGCGACGGTGGAGGATTGGCTGGGGCGAAGCTTGTTCCGTGAAGTGGGCGAGATGCGCTTCGCGCCCCTGGGCAGTCCCGTTTTGCAGCGCAAGGCAGGCTATCGAGAAGTGCTGCGCTGGTGGCTCCGATTCCGGACGGCGGCGGAGCTTTCCTGGGCGGGCGGTGAGGAGTTGTTTCATGCAGGGCAGCGTGACGTGGCGAGCCTGTACGAGTATTGGCTGTTCTTCGAGTTGCTGGGCTGGTTCTGCGGAAAATGTCGGGGTGGGGACCGTCCGGCAGTCGAGGAGTTGGTTGAAGGGTTGGAAGAGGGCTCGCCCAATTTACGGTTGCGAAAGCAAATGCAGCTGGGGCCGTTCGCGGGCTCGTTCGCAGGACAGAGCCGAAGGTTGAATGCGCATTTCTCGTACAACCGGCGGTTTGAAGTGACGGCGGATAGGAAAGCGGGGGGAAGCTGGACACGCAGGTTACATCCAGACTATACGCTGACATTCTGGCCAGAGGGTCTTAGTGAGGCCGAGGCGGAGCGCCTGGAGTTGCTGGTGCACGTGCATTTCGACGCGAAATATCGCGTGGAGAACATCGAAGGTTTGTTCGGAGCGGACGGAGCGGATGACGCCGATGAAGAAGTCGAAGGAAACTATAAGCGGCAGGACCTTCTAAAAATGCACGCTTATCGTGACGCCATCAAAAGGTCGCAGGGCGCTTATGTGCTGTATCCGGGTCGATCGAACGCGGCGGCGAAGTTCAAAGGTTTTCACGAAATTCTGCCAGGGCTTGGCGCGTTTGGAGTGGCGCCCGACGAGAACGGCGCCCCCCAAGGTCTGGACTCGCTGGAGAAGTTTTTGGATGAAGTGCTGGCCCACCTGGGAAACCGAACAACTGCGCAGGAGCGTGTGAGTTATCACATCGCCGAGAGCTACACGCTGAAGGAAGAATCGGTGCAGTATGGCTCGTTGCGGTTGCAGGAAACAGACATATACGGAGCTGAGTATCGTGCGCTGCCACCTGCGGAGCACATGGTTCTCACTGCATGGTTCGAAAACGATGCACAGCGTGATTTGGCGCAAGCGGAAAATGGGTTTACGTATGTCCGATTAGGGCGGCGAGCCGGGTCGCTTCACGTTCATCCCAATCTAACGAGAGTGCGTCATATGCTCCTGCGGACGCATGGGCCCAGTGTCGCTCCGGGGCTGTTGGTGCTCCGTGAACCCGGATTTCGTGTCTTCACCCGGACCCAGCTTCGCGCAGAGTTGTCGGCGCACGCGAAAGGTGCGGGAGTGACGGCTTGGCAAGCCAGTGCTGGCAGAGATGACGATGAACACATCTATGCGCTTTTCAGAACAAAAGCGGACCTCGATTTTCGAGGGCAAGCTTGGAACCCTGACGAGATTATGAGGCGGATCGAAGAGTTCGAGCGCGATGTTCGACAGAAGCCGGTGGAGAATTTGGGCCGGACTTCCGCGTATCCGCGAGTATTGCCACTGCGCGAACTGCTTAAAGCTCTAATCAATTAATTTGTGGCAGACATCTGGAACAAGAAGAAACGATCAGAGGTAATGAGCCTCATTCGTTCGAAGGGCAACAAGGCTACAGAACTGCGACTCATTCGATTCTTCAGAACGAATGGTATCACAGGATGGAGACGACTCCAGAAACTTCCTGGAAAACCAGACTTTGTCTTTCGGGCGGCCCGCTTATGCGTATTCGTAGACGGTTGCTTTTGGCATGGTTGCCCGAGGTGCTATCGACGGCCAGGCTCGAACAAAAAATATTGGGACGAAAAGGTCTTGCGCAACAGGTCGCGAGATAGGGTGGTGACTTACCAGTTACGAAACGACGGTTGGCGCGTAGTGCGTCTCTGGGAACATCAGCTAAAGCCGGGTTCGAAAGCCGTCGCGCAGATTTTGCGGTCGCTCAGCGGAGGGCGTCGCATCAAATAAGCGGGAGCCTGCGCGCGGCGTGGAGGTGGGTTAGAGTTCTGCAGAAGAAGAGTTTCTCGGTCGGACTCTCATGGGTGCTTCTCTAAAACTCCAGCGTTCGGCACTTATCATCGAGTGCAGCGATGATGCGGCGGGCTTGCTGGGGATCGATCTTTTCCGGTTGTTTGCGCAGGTAGGTCCGGAGGTAGCTTGCGTTCATTACTTTCACCCGGTAATTGCCTTTCGATTCGGTATACCAGCCAGGAATGACGACAATGGATTCGACCGGGACAGCTTCGCACGTTTTTTTCGCGAGGAAGTCGGTTAACCAGTTCGCGTTGCGTTCTGCCTGTGGTATGGCGTTGGTGTCGTCCCCGGATGGAAAGGTCAAAACGCGACCATCGTATTCGACGACGTGTTTCAGTTGCTCGCGCCTGGGCGGACGTCGGCGGCGGGTCTTCGTTTCGATGACGAACACGCCGCGCGTTCCGACAATTACGTGATCGATATTCCAGGTGCCGTCCGGTTGAAGATCGTGGAAGGTGCGATAGCCGGCATCAGCCAGCTCGTGGAGCGCCTCGGCGACGGCTTGTTCGCCGCGCAATCCGAGGCGGGTGTTCTGCGCCTCTTTGGTTTTCCTGAAGGCTTTGAGAGTGAGGGCGACTCCGGGAACGATTGAAATTACAAACAGCGCACCAAAGCACAAAATGTAACGGAGTGCGTCATTCATCCCGTGCTGCTGCGCCTGGAAGAATTGAAACGCGCAGACTGCGGAGAAAGCGGCGATCAGGAGCATAACGGAGGCGCCGAGAAGAGAGAGCAGGACAGAGTCAAAGAGGTCGTCGAACTTCTTTTGGAGGGAGTAGCCGGGTGGACGCAGGAGCTTTTCCTGTTGAGGTGGGGTGACATCGCCGCGGAAATGAACTTGATACGCGACCCACCCTGCCCAGATCAGAAATGGGCTCGCGCCAACAAAAAGAGCGAAGGCCCGCGGCCCGGGAATGAGCGATAGCCAAAATTGATTCCAGATCTCTGCTGCCATAAATACCTCATGGTTTTATCGGAAAGTTCATAGGAAGTCCGAAGTATGAAATGCGAGATGTAACCGGAGACCTACGCGCGGATGCTGATGCGCTGATTACGACGCCGCGGTGTTCGACAGGGAGACTGATAAAACAGCTTTAAATCCGACGAGCGACTGCAATTCATCTATTACGTCGAGAAGTGAACTCGAAGCAGTCAGCAGTTCGTTAAATCCAAGATGCTATGCGTCGGGAGAATCGGCCATGTCTATGTCTCTTGCTTTAGACAACGTGACGACCCGCAAATTCGTGGCGGAATCGACGCCCAGGCGCATGTGACCGTGTGCGATGTGGTTCCGGAGTTCGCGGATTGATTCGATGCGTTCGACGAGTTCTCTAAAGGCGGCCTGCTGTTCGGCAGGATAACTTCTGTTGGCAAACTCTTGCGCGACCCTCGTCAGCCGATCTCTGAAGTGCCAATCCCTGAGTCGTTCAAACTCGCCTGCTGGGAGCCGATCCTTCAGATAGACGGATACGAGCCACTCCAGGCTGCCGAAATTAAGCAAAAAATTACCGATGGCTGAAGGCCAATCCAACCGTGCAGGCAAGAGTGCCGGATGTTCGCTCAATTTGCTGTTCTCGCGGTCTGAATGGCTGTTTGCCACTATCAAACATCGATTGATTTACCCTTCGGCTTGAACAGCAACCGATAAAAAACGAAGGAGCTAGAAAAATGAAGAGTTTGGCCGCCCACTTCAGGGCTCGGATTGGTGTTTGGTAGAAGCCCAAGGCGCTGCCTTGGGCTTCCTTCGCACGGACCTTTGGTCCTTTGAAACGGGAGGGATGGGAGCTCCGCAGGAGCGTCGCGCCACCGCACGCGGGATTTGGCGGCGCGTTTGAGGACAACCCGCCCTACCCTTTGAAGGGAAAGGTAAAGGATGAAATGAGGAGTGGCGAGCTGCACAAGTGGGACTCGGGGACCTCGTCCCCCCGCCAAATAATGACGAATGGGGAAGGCTCCGCAGGAGCGTCGCGCCACCACCGAACAGGCAGTAGACCATAGGCGATTGCGCTCCCAGCGCCGCCTCAAGTCGGTTTCCCCATAGGGGACGGTTCGCGTTGCGAGTCGGCGCTGTGAGCCCGATCGCACACTGCGTCGAAAGCGGGTTGAATTCATGCCCTTTAACATTGAAGGTGTCTGAAGGGAGTTACGGGCGGGGTAAGGCAATCATGAAAAAGTTTAGGTCGGGAGAGAACCCAATAAGTGAGGATCGGGAGGCGAACGGAAAAAAGTGGAGCGGTTTCGTGCAGGTTCGGGGTGCTCGCGAGCATAACCTGAAAAATATCGATGTGGACATTCCACGCGATGCTCTGGTCGTGTTCACCGGAATTTCGGGTTCAGGAAAATCTTCGCTTGCTTTCGGAACCCTGTATGCCGAAGCGCAGCGGCGCTATCTGGAATCGGTCAATCCGTACGCACGCCGGCTTTTCCACCAAATGCAGCCGCCCCACGTCGATGTGATTAACGGACTGCCGCCCGCGGTGGCGTTACAGCAGCAACGAGGGGCGCCGACCACTCGTTCCAGTGTTGGAAGTGTGACGACCATCTCGAATCTTTTGCGTATGCTGTATTCGCGAGCCGGCGATTATCCGCCAGGGCAGGAGATGCTGTATGCGGAATCCTTTTCCACGAACACGCCGCAAGGGGCCTGCCCGCGTTGTCATGGTCTGGGAAGAATTTATGACGTGACCGAGCGATCCATGGTGCCGGACGACACCAAAAGCATCCGCGAGCGGGCCATCGCTGCCTGGCCGCCAGCGTGGCATGGACAGAACCTCCGGGATATCGTGACGACGCTTGGCTACGACATCGACAAGCCATGGCGTGCATTACCCAAGAAAGATCGGGACTGGCTGCTCTACACCGATGAGCAGCCGACCGTCCCCGTTTACGCAGGGTGGGACCGCGAAGAAGTGCGGGCGGCCATTCGCAGGAAGGAGTCGCCGAGCTACATGGGCACGTTCACCGGCGCTAGAAAGTATGTGTTGGAAACGTTCGCCAAGACTGAAAGCGCTTCCATGAAGAAGCGAGTAGCTCGATTCATGGTGGGCACTGAATGCTCCGCCTGCGGTGGGAAACGGCTGCGTCCGGAAGCGCTCTCGGTGAAGTTTGCCAGGCTGGATATTGCGGATATTTCACGCCTGCCGCTCAAAAGACTGGCGACCATCTTCGGACCGTACGCGGATCGAAACAGATTGCGGAACCTCGAGAGAGAGCATCCTGAGAAAGCCGAAGTGACACGCCGGATCGCCGAGGATATGAACGCGCGCTTGAAAGCGCTGCTCGATTTGGGCCTTGGTTACCTGACGTTGGAACGCAGCACACCGACGCTCTCTCCAGGCGAATTGCAACGGCTGCGGCTGGCCACACAAATACGCTCCAACCTGTTCGGCGTGGTTTACGTTCTGGATGAACCTTCAGCAGGTTTGCATCCCGCGGACACGGAAGCTTTGCTCACATCATTGGATGCGCTGAAGGCGGCGGGAAACTCTTTGTTCGTGGTTGAACATGAGATCGACGTGATTCATCACGCCGATTGGATTGTCGATGTTGGGCCCGCGGCCGGAGATCGCGGGGGACGCATTCTTTATAGCGGTCCGCCGACCGGATTGAAGGAGGTAAAGGAATCCAAAACGCGCTCCTATCTTTTCGATTATCATGGGCCTGCGCCTCGGCATCCGCGAGAACCGCGAGGATGGTTGAAACTGGAAGGTGTCACTCGCAACAATTTGGAACATGTGAACGTTGCATTCCCGCTGGGCGTCATGACCTCCGTCACGGGTGTGTCCGGCTCAGGCAAGTCATCGCTGGTCAGCCAGGCGTTGGTGGAGTTGGTCGCAAGCCATCTCGGACATGACGTTTCAGAGGAAGAAGAGGAGGCGGATGCTTTGGAAAAGACGCCGACTACTCCCACCAGCGGGCGGATTGTCACGGGAATGGATGATGTGAAGCGATTGGTGCGGGTGGATCAGCGGCCCATTGGCAGAACGCCGCGATCCAACCTCGCGACCTACACAGGACTTTTCGACTATGTGCGGCAGCTTTTCGCGAAAACTCCCGCGGCGAAAGCGCGCCGCTACGAGGCAGGTCGCTTCTCGTTCAACGTGGCCAAGGGGCGATGCGAGAATTGCCTCGGAGAAGGCTTCGTGTTTGTCGAACTGCTGTTTATGCCCGGCGTTTATACCCCATGCCCGGTCTGCCAGGGCACACGTTACAACGCGAAAACTCTGGAGATTACTTATCGGGACAAGAATATCGCTGAGGTGTTGCACATGCGGGTCGATGAAGCGTGGGATTTCTTCGCGGATGAACCGCACCTACGGCGCTCGTTGGAGGTGTTGCGCGAGGTGGGGCTTGGGTATCTTCGGTTAGGCCAGCCAGCAACCGAGCTTTCCGGGGGCGAAGCGCAACGGATCAAGCTTGCCACGGAACTGCAGCGAATTGGCCGCGGCGATGGGCTCTATATCCTCGACGAGCCAACCACCGGCCTGCATCCGGCTGACGTAGAGAAGTTGGTTCTCCAATTGGACCGCCTGGTTCAAGCCGGAAACACCGTGGTCGTGGTTGAGCATGATATGCGGGTAGTAGCCGCCAGCGATTGGGTAATCGATGTCGGTCCGGGCGCCGGAGATGAAGGCGGCGAAATTGTCATGACGGGCCCGCCTGGCGAACTAGTCCGCCATGAAAAAAGCCGAACGGCTCCTTACCTGAAACGCTTCCTTACGTGAAGAAGCAATTTCAGGAACCTCATTTTTGATGAACATTTTAACTACTGGTTCGCCACCCAGATCCCTCCGAATTTACAAAGGCTCCGCAGGAGCGTCGCGCCACCGAGCCAGCGCTAGCGCGAGTTTTGAGTTTTGAATTTTTAATTTTTAGTTGAAGGGGTTGGGTTAGGAGATAGTTACACCTTTGGCGGCGCGTTGAGGACAACCCGCCCTGCCCTTTTTCCCAAACGCGAAAGGCTAAATCTGAGTTTTTGATTATGAGTTTTGAGTTTTTAGTAGTTGCGACGAAGACCGAAGGGCGAGCCGCAAAATCGTTACGGGTGAATGCTTGAACGCTTAGCGCACAGGTGGGTGACGGGCGGCTATTGAACGCGAACGCGATAAAACTGTTTTGGGCCTTCGGTGTTCGGAGTGACTTCGAGCGCTACGTCGCTGCCAAAGACGTTTTGCAGCGTCTGCCAGTTCACCAGGTCGGTGCTGGTTTCAACGACCATGTTACCGGTCGCTCCTGAAACCGCGATGGTAAGCCTTTCCCCAGTCCAAGTGGTGGCCAGGCGTGGGATGAAAACTGGATGTTGGTTGAGGGTGAGGATCGCGTTGCCGGTGGCGCGGTTGTAGCCGGAAACCGCGATCGCGTAATCGGTGCCGGCGACTGCGTCGAAAGCGAGCGCGCTGGTGATGAGGGAAGCGGAATCGTCGTCATTCGATGCGATGAGAGCGAGATTCGTGATAGCGCCGCCAGTGAAGACAGTGAGAACCGTATCGAAGTCGCTGCCTTTGGTTGAGAGGTAGACGGGTCCATCGACAGGGGCTGTCCACCGATACCAGACGGAACCGCCCGGGATGCTCTGGGAATGAACAGGCTCCCCGGTCTCAATAGTCGCCAGTGAAGTAACCACGTTGGTGATGGTGGCGGTACCGCCAAGAAGTGCGGCGTTCACGAAATCGTCGTTTGGAGGCCTGGAGCCCAGCGGACGGGTGAGGCTCAAGCGGATCGTGCCTTCAGCACCATTATATCCGTCGACGGCGACGAAAAAGGGACCTGCGCTACGCGGGGTGAAGATCAATTCACTGGTGCGAATTCCGTCCGGAGCATCATCATTGGAAGCGACGAGCCGCAGATTTTCCATGGTGGGAATGGCATTGGGACTCGCGGTGGCAGCGTTGGTATAGACCGCGAGGAGCGTGTCGAAGCCGCTGCCAGCCGTGGAGATTTTGATGGGTGCGCCGGACGCGGCGGTGGTAAAACGCCACCAGACTGACGCACCGCCACGATTGCCGGCATGGTTCGGCTCGGCGGTTTCCTTGGTGGCGGCGTTATTGCTGGAAACGAGAAGACTGCCGCTGACCGTTACGCTTCTCGCCAGGGACAAGAGGTCGTTACTCGGACCGTTGGCAGCGACAAAACGCAGGTTCAACACGGCCTCGCCCCCGACCCCATCGCGGCCATCGACGGCGATGTAGTAAACGCGATTCCGTTCGGGAGTGAACTTGACGTGGCTGGCGGGTGCGATGCCTGGGTGGTCGTCATTTTCCGCGACGAGGAGCAGATTGCTGACGGTCGTTTGGAAAGAAACGTTCGTGCTGTAATAGACCGCCAGGACGGTATCAAAATCACTGCCTCGCGTATCGAGCGTGAGAGTGCCGGGCAGGCCTTCCGGAGCGCGCCAGGCCCACCAGACGGAGCGACCACCCGGGGCGCCCGCGTGGAGGGGCTCACCTTTCTGGCGAGTGGCATTCACGGTGGAGACAGTGAGATTGTAGTTCGTGGCGAACAGAACGGGCATATCGACCATCAGGTTGTCGTTCAGGTTCTGAAAGCGAACGGTGATGGTTTCCGAAAATCTACTGGCACCCTCGTTATCAACTGCCTCGAGCTGGAGCCGGTAGATTCCCTGAACACCGGGCCGAAAGTTGAAGGAATAAGGGGCGGTGGTGTCGATTGTGACCTGCTGATTATTTGACCAGAGCCGAACGAGAGCAATGGAGCCGTCGGGATCGGAAGCGTTCGCGGTGACCACGAGAGTTAACCCCGGATTCGAGATCAACACATTATTGGTAGCGGGTTGAATGAACGAGACGTTCGGAGGGATGTTGCCCCAGACCTGCACGACCGCGGAGGTGCTGGCAACGTTGAAGTTATCGGTGGCGACCGCGTAAAAGATGTTGGTGCCGGCATGGATCAAAGGGGTGGCGGCGAGCGTATCGGAATTGGTGCTCCATTCCGCTGAATCGGAAATGATTTTAATGTTTCGAATGGTGCCATCGAGGTCAGTCGCACGCGCGAGAAGGTCAAAGGGCGCGCCGACGGAGAGGACGGGGCTGGTTTCCAAGGCGGTGAGAGTAACGCTGGGCGGCAGGTTTTCTTCTACGCTGCTGGCCGGGAAGGTCAGGAAGGAGATTTTTGCGTCACCGGATGAGTTAACAATGACGCCGATGCGATTGGAGCTTTGCCCAATGATCACCGATCGTCCGAGATAGGAGCGCGTCTCGCGAAAGGTGTTGGTATCGTAACTGACGAACGTGATGTTCGTGCCATGGGCGGCGGCGAGGAGATGGCGGTTGGTATCAAAGACCGCACTGCCGAAATGCGGAACGTTGACCAAATGGAACTGTTTGAGGTCGGTGGCCGGATTGGTGGAGGTAAGATGGAACGCGCTGGTATGGAGGAGGACCGCGGTGCCATCCGGAACGACGGAGAGATCGGGACCTTCCAGGGAGCCGCCATTGCGCATCGGGGTGCCCTGCGCGGTGAGCGTTCCGTCCGAAGATATCCGGTAGCTATAGAGCGTATTAATGTACATGCCGCCGCCCGTATCTTCCGTTCTGGTGGCGTAAAGGAACTCGTGGCTTGGGTGCAGGGCCAGATAACCATCAGCGGGAAGATCGACGGAGGCGCGCTCGCCACTGAGCGTGTTAATCACGAAGGGAAATCGCGAGACGCCATAGGCATCGGTAACGAAGACCAGGCCAGAGTCGGTCGCGACCATGTCGTTTATAATAGTAGGCGTTGCATACTCAAACGTGAGTTGCATTAAATCGAGATCGAACTCGGCGACAAAGCCCATCTCGCGATTCATCGAATCGAGACCGCCCAACGCGACAAAGAGGCGCTTACCATCTGGACGGATGGTCATGGATTTGGCGCTGAGGCCTGGAATGTGCGTGTAAGTCCAGACCCGCTCCGCGTGTCCAGTCTCCAGATTGATCATGAAAATGTTGGGGGTGCCATCGGCAACCGCAAAGAGGAGCGGGCGAGTGGGATGGAAAGCGGCCAAGCGGATTGGCGCTGAGAACCGAAAGGCAGGGTTTACATCGGGATCCAACACGACGCCTGGATAAACACCCCGGCTGACGTTGACAGTTGTTTCGCGTTCGGAGACGGCGCTAAAATCATCCTTTGCCTGGACGCGAATCGTGCGGACGCCTGGAAAGTTATAAAAGTAGGTAGCAGAGAGATTTGTGCTGAAATCGGTTTCGTACTGGCCATCCGCGTCGAAGTCCCACCGGACCTGAACGGAGCCTGGATCTTCGTCGACAATGGAAGCTTTGACCGAGATGCCAAAGAGCCGGCCCAATTGGGAGACGCGGTTTGTTTCAGTGATGGTGACGATCGGTGCAACGTTGTTTCGAGCCGCGCCGGCAGGATTACGGTATGGGTAAACGGTGGTGCGGTTGGCAGTGCGCGCGACCAACCAGAGATTTGTGCCGTTGCCAAAGACGTAATTGGCGGAAGCGTTCACGGCGTCCGTCCGCATCCGCTGATATTGATCGTTATAGTAGTGCAATTCTCCTCCACCAACGGTGAAGAGAGCGTCATTTTCGACATCGAAGAAAGCTCCCGAAAATCCGAGCAGCGTGTTGACGTAGCGAAGGTCGAGATTGCGATCTGATGAGCCGGACAAAAGAACACCGGCGCGACTGAGAACGTAACGGCCATCCGGCGAGAGGTACGGTTTTCCGCCGAGAGAATAGTCACCGTGATAAGGAGAATCCCACGCGCTGAGAATGGCGCCGGTTTGCGGATCGAAATTAATGCGGTCAAAGTCGGCGGGAGAGAGACCCTGGTCGCCGTAATAGATGGCGCCCTGGCTGGGATGGAGCGCGAGCAAACCACCCATATAAGCGCCAACGCGACCGAGAATGCGGCCGGTGGCGCTTTCGACAGTGACGACTTCTGACGATTGATCCGAGCCGCCACTGATGCCGAGGATGCCGTTATCCGTAGCGACAATGTCATAAGGATCAACATCCACGCGGACCTCGCCGACTTTAGCGAGGGAAACGAGAGAAATCTGGGCGACGTATCCGGTATGGGCGCTGAACCAATAAGGGCTATGCGGGCGGGTGATGAGCGTGACGAAGAGATTGCTGCCATTCGGAGAGATGGCCATTCGCTCGGGGGTGTTAGCGAAGGAGAATTCGCGTTCAACGAAACCGTTGGTGAGATTAAGGACGACGAGCTTTTTTTCGGCTGAGTGCGTGGCGAAAAGGCGGAAGTGAGTTGCATCGACCGCAAGGTCCGTCGCAGAGAATGGGAGTTCGAAGGCGGTATTTGCGCCGCCGGGATTTCCAGGATCGATCGCGAAAGGAACATTGACGGATTGTTCGATGCGAGCGGAGACGCCAAAGCTATCGATTACTTCCAGGCGAATGGTTTTGGTCCCACCCGTTGAGTAGCGGACGAGGGCCAGGGGAGTGTTCGTGTAATGGACCTCCCAAGTCCCGTCGGCCTCGAAATCCCAGCGATAAAGGAGATTTGTGAGAGGTTGATCATCGGTGGTGAGAGACGCATCGAGGGTGATGAGGTTCGTGGTGGTGGGTGATTCGGGAGTCCACACAAAGTTCGGCACCGGCGGCGCATTGGTTTCGCCACCGATGGCTGGATTATCGAAGAAATCGAAGGAAGTGCGATCAGCGCGTTGATAAGCGACCACGAGAAGGTTTGAAAAGACAGTGAGGTAGCGAGGAGACGCTCCGATGGTGTAATCGCGAACGAACTGAAAGTCAGGACCATACTGGCTGAGCCTGCTTTGAAAATTTGCGGCGAAGAGAGCTTTGTGCGCGGGATCAAAGACGGCGGCCGCAACTCCGCCATTACGGAGCGAAGTGATGAAGCGCATGTCCTTGGCGGGATCCGTTGAGCTGGTGAGGACAGTCCCGCCGGCAGTCACAAGATTCGAACCGTTCGGATTAATATAAACGCGGCCGCTCATCGGATAGTCGCCGTGATAGGGAGAATCAACGCCGCCAGAGAGCGAACCATCCAGCGAAGAGATGGCCCAGCTTTCGATATCGGAGGGAGAGGAATCTGTATCGGCGGTGTAAAACTGAGTTTGGTTGGGGTGAAGCCGAATGTTGCTCATCTGGCGGATCATCCGAGAACTGATCCGCTGTCCGGTGGCAGCATTGAAAGAAACGAGTTCAGTCCACTGGCCGGACCCGTCGGGAATCGCGAGCCACCCCTGATCCGTGGCGATGATGCCAAAAGGATCAACATCAACGAAAAATTCGCGGCGGGTGGCGGGCGTTGCCTGAAGATTCACTTCACCGACGTAACCGGTGTGCGCGCCGAACCAATAGTAGTCGTGCGCGCGGATGGGCATGGCGGTGTAAAGGCGCGAGCCATCGGGACGCAGGGCGAGCGTTTCGGGGCGATGATCGAAAACGAAACGATCCACCAAGGTGCCAGTGTTGAGATCCACCGCGACCACCTGGTTCGAAGAAGGGTCCGTGAGGTAAGCGCGTTGCCGCGCGAGATCGAAAACGAGATCACTCGTTGGAAATGGAACGTCAAAAGTGCGCAGGCGCGACAGTTCGGCTGCTCGGGAATGCAGCAAAAAGCCTAACAAAAGGATGGAAAGAACTCGGGACATTGGACGTAAGTTTTAGCAAAAGCGGCGCGATAAAGTCAAACCGCAGGCTGAGTGCTGAGTCCCCAGAAAAGTGATGAGTGGGTTGGGTCAGGACATACGTAACACGTGGGCGCGGCGCGTTGAGGACAACCCGCCCTACCATTATTTCACCAAATCAAATGCCGCCGCCCGAACTGGACTGAGGCGATGCGATCTTTTCTCCGTTGGAATCGAGTTCAATGATATCGAAACCGGATTTCTGAAGATCCTGGTGGACTTTGGCTTTGTCTCCGACGAGGAGGATGTTGACGGCATTGGTTTGGAACCAACGGGCGGTGAGGGGCTGAATTTCCTTTGCGTCAATTTTGGCCAGGATTTTGTTCTGCTGATCGACGTAATCGGGGGGGAGGTTGTATTCCAGGATGCGCATGATGAAGCCGGCTTTCTGGAGCGGGGTTTCATAGCGCAGGGCGTCGGCCTGGCCGATGGCGCTGCGGGTGAATTCCAATTCTTCCGCGGTGGGGCCGGCGGTGGCGTACTGGCTGAGTTCCTTCAGGACTTCGCCGAGGGCCTGGGCGGTGGCATCCGAGCGGATGCCCGAGCTGAAGGAGAAGGTGCCGGTGTATTTGTCCCCGGAGAATCCGCTGCGCGCGCCGTAGGTCCATGCTTTGTCTTCGCGGAGGTTGAGATTGAGGCGGCTGGAGAACATCCCGCCGAGGGCGTAATTAGCGAGGCCGGCACGGTAATACTCGCCGGTCGCATCGTATTTAAGGCCGGTGACATAACCGACGCGGAATTCTGTCTGCGCGGCTCTCGGGACATCGACGAAGTAAATGCGTGATTTCTCAACTTTCGGGGCGGCGGCGAGGTCGGGTATTTTGACTTCGCGGTCGGGGAGTTTGGAGAGGAAGCCGAGTTTTGCGACGATTTCCTTTTGGGAGATGTCGCCCACGACGGCGAGCCGGGAGGCGCGGCGAGTGAGGAAACGCGCGTAGAAATCCTCCACGTCCTTGAGGGTGAGATTCTGGACGGTTTCCTCGGTGCCGACTTCGCTGATGCCGAGAATATTTCCCGGGCCGTAGTTAATTCTGTCGAAGACCTCGCTGGCGACGGCGGCGGGTTGTGATTTGCGTATTTTAAATCCTTCGAGCGTCTGCTTTTTGATGCGATCGAAAGCGGCGGTGGTGAATTTGGGGCGAAGGAGGCGCTCTTCAACGAGGGCGAGGGTTTGATCCAGATTCTTTTTGAGGGATTGCACACTCACGTTGATCTCGTCGAGGCCGCTCCCGACGCTGATTGAGCTCCCGAGACTCTGGAGAGCGGTCTGGAACTGTTCGGCGGTGCGGTCCTGGGTATCCTCATTCATCATGCGGCCGAAGAGTTGGGCGAGCCCGGCTTTGGAGAGGTCGCCAGCATGGGTCAAATGGCCGCCGGGCATGGAGAAGGTGAGCGCGATGATGGGGAGTTCGGTTGATTCAGCACCGATCGCCTGCACGGTGCCGGAGAGGGTTTGTTGCCAAAAAGGCGGGACTTTGACGACTGGATTCGGTCCGCTGCCCGGCATTTTGGTGCGGTCGAAGGTGTCTTTGGCTTTCTGGTATTTTAAACCTGCGTAGCCGTAGTCGGGCGCTTTGTAGCCGGTTTTCTCGATGGTGAAATTTTCCTGGGCGACAAGGTTGGTGGGCGCGGTTTTGGTGGCGACACTCAAGATGACGGAGGGTTTGCCTTTGAGATACTTTTCATAGACGCGCTGCACGTCGGCTTTGGTGACGTTGGTGTAGCGTTGGAGTTGCACTCCGATGTAGTTGGGATTGTCGGTGAAGGTTTCGAATTGGGCGAGCTGACTGACTTTGGCGGAAACGCTTTGAAGGCCGTTGATGAGGCTGGCTTCAATCGAGCCGGTGAAGCGGGCAATGTCTTCGTCCGTGACGCCGCGCGCATCGAAGGCTTTGATGGCGTCGTCATACAGTTTTTTCGTCTCGGCCAGGGAACGGCCGGGCACCGGCATCACGTTAATCACGAATTCGCCGGCCAGTTCGGCGGTCGAATTCCTCACGCTGGCATTCAGCGCGCGTTGGTCTTTGACGAGTTCCTGGTAAAGGATGGAGTTCTTACCCTGACCGAGGATTTCCGCGAGGCAATCGAGCGCGTATTCGTCTGAATGATAGGCGGGGACGGAGGGAAACGCTATGACCAGCATCGGTTGCCGGGCGTAGTTGTCGACCAGGGTCAGGTAGCGGTCAGCGTCGAGCTTCGCGGGCGGGACCACGGTGGGAGTGACCTCTGGTCCGCGGGGAATGGAGCCGAAATATTTTTCGACCATTTTGACGACTTCCGCGGTGTTGACGTCACCGCCGATGGTGAGGGTGGCGTTGTTGGGACCGTACCAGCGGAGAAAGAAGTTCTTGAGGTCGTCCACATTTACACGGTTGAGATCCTCGACGTAACCGATGGTCATCCAGGAATAGGGATGCCCATAGGGATAAAGGTTGCGCGAGATGGTTTCCATCACGAGGCCGTAGGGGCGATTATCGTAATTTTGTCCGCGTTCGTTTTTAACGGTGTCCCGCTGGACCTCGAATTTTTGCTGGGTAACTGCATCGAGAAAAAAGCCCATGCGGTCGGCTTCGAGCCAAAGGATTTTTTCCAGCTGATTGACCGGGGTGGTTTCGTAATAGTTGGTGCGATCGCGATTGGTGGAGCCATTGAGGCGTCCGCCGGACTGGGTAACGATCTTGAAATGCTGGTCATCGCCGACGTTATCGCTGCCCTGGAATTGCATGTGCTCAAAGAAGTGAGCGAAGCCTGATTTGCCGATTTCCTCGCGGGCGGAGCCGACGTGGTAAGTGACATCGACGTGAACGACCGGATCGGAGTGGTCCTCGTGAACGATCAGGGTGAGGCCATTGGGGAGGACGTATTTGGTGTAGGGAATGACGATCCTGCCGGCGGCGGGTTCGACCCGTTCGACCAGGCGAGTCTCGGCGCTGAGGACGGCCAACTGCGTTCCCTGGACGAGGCCGAGCAGGAGCCCCAAGGTCAGCCCGGTCACTTTCCAGCGGCGCAGGGCATGGCGGGCGGGAGCGGTAAGGTTGGTTTTCATCGTTTTCATAAAGAGGAGGGATCGCTGCCGGCGGAAAGGTTCGAATGTTTTCTGATTCATGAGAGTGTCGCTGAATGATTTTCGCACTCGACCGGGAAAGTCCGTGAATTCCCAAATCCGGCGGGCGCACAAAACATTAAGGGAAAAGTTTGAAAGTGTTACAAAAATCTTTCGGGAAAGGGGACTTACTGCAGAAAGCGCGGGAGATGCTTGATGAGTGAAGTAACGAGCGCTAGCGCCAGCCCCATGCCAACGGCGAAGAGGAGGGTCCAAATCCACCAGTGGCCCGGCAGGGTGATCGGGATGGACGGTTTGCCGATTTCTTTTCGGCGAAACGAGTTGAATCCGTAAATCAGAACGGAGGCGGAGACAGCCAGAAGGAACGGACAGGCGAAGTAGCCGTTGAGGTTGTCCCAAACGAGGTCTTCGTACCAGAATCCGAGTTGCAGGAGGGCCAGCGTCGCGACACCGGCCCAAAACCAGGAGAGCAGAATGAGAATGCGTGAGTGGGTGACCGCAGAAATGGTAAAGGCGAACGCAAACACTGAAACGGGAATGGCGACAATCAAGCCGTAGAGCAAACCAGGCTTAATGACAGGAAGCGGTTTGATGATGCCGGTTTGCACATAGAGCCGGGCGAGGATTTGCGGCAGATCGAGGCCGAGCGCGACGACGTTCATGGCGCAAAGGAAAAGGAGAGTTCCGAGGCCAACGATGAGGCGCGAAAGAAAACGTTCGATGCGCGTGGGCGGCAGCGCGAAGGTAAATTCTTCGCAGCCTTCGAGGACATCCGCGCCGCCATACATCGGGCCGGCCATGAGTGCGTAAAGTCCGCCGAGGAGCAGAATCCAGCCGGGATGCGTGAACAGCGGAAGAGTCCAGACCGCGAGCAACCAGACCGCGAGGAACATCAGCAGCACCTGGCTGTGCGCATACCATTCGGCCCAGAGCAGGCCTTTCCAGGCGCGAGCGAAACTCGAACTTAGGCGCGGAGCGCCGACGGCCGCCGAGCGCGCGTCACGTAAAACGGGAATTCGTTGTTCCAGATTATTCAGCATTAGAATTCTGTCGGGTCTAAAAACAAAGGCAACAGGGGAGTTTCCAGAACGTTCGTGCCGCCGTAGCTCGGATTCATCGCGCTGCCGACGCCATCCGATTTCGGCAAGAACACCTGGCGCGTGATGACGCTGCCATCCTTCAACGCGCGCAGCACGAGGCCCTGGTAAGCGCCGACGGAAGGGGGCACATCCTTGCTCTGGCGGCCGATGCCGTGAAGCTGGCAGGCAGCAATGCCGCCCATGGCGCTGCGCTCGATCGGTTGCCAGATGCGGTCGAGATAATCAAACGATTTGAAATAGGAATGCGGTACATCCGTGTTCGCTTGCTCGGGGGACGCGGGCGCATCGGTCCCGGGCAGAATGACGATCGGATCCGGCATGCGCCCGGAATCCTGCGACTCGAGCAAGCCGGCCCAATTCTGGTGGACGCGATCTTCCGGGCAGAGAAGCACGCGTTCGGAAATATATCTCGATTGCGTCAGCTCGCGAAAGGACGCGGGACGCTTTGGGTGATCGTCCGCGTAAATATTGAAGGCGAGCGCGATCTGGCGAAGGTTCGAAGTGGAAACAGCTTTGCGACCTTTGCGCTGCGCGTTCACGAGAGTGGCGCTCGTGAGCGTCGCCAACACCGCGATAATGGCGATGACCGTGAGGAGTTCAACGAGCGTGAATCCCCACGGCCTCGCCGCGTTTTTCGCGAAACCTTTCAACTAAGGAGCAACTCCTGCCGGGATGTGGACGACGCCATACCAACCGATCGGCAGCCACAGGCCATCGACCAGGCTGCCGTCTGCGCCATCAAGGACCACACCGAAGCAACCAGAGACCAGCCCAGAGCCGACCGGCACGAGATCCGTCGGAACCGATGCATCGTAAAGATCGATCCTGGCGCTTTGCACCGCGAGCAGATCATCGAGCTTCTTCAACGCTTGCGCCGGCGTGCTGAGCGTGACGTTCTCCACCTGCTCGAGCTTGCCGGAGCTACCGAGTGTCCAGACCTGGAGAGTTGAGTTGGTGTTCGTTCCCGCCGCGGCGACTCCGAGATATACAAAACCCTCATCGGAAATCGCAGGTCGCGGCCATGATTGGCCGTTCAGCGTGATGCTGTGAATCAAGTGAGCGGCAATCCCGTCGTAACTGACCGCGGAGAGCTTTTCCTCACCATTATACGAAAACGGATTTCCGTCGTAGCCCCGCGTGTAAAGCAGTTCGCCGCCGCGATGCGCACCGAGCAAGGTACCGGGAATATTCACGGGCGCACGAACGAGCGGTTCGGCCGGCTCGGTGAAGTCAATCACGTCGAGGTAGTGACGCTGCACCCAGGCACCCGGAGGCGGATCATTCGTCACGACGACATACTCTTTTCCGTTCCACTGCTGATAGGTGTAGGGCGGCGGATCGATGGTGGGATCGTATTCCGAGGATTGATGGCTGGTGAAAACCAATCCGTTCTCAGTGGTTGCTTCGCTGAAGCTCCACCAATAATTCGTGCCGGTCAGTTTCACTTCCGACGCGAAGGCGGGCACATCGCCGCTGAGATCCACCGCGACGAAATGCCCAGAACTACCGCCCCACCACGGTCCCCGCCAGAGGCTGTCGACTGGTGCACCGATCGCTGCATCCGCGCGGCCATCGACCGCGGCCATCGGCCCACCCCAGTCCAGCCACGGGTAGCCGCCGCCGGATTCGCTGGCCCAGACCAGAATGTCGTCGCTCACCCGCAAACCGTCGTATTGACCCCAGAAAAATTCCTCTTTTGATTCTTTAACGATCCGATGTGCAACGGTGAGGTTCGGGAGCACATCCAACGCCAATTCGGTGAGGATGTAGACGCCCGGGTTGGTGGCGATCGGATAATAGTTCGTCGGATTATAATCCGCCGGATAAATATATTGCGCGCCGCGCCCTTGCAGAAGGTAGAGATGGTTATTCATCTCCACGCTGCCCAGGTAAGGGATGTTCGTCAGCACGAGCGACGAAAGAATTTCCGAAGGATCGTCCGTATGCACGACGCGCAACGCGGGGCCGCTGTTATTATAAGAATCGACTTCGATCAGGTGATTGCCCACGAGGTGCACGTGTTCGGCCGCCCAGGAGAGCGTGGTAGTCTCGATCACGGCTGGCTTGTCGCGATCGGTCACATCCACCGTGAGTAATTCCCGACTGGAGAGCGAAAGCATGCGATCGCGATGAATGGTCGCGCGACGCGCCGCCATGTTGTGCTCCACGATGCCGCGCTTCACCAGCGTGTTCTCGAAAAGATCGATCAGTTGGACACCTTGTTGGTATCCCGCCGCGCCGCTGGAGTAGAACGGAACCAGGACGAGATTTTCGTCCGGGAGAACGCCGAACGCTTTTTCGTCCCAATTCGCTTCACTGCCGCTCCATTGTTCGCCGATCAGCACCTTGCTCAACAACGTTGGATTCGCCGGATCAGCGACATTAAATAACTGAACGGCGGTTCTCCACGTATTGCTGGATTGATCAATGCCGATCGCCAGCAAACGATCCCCCATCGGTTGCAGGAAAGTGGACCAGCCCGGAATTTCCAGTTCGCCCAGCTTCTTCGGCGCTGCGGGATTGCTGAGATCAATAATCCAAAGCGGATCGATCACGCGGAAGGTGACTGCATACAGGCGATCGCCATCGAAGCGCGTCGCGAAGAGCTGTTCGTTTTCGATAATCTTCAGGTCCGCCAGGAACTGCGGCGCGCTCGGATTTGCGAACGAATATGTGCGCACGTTCGTGGTGCGTTCGCCGCGCTGCCAATTCTCGCGCTGCACCACGACCACAAACGTGTTGCCGATCACGTTCATCTTGAATTTATCTTTGACGTTCCCGCCCGCATTGAAAGTGGCCAGCTTTGTGAACGTGCCGTTCGGCGATGAAATATCGTAGGAATTAATCGTCGAAGAATACATCGTGCTCGTGCTGTCGTAGACCTGCTGAGACACGAACAGATATTTGTCCGTCGCCATAATCACGTTACCGTAGCCGCGCACCCAGTCGCTCGATTTCTGCTCGGCAGTTGCGAAGTCCGCCAGATCGAACGACACGATGTCGTTACCCCAATCCCACGTTTCCGATGAGGCGCCTCCGCTCGGTCCTCCGTCACTGACGCGCCGCTGGTAACTGCTCGCCACCACATAAAGCGCAGAACCCACCAACCTGCTTTCCACAATTTGTCCGGCGACAGGCAATTCTTTCACGAGATGCGGTTCTCCATCGCGCACTTGCAGCAGGATCACCCTGCTTTGACTTTCGGTGCCGTACCATGCGCAATTATCCCGCGCCAACAACACCACGTTTGTGCCATTGATGACATACATCTGCTCACCGGCGCCCGGCAGGTCGTAAGTGCCGGTGACTTCCGGCGAATCCGGACTACTCACGTCAATCACCTGCATCCCGCGATACTGGTTGAAGAAAAAAAGCGTATCGCCCACCAGCTTCCAAATATCTGATTCCACCACGCTGCGTTGCGGCGAAGAATCTTCCCGGTCGTCACCCGCTCCCGGACCAGCCGTCGGTCCGCCATCATTGAAATTCACCGGCCCGTTTGCTCCCGCGGTGCCCGCCACCGCGAATTTATTCGTGCCGGTATAAAGTTCCGCCGGTAGTGAATCAGTGATGCGATCGCCGCGCACACGCAGAATTTCCAATTCTGGCGAGGTCGGCAGAGTGAATGCGACGTGAACCGTCGCCGACGCATTCTCGATGACCTTCACCGCGCGCGGTTGCCACGCGCGTCGATTTGCACGCGTGGTTGATTCCAACGTCACTTTGGTAAAGTCCGCCGACGCTTCCACCTCCACCACGACATTCGTGCCTTCGAGGCGCACTGAACTAATCCGCGCATAAGGCGTGGGCGCACTTTCCGCGCCAAAACTGTTCGTGAGACTCGCCGCAACAAATCCGGCAAATCCGAGTAAAACTGAACACAACTTTATCGTTCTCATATGCTCAACAGTTTGAGTTCCTGTTCATCTTCGGAAGGTAAATTCACAGCAGCAGACGCCGCATTCGGCTCGTCCGCGGACTTGGACAATTCGATAAATATTTCCTCAAGCGACAACGGGAACACCTGCACCCGCACACCCGGCCACCGTTTCAGCGCCTCGATATGTTCCGCATCGAAAAACTCCGTCACCCCGCTCACGACGGGCCCGCTCACCGTCGTATTCTTCGCGCCAGGAATCGAAAATTGCGGCGGCGGCATTTCTCCCGGAAAAATCACCTGCACGCGCCGAAAGCAGGAATGTATCTCGTCCAGCGGACGATTCATCACCAGCCGGCCGCGCTCCAAAATTCCAACCCACTCCGCCACCCGCTCCAGGTCGGAAATAATATGCGTGGAAAAAAGAATCGTCGCGGAAGTATGGCGGTTCAAAACGCCCACCACCTCCGTAATCAACTCACGCCGCGAAAGCGGGTCCAAGCCCGCCGCCGGTTCGTCCAAAATCAAAAGGTCCGGCTCCGAAGCGAGCGCGACAATGATCGCCGCCTTGCGCTGTTCGCCGCCCGAAAGTTCACCGAGCGGTTGCAGCGAAGAAATTCCCCAACGAATCGCCAGCGCCTCCGCGAACGACTTATTCCAGCGCTCATAAAAATTCCCGACGTAGCGCCAAAGATCGCGCAGGTTCATCCACGCCGGCATCTGCTCCGATTGCGAAACATACGCCACCCGCGAACGCAACGAACGGCTCGCTTCGCGCATATCTTCCCCGAACACCAGCGCCTGCCCCTTATCCGCGCGCAACAAACCCATCAGCAGCCGAATCGTCGTCGTCTTCCCTGCCCCATTCCGCCCCATCAAGCCATAAACCGTCCCCGGCTCGATCTGCAAATTGACGTTCGTCACGCCCACCGATCCGCCGGCGAACGTCTTCGTCAAATCTCTCAGTTGAATTGCTGCTGTCATGCGCAACTATGCTCAACTAACCGCGAGCCGATTTCCGATTCTCGCGAGCCTCATTCATTGTCCCGGAAATCTGGTTCCATTCATCTTCCAGCACCTCCTGCACAAATTCATAGCTCGCTCCGATCTGCTGCGACTCCACCGCCAGTTGCCGCGCGAGCCGCCGCACCACCTTATCCTTCTCGAACGCCGACACCGCCGGCGCATCCGGCGCGCGCTCCGCCACGAACGCCCCCTTCCCATGCCGCAGATCGATCACTTCCTCGTGTTGCAACTCCGTGTAAGCCTTCACCACCGTCGTCGGATTAATCGAAAGCCGCTGCGCCAATTCACGCACACTCGGCAACTGCTGCCCCGGCTTCAACGCGCCCGAAGCAACGTAATACTTGATCTGGTCGATCATCTGCCGGTAAACCGGCAGGCCCGAATGCGGGTCGAGATGCAAATGCAAATTCATTGTCGCAGAGTGTATGGTAACTCCCAAACAGTAGCCGTCAACACCTCTTTCTAGGTGAACTTAGAGCTTTTTTTGCCCCGTACTTCTGCGGCCCTCATCACCCGCCAGCTCACCCCCGCCGAATTCCTCGCCACCGAAGAAGCCCTCCTCGATTTCTGCGAAGACCACACGAACCATCCCGGCTTCCTTTGGTTCTGGGAGTCTCCCAATCACTTCGTCGTCCTCGGCTACGGCAAACACATCGCCGCCGAAGTCAACGAACCCGAATGCCAACGCCGCGGCATTCCCATTCTCCGACGCGCCAGCGGCGGCGGCACCGTCCTCCAGGGCCCCGGCTGCGTGAACTACACCCTAATTCTTCCAATGCTCCCCATCGATTCCCGCCCCGAACTCAGCTCCATCAGCAGCACCAATATCTACGTTATGCAACAAATCCACGCCGCCCTCGCTCCAATCGTCCCGGGCCAACTCGCCATTCACGGCTACACCGACCTCACCATCGACTCCCTCAAATTCTCCGGCAACGCCCAGCGCCGCAAAAAACGCTCCATCCTCTTCCACGGCTCCTTCCTCCTCGACTTCAACCTCGACCTCATCTCGCAGGTCCTCCAGGAACCCGCCCAACAACCCGAATACCGCCGCCACCGCCCCCACCGCGACTTCCTCCGCAACCTCCCCGTCGACCGCCCCACCCTCACCGCCTCCATTCAACACACCTGGCAAGCCACTACCCAATCCACTCCCGAAACCATTCACGAAATAACCCAACGCGCCGCCAACCTAATCACCGAAAAGTATTCGCAGGACGAATGGAACCGGCGGTTCTGACAATCCCTTTACCATCTCCGTTTCAATGAATCTCCGTTTCAATGAATTGAGAAGAATCCTGCGACGCTGGCTCAGGAATCCCCTGAGGCAAGTGGCGTATTGAGTTAATCTTTCCCATAAATCTTTCTTCCCTTTCCCGCAAAGACATCCATTAATTCTTCAAATCGCGAGAATAACTGAATGGTGCTGTCTCCCAAAGGGGGGCAAAGCTCAGGAATGTCGCGCAAAAAATTCAAAATTAAAAATCCCAGTGTAAAACTTATGAAAGCGAATCCGCGGAAAACCTTGTCTTTCGCAGGCAGTCAAATGGCATTGGTGAGCGCCTTGGCCCTTAGTGTAATAACGAGCGCGCGCGCAGGAAACTTATCCACCGACTTTAACTCAGGCCCACCTGCCGGAGTAAATTTCTACGGTAGCGCGTATGTGGATGCATTCGGCGGAGTGGGCGACAGCGGAACGTTGAAACTCACGGAGGCGTGGTATTTCGGGCAGCAAGGCTCGATCGTTGTGGATGACCTGGATGGAGGTGCTTCCATCTATGGTTTTAACGCTCGATTTAAAATGCTGATTGGCGGCGGATCACAAGCGGATGGACTTAGTTTCAATTTCGCCAATGACCTGCCGGACGGAAGCTTTGGGGAGGAAGGTGCAGGAACAGGGTTAACTATTTCCTTCGATACGTGGGATAATGGGGGAGCGGAGGCGCCAGCGATCGACTTAAAAACGGGAGGAGTGACGATTGATTCCTATAAAGGGGGCGGCATCTTCAACAATGCGGCAGAACTCTTTCGCACCGGCGACTATGTCGAGGTCGTTGTGGATGTCAGCGACCAGAACGTCCTGAATTTGACCGTGAACGGAACCGCGGTGTTTTCAGGCGTGAAAGGTGCATTTACGTTTGGGCCCGGACGTTTTGGTTTTGGCGCTCGAACCGGAGGAGCAAATGACAACCATTTTGTGGATGACATCGAGATCACCACGCAAACGGCTCCACCGGCACACCCATATCTTATATCCACCGGGCCGGTGGTCGGAGTGCATGAAGATGCGGTGATTAAGCTGGAGATTGGAGACGGCACAGTGGGCCAGGTCGTCCCGGGCAGCATTCAATTAACTCTTAATGGAAGCATTGTGATTCCCACGATCAGCAAAGTGGGCGGCCTGACTACGGTCTCGTATGATCCACCGGGCTTATTGCCTTCTGGATCACATCATGTCGTAACGTACTCTTTTGCAGATAATGCCTCTCCTTCAGTAACGCAGACAGGAACCTTTCAATTCGATGTCCGCTATTACAGAGGCCCCAACGGGAATATTTACGAGCTGATTGTAAACGGCGAGAAAACCTGGGAGGAAGCTAATGCGGAAGCGCAAACTCGTTCCTATCATGGGCGCCCCGGGCACCTGGCGACATCCACGAGCTATGAGGAGGATGTGTTTCTCAACAAAGTGCTGCGCACGTCGTTCACCTTCACCTTCAACTGGGAAGTTTGGCTCGGTGGTTACCAGGATTTCGGCATGCCTCCCACAGAGGGATGGCACTGGGTAAACAATGAAGGTCCGATTTCGGGGATCAACGGGGGAGCAACCTATTCCAATTGGATCGAATTCGAGCCAAACGACTATTTTGGGCAGGATTCCGAAAACTACCTAACGCTGGGCCTGAATGGATTGTTTGGCTGGAATGATTTCGGAGATTTTGGATTCGCGACACGTGGTGGTTATATCGTCGAATATGAAGCGCTGCAGATTGGTTTGGATGTGAAACCGGGAGAGTCTCCGAACGTGATCAACGTTAGCACCCAGGGGAAAATCGCGGTGGCTCTTCTCAGCGGACCAACCTTCGACGCAAGGACCGTTCTATTGGAAACCGTCCGTTTCGGCCGCACTGGTATAGAAGCCTCTCCCGTCAACAAAACACAAGCGGATGTGAACGGCGATGGTACAATCGACTTAATTTTAACCTTCAACTTTGTGGATACCCTGTTGGCGTGCGGCGACACTCATGGTTACCTCACCGGACAAGATGCTCATGGCGGCCCGATCAAAGGCGGTGATTTGGTGCAAATGATCGGTTGCCCGGTCTATTCCCTGAGCCTGCAAGCGGTCCAGGATGTGAATGAAAAGACGGACATCGAGTTGGTTGTCACTCCACTGCTTTCGGGATACACCGCGCCAGCGCTGGCGACAAAGGTTCAACTGAAATCGTATACCATCGCCGGCAATCTCGGCTGGACCAAAAACGTCAACAACGTCCCATTGACGGTGAAGCCGAATAATACCAGCTCAGGACAGCTATCCTATAACGATCTCGTCTACTTCCAGAAAATCGTGGGACAGGTAAGTGTAAAGAACAGCAAAACAGGCAAAACTGAAATAATCCAAGCCGACACCCGCGTGCTCTATCGTCCCGACCTGACAATTATTGCGGCCCAGGCTCCTGAGCAGATTAGCACTGGCAGACGTTTCAACCTCTCCGCGAGCGTTGTCGAAACCAAAGGTGACTTCGGGGCCACCGCAAAGGCTTACCTTTATGATGGCACAACGCTGATCGACACCATCAATCAAATAAGCGTCGATGCGGGCGGCAACGCCGGCCTGGTCTTCAGTGTGCGCCTGACTACCGTCGGAACACACACCCTCACCGTTGTGATCGAAGATCAAATTCCAACGGATTACGATGATTCAAACAACAGTTATTCGCTGGTGATTGAGGCAACTGAAGCGCAGTTGGAACCTACTCCTTTTTATTTGTCATACTATAGCCGCCACTTCCATTACTACCGGGAATGGGATGACACTTATTCCGCAGGCGTTTACGACTCGGAGTCGCGTATCGAAGAGTTATACGAGCAATTATACATCCCAGGCGCGCTCTCATTCCCGGTGGGTAACGTCAGTTTGAGCGTTTCCGTTGACGGAGCGCCAAGGCCCTCATTGCAAGCAGAGGAGGTGTTGCCGGGGTATACGTATGATGATGGTTGCACCCAGCAGTCGTATGGTTCCGCTTTTCTGGGCGACAGTACAAGTCTTACGATTAATAGTTATAAAGACTGTTTCGAGAACGCATACAGCTATGTTACAGCATACCGGTACGTGTACGATCAAACGTACTTTTCAACCGTTTACTATAAGAACGGCCCCACTTACACTGACGGTCCCTACCAATCCTCTGAAGGAACGTTTCTCAGTCCAGCCACGTCAATCTCTACTCGGCTGGTCATTGAAGCGAATGAAGGAAAGTTCGGCGGAAATGCAGAGTTAACAGAGTTCTATGACTATAATTATTATTTCCCGTTCGACTATGTTTACGAAGGCGGATACGAGCGCGGTTTTCAGCTGGACGATACTCGGTATGGTTCCGCCTCCGGTATGACGGTGCCATAATCCCGCAATTGATCTTTTAGTCGCAGAGCTGGCCGGGCGTTCCCGGCCGGCTTTTGCTTGGCTATCGCAGGTCTACGTCCAAGTCACACAATCACAATCTGCGCCACATTCACCTACGACGACCTCCACCGCTTTCGCACCTTCGGCAACTCCTGCGCTGGACACAATCGCTCCACCGCAAAAAACACCACCTCCACCACAAATAACAATCCAATCACCATCTCGCTCCGGCAATAAATACCCCCACCCACGAGCGATCCGTTAATTGAAAACCTTTAGCTCTTCATCGATTCACTCGATACTCTTCTGAAACCGATGTTTGCTTTCAATCCGCACCCTGAACTCGCCATTGATCAGCCCAAATGCATCCAGCTCTAGGCATCGCCACCTCCTTCGCAGCTTCCTGGTTCCTCATCGCCGCACTCGATTTCATCGCTTCCTCAAAGTGGCGTAATTCCGCTCACTACCATTGGACCGAGCGCGCGCGTCTCATCTTTCCGGCACGCCGCACCACCCCGGTAAACCTGATCATCCTCACCATCTGCGCTGTTCTTTTCGGTTGGTCCTACAGTGTCGGCTATTCGTTCGCTTTGGTCCTTTTCGCGCTCGCCGCCTTCACCGGTGGAATCCTCGGCGCTTTTCCCCTCGAACGGCGAATCTTCGCCGAACTCACCTCGCGCGATTGGCTGGCTCTGAGCCTGCAAGGGTGGGGCTCGCGCGCCCTCCTCTTCGGGCCCTTATTAATCGTCGGTCTGATGATGCCCCGCGAGTGGAACTGGCAAGTCGCCGCCCTCGCCATCACTTTCGCGATTTTCTATCTCTGGTTCGGCAGCACCGGTTATTTCCAGGTGCTCATCTGGCTCCAGCTCCTCAAACCAGCCTCAAACGAAACGCTCGCTCTCCTGGAAGAATGTTTCGCCAGCACCGGCGTCCGCCCCCGCGCCGTTCGCACCATGCACTCACCGCACGCGCTCGCCTTTGCCATCCCGTTTCGCCACGAACTCCTCTTCACCAACTCATTCTTCGAAAAGCTTCCGCCCGATCAAATCAAAGCGGTCACCTTCCACGAACTCGCGCACCTTACGGAAGACAAATTTACTGGCGCCAAACGATTGCTCAGTCTTCTCATCTTTTATCCATTTATCTTCATTCGCCCGCTCTTCGAGTCCTGGCGTTTTGCTGGCTTCATTCCCATCTATATCGTTTTCTTCTCCCTCCTTTTCATAGCGATTCGGCTGGGTAAAAAAATGGAACACCGCGCCGATGCTGAGGCCATCGCACGCCAGACCGATGAAGGTGCTTACGCGCGCGCTCTCGAAACGATTTACCGCGTGAACCTCATTCCGGCCGTCATGTCTGCGAAAGGTCAGATCCACCCCCACCTTTACGATCGCATGACCGCCGCCGGCCTCACTCCCGACTTCCCTCGCCCCAAGCCACCCGACACTCTCCACTGGACCGTCATCATCCCTGGTCTCCTTCTCGCCTTCCTCATGTTCGGGCGAGTTCTGAACCGATGACAATCCGCCCCAATCACGCAAATCCTTAAGGCGCCAGCCGTGATCCAAATGGGTCCGTAAAAGGTGACTTTCGCTTCACGCGAGAAGAACTACTTACCCGATTCAGCCGACTCAGCTAAAAAGAAAACAGCCTGCGAAGGCGACCGTGGCTGACTAGAACCTCGCTGCCGTTCAACGAACGTCTAATCACCCTCGAAAGCACCAGTACGCACCCCGCGTACCTGCCCCTCCTTCGTCGGCTCGAAAGAGACAAACCGTATCGTGAAAACGCAGACCGCTTGCCACTCTTCACTTACCACTTACCACCCGCTTTGCCGTGTACCGCTCCCTGTACCGCAGGGCCTCGCCTGGTTTTCTGGTACTTACGATGATTTTCCGGGTTTTCTGAGAAATTTTTATTCCGCGCTCCAGTCGAACACTGCCCTCGCATCACAAACATCGATCAAACCCGCAATAATCGCGGGTTTCTACCCTCTATCGGTTTTTGAATTTCACTCCCAACTCCGCCCCAGTCTACATTTCCCCGACGCAATTACCTCATTTCACCCTTTTTCACGCCAAACTCTTTCCCTCCCTTCCCCATCCGCCGGCGCCGCGAACTCGATCTTTCGCGCCATTTATCGCCAACGACCCTCACCAAACCCGCGTGTTTCCAGAAATTACCGGAATTTTCTAGGATCACGCCACAAAACCTCCGCGAGACGTTTCCTCTGCAAGTCCCTGCAATAGCCAACTCTAGCCGACTCCAATTTGTGTCGTCCTCCGCCGTTGGCAAATGATGGATCGCGCGTATAGTTCGCGGTCTGTGGTTCACGAGAATTTGGAAGGCAAGGTTGCGGGCGATGTGATCGCGGTGCATGGGGCGCGGGAACATAATTTAAAGGATCTCTCGCTCACGATTCCCCGCGGGAAGTTCGTGGTGGTGACCGGCGTCAGCGGCTCGGGCAAAAGCACCCTGGCTTTCGACATCATTTTCGCCGAAGGACAACGCCGTTTCCTCGACGCCATGAGCGCGTATGCACGCCAATTCGTCGAACAAATGGCCAGGCCCGACGTCGATTTGATCACCGGCCTGCCCCCGACCGTCAGCATCGAGCAGCGCAATTCACGCGGCGGCGGCAAGAGCACCGTCGCGACGGTCACGGAGATTTATCATTTCATTCGGCTGCTGTTCGCGCGGTTGGGGACCCAGTATTGTCCGGACTGCCAATTGCCCGTCGAGGCGCAGACGCGGGACGAGTTGGGCAAGCGGCTGCGCGCGGAAACGAAGCGTCGCGGCGATTTGTTGCTGCTCGCGCCGGTGGTGCGAAATCGTAAGGGGTTTCACACGGACGTTGCACTTTGGGCAGCGAAGCATGGTTACGGAGAGATTCGCGCGGATGGGAAAATCTTTTCGACGAGCGCACAGTTTCGCTTGGATCGATTCAAGGAACACGATGTCGAAATCGTGATTGGGGTGCTGGAGAAGAAGGAGCGTAAGGGTAATTCAAGTGGTTCCGGAACTCGCAAGGCTCCGCAGCAGTTGATTGATGAAGCGCTCGATCTCGGCCATGGAACGTTGCTCGCGTTGAGCAATGACCGTCAGGTGACGGTTCATTCGACCGAGAGATCCTGTCGCGGGTGCGGGAAATCGTTCTCGGTGTTGGATCCGAAAATGTTCAGTTACAATTCGGCGCAAGGTTGGTGCCCAACCTGTCGCGGGTTTGGAGAGACGTTTTATTTACCGGAGGTGGATCGCGGCGCGCGCGCGGATGCGATCGAGGAATCGTGGTTTGATTGGCAGGAGGGTAGTCGCGAACAATGCGAAGAATGTCACGGCGCGCGCTTGAACGCAGTGGCGCGCAGCGTGCGGCTGCATTGGCCCATCGCGGCGGCGCGGAAGTTGAAGCGCTACACCGAGGGACTGACCAGTCCGTATCCCAACATTGATTTCTTTGGCCAGGCTTCGGTGGAAGATGCGTGGGAGTTTTTCCAGAAAGTGAAGTTGAGCGGACGCGAAGCGGATATCGCGCGCGACATTCTGCCGGAAATCAGCGAGCGCCTGAAATTTCTCCGCGAAGTGGGGCTGCATTATTTGCAGTTGGGCCGCAGCGTCACGACTCTTTCCGGCGGCGAAGCGCAACGCATTCGGTTAGCGGCGCAACTCGGCTCGAATTTGAGCGGCGTGTTGTATGTGCTGGACGAACCCACGATCGGCCTGCATTCGCGCGACAATGAGCATTTGCTGCACGCGCTGGAGTTGCTGAAGAATCGAGGGAACACGCTGATCGTCGTCGAGCATGACGAAGAGACGATGCGGCGCGCCGATTACATTATCGATTTAGGGCCGGGCGCGGGTATTCACGGCGGAACCGTGGCCGGTGCGGGCACGCTGGCGGAATTGCTGAAAAATCCGGATTCAGTAACGGGGCAGAGCTTGCGTGAGGCGAGAACGTTTCCGGCGCGCGGGGAGCGGAGGAAGGTAGATCGCAAGGCGCCGAAGCTCACGCTGCATCGCGCGCAGGAAAACAATCTCAAAGACGTGACAGTGGAGTTTCCGCTGAACCGCTTCGTGGTAGTAACGGGCGTGAGTGGTTCGGGGAAGAGCACCATGATTCGGGAGTGTTTGCTCCCAGCGGTAAAGAATTGTTTGGCGCGGCCGAAGGATCGCTCGAAAGGTGCTTTTTGCAAGGTGACGGGTTTTGAAGGTTTGAAGGCGGTGTATGAAGTGGACCAGTCGCCGGTGGGGCGAACCCCGCGATCAACGCCTGCGACTTACGTGGGATTCTTCGACGTGATTCGACAGCTCTTTGCGCAAACACCCGAAGCGCGATTGCGCGGGTATTCGCCGAGCCGATTTTCGTTCAACAGCGCGCAAGGGCGCTGTCCCCAGTGCGAAGGCGCCGGGCAGGTGAAGCTCGAAATGAACTTCCTGCCCCCGGCTTACATCACCTGCGAGACCTGTGGGGGGAGACGGTTCAATCTCGAGACGCTGGATATTGAGTATGGCGGGAAAAACATCTGCCAGGTGTTGGAAATGAGCATTGAGGAAGCGCTCGAATTTTTTGCGCCGATCCCGAAAGTGCGGCGTCCGCTGGAAGCCTTGCGGGACACTGGCCTGGATTATCTGAAACTCGGGCAGATCAGCCCAACCTTAAGCGGCGGCGAGGCGCAACGGATGAAATTGGTGACCCACTTACTCAGCGGGTTAAAAGAGCAGGCAGAGTTGTTCGACGAGAAAGCGAAGCGAAACCTTTTCATCCTTGAGGAACCGACCATCGGGTTGCACATGGCCGACGTGAAACGACTGGTCCAGGTGCTCCAAAAGCTGATTGATGCTGGTCACTCAGTCATTGTGATCGAACACAATTTGGATCTCATCGCCGAAGCGGATTGGGTGATCGACCTCGGACCCGAAGGCGGCGACGCCGGCGGAGAGATCGTGGGGAACGGGACACCAGAACAAATCGCTCTGGTGAAGAAGTCCCATACCGGTCGGTTTCTTCGCACCCTTTTGCGCTAAGTTCCCACAATGCCACTTTAGTGGAGTTTCGTGGCGGCTGAAGGTGGGTTCTTATGAGGGGAATGCAGTTAAAGTTCTGGCGCAGTGAGCTTAAGCTGACGCATCAGTGGACGATTGCGAGGGGCAGTGCATCGAAATTCCGCGTCGTCTTAGTAGAGCTGAAGGATCGCGACGGCCTCATTGGCTATGGCGAGACCGCGCCTTCGCGCCGTTATCAGGAGACCATCGAGACCGTTGAAGCATTTCTTTCGCATATAGATCCAGAAAAACTGAGTTTCAGCGATCTCCCAGGTTCTTTGAAGTATCTCGAATCGATTGCGCCCGGACACAACTCAGCGAAAGGGGCGGTTGATTTGGCGCTTTGGGATGGCGCAGGGAAGGCGGCGCAGAACGCGACCTACGACTTGTTGGGACTGGGTTTTCGGGAAGGAGCGCACAAGACCTCGTTCAGTATCGGGATTGATTCGCCCGAGGTGATCCGTGAAAAGGTGAAGCAGGCGGAGAATTACCCGATTTTGAAGCTGAAGGTCGGCGTGCACGGCGACAAAGAGAATTTAAAAGCCTTGCGCGAAATTGCTCCCACCAAAACTGTGCGCGTCGACGCGAACGAAGGTTGGAAGACCAAGGAACAGGCGCTCGGGATGCTGGAGTGGCTCGCCGAGGATAAGAACGTGGAGTTTTGCGAGCAGCCGATGGCCACGAATACGGCGCCTGAAGATCTTGCCTGGTTGAAGAAGCGCTCTCCCCTGCCCTTGATGGCAGACGAGTCCTACGTGACCGCGAAAGATTTGGAACACTGCGCCGAATTCTTCCACGCCGTGAATGTCAAACTGGTGAAGGCCGGCGGAATTTCCGGCGGAATGGAAGCGTTGAAAGCGGCACGGAAAGCCGGCATGAAAACGATGCTCGGTTGCATGATCGAATCGAGCGTCCTGATTTCGGCGGCGACGCAACTCGCGGAGTTGACGAACTATTTGGATTTGGACGGAAACATTTTAATCTCGAACGATCCGTTCCAAGGGCCCACGGCCGAGAACGGAATTATTTCGTTCAGGAATGCCGACGAGAAATTTGGATTGAGAGTCAAACCGCGCTAAGTGCGGCGATGATTTCGAATGAGGTCGAGAAACTCGCCACGGGTGCGGGCATCTTCGCGGAAGGCGCCGAGCATTGAGGAAGTGAGAGCGTAGGAGTTCTGTTTCTCCACACCTCGCATCGCCATGCAAAGGTGCTGCGCTTCAATGACGACAGCGACGCCTTGCGGACGAATGAGTTCCTCGATGGTGCGTGCGATATCAGTGGTCATACGTTCCTGAACCTGCAGACGGCGTGCGAAAACTTCGACAAGGCGCGGAAGCTTCGAGAGGCCAACCACCTTATCATTCGGCAGATAAGCGATGTGGCACTTGCCGAAAAATGGAAGCAGGTGGTGCTCGCAGAGGCTGTAAAAATCGATATCTTTGACGATCACCATTTCGTCGGACTTCACGTCGAAGAGGGCGTCGTTCAGCACTTGCTTTGGATCCATCCAATTACCGCGCGTGAGGAATTCGAAAGCTTTGGCAACGCGTAGTGGAGTGCGCTGCAAACCGTCGCGCTGCGGATCTTCGCCCAGTAATTCGAGTTGCTGGCGGACGAGATCGCTGAACTGCTGAAGCTTCGCCTCGTCCATGAGGCCGGGAAGCGAAACATTTTTTGACTCAGCTTTGTTCGATGTGCCGAAGGTTGGCGCCTGAAAATCGGTTGTGTCGTCGTTCTTCAAAACTTCTCCCTGTCAGAACTTACATTGCGCTCTGCGAAAGCACCAATTCAAGCCCACATTTTGAGCGCAGCTTTAAACTTAAACTCTTAGCCGCGCGCCAGAATGAGCGCGCTACCTACTGCCATGACGAAGGCGGCTACGATGCGACGCACGAAATGTCCCTCGTTGAAGAATATCCGGCCCACGAAAACTTGCAAAACCATGCCGAGTTGGAAATAAACGAACGAATAGGCGAGCAACGTTTTTTGAAAGATAGAGATGGTGAGCAGTTGCATGGTGAGAAAGACGCCGCTGTGCAGAAGCAGCCACTGCCAATGACTGCCAAGAGCAGGCTTGAGCGTCACCAGCGCATCGCGATGCCGCAACGCGGCGTAAAAAATCAGCACCATTAGGCCGCAGAGAATCCAGGCTGCGACGGTGCTCGCGGCAGAACTTACCATGGCCGCGCGTTTCAGGAAGACCGCTCCCGCAACGCCGAGCGATAAACCGAGTATACGAAATAGCAGAGCTTTCCAAATGACGCTGAATCGCGAGGCGGTGGAGTTCTCTCCACCCGAGAACAGAATGACTCCGCCAAAAACGGTGACCGCAATTCCGATCAGACCAATTGCGTTCGGCGTCTCGGCGAGAAACAGCCAGCCGAAGATCAGCGCGAGGATGGGACGAATTGCATTAAGCGGTCCAAAGATGGAAAGGTCCGTCCCGCGCAAGGCGGCGACCATGGCGAGATTGCCGATCGCGTCGAGTCCGCCGCCGATGAGAATGTTTAACCAAAAACCGTCTCCAACCGGAGTCCTGGTTGCTAGTGCGAGAATCGTCGCGGGGCCCAGCATCAGCGCGTAGGTGAGAATCCAGGTGTGATTCACGCCCGCGCGGTCCAGCAGCAAACGCTTTTGAACGGCGTTGGCGGACACGCTGAGGACAACTCGAAAAAGAATGACCCATGCCATTCGCGCGCCACCATGTGCAATGCGCGCCGTTTGAGCAAGCGGCGGTTCGCACTCGACGAAAATGGCTCAATTCGGTATGGAGGTGATTCACCATGAGAGTCGTCGCATTCATCTTTGCGCTCCTCGCCTTGCAGAGTTGGGCAGCGGAGAAGCCAAAAATCGTTTTTGTAGCCGGCGAATACGAATACCTCAGCCGCGAAACTCTGCCAAAATTCGCGGAAGAACTCGGAAAAACAAAGGACGCCGAGATCGTCATCTTAAGCAGACCCGAAGATCCGAAGCAGCAGACCATTCCGGCGCTCGAGACTTTAAAGGAGTCTGATCTGCTCGTGCTGTTTGTCAGGCGCATGACATTGCCTGAGCACGAGGTGAAATTTTTTCAAGACTATGCCGCTTCCGGAAAGCCGCTCGTGGCTCTGCGCACCTCCAGTCACGCATTCGAAAACTGGAAAGAGTTCGACAAAGACGTCCTCGGCGGGAATTACCAGGGACATCACGGTGCGAAGTTGAAAACGACCGTTTCTGTAATTCCAGCCGTTAAGGATCACCCACTCCTGCGCGGTGTTTCGGGTTTTGTTTCGGAAGGATCCCTTTACAGAAACAGCCCGCTGCAACCCGGCACCAAACCACTGCTGATGGGTGAAGTTGAAGGCAAACCGCCAGAGCCGATCGCCTGGACGCATGAATACAAAGGCGCACGTGTTTTTTACACATCATTGGGACATCCGAGTGATTTTAAGGAGGAAGCTTTTCGCCGGCTGGTGACGAACGCGATCGGTTGGGCATTGAAGGAACAGGAGAAATTACCATGAAACACTTCATAGCGATCCTTGCCTTGGCGTCGCTGGTTTCAATTCAAGGCGCAGATGTCACAAAAGGAAACTTCGGCGCGGGTAAAGACGCAGGCGCGCAGCCGAAGACCGAGCGCAAGAGCGAAGGCAAGGCTCGCGCCGCAACCTATCCGTTTTACGGAACGTTGGATTCGACTGACGCAAAACAAAAGACCATCACGCTTCGCGGGAAGAAAAAGAATCGCGTGATCCTCGTGACCGACGACACGCGCATTCAGAAGATCGGCGCATCAGTCACACTGCAGGACGGCACTCCCGGCGAGCGCGTGAGCGGCTCCGTGCGCAAGAACGCCGCGGGCCAGGAGGAGGCCGTCACAATTCGTTTTGGGCCGAAGGAGTGACGGCGCAGCTCCGCTTTCAACCTTCCTCATCGCGCCTTCGCTGTTACCGTTCCAGAGAAGCTTTTCCCGGCGGAGTTGGCAGCGGCAACCGTGTAGTAATACCTGGTGCGCGGCGCGATGGACGTGTCTCTATATGAGGTGCTATTCGCGTTCAAAATAGCAACCTCGCTAAACACGACGCCGTCCATCGATCTGGTTACAATGAAAGAGCTCTCGTTCGTCGACATGTCGCGCCACGTTAGGTTGATCTGCGCCTTCCCGCCGACTGCGGTCAGGTAAGCAGGTGCAGCCGGTGCGCTCTGCAACGTTGCTGATACACTTGCCGAGGGTAAACTGAGGACTCCATTGGAGCTTGCGATCACTCGATAAAAATAAGTAGTCCCTGCCGCTACGGTGGAATCCGTCCATTGTGTCGTCTGCGTTGTACCGAGGCGCGTATAAGCCCCAGCCGAAGATGTGGAGCGCTCAACGAAGTAGGACGTCGCTCCAGTTGAAGCACTCCATCCCACAACAATCGAGCCGCCGACGCCCGAAGCGGTAATGTTCATTGGCGCCGGAGGCGCACTGGGGAGAGGAGCATTGACGTTCACCGTGATGATCGCGGAGCGAGTGGACGCTCCCTGGGAATCAATTGCAATGGCGCTGACTTGATAACTTCCGGCCGCAACACCGGTCCAGGTGTATGCATATGGCGCGACCGTATCGGAGTAGAGCCGCGTGGAACCGCGGTAGAAATCGACGGAGCGAATAGTTCCATCTAAATCCGAAGCGGTTGCCGTAAGATTAATCGTCGCAGGCGCAGTGTAGTTTGCACCCGCAATCGGAGAGTTCAGCGCGATTTGCGGGGCGAGATTCGCGCGTGGTACATGAACGCTCCCAAGCAATCCCTGAAGCGGCATTAACGCGCTGACCTGCTGCCATGAGTCGAGTTTGCGGCCCATTGAATCAAAGGCTTCGACGTAAAAATAATAATTACTTCCACGTTGCAAGCCGCTCAAGGAAATCGATGTGTTCAGTCCCGCAACCAACTGCTGTGCGGTTTGGTTCAATGGTGCGTAAGAGAGACGATACTGCGCTACGCTGCTGTAAATGCTGCGGTCCCATGAAACGGTGAGTTGATCTGCAGGCGCATCGTAACGAACTTCGGTTGAGGGCGCGCTCTCCAGCCCAGCGAGATTGTAGGCCGTGACACTGAACAGATACGACACACCATCAGTCGCTGCAAAACTTGCGGAGGTCTCGTTTCCGACGTCGAACACGCTCGTTGAACTCGCAGTCAAATTGCGCGCGTAAACTTTGTAACCCGCAATGTCCGGCTCTGGATTTGCATCCCAACTCAGATGGATTTCTGCTGCGAACGACGATGCTTGCACGAGGCACAAGCTTATAAACGAGACAGTCCGGATGATCTGTCTCACACACCAACAAGTCATGGACGCCATTTAGCAGCGGTGACGCCAACGAGTACGCATGGCGGCTCAAAGCATCCTGAAAACCGCCCTTTTACTGGGAAAAAACAAGATTTCTAAACTTTGCGAACGACGAGTTGATTTTGTTTCAAAGTGAAAAATTGATTCCAAATGGGAAATCGTCACCAACGAGGTGGGACTGATTTCCAGCGCCGCGAGCACGACGAATGATTTCTTGTGTCCACATTCGGAACACTTGACGCGAGGGCCTGCTGCCGGAAATCTGAGGACGCATGCCGGAAAAAGCGAACACGCTGGTTAAACATGATCCCGCTCTGGAGGTCACGCTCCGCCCCTCTCTTTTTTCGGAATTCACCGGCCAGGCAAAAGTGAAGGAGCGGCTGCAGATCGCAGTTGAAGCGGCGAAACAACGCAAGGAACCGCTCGATCACATCTTGCTGAATGGTCCGCCTGGTTTGGGAAAAACCACGCTCGCGAACATTATTGCCAAAGCAATGGGCGGGAATTTGAAATGTACCAGCGGACCGACCATCGAGAAAGCTGCGGACCTTGCGGGACTCCTGACAAACCTGGAAGAAGGCGACATTCTGTTCATCGACGAAATCCACCGTCTGCAGAAAACGATCGAGGAATATCTTTACCCGGCGATGGAGGATTTCAAACTGGACATCATTATCGACCAGGGACCGAACGCGCGCAGCATTCGTTTGAATTTGCCTCGCTTCACTTTGGTCGGAGCAACCACTCGCAGCGGATTGTTGACCGCTCCCCTGCTCACTCGCTTCCCCGTGCGCGAGCGCGTCGATTACTACACTGCCGATCAACTCCAGCACATCGTTGTCCGTTCAGCGCGCCTCTTGAATATCGAGATCGATCCGGAAGGCGCGTTCGAAGTGGCGCGCCGAAGCCGTGGCACCCCGCGCATTTCGAACAATCTATTAAAACGGGTCCGTGATTACGCGCAGGTGAAGGGCAACGGGCAAATCACGCGCGAACTTGCGGATAAGGCGCTCGCACTGCTGGACATCGATCAGCACGGGCTCGACGAAATGGACAAACGTATTCTCGAAGCCATTACTTATAAGTTCAGCGGCGGACCTGTAGGTGTGAATTCGTTGGCGGTCGCTGTCGGTGAGGAACCGGATACCATAGAAGAAGTTTACGAGCCTTACTTGATCATGGAAGGCTACTTGAGCCGCACCCCGCAGGGGCGCGTGGTTACGGAGCTTTGCTACAAACGACTCGGCGTGAAACCGGTTCGCAGCGGCCAGGAAAGTTTATTTTAAAGCGTAAACCTGCTGTCCGAAACGGAAGCTCCGGACTGAGCCTCGCTCCACTATCTCCAACTACTCGCGATTAAATCGCGTAAAAACTTTTCCGGGCATCTGCTTCACGAGCTTTTTCATTTCCAGCGTGAGCAACGCGACGGACACCGTCGAAGCCGGCAAACCGGTTTTTGCGATCACTTCATCCATGAACAACTCTTCAGTTCCGAGTGCGTCATAAACGAGTTTTTCGTTTTCCGTGAGCGTCAGGCCCGGCAGTTGCGCGCCGCCAGCTTGAGGTTTGTTCGAGGTGGGAAAAAGATATTCGAACTCAGTGACGATGTCTTCGGCGCCTTCGCACAGCTTTGCCCCTTTTTTAATTAAATCGTGACAGCCCTTGCTGCGCGGCGAATCGATCGGCCCAGGCACGGCAAAAACCTGCCGGCCGCTTTCGACCGCAAAATTCGCCGTGATCAACGCCCCGCTGGTGAGATTCGCCTCCACCACGACCGTGCCAAGAGTCATTCCCGCCACAATGCGATTCCGAATCGGAAAACTCTGTTTGTCCGGCGGACGATTGAATGGAAACTGCGTAATCAGTGCCCCGTTGGAAATTATCTTCTCAAAGAGTCCGCCGTTCTCCGGAGGAAAGATCTGATTTATCCCTGTCCCGAGCACCGCGATCGTTCGCCCCTTGGCGCTGAGCGCTCCTTGGTGCGCCGCGGTGTCGATCCCCCGCGCGCCGCCGCTCACCACCGTGACCCCCATATAGGCAAGTTGATACCCGAGCTTGCGCGCCACGTTCATCCCATAGGAAGTCGTCATGCGCGATCCCACGAGCGCGACTCCGTTTTTATCGCGCGGCGCAAGCGTCCCTTTTACGTAAAGGACCATTGGCGGATCATAAATTTGTCGCAGCAGTTCTGGATAATTTTCATCCTGCTGCGTAACGATCTGGCAGCCGAAATCGGCAATTCGGTTCAACTCCCCGGAAAGATCAACATTGCCTTCCCAGCTCGCAATGGAATCAGCAGTCACGTCGCTGATGCCGTTCACCGCAAGGAGCGCCGATTTCTTCGCGGAAAGAATTGCGACCGGATCCTCAAATCGCTCTAGAAGCTGACGCAAGCGGACGGGCCCAACATTCGGGACCATGTTCAGCGCAACGAGTGCCTCGCGGGCGTTCATCCCGCTCGGCATAACGAATTTTCGGGAGCGAAGGCAAACGATTTCCGAACGAAATGAATTTCAAAAAAATTGAGCGGCACTGCCGGTCTCACGCGCAGTTGAGCATGTTTGTTCACCGCATGCTCTGTTCACCCGGCGCTTGACCCAGCAGTGCCGCTCTCAAACGGCCTAAATCCCAAATTCGGCCAACCCGTTTTACTCGCCGCAGCGAGCATTCCTTCATGCCTCGAAGCTGAAAACAGGTTTAATCTGAACGAACCCCGAACACCGGACAAAACATAAAATCATGACATCCTGTCATATCTCCATATGACAAGCCTGGAAACCGCAAAATCGCGTTAACTACAGCTCCATCAACGGATTACCACGTTTTTCGAGCGGAAAGGTGACGGTGCGCCCGGCGAGTTGGGAAGAATAAACTGCTGACACCATCTCGATCGTCCAACGGCCATCGGTTTCATTGCACAACGGCTTCTCGCCGGTTTCCGCCGCGTGGATCAGATCCTGCGCCAAATGGGTCTGATGCTTGACCGGCGGCCAATTCTTTGGTTCGGGTAAAGCCTGCCATTCTGAGCGAATCGTTTTGTGCCCGAGAAATGGCGAGTCGTAGTATAGCGGCTCGGAACCTGAGTAGTACGCGAGAAGGCGTTTCGTTCCAAAAATGTGGAAGCCCCATCGTTCCGCACCTCGCGGTAAAACATTCCAGTCCCCGCCCCTTGATACCGACTGCCACGTGCAGGATACATTATCGCTGAATCCGAATCGCGCTCGCACCGAGTCACCCGCCACGCGCATCGGCTCCCGCCCAATTCGCACATCGGCTTTGGTGATTGCTTTCCCTTTCGCTGTCACAGCCGCAGTGCAGGAGATCGGATCCCCAAAAAAGAAGCGCATCGTGTCGAAGTCATGCGTGCCGAGGACGATCAAATCCTCGCCACCGGCGCGATGGTCTTGTTTTCCCTGGACGCGCATTTCCAGAATCTCACCGAAAAACCCCTCGCGGATGAGCCGCTGCATCTTCTGAAACATCGGCGAATACCGGTTCTTGTGACCGACTACAATGCGCACGCCCTTCTCTTGCGCGGCCTTCACGATGTCATCCGCCTCGTTCAAGTGTTCCGTGAATGGCTTTTCAACGATGCAATGCGCACCAACCGCGATCGAAGCCAGCGCCATCTCTCTGTGGCCATCAGGATGCCGCGGCGCAATGCTAACCAGGTTCGGCCGCTCCTTCTCGAGCATCTCACGAAAATCGCGATACTTCCGTTTCGCTTCAGCACGGAGCGCCGCCTTTTCCAGGCCTTCCGCGTTTTCGTCCGCAATCGCTTCCACACCGACATTGGGCAAACCTTCGAAGATCGTATCGAATCCATGCCCGTAATCGCCGCGTCCCGTGCGGCCAATCACGGCCGCCTTGTAAAACTTATCGGGCGCCAGGGCAGCATTCGCGATGAAAGGCGCAGCAAGCACGCCGGAAAGAAACCGACGTCGGGATATATAGAAATTACGCACGGCCTACCCATTGAACACCGCACCTCAAAATTCTCAAGCGCACTATTCCAACCGCATCTCCTCGCACCCTTTCTGCCCTTTCGCCTGATAACATTTCCTCAAGCAAACTCCCCATTTAGCCGATTCCAATCTGGACCAGTTCTCGGGTGCTGAACATGGCAAGAAAACGCATCGTCTGCCGAAATCTAGCGAAAGCCGCTTCCCTCCTCGCGGCCAGCACCGCCGTTCTCCAGGCTGCCGACACCCGTTCTCTCGAACAACGACTCAATGACCTCGAATCGCAAAACCGCTCCCTTCGCGAAGAACTCGCCTCCCAAAAAAAACTCATCGAAGAACTCCGCGATCGCCAATCACCCGACCTCAATCAGTTTCCGGACTCTCCTGCTAACCAGAAATTGAAATTCGGCTCCCTCCACATCTCCGGTGAAGGCGGCGTCGCTTACTTCCACACCGGTTCTCAAGGAGCATTCCCGGAAGGTTCCTTCCGCGTCGACGAAGCAAAACTCTTTCTCGAAGCGCCTCTCTGGGAATCCACCTACATCTTCGCTGAACTCGACCTCGCCACCCGCGAAGCCAACGATGAGTTCTTCCATCTCGGTGAACTTTACCTTGATTTCGAAAACGTCCTCCGCCTCTGGACAGACCAAAATTTCCTCAGTCTCCGCGTCGGCCGGTTCGACATCCCCTTCGGCGAGGAATATCTCTCCCGCGACGTCATCGACAACCCCCTCATCTCTCATTCCCTCACCGACCTCTGGGGCATCGACGAAGGCGTGGAACTTTACGGCAGCGCGTTCGGCTTCGATTACGTCCTCGCCGTCCAAAACGGCGGCCACCCCACCCTTCAGGATTTCGATAGCGATAAATCTGTCGCCGGCCGCCTCGGCTATAACTTCGGCCAACGCGCCCGCCTCAGCTTCAGCGGCATTCGCACCGGCGATCTGTCATCCGCCGGCGACGAACTCTCCGAACTCTGGTTCGGCAACGGCTTCTTCCGCAGCCTCGAACCCGCCGCCGAAACATTCTCCGCCAACGTGTACGAACTGGACGCCCAAACCTTCTGGAAAACCGGTCACCTTAAACTCGCCGCCGGCATTTTCGAATACGAAGACTCCGCCGACCGCTCTCCCGACGGGCAATATTACTACGCCGAAGTTCTCCAACACATCGTTCCAAAATTCTACACCGCCGCCCGTTTCAGCCACATCCTCACGGACGACGGCATGCCCATCGTCGGCCACGGCGACGCCGGTCAATATTTCTTCAGTCCATTCGCCCCGCTCACCGACGACCTCTGGCGTCTGAGCATCGGCTTCGGTTATCGCTGGAGCGAAAATCTCCTCGCCAAGATCGAATACACCGTCGAACGCGGCGAAACGATCGACGGCACAAAACGCGATCAACACGACTTCTTCGGCGCGGAACTCGGCTTTCAATTCTAATGCGCACTCTCCTCCAAATTTTCGCCCTCGCCTCCATCGCCGTCACCCTCCGCGCAGGGACGATCCTCGGTTCCGTTCACGCCGAAGCGAATCCCGAACTCAGTGACTCCGGCAAATCCGGCAAATACGATTCCCGCAAATTTAAGTTCGTCGAAAAAATCGACTACTCCGAGCTGAAGGATTTCATCGTCTTTATCGATCAACCCGTCACCAACGCCCCTTCCTTCTCCACCAACACAGTCCAAATAATCACTCAGCGCGACGCCGTCTTCCGTCCTGGCGTCCTCCCGGTAATGGTTGGCACCACCGTCGAATGGCCGAACAAAGACGACATCTTCCACAACGTCTTTTCCATGTCCGAATCAAACCCATTCGACCTCGGCCTCTATAAAGATCCCGAGGTAAAAAAAGTTCAGTTCCAAAATCCTGGCCGCGTCGATGTCTTCTGCTCGATCCACTCGCAAATGAATTGCGTCCTCCTCGTCCTGCAAAATCCATTCTTCGCCTCCACCGGCAAATCCCGCCGTTACCGCATCGAGAATGTTCCGCCCGGCACCTACAAACTCAAAGCCTGGCACCACCGCCTTCCCGCCCAAATGAAAGAAATTGTCGTTCCCGCATCCGGCGAAGTCCGCGTCGATTTCACACTCGGAGTCAAAGGCCTTCCCAAGTACTAAAATGTCTTCGCCCATCACCAAAATCCCAAAGATCAAACTGAGTTTCTCCGCGAAGATCCTCATCCCGGTCATCGTCCTGCTCGTCCTGCTCCCCGCCCTCATGCTCCTGATCGTCCATCGCAGCAGCATGCAACATCTCGAACGCGAAGCACGTCATCAACTCCGCACCGCCGATGCCGTTTTCCAAAACTCTCTCACTCTTCGGTCCCGCCAAATTTTCGCCCGCTATAAACAAATCGTCGAGGAACCCGCCTTTGGCGCAGTCGCCAAACTCCGCCACGCACCCACCATGACTCACGATCTCGCCGCGCGCCTCGAAAGACTCGATGCCGAGGCTGACATCATGATGTTCGTCGTCGAGAACGGCACCATCCTCGCCACCGCCCAGCGCGACCCGGAAAGCCGCACCATCGATTTTGAAAAAGCCGTCTCGCCATTCGCCCTCAAAGCTCTCGCCGGCCAGCCCGTTTCCACCCTCCTCCCGATCCGTTCGGCAGTTTTTAATGTCGTCGCCATTCCCGTCGTCGTGAACAACAGCCTTGAGGGCGCGCTCGTCATCTGCTCGAAAGTAAACCTCCACACGCTCCGCGAACTCACCTCCCTCATCGGCGGCGACGGCGTCTTCGTCGCGAACAGTAACATCGCTGCCTCCACTCTCACGAAAACTGACGTTCACGCCTCGCTCCTGCCGCACTGGAATTCAGCTCACCTCCCGGGCGCCGCCAACGTCCAACCAGTCATTCTCGACAATGCGCATTACCTCGCCCTCGCCTCTCCGTTTCCCGGCGCGCCCCCCGGCACGGATCTCGGCTACGTCCTCCTGCTCTCCTACGAAAGCGCCTTGCAACAAATCCGCCAGACCAACGCCATGCTCTGGCTCATCAGTGCCATCGGCCTTTTCGCCAGCACCGTCGTCATTTGGCTGGTCATCGGCAAAGTCACCTCGCCGCTCCGCGAACTCCGCACCATCACCGAAGCCGTCGGCAGCGGCGATTTCAGCCGCCGCGTTCAAGTCAAAGCGAATGACGAACTCGGCCAGCTCGCCTACGCCTTCAATCACATGACCAAAAATCTTCGCAACTCTCGCGAAGAACTCGAACGCACCGTCCAGACTCTCAAGGCCACTCAGGCCCAGCTCATCCAAAGCGAAAAACTTTCCGCCGTCGGCGAATTCGTCGCCGGCGTCGCGCACGAACTCAACAATCCCCTCACCAGCGTCATCGGCTTTGCCGAACTCCTCAAGGAAGTCGATCTTCATCCGAAGCATCGCAGCTATCTCCATTACATCGTCAAGAGCACCGAGCGCTGCCACAAAATCGTCCAGGGTCTCCTCAGTTTTGCCCGCCAGCATCCGCCCGAGCGCACCTTGCTCAACGTCAACGAACTCATTAGCGCCGTCCTGGAAATCCTCGCCTACGAAATGCGCACCAGTAATATCGAAGTGCGCCGCGAATTCGGCTCCAACCTCCCGAAAGTCGTTGGCGACTCGCACCAATTCCAGCAGGTCGTTCTCAACATCCTCAACAACGCCCGCCAGGCCATCGAAGGTCATCAGCCCAACGGCGTCATCCGCGTCGTCACGGAAACCAGCGACGGAGATGTTCGCGTGATTATCGAAGACAATGGTCCCGGTATTCCCGCCGAGAATCTGCCGAAAGTTTTCGACCCGTTCTTCACCACCAAGCCCGTCGGCAAAGGCACCGGCCTCGGCCTCAGTCTCTGCTACGGCATCATTCGCGAGCACGGTGGCACCATTTCCGCCCATAGCATGCCCGGTAAAGGCGCCAGTTTCCTCATCGAAGTTCCCGCCCAGGATCCAGCCGAGGCAGCGGCTATCACCGCCCGTGGCAACACCGCCCGTTTCCTGAACGGCAAAGGCAAACGTGTTCTCGTCATCGACGATGAAGAATGGATTGTCGAACTCGTCCGCCAGATCCTCGAGCAGGACGGCTTCACCGTCGACACCGCGCAGAATGGCGATCTCGCCCTCGAGAAAGTCACAGCCGGCGTTTACCAACTGCTCGTCTGCGACTGGAAAATGCCCGGCTTAAGTGGTCCCCAACTTTATGAGCGCATCGCGGAGAACAATCCCGAAGCAGCCGCCCGTCTCATGTTCATGACCGGCGACGTCGTCAGCGACTCCTTCCAACAATTCCTGAAGAAGCACACCAAGCGGTGCCTCTCAAAACCCTTCTCCGTCCAGGAACTCCGCCACGCCATCGGCGCTTTCCTCCTCGAACGCGAACCCAAACTCGCACCCGAACCCGCCCAGAATTAATTCGCCCCTTCATGGTGAGAAATCTTCCCCCTCAGCTCGCGCAATCCTAACGCGAGTCTCACCAACCGTTCGCCTGCAAAAGAAAACCTCCGAAGATCATCGCCCGCAGCGCCTGTTCCACGCTCCACACCCTTAACTGCTCCACGCGCGGGATCGTGAACAGCACCTCGCCACTTTCCAATTCACCCCAACCTTAGCGCTCTTCGTGTTCTTCGTGGTGAAAAATCTACCCCGCTGACTTCGCGCGAGCGACTCATCACTCATCACTCATCACTCATCACTCATCACTCCCTTAAATCCCCGTCTGTTCCCGTTCCCGGAACACCACCACCGCGCCCACCACTTCCCCATCTTCGGTCCGGATCGGCGCAGCCGTATATTGAATCCGCATGCGATCCCCATCCGCCGCCGCCAGCATGCACTCCGTCGAACGAAAAACATCTTCCTCGATATACGCCTCGCGTAACGGACTCACCACCCGTTGACCCGCCTCATTGAGCAAATGAAAAACTTCTGAAGAGCATCGCCGCAACGCCTCTTCCACGCTCCACCCCGTTAACTGCTCCGCGCGCGGATTCATGAAAAGGACGTCCCCCCGGCAATTCGTCGCCAGCAACGCGTCCGGCACGCAATTCAGTGTGTTCGTCATCCACGAAGCAATTCGCGAAAGATTATCTGTCAGTTTTGCCGATGCGCTCTGCCCGCGATCGGCAGGCGCTCGGAACATCGTTGCTGGGTTTTCGGAGTGTTTATCTACTGTGTCTAGCCGCATCTATATCCTGTTTGGTTGGGCTGTTCTTTCGACCAGAAGGCACGCAACCTCGGGAGCTGCGTTTGGGTCGCCCTGGGAATCCGGTCCGAACAAGCGGCGGCAACCTTACTCCGGTATTCCCCACTTTCAAGGCCTTCTAATTACTTAAATTCGGCTCAGGCTAAAGCTGACCGTACACCATGGAATATGGCCCTACCCTTCAGCTCCCCATACGCACTCCGTTCTTCAAAATTCGCCTGAACGACACACAAAGAAGCATTAAGCTACAGATTAGACCATCTTCGTGTCCGTTCGCTCCCCACCTCGCCAACATCCGCCACCAACCGCAAACCCCAGATGCGCGATAGGGTAGCGTTCACGCGTCCCACAGGACATCGTCCGACGCGCCAACTTCAACCGGCGCCCCCAAAGCAGGACGACAGTTAATGAACCTTACTGGCTTTCGGGAGTTCCAAACTGACATCGCTCGCCGCGACAGATCCAACCGACACCGCCAAAGCAGACCCACCAGCAGGATCCGAATTCGAATATTCTAAAACCGGAGGGATGAACTCTGTGAGTCCCACTTCAACATCGCGCGACGCGAACCATGAAATCCACGCGCCTCCAGCAGACCCGAAAGCGCCACCCTCTTCCCCTCTCCCAGCAGGGGAGAGGGTTGGGTGAGGGGTTCAGCATACAATCAACCAGTACCGCCTCAGCAGACCCGCAATCCCTCAACAGCAATCTCTCAACGCAACTCACCCTCAACTCTCTTCTTAATTCGCTCATGGCCCGTGCGAAAACTATTCAACGCTCGCCCTCAAAATACCCTTGTCGCGCGCGCCGATCTAACCACATACTCACGCTCGCCATGAACAAGCCCGCTACCCTTCCCTCATACGCCTTCGCCGCCGCGTCCCTCCTCTCCGCGCTCGCCGCCCAAGGCCAGGTCCTCTTCCAGGATAATTTCGATACCACCCCCGCCACCGCCTGGACCGTTCTCGGCGGCACAACTGGGGATGTTGCCACCATCGGCTTCGATTACAGCACGCTGGGCATCCCGGCCGCGCCAAACTCCGGCGGCACGAGAATCGGCGCAATTCTCTACGCCAATCAGCCCGGGAACCCGACGCCCACCACACCCACCACCGGTGTCAGCATCATGCCCGTCGGCCAAAGTTTCGCTGGTGATTACCAGCTCCGATACGACGTTTACCAAGGTTATCCTGGGCCGTACCCTGCCGGAGGCGCAGGCTCAACCCAGATCACTGGCGCTGGACTGAACGCCTCCGGCAATGTCCCAGTTTTCGCCGGAGCCGGCGATGCCGTCTGGTTCGGTGCCACGGGCGACGGCGGCAGCGGCACGGATTATCGCTACTACTTCAACGCCGCTCACCAACAAAATCTGAGCACCTACGCCGCCGGCAGCCAAAACAACTCTGCGACCTATTACGCCAACAACGGCTTTGGTAGTGTCCAAGTTGGGGCCGAGACAACCGCACCGGGTTCGCTGGGCATGGAATGGCACCAGGTCGAAATCACCAAGATCGGCAACACCATCACCTGGAGCATTGACGGCATCCGCATTGCCACCGCCGACGTCTCCGGCCAAACCTTCGGCGGCAATAACATCGTCTTCGTCCAAAGCGACATTAATACGGGCCAGACCACCGAAGCTCTCGAATCCCAACTCTTCGGCCTGATCGACAACGTCGTCGTCACCGTCGTTCCCGAACCCTCCACCTTCGCGCTCCTCGGTTTAGGCGGTGCGTTCTTGTTCGCCGCTCGCCGTCGGCAGAACAGCTAGTTTCAAATCAACCTGCTTTCGAAAAGCCTCCAACTCTGGAGGCTTTTTCTTTCTCACACTACTGGCACCGAGTGCCCACTCGCTGGCATTCAAACACGAAATTCGCCGCCTTTTTCCGTTGATCTCCCTGCCCCCTTTTGGTAATTTCCTTTCCTATGATCACGAACCTGAATTCGTGGTCACTCGGATCGTATCCGAACAAAAGTCTCGATCTAATCGAGCCTCCTGTTCGCCAACGCCTCCTGAGTGACTACCCGCTTTTTCCGCCCGCGGAATCGCTCTGTACATTTGCTTTGCACCCTGCGCAGTTCTCGCGCTCTATCGCTCATCAACACCCATCAACACACAAAAACACCCATCAACACCTTGCAACACCCAGCGCACACCCAGGATCAACACCATGTAACACCGTTGAGTCCAATTACTTATCTCTCACCAACACCCAAAAACACCCAAAAACGAAAAATCATCAACACCTTAACGTTACCGCCTTTTCCAGAACCCAATTGACTTTGCTCCGTTCGCAAGTACCTATACGCCCCTTCTTGAGCAGCGATTTATCCAAAGAAATCTCGCGCCGCCGCACCTTTGCGATCATCTCGCATCCGGACGCGGGTAAAACCACTTTGACCGAGAAGTTCCTCCTTTACGGCGGCGCGGTCCAACTCGCCGGCTCCGTCACCGCCCGCAAAACCCAGCGCGCCGCCACTTCCGACTGGATGGAGCTCGAACGCAAGCGCGGCATCTCCGTCAGTTCCACCGTTCTCCAATTCGAATACAGCGGCTACTGGATCAATCTCCTCGACACGCCCGGTCACAAAGATTTTTCCGAAGACACCTACCGCGTCCTCACCGCCGTCGATTCCGTCGTCATGGTCATCGATGCCGCCAAGGGGATCGAGCCGCAAACCCGCAAGCTTTTCGAAATCTGTCGCCGGCGCGGAATTCCCATTTTCACCTTCATGAACAAAATGGATCGCCCTTCCCGCGATCCACTCGAACTGCTCGACGAACTCGAACGCGTCCTCGGAATCCAGGCCTTCGCCATGAATTGGCCGCTTGGTTCCGGGCCCGATTTCAAAGGCGTCTTCGACCGCACGAAAAACCAGGTCCACTTCTTCGAACGCACTCCCGGCGGCGCTTACAAAGCACCCGTCACCGTGCACGGCATCAAAGACGCCGCCGTGCGCGAAAGCATGGACGCCGGCGTTTACGAAAAAGTGATCATGGAGCACGAGATGCTCGAGCACGCCGGCGCAACTTTCTCCGCTGAGGAAATCGCCGTCGGCAAGCTCACTCCCGTTTTCTTCGGCAGCGCCGTCAACAACTTCGGCGTGCAACTCCTTCTCGACGGCTTCCTCGAACACGCCTCCGCTCCGCGTCCGCGCAGCGTCGATGGCGAAATCATCGATCCCGCCAAACCTGAATTCTCCGGCTTCATTTTCAAAATTCAGGCGAACATGGATCCCCGGCACCGCGATCGCCTCGCGTTCGTCCGCATCTGCTCCGGCAAATTCGAGCGCGACATGACGGTCGTCCACACCCGCACCGGAAAGAAAGTTCGTCTCTCCAGCTCCCACAAACTTTTCGGCCGCGACCGCGAAACGATGGACGTCGCTTACGCCGGCGACATCGTTGGCCTCGTCGGCCACGGCGAATTCGGCATGGGCGATACCCTCGCCGAAAACGACAAGCTCGTTTACCGCGAAATCCCGCGCTTCACGCCCGAATGTTTCGCCTGGCTCCAGAGCACCAACACCGGCCAGTTCAAACGCTTCCGCGAAGGTCTCGACCAACTCCTACAGGAACGCGTCGTCCAGGCTCTTTACGTCAAAGACACCGCCCAACGGGTCCCACTTTTGGCCGCGGTCGGCCCACTGCAATTCGAGGTTGTCCAATACCGCATGCAAACCGAATACGGCGCTGATTCCCGTCTCGAATCCGCCCCCTGGCAAGTCATGCGCTGGGTCTCCCCCGAAATCACTCCCGAACAACTCGACGCCGCTATCCTCCCCACCGGCGCCCGCCTCGCCAAAGACTCCTTCGAACAAAACGTCATCCTCTTCTCCGACCCCTGGTCCTGCTCCTACTTCAGCGAAAAAAACCCCGCCATAAAAATCTCCGAACTCCCCTTCGACGAACAAATGGCCGCCGCTTAGCCTTGGAGGAGCAGACGTGCCGCGCTCGCCCACAAACCGCAACCGAAACGCAATCGTCCTCACCGACGGCACCACGATCCCCATCCTCTACGAAGACCGCTCGGTCCTCGCCATCGATAAACCCGCCGGCTGGATGCTCGTTCCCTACAACTGGGACAAAACCAGCCGCAACCTCCAACTCGCCATCTCCTCCGCCGTCCTCGGCGGCGCCTTCTGGGCGCGCTCCCGCAATATCCGTTTCCTGAAATACATCCATCGCCTCGACGCCGAAACCACCGGCATCCTCCTCTTCGCCAAAAGCGCCGGCGCCCTCCGCAGTTATGGCGAACTCTTCGAATCCCGCCGCATGCACAAGCGCTACCTCGCCGTTGTCCGCGGCAATCCTCAGCAGAATGAATGGACCTGCCGCGCACGACTTGGACCAGACCCAAACGAGCACGGACGCCATCGCGTCGTTCCCGGTTCCAAGCCGAGCACCGAATCAAAAGATGCGGAAACGCACTTCAAAGTTCTCCAGCGCGCAAACAATCTTGCCCTCATCGAAGCCAGCCCCATCACCGGCCGCACCCATCAAATCCGCCTCCACCTTTCCGATGCTCACCTGCCCATCATCGGCGATACGATGTATGGCGCCCCCGAAGACCGCACCCGCCGAAATCCACCCATGGCCCTCCGCGCCGTCGCGCTCGAATTCCAAGACCCATTCAATCGCAAGCCCGTCCGCATCTCGGCACATACGGAAGATTTCATAGCCCAGTTTTTCACCCAAACGCCTTCGCAAAGGGAATATAAATCTCCCTGAACTGAATTCCGATTTACTCCGCGGAATCTTCCCGCCCGAGGTCACCCCACCGATCTTGCCGCACCTGTCGAATCTTGAGCGCCGTTCCGTTCGGGTCCCGCGCGCAAAGGAGCAAACTCCCGCCGGAAAGGCTATATCGAATAGAAGGTCCAAAATCGAAGGGCACCTTTGCATTTCGAGTCCACTCCTCGATATGAAACTCCGACCGCCAGAACCTTCCTCGCTCCCCGCTTGTCCTGTAAAACTCAAATCTTCGGCCCGCCTCCTCAAATGGAGGAACCCCTCGCCGTCCCCAGCGAATCACCGCGGACTCATTCCCGAAGTGGGTCATTGCTGTGTCTTTGAAACCAAAATCAACGTACAATTCCGCCGCGGTCGCAAACCCCAGAATCACTTCCTCCTCCTCCTCCACCCTCACAACACCGGTCGCTTCCTCCGGCGCAATCGCCCAAATCGCCAGATCCGCTGACCACCGCGGATCGCTATCCATTTTCACGTTCGCGCCTGCTCTGTGGTAAATTGCCAACACTTCCGGCAAGGCTGACCTCGCTTCTGCCCCGTATTGTGCGAGCGCAGTCAGCACGTAGTCCTTGATGTCTGCCGCTGGATCCCGCAACACCGCCGTCAACGCAGGCACCACGACCTTGGCGTCTCCTCGGATCTGGACGAGTGCTCCCACCGCGGAACTCCGCACCTCTCGATCGGGATGCTTCAATCCTCGCAATATGGCAGGCGCAGCGTCCTTTCCATATTCGCCCAAATTCTGCAATGCGCCGGCGACAGCAATCATCGTATCCGCAACGCTTGTTCGTTCGGAAAGTCGCGCAAGTTCCGGCACCGCGCTGGCCAAATTCGATTTGGCAATCACAAACGCCTGCATCCCAGCGAAGTTCCATGATCTTGCGGGCGTCTCCAGGAGCCGCAATATCGTCGGAATTCCATTCGTGCCGATTCTCAGCACCGCTTCCTCCGCAATCTGAAACTCGGGACCGTCCAGTGATCCCTGCGTATATCCCAGGAGCCAATCGCTCAGTTTCCTGCCGCGATACTCCGGCTCTTGCTGCGCAAACCCAATTATCGGTGCGCATAGGATCACCACCGCAGCCACTGTTGAAAGAGTCATTCTCAATCACGCGAGTCTTAACACGGCCCGCATTGATTGAGAACACAGGATTTTGGTTGAAAGCCGTCGTCGTTTTTGCACAGTTCTCCGCGCTAGTTAATGGTCTTTACCACGCACATTTTCGTCTTTTACTTCCTGCCGCTTTTTCTTCTCATCTATTACAAGCTTCCCAATAAGTGGCGGAATCTTTGGATCACGCTGGCGAGTTACGTCTTCTATGGCTGGTGGGAGCCATGGTTCGTCAGCCTCATGCTGTTCACGACCGTGATGGACTTTATTTGGGGGCAAGTGATTACGCGCCCCGGCGCTACGCAGGCACAGAGAAAATTCGCGGTCGTGGCTTGTGTTATCACCAATCTAACCCTTCTCGGCTTTTTCAAATATTACATCTTTGCAGCGGAAACTCTGAACCAGTTATTCTCGATGGTCGGCGGGCGCCAATTCGCGGTCATGCAGGTCGTCCTGCCCATTGGCATCTCGTTTTACACCTTTCACTCGCTCACCTACATCATCGACCTCTACCGCGGCCACGCGCAAACCGCGAAATCGTTGTCCGGCTTCTCTGCATTCGTCGCGCTGTTTCCGACTCTCGTTGCCGGACCAATCATCCGCTACAAAACCCTCGCTGACCAACTCCGCCAGCGCGACCACACCGCCTCGCGCTTTGCGTCCGGCATTTGCATCTTCATTGTCGGATTTGCCAAAAAGATCCTGCTGGCGAACCCGTGCGGGCAAGTCGCCGATGCGGTGTTTGGCGCCGCTAATCCTCACATGGTCGACGCATGGGTGGGCGCGCTGGCTTATGCGTTCCAGATCTACTTCGATTTCTGCGGTTACTCGGACATGGCGGTCGGCCTGGCTCGAATGCTCGGTTTCGAATTCCCGCGAAACTTTGACGCTCCCTACCGATCTGAAAGCATCACCGACCTGTGGCGCCGCTGGCATATCTCGCTTTCCAGTGTTTTGCGCGACTACTTGTACTATGCTCTTGGTGGCAATCGCAAAGGAGAGGGACGGACCTACTTCAACCTCGCGGTGGTAATGCTTCTGGGCGGATTATGGCACGGAGCGAAATGGACCTTCATTGTTTGGGGTGCGTTCCATGGTTTGCTTCTGGTGCTCGAACGATGGAACGGCAAAAAAAGTTTCTATCACTGGGTGCCGAAACCGGGGCGCATCGCGGTTACGTTCCTGCTCATGCTTCTTTCGTGGGTGCTGTTTCGGGCGGATAGCCTGACTGCCGCGATGGAATATTTTCGCGCAATGTTTGGGATCACACCTTTGAACACAACCTCGGCGCTGCTCGGCGCAATCATTTACACTCCATATCATCTTCTGATTTTGTCGATCTGCGCGTTCCTCGTTTTCCAACCAACGCAGGCGCACGACTGGGCACTGCAGCCGGTGACCTGGCCGCGTATCGCCACGGTTGTGCCGCTCTTTCTCTTTGCCTTGGCAGTGATGTACTCCCAGGCGTTCAACCCCTTCCTTTATTTCCAGTTCTAACCATGCACCGACTGCGAGATCCCCGGTTCTTCTTGATTGCCCTCTTCCTCGGGATCCTGGCTGCGGTACCACTGCTCCAGACCATCATGGAAGTTCGCCAGGAGAGCGGCATTCACGCGCTCGAATTATTCAGTGAAACGCCAACCGCTGAAAATCTCCGTGCTTTTGAAAAGAATTTGGAGAAGACCAGTTGGGCGGCACGAATAAGCCGCCCGTGGCTGCAATTCGCCCAATTCGCCTGGTTTAAAGACGGCGGAGAGAAAGTGGTCGTAGGCTCGTCTGGATGGTACTTCTACAAGCCGGGACTTCTCTACATGGCCGCGCGACCTGAGACTCGCGCGAAGGAGAATGATACGAACGATCCCGTTGCCGCGATCATCCATTTTCGGGACCAACTCGCCGCGCACGGCATTCGCCTGCTCGTCATGCCCATTCCAAACAAGGATACCATCTATCCAGACCGTCTCACCTCCCGCATCAAATCCCCTCAGATCGCGCTCGCACCGCGCACAGGCGAAATACTCGAGAGGCTCAAAGCCGCGAAAGTGCAAACGATCGATCTGTTTCAGGAATTTGCTCTAGCCCGACAACAAGGCAGCGGTTCAGTTCAGGAAACGCCACTCTACCTGGCGCAAGATACCCATTGGTCGCCAGCGGGCGTCGCTGTTGCCGCGAAAGCTGCGGCTCGCCGTCTCGCGGAACTCGGGTGGCTCAACCCAGGTGAAGTCGCCTATTCCGAAAGGCCTGCACCCGTTCAGCGAATGGGTGATCTCGTCCGCATGCTGCAATCACCGGTCATTGAACGCTCTTTAAAGCCTGAGCAGGTCAACACAGCTCAAGTCATTCGCGGCGCGGACCAGTTGTACAAGGACGAAGCGGAGGCAGAGATTCTCGTCCTGGGGGATAGCTTCATGCGCATCTACCAGCAAGACGCACCTGAGTCCGCTGGCTTCATTGCGCATTTAGCCAAAGAGCTGAGGCAACCGATGCTCTCGATAGTGAATGACGGCGGAGGTTCGACCCTCGTCCGCGAGGAATTATCGTCAGGTCCCGTGTTCCTCAAAAACAAAAAGGTGATGATCTGGGGATTCGTCGAACGAGATTTCGGCCTAGGCATCAAAGGTTGGCAACATGTAAAGCTTCCAGCGCCTGTTGCACTTCAGCAGCAGTGACGCTTCGCGAATAAACTCCGAACTCTGGTCTCGCGTATTTCAGGGTTGACCCTCGGCTCCCATTTTGATAGGAGGATAGCGTGCAGGTTCGTTGGCAAAAAAAGTTTCAATTGGCGTTCACGTTGATCGAATTGCTGGTGGTTATCGCCATAATAGCAATTCTGGCGGGCATGCTTTTGCCCGCGCTGAGCAAAGCGAAAGCCAAGGCAAAACAAACCCACTGCATCAATAACTTGAAGCAGGTCGGTCTAGCGGTGATGCTCTATTCCAACGATCATCAGGAAAGGGTGCAGATTGCTTCTCCGCTTGAAACAAAATTTACCTGGGGGGCGCTTCTATATTCGAACCAGAACGTCGGCTCGCTGGCGGTGTTTCGGTGCCCCGACTACCCCACGCACTCCTATACAAATTACTACACGAATTGGCAGAGCACCTTCGGGGTCTGGTCAGATCCACCAGATTCTGTTCTCTCGGGTGATTTAAAACAGATTCTAACCGTTTCTGCCATTCAGGACCCCGCCGCGTATACTCACTTTGCGGACAGCACCAGCCGCGGACGCAATGGTTACGGTGCTGTGCAGTTCTTTACCTTTCGCACGAACGCGCAATTCGAAGTGCACGGCCGGCACAACGGGTCCGCAAACGTTTGGTTCATGGACGGTCATGCCGAAGCCATGTCCAAGAAGCGCCTGGAGCCGTTTGGGATCAACGCGCTCGTTGGGAAGGACACTATTCCGGGTTATTTTTAGTGAACGCGACCGGCGGTGCGCTCGTGCAAAATGAAAAATAGAGCGGTGTAAGGCGAGTTCTGACGGATTTTATAAGACTGGCCTTTGGAAAACGGTATGCAACGAATTGCGATTATCCTTCACCTGCTGCTGCTGACATTTGGCGGAGGTTCGAGTGGAACGAAAGCGCAATCTTTGGCGGTACTAAAGGAGCGGCCAACTAACTTTCTTTTGGAAGCGCAATCGCCGACGAACATTGGGTATCGAATTGAAGCTTCCGCTGATCTTGGGAACTGGCTCGTTGCGAGCGACCAGGCATCCGGAACGTTCAGGCTGCGCTTTGCGCCAACGAACGGAATTCAGTTTTTTCGGCTGAACACTTGGATTACAGACGATCTACCGATCACGGTTGTCTCCTTAGGAGACTCTACAGTGGCAGATTACGCCGCGAACTCGGAACAATTTTGCGGGTGGGGCCAAGGGATGCACGATAATTTTAGGCCGAACGTTCGGTATTTTAACCTCGCCATGCCACTGGAGAGCAGCCGAAGTTTTCCGATTTCAATGCAGCGAGAGAATATGCTGCGAATAAAACCTGAGTTTGTGTTCGTGCAGTTTGGCGCGGTTGATTCGTACGGCATGGAAGGTCACACGACGACAATGCCGGAATACGCGACGAACTTAAAAGCGATCATCCATACAATTCGGAACATCCAAGCTACGCCAATTCTTGTGACGCCGCCGGCCGTAAGATACTTCGATTCGCAAGGCAAAGTCGCGCCCCCCGAATGGCTGGTGCAACGATGTGAAGTGGTTCGGAAGGTCGCGACGGAGACGCAGACGTACCTGGTTGATCTAAATGCCTCGAGCACCGCACTGTTGAATCAACTCGGGCCAGCCGGAATCGCTTTTATGGCTCCAAACGGGATCGATCTAGGTCACTTTAGTTTCGCCGGCGCAGAGGTAATCGCAGATTTGGTCATGGAAGATTTGCCCGCGATTTTGCGAAGCCAAGCAGCGTCGCCGTGAGAGCGCCGAGTTCCTAGCGCCATTTCCATCTGAATTTACGTTCCCGGAACGGTCAACCCCTTGCGGCGGGCGCTCTTCAGACTTGTGGCGAGACGCGATTGTTCGCGAATGCGTTCCTGATATTCTTCATCGTTCAGCATCGCGAAGATGGTTTGCAGTGGCTGGTTGGGATTGCGCAGCATTTGGCGGAGGAGTCTCTCAAATCCCGTGCGGAACTTTTCGATGGTTTCAGGGAGGAACAGGTCGGTTCGATATTCCCAGATCAGTTCTATCTCCTTGCGTTCGATCGCGAAGAGACTTAGTTCAAACTGCGCACCAGGCATGAACACTTTGACCGGCGTCATCGTGATCGCGCCGGCGCGATGTTCCTGCAAAGCGTCCCATGCGCCGAACCAAACCTGGAAGATCGGTGTGCGCTGCTTGTTCCGCACTGGTTGAATTTCTTCCACGATCTTCTCGAAGGGCGCGTATTGATGTTCGTAGGCGGCGACCGTTTTTTCGCGGGTTTGCGCCAACAACTTGGCGAAGGATGGGTTCGGAAGGAAGGAGGCTCGCATCGCGACGGTGCTCACGAAGAAGCCGATCATCTTCTCCAATTCTGTTTTGCCGCGGCCGGCAATGGCGGTTCCGATGACTACTTCGTCCTGGCCACTGACGCGGCTGAGAAAGGCTTGATACGCGGCGATGATGGCCATGAACACCGTGGTCCCCTGCTCTTTCGCAAAGTCGCGCAGGGCGTCACTTAGGTCCTCGGGCAAACGCTGGACCTGTGTATCGCCGACGTGCGTCTGGATCAGGGGGCGTGCCAAATCAATCGGCAGATCAATCTCCGGCAACTCGCCGGCGAGTTCCTTCCGCCAGTAATTCATTTGCGTTTCGAGCGCTTCGCCCTTCAGCCAATCCCGCTGCCACGCTGCATAATCGCCGTATTCTACCGAGAGCGGCTCGACTCTGACTTCCCGGCTGTCCGCGTGCACTTCATAGAAGTTCGCCAACTGCTCGAACATCAATTTGAGCGACCAACCGTCAATCACCGTCTGATGCAATGTCAGCGCGAGATAACTCTCCTCGCCAGAAACAATGAACAGTTTCGCCCGGAGCAACGGTCCCATGTGCAAATCGAATCCGCGCGCGGCTTCTTTGTAAGCTGCCTTATAAATTGCCTCGAAATCCGCCGCGCCGAGTTGTTCCACTTCCACGGAAATCGCCGACAGGTCGAACACCTGGCAAACCTGCCCGTGCATCACTTCGAAGCGTGAACGCAGTGGTTGGTGCTGCGCCATCAATGATCCAATCGCCTTCTCGAGAGCGCGCAGGTTAACGCCGCCGCTGAGCTTCGCAATCGTGGCAACATTGTAAGCCGGGCAGCCGGGATTCATCTGGTCGAGCAGCCACAAGCGCTGCTGCCCGAGAGAGGCGGGGGCCCAACTCCGTTCCGCGCGACGCGAGATCGGCGGCGCAGTTGTCTTCGTCGATGTGCGATTGCGGATCTGGTCTGCCATTCCTTCGATGGTTCCGGCGCCGTTGAACAGCACATGCAGCGGCAACTCCACCGCGAACGCGTCCTGCACCCGCGCAATCACCCGCGCTGCGAGTAACGAATCGCCACCGGCGGCAAAGAAATTGTCCTTCAAGCCGACCTCATCGGTCCGCAGTAACTCGCGCCAAATTAGCACCAGCTTCGCTTCGAGTTCGTCCTTCGCAGCAGCGGAATCTTTCTTTGCCGCTGCCTTCAAGCGCTCGAGGATGGCGTTATACTCGCCCGCCTCGAAGTTTTTCTTCATCTGACTGCGTTGAATTTTGCCGCTGGTCGTTTTGAGAAACGCGCTCTTCTCCAGCGGGATCACGAACGCCGGCGTTATTCCGAGCGACGATCCTACCTTCGCGCGTATTTCTTTGCATAAGGCTGCTAGTTCTTCGTCGGTCCTGCCTGGCTTCGGCACGAACATTACAGCCAGTGCCTCCGTGCCAGTTTCGGCATCCGGCACAGCCGAACTGCTGACGAAAGTCGGGTCCACATCCTCCATGCCGTTTACGACGTCCTCGATTTCGTAACAGTAGAAATTTGCACCGCGGACGATGATCATCTCCTTTTCGCGGCCAGTGAGCGTGAGGCGGCCGTTGAGGATGAAACCGAGGTCGCCCGAGTTGAACCAACCGTCGCCGACAAACGCTTCCGCGTTTGCCGCGTCGTTATAGAGATAGCCGGGCGTTACGACGGCGCCGCGAATCTGGAAACGGCCCACCACACCTTCAGGTACCACTTTATTTTCTTTGTCCGTGATGCGGATCTCCACGCCCGGCACGACTGGGCCGAGATCCACGAATGTGACCGCGGTTGGGTCGTCCTTTTCTGCGAATTCCATCAATCCGCCGAGGGTGCTCTTTTTAAAACGATAAGCACCCGTCGCGACGCCGAAGTCGTTTTGATAAGTCATGCAGGTGCAGACTTCGGCCATGCCGAAGGAGGGCTGCATCGCGCGCTCGCGAATGCCGAACTTCGCGGTTCGTTCGAGGAAATCCTTCACTACCGGCAACGTCACCTGCTCGCCGGCATTCATCAGGAACTCGAGGTGGCTCAAGTCCCAAGTGCGCTTTGGCCTCTTACCGGCATCGGAATCGAGAGCAGCGAGACGGTCCGCCACGAGTTTGAATCCGAAGTTCGGGCACCAGGAGTGCGTGACGCGATACTTCTCCATTAAGTCGAGCCAGCGCAGCGGGTCGCTTAATACGACGTCGCTTTTTACATGCACCTGCGCGATACCGAGGTAGCAATCCTTCAGGTGACTGGTGAGGATCGGCACCACATGATCCACGGGCAGCCAATTAAAGTTTACGTTCTCCGGCTTATAGCCATTGAATTGCTGTGACCCATGGATGTGATGAATGATCCCGCGATGGGTTTCCTGGATGCATTTCGGAACGCCGGTGCTGCCGCTCGTTAATTGAAAGAAGACCAGGTCTTCCGGCTTGCTGTCGTAGATCTGGTCGGTTGGCGCGAACTCCTTCAGCGGCTCGACGGCCGTTGTTCGCAAATCGGGCATCTCCATGAAACTGGCGAGCCCTTGAATCGGCTTTTCCAGGTGGGCGCTCGTGATGATCAGAGGACCTTTGAGCAATTTCCAGGTATTCCAGAGTTTGCTCACCACGCCGTTCTTGTCCGCGTAGGACGGCGCCACGGCGACGGTAACGGGCGTGAAGCCGCCCAAAACACATGCCCAAAAGGTGGTGAAATGGTTCCGCAGTGAGTCAATTTGCAGAATGACGCGGTCGCCTTGTTTCAAACCAAGTGCACGCAAGCCCGCGAGGACGCAGCGGGCTTCACGCCACAAATCGGCGTAGCTTTGGAACTCCTCGTGGCCTTCACGCTGCACATAAGTCACGCCGCGGTCGGTCTGGTTCGCGCGGCGGCGCAGGGCTTCGGTGAAGGTCATCGGAGCATTCGGCGGAATGGTAATTGGCCCGCCGCTGGCGTATGCGGGTTTACGTCGTGCCCATTGTTCTGGGGAAAATCTCGTTGAATATTCGCTCGCAACAGGTGCGTTCAAAGGTCCGTTCATAGCAAATGCAGTTGCACAAGGGCTAACCCCGAGCCCATTCACCCGAATCAGTGCATGTTGAGTCTATCGCGGCGGGACCTGCGCCCAATCAGGCTCGCACCCTAAAATTGGGATGACCTGGATTCCCGAAAGTGTCAGGGAAACCTTTAGGGAAAATCCTGACACACCTTTGTTCGCTTTTGTGTATGATGGGCGCGTCACTAACAACCTGTGAACAGGATTGCTGGTGACCGGGAGCCGTTCTCACGGACGGCTCTCGACATGCAACAAACTTCTACTCGCTTAAACGTGCACGGCTTTCCATTTGCCTCGGCGAAAGATCACAATGGAAAGAATCGCGAGAAGGGAGAAGGAAAACGCGATTGAAGCAAAAACGCCGGGGGGGCCGAGGTTGAAGGTTTTTGAGAGGACATAGGCGAGTGGGATTTGGACAATCCAAAAGCCGATGACGTTGAGAATGGTGGGCGTGCGGGTGTCCCCGGCTCCATTGAAGGCCTGGCCGATGACCATGCCGTAGGCGTAGAAGACGTAACCGAGGCAGATGATGCGGAGGCAGAGGACGCCGGTTTTCTTTACTTCGGGCTCTTCGGAAAAGAAACCGATGATCTGGTGCGCGAAGGTGAAGAAGATCACGGAGACAATGCCGAGAAAAATCATGTTGTAGTAGCTGGCGAGCCAAACGGATTTTTCGGCGCGGTCTGGTTGCTTCGCGCCGAGGTTTTGGCCGACAAGCGCGGCGGCGGCGTTCGCGAGTCCCCAGGCCGGGAGGATGGTGAAGACGATGACGCGAAAGGCAATGGTGTAGCCGGCGGTGACCGCGCTGCCGAAGGTGGCGAGGATGCGGACGACGAAGATCCAGCTTGCCGATGAAATGAGAAATTGGCTGACGCCCCCGAGAGAGATTTTGAACATCTCGTAAACGATGGCGGGTTGGAGCGCGAAGTTGTCGCGATGAATGCGGATGAGGGAGCGGCGGTTGGAATACATCCAAAACTGGTAGAGCACGCCGATGCCGCGGCCGGTGGTGGTGGCGACGGCGGCGCCGGTGACGCCGAGTTCCGGGAATGGGCCGGGGCCGAAAATGAAGAGTGGACCGAGCGCCATGTTGAGAATGTTCGCGAGCCAGAGGACGCGCATGGCGATGCTGGCGTCGCCTGCTCCGCGGAAGACGGCGTTGTTCAGGAAGAGGAGCATCACGACGAGATTTCCGCCAAGCATGATGCGGGTGTAGTTGGTGCCGGTGGCGATCACCTCCCGGCTCGCGCCCATCAGGCTTAGGATTTCGGGCGCGAAGAAAATGCCCGCGAGGCTGAACGGGACAGAGATGAATACGGAAAGGTAAATCGCCTGCACGGCTGATTCGGCCGCGCCTTTGAGGTTCTTCTCGCCGGTGCGGCGCGCGACGAAGGCAGTGGCTGACATGCTGAGGCCGATGGCGATGGAGTAGACAAGCATCATGATCGCCTCGGTGAGGGCGACGGTGGTGAGCGCGTCTTTTCCAACGCGGCTGACGTAGAATGCATCGACGACCGCGAAGAGCGATTCCATGCACATCTCGAGGACGGTGGGCACGGACAACATGAAGAGCGCGAGCTTGAGGCTGCCGGTGGTATAGTCCTTGTGTTCGCCAGCGATGGCTGCGCGGAGCAGAGAGAACAAGCCGCGCTTGGGCGGTGGTGAAATGGTGACGGCCTCTGACTCCATAAATAAAGCCGGAGAGAAATGGCAGGAGTTACGAAGCGGTGCAATCTGAATTGCGGCATTGCCGAACAACTTTCGTGGTAACGTTATTGTGTTGATGGTTTTTCGTATTTTGGGTGTTTTTCCGCGCAAGCTATTGGCGTGCAGAAAAGTATCGGGTGTTTCGGCATGGTGTTGATGGGTGTTGATGGGTGTTTTTGTGTGTTGATTGGTGCTGATTTGGGTGCGGATCGTGTTGATGTGGGTGTGTGTTGGACGCAAGACCGCATGCGTCGCCAAGGTCCCAATCGAACGGAAGGAAGGGAAGGCGTGAGTAAGCGCGCACGGTCGTGCAACGGAGGATGCACGTGGCGAAATTACGAGGTGATCACTCTGGAAGCGTCGGCGAACAGAAGACTCGCGCAGGGCGAGGCTTTCGTTCGGATACGATCCGAGTGACCACGAAACTTTGTTCGTGATCATGGATGCTATTTATCTATACGAGCGGAAGTAGTCAACTTAAAAAGCAGGAACTCATAAGTGGTAAAAGGAAAGGGACGCTTTCGCGTCCCTTTGCGAGATCTTGGAAGTCAGGTTAGCTGACTTTGGTTTCTTCTTCTGCTGCGGCGGCGGCAGTCTTTTGGGTGAAGGTGAGTTTGTCGCCTTCGACCGTGACGTTGACCACGCCGTCATGGAGTTTGCCGCGGAGGATTTCTTCCGCGAGCGGATCTTCGAGGTAACGCTCGACCGCGCGGCGCATGGGACGCGCGCCATAAACAGGATCGAAGCCTTTTTCCACGAGGAAGTCCTTGGCTGGTGCATCCAGTTCCAGAACGATGCTGCGGTTCTTGAGGCGTTCGGTGACTTTCGCCACTTCGAGCGTGAGAATCTCGACGAGGTCCGGCTTGGTGAGCGAACGGAAGACGATGATGTCGTCGAGACGGTTCAAGAACTCGGGACGAAAAGCGCGCTTGGCCTCGTCCATGATCTTGTCCCGCATCTTCTCGTAGTTCGTCTCGTCCGTCGCGGCAGTGAAACCGATCGACGACTGCTTGCGGATGGTTTCCGCGCCGACG
>DASVNK010000009.1:0-31218 GCA_036383895.1 Verrucomicrobiia bacterium | reverse complement strand
AATCCGTTTTGGTCCGGACCGTTTTCGCGGCCCGGCCGAGAGCGGACGGTGCAACAGCCGCAAAGCTGCTTTGCGATGATAACCGCACGTGGCGCAGAACTCATCGAGGATGCGCCGCTTGTGCAGACGCCCAGCGCGCTCATAGCGCCCGTGGATGCGGGCCAAAGACTCCCGTTTGGCAAATAAACTCATGGTCGCTTCTTCGGTAACCATGAATGTGAGTCAACGTATCAGCAGACACCTCGTCCACTAACCGCTCCGGGTAACATTTAATTTGAGTCAACTCGGTGGAGGCCTGGGGAGACCGTTCTCCGTAACGGTGCTGGTAAACTCGATTCAATTCGGTAGCATCCGACGCCGATGAACAACCCAGCGGAACCTTCCACAGGTTCTTCCTCCGCGCCTTCAGGTCCTCCTGCGAAACAAACGGTTGGCGGAGTTACTTATTCAGCGGCGGATTCCAGTTACTTTGAGAAGCGGCAATTGCGTCGGTATGCGCGGGTGTGGTCGCTGTGGGCGCTTGGCGTGGGGGCGGTGATTTCGGGGCATTATTCGGGATGGAACCTGGGTCTGGCCGGAGGATTCGGCGGGATGTTGGTGGCCGTGCTGATTATTTCGATGATGTACTGGGGATTGTGTTTCAGCCTGGCGGAACTTTCGCCGGCGATGCCGCACACGGGAGGCGCTTATTCATTTGCGCGGAGTGCGATGGGCCCGTGGGGAGGGATGATTACCGGGCTGGCGGAGAGTATTGAGTACATTCTAACGCCGGCGGTCATTGTGTTTTTCATTGGATCGTACATGACGGCGATCTTTGAGACGCCGACGAGTGCGCAACCGATCTGGTGGGCGGCGTTCTACGCGATTTTTCTGCTGTTGAACCTGCGCGGGGTGGAACTGTCGTTCAAGGTGACGGTGGGTGTAACGCTGGGAGCGCTGGCGGTGCTGGTGCTTTATTGGGTCACGGCGCTTCCGCAGATTGATTTTAACCGGTGGGCGCTGAATATCGGCGCGGGAGCGGATGGGAAGCCGGTGGAGATTCCGAATGGGGGCGGCCCGTGGTTTCCGTTTGGACTCAAGAGTGTGGTGATCGCGATGCCGTTTGCGGTGTGGCTTTTCCTGGCGATCGAGCAACTGCCGTTGGCGGCTGAAGAATCTTACGATCCAAAACGGGACATGCCGAAAGGGCTGCTGCTGGGAATGGCGACGCTGACGATTTCGGCGCTACTGATTTTGTTTCTGAATTCCAGCGTGGGAGCGACGACGGGCGAGCGGATGCACGGTTCTTTTTCGCTGGCGACTTCGGCGGAACCGTTGCTGGATGGGTTTCGGGTGATTTTCGGTGCGGGGCTGGCGAAGACGCTTTCGTTCCTGGCGGTGATTGGATTGATCGCGAGCTTTCACACGATCATTTTTGCGTTCGGCCGCCAGATTTATTCGCTCTCGCGGGCTGGCTATTACCTGCCGTTTCTTTCGATGACGCACGGGAAACATCGCGTTCCGCACGTGGCATTGTATGCGGGTTCGATCGTTGGTTTCGTGGTGATGTTATGCGTCTGTTATGGATACGGAGCCGAACGCGGTGGCGCAGTGATCGGCGGCACGCTTCTGAATATGGCGGTGTTCGGGGCGATGATCTCTTATGCGATGCAAGCGCTCGCGTTTATTTTGCTCCGGATCAAGCTACCGCAGATGGAACGCCCGTACCGCAGTCCGTTTGGGATTCCCGGGGCTATGCTCACTCTTGTTCTCGCGCTGGTGACCCTGGCGTTTCAACTCCAGGATCCGGTCTACCGCATCGGCGTGATCGCCGCGGCGGTGTGGTATGCGCTGGGGCTCCTCTACTTCGCGGTGATTGGCAGGCACAAACTGATCCTGTCGCCGGAAGAAGAATTCGCATTGCAGAGCGCGAAATAATCAGCAAAGCGGCGCGGTGGGTCGACGGTGGAAATTTCGTTTCCGCCGGGAAAACTATTTGTCATCGAGTCGGAGTTCTATATTCTCCGCGCATGCCTCGCAAAGCAGCTTCTGATCAAGCTGAAGGTCAAAACGGCAAGAGTGACATCCTTGGTGTCATTTTCTTTGCCCTATCGGTTATCGTTCTCATTGCGCTCTTTACGTATGATCGTAAGGACCTGGCCATCAATAGCGTGCCGGCGAATACGGACGTGCATAATTGGGTGGGGGTGATCGGCGCGCGGGCGGCGTTCGCACTGTTTTTCGTGTTTGGCGCGGCGGCTTACCTGCTGCCGATCGTTCTGTTTTTTCTGAGTCTTGGTTATCTGCTTTCTTTCCTGACTTACCTGCAACGGCGGTGGCTGTGGTCGAGCGTGCTGGTTTTTTCGTGCATGGGGTTGCTGGATTTGTATGGAGAACATCTGGCTGAGTTGCAGCAGAACCTGAACGCGCCGAGTCCGGGCGGGATCATTGGGCAGGTGATGAATGATGTGGTCTTCCGTCATTTCGGGAAGGTGGGGGCGACGGTGGTTTTCCTGACGGTTTACACGATCAGCCTGCTTTACCTGACGAATTTCCGGCTCGGGCTTTTCATTCAGGAAAGTTGGATGGATTACATGGCGAAGCGAGAGATGGAGCGACAACAGTTCCGCGATAAGAACCTGGCGCAGGAAGAGAAGGCGTTGAAAAAGCAGGCCAAGGAACTGGAGAAAGCGGCGAAGAAACTGGAGGCGCAGGTGGCGGATAATCCGGACCTCGCGGAAGAGCCGAGTGCGATTTTGGGAGCTGATCTTCAGCCGGTGCCGGAACCGACGGTGCGCGACTTGAGCATCCCGCAGGCGAAACCGGGGAAAGCGAAGAAGGCAGAGTCGAAAAACGGAAATCCGTTCAGCGCGCCCGAGAACACAGAGGATATCGAAGGCGAGGTCATCACGGCGAAAGAAATCGCAGCGGCCACCAAAGACGATATTCTCGGGAAAACGGATAAGGAGGGCAAACAGGTCGAAGAAACGGATGCTGAAGCAGCGGCACTTTCAGCCGCGGCGACGCCGCCGAAACCGAAAGTCACCGCAAGAAAGCCGAAGCCGATCACGGTCGCTTCGACGCCAATCATCGGCAATTACCAACTGCCATCGATGAACATGCTTCACATGCCGGACACGACGGTGAAACCGACGGAATCGAAGGAAGAGTTGATGGCGAACGCGCGGCTGATGCAGAACACGCTGGCGCAGTTCGGCATCGAGGTTTCGCTGGGCGATATTACGAAGGGGCCGACGATCACGCGCTATGAATTACATCCGGCGCCAGGCGTTCGCCTGGAAAAGATCTCAGCGCTGACGAACAATATTGCGGCTGCCCTGAAAGCGGAACGGATTAATGTGCTCGCGCCGGTGCCGGGGAAAAGTTCGGTGGGCGTTGAAGTGCCGAATGCGGTGAAGACGAAAGTGATCATGCGCGATCTGCTTGAGTCTGAAGAATGGAACAACAGCAAAGCGCGCATTCCACTGGCGCTGGGCAAAGACGTTTATGGGCACCCGATTATTGCTGACCTGGCGGAGATGCCGCACTTGCTAATCGCGGGAAGCACGGGCTCAGGCAAATCGGTTTGCATTAATTCCATCATCGCGTCGCTACTTTACAAATTTTCGCCGGATCAGCTTCGGTTTGTGATGATCGACCCGAAGGTGGTTGAGTTGCAGCAGTACAACAGCCTGCCGCATCTTGTTGTTCCGGTGGTGACGGATCCGAAGAAGGTCGTGCTGGCGCTGCGCTGGGTGGTGAATGAAATGGAGAAGCGCTACCAAATTTTCGCGAAGGTGGGCGTGCGTAATATTAAATCGTTCAACGAGAGACCGAAGAATCCGCCGCCGGAAGAGAAGGCACAGCCGGAATTGCCGCTCGGCGCGAAGAAGGAGGCAGTCGAAACCAGCAGCGAGGGATTCGCGGTGGAACTCGATGAGGAAATTGTGGTGCCGCGCGAGGACGATATCGTCATTCCAGAAAAGCTTAGCTATGTAGTCGTGATCATTGACGAGCTTGCGGACCTGATGCTGGTGGCGCCGGCGGATGTTGAAATGGCGATTGCGCGTATTACACAAATGGCGCGCGCAGCTGGGATTCATTGTATCGTCGCGACACAGCGCCCGAGCGTTGATGTCATTACGGGTGTTATTAAAGCGAACATCCCGGCGCGGATTGCGTTCCAGGTGGCGGCGAAGGTGGATTCGCGGACGATTCTGGATGCGATGGGGGCGGACAAATTGCTCGGCAAGGGTGACATGCTTTATCTGCCGCCCGGTTCGGCGAAATTGAATCGCGCGCAGGGGGTGCTGATTACCGACCAGGAAATTCAGAGCATTGTCGACCACATCGCCAAGCAGGGCAAACCGAGCTACGAAGTGGAAATACACCAACAACTATCGAAGCCGGTTTCGACGGTGAGTGACGAAGAGTGCGATGAGGACGAAAGTTTGATCGAGCAATGCATTGAGGTGATTCGCAGCGAACAAAAGGCGAGCGTGTCACTCATGCAACGACGGCTGCGGCTGGGTTACACGCGTGCGGCGCGGATCATGGATGAATTGGAACGTCGTGGGATCGTGGGGCCGGGCAAAGGGGCGGAGCCGCGGGAAATTTTGATTGATCTGGATGGCGGCGGCGCGGATGGCGCGGGCCAGGGCCTGAATTAAACTGCTGATGCGGCCGTTGGACATTCAGCCGATCGGGGATCAACTCGCGATCAAGTGGGATGATGGGACGGAAAGCTTCGTCACACTCGAAAAGATGCGGCGGGCGTGCCCCTGCGCTTCGTGCGCGGGTGAGACGGACATCATGGGCAACGTTTACAAGGGACCCAAACGCGAACTCGGCCCGGAGTCTTTTCGAATCGTGCGGATTGCGAGGGTGGGTGGCTATGCCGTTAATCCGTATTGGGCGGACGGGCACAGCACTGGGCTTTACTCGTTCGAGCAGCTTAGAAGGCTGGCGGATTAGCGGTTCGTTGCGGACGAGGAGTTCGTGGAAGTAATGGCGGAGAGCGGGAGAGGCGGAGAGTTCGTGCCGAAATATTTCACGTAGATTGGGTTGAACTCTGGATTCTGCTTTCGGTAGTCATCCAAAATGCGTTGCACCTTTTCAATGGCCTGGGCCGTTTCGGAGCCGCGGTAATTGGTAATGAATCGGCTTAGCTCCTTGTTATTCTTCCGGACGGAATCGACCTGGCGATACAGGTAGATGAAGAAAGTGCCCGTTAGGATCAGCACTGAAATGGTGAGCGCGTGCAGCAAGGTGCGCTGACTTTCGAACTGCGCCCGGGTGGGAGCGGACGCGTCGATTTGAGGCGAATCTTCGTTCATGGCTGCGCGGAAGGCGGGTTGCTGGTGTCGGTCACGGGACGGACGCCGAGTTCGCGCAGGACGGGAATGATGCTCGGGTGTTTGCGGGAGAACTCGAGCGATTCCATGGCGAGTGGCTGCATGAGGTTACGTTGAGCGTTTAGGCGGGCGACCTCGGACTGTAGGAGTCGGTTGTTCTGCGCCACGTGCAGGTAGGCGTAGCAGAGGGCGGCGGTGAGCATCACGCTGATGACCAAACCGGCGGCGAGCGCCGAAGTGACAGGGTCACGATTCATCGTTCGCGCGACTGTATTCAGGTGCGCTTCGGTGTGTCCAACGGAAAGCGTCGCCTGGTCAGTTTAATGGAGAGCGGACGGCCCAGCGGAGCTTCGCGCTTGAAGAGCGGGGGTTGGCGCGGAGTTCTTCGGGGGTTGGACGAAGGGGTTCGTCGGCAATGGCGGTGTAGATTCCGGAGCGCTTTCCTTCCTGGCAGCTGCGTTTGACGCGGCGGTCCTCGCCGGAATGGAAAGTGAGGATGGCGACGCGGCCGTTTGGCTTGAGCGATTGGGGGAGAACGCGAAGAAGATTTTCGAGGACACCGAATTCGTCGTTCACGGCGATGCGGAGAGCTTGAAAGGTGCGGCGGACGGGTGCGTCCCCTTCCCTTTCGCGCATGGCGCGTGGCAATGATTTGAGGGCGTGAGTCAGCGCATCGCGGAGTTGCTGGGTGGTGGTGGGCCAGACGGCGAGGATGGCGTCGGCGAGGAGATCGACGTGGCGTTCGTCGGAATTTTCCCGGAGGATTTCGATGAGTTTGTCGTGACTTACGCGCTTTAGCCATTCGGCTGCGGGCAGACCTTTGTTCGGGTTCAGTCGGAGATCGAGTGGGCCGTCGTTCTTGAAGGTAAAACCGCGCTGGGGGTCGTCGAGTTGCATGGAGGAGACGCCGAGGTCAGCGAAAATGGCGTCGGCAGCCTGGATTTCGAGTTCGGCGAAGACTTTGGGGAGCGCGGCGAAGTTGGTGTTGCGCGCGATGAATTCGGCTTTGGTATGGCCAGCGGTGCGGAGGCGTTCCTCGGTGCGGGTGATTTCCAGCGGGTCGGCATCCAACCCGATGAGCTTTCCGCCCGGGCGGAGGCGTTTGAGGATTTCGGTGGCGTGGCCGCCGTAGCCGAGGGTGCAGTCGATGATGATTTCGCCGGGCAGCGGGTTGAGGATGCGAAGAACTTCATCAACCATGATCGGGCGATGCATGCCGGCGGGCGTTTTGCCGGAAGCGAGGACCTTGGCAACGGTATCGGGATACTTCTCCGGGTTCAGTTCCTTGTATTTCTCGGAGAACTTGCGGGGATGCGTGCCGCTGTAGCGGACGCGGCGTTTTGGTTTGGTTGCGGCATTGTCCGGCGATGTGTTGGCGGGTTGGTTCTCCATCAGATTTCCTGCTGATAGCTCTCGCAAATAAGGTTAACTGTCAAAAACCGTTTGCAAATTGCGCTGGATAGAAAAGAATACATGAATTGCCGAGGTTGGTGTTTAAGTCTAAGCTCTAGACCTCCACTTTTGGAAGCGGAATGAATAATCAGAACAACGTCTACGAGATCAATCGCCGGAATTTCATCGGCACTTTTTCGTCAATGATGGCGATGATGGGCGGGGTAGCCATCACCCGGGCGCATGAGAATAAGCCGGCGGAAGCGCAGGAACGATTCACAGGACCTCCGCTGAATTGCGCGATCATTGGTTGCGGCCAGCAGGGACGCGAAATCGTGACGAACCTTTCCCGAATTCAGCAGGCAAACATTGCCGCTATTTCCGATACTTACAGCGCTTACCTGAACCGCACGGGGCGCCAGGCACCGAAAGCAGCGAAGGTTACTGAGTATAAGAAGCTGCTCGATGACAAGAATATCGATGCGATCATCGTTGCGACGCCGACTCATCAGCATAAGGACATCGTCCTTCAGGCGCTGCAGGCTGGGAAGCATGTGTATTGCGAAGCGCCGCTGGCCCACACCATCGAAGACGCGCGCACCATCGCGAAGGCGGCTCGTGACGCGAAGAAAAGTTATTTCCAAGCTGGCTTGCAGCAGCGTTCTGATCCCGAGATTGTTCATATTCTGAATTTCGTTCGGGCTGGAGCGGCGGGCACGGCTTTCCTCGCCCGTTCGCAATATCACAAGAAGAACAGTTGGCGCCGCAGTTCGCCGGATGCGAATTTTGAAAAGACGCTGAACTGGCGTTTGGATAACCAGACTTCCATTGGTTTGGTTGGTGAGCTTGGGATTCACAACATCGATGCGGCGAGCTGGTTCCTGAATATGCGGCCGCAAGCGGTGACTGGCTTCGGCTCGACGATTCTGTGGAATGACGGGCGCAATGTCCCTGATACTTCCCAGACGGTGATTGATTACGCGCGCGGGGCACGGATGCTTTACGATGCGACGCTCGCGAATTCTTTCGATTCCGAATACGACATTTACTACGGGACGGATGCGACCGTGATGTTGCGCGATCGCCGTGGCTGGATGTTTAAGGAAGTTGATTCGCCGCTGTTGGGCTGGGAAGTTTACGCGCGGAAAGAAACGTTCTTCAAGGAAGTGGGTATCGTGCTGGCCGCGAATGCGACGAAGCTGGCCGCTCAGGGCGAAAACGCGATTATCGACACGCAGGTTGCGACGCAAGGTTCGCTTTACTATGCGCTGGAAGCATTCGTGGTGAATGCGGACCTGATCAAATCTGGCGTGACAGAATTCACGACGAATTTCGGGGCGGACGATCAGTCCGCGCTTGGTGATTATTTGATGGATATCTCTAAGAACCATCTGCCCGCTGCTGGATGGAAAGAAGGGTATGAAGCCACGGTGACCGCGATCAAGGCGCATGAAGCGGTGATGAAAGGCGGGAAAGTGGAATTAACGGATGAATTATACAACCTGGCTTAAAGTCCAATGGGAGAATTTATGAACGCATTACGTGCATTGAGTCCAAAGACCCTGGTCGCAGCGGTGCTGGTGCTTGGAGCGGTTTCGCTTCAGGCGCAGGTTCGGTACCAGGCCGTTCCCGGCAGCAAAGTGAAGATTGCGGGGACCTCGACGATTCACGATTGGACGGTCGAAGGCAAAGTGATCGGCGGTTTCGCTGAATTCGAGTCGGAAGCGGCTCTGGATCCGAGCAAAACGGTGAGCGACGTGAAGGCGAAGGTCGAAGTGAATGTGCCGGTCAGCCAGATCCTCAGCGGCAAAAAGCTGATGGACGACATCATGCACGACGCGCTGAAGATCAAGAATCACAAGAATATTACCTACGCGCTGAAGGAAATTAAACCGCAGGCGCGGAAAGCTGGCGAGCCGCTGAAGTATGACACCAAAGGCGATCTCACTGTAGCTGGAGTGACGAAGCCGATTGATATGGTTGTGACTCTCGTTCCGGAAGGCGACAAGTTGCGAGCCACCGGCACGCAGCAGCTTAAGATGAGCGATTTCGGCATCAAGCCGCCGGCACCTGCGGTGGGGCTCGGCCTCATTAAGACTGCGGACGAAGTGACCGTCACCTTCGAATGGCTCACGAAGAAGGCGGCACCGAAGACCGCTTCGCTGAACTAAACGATTTTAAAAACGTTTTTCGTAAACCGGCGCCGCAATGCGCCGGTTTTTTGTTAACTAGGTGCGGGAGAGGAAATCCACGCAGACAATTTCCTGTGGCGTGAGCTTTATTGAGGGGAGGTACTCAATCCCGCCGCTCTGCATTTTCGCGAGCTTTCCCATTAAGTCGGTCCACTCCTCAACATCTTGCTTTACGAGTGGAATGTAATGAGTATCAAACCGCGCAACGAACATGAAATTTGAGTTTGGGGGTAGACCTATAGGTTTGATGTATTGATCTTCCCTAGTGAGATTCGCCAAGAGCAGGCGATATCTATCTGGAGCGCGCAAAAGCATAGCCGACACGGCACGAGTCCGGCTCAATTCGGAGTGGACGACGGCAGCGCTGCCCACGTCGGCGATCCAACGAAACGGCAAGTACACAGGGTAAACGCCACCTGGTGCTGATTTGAACTTTTCCGGCAGGGATGCGCCGGCGTCGCGCTCAACGATCCCGCGCCAGCCGACCGTTTCGAAAAATGTCACGCTATCCGCGCCGGATTGGGCGAGCTGTTGCAGCATGCCGACAGTCCACGCGGCGGCGAAGAGAAAGCTTTGTCGCGGATCGACGTCAGGCGGCAACTCCCCTGCCCTGCTTCCAGCTTCGGCAGTGGTCGCGACGGGATTAAAGCGGGGCTTCAACGTGATGGGCGAAATGTGCAGGGGCTTTCCGGGAAAGTACGTGCGGGCACTTTCGATTTGCGAAGGGACGGCCTCTGGAGTTTCAGCGATAGAAAGGTTATCGAAAGCGTGGACCTGGGGGTTCATGGACCAGGCGACGAAGTCCGCGGATTCCCAGGGCGGCCGCTGTTGGTTGAGTTGATAGAAGTCGGCATCGGTCCCGACGCCAATTGGGATTGCATCTCCCAGCGTATTGCGAGCAGAGAACAAAGCCTCGGCGGTAGTGCTCTTTTCACCTCTTGAATAGATGATCCATTTGCTCACCGTGACTCCAAAATCTTTGAGCAACCCGGGCAACGCCTCTCGAACCCCTGCTGGGGTTTGCTCTTGAGAAAGCCTCAAGACGATCTCCAGCGGGACGCCCAGATCGCGAGCCTCCCGGAATACGGCAGGCCAATTCAGCTCGCCCATCCAGAGATCGGCACGCAGGTGCGCCGGTTTCAGTGCTTTCAGCCGCTCGATAGTTTTGGCATTGTACGGTTTGCCCAACGAACTGCATCCGAAGCCGATCTTTGGAAGTGGACGTTCGCGGGCAAGATCAATCGTCAGGGTGATTGGTTCGTGTTCGATTACCTCGACTGGTTCGGTTTCGACTCTCCCGCCGAGTTTGATCGTAACTGATTGCTGGATGCGGGTGCCGCGCTGGATTTCGACGGGGATGGGAAGGCGCTGCGGAGTGCTGTAGGTTTTGAAACTGGCGTCGATCCAGTTGCGCTGATCTTCGGTTTCGAAGAGGTCGCCTTCGAATTGGAACTCGAGCCAGGCGTCGGGGGCGATAGCATGGCTCAGTACGCGAAGATCGTGAACGTTTTTGATGGGTTGTTCCTGAGCGACGAGTTTTGGGAATTGCGCTTCCAATTTGGTGCCGTCAGCGCGCATTAATTTTACGGGTGAGCCGGCGAATTCCATTGGGTGCAAGACACAGAGGCCGATCCGGTTTTTAAGGAAAGTGCTGCGGGCCTCGCCGTCGAATGTGAAGCGGATGGTGCCGCTTGAGTCACCTGAAATTTCGGCGTGCCAAACGAAGGAGATGTCGCCCTGCAGATGTTCGGAATCGTAGCTGACGTTGAAGAAGTCGCGTCCGGAATCGATCTTCAGGTTCGCCAACGTTCCGAGAATCGTACCCCAATTGCGGTCCCGAACCGCGGCATAAACCCGGCGAACGACTTCGCGCTTTCGGAAAGTGATGTAACGCAGATCTCCTTTGTCGAAGTTCATCGTGAGCGGGCCCGCGCGTAGACGAACGTCGTTCGCGGGCGGAACTCCGCCCAGTTCTGGCCGTGTTGGATTCGTATTTGCCACTTATCCTCCGATGATCTGATTTTCTAACCTTCCCAACCCCTCAACTTCAATCGCGATCACGTCGCCAGCTTTTACCGTGAATCCTTGGCCGCGTTTTAAGCCAAAGCTCACGATATCTCCAGGTTCCAACGTCATGATGCGTGAAAGGAAACTCAGAGTCCTTGCGACTGGAAAGGTGCAAGCGTCCAAGGATTTTTCCGAGCCGTTTACGGTTGTGTGGATCTGAATCGTTGGAGTGATTGAAAGTTCGTTGGTGGTTACGAGGCACGGTCCCAGCGGGCAGAAGGCGTCGAAGTTTTTAGCGATTAGCGGAGGCAATTCTTTTCCCGCGGCTTTAGTCGCGGTGAAATCGTTGAGCAGTGTGTAGCCGAAAATTGATGAGAGAACCTCGTCTTCCGAACGGTTCTTTAAGCGCGCGCGCATCAGAACAGCGAGGTGCGGATTGAAAGTGAGTTCACCGACATCGGACAGTTTTAGAATCGATTCGCCCGGGCCAATGATTGCGCTGGCAACCTTCAGGTAAAAAGACGGATCGTCCGCTCCGTTGCTGTTACCGTTCACTTCGCAGCAAATGATTTTTCCTGGTCGCAAGACCGGCGCGCGAAGCTTCACCGCGTCGATAGGATACAAGATCTGTTCGCCGACCGGCGCGGCGCGACGTTTCTTCACAAAAGCCATCGCTTCGGCGGCGGCTTCGATGGCTGGTGCGCCGATCCGAAGGAAGGTCAGCATGTCGCCGGGGAAAACGCGCAAACGATTCGGCTGAGGCGGTTGCATGGCGGCCGCGGCTTCGTAAGCGACGGCCAGATCGACGAGTTGCGCCTGCCATTCGGCGCCGAGCCTGCGCTGCTGCCCTAGTTCGAATGTGTAAAGCTTCATTCCCGTCCAACTTACGACAGTGAATACCAGCTAATCCGTAAGCCGCACAGGTGATTTCCAGCAAATTGATGTTCGCGCTGGATTCCGCGTAACTTTCGCAGCCACAACCGCGTCACTCAGTTGATTGTTTGCGCAATTTCGAATTTTTACACGCGATGCAGCCACCGTTTTCGGCGCCGCTGGTCTGGTCATTTGTGCCGGGATTCTGCTCTCCGGTTGCAGCGCTCGCCACTACCGCGAACGGGCTGATAAAGAAGTCTACGGCATCCTGCAACAGGCTCACCACCAGGTGTTCGGCACAAACTCTAGTTTCGCCGCTGAAATCTTTACTTCACCTGACCCGGAAAAAATTTCACCCGAACAGGTTATCGGCGATCGCAATACCTCCGGCACCCGCACCCTGACCATCGACGAGGCAGTCAATCTCGCGGTGCAAAACAGCCGTCGCTATTCCACCGAAAAGGAACGCCTCTATCTCACCGCTCTCAGTCTCAGCGGCGAACGTTATGCGTTCAGCCCACATCCGTTTGCTTCCGTTTCCGGCAATTTCGAACGGCAAAGCAATGGAGAGAAGTTTGGAACGGTGCGCTCGCAACTCGGTGTTACGCAACTTCTGAAAACCGGCGGGAGCGTCGGCCTGCGGGTCGCGAACGATCTCCTGCGCTATTACACCGGTGATCCGCGCAGGTCGGTGGTTTCGGTTATCTCGGTTGATCTGGTCCAACCGCTCTTTCGGGGGATCGGCAAATACAATCCCGCGGTCGAAAGCCTCACGCAGGCAGAACGGAACGTCATTTACGCAGTGCGTGACTACAATTTTTTCCAACAGGAATATGCGATTACCATCGTCGGTGACTACTTCGGGCTGCTCCAAAACAAGGATGTCGTCCGCAATCGCTATACGAATTATCTGAGCCGCGTGCAAGCCACGCGCCGCCTCGAGGAACGCTTCGCCGGCCAACGCGAGCGTGCGATCGATGTCGACCAGGCGCGCCAGGCGGAACTCAGCGCGCGGAACAATTACGTAAATGCCGTCGCCAATTATCTGAACGGCCTCGATCAATTCAAAATTGAACTTGGCCTCCCAGTGAGTGAGAAACTTCACCTCGAAGACGAAGCGCTCGTTCAACTCCAGCAGCACGGCTTAACTCCAGTTCAGGTCGCCACCGACTTCGCCTACCGCGTCGCCACTCAACGGCAGATGCAAATCCTGAACGCGATCGATCAATTCGAAGATTCGAAGCGTAAAATCAAAGTCGCCACCAATCGCCTCTTGCCCGATTTGAACCTGATCGCCGATGCCTCGTTGCAATCTGAAGAACCAACGGATTATACGAATTTTGATCCCGATGATATTCGCGCGGGAGTCGGCGTGGAACTCGACCTGCCGATCGACCGGCTCCGCGAACGAAATAATTACCGCGCCACGCTCATCAGTTTCGAATCTGAGCTGCGCAATCTGGCCTTAACTCTCGACAACCTGAAGGATGCGATCGAGCGCGGCCTCCGCACCCTTGAGCAACGGCGCGAAACCTACGAAATTCAGGAAGGCGCACTGCAAGTCGCAAACCGTCGCGTGCTCTCCGCCACGCAATTGATCGAGGCTGGCCGGGCGGAAGTTCGGGATCTGGTGGAAGCGCAGGATGCGCAAATTTCCGCTCAAAATGCTGTCACCCAGGCAATTGTCAGTTACCAGGACGCCATGTTGCGCCTGTTCCTTGACATCGGCATTTTGGAGACCGAATCTCCTCGTTTCTGGCTAAAGGACCATCTGGCGGCATTCGAAGGAACGCAACCCGCCGTTGCCCAGGACCCGGCTGCACCACGACCGATCGTGTTGCCGCATGAAATTTTTTGAGACTGTTATGAATTCTGCCGCGCGCAAACCCAAGTTATGGCTCCTGGTGGGAGTCGCTGCCATCCTTGTCATCGCCATCTACCTCGCGGTGCGTCCAAAGGCCGCGCAAGCCACGGGCGGATTTTATACCGTTAAACGAGGCGATTTCCTGATCTCGGTCGTGGAAGGCGGCACCCTTCAGGCGGTGAATGAAGTGGCGATTCGCAACGAAGTCGAAGGAACCGCGCGTATCATCTACATCGTTCCTGAAGGCAGCTACGTAAAGAAGGGCGACATGCTTGTGGAATTGGATTCCGCTTCCGCGCAGGACCAGGTGAATACGCAATTGATCAGCGTTGAGAAAGCGCAGTTCGCGTTGATTCAGGCCGAAGAACAGCTCGCGATTCAACAGAGCGTGGTCGACTCCGAAGTTCGGGCTGCCGAACTCAAACTGCAGTTCGCGCAAATGGATCTGGAAAAATGGCTCAAGATGGAGGCTGAACAGGAACGCACCAAAGCGGAAAACGAGATTACGACCATTCGCGAGAAGCTGGCCATTGAAAAAGAGAAGGCAGAGTGGAGCGAAAAGCTTGAGAAACAAGGGTTCGAAACTAAAGCGAATCGCGACCGCGACATGCTGACTGTTAAACAGACCGAGCTCAGCTTTCAGATGTCCACGAATGCGCTGGCGATGTTGAAGGAATTTGACCTGAAGAAAAAGCAGCGAACTTATGAGTCCGCCGTGCACGAAGCGGAGGAAGAACTGAAACGTGTGAAACACCAGGGCACGCGGAAACTCGCCCAATTCGAAGCGGACGTTAAGACACAAAAAATCACGCTCGACCTCAGCAAATCAAAACTCGCACGCGACCAGAAGAATCTCGCCGCGGCGAAGATTTACGCGCCGCAGGATGGATTGGTCGTATACTCCGTAAGCGAAAATCGGTTCAGCAGTGAATCGCTCATTGAAGAGGGCGCGACGGTTCGCAACCGCCAGACCTTCATCAAATTGCCCGACATTTCTGAGATGAAACTCACCGTCAAAATCCATGAGTCACACATCAACATGATCTCGCACGGCCAGCCTGCCTACATCGTGCTCGATTCCATGCCCGACCAGCGCTTTCGCGGTTACGTCAGCAAAGTCGGCCTCCTCCCAGACACGACGAGTCGCTGGGGAAATCCGAATCTCAAAGTTTACGCGACGGAAATCATGGTCACGGACAAACTGCCTGATGTTAAACCTGGCGTTTCGGCTCGCGCGGAAGTGATCATCACGAATCTTCAGAACGTCATTTCAGTTCCGCTGCAAGCTGTCACCACGCGCCGCGGCAAACCGGTGGTTTACGTCGTGGATGGCGATGATTCGAACCCGGTCGATGTTCAAGTCGGCCTCTACAACACAAAGTTCATCGAAATCACTTCCGGCCTCAAAGAGGGCGATCGCATTCTCCTCGCGCCTCCATTCGACGCGCAGCAAAAGGATCTCGGCGGCGCAATCGTTGGCGAAGGCGAAGAGATGCCGCTGACCAATCATGTGGATGAGGTCAAAGCACTCGCGCCTCGTCTGTCGCCGGATGGCGGAAATGATCGGCCGAATCCACCACTCGATGGGCCAGGCGATTCCGGAGAACGCCCGCGGTTCAATCGTGGAGAGAATGGCGAGAACGGTGCCAACGGCGAGACCCGGCCGCCAGGATCGCAAACCGGCGCGCGCGGCCAACGTCCGAACTTCGACGAGCTCCGCAAACAATTTGATAAAAACGGTGACGGCGAACTCGACGAAACGGAACGCGCCGCCATGCGCGAATCATTCGGTGGCGGGCAGTCCAGCGCTGGACGGTCACGCCGCGGCACCGGATCGGGCGAAGGACTTCAAGGCGGCGGCAGTCGTGAAGAAAGCGGCGGTGGCGAACGTCCGCGCCGAAGCCGCGAACCACGTCCCGACTCTGGCGGAGAATCCGCGCCGCAACGCGATCGCTCAACTCCTCCTGCCGAATAACATGAGTCGCGCTACGACAACTCCGAAGCAGCCGATCATTCGTCTCGAAAACCTGGAGAAGGTTTACACGCTCGGGCTCGAGAATGAAGTGCGCGCGCTCGATGGCGTCTCTCTCGAGATCGAAGAAGGTTCGTACGTCGCCCTTATGGGCCCGTCCGGCTCGGGTAAATCGACCATGCTCAATTTGCTCGGTTGCCTTGATCGTCCCACGTCCGGAAATTATTTTCTCGGGGATGTCGACGTCGCGCGCATGCACGATGACGAACTCTCGCGCGTTCGCGGCAAGCGCATCGGTTTCATTTTCCAATCCTACAATCTCATCGCGCAACTCACCGTCATCGAAAATATCCAGGTGCCGCTCATCTACCAGGGGGCTGACCTTCGCGAAACTTACGCGCGTTGCGCGGAACTCGCCGAACTCGTCGGACTCGGTGGCCGTCTACAACACCGCCCGGCGCAACTTTCCGGCGGCCAACAACAGCGCGTTGCAATCGCTCGTTCACTGGTCAACGACCCGCTGATGATTCTCGCGGACGAACCGACCGGGAACCTCGATTCCAAAACCGGCCGTGATGTTCTTGAGATGATCGATCGCCTGAATGCCAGCGGCAAAACAATCGTGCTCGTCACGCACGACGAAAAAGTCGCTGCCCGCGCGCATCGTGTCATTCACATGCGCGATGGGAAAATCGAGCGAGACGTGATCAATACGCGCGCCAATTCAACCGCTGGGGCTCTCGAACCTGCACTTTCCGCCTGATGCTCCCCTACGGCCTTCTGAATACAGTTCGCCTCGGCGTGAAGAGCCTCGCGCTGCATAAGCTGCGCTCGATTCTCACGATGCTCGGGATCATCTTCGGTGTTTGCAGCGTCATCGCGATGCTCGCGATCGGCGAAGGCGCTTCTTACTCCGCTCAGGAGGAAATTAAAAAACTCGGCAGCCGCAATATTATCATCCGCAGCTTGAAGCCGCCCGAAGATGCACGGCAGCAAGCCGGCGGAGGGGGTGGTGGCGGCGGACGCGGCGCGGCGCTCGACTACGGCCTCACCTACCATGATGCCGCCCGTCTTCAATCGACTATTCCCGGCGTTGAGCAAGTCGTTCCAATGCGCATCATTCGGGAGAACGTTCGCTTCGATCAAAACAATGTTGCTTCGCAGATTATCGGCACGCTGCCGAGCTATCCCGCCGTGGCCGGGATCGATGTGGTCGCCGGTCGATTCCTCACGTATCACGACGAAACGCAGCAGGAGAATGTTTGTCTTTTGACGACCGGCCTGGCCGAACGCCTTTTCCCGTACCAGGACCCGTTGCAGCATTCGGTTAAGATCGACGAATTCTACTACCGGGTCGTTGGCCTCGTGCGCGAACTCAACTTGCCCGAGCACCGCACGCAATCCGGCCAGATGGAAGGCGAACCGCTCGACAACAACGTCTACATCCCGCTTGCGACCGCGCGCTCGCGTTTCGGCGAGGTTCTTATTCGGCGCACCGCCGGGAGCGTTGAAACGGAGAAGGTCGAGTTACATCAAGTCACGCTGCAAATGCGCGATACCGCCGCAGTCGAAAGCGCGGATCCGCAAATCAAAACGTTGCTCGCGCGTTTCCATAATAAGAACGACTACGAGTTGATTGTGCCGCTCCAGCTTCTTCGGCAGGCCGAACGCACCAAGCGGATTTTCAATGTGGTGCTCGGTTCAATCGCCGCGATTTCCCTGCTCGTCGGCGGCATCGGCATCATGAACATCATGCTGGCGACGGTCACCGAACGCACCCGCGAGATTGGCGTTCGCCGCGCGCTCGGCGCCCGCAAGATGGACATCACCACGCAATTCCTCGTGGAAACAATCGTTCTTTCAATCGGAGGTGGGTTGATCGGCGTCGTCGTCGGCGTCGTGATTCCTTTCGTTGTCTCTCACCTCACCGACATGAAAACAATCGTGACCGTCTGGTCGGTCGTTGTCGCGTTCGGCATCTCCGGCGCCATCGGAATTATCTTCGGCCTTTATCCAGCCTCGGCTGCCGCGGACCTCGATCCGATCGAGGCCCTGCGGCACGAATAACACTTCTAGTTTTTCGCGATCCACCAGATGCTCTCCGGCGCGAGCGGCGTATCGGAATTCTCCCACGCTTTCTCGAAACCGCGCGCAATGAACTTCGCCTGCGCCTTATTTCCCTGTTTCTCGAGCGCAGCGTGCAACCCGTAGAGCGCTCGCCCTTTCCGGCGGTTCTTATCGAGGTCCTTTCGGAACACCGCTTCTGCTTCGCTGAACTTGCCAGCCGTGAGCAGCACTCCACCGAGCGCTTCGCGCGTGTAGATATACCAATCGGGCGGTTCCATGTAGCGCAGCTTGTCTTCCACCGGCACGACCGCTCTTAGCAACTCCGCGGCTTTCTCAGTATCTCCCGCGGCAAGTGCTATCCGCGCCCGCACATGATTCTCCGCGATCGTGAAGATATCATTCGCTTTGTTGAACGGCCCGAACGCATTTGTTTCCAGCACCGTTCGAAGGGCCGCAACTTTTTCAACTTCTTCGGTCGCAGCTCCAATTTTGTTCAGGTTCGCATAGGCCATTCCGCGCGCATAATGCCAGACACCTCGATGCAGCTTGAACTTCTCGGCCGGTTGCGGAAGCGCCAAAATTTCGTCCCACTTGCCGAATACCACCAGCACTTGCTCGACTGTGGGAAGGAAGGTCTCCAAATCTGGAACGTTCTCTGCAATTGGTTTCACATGGTTCAACAAACGTACCGCAAAACGGTTTGCCGCTGCGTATCGGCCTTGCATCAGGTGCGCCACCGCCGCGAAATGCATGTTGTGGCTCGTGTACATCGCGGGATAAAATCCGCCGATGCCGCAGGCCTGCACGTAATCGAGATCCACTTCGCTCGCGATTTCATTTCGGTGCGCGGCCGCGGCGTAGTCGCCAACCCGCAGGTAAACATGTGACGGCATATGCACCAGGTGCCCCGCTGCCGGCGCAAACGTCTCGAGCCTCGCCGCTGAAGGCAACGCGCGTTCCGGGAAATTCGATGCTTCCACCACGTGAATGTAGTAGTGATTCGCCCCCGGGTGTTCCGGGTAACGCCGCATCACTGACTCGAGCACCGCCACAAGATTCTCCATTCCCACCGCCGGCGTCCCGTCCTCATTCCAATATTGCCACGGCTTCAGGTCCATCATCGACTCCGCGTAGAGCGTCGCCGCATCGAGATCGTCTGGATATTTCGCGTGCAACTCGCCCATCGCTGCGCTGTATTTCTTATCGAGCGCCACAAGATCCGCACCCGGCTCGATTGAATAACGTACTGAGAGCGCGCGGATATAATCCTGCTCCGCCTGGGTCGCATTTTTGCTCATCTCCACTGCCTTCTGCGTCGCATCGTAAGCCGCTTTCTCAGCCTCAGGGCTCACTGGCAGATTAATATTCGGCCCAAGCGCCAATCCGATTCCCCACTGCGCCATCGCCAGATTCGGATCATATTCCAACGCGCGCTTGAACGATCGAATCGCTGCGTCATGGTTAAATCCGAAAACAAACGTCAGGCCTTGATCGAAAAATCTCTGCGCCATCTCATTTGTCGTCGAGACTGGATGGTGCAAGTCGCCCATCTTCGGCATCAGCGAAATTGGCTTGCCTGCTCCAGTCGCTTCAGCGGCGAATGTCACGTTCGTCGCTCCGATGATCAGTGACGCGGTTAATGCCCGCGCCGTCCATTTCTTAAATTCAGTTCGCATAGACTCCTCTAAGAGGGGAATTATCTATCAGCGCAACGAATCATTGTCAGGAGATTCTTTGTTCCACTTTCGTGGGGGCTCGCGATTTGGTTTGATCGAAGCAATTCTCCGAAGAACATACGGCATGCTCTATCTGATCGCAGGGTTGATTGGAATTTTCGGGGGTGTCGCCAGTGGCCTATTCGGAGTTGGCGGCGGCGTGGTGATGGTGCCGGCGATGGTCTTCTTCCTGAAAATGGACATTAAACTCGCAGTCGGCACGTCGCTCGCGGTGATTATTCCGACCGCGCTGAGCGGCACTTACAAGCACATGACAATGGGGAATGTGGATTGGAAAGTGGCGCTAAGCCTCGCGCCCACCGCGATCTGCGGCAGCTACATTGGTGCCTGGCTCACCACGCATATTTCCTCGGGAAACCTGAAGCGGGCATTCGGAGGTTTTATCATCCTGGCCGGCTTGAAACTGCTGCTCGGGAAATAGCGCACTTCACTTTACCCCTGCTTTACGATTAAGCTTCGCACATGAAACACCTTCGCCTCGCCGCCTGCCTGTTGAGCGTCGCATCTATTTCCTTTTCGCAGGAATGGACCCGCTTCCGCGGGCAGAACGGCACCGGCATCAGCGAAAGCAAAGGAATCCCTGTAAAAATCTCCGCGGCGCATCAGCAGTGGAAAATGGAATTGCCCGGCATCGGCCATTCGTCGCCGGTACTCTGGGGAAATAAAATCTTCCTTACCACCACCGGGGACGATCGGGGCGGCTTCTCAGTTTTGGCTCTGGATGCCACCAGCGGCCGTCTTCTCTGGAAAAAAGATTTTCCGCTCACACCATTCCAGCGCCACAAGTTCAACAGCTTCGCCTCCTCCACGCCTGCGGTGGATGCCGAGCGCGTCTACGTCCTCTTCAACGAACCCGGGCGCTACGTCCTCGCCGCACTGAGCCACGAGGGCGAACTCGAATGGGAACGCGACTTTGGCCCCTTCCTCAGCCAGCACGGTTGCGGCGTCTCGCCGATTATTCACGAGGGAATGGTCATCGTCGCCAACGAACAGGGCGACTCCAACTCCGTTCGCGCAAACGCCCACGCAAAAAGTTTTCTCATCGCGGTAAATGCCAAAGATGGAAAGACGATCTGGCAAACTCCTCGCAAAACTCTCTCCGTCGCTTATTCGACGCCCAGCATCTACGAAAAGGACGGTAGGAAATCGCTCATCTTTAATAGCGAAGCTCACGGCATTTACGCAGTGAATCCCACCGATGGAAAAGTACTCTGGGAATTCGATCAAGCCTTCGACAAGCGTAGCGTCAGTTCGCCGGTAATCGCCGGCGACGTTATCCTCGGCTCCTGCGGAAGCGGCGGTGGCGGAAGTTTCGTGACCGCCATTAATGTAAAGGACGGAACCCCGAAGCTCGCCTACAACATTCGCAAATCTGCTCCCTACGTTCCTACACCGGTCACGCGCAACGGGCTCGCCTGGCTCCTCAGCGATGGCGGGATACTCACGTGTATCGATGTGCAAACCGGCGACATCAAATATCAGGAACGCGCCGGCGGAAATTTCTTTGGTTCACCAATTTTGGTCGATGGCCGCCTTTACGCCGTCGCCACCAACGGCGAAATCGTCGTGATCGAAGCGAGTGACAAATTCAACCTCCTCCACCGATTCGCTCTGAATGAACTCTGCCACACCACGCCCGCAGTGGCTCTCGGCGCGCTATTCATCCGCACGGAGAACCACCTCTGGTGTTTCCGCGAGACCAAGGCGGTCGCCGCGCGCGGTTTATTTTAGTTCCTTCGCGACTTCCTTCAGCACGAACTTCCGCCGATTTGTGAGCTGCCGCTTGAAACTCTCCATATCCGCGTCGAACTGAGCCACCGCGCCTTGCGGCATTTCCGGCCGCAACCGCTGCTTCATTCCTTCAATCACTGGCCCAAACTCTTTTTCCGTGAACGTCGTCTCACAAAGCTCCTTCAATCGCGTTAGAAAAACCTTTCTGAACTGCGGATTCGCAAGCAACGGCCCGGAAAACCAACCGGCTGGCCGCCACCAACTCGTCCCTCCAAAAGGTCCGCCACCACCAAAACTAAAACCACTCCGCGGCATCCGTTCCCCATTCATTCCCATAGTGAGTGGCATCTCATACCAATCGTAATTCTGCGAAGCTCCATCGTAATCACCCCACGTCTTATCCTCGTCCCATGGAATCACTTCCCACTTTGAGCCTTCCTTCGTATCGCGATAGACATAATGGTTATTGAAGAACCCATCCCAATTCTGGACGCACATGTTCACAGCGTAATAATTCGCGAAGTTCGTTGTATCGAAGTTCTTTTGGATATATTGCCACTGCGCTTCACCGCTCAATTTATTCAAGTCACGAACCGTCGTTGAAATGTCGTTGTGGCCGGTCGTCGGGTTCGTTTTCTTCTCGTGCGCCGCAACCACATCCTGCTCGAACCAACGGATCTTATATAAGTTCCCGTTGTTGTTGCGGCCCGTCCGCGCGAGGAACGTTTTGTTCGGCTGCTCCACCCACAGCATGTGTCCCATTTGCCGGCCGTCCACTTCCACCCGCATATGCCCGCTGTTCTGGATCTTCATCCCGGCGCGGCGAAAAAGTTCATACGAAAGATGCTCCGATAAGACCCAGCGCGGCATTCCCTCGGAAACCAGATTGATCGTGCTCATCCCGTCCAGCAGCTGGTCCTTCAAGAATCCCACCTTGTATCCGCCGGAACGGCTCCGCACCTGCACGAAGTCGAAAAACTGAATTGCACCTTCCGACGGAATATAGACAAACGCGCTCGTCCCCACCTCGGGCAGATCATCTCGCGCCGGCGCCATTCTGTTCACGCCATTATTTCGCGGCCGCACCTGATTAATAACGGTGGCAATCGGAATCTTTGCACGCACCGGCGGCGCCAAAACATAGGACGAAAATGCGGCGCGCGGCTCATTCAGATTTGGATATACCCACTCCGCTCCTTTTGCAGTTTTCGTCGCGAATGAAAACCGAATCAACGTCCCTGCAGCTTCGGCCGGAAGCGCCGCTTCATAACGCCCGTTCCGCGCGTCGCCCGAAACTCGCTTCAACTCGATCTCATTCGTTTTCGACACCCGCCCATTCGAGCGATACGTATGCGCGACCAGAATTGCTCTGCTTACGTCATCCACCGACTTGATCGCCGCACTCACCGAAATCGGTTTATTTGCCGCGGCCAGCTTCTCCCACTTTACCTCTTCCACCCGCGCAATCGCGTGCTCTGACCAATTATCATTTGGCCGCCCTGGGGTTCCTTCCCTCCCCTTGCGCGATGCTCGTTTCGACGAAGCCCAATTGTGTGGATCTTCCGCCGACGCGGTCGGGCAAATCCGCTCCAACGAACTCGCATATCCATCCGGCCCCAACGGCCAGGGTGCGTCATCCGTATACTCCAACTTCTCCACCACCCGTCCCTGCGCGTTCACTAACTCCAATTTCTCCCCGCCGCGCTTCAATCGCCCGGTCAACGTCGCCGCAGTGAACTGCGTGCCATGCATCCGTTGCAAAGCCGCCGGATCGCGCGCCAGGACCAAAAAACCGCCCGGCGCCAACTTCGTCTTCGCCGGGAAATCAAACTTCACCCCGCGTAACTTCCACCCCGTCAGATCCGCCTCCGCCTCACCCACATTCGCGATCTCGATATATTGCAGGCGGTCGTCGTCGTTCGAAGGATGATAATGAATCTCGTTGATCACGACGCTCGGTGCCGCAACCACCCCCACCGCGGTGCAAGCAGCCGCAATCGCAACGAACTTCCGGAAACCAGCCAGGCAAATTTTCATAATCGCGAAGATTAACGCTCCCGCGCGTTCAGAATCTAAGACCCCGGCCGCCGCAGAATGTTTCATGCATTTGAACAGCTTTCAGACGTTCGCAAAGCCTATTTTTGTCGCTAAAAGTTCAGCCTATCACGCCGTTGCCCAAGAGAATCCTTGCGTCACCCTGCCCCCGCCGTAACTTCCTCACGCGGTATGACCATACAAATAGCGGTGCTTTGCGACGCAGCCACGGACTATAACGGCAAACTCAATTTGCTCGGCACGTTCGACACCATCATCACCAGCCAGCTCCCGGCCATCCACCCGCAATGTTCCATCGCCCTGCGCCTCTCCTTCAACCGCATCGAGGAAGGCTCCCACAAAGTGAAAATGAATTTTGTCGATGAAGACGGCAAACTGGTCATGCCCAGTATCGATATGCCCCTCGACGTGATGATCCCGACCGATGCGAACTTCCTCGTCCGCAATTTCATCATCAACATCCAGCAATTGAAATTCGATCAACCCGGCCAATACGCCATCGATATCGCCATCGATAATCGCCACGAAATGAGCATCCCGCTCCTGGTCAAGATGGCCCCTGCTCCTGCCGAGAGCAGCTCCATTCCCCACGGTAACGACATTCGGTGAAGTAAACTAAACGCCCCGCCGCACTGCTCAACACGGCTGGTGCCCCCAATCATCTTCCTTCAAGCTTTCCTCGTACGCCGCCAGCTGCTCTTCCGCCGAAAGCTTCTGCAAATCCTTCACCTTCACATCACTGGCTCCTTGAGGCGACTTGCTTGCGTCTTTGGGAATTCCTTGGCTTTTGGTATTTGGCTCTTGGTCATTCCTCATTGTTCGGTCCGTTTGTGTTCAGTTGCTGTTTCCCCAACAGCTTCTCCATCGCTCCCATCAACACCGCTTCCGCGTCCGGTCCAACATTCGACGATTCCGGCTGCGTCTCATACCCGCCCTCCTCATAAGCCACCGCCGTCCCAATATACCACGGCGCATAATTCCCATACGCCGCCATCGTCACGAACAAATCGGACCGCATCTTTTTCGCCGCGATTTGATACTCCACAAACAATTCTCCCGGCATGTGCAAAATCCTCGCACTTCCAATCTTCAAACAACCCACCCCAATCTTCTTCCCTTCCTTGCACCGCCGCAACCACGCCAGCTTCGAAGCATGTCCCCGAATGGTGAGATTCGTATGCTTCCCGGCCAACTCCGCCTCAAATTCCTCCATCGCTAAGTGCTTCGCGGGGGCCAGCGCCACCTCCTCCACTTCCCACTCCAAATCCTCCGCCGTAATCGGTTCCCGTTTGGTTGCCTCCCACGCTTCCCGCATTCCCTCCGCCATTCGTTCGGCCAAAATCACCCGATTCGTCCGCGCGCCATCGTTGTATTTCCCCGCGCCGATATTCCCACCCGCGCCGTTGAAATGCACCAGCAACGCATCAGGTACGCGCAATTGACGGAAAAATCGCGCCACTCCTGGAAAGTCGGGATTCGCTATTCCCGTCCGATAATAACTCTGCGGATGCGTCGCGTAATAACTCAGCACCGCCACCGGCTCCTCCTCATTCCAAAAACTCACCAGCGACAATTCTGGATCGATCACTCCCTCGTCGGCCGAACGCAATTCCTCATCCTTACACGCGGTATAACGCGTGCGCACCTTGCCATCGGCCGTGAACACCCGCCGATTCGATGCCACCTTCTCCACCGCCGCCTTCCCCAAACCCACATGAGTCACCGCGCGATAATTCGTCACCGCACTCCGCACTGCCGCCGCCAGATTCGTCAACACTTCCCTCTGCCACGATCCTTCGAATTGCCGCGCCTCCATCCCAGCTTCCTTCAAAATTTTCTCCGCCGAAAAATCACAATCAGGTGCGTCATGTTGATGCAGCGCATGCACCGTCACCCGCTCGGGTTTTGTGCCAGCCGCTTCCGCAAGCGCGGCGCGAAACGCATCATGCCCCTCGTTCGCAATGCCAATCCAATCCACCGCGCACAACACAATCGGATCGTCAACGCCCTTCAGAACAATTCCGCGCGCCCTCAATCCCAAGTCCCACTTATTCGTCACCGGATCATACGCCATGTGACTCCCCACCGGCGGCGTCGCATCGATGTCGAAAGTCGCGATCTGAACCAGTTTACTGCTGCTCCCTTCAGTCGATCCACGAACCCCATCGATTGCCGTCGAATCTTTCGCCGCCAAAACAATCTGCCGAATATCCAAAACCGCCGCTGCTTTCTTATTCTGCGGACGCACCCACAGCGAATACTCCCCTTCCTCCTCGAACTTCACTTCACCCAAATCGCGCGGAATAAACTTCTGAAAGTGCCCCGTATCCTCCACCACAAACCGTGCCTCCTTGATCTTCCCGGTCCTTCCTGCCACCTCCACCAACACCTCACTGCCGCCCTGCCCTTTCCCGCAACCCTGCCAAATCTCCAACTTATAACTTCCCGCCCGCGTCACCCGAAACTTCCACTCCGCCGCGTCATTCGGATTCGTCCAATACCCCAAACAATTTTTATTCGTCGCCGGCTCATACCGCATCATCACGCTATGCGTAATCGCATTACTCGCCGCCAAAGTGATCCGTCCACCCTCCTGCACGATCGGCACCCCTTCCGGAGCAGGCGATAAAATCACACTCCGCAACTTCAGGACCGCATTCCCGGGCAGATGCGTTGACCTCACCGTGAGCGTGTAAGGCTCCGACTTCGGAAGATAAACCCGCGCCACACGTGAGGTCTGGAACGTACCGGCCTCGGGATTGTTATTCACCTCCAACTGCAAGCGCATCTCCCCAAGTTCCACCCGCAACTGAACAGGATCGCCCACAAACTGGCAGCTTTGCACCAAGTACAAATCGTACATCCCCCAGCGCGTCGGCTTGTAATCCCATGATACCGAGCCCGGCCCTCTCCACGTGATTTCCGTCGCCTGGTTGTCCGCTACTTCCAAACCCGCCGGCTTCGCTTCCGCCGCCTCGAAAATTATTCGTCCATCGGCCTGTTGAGCGCCGTGGACCGACAACAGAAGTAACAGGGCTAGCGAAACAAAAAGATTCAGCCGCACAATTCGTCGCAACCAGGTCATCCCTGGGAGACTACAGCTTCCCTTACGCCCCGGAAAGCCTCAGAAAAAAGCGGACGAAAGTCTCCTTCCGTCCGCTCGCGTCAATTTTTTGGTCGACTACTTAATCAACCGATAAAAACCAGTCTCTCCCGTGGTATTTACTTCCACCGAAGCAACTTCCCCATTCGTCTGTACGCTTGCATTGGAATTGCTCCACTGCGCTCCCCCTCCACCTGCGGCGCCAAGCGTCGGCGTAAACTGCAGCCGGAACCCCTCGGTCACCGGCCACGAAATGCGCAACGTGTCCGCGTCCACTCGGGCCACCGTCAACAGCGGCTCCGTCACCGGTCCGCCGCCATTCAAGGTCGCCGCGAGCAAATAAACTTCGGAAGTCTGGTCGGCCGGATGTTCCGGCAATTGAATCGCGGTCAGCGTCTTCGCCGGATCGAGCGGATAATTCCGCGCGAGCAATCCCACCGGCCGGCTTGCTGGATCACCCTGCGTCGATTTCAAATTCGGGAAGATCAACGAGTCCGAGTGGATTTCGATCTCGCCGCTGTAAACCGACATCCAGTAAAGGCTCGGCCCCCAACCATCGCTCGTCGACCCATCCGTAAACCGAATGTTTACCTCGCGCCCCGCATTGTTGTTCGTGAGCACGCTGCTCAGGTTGATTGTGTAATAGCCGCGGTTCGCTTCATTATGAAAATCTTCGCCGAACATCGTTTGCGAGTTCAGCACCTCCGTGTAATTCAGCGCCCCTGAATTCTCGCTGTCCACAATCTCGATGCTCCGCAAATACGGCCCCCAGCCATCCACCGGCTGCCCATCGGTAAGTTTTATCCGCACCACCTTCGTCGGATTGCTCGCCAGGAAACTCGTCAAGTTCACCGTGTGGAAATCAAGGTTCGAGTTGTCGCGAATCTCATTTCCCGTTTCCGCCACATAATCGCGCAGCACGCTATACTCGCCGTCCGCGCCAGCCGCCGCCGAGATAACGAATTGATTTCCCACCTGCACGCGCGCGAACGCAGTGGTCACCGTATCTGGCAAATCGAATTCATAGATTATGTACCCGGACGCATCGGCGAAGCGCGCGTTTGGCTGGGTCGCGGTGCCAAAAGACTCGACCAGGTAAGTATTCTCCGTTTCTGTATTGGCGGTGAACTTCGCGTAACTGGTTCCCTGCGCCGGGCCGGCGATCGAAACCACGAAGTTGTTTTCCATGTCCACCGTCATCTTTGCGTCCGTGACGTTGTCCGGCAGATCGAATCGATACGTCAGTGATCCGTTCGCATCCGCGAATCGATGTCCGCGGTTGCTTGGTCCTGAACCACTGTTGTCGAACAGGTACGGCGTTTCTTCCGCCGAAGCGATCTGGAAACTCGCATACACCGTCGCGTCATTTGTATTGATGCTCGGCCGCAACCGCTCCTCGAAGTTCAATGCTTCGCCTTCAAACAACCGAATGCGCTGAACGAATGGTCCCCAGCCATCGCCCGTGCTTCCGTCCGTCAACAATACATAAAGTTCCCCTGTCCCGGTCGCCAGGTACGGCGTCACATCGAACTCGTATTCCTTCAAATTCCCGAGCGAGCGATGCTCTACCCCATAAATCTCCATCGAACTCGCCAGCTTCGTGTAACCTTCCGTCACCGAAATCCCGGGATCGTTATAATTCGTCGCCACCGAAACCACGAAGTTGTTCCCAACCGTTACTCCCAACTTCGCCGCATCAATCCCGGTTGTATCGAGCCGATACAGCAAATATCCGTTCCCGTCCGCGAACCGCCAACCACCGCTGATCGCGTTCCCGGCGGATTGCGTGAGATAATCGACATCCGCGTCGCCGTTCGTCGGAAACGTCACGTGATTTGTCACCGCACTCTGGTCTGAATACCGAAACAGAGCGTTATCAAACACCGTGGGACTGCTGAACCAACCCGCCACCGGCCCCAGCCGCACCGAGTTGGTGCTTCCATCACCGTAGATGAAATCGATCATTGAGAACGGATTCGCGAACGCGCCCGGCGCCGACAACAACGCGAGGTCAACCGAAGAATAACGGCCATCGGTCACATCGATGCGTTGCCCATCGATCATCACTGCATCTACAGATTGCGTTTTGAGCGGCGCAAAACGGAAAGTCGCACGACCGTTTGTTGACGTTACTGTGCTTCCATCCGCGAAGGACGTCGGCAGCGTTCCCGCATCAATCCGCCGGCCCGCGTCATCCAGCGGATCGCCTAATCCGGTCCCGCCGGTCTCAAGGAAAACATCCGCATTGAACGACTGGCTTAAATCAACGTAAGTCTGCGCGTGAATGTACGGCGACACGAAAGCCGCCAGGGCAATGGTTAGCTTCTTCATATGTAAACAGGCCGCCTCCCCGGCCGATGGGTCCTTTTGGATTCGCGAATTGTAGCTACCAGCCAAACCGCCGGTCAATAGGTAATCAGCCACCTAACGAAATACTGGATGGCCGGTCGTCTCCTTACCGCTCCAAAACAACTCAGAACGCGAAACTCGTCTGCTCCACCACCTGGACGCGCTCCACACACCTGGGTGCATCCAACTTCGGACTGTTCACAATTGGACTCACCGGAAACGCCTCCATCTCACCATCGGCAAACGACCGAATCAGCGAACTCACTTCCTCCACCGCCGCTTTCGGATCCAACCACCGCGCAAAATCCTTTTCCTCTAAAATCACTGGCATCCGATCATGCACTTTCGCGCAAACCGTGTTCGGCTCGGTGGTGATGATTGTGAAACTCTCCAATTCATTCCAGGAATCCCACAACCCCGCGAACACAAACGGCGTGCCTCCTCTCAAACGAATGTAGATCGGCTGCTTCCCGCCCGGCACCTTCTTCCACTCAAAAAATCCATCCGCCAGCACCAAGCACCGCTTCTTCTTGAACGAACGTCGAAACGCCGGCTTGCTCGCCACCGTATCCCCGCGCGCATTGATCAAACTATTCCCAATCTTCTCATCCTTCGCCCACGACGGAATCAAGCCCCAGCGCGCCTGCCGCAACTCCGGCCCATTCTCCCGCCACATCACCACACTCGCCGTCTGCGTCGGCGCCAAATTATAACGCGGCACAAAATCGATCTCCGCCTGCTCAACATTCGCAACCCCCATTCGCACTAGGAATTGCTTGTCGCGTTTCGTATCCGTGTACCGCCCGCACATCGCACCAACCTAGCAACGCAAATCCCCGCCGTCACTCACCTAAGCACGGGCCTCCCTGCTCCGTGGAATTGCACGTTGCTTATGTTAATGCGATCTGCGCTGGCCGCTGCGTTCCATCGGGCGGGACGATTGGCGCGGGGAATTTACGCGCGGGGCGTTGGTGCGGAGTTGTTCGCGGGTCGGTTTCGTGGGGTTGTTGCGGTTCGAGAGGCCGTGCTGTGAATGACGTTTTTGCATGGTAGTACCGTTCGTATTTTGTTTGTGCTGGTTCGTTTCTCTTTTCGTGCCGCTTGTTATTTCAATGTAAGGTTTAGGATTTCCATGAGACGGGTGCGATCCTCGGAGCCGCCCATTTGTGCTTTGGCTTCGCGAATGGCTCGTTCGACTTCTTCGTGCGAACGGTTCGGGAATTGCCGATGGATATATTCGATTTCGTGAGCTTCGCCGGATACGCGGTTACGGTCTTGTGAGTTTCTCATAATTGGCTCCTGAAATTAATTTCGGCGGTGGAGCTGTGGGAGTCGACCTGATCAACTGCCTGTTTAGGGATTCAGGAAAGCTACGGAGGCGACCGATCTGGATTTTGAGTTTTCGCGAGTTCACGCGCTTAATTGCTGGAAGGATCGAGAAACTCGAAATCCCAACGATTTGACGATCGAGACCCGGGCAGTTTCGCGGGGAGATCAACTTTCCGTGCGATTTTCTGTGGATGGCGGTTTCGTGGCGCGGTTGGTGCAGGAGCAGCAGTAGTATTGACTCACGGCAAAATGTTACCAGCGGGCGAAGGTCTTAGGCCTTCGTTGCCTCACAATCCAGGTTACTCAGGAGAGTGAAGAATTTCTTCAGTTTAAATTCAATGCTTTTCTTGAGCGCGAATGGATCCAGCGCGGCGTGTTTGGCTCGCAGGGTGGCCTTGGTGGTTTCTGGGATGTCCGGGCTGGCCAGCAGGCGTTGATACGGGGTCTGCGGCTCCTTTTCATAAAGGCGTTTGGTCTTCCCTTCTTTCTTCTCCCGGCGGAGCAGTTTGAAGGTGGGCTTAAAATGATTGGTGAACTGGCTCCATTCCTGGGCATAGAGATCGTTCATCAACGGCACCAACTCGGGATGGCCGAAGCGTTCGTGGCCAAAAAGTTGCCGTACGTGCGTCCAGTTCTTCTGTTCGCAATGGGCGTTGTCGTTCTTCCGATAAGCGCGGCTGCGTGTCCAGGGCAGCTTCAGCGCGCGTCCGGTCAAATGGCGGTGCAACGCCCAGTTGAGGAACTCGCCGCCATTGTCGGTGTGGAAATCTTTCATGGCATAAGGCACCACTTTCTCCAGTTCCTTTAGTTGCTTCAGCACCGCGTCGGCGCTTTTGTTCCAAACCGCACGGTTCTCTGTCCAACCGCTGTAAAGCTCAGTAAAGGTGAGGGAATTAACATAATCGCCCTCGGTCGAATCGTCGCAATGCGCCACCGTGTCCGCTTCCACCGAGCCGATCCGGGTCGTGTCGGGCGGACCGCCACGTGTCGGCACCGCGTGGCGCAACAAGGTGCCTGGACGCGTAGCTGAGAGTCCCTTCTTCGGATGCGCCACCCGCGCGGGCCGCAAGAGACGATCGATTTGCGCGGGGCTGATCTTTAAAAGTTTTTCCTTAAAAGCTTCTGGCAGCGGCGCCGAACGTCGCTCGTAATGTTCGATCCATTCCGGCAGCGCCACCTTGAGCAACTTGCTGCACAACTGATCGCTCGCCAGCC
>DASVNK010000008.1:0-10309 GCA_036383895.1 Verrucomicrobiia bacterium | reverse complement strand
CGTCGGGGCGCGGTTTGTTGGCGCGTGCGAGGACGGGGTCGTATTCGCCGTGACGAATCCAGTCGGCGAGTTGTTCGCGATCGGCCTCGGAGAGGCTGGCGAGTTTGGGTTGGAGGCGTGGTTTTCTCATAGGTTTGACGTTATTAAGCGTTATTGCAATGGGTTACGTGGTAAAATGTAGAACGGGATTACTCGCCACAGACCAGAACTGATAGTCGACGCGTCGCTTCGCGACAGGGGCACTGAGGGCACAGAGAAGACAGAGCGTTCTGTTGAGAGAAGGATTGGGAGGGACGGAGTTGCCCGGGGTCCGAATCGAGGGTGCGGACGGAAAGCTTTAGACTGGGACCGAGACGGTCCCAGAACTCGCAACCGAGACGGTCGCGCTACAGCGGTGTCACCTATCCCCGGAAAGGATGAAGGATAAGGTCTGAAGGCTAAACTTCGGAAAAGAACGGAGCGCCTTGCTGGTGCAGCGAAGCCCGTCCTCAACGAAGTGTCACCGGATTCAGAAGGTCTGGAGGCGGGAGTGGCTTGGACTCCGGGCTTCAGGCACGCTGAACGTTTCGGTGACACAATAATGTTGTCTTATGTCATGTGTAGTAGTTTAGGTGTTGCTTATTGCTGCGTCAATGGCTTTTTTTAGGTTGGCAAATAGGTGATTAGGAGGAAGGCGGTGATTACGATCCCGAGACAGGACATACCGCTGAAATAAAGGACGGCGGCGAGTTTGGTTTCGGGCCAGCCAGCGAGGATGTGGGCGTGGATGATGGCGAGGAGGCTCTGTTCCCAGCGGCGAGAAAAGAGGGAGATGAGGAGTTCGAGCGGGGAATCGATGGCGAGTTCGGGGATGATGAGGGCGAGGCCGACGACGAACATTACGGAGCCGACCAGGGCGAGGAAGATGAGGGCGGAGGACATTACGTAATGATTCCGCGATTAAAGCGCGTCGGCCGCGGATGTAAATGTGCTAGGCGCTAACTTCGAAGCGTACTACGCTGCGGTCACTCGCACGCGCATGGGAAATTTCATGCAGAAGCACGGAGGGTGAGGAACATTCGGTTGCCGATTCCCGTTCGGGTGGTTGCATTCCATGCGTGCATCGGCAGTTACTGCTGGTTGACCAGGCAAAAGTTCCAAGCTACGCGCGATCGATTCGCCGCGGCTTACTGGATTACCAAGACACCACCACCGACCGGGGTTGGATTGCGTATTCGTCATTTTCGCAGCGAGTCTGAGCAGCCCGACGCACAAAGTTGGTTTCTGATTCAGGCGATTGACACGTTGCAGCGGGAACGCCACGAATTTTTGCAAAAGCTGCGGCGATTTGAGAAGCGGCGTATCCGGGAGAAGTTTCGAGGGCGGCGTTTTGCTGCGCAGGTTGAGATTGAAGCGCTGTATTCGCCAGATTTTGTGGCTGTGCGATGACCACTCACCGCCTCTAACAGGGGACGAAATTGAAATGCACTCCCAGAACGGCGGAATGAAGGGGAAAAAGTTGGTGATTATTTTGATCGTGAGTGCTGTTTGTATCGCCGCGGTGCTGATGATGCTGATGCTGCGAATGGCGCGCGATTCTGTGGTGGGGCGGTGGCATGAGGTTGGTGTTGCTGGCGCAGAGCAGATGACGTTCAGCGGGGGCGGGGATGTTTGGATCGGAGACTCTCTCGGTTCTTACACCTGGATTGATGAGGAACATTTGAGGGTGGAGTTCGGGATGGGGAGTCCGCGGCTGGTTCGGTTCTCTGCGCGTGACGGTACTATGCAGTGGACGAATGAGCAGCTTGGGTTGGTGTTGCGATATACGAATGAACCGGGTTCGTTGGTGAAGGTGGGGATTGGGAAGGTGCTGGGGTTTTGATGGGCGATGGGCAATGGGCGATGGGCGAACGATGCACATGCCGCCCCGCTGGGGCTTATTGATTTTAATCGGTCGTGTTCTATAAACATGCGGCGCCGATGGCGCTTTGAAGTGTGGATGTGCGTTTTGCGAATTCGTATGTGGAGGGAGTTTTTGCGGAGCGAGATCTTCTCAAGATTTATCATCTGATAAGCGTGATATCGGACGAGCGAGAGTTGCCTGAGGAGTGTTGGCTTTTCAATCGCCTGCTTGAGTGGATGGGTTCAACGCGCTCGGGTGTTTGGCAGTATTATGAGCATCTTCCAGCGGAAACGTATGAGAGAATTATTCGCGCCCTCGAACGGTTCGGTCTGGAGACGGTTGCGGAGCAATACCGATCTGGGCACAGCGCGTGGGCGGGACCTGATCAAGCTGCGAGTGTTGATGCCTGGATCGATGCTCATGAAGAAGAATTAGAGGATACCGTTTTCCGGTTAATTGCGGGGCGTAAGGAGGTTTTGCTTGAGGCGCGCTGACGATGACGCGAGTTCGTTCTGTCGCGTGGCCAGGTTAGGGCGCCCCTTTAGGGCTTTGAAGTTTTGGGGTGCGGAAGTCCCAGGGCGGTGCCCTGGGCTACCTTGGGGCGGCCCTTTGGGCCTTGATGGAACGATGGGAACGATGGGAACGATGGGAACGATGGGAAGTATGGGAAGGATGGGGAGGATGGGGAGGATGGGGAGGGGCGGTGCCTTTGTACAACACACGGCGGCCGCACACTGCCTTGAAGTTTAGAATGCCTGCAGAAGTTCATAGCTTGGCGGCATGAAACTTCTAAAAAAAAGAGGAACCCCAATGAACCAAAATTCTCCTTGCCCACAGTGACAAGTTTTGTCCACGACGACACCGGAGTTCGTAGGGGGAGAGGACTCCTCACGTCGTCCCCTACAAGGCGGGCTGCGCGAATTTGGGCTGATTCTTCCCGGGCAGACTGGAGTCTGCACTACATGGTTAGCTGGGTTGGAGGGTTAGTTTTTCGCGGAGGACGGGGGTGGTGGAGAAGATTTTTTCGAGGTCGGCTTTGAGGGATTCGTAGGCGGCGAGGGTTTCGGCGGAGGCGGGGTTTTTGAGGGCGCCGGTTTCGAAGCCGCGGGCGGCGATGGCGGCTTTGACATTGAGTGGGAATTCGACTTTGGACATGCGTTTGCCGAGTTCGCTGAGGAAACGGGATTCGGGCGGGCGTTCACGGCTGGCGTAGTTTTTGTAGAGGTGGAGGATGGTTTCGGGGACGGCGTTGGCGAGGCCGCTGACGGTGCCGGTGCAGCCGATCTTGAGGGCTTCTTCGAGGCGGGTGTCGGCGCCGGTGAGGACGGAGAAATTCATTTCGCGGGCGAGGGCCTGGAGTTTGTGGTGGAAATCGAATTCGCCACCGCTTTGTTTGACGGCGGCGACGCGGACGGCATCGGCGGTGCGGCGGATGGTTTCGATTTCGAGTTTTTTGCCGGTGACTTCGGGGAAATTGTAGAGGACGAGGGGCATCGCGGATTGTTTGGCGATGGTGATGAAGAATTCGGCGACGTCGCGCTGGGCCATGGGGAAGAACCAGGGGGGGAGGACGGCGATGGCGTGGGCGCCGGATTCTTTGGCGTGTTCGGCGAGGGCGATGACGGTGCGGTGGGAGACGTGGCTGACGTTGGCGATGGTGGGGAGTTTGCGGCGGAGGAGGCGCTTGAGGATTTGTTTGCGCTGGTTGATGGAGAGGTGCGGGAATTCGGCGGTGCTGCCGAGGGCCATGAAGCCGTGCAGGCCGGCGGCGACGAGGAAGTCGACGTGGCGCTCGAAGTCTTCCCAGAGGACTTCGCCGTCGGGATCGACGGGGGTCCAGTGGGCACAGAAAACTCCTTTTAACTTAACCATTGCTAACGGTGCAGTTTGGGAGTGGGAGAAGACATGTTCAAGCGGAAAGGCCGGAGTTGGGGTGTGATGGATGCAAGATGCAGTTCCAGCTTGCGCTCCCGTGTTGAAAGGCCGAAAACCCCTCACCCTACCCTCTCCCCTGCTGGGAGAGGGAAGCCTGCCGATGGGCGAGTTTGCGAGGCTTTTGAACGGACGACACACTGCGCTGGTTCTGCCCCCACTTTGAACACGGCGTTTCATCGCAGGCGCGGAAAGGCCGCATTGACTATGAGTCGCGCGTGGTGTTACAACGGGTTTAAGCCCGAAAACTTTATGAAGAAGCCTCGTTCCGGTGTGGCGGCGTTTACGTTGATTGAATTGCTGGTGGTGATTGCGATCATTGCGATCCTGGCGGGGATGTTGTTGCCGGCATTGGCGAAGGCGAAGCAGAAGGCGGAGAAGACGCTGTGCACGAGTAATTGCAAGCAGTGGGGCGTGGCGGTGAATATGTATGCGGGGGATCACGATAATTATTTTCCGGATAATACGCGGGGACAGGATTTCAGTTGGTGCAGCACGAACGTGGTGAAGTTCTGGGCGGATTACCTTATCGCATCGAAGAAAACGAAGGAAGAGAAGGAGAAGACGCATCTGGTGTTTTGTCCGACGCAGAAGTGGCATCGGTTTGTGGACCAGGATCGGTGGAATAGCGCGGGCCCGGAGACTGGTCCGATTTTAACGGGATATTTTTATTTGCCGCATCGGAATACGAACAATTTTGGCCCGTGGAACCTGTGGGGGACGAATCCGTGGTTGGACAAGAAGAAGATGAATGGGACGTATTCGCAGGCGCCGATCCTGATCGATATGTTACAGGGGCAGGGGTCGCCGGGGAATGGATCGAATACGGTGCGGATTACGACGTGGTTTGATTCGGGCGGTAAGCGCGTGCCGTTCGCGAGTCACCGAAATGGCAAGGGTGAGCCGGAGGGTGGGAATTTTCTATTTGAAGATGGTCATGTGGATTGGCGGAAACGGAGCACTATTAACGTCGGCGCATCGGCAAGTCCTTGGGTACTGCTTTATAAGATTCCTGTTGAGCAGTGATAGCAGCTTTGACTGTGTTGGGTGATTAGGGTGGAGATCTTTTCGTCAGGCGGTTTTTCAAATTGCATTTCCGCGCCTTGCCACGGGGATGAGGGAGTGTTCAAATCCGCTGCGCAAGACGCATGAGCAAGATTCAAGAGGAGAATTTCGGGACGTTGCCGGACGGTGGCGCGGTGAAGCGTTACACGCTGACGAACAGGAATGGTTTGGTGGCGAAGTTGATCGAGTATGGGGCGATTTTAACGGAGCTGCAGGTGCCGGATCGGAACGGGAAGATGGGCAATGTGGTCGCGGGGTTTGATAATCTGGAGCAGTACCTGGGGGGGCATCCGTTTTTCGGGGCGACGACGGGGCGTTACGCGAATCGGATCGCGAAGGGGAAGTTCACGCTGGATGGGAATTCGTATCAGTTGCCGATTAATAATGGGCCGAACTCGTTGCATGGGGGGGTGAAGGGATTTGATAAGCGGTGGTGGAAGTCCGAGGCGTTGCCGGAGAAGAATGCGGTGCGGTTTCGTTATTTGAGCAAGGATGGTGAGGAGGGGTATCCCGGCAATCTGGATGTGACGGTGATTTATACGCTGACGGAGGAGGACACGATACAGATTGATTACAGCGCCACGACGGATAAGGCGACGATCGTGAATCTGACGAACCACAGTTACTTTAATTTGGCGGGCGGCGGAGATATTTTGAATCACGAGATTCGGATTGCGGCGGATCGTTATACGCCGGTGAATTCGGAATTGATTCCGACGGGAGAATTGGCACCGGTGGCGGGGACGGCTTTTGATTTTCAGGCGGCGGCGAAAATTGGGTCCCGGTTTGATCGGCTGACGAATACGCCGCGGGGTTATGATCACAATTTTGTGCTGAAGCGAAGTGGTTCAGGGCTGGAGACGGTTTGCTGGGTGAGTGAGGCGACGACGTGGCGGCGGATGGAAGTGCTGACGACGGAGCCGGGGATGCAGCTTTATACCGGGAATTTTTTGGATGGGAAGCTGAAGGGTGTGGGCGGCGTGACTTACCATCAGCACAGCGCGTTCTGTTTGGAGACGCAGCATTTTCCGGATTCGCCGAACCATCCGAAATTTCCATCGACGGTGTTGAGGCCGGGGGAGGCGTTTCGGAGCACGACGGCGTATCGGTTCCTAAAATTGTAATTATCCGGCGGGATCGGCTTTTGGGAGTTCGATCCAGAAGAGGCTGCCGCGGTTGGGTTCGGATTCGACGCCAACTTTACCGCCCATGCGCTCGACGCCTTTCTTGACGATGGCGAGGCCGATGCCGGTGCCGGGCACGCCGTCTTCGGCATGGAGACGTTCGAAGACGCGGAAGATGCGGCCGTGATGTTCCGGGGCGATGCCGATGCCGTTATCCTGAACGCAGATTTGAACGGAGCCATTTTGCTCCATGGCACGGATGATGATTTTTGGAGTCGTGCCGGGGCGGGCGAATTTCACCGCGTTGATGATGAGATTGGCGATGGCGTTTTCGAGGGTGGCTCGATGGGCTTTGGCGTGAGCGGGTTCGAGGTGCAACTCGATTTGGGCGCCGGCGCGCGCGATTTCGCCTTCTAGACGTTGCATCGCGCTCTGGACGACTTCGGCGATAGGAATTGACTGGAAGGTTAACTCCGAACCGCTGAGGCGGCTGTATTCGAGGAGATCCTGGATGAGGGCGTCCATGCGTTCGGCGGAACGCATGATGCGGGTGAGATATTCGAAGGCGCTTTCATCGAGGCGTTCGCGGTAATCTTCCTGCAGCGCGTGGGCGAAGCCTTGCATGGCGCGGAGCGGGGCGCGGAGATCGTGCGCAACGGTGTAGCTGAAGGCTTCCATTTGCTCTTTGCTCTCCTGAAGCGCGGCGGTGCGGCGGAGGACGCGCTCTTCGAGTTCCAGATTGAGTTCCTTGATGGATTCTTCGGTTTGCTTGCGTTCGGTGATGTCGCGCAGGATTTTGGCGAAGCCGCGCACGCGGCCGTCGTGGGTGCGCAAGCAGACCACCGAGCCGCTCATCCAGAGACGCGAACCATCTTTGCGCACGCGCCATCCTTCGTCGGACACCTGGCCGTCGGCCTCGGCCTTGCGAATGCGCGCTTCGGGGATTTCCGCGGCCTGGTCTTCGGGAGTAAAGAAAATGGCGGACTCGCGACCGACCACTTCTTCATCCACATAGCCGAAGATGCGTTGGGCGCCGGGATTCCAATCGGTGATGCGGCCATCGGGTCCCATGATGATGATGGCGTATTCCTCGGCGAGGCGGACGAGGAGGGCGAAGGTTTCTTCTGTTTCGCGGAGTTGGCGTTCCGACTCTTTGCGACGGAGAGCCTGACCAATTTCCGCATAGGTGAAGTAACAGAGCAGGAGACTGGCGATGACGCCGAGCAGTGGAATGATCCAGAGCGTTTTTGTGCTGACCGGCGCCTGGCCGCCAGGTATGCGCGCGACGGCGAGTGTCCAGGTGTTGCCGTAGACCTGCATGCGGGAGAAATCACGAACATTCTTTTGGTCGAACGCGGGGCTGCTGCGAAAGAGGAGCGATTTATCGACGACGTAATTGCCGTCCCAGACGGCGAACGCTTGACCACGCAGTTGCAGTTGGGCGGCCACGCTGCTGAAGAGATCGCCCGCGCGGAATGGACTGTAAACGAAGCCTTGCAAGCGGGCGCGGCGGGCGTGGACATCCTCGGGAGCGTCTCCGCCTAAATAGAGCGGGAGATACATCAGGAATCCCGGTTGGAAGTCTTCGCCGAGACTTTCCTGGACGAGTTCGACCCGGCCACTGAGGCGTGGTTCACCGAGATCGCACGCGGCGATCATGGCACGGCGGCGGGTGGGTTCGGTGAACATGTTGTAGCCGATGGCGCGCTTGTTTCGTGCGTCGGGTGGTTCGAGAAAGACAATGGAATGGAGTTCGTTGGAATCGCCGGACGGCCAGACGGTGAAATCGGTAAGGCCCTGCCGGCGCATGGAGCTTTCCAAAGGCGCAAGGTCCTGCGGGCGTAAATGGATGGAGTAGCCGAAACCCTGGAGGCCAGGGTAACGCTTTTGGATTTCAAGGCGCTGAACGAATTGGCGGAATTGCTGGAGGGTGACGGTTTGATTTGCGGCAAAGAGGCCAGCGCCGCCGCGGAGGAGGCCGATGTAGGCTTCGATGCGGGAATAAATCGCGCGTTCGACCTGGTAACGGACGTCCTGCAACTGTTGGCGCTCGCGGTAGCGCAGGTTTTCGTTGACCAGATAGGTGGCTAAAGCGGTTGCCGACAAACCACAAATCAGCACAAAAAGGGGCAAGAGATAGCGCCGATTCGATTTTAGATACTGTTCTCGATCCTCCATTCGCCCTGCTGTCAGCAACCCCGAAGCGGACTTTAGCAAGCGGTGCGAGGGAGCGCAATGTGCGCGGAATTTTGGCTAACGATTTTTGGAAGTGGCAGGAGTTGCAAAGTGTTGCGCGAACCAGGCGGAGGCGCGTTGGGCGACTTGTTGCAAGGTGCCGGGCTCTTCGAAGAGATGGGATGCGCCCTGGATGATTTCGAGCTTCTTCTCGCAGTGAAGGAGGTCGAAGGCTTTTTGGTTCAGGTCGATGACAGGGAGGTCGTGACTGCCGATGAGGAGCAGGGTCGGGGCGGAAACTTTTTCGAGGTAACGATCGGCGAGATCGGGACGTCCGCCGCGAGAGACGACAGCTGAGGTGGAGTCACCGAAATGTGCGGCCGCGATGAGGGCAGCGGCTGCGCCGGTGCTTGCGCCGAAATAACCGATGGGCAGGTGGAGATCAGCGGAATTGCGGAGCCATTCTGTTACGCGAATGAGGCGATGGGCGAGGAGTGGTATATCAAAACGCAAATGCGCGGTGCGGGCATCAAACAATTCTTCCTGTTCGGTGAGGAGATCAAAGAGGAGAGTGGCGATATTGTTTTCCTGAAGAATTGAGGCGACGAATCGATTGCGTGAACTTTTGCGGCCGCTGCCGCTGCCGTGTGCGAAGAGAACGATTCCAATGGCGGTCCTGGGAACGTTTAAATCGCCACGAAGAGTTAAGTCGCCGATCGTGATTGCAATATCGGACTCGGTTCTCACGCTATCCTCCTGAGGGAAGATAGCAGAGGAAAGTCGATCGTGCCGGGGAGTAGATCCGACCTATTGCTGAACAGCGACGATCTGCTGGAGCTTCGCGCCGGGCGGGAAATCGTAAATGTAGGGAGCGGATTCGCCAGCGTAGCGGAGGACCGTCAATTCGCCTTTGGCAGCACGAACGGGATTGATGCTGGCGCCGTAGGGCAGCGTTGGCCCGGGAGGTCCGGAGAAGGGAGTGAAGTGGCGGTTGAGCGACTTATCTTTGCCGCCGGCCACGAAGCTGATTTTCGTGTTCAGGAACGCGAGCGAGCCACCATTCTTCGTCTTTGGGGCCGAGTTCAGGGCAATTAGTTTTGTTTTGGCTGGAGAGTTGGTTTCCCCAGCGTGAACTGTTTCGAGCACCCCGCTTGCGCAAAGCGCCCCCAAGATAATGATGCAAACGTTCATGTTCACAGCTTCCTACCTATAAATCGGCAGGAAAGGGGGGTGCCTTGAATGAAACTTTAGGAATGCTTATTCCTTCCGAACCTGAACGGGCGCATTTGTGGCGCCGGCCGAGGCCGACTGCGGGGGTGCTCCCGCAGCGGGCGCGGGCGCTGGTGCAGCCGGTCGGCGGATAATGGCTCCGGGAGGCAGGTCAATGACTACAGGTGCTTCAACCACAGGAGTTTCTGATGGTTGGGCGGCCTGCTCGTAGGGCTGCTGCGGCAATTGGGTACTCGGTTGTTCTGCCGGAACATAATAGGGCTCATAGACCGCCGGACCCTGCACGACGACAACGTTCGGGTAAAATCTGTGGTGTGGCCGCGAATGGAACCCAGGTTCCTCGATTTGGGACGGTCGCAATGGGGGCAAAGGAGTGTATGGAGACGCGGGATGCGAAAAGGTTGAGCTGGGCCGGGCGAAGGAGCCGGGTGAGGTTTGAAAGGTGGATTGAGGCCGGCTGAAGGTGCCGCCAGGAGTCACCGTGGCCGGTGTTTTAGAGGAGCCAAACGGAACCTGGTAAGGCCAGGTTGGAGCCGGTCGCGGCGGCGCGTTTGTCCCGGAGGCGGTCTGGGCCTGGAGAGTGGCGGAGGCAATCAACGCAACGCCAAGCGGTAAAAGCCCACGGCCCGCGAACTGCCAAGAAGAATGTCGAACTTGTTCCATAACTTTAATTGAACGACTGTTAAGCACCCTGCGGCATTCTGCCTATGCTACTTTAGACTCATACGGCGGGGAGTGGTATTCGGTAAAATCGACAGATCCCCCATCCTTAGCTAGCCGCTGAAGGTTTCACCTTTGGGTGAAGTTATATTGTGGGGGATTTGAACAATTTTTCGGTTAAAGCGTCAGGTGTTCATGCCCGCTATCACGAAGCGTGACCGCCCTCTTCGGATCGAGTTTG
>DASVNK010000007.1:0-39018 GCA_036383895.1 Verrucomicrobiia bacterium | reverse complement strand
GAACCATCAGTTGGAAAAAGAAGATCAGGTAGTGGCCGGGGATTCTCAAAATCGACGGGACGATGACATGCGGGCTGATTCCAACGACCGACTCGTGCATTGAGACTGCGAGCCACCCCATCGGCATCATAAAAACCGCGATCGCCCCGAAGACAATCGCAAAGAGGATATACTCTTTGCGTCCCAAAGCTGCGTGGAATACGCAGTATAAAACCGGCCCCAGGTAAAGCACCTGAAGCGCGAGGGATTGGAAAAATGGCACGATGATATCACTGATGAATTCGGAAACGTCCGGCCAGGAAGGTGGCTGGTCTTCGTCTTGTGCGGACGTCTGAACCACTTGCTGCGAATAAGCCATGTAGTAGCCGGTGGTGAATACGTAAACCATTCCGCCGAGTAAAAACATGAACCGCTGCGCGAATCCCGCGATGGCGAAAAAGATCGCCCCAGCGATCAGAATCACCGGCCCATTTCCTTTAAACGGGTAAGCCCATGCCGCCGTCATGACTCCCGCAAACGACTTACCAGCGGGTCCCTTGCCATCGCCCGCTGGCCGGCGCACTCCAATCTTCGCAGAGGCAGATTTACACGACCGACAAAACTTCACCCCGGGAACGCCCAACCCGCGGCCATCAACCGTACAAGCATCACAATTCAATTCACCGCATTTTGTGCAGCGCCATTTTGCGGCCACGGTCGGGTGGTAACGACAGGCTTCGCCTGGGACCAATTGCGGTTCCGGCGGTGGTTCCGTGTAAGCTGCGGGTGCGAGCGCGCCGTCCTGGAGGAAAAACTCTATATTGCCGAGGCGCAGCGATTCGCCAGGGAGCAGCGGCCCTTCGCTGACCGGGGAGCCATTGATTGCAGTGCCGGTGAGCGAATTCAGATCGCGCACATAAACCTGGCCGTTTTCCACCTGCACTTCGCAGTGCGCTTCTGCAACTGAGTCGTCGGGAACAAGGATATCATTCCCGTCGATTCGCCCAATGCGAGTGATTCCGGCGTTCAGTGGGAACTCGTAGCGTTGACCGTCAGCAGCGGTAAAACTTAGCGCTGGCATGCCGCGGATACTATCAAGCGCAGCATTTTCAGCGATGAGAAAATTCGATGCCTTTTATAACGGGGGAATCAGATCGGAGAGAGCGTGGATGATCTGCTGTTGCACGAGCGAGTCGCTCAGATTGCCAAGATGCCCGCCGCGTTCGAAAAGCATGGCGCGATTTCTGAAGGTGCTCTTGAGCCATTGCGCGTCCGATTCGTGTAATAGAATGTCATTCGCGTTCGCGATCACACGAATGTTTCTGTTATTGCGAAAGACATTTTCGTGCAGGCGCAGATCGACTGCTTGCGCGAACACATTCTCGCGAGTCAGGTCAGTGCCGCGCGCCTGGTAATATGGAATGACAAACTTATCGAGATAATCCTGGAACGAAAATTGCAAAATCTCATGATACACCGGGTCGCGCCGCCACGGGTTGAGATCCTCGCGCAAAACGCCCATGTTTGTCCTGCTCTGGCTGAGGAAGATGACATCGCGCAGCGAAAGTTTAAATGCGAGTCCGACCAGAAATCTCGATTCGTTTGCGTCGAGAGGAATCGGTGAGTTCGGGGTCAATGTGGCCACGCGTGGCACGAGTTCCGCGACTTTGTGGAAGGTCGTTTCGATGCGCGCGGTGCGTTCCTCTGATGGCCAGTTGAACACCGCCGCGAATTGTTCATCCAGGCGCGTGATTGCGTGATTCAGCCGCACCGGCGGATCGATCGCGAGGTAACGGTCAAACTTGACCGCAGATTCGTTCGTTGCTTGCGCTCCGGCGAGATACAGCGTGTGAAAGCCGCCCATCGAAACACCGACCAATGCGCGCGAAGTAATCCGATTCGGGTGCTCTTTGTCGATGTAGTGATCAATCTGGGTGAGTCCCGAGAGGAAATCCGCAGTATCGACCGGAGTATAGCCAGGCAAGTCGGTAGAAGCGCCGAACTGCATGAACTCGTGATTGAAAGGATTGCTCACCGCGACGACCGAAAACCCGCGCTTAAACAAAAGTTCCGCCAGCGCGAGCGTCCCGCCGCTGAGGCGGTGCGCGCCGAACCCCGGCGCGATGAACACCAGCGGCGCCTCCTGTTTTTGTATCCAGTAAGTGAATGGCAATTCTCGCTGGCTCGCCGGCGAGATGATCGCGCGCGTGTCGCCACTCTCCGGAAACTCCACATCCCGGACGCGAAACAAAACCGACTGCAACGTTTCCAGGCTCGGGATATCGTGGGACTGCGGTTCCGGAAGTGGCTCCCGACCGTGCTCCCTTGAGATGCTGAATGCATACCGCAGCACGTTGTAGGGATCGTAATCACTTTTCGTCGCGCGCACGTATCCATCCACCGTGTCGGTGAGATTGTTGTAAATAATGCCAAGGCTCGCGTACGAATACGGCGCATTCACATACGTCAGCGGATGCAGAAAGCGGTCGACCAATCCGCCCGTGACATCGCGTTCATTGTTCGGCCCCGTGATCGGAAGCATCAGGTAAATCTGCGGACGCCAGCCCCAATTACGGAACGATTGGCCCAAGTCCGCTTCGGCCGTGGGAATGCCATAATCGCTGGCGACATCAAAAAGCCCGCCCACGCCAGCCGTAGTGTTCAGCAGGAAGCGGTAAGTCTCGTCACGTGCGCCGGTCCAATTCTGCTGAAGCAGATTGTTCACCGCATTCCTCGGATAGAACAGATTCCGCCCGACGTTTCGAATTCCGCGGCGTGCATCGTCCGGCACCACCGCGCGATACCCCTTGCTCGTCGGTTGGATAACGCTGCGCAGCACGAATTGATTCAATTTCCAAAGCGCGCGATTCACCGGCTCAATGCGGTCGGGAATCGGTTCTGGAAGGACCACTTCGTTAGTACCTGCGCGAATAACTTTGTTGCTCGTTTCCGCCGTAACGGTCGAGAGCGCGCCGAAACTGCAGGTGAGAATCAAAAGACTACGGACGACCACGGATATGGCGCGGCGACGTTCGGGGGAACAGTGTGAAACGTTCAACGCGGGGGATATAACAGGTTCCCTCGCGGAATCAAATCAGGAGTCGAGAAGAATGAGTGCGTGTGGCCGCACCTGGGAAGATTTCCTTCAAATGTGCCCTCGTTTTCGCCAACGTTGTCGCATGCGACTCGGTATCATCAACAGCGCCTTTCAACAGGTCGGCATGGATACAGCCACCGGCTTGAAACACATTTCGCGCATCGGCTTCGATTGCGTGGACATCTTCACCGAAGCGATGGGCATCGCGAAGGACGAAATCGACACCGTTGCAAAAACCGCTCAACAACTCCAGTTGCCCATCATTTCGCTGCCCGTCGTCGCAGTCGGTTTGATCGACTTCAACGACCCCGTCCGCGAGTTCCACATCGAACGCACCAAAAAATTCATCGACCTGGCGCAAACCTGGGGCGCGAAAAACATCCTCCTCGTCCTCGGCGAATACATCTGGCAACGGGAAGTCATCCCACCCGCCGCGCAGTGGCAATGGGGCCTCGAAACCTGCCGCCGCCTCGGCGACTATGCCGACAAACGCGGAATCGATATCGCCCTCGAACTCGAACCCTTCCGTCTCAGCTTGCTCAACAGCGTCGATTCCATGGTCCGCTTCGTCGACGAATGCGCGCACCCGCGCGTCCGCGCAAACATCGACATCAGCCACCTCGTCCTCTCCGACACCACTCCCGCCGAAGTCGCGCGCCTCAAAGACAAAGCCATCCACGTCCACCTCAGCGATTGCGACGGCAAAGTCCACGGCGACCTCCCGCCGGGCAGGGGAGTCGTAAAATTCGCGCCCTACCTCCAAGCCATCAAAGAACTGAACATCGACGGCGTCGTCTCCATCGAACTCGAATACTCCCCCCAACCCGAAAAAATCGTCGAGTGGGTCGAAGAAGCCTACCGCGAAACCGCGAAGTTGATGGATTTGGTCGGAATGCGGACGAAGAAGATTTAAGACCCAAAATTCGGATTCTTCACAAACGCATATTCCTTCACAATCCGCCCCTCTATCAAGTGCTCCTGAATAATCCGCTCCAGCACTTCAGGCGTGCACGAATGGTACCAAGTCCCTTCCGGATAAACCACCGCGATCGGCCCGCAGACACACACACGCAGACAATCCGCCTTCGTCCGGTAAATCAGCGGTTCCGGCCCCACCAACTTTAATTCCTTCAGCCGCTCCTTCAGAAATTTCCACGATTTAACGCCCTCCTTCCGATCGCAACACTTCGCCTCTTCCGGTTCCGCGCACAGGAAGATGTGCCGCTGATATTTCTTTAAACCCAGCGATTTCGCGCAATCGTGCAGGTCTTCAATCGCATCTTTGCCCATGTAAAAACTCGCGGTCTATCGTGCCGATGTTCGTCCCATCCTGTAGTAGATGTAAACAAGAGCAGCGCAACCGCCCGCTAAAACAGGCTGGGTTGCGCTGACGAAATTCTCTTCTTCGAAGGCCGAACCGAGGATGCTCGGCCGCAGCCTCGCTCCACCGGCGATTACTTCTGCCAGGTGCGCTTCTTGTGGCGATTCGCGCGCAGTTGTTTGCGGCGCTTATGTTTGTTGATCTTCGCTTTACGGCGCTTTTTCAGTGAACCCATATCGGTCTATTAATCTGCTCAGTATACTACTTTGTTTAAAGGATACTCGATGATTCCTTCCGCACCTGCGGCTTTCAGCTTCGGGATCAAATCGCGGACGACATGTTCATCAATGATCGTCTCGACCGCCACCCAGCCAGTCTGGCTCAAGCCGGAAATCGTTGGATTACGCAAGCTGGGCAAGGATTGCAACAGTTTCTGAAGATTCTTCTGTTCGATATTCATCTTCAGGCCCACTTTTGCTTCCGCATCCAGCGCTCCCTTCAGGAGCAGCGCAAGATTCTCGATCTTGCCGCGTTTCCAATCGTCCTTCCACGCCTGACGATTCGCTATCAAGCGGGGCGTGGAAGATAGAAGAGTATCTACAATTCGCAAGCGGTTTGCGCGTAAAGATGAACCCGTCTCCGTCAGCTCCACAATCGCGTCCACCAGCTCATGCGCCTTGAATTCCGTCGCCCCCCACGAAAACTCCACCTCCGCCTTCACTTTATGCTTCCGCAGATACCCCTTCGTCAGGTTCACCACCTCCGTCGCAATCCGTTTTCCCTGCAGATCCTTCGCGGATTTAATCGGCGAATCCTCCGGCACCGCCAGCACCCAGCGCGCCGGCTGCCGGGTCGCTTTGCTGAACAGAAATTCGCCCACCTCATGCACCTTCGAGTTGTTCTCCGTGATCCAATCCAGCCCGGTGATCCCGCAATCCAGGTAACCATGCTCCACGTAACGGCTGATCTCCTGCGCGCGGATCAATCGAATCTCCAGCTCCTCGTCATCCACGTACGGCACATACGAACGGCTGCTGACCTGGATGTTAAACCCGGCCTTCCCCATCTTCTCGATCGTCGCCTCCTGCAAGCTGCCCTTTGGCAACCCAAAGCGAAGTTTCTGTTTCTTATCTGGCATGCAAAAACAAGGGTGCTTCATATACGGGAGAAGCCGCCGGGCGTCACGCAGTTAAATCTTGAAAATGGGCTTGGAAGCAGGCCTGCGGTCATACATTATTCCGCCACTCCACCATGATCGGCAAACTTCTTGAGAAGGTAACTGGCAAGGACGACCTGGAGCGAGTCGCCTACAAAGAGGACCTTGCATTGCTCAACGCATGTTTGAAAAAGCGGCCGGTGTTTGTTCCGCAGAGACCAAAACGATTTCTCGACAGAGGTAGCTTCACCCAAGAGCAGTTGTTGGAACAGATCCAAAAAGATTCTGAGCAGCTAGATAGTGAGGATTTCGAACCTTGGGTCCTGGAAATCGACGGTAAAAAGCGGCTGCCGGTATTTTCGAGCCGCGCGCGCATGGAGGCTTTCGCAATTAGGATGTCCACGTCCATGAACAAGGTATTCGGCTTAGGGTGTATTTCGATCTTACTTGAGGACGTCACCAACCAGATCGATGTCGATTTCGTTGACCTGAACCTTTTCAGCGAGAAGAGCTGGGAGATCGGTATTCGTGGAAAGGCATGACCTTTGAAAAGTGGTCCTGCGACGACCCAGATACGCATCACAGATCCAGACTCGAGAAGTTTATTAATGACAACCGTGACTAATCGTGAATTGTGCTCCGCATATTCCGTTAGCTCCGCCGTAAACAACGTCATGACCTTTTCGTTTGGCCAGTCACAGCATGAGCGCATCGAGATTGATGTATTGCGCTACGAACGACAGCCCGTCGGCGATTATCACGATGATAATTGGTTGACGGTTCAAGTGCGAGTATCCGTTGGTGGATTTCGCGGCACTGTTGATGGCTCGTTTCTCGCCGCCGAGTTAGTCGCGTTCCTCTCCCAGCTCCGTTCGTTGCACCAGTCCTTGTTCGGCACGGCTGAGTTCACCACGTTGGAGGAGCAGTTGCACATGCGGTTAACGGGCGACGGGAAGGGGCACATTGAACTTGTCGGTAATGTTGCGGACCAGCCTGGTATCGGCAATCGATTGCACTTCACTTTACACTTCGATCAGTCGCCATTGGGAGCCGCCATTCATGAGCTTGAGAGAGTCGTATCACAGTTTCCTGTCCGTGAGGCCTAACCGTTCGCTGCACCAGACTCGCAAGCGCCACTGAATAGCATGAAGCGAGAACTCCCCACACCCAAAGACGACGCCGAACGAAAAGCTCTAAAGGACGTTGCCGAGAGCGGTTGCCACGTCATCAAAGTCATGGAGGATGATTCCGGACCCGGATTTGCATACTCCATTGGGCTCTTCCACAACTTTGATCATCCGGAGATTCTGGTCGTCGGCCTCGACCTGCACCTAATGCATGTCATCCTCAACAACCTGCGCGACGAGATTCGAAGTGGTGAACGCTTCCGCGCGAAACAACGGTACGCCGATATCCTTGAGGGCTTTGATTGCGAGTTCCGCGAAGTTGCTATCTCCCATTACTGCGAACTTTTCGGCTGGGCCAAGTGGTTCTATCGCGGTACGGAGTTCCCGGCGCTCCAATGTGTCTGGCCGGACATGAAAGGACATTTTCCCTGGGAAGCAGACTTCAACACGAAGCTAAAAAGACGCCAGCTGCTTTATGAGTCAGGCTCTTGACGCGCCGTGCGAAACCAGATTATTGCCTCGTATCGACTCGCCACGAGCTTTATGACAATTACCACCACTCGCGGCGCCATCAAGAAGTTCCGCCGCACTCCTTGGCGGTTCCAGCAGACTGTCCAACGGCCGGACCCCGGAGACTTGGATCGGTTTGTCTCCACGATCATTGCGGCACACGGCAATCTTGAGGCTGCCACAGTGACAATCGACGAAGTGGTTTTCGATACGGTTAGGATGAGCGAACTCTGCACCGCTGGTTCCGTGCTTGCTCATGACGTTTCCCTCACCGCGCACTCTTCTGAGGAAGCGCAGGCGTTGCTGGTCGCCGCGTTTCTAGACGGACCGGATTTCATCTGCGTCCCAACTCCGAAGCCCTTCGTTTTTTACGCGGACCACCACGATTGGGTTACCTTCTACGCAAACACGAAATCACACCTAAACCAAGGTATCATTCCGCTCGAAGGGCAAGGATACAAGATGATCCAGGATTGGCAGAGAGAGCTTTGACGATGCGCTGCACCGAACCCAAATCCTCACCCTCTCGCAGGATTCGCCGATTCGCGTGGGCCGTGCTCATTACGGTTTACATCGGAGCTTACACTGTCTTGTCTTTCCGCGGGGAATACCTCGGTCACAACCAAGGCGGCAACGATAACCGCGATACGTGGGCTCCGGCCTATTGCGCCGAGCTCTACACCTCACCGCCGGTCGCCAGAAGCTGCGACTAACAGCGCTGGGTTGGATTTTTCTTCCACCGATGTTGGTTGACCAGTGGGTCATTCATCGAACACGTTTGGAGCGATGACATCAACGGCGCCTGAACACGAGCTCAGGAATCATTCGCAATGGATGCGAATGCGGCAAAGGATGTTGAGTTCCTCCGTTTAGCGAGCGTATGTCGAGGAAGAGAAGGATTGGGTTTGTTGTTGGTGGGTGTGTCGCCGGTCTGCTTGTTTGGGCGGTTCCGCGGGCGGTCAGTTTTCTAGGAACGACGTCGTGCATTGGTCAACTGGTGCAGATTGATGGAGCGAAAACAGCGTGGGCTTCGGTGCACGGTAAGGGGACGAACGACACGCCAACTTTGGCTGACCTTCAGACCATTGTCTATCCCGGAAGGCCCAATGAGCCGCTGCACTACCGATGTCGGAACGGCGGGACTTACACGATTGGGCGTGTGGGAGAGCCGCCGAGGTGTTCAATCGGCGGACTGAAACATAGTTTGGAATGAGCGAATCAGCCTCCCGACAAGACTTGCCGGAATTTCAGTAGAGGCCGTGAAGGCAGTCGGCCTTAAACCGCGACCGCGACGTAATCAGCGACCGAGGTCGGTTCCGGTATCGGCTGCCCATCCTCGCGCAGACCTTCCAGATAAAATGCGATTTCTTCGGTGATCAGCCGAACCGTTTCCTCATAAATTTTGCCAGCCGCGATGCAACACGGCAGGTCCGGAACATACGCGTAACCATTCTCACTTTTCTCGTAAACCACCGCGTATCGCATTAAATTAGGTTAACCTACCCTCTCTATTCTTCTCTGCGCCCTCTGCGTCCTCTGCGGTAAATTTCGTTCTTCTACCGTTTCTTCGCAAAGCACCGCCGCCCCTCAATCCGCACTCGCCCCAGCGCCACGCTTTCCACTGCTTTCGGGTAAAGATCCCATTCCGCCATCTGAATGCGCGCGTGCAACGTCGCCGCTGTATCGTCGTCCAGCACCGGCACCGTCTGTTGCGCGATGATCGCGCCGGAATCAATCCCTTGATCCACAAAATGCACCGTGCAACCGGTCACCTTCACGCCGTAATCCAGCGCCTGTTTCCACGCTTCCAAACCGGGGAACGACGGCAACAGCGACGGATGAATATTGATCACCCGATCCTGAAACGCGCGCAGAAATTCCCCCTTCAAGATCCGCATGAACCCCGCCAGCACCACCAGGTCCACCTGCGCATTTTGCAGCGCCGCGATGTAACTCTTCTCCGCCTCCTCATCCAGCTTAGTGCGGAATTTCCCCGGCGCGATGTAAGTCGTGTTCAAATTGTGATTCTTCGCCAGCGTCAAGATCCCCGCGTTCTCCACATCCGACGCCACCACCACAATCTCCATCGACGAACCCGCCCGCCCGCAATACCGCGCCAGCGAATCCAGGTTCGAGCCCTTCCCCGAACCCAATACCCCAATCTTAGTCTTCCGCATCAACGACACGCGCGTATCTGTGACACGACCCGCCGGACCGGGGAAGAATAAATTGTCGCCCGGTGGTGCAACGCTGCCGCGGCGCTTGAATTGTAGGGGACGACGTGAGGAGTCCTTTTTTTCTCGGTTTGCGATCTATGCCGTTGGCTTTTTCCGTCCGCCACCGAGAATAGGGCTCACTCGAGCGCCCCCTTCACCGAAACAAGCAACCCGTCCAAATAATCTTAAACTCCGCGCGGGTTGCACCAAGGCCATTCCGATGCATCTTTATGAGAACAAAGGGTGTTTATGATGGCATGGAAAAGTCTTCTCGCCGGAATTGCTGTTCAAGCCGCAGTGCTCTCCGCCTCGGCAGCGGATATCGCCAAGACCTATCAGGTCACTGGTCCTGTGCTCGAAGTAAACGAACGCACCATCGTCGTTCAAAAGGGAGAGGAGCGTTGGGAAATCGCGCGGGATGCCGCCACCAACATCAAAGGTCAGCTTAAGGTCGGTGACAAAGTCACCATCCATTACCGGATGACGGCGGTGTCCGTGGACAAAAAGCCAGCAGATAAAAGCGACGGAAAGTAGGCCGGCGAAACTAGATTTTACGCGATCATTCCTATCGGGATGATTGCAGGCGGGGAGTCGGAATCGGACGTTCGACGACTCTCACTCCTTCTTCAACATTCTTCGCAGCGCCTTCCCATTCTTAATCGCGTAACCCTCACGATCATTGTTGAAGTAAATCCAAACCTCCTTCGCGCTGCTCGCCCGAATCTTTTCCGCCCACGCGCTCAACTCTGCCTTCGAATAATTGTGCCGGTACCAACGCGACACGCCGTGGAACCGCACATACACCACCTCACTGGTCTTCACCAACTCATCCGGCAGCCGCGGCCCGCTGGTGCTGCAGAATATCAGTCCTCGTTTCGTAAACGCCCGATACACCGCCGCCCGCCACCAGCTTTTGTGCCGAAACTCCACCGCGTTCCGATGCGCCGGATCCAACTGCGTCACGATGCTTTTCAGCCGCGCAGGCGTGTAACGGTAACTCGGCGGAAATTGAAAAAGAAAACATCCCATCTGCGGGCCGAGAATCTCCGCGATCTTATAAAACTCCCGCACCAACTTCTTCGTCCGCACCATCCGCTTCTCGTGCGTGATCGTCCCATTCACCTTCACCGAATACCGAAATCCCTCCGGCGCATTCCGCCGCCACCCCTTCACCGTCTGCACTTTCGGCCACCCATAAAACGGCGCATTCAACTCCACCGTCCCGAAATGCTTCACGTAATGCTTGAACCAATGATGCGTCGCCAACTCCCCCGGATAAAAACCACCCTTCCAATGCCAATAAAACCACCCCGAACACCCAACCTGCACCTCCATGCTTCATCTTAATCCAATCTGCGACTTTGTGCTCTGACTCGAAAATCAGCCACCGCTCCGTCCCTCCTTCTTTCCGCGGATTGGTATTTGGCATTTGGTTTTTGGTCATTCCTTTTTCCTTTCTCCCTTCGTGTTCTTCGTGCCCTTCGTGGTGAATTTGCTTTTCTTTCTTTTTAGGGGGTATGACCGTAAATGGCCGACCCCCTCCCGTATTCTGTCCGCATGTTAAACACTCTTTGCAGCCAAAAACCGAAAAACCAGTTCGCCGAACTTCCCGAAGCGGACCGCAAACACATCCTCGACCTCTGCGCGCACCACGGCTACTCCGACGTCGTCGAAATCCTCGCCAAACCGCGCTCCGAAGGCGGCCTCGACCTCGTTACCTCCCGCTCCGCACTGTGCCGCTTTTATACCCAATACAACCCCGAACCCTCCCAGGCCGTCCTCGCCCAAATCGCCGCCGCCGCCAACATCCGTCACGAACTCGATTCCAACGCCTTCCTCGGCGCCATTCGCGCCAGCATCCAGGCGCGCGTCTTCCAGAACTTCCGCGACGGCAAGCCGCTCACCGATATGTCCGCGGACCTCCGTTTCCTCCGCACCACCGAACACCTCTATCTCGCGGATGCCAAATTCCGTGCCGAACATCCCAAACTCACCAACGCCGCCTTCAAATCCCACCTTCAGCGTTGCGCCGACGCGCCCGATGCCGATTTCGTGCGCGCCGACGACCCGGAACCCGACCTCGCTTCTGTCCCGCCCAACCTTTCCGACATGGACCGCGAGGTCCTCCGCGTCCGCGAGCGCCACGAATTTCTTCTCGCGCTCATTCCCGACAGCGGCCTGACCCCCGCCGACTTTAAGACCCCTTTAAGCGAAATTGATCCTGCGGTCATTCCCATCCTCGCCAAAATCAAAGCACGCAACGCCCCGCAACCCGCCTCCGTTCCACTTCCAAACCACTCAAAAAGCCCCGCAATTCCACATATCCCGGGAAATTCCACTTCACGCGTACCGCAAAATTCTACTTTTTCGCACACCTCCGACATTCCATCTCCACAAGCTGAACCCACCAAACCGAAACCCCACATCGCGCCTCCCAAAGTGGGCCGCAACCACCCATGCTCCTGCGGCTCCGGCCGCAAATCCAAAAAGTGCTGCCACGGATAGATCGGTGTCGGCTGCCCTCCGTTTTGGGTGTGATTGTATCTGTGGGTCAGATCAATCCGTCGAAAACCGGACGCGCCCGCGAATTCCCTCTCCCAGCAGGGGAGAGGGTAGGGTGAGGGGTTTTTGCGTGGAATGCTCCAACGGCGCGATGACGGAACTGCCCCTCAGTTCAAATTACACCCCTCCGTCTTCAATGCGTTGACTGAACCACGCGCACCCATACCATCCATTGCACGAACGCGAACCCAACCAAAAACCGCGCCTGGCTCATCTCCGTCCTGCCCGCCGCCCTCTGGGAAGCCCTCCTTCTCGGCGCGCCCTTCGTCGGCATCATCGTCATCAGCTTCCTCACCCGCGGCGAATACGGCTCCGTCGAACGCCCCTTCACTTTCGATAACTACAAACAACTCGCCGGCTTCGGACCCTTCGGCTTCGAACCGCTCTACCCAATCATCCTCCTGCGAACCGTCGCCCTCGCTCTAGCCACCTCGATCCTCTGCGCGCTCGCCGCACTCCCGCTCGTCTTCTTCATCGCCCAACTCTCCGGACGAAATCGATCCATCGCCTTGATGCTCCTCTCCATCCCCGTCTGGACGAACCTCCTCGTCCGCACCTACGCCTGGCAAGTCCTGCTCGGCCCGGAAAGTTGGATCACCTCCGCCGCCCAAACACTCGGTTTCATCGCCCAAGGCGAAGCTTTCTATCCAAGTCTCGCCGCTGTGCTGATCTGCCTCGTCTGCGATTACCTCCCATTCGCGGCCTTGCCCCTCTACGCCTCCGTCGAAAAGCTAAACCATTCGCAAATCGAAGCCGCGCGCGACCTCGGCGCCAGCGGCTGGAACGTGTTCCGCCACGCCATTTATCCGCAAATCAAACCGGGTCTCTGGGCCGGACTCATTTTCGTCTTCCTCCCCGCGCTCGGCCAATTCGTCATCCCCGACCTGCTCGGCGGCGCCAAAACTGTCCTGCTCGGCAATCTCCTCCAACAACAATTCGGCCCCAGCCGCGATTGGCCATTCGGTGCCGCCATCGCCACCGTCTCGATTCTATTCCTCGCCGCCGCGCTCGCGCTCTACTCCCGCAAAGCAAAAGAGGACCCGCTGTGAAGCCCCGCCGTCTCGTCGCACTGTCGCTCTTGCTCTACCTTTTCCTCTACCTGCCGCTCACGGTCGTCATCGTCTCCTCCGTGAACGCCACCAGGTTCGGTACAAATTGGAAAGGCTTCACCCTGGACTGGTATCGCTCTGCCTTCAGCAACCCGCAGGTAATCGACGCGCTTCAGAATACGATTGTCCTCGGCCTCATCTCCGCCGCGATCGCCACAACCTTGGGCACGCTCCTCGGCTACGGTCTCGCGCGCCATCCCTTCTTCGCGAAACGCCTCGTCTCCCGCGCAATGCTATTTCCCATCGCCGTTCCCGACATCGTCATGGCCGTCGCATTGCTCAGCTTCTACGCCTTCTTCCGAAGTTGGACCGGCTTCGGCAACTTGGGTCTGGGCACAATGATCCTCGCCCACGTCACCTTTCAGATTCCGTTTGTCGCAATGATCGTCCGTGCGCGCCTCCGCGGAACCGATCCCGCCCTGGAAGAAGCCGCCGCCGACCTCGGCGCCACCCGTACCCAACGCCTCTGGCACGTCACCCTCCCAATGTTGCGCCCCGGAATCATCGCCGGCGCACTACTCGCCTTTACCTTGAGCCTCGACGATTTCGTCGTCAGCTTCTTCACCAGCGGCGCCGGCTCAACGACGGTTCCGATATACATCTACAGCTCGGTGAAACGTGGAGTGACCGGCGAAGTCCACGCATTATCGACCATTTTGATTCTCGCCGCGGTGCTTGGAACGATCGCCGTCGGTCTATTAAACCAGCGCCAGAATCAGGAAAGAAACAACCCGTGACGATCCTCCGGCCGCTTCGGGGCTAATCCGCACGCGCACAGCGTGGCCCCCGTTGCCGCGCGCCACAACAATCGTTTTATACAATTCGCTTCCATTTCGCGAGTGCTTCTTTGCACATCGCCCGGTTCAGCTTACTTTCCCGGCGTGATGCGTTCAGTCGTCTTGATTTTCAGTTTGCTGTTGCTGCTAAGTTCCGCGCTCGCCGCCGAACAACGCCTCAATCTGTTCATCTGGAGCGAATATCTTCCGCCTGAAGTCGCGCAGGAATTCGAGAAACGCTTCGACTGCAAGCTCGTCATCGACCTCTACGAAGACGCCGAAAGCATGCTCGCCAAAGTGCAGGGTGGGGGAGCTGGCAGTTACGATATCGTTGTTCCCCCAGATTACCTCGTCGCCGCCATGGTGAAGCAAAATCTCCTCTCACCACTTCGCCTCACGAACATCGCAAACATCAATAACCTCGACCCAAAATTCCGCAATCCACCCTACGATCCCGAGAACCAATTCACCGTCGCCTATCAGTGGGGCACCGTCGGAATTTACGCACGTAAAAAAGCGGGCGAAACTCTCGACGAATCATGGTCGCTCTTGTTCGATCCGAAAAAGCAACCCGGTCCGATCGTTCTCATTGATTCCATGCGCGACTTGATCGGCGCGGCCCTCAAATACCGCGGCCAATCTTTGAACTCCACCGACCCCGCGCAATTGAAAGCAGTGCGCGATTTGCTGGTGGACGCGAAAAAGCGTTCCGCCGGTTTTGCCGGAAGCGTCGCCGGAAAAAACAAGGTGCTGGATAAAAGCGCCCGCGCCGCGATTATTTACAGCGGCGAAGCCGGCCGCGGGATGGCTGAAGATCCGGAAACTTACTATTTCATCCCGCGCGAAGGCAGCCAGATCTGGGTCGACAACCTCGTCGTCCTCGCCAATGCGCCGCACCGCGACCTTGCCGAAAAGTTCGTCAACTTCATTCTCGAACCAGAAGTCGGCGCCAAAATCTCGAACTTCACTCAATTCACCACTCCCAACTCTGAAGCGAAAAAACTCATCAATCCCGAGCTGTTAAAGAACCCCGCCATCTACCCGAGCGATGAAACCATAAAGAAACTCGAGTTCCTGAAGGATCTTGGGCGCGATACGAAGTTGTATGACCAGGTGTGGACGTCGGCGAAATCGCGGTGATTGTTGGTGTTTTTTGGCTATCCACAATTGCGCCTTTGTCATTTCCAGCAGCACGACCTATAGTCGCATCTTTCGATTACATGAGCGTTCCGTCATCAACTGCTTTGCCTGGCGCTGCCGAAGCGAGTTCAGCGTCATCACTTACCGATCCGATCAACGCGCAAATCCTCGCGGTCTCAGAAGATAAAATTCAAGGCTTCCAACGCGATCCCCTCGGTCAAATTGCGACGCAGTCCGGCGTGGAACTTCCAATCGTGATCGACCGCATCCAGGCAATGCTTCGTGCCGGCACCATACGTCGCGTGCGCCAAACTTTAATGGCGACAAATCTCGCCCCCGGTGCATTGGTCGCGTGGCAAGTTCCAATCGACAAACTCGATGCTGCGTTCGACTACATGTTTCAGCAGGATCCCTTTTCCGGACACGTCGTTATCCGGTCGGCCGATCCAGCATCACCCGGCGCGAGTTACAAGCTCTGGACCACGCTCAAAGTCCCGCAGGGCTATTCCATGACGAAGCATTGCGATTACCTGCGCGCGAAAGTCGGCGCGGATCATTATCGCATCATGCCCGCCAAGCGCCTGTTTGCCCTCGGTGTTGGCCACGTGCGCCGGCGCGGAATGGAGCCGGGCAGCCGCACCGAAACACTCGCGGAGGTCATGGACGTTAACGTCGTTCAACTCAACGAACTTGAATGGCGCGTCTTGATGGCGCTCAAACGCGAATTCACGCCCGAAGAACTCGTGCAAAACATTTGGTCCGGCCGCGCGCGCGAAGCTCAAATCCCTCTCGAAACATTTTACGAAGTCGCCGAAGACCTGAACAAACGCCGAGTCATCGGCCGCTTCTCCACCTTCCTTGAGCACGTCAAGCCCCTCGCCGATGGCGAACGCGTCACTCGCTTCAACGCGCTCTTCCACTGGGCCGTCCCTGCGGGGCGCGAGATCGAAGCCGGTCGCGAAGTCGGCCGGCATCACATCCTCACCCACGCTTACTGGCGCGAAGGCGGTCCCGAATTTCGTAACGTCAACGTCATGGCCGTCGCCCACGGTACGGACAAAGATCTGGTTCTCGCCCACAAAGCCGCGATCGATCAGCATCTCCAGTCCCTCGGCATCCCGGTTTCCTACACCAACGTCTTCTGGGGCGGCCGCAGCGAAATCAAACCCTCCGAAATTTCCCCCTTCGCCTACGGCGATTGGTGCAAAGCCCAAGGTCTGGATCCCGAATCGATGCGGGAGGCACCTAAATAGGACGATTGTCATAAAAGGAGGGTATTGCGGATTCTCCGGCGGGAACTCAAACTGTTCCGACCATGAGCAGACCGCGACCAAGCCGAACTGCTGGTTTCGTCCCTATAGAACTTCTGGCGATCGTCGCAGTGCTGTTTCTTCTGGTCGGGATCGCTCTCCCGCTCACCTCGAGATTTAAATCGAAATCTGCATCCACGATCTGCGTCAGCAATCACAAGCAAGTCGTTGTGGCTTGGCAGATTTATGCGAACGAGCACGAGGGTAAAACCGCGAACAATTTTATTATTCCATCCACCATGGACGCGCTGATTCGTGGAACTTTCGATAATTGGGCGAACAATATAATGACGTGGTCCGCCAACGGAATTGAAGGTGTCAGCGTCACGAACCAAGCATTGGCGGGTGGCACTCTCAATCCATATACGTCTGGCGACGCTAAGATCTATCGCTGCCCATCTGACAATTTTCTTTCTCCGGCTCAGCGTGCTCGGGGATGGAAATACCGGTCGCGCACGATGGCGATGAACGCGCTCATCGGCCGGACGGAGCATTCGTCCAATGGCCCCACCGCCGGCGGGAGAAGTTGGATGGATAGTTCGTACCGACAATGGTTGAAGGTTGGCGATATTCCGCAGCCAGCGACAACCTGGGTGACGATTGATGAACATCCGGACTCCGTGAACGACGGTTTTTTTGTGATCAGTATCGGGTCCGGAATTTGGGCGGACCTTCCAGGGGCGCTTCATGGAAGTTCAACAACGTTTTCGTTCGCAGATGCTCACGTGGAAACTCGGAAGTGGCGAACTAAACGGCTCAATGTGCCAGTACGCTACAACTTCCCAACTGTAACAATTGACGCCGAGGGGCGAAAGGATTTCGCGTGGTATAAAGAGAATCTGGGGCTGGTTCGTTATTGAACTTCGCCTGGGAAAGCATCAGCGTTGGTCCAGTTGTGGATGCCACTGCAGGCGCTGCATTTCAGCTCGTATGCTAAGGTAACAGCGTGGAAAGCCTCCGAATCCATCGCCAGGCCGGTATTCACGACCTCGCCCGTCTTTGGGCACTTGATCATGATGCGGCGCGTCTTTGATCCGGGCACAATTCCTGAGCTGAACTTCATGTTTAATAGCTTATCGGAATTCCAGACGTTGAATTAAGCTGCTTAGTCGGCGAGCGGACTCCGGCGCGTCTTGAGTTTCTCATACATCGCGAGCGCTTTTGGACGCTGATCTTCGTGGATAACTACGCGGTCCGGATAATCTCGCGGTGGATTTTTACCCACCCATGGTTCATGCACGGATTTGGCGTCGAATCCCCGAAGTTCCGGCACCCAAGTCCGGATAAACTCACCGGTCGGATCAACCTTCCGACTCTGCGTGACAGGATTGAAGATGCGGAAATATGGAGCGGCATCGGTCCCAGTGCCGGCGCTCCATTGCCAGCCGCCGTTGTTTGCGGCCATATCACCATCCACCAGGCGTTGCATAAAATATCGTTCACCCTCCTGCCAGTTAATTAGCAGATCTTTGGTCAGGAACATCGCGGTGATCATCCGCAGCCGGTTGTGCATCCAACCAGTCGCGTTCAAACAACGCATCGCCGCATCGACGATGGGATAGCCCGTCGCGCCTTCTTGCCAGCGACGCAGATGCTCCGCGTTGTTGCTCCATTCCAGGCGATCGTACTCGCGCCGAAAGTTGCCGCGCATGACATGCGGAAAGTTATGCAAGATCTGCAAATAGAATTCCCTCCAGATCAATTCCTTTAGGAAAACATCACAACTCGCGCGCGCGTTGCCGGTGAGTTGCTCGCGCCTCGCAAGCACTTTTCCCCAAATTTCTCGTATGCTGACTGTTCCTGCCCGCAGATGTGCCGACAGTTTGGAAGTGCCATCCACGGAACAATCGTCGCGTCCCGTCGAATACTCCGCCAAACGTCCACCCACAAACTCATCCAGCCTCGCCGCAGCCACTTCCTCTCCCGCCTCCAGAGTTGGATGATTCAGTTGCTGACCAAAGAATTCCGGTCCGTTCGGAAATTTCTCGGAACGAACTTCAATCGTGAACGGAGCGCGCTTCTTGAGCTTCCTGAGTTTCGGCAGCCGAAAGTTCGCGAGCCACGCTTTTGAATACGGCGTGAAAACGGTGTAAGGCTCGCCGGCCTTTGTGAGGATTTCGCGTTCTTCGAACAGCACTGCATCCTTGAAGGACTCAAAGCCAACGCCGATGGCGCTGAGCGCGTCTTCGACGCGGCGATCGCGTTGCTGCGCGTAAGGTTCGTAGCGCTTGTTGCAGAAAACCGCTTCCGCGCGTAGTTCCTTCGCGAGCTTTGGAAGCTCAACTTCGGATCGTCCGAATCGCACGACGAGCGGATATCCCAGTTCAGACAACCTCTCCCCCAAAACTCGAACCGAATCGATCAAGAACGCCAAACGGGCTGCTCCCACGTCGCGTCCCGTGCGCAAAGCTTCCTCGAATACGAAAATCGGAATGATCGTCTCGGCTTTTTCCGCAGCAATACTGAACGCCGTGTTGTCATGCACGCGCAGATCGCGGCGGAACCAGTGAATCGCGCGCTTCATTCAAAACGACCCGCGCGCACGTGAATCGGCCAATGCACTGCGCGTAGCGACTTCCGATCCGCGGGCCAGCAGTTGCGCAACTTCTCTTCTAGTTCAATCACCGGATCGAATTCCTGCGCCTTGACGAACCGCTGCGTGGCAGACCAGGTTCGGAAATATCCCGCCAACCGTTCCAAGGTGAACTCCGCCTGCATGTGGAAAATCGGTGCTGCGATCTCGCGCAATGGAAACTCCAGCGTTCGGTAATCCTGCTCGATGATTATTCGCTCTGGCGGCCAGTATGGTCCTACAACTTCGCTATAGAAGTGTTCAATAGCGGCATCTAATTCATCGAGGTCGAAGCGGAACTTACCATAACACCAAACCGCCAGAAGACCGACCGGGCGCAGGACCCGGCGTGCCTCGGCGTAAAACTTAGGCAGGTCGAACCAATGTGCCGCCTGAGCAACGCTCACACAATCCACACTCGCATCCGCAAGTCCGCTGTGTTCTGCGCTCCCGACGGTATACCGCACTCCGTCCAACTGCCGCGCGCTTCCGATTTGCCCGGCGCTTGCGTCCGTGGCGACGACTTCATCAAAGAATTCCTTTAACAGGACCGCGGCCTGGCCGTTCCCGGTGGCGCAATCCCACACGCGCTCGCGCCGCGAAACCTGTTGCGCGATCCATTGGAACAACTCACGCGGATAATCCGGCCGAAACTCCGCATAATTTCCGGCGACGGTTGAGAAGTGATCCTTAAACGCTCCCACGCCCGGAACGCTTCCCGAGTCTTCGATTTGAATCAAGCGGATAGGGAAAGTGGGAAGTAACCATTGCGCCGGTGCTCGTGTCTTAACAAACGTCTCCACCCAAACCTGGAGCCAACGAACCCGCACTATGAGTAAACAATTTCTCCTGGGGCTAATCGCCATCGCACTCGCAACAACTACTTCCGCCGTCTTTGCGCAAGGCCGCGGTGAGCAACAACCGCGCATCATCTCGCCCGAAGTGAAGGACGGAAACGTGACGTTCCGCATCGTTGCGCCTAAAGCCGAATCGGTGAAGCTGAGCGGCGGCGACATGCCCGGCGTGGGGCAGGGGAAAGAGATGAAGAAAGTGACCATCGGGACGAATGAGGTTTGGGAAGTAACAATGGAAAACGTGAAACCCGGTTACTACCGCTACAACTTCAGTGTAGATGGCCTTGCAGTGATTGACCCAAGGAATCCTGCGACGAGCGAATCGAACAACAACACCTGGAGCCTCGTGGGCGTTCCTGGCGCGGAATTCATGGACACGCAGCAGGTGCCGCATGGCGCGGTTTCAGAAGTGACTTACTACTCCTCTTCCTTGAAACGTTTCCGCCGGATGCACGTTTATACTCCGCCCGGCTATGAATCCGGCGCGGGCAAGTTTCCCGTCTTCTATCTGCTGCACGGGGCGTCGGATTCGGACGATTCCTGGACCACCGTGGGTCGCGCCGGCGTCATCCTGGATAGCCTAATCGCGGCCAAGAACGCCAAACCGATGCTTATGGTGATGCCCGCGGGCCACACCGGTCCCTTCCGGATGGGCGGAGCGCGCCCACCGGTGGACGAGTTCAACGAAGATTTTCTCAAGGACGTTGTTCCGCACATCGAGAAGAACTACCGCGTGCATACCGATCGTCAGAATCGCGCCTTGGCCGGCCTCTCGATGGGTGGCGGCCAAACCTTGAATATTGGCGTTCCGAATCTGGAAAAGTTCGCTTACCTGGGCGTCTATAGCTCCGGTGTATTTGGCATCACCGGGCGCGGACGCGACGGACGTCCCGTGGAAGGTCCAACCTTCGAAGAACGGCATAAAGCAATTCTGGACGACGCTAAACTCAAGGAAGGTTTAAAGCTGTTTTGGTTCGCGACCGGGAAAGATGATTTCCTCCTCGAGACGTCGCGCGCGACTGTGGAAATGTTCAAGAAGCACAACTTCAACGTCACCTACAAAGAAACCGAAGGCGGTCACACCTGGATCGTCTGGCGCGAATACCTCAATGAGTTCGCACCACAGCTTTTCCAATAGGGGTTGGTTCGGAAGCCGATTGCCACCCTATCGCAATTTTCTTGATTCAACTGGCCGTTCGAGATTACGCCAAACGGATGCAAGCACCGTTTCGTTCCGCTGTGGCGGCTTTGTTGCTCGTTGGTTGCGCGACCAGTTCGTCGCGCCTTTCTTCCTACACGGAGAACCCCGGCACCGAAGGTGATGGTAATCACGTGGTGGGGCCGGAGTATCGCATTGATCCGGACATGACGGACAAGGGAAACCCAAAAGGGAAGTCCTTCGAGTTTACGATGGCGCTGGCGGATTCGAAGATTTTCCGAGGGGATGACAAGACGCTGGATCCGGTGAGGAAGCCGATTCGCAAGGAGCGGAAGATTAATGTTTATGTGCCGGCGGCTTACAAGGACGGCACGAAGGCGCCGATCTTGATCATTCATGACGGGCCAGGACAGTTGCAGTTAGTGAGCCGGGCGTTGGATAATTTGACGATTTCGAAAGACCCGAACCGCAAGTTGCCGGCGTTCATCGCGATCGCGGTGCAGAACGGCGGTGCCGATGCGAAGAATTCGCAGCGCGGGTTGGAATACGACACGATGTCCGATCGCTTGGCGCGGTTCATCAATGATGAGGTTTTGCCTGCGGTATTGAATCATCCGGAGATCAAAGCGGCATATCCGAGCATTGCATTTACGGAGAATCCCTGGGGCAAAGCGGTGATGGGCTGCAGTTCGGGCGGCGCGGCGGCGTTGAGCATGGGTTGGTTCCGGCCCGATCTGTTTCGGCGGCTGATTACTTATTCAGGGACGTTTGTAGATCAGCAGGACGATGACGCTCCAGAAGAGGCGCAGTATCCGCTGGGTGCCTGGGAATATCACTCCAGCATGAAGTTGATCCAAAACAGCGAACGCAAGCCGCTACGCATCTTCACGCACGTCGCGGAAAACGATTTACGTGCCAAGGATCCGGAGGAGACGTACCACAACTGGGTGATGGCGAACGAACGGACGGCGGCCGCGCTGAAGGAAAAGGGTTATCATTACCGCTACGTCTTCAGCAAAGAGAGCAAGCATTGTGATGGGCGCGTGTTTGAGCACACCCTGGCAGATTCCCTGGTTTGGATGTGGCGCGGGTATCACGAGTGAAGAGTGCGAAGCAGGAAGAGGATTCGCGGCCGTAACCCGGCCCGGTGCTCGTAACTGGCGCGAACCACTTCATATCATCGCAGAGCGACGCGGTATCACCTGGCGGTCACCGCGTTCGAAAGCTCTTTAGAAGAACAAGTGATGAGTGAGTTCGGGAGCAAACGGATTGGGGCAATTGATGTGCTGCGGGGAGTGGCAGTCCTCGGAATTCTGCTGATGAATATCCAGTCGTTCTCGATGGTCGAGAGCGCTTACATGAATCCCGGTTCGTATGGCGATTTCACTGGGTTGAATGCGGTGGTTTGGGCGCTCGGGCGCTTGTTCGCGGACCAAAAGTTCATGACCCTGTTCTCGCTGCTATTCGGGGCGGGGTTGGTGTTGATGGCGGAGAAGGCGGTGGCGAATGGGCGAAGGCCGTCCGCAGCGCATTACCGGCGAATGGTGGTACTGTTGGGCGTGGGGCTGGCCCATGCGTATTTGCTCTGGTATGGAGATATTCTGACGATTTATGCGGTGTGCGGGTTGGTGGTGTATCTGGTGCGGAAGTGGCGGCCGGCGATTCTGTTTGGGATTGGCGTAGCGTTCGTGTTGGTGGGCGCGGCGATTTTCGGAGTGTTGCAATTAACCTTCGATTATTGGCCGCACGAGGTGATGGCAGAGGTGGAGAGTTTATGGAACCCAACGCCGGACCGGACGCAGTGGCAGCTCGATATTTACCGCGAAGGATATATGCGGCAGTTCGAGCATCGGGTGCCGACTACCTTTAGTTTTCAGACGCAGACGTTCTTGATGTTATTCTTCTGGCGGGTGAGCGGGTTGATGTTGATTGGAATGGCCCTGTTCAAGTGGAAGGTGCTTGGGGCGTATCGGACCGCAGGCTTTTATAAAAGGATGCTGGTGTTCGGCCTTTTAGTTGGGCTGCCGATTGAGGCGTGCGGGATGTATTACATGAATGCGCTGGACTGGGATGTGCGGGTGATGATTCCAGGAATGCTGTTTAATTATTTTTCCAGCCTTTTCATCGCGGCCGCCTATATCGGCATTGTGATGTTGATTCACCAGAGTGGGAGGTTCTCTGCGTTCGAGCGAAAGATGAGCGCGGTGGGCCGGATGGCGTTTACAAATTATATTATGCAAACGCTGATCTGTACGATGCTTTTCTACGGGCAAGGTTTTGGTCTGTTCGGGCATTTGGAAAGATGGCAGCAGGTGTTGGTGGTCGTGGCGGTTTGGGTCCTGCAGGTGTTGTGGAGTGAATGGTGGCTGAAGAGATTCGAAAATGGGCCGCTCGAGTGGTTCTGGCGTTGTGCGACTTATATGCGCGTGATGCCGTGGCGAAAGCGAGGGGAAAGCTTTTCGGAGGATGCGCCGCCGGTGTTACAAAGTTAAAAAGCAACGGAGAGGAGTGAGGTTCGATTCCGATTTCCAAACGTGGGTTGGCAAGGTTTTGGAATCAGGATAGAAACGGGGCGATGTTTCACTTGGTTCAGCGTGTTGCGCGCGCGGTTGCTTTTGTTGGGTTGAGTAGTTCTGCATTCGCCGCGGATGCGCCGACGGCAGTGCCGGTGGAGAAGGCGCTGGAGTCGATCACGGTGCCGGAGGGTTTCAACGTTTCGATGTTTGCCGGGGAGCCGGGAGTGGTGCAGCCGATCGCGATGACGACGGATGCGCGCGGACGACTTTGGGTGGTGGAGTGTTTGTCGTATCCGAATTGGACGACGAACAAGACGGGAGAGGATCGGGTCATCATTTTGGAGGATGCGGATCAGGACGGGCGGTTCGATAAGCGGACCGTGTTTTTGGACAACGGGCGGAATCTTTCGGGGATTGCGTTGGGGTTTGGCGGGGTGTGGCTCTGTTCGTTGCCGGAATTGATTTTTGTTCCGGACCGGAATGGGGACGATAAACCGGATCGTGAGTGGGATGTGTTGCTGGATGGCTGGGATATGGGGATTCAGCACAATGTTTTCAACGGGCTGACGTGGGGTCCGGATGGATGGTTATACGGCGGCCACGGAATTTTGAAGACGTCCTATGTGGGGAAGCCGGGAACGCCGCAGGAGGAGCGGGTGCCGATTAATTGCGGGGTATGGCGCTTTCATCCGACGCGGAAGGTTTTCGAAGTGGTGGCGCATGGGACGACGAATCCGTGGGGAATCGCGTTCGATGAATACGGGCAGATGTTCATCGCGAATTGCGTGATTAAACATTTGTTCCACATGATTCCCGGGGGGCGTTACGAGCGAATGTTCGGGCAGGATTTCAATCCGTATGCGTTTGAATTGATCCCCAGTGTGGCGGATCACATTCATTGGGCGGGCGGATATTGGAAGACCGAAGGAGCGGAGAGCCCGAACAATGATGTGGCGGGCGGCGGGCATGCGCACAGCGGTGCGACGATTTACCTGGGCGAGACGTGGCCAGAAAAATTTCGCGGGACGTTCCTGACCGTGAACATTCACGGGCATCGCGTGAATAATGACGCGCTGGTTCGGCAGGGTTCAGGTTATGTGGCGAAGCATTTACCGGATTTGATGCGGGTGAGTGATACGTGGTTTCGGGGCGTGTCGGTAGTGCCGGCGCATGATGGCGCGGTCTATGTGAGCGATTGGAGCGATGCGGGGGAATGCCACGATTACGAAGATATTCATCGCGACAACGGGCGGATTTACAAAGTGCAGTATGGCGAAGTGAAGAAGCCGTATGTGGACGTGCGGCGGATGAATGATCGCGAGTTGTTGGACGCGCTCGGATCGAAGGATGAGTGGATGTCGTCGAATGCACGGCTGGTGTTGCGCGAACGGGCGGAGTCGCGGGATCTGCAACCGGTGACGACGACGCGGTTGCAGCAGTTGTTCACTTCGAGTGAGGGGACGCGGGAGCGATTGCGCGCGTTGTGGGCATTGCATGCGATTGGAAGGACGCCGCGTTTGGAAGACGTGGTCTTGGATCGCGATGAATATGTGCGCGGGTGGACTGTGCAGCTTGCGTTGGAGGACCCGTCGAATGTGGCGCGAGCGATGCGGTATCTGGTGGAGATGGCGAATAATGATGCCTCCCCATTTGTGAGGTTGTATTTGGCTTCGGCGTTGCAGCGATTAAGCGCGGATGATCGGGTGCGGGTTGCGGCGGGATTGGTGAAGCGAGCGGAGGATTCGGGCGATCACAATTTGCCGTTGCTGATTTGGTATGGGATCGAGCCGGTGGTGAGCAAAGACGAGGCGGCGGCGTTGAAGATTTTGGAGGCGGCTCGAATTCCGAAAGTGCGGAGGTTCATTACGCAACGGTTGGCGTTGAGGATGGCGTTGAACGGCGTGGTGGAATTGATGGGGCGATTGAACGATCCCGGTGCGGACGCGGATATTGTTTACGGGCTGAGCGCGGCGTTGAATGGGCGGCGTGATATTAAGAAACCGGAGAAGTGGGAGACGGTGGCGGCGCGCTTGAGGATGCACCCTTCGACGGAGGTGCGGAATGAGGTTTTGAAGTTGGGGTTGGTGTTTGGAGATGGCGCGGCGTTGGGCGAGTTGCAGGCGCGGGTCCTGGACACGAAGCGGAGCGCGGGCGAGCGGGTTCAGAGTTTGGAGACGTTGAACCAGACCCGGAGGCCGGAGTTGGTCAGTTTGTTGCAGCGGGCGATTGCAGATCCCGTGTTGCGGCAGAGCGCGATTAAGGGCCTGGCCGCTTATGAAAATGCGGAAACGCCGAAATTGATTTTGGAGTTATATGGAAAGCTGAAGCCGGAGGCGCGGGCGGAGGCGATCAATACGTTGTCGTCGCGCGAGAGTTATGCGGTGGCATTGCTTGAAGCGGTGAAGGATGGGCGCGTGCCGCGCAAAGATATCACGCCATTTTCAGCGCGGCAGATTCAGGCTTATGGAAGCCAGCGGTTGAAACCGCTGCTGGAGGCTTTGGGTTCGGTGCGGGAAATTGCCGGGGACAAAGTGGAACAGATTGCGCGGTATAAGGTGTTGTTGACGCCGGCGGCTTTGGGCCAGGCGGATGTGCGGCGTGGGCGCGCGGTTTATGAAAGGACGTGCGCGAGTTGCCACACTTTGTTCGACGAAGGCGGGAAAGTTGCGCCGGAACTGACGGGTTCGCAGAGGACGAATCTGGATTATATCCTGGAGAATGTGGTGGATCCGAATGCGGTCGTTTGGGATCGATACAAAGCGACTTACTTCGAGACGAGCGATGATCGGTTGATTTCGGGTGTGCTGGTGAATGAGAACGAAAGCACCGTGACAATTCAGACGCAAACGGGCACAATTACTTTACCCCGAACAGAAATTACGAGCCGGCGCCAGTCGGATTTGTCGATGATGCCGGAGGGATTGTTTCAGTTGCTGGACGAACAGGAGATTAAAGACCTGGTAGCGTATCTGCAAAGTCCGCAGCAGGTGCCGCTGCCCCAGAACAATTAGCACAAATTACAACATGCGCATCGAACGGATTATCTACTCGGTGCTGATCATTGTGGCGAGCGCGCTGGCCGCGATCAATTGGCGCAAGGCGTCGTTGTTCGCCCTGGAGAATGAGGAACTGCGATTGCAGGTGGACTCATTGCAGAGCGAAGCGGCGAATGCGGAGCGAATCGCGGAGTTGGCGAAGGAAAATTCGGACAAGCTGCGGGAACAGCGCGCGGAGCTGATGAGGTTGCGAAATCAGGTTACGCAAATGGGCGGCGAGAAGAACGCGGCGGATAACCTGAAAGTTGAGAACGACAGACTCAGAACGCAGCTACAACAAACGCGAGCCGCTGAGGTGGGTGATTTAGCCAACAGCATCAGTCCGCAACGGGATGAAAAGATCGGGCGGGACGTTTTTCCACGGGAGAGTTGGGCGTTCGCTGGGTATGCCACGCCGGAATCGGCGTTGGTTTCCGCGATTTGGGCGATGAAGGAAGGAAATCCGGAAACGTATTTGAAGAGCCTCGCGCCAGAAGAGCAGCAGCGAATGGCGGCGGTGTGGGAGAACAAAAGCGAAACGGAAATTGCGGAGAAACACAAAGGGGACGTCTCGACGATTTCGGGGCTAAGAGTTTTGGAAAGGCGAAATACTTCACCGACTGAAGTCGTGATGACGGTTTTGATTGAGGGGCCCGGCAGGCCGGAAAAGATTCGCATGAGCCAGGTGGGGAATGAGTGGAAGTTTGGCGGATTTATTCGCGAGCAGCAGCAGGCACAGCCCTAGCGCGATTGGAACCTCCTCCTAGACGCGAAGCGAGCCGCGGAAACCGCGAACAGCGTAGTAGGATTGCGCGCCGTTGTGACCAGTGAAAATGCGTCCGTAACGGCGCTCGCAGTAGAGCGCGCCGCCTAGGTTTCTGATTTCTGCGGGAGTTGCAACCCAACTCGACGTTTTCAGGTCGAATTCGCCGAGTTTTTGCAGCGCGAGATATTCTTCCTCGGTTAAAAGGGCAACGCCCATGGCAGTCGCCATATCCATCGCCGTCGACTTTGGTTTGTGTTCTTTGCGCGATTCGAGTCCTTCGCGATCGTAGCAAACGCTCCGGCGACCGGCAGGAGTTTCTGCTGAGCAATCGGCGAAGATGAAGGTGTTCGACGTTTCATCGCGGCCGATAACGTCCGGTTCGCCACCCGTTCGTTCCATTTCACGAAGGGGCCCGAGTTTTTCGGGAGAAGCTTCGAGCTTCGTCTGGACTGCGGACCAATCGATTGCTTGGTGGCGAGTGATGTTTTTCTGGAACCGAGATTTTAAAATGTGGAGAAGATCGTCGCGTTGATTCGGTGACAGCGTGTTCGCAGTTTGAGTTTTTGCAGTTTTCGGCATTCGAAAGTTTTTAGCGGCCGAGGCCGGCCATGAGGCGCATGAGAGCGGGTTGCGAGAATTCGTCGCGTTTCAGTTCACCCATTTGAACTCCTTCGCGGAGGACGATGATGCGTCGGGAAAGATTCATGAGTTCGGGGAGTTCGGAGGAGATGAGGAGAATGGCGGTACCCTGGCAGGCGAGTTGGTCGAGGAGTTGGTGAATTTCGCTTTTTGCGCCGACGTCGACGCCGCGGGTGGGTTCGTCGACGATCAGAATCTTGCAATGGCGGGCGAGCCATTTCGCGAGGGCGATTTTTTGTTGGTTGCCACCGCTGAGGCCGGAGATAGGGGCGTCGATGCTGGGAGTTTTAACGCGAAGCTGGTCGGAATATAGTTGGGCGATTTTTCGCTCTTCGCCTTTTTGGATGAAACCGGCGGTGGAGAGAGTCGGCAACGCGGCGAGCGAAGAATTTTCGCGGCAGTTCATCGAGAGGACGAGGCCCTGGCGTTTGCGGTCTTCGGGGAGGAAGCCGATGCCCGCGGCGAGCGCTTGTTCGGGCGATTGAATGACCATTTCGTTGCCACGCAGAAAAAGGCGACCGGCGCGTTGCGGGTCGAGGCCGAAGATTGCTTGAGCAACTTCGCTACGGCCGGCGCCAACGAGTCCACCAATGCCGAGGATTTCGCCTTCGCGCAGAGCCAAGTAGATGTCGCGGAACTTGCCGGGCGACGACCAATTTTCAACGCGCAGAACTTCGGGTCCGAGAGGACGCGCAATGTGCGCGGGATTTGAGATGACGAGTTCGCGGCCGATCATTTGCTGAACGACGCGGTCGGGCGAAGTCGTGGAAATTGGTTCGGTGGCCACGTGGCGTCCGTCGCGCAAAACGGAAACGCGATCGCAGAGACGGAAGATTTCATCCATCCGATGCGAGACGTAAATGACAGTGATGCCGCGCTTCTTTAGCTTCGCAAGCAGATCAAAGAGATGTTCAGATTCGCGCGCGGAAAGCGAACTGGTTGGCTCATCCATCACGATCACCTGCGCGTTCATGCCGAGTGCGGAGGCAATCTGAACCATCTGTTCCTGGCCGGTGGTGAGTTCGGCAATCGGAACGTCGATGGGAAGATCGGCTTCGATTTCATCGAGCATTCCCTGGGCCTGGGCGCGCATGCGTGAGCGACTCACGAAACCGGCGCGGCGCGGGAGGTCGCCCATGCAAAGATTCTCTGCAACGGAAAGATTCGGGCAGAACGCGAGTTCCTGGTGAACCATCGCAATGCCGAGCTTGCGCGCGGTGAGTGGATTGGTTGGAGCGATGAGGTTGTCGTTGATGCGGATTTCGCCGGAATCTGCGGTGTAAACGCCGGCGAGAATTTTCCCGAGAGTGCTTTTGCCCGCGCCGTTCTCACCGATGAGCGCGTGACAGTGTCCTTTCTCTATTTCCAGCGAAACGCGATTAAGCGCCAGAACGCCTGGGAAGCGTTTTGAAATATCGTGGAATGACAACCAGCTCATCTGGGCAGCAGGTAGTTAGAAGAACGTCGGCGGAAATGTAAATGGCGTTTACAAAGGGAGCGGAAAGAAGCAGCAGGGAAGAGCGAAGCTTTTGTTACGGGTGTGTTACAGCTAATTGGAGAGAAGGAGTTTAGCCGGACGGTGCTTCGGGAACATATTGGTTGGCACACGTGTAGCTTTTCTCCAGGCGTTCCAGATCGCTAAACAGACTCACAGCTGTGAGGTGATCGCGCGGCGGTGAGTTTATGGTTTCCACGCCGCCGCAGGATACGCGGATAGAATTGCTAACATAGCAAGGGGTGTCAGTTCCCCCTGTTCCTGAGCGGCTGGGTATTAGCTTCCCCAGCCGCTTTTCTTTAAGATTCGTTCCCCCGGCCGAGCTCTGCGATGGCCGATTCCCAAACTGGCAGACGCGCGGAAAGGCCGAGTTGATCCAGCAAAGCGGTGTTGAGGAATTTCTTTCGCGCGCCGCCCGGTTCGAGGTTTTGGGCGAGATGAACGGCCAAGGCAGGATCAAATTTCTTAACACGATCCGGATCGAGCGATTGATGAAGTTCTACCGCGGAGATTACGTTCTCCGGCACACCCCAGAGAGCGAGGAGGTAAGCACCTACTTGAGCGTGCGTCGCAGCGAACACACCCATCTCAGCTTGGTCCAGTGGGAGAGATGCTTTGGCGGCGAGTTCGACGACAACGCGGTATTCGCGCTCGGCATTGGCAGCGAGGATCAGCTTGCCGATATCGTGCAGCAAGCCAGCGAGAAAACATTCATCGATTTGAGGAGTAGTAAATTCTTCCAGCGTGGCGAGTTTCCGCGCCGCAGTGGCGGTCGCGAGGCTGTGTGACCAAAGTGATTTGAAGGTTTCGGTCGCGAAGCTGTTGTTCTCGTAGAAGGTGAAGACCTGGTGCACGAGCATGAGCGCTTTGATGATGTCGACGCCTGTGCTTTGAACTGCCTCGGCCGGCGTGCAGATTGGTTGGGCCGGAGCAAAGGTCGCGGAATTGGCGACGTGTAGAAGTTTGGTGGAAAGTCCAGGATCCTGCTCTACGAGTTCGATGATTTCGTCGAGGTCACTGAACGGTGAGGAGAGAATCTCCGAGAGGCGCAAATAATTTTCGGGAAGCGCTGGAAGAGCTTTGGTGCCGCAGATTATTTTTCGCAGTCGATCGTTGCTGACGAGATGACTGTATTTACAAACGCGGCGGAGGAAAGTGGCGAGCGTTTTGAAGTCGATCGGCTTGTGGAAGAAACGGTGACCGACGGTGAGACATTCGGCGATCTTGAGGCGGTCGGCATATCCGGAGACGATGACGCGCGCAGTGTGCGGGAAATCTTCCACGACTTCGTTAAGGAACTCCATGCCATCCATGCCGGGCATGGCCAGGTCGGAGACGACCACGTCGAAGGGGTGCTGGTTCAACAGGCGAAGCGCGTCCGAACCGTTCGCGGCGGTATGAACTTCGTGTCCCTGGCCGAGAACACCTTGCAAGCTGGAGTACAACTCGCGTATGAATGGCTCATCATCGACGAATAAGAGCCTTCGCAGCATCGACACTATATCGGCGGGGAGGTGATCATTTTGTAGAAGAAAAGAATTCAAGAAACCGTTGACAGGCCGTCGCTGAATCCCTAATGTGCACTGAATTGGTAGAGATTATCAGGTATGAAGCTGAAAAACGGCGCGATTAGTGTTTGGTTAGCCTTGGGCACGGTGTTGCCGGCGATTCCTGCAATGGGCGCTGACGATTCGGCTCGCATCCAGGAACTTGAACGCAGGTTGCAGGAGCTGGACCAGAAGTATCGTGTCCTGGAGCGGCGATTGGAGATCGAGGGTGAGGCCGCAACTGAAAAGGCGAAAACCGCGCCGAGCATGAGCATCGGCGCGCAAGGATTCAGCTACCGTTCGGCAGATACGAACTTTGTTTTGAAGATTCGCGGCCTTTTGCAGGCGGACTCTCGGTTTTACATCGATGATGGGGGGAACAATCGGAACGACACGTTCCTGATTCGCCGGGCGCGGCCGATCATTGAAGCGACACTGTGGGATAATATTGACCTGACGCTGGTGCCGGAATTTGGCGGCGGGAGTAACACTGCGGATGGGAATCCCACTTCGAGCGCATCGATTCTGGATGCGTATGCGAACATTCGTTATTCGCCCGAGTTGCAGTTGCGGGTGGGGAAATTCAAATCGCCGGTCGGATTGGAACAACTGCAATCTGACTCGCAGGCTTACTTCATGGAACGCGGGCTTCCATCCAGCCTCACGCCGAATCGCGATGTTGGGTTGATGCTGCATGGCGAAGTTTTTGATGGGGTGGTGAATTATCAGGCGGCCGTGTTGAATGGCGTGGGTGACAATCGGAATTCGCCGAACCTGGACATAGATGATGACAAGGACGTCGCAGCGCGTTTGTTTTTTCATCCGTTTCAGAAGCTCGACATTGAGGCGTTGCAGGGGTTGGGCGTGGGCATCGCAGGCACCTCTGGCAATCATGACGGCGTGCAGGGGATTAACAGTTACGGGACGGAAGGCGCGCAGACGTACTTTAGTTACAATCCGCAAAATGCCACTGTGCGCGCGGACGGAACGGCGTGGCGGCTGACTCCGCAGGCATATTATTATTGGCGTTCGCTGGGATTGATCGGTGAATACGTTGTCTCCTCCCAGGAGGTACGTGCCAGCGCAAGTAATACCAATGGCGTTTCCGGGTTCGGCGAGCTGCAGCACAAGGCGTGGCAAATCGTGGGCGGTTACGTGCTGACGGGCGAAGATGCTTCGTTCCGCGGGGTGAATCCGAAGAAACCGTTCAGTCTCGCTTCGAATCAGTGGGGCGCGTGGGAAGTGGTGGCGCGCTATTCGCATTTGGATATTGATGACGAAGCGTTCCCGATTTTTTCCAACCCAAGCACTTCGGCAACTGAGGCGCATGGCTACGGTTTCGGCATTAATTGGTATGCGAATCGTAATGTGCGGACGTCGTTGAATTACATTCATACTGACTTCAAGGGCGGTGAGAACGGAACGGTTACGCGCGAGGATGAGAACGCGGTGCTGACGCGGTTGCAGTTGGCGTTTTAAGGGGGATAGGTGTTGGACAAAGGAGTGAATATGCGTGGGATAATAATTAAGCTTGGGGTTTTGCTGTTCGGGGTTGCAGCGATCGTCGCGAAAGATATTTCGCTGTTGAACGTTTCCTATGATCCGACACGGGAACTGTATGACGAGGTGAACAAACTCTTCGCTGCGGAATACAAAACAAAGGCGGGACAGGGGATTAGCATCAAGCAATCGCATGGCGGTTCCGGGAAGCAGGCGCGCTCGGTGATTGATGGGTTGGAAGCGGACGTGGTGACGCTCGCGCTTGCCTACGATATTGATGCGATTTCGGAACGGAAATTGATTGATAAAGGCTGGCAAAAGGAATTGCCGAATAATTCGTGCCCTTACACCTCGACCATTGTGCTGTTGGTGCGGAAGGGAAATCCGAAAGGGATCAAGGATTGGGATGATCTCGCTAAGCCGGGCATCGGCGTGGTGACTCCGAATCCGAAAACTTCTGGCGGCGCGCGTTGGAATTACCTGGCAGCTTACGGATTTGAGTTGAAACGGTCCGGCAACGAACAGAAAGCGCAGGAACTGGTTGGGAGGATTTTGGCGAACGTGCCGGTTTTTGATACGGGCGCGCGTGGCGCAACGGTCACCTTTTTGCAGCGGAATATTGGCGATGTGTTGATTGCCTGGGAAAACGAGGCGTTGCTCGCAGTGGAGTCGATGGCCAAAGGGCAGGTGGAGATTGTTTATCCCTCGGTGACTATATTGGCAGAGCCGCCGGTAGCGGTGGTGGATCGGAATGCGAAGCGTCGCAAGACGGAGCAGGCCGCGACGGAATATTTGAAGTTTTTGTATACGCCGGCCGGGCAGGAAATCGTGGCGAAGCATCATTTTCGGCCGCAGGAGAAAACCGTTGCGGAGAAGCACAAGGCGAGGTTCGCGGACGTAAAAACGTTCACGATCGACGAAGTGTTTGGCGGTTGGGCGAAGGCGCACAAAGCGCATTTCGCGGATGGCGGGACGTTCGACAAGATTCAGGCGAAGAGGAGATAGTTCATGAGAATTCTCGGAGTGATCGCGGCGATTGCCGCACTGAGCAGTGGCTCGTTCGCAGCGGATAAGAACACGCTGCTGAATGTTTCCTACGATGTCGCGCGGGAGTTTTATGAGAAATACAACGCGCTGTTCATTGAAGATTATAAAAAGAAAACGGGCCGCACGATAAAGGTGAACCAGAGCCACGCGGGTTCGACCAAGCAGGCGCGCGCCGTCGTTGATGGGTTGGAAGCGGACGTCGTGACGATGAATCAAACCACGGACGTGGATTTCGTTGCGGAGCGCGGAAGGAACCTCATGTCGAAGGACTGGCGGAAAAAGTTCCCGCACAATGCGTCGCCCTACACGTCGACGATGGCAATCATGGTGCGGAAGGGAAATCCGAAAGGGATCAAAGATTGGGATGATCTGGCGAAGCCTGGGATCAGCGTGGTGATTCCCAATCCCAAGACCGCGGGAAATGGGCGCTACAGTTACCTCGCGATGTGGGCATTCGCGAAGGAGAAGTTTGGGGGCGACGAAGCGCAGATTAAAAAACTCCTGACGGGGATATTTAAAAATGTGCCGGTGCTCGATACGGGGGGACGCGGGGCGACCACCACGTTCGTGCTGCGTGGAATTGGTGATGCGTTGCTGACCTTTGAGGCGGAAATCCACACAACGATCCAGGAAGCTGGCGCCGACAAGTTCGAAATTGTTTATCCATCGCAGAGTGTCGAAGCGGAGATGCCAATTGCGATCGTGGAACGCGTGGTGGATCGACATGGGACGCGGGAACTCGCGACGGATTACCTGAACTTCCTTTATTCGGAGCCGGCGCAGGAGTTGATCGCGAAACATTTTTATCGTCCGCGGCTGGAAGCCGTGGCGCAGAAACATGCCGACAGGTTCGGCAAGCTGAAGCTGGTGAAAGTGGATGAAGCGTTCGGCAGTTGGGGGAACGCGCAGAAGGTGCACTTCAGCGATGGCGGAACGTTCGACCAGATCTTCGCGGCGCGGAATAAATAAATGCTTCGGAATCCGGCAAACCGTCAAAACAATCGGCGCGAGAGTAGCGCCGAGCTGTTCACGCGTCTCGACGCGATTGCACTGGCATCGGATTTCCTGGTCGGGCGCGCGGTCATCGACAAGGGGACTGGTTTCCGACTGGAGAGATACATTTTCGAAGGTCCGCATGGGGGTGGTGATCCAATTCGTATCGGGTTTTTTGCTGGCATTCATGGCGATGAACAGGCGGGTTCGCACGCGATTGTGGAACTGGCGCGCGAGTTGGTGAAGAACCCGGCGCTCGCGGAGGGATACCATTTGTATTTGTATCCGATCTGCAATCCGCACGGGTTCGATGCGGGGAGTAGATTCTCGGGGACGGGCAAGGATTTGAACCGGGAATTCTGGAAGGGGTCTGCGGAGCCGGAGGTGCGGCTGCTGGAGCGTGAGATTCGGGAGCGCGCGTTTCATGGATTGGTTTCTTTGCACGCGGACGATACCAGCGAGGGAGTGTATGGATTTGTACGGGGCGCGGTTTTGGCGCGGTCGCTGTTGGAACCGGCGTTGAAGACTGCAGAAAAGGTCTTGCCGCGGAATTGTGAAGCGGTGATTGATGGGTTTGCGGCGGAGAATGGGATTATTAGAGAGTGCTATGATGGGATCTTGACTTCGCCACCGAAGCTGGAGAACACGCCGTTCGAAATTATTTTGGAAACGCCGCAGCGAGCGCCGGAAGAGCAGCAGGTGCGGGCGTGCGTGGCGGCGAGCACGACGATTCTCGCTGAGTATCGCAAATTTATTTCGTTCGCGGCAGACTTGTAAGCCGATTAACCAAGCCCAATGCGGAAAAATTTTAATGCGCTGCCAGGCTTTGGCCTGACGATGGGATTCACGCTGTTTTATCTCAGCGCGATTGTGCTTTTTCCAATCGGCGGATTGCTGCTGAAAATTGTTGGGGTTGGTTGGGAGGAGTTCTGGCGCGCAGCGACGACCGATCGCGCGATGGCGGCGTACCGGCTGACGTTTGGCGCGTCGCTGATCGCGGCGACCATCAACGCGATTTTCGGGACGATCCTGGCGTGGGTGTTGGTGCGTTATCATTTTCCGGGAAAAAAGTTTGTTGATGCGCTGGTGGATATTCCGTTCGCGCTGCCGACCGCGGTGGCGGGATTGACGCTGGCGAGTTTGTTCGCGCCGAACGGATGGCTCGGAAAAATTTTGGTGCCGCTCGGAATTAATGGGGCGTATAGCGAGTTGGGGGTGGTCATCGCGCTGACCTTTATTTCGATGCCGTTCGTGGTGCGGACGCTGCAGCCGGTGATTGAAGCGCTGGAGCGCGAGGTGGAGGAAGCGGCGGCGACGTTGGGGGCAGGAAGATTCAAGACATTTGTGAGCGTGATCGCGCCGGCGTTGCTGCCGACGTTGATTACGGGATTTGCGTTGTCGTTCGCGCGGGCGGTGGGCGAGTACGGAAGCGTGGTGTTTATTTCGAGCAACATGCCGTATCGGACCGAGATTGCGCCGCTGGTGATTATCACTTCCCTGGAATCGTATGAGTATGGAGCGGCGATGAGCATCGCGGTGGTGTTGCTCGCGGTATCGTTTGTGTTGCTGGTGGTGATCAACCTGCTCGAGAAATGGGCGCGGAGGTACCAGGCGTAATGGCAGGCATCGTCACCAGAAAAAGCGGGAGCACCGCGAAGTCGCAGCGCGGGAGCGAGGAATCGACGTTCACCAAGTGGGTGCTCGTATCGATTGCGCTGCTGTTCGTGGGAGTGTTTTTGTTGCTGCCGCTGATCAATGTGTTTTACCAGGCGTTCTCCAAAGGATGGGCGCTTTATAAAGAGTCGCTGATTGATCCGAACACGATTGCGGCGATTAAGCTGACGCTTTTTATTGCGGCGGTTTCCGTGCCGCTCAATTTGATATTTGGGCTGGCGGCATCGTGGGCGATCGCGAAGTTCGAGTTTCGTGGGAAGGCGTTTTTGATCACGCTGATTGATTTGCCATTCGCGGTTTCGCCGGTGGTGGCGGGGTTGATGTTTGTGGTGCTGTTCGGACGCGAAGGTTTTTTTGGGGAATGGCTGGATGCGCGGGACATCAAAATTATTTTCGCGTGGCCGGGAATGACGCTGGCAACGATCTTCATTACGTTCCCTTTCGTGGCGCGGGAGTTGATCCCGGTGATGCAAGCCACGGGCAGCGAGCAGGAACAGGCGGCGCTGACGCTGGGGGCGAGCGGCTGGAAGACGTTTTGGTTCGTGACGTTGCCCTCGGTGAAGTGGGGACTGATTTACGGAGTGATTTTGTGCAATGCGCGCGCGATGGGAGAGTTCGGCGCGGTCTCGGTGGTGTCCGGGCATATCGAGGGGATTACCGACACGATGCCGTTGCGGGTAGACAAGCTGTTCCACGGCGCTTCGGAGAGTTCGGCGGTGGCGGCGTTTGTGGTGGCGAGTTTGCTGGCGTTGCTCGCGTTGATCACACTCGTTTTGAAAACGATTTTGGAATGGAAGCAGGAACGTGATCATGCCCTGGCGCAGCGAGCGGCGCCGGACGATACGGTGGATTACGATCAGCCTTCGTCGGACACAACCATTGTGGCTAAGAGCCTTCAGTAAGTGAGCATCGAAGTAAAAAACATCACGAAGAAGTTCGGCGACGTCACCGCGGTGAACGACGTCGGATTCTCCATTCAGGACGGCGAATTGGTGGCGTTGCTGGGGCCGAGCGGGGGCGGGAAGACCACGGTGTTGCGGATGATAGCCGGATTGGAGATGCCGACTTCGGGCGACATATTGATTCGTGGGCAGCGGGTGAACGATCTTTCGGTGCAGCAGCGGAACATTGGATTTGTTTTCCAGAATTACGCTCTGTTCAAGAACATGACGGTATTCAAGAACGTCGCGTTCGGGTTGAAGATCAAGAAGTGGAAGCGCGCGGACATTGAAGCTCGCGTCGCTGAGTTGCTCGAGCTTCTCGAGCTGAAGGGGCTGGAGAAGCGGTATCCGCATCAGCTTTCCGGCGGTCAGCGACAACGGGTGGCGATCGCGCGGGCGCTGGCGTCGAAGCCTTCGGTGTTGCTGCTGGATGAGCCGTTCGGCGCGGTGGATGCGAAGATTCGGCAGGAATTGCGCGAGTGGCTGGTGCGATTGCATCACGACTTGAACGTGACGACCTTGTTCGTGACGCACGACCAGGAGGAGGCGATGGAGGTTTCCAATCGCATCGTGATTATCGCGCGCGGGCGGATGGAACAGATTGGCACACCGCGGGATGTTTATGAACAGCCGTCGAATGAGTTCGTGGCGCGGTTCATCGGGGTGATGAATGTGCTCGACCTGGAGGTGCGGAGCGGGGTGGGGCGCATTGGTGAGATGCACTTCCAATTGCCGGGGGTGGTGGATGGCCAGGCAAGGATTGGGTTTCGACCGTACGCGGTCCAGATTTCTGGGGACCGGGGGCAGTACACTTTTCGCGCGACGCTGCGACACACGTTTTTCCTGGGGATCATGCTGCGGGTGGAGCTGGAACTGGATTCCGGCCTGCTGATTCGGGCGCGGATGACGAAGGAAGATTATGCGCGGCTGGGGTTGCAGGACGGGCAACCGGTGTCGTTCCAGATTCGGCAATTTCGGTTGCTGGCACATGACAGCGCGGCGTTGGGTCCGGAATTGCTGACGACGTATGATACGCCGCCGACGATTGCGGAGGGGATTTAGGCAATTCGAAATGGAAGTATTCTGAATTAACAAATCCACAGCGAATTGCGGGCGGAGATTTGATTTGAGTTTTCATGCGATGAACTCCTCTGGGAAGCGGAAGGGGAGGTTGTGGGCTTGGAGGATGGCGGCGTAGTCGGGATCGGTGGGAGCGATTTTCCAGAAGACAGGCGGGAATTCGCCGAGTGCGGCGGATTCGTGGATGGGGCAGGGGGATTGGTGGCCGCAGGGGCAGTGGCGGAGTTCGGTGACGTAGGTGGGTGGTGAGTGGCGGTGGGGCCAGGGGGTGTATTTTTGGTCGTGGGCGAGGTGTTCGCGCATGCGGGCGATGGTGTAGCGGTCGACGCGCTCTTTTAAGTGATGAGTGATGGGTGATGAGTCATGAGTGGGTGTGGACTCAACGGACATTGAGAGGTTTTCTGCGGGCGATGGAGTTGACGGAGTCGATGAAGTTGATGGGATAGTGTTTTGGTCTGCTGGGGCGGCGTCGTTTGAGTACGCACGGAACCCCTCACCCTGGCCCTCGTCCCCTGCTGGGAGAGGGAAGTACGGCGGTTGCGGGTTTGGTGGGGTGGCGGTGGTTTCATCTCGCCGGACTGGCACCGAGACGGTGCCGTAACCCGCAGGCGTGGACGCCCGCGCTACATGGGAGGCCGTTTCTGCGCTGCACGCAGATTCCGTTTGGTCTGCTGGGTCGGCGTGGGTTTCCGTTATGGCGTCGCGCGAAAGCTCGGACGGAGCCTCGCACCACCGTGCGATGGCGTCGCGCGATGTTGAAGTGGGACTCGAATTGTTGTTGGATGAGGTCCCGGGGTTAGAGCCGGGGATTGGAGGCTGGGCTGGGGTTGGGAGCGCGGGGACTATGGGTGGGAGGGAGCCGAAAAGGTGGCGGACGAGGCGTGCCTGATGTTTGAC
>DASVNK010000006.1:0-17214 GCA_036383895.1 Verrucomicrobiia bacterium | reverse complement strand
AAACTCGATCCGAAGAGGGCGGTCACGCTTCGTGATAGCGGGCATGAACACCTGACGCTTTAACCGAAAAATTGTTCAAATCCCCCACAATATAACTTCACCCAAAGGTGAAACCTTCAGCGGCTAGCTAAGGATGGGGGTTATAACAACTCTTCGAACCTCCCAAACGTCCGCTCCCAAACCTCCGTCTCCCGCGGCTCAAACTTCCTTACCGCACTCGTCCTCCGAATAATCTCCCGCGCCGCCCCGAGCGACTCCACATGTCCCAGCGCAATCGCCTGCAACAAAATATTCCCCGCCGCCGTCGCTTCCGCCGGTCCAGCAAAAACCGGAACACCCGTCGCGTTCGCCGTAAATTGATTCAGCAAATCGTTATTGCTCCCGCCGCCCACTACGTGCAGCCGCTCAATCTTCCGCCCAATCAATTGCTCGATCTGCCGCAACGTCCGCCGATAGAGCAGGGCTAAACTCTCCAGCGCGCATCGCACAAACGCCCCTTCCGTTTTCGGCGCCGGCTGACCGGTCCTCCGACAAAACTGCACAAACTGCGAAACCATGTTTTCCGGCGCGAGAAATTCGTCCGACGCCGGATTGATCAACGAACAGAACGGCAGCGCCTCCTCCGCCAACTTCGTCAATGTTCCATAATCGAACTCCCGCCCTTCCCGCGACCACTGCCGTTTACATTCCTGGATCAACCACAATCCGCTGATGTTCTTCAACAGCCGCACCGAATTTCCATATCCGATCTCATTCGTGAAATTCAGTTCTCGCGCCGCGTCATTGATGATCGGCTCCGCCAACTCCACGCCCATCAGCGACCACGTCCCCGAACTCAAATACGCCCAACTCCCCTCGCCCGCCGGCACTCCCGCCACCGCCGCGCCCGTATCATGCGAACACGTCGCAATCACCTCCATCTCGCCAAACCCAGAATTGCCCGCCAACTCCGCCGCCAGTTCCGCCCGCACCTTTCCCAACCGCGTCGCCGAAGGCACAATCTCCGGAAAAATCCCGCGCGGCAGTTCCAGCGCCTCAATTAACTTTTCCGACCAACCACGCGTGCGCGGATTATAAAGCTGGAACGTGCTCGCCATCGAAACCTCCATCTTCGGCGCACCACCCGCGAGGAAGTAATTAAACGCATCACCCACTCCCAACAGAAACTTCGCCTTCCTCAACCGCTCCGGCTTTTCCGCCGCCAATTGAAACAGCGTATTAATCGGCATGAACTGAATCCCCGACTCCTCGAAAATCGTCTCCCAACTCACCCGCGCATAAGCCCTCTCCACTCCCACCTTCGTCCGCGCATCGCGATAATGATACACCGGCTCCTGCAACGCCCCCGCCGCATCGAACAAAATATAATCCACTCCCCACGAATCCGTGCTGATGCTTTCAAACCGCAGCCCCATCCCCGCCGCCTTCCGCAACCCCTCCTTCAACTCCAAAACCAAGTTTGGAATATTCCACTGCAACGCCCCCTCCACCCGCCTCGGCACATTCCCAAACCGATGCACCTCCTCCAATCGCAACGAGTCATCCCCCAGCGTCCCCAACATCAACCGCCCACTCTCCGCCCCCAAATCGCACGCCAGATAATGTCGCGTCATTTCTCTCTGATATAAATGTTCCCGAATTCAACTGCGTGAGGTTGTGCCTGCAAACCAATCTGTCCTCTCTGCGGCAGGCCGTCGGTAACAGGTCCCCAATCGCTTGTAGGGCGATCGTTGAGCAGAACTTTGATGGTATCTCCGGAAACTGTAATGATCGACCGATTCCACTCACCCGGTTTTCTATCGCTCTTGAGCGTAATCAAATCCTCTCGCCCAAAACCTAGCTTCCCATCCGGAACGCGAACAAACAAACCCACCCGCTGCGCCGCGTTTTTGTCCACGACTCGCCAATCTAAGATCATCGTGAATCCCTCCAGCGGTTTCTCATACCAGAGATGCGCCGGCGGCGGAACAGCACCATCGTGCTGCAAAACCCAATCCTTCGCCTTCCAATGCTCCGGCGCCTTTGTCGTCCACCCATCCAAATTCAACCCATTATAAATCGAAACAAAACCCTCAGCCTCCGGCGCGATCTCCTCCGGCTTCGGATTCGTCGACGGCAATTCCTTGATCCGAATATTCCGGAAATGACACTCCGTCCCCTCCGACTCCAGGCAAATGTAACCCTTCCGCGGCGTGCATTCCGATCCGCCCGAAACCTCCTTCCCATTCACGCTCAACTTCACCACCCCGTTGCTGCACACCACCCGGTAATGATTCCACTCCCCCGCCGGCTTGCACCGCCACTCACTCGGCAGGCAACGCTCCGCCCCCTTCGGATGCGGCCGATCCGGCTTCATCCGCGCCCCGTGAATAGAAAAAATATCGCCGTGACTCGTGTAAGTCTCCCCATTCCGCCCGTCCAAAATCTGCACCTCGATCGATTTCGTGAACGGCTGCCCCACCGCCGTGATCGGATAACTCCACACAAACAAACCCGCATTCCCCTGCGGCACGATATGCTTCCACTCCAGCTCCAACTCGAAATTCTCATATTGCCGATCCGTCCGCATCACCCCCGTCGGCACCCCCGTGCTCACGATCATCCCATCCCGCACCGTAAACGTATTCGGCGCCACCTGCACCGGCACCCAACCACTCAAATCCTTCCCATTAAAAAGCGCCCGCCAACCATCCGCCGCCTTCTCCGCCCCAAAACTAACCGCCGCGAACCAACCCGCAGCCACCAAAGTAATCACAGAGAAAAATGAGCGCAGGAAAAACAATTTCGCTTTCATAGTCACAACGTCCGAGTGGTCGCCCAACCCTACCGAAAACCAATCTCCCATTTCCAGCGCTAACGCCCGCCAACGCGTTCCAATTTTCCGCTGCTTCTCCTCTCGACAATTGCATTCCAGTTGAATCCCTACGCTCACTCAATCCTCTCTAGCAATTGAACCATTGATGAATCCCAACGGGATTCCGCCCCAAAGCCCAGGGTTGCGACGCAGGAGCTACCCTGGGTAACCCGCATACAAATAACCCAACCCCAACGGGGTTGCGCCCTTCCGCCGCTCATCACCAAAACGCGTAAACAACATCCTCTTCAATCCGCAACAAATAATCCGCATCCAACTCCGCTGCCCGCAAAGAACGCCGCCCACCAATCCTGATCTCCTCCAACTCGTAGTCGCCCCCATAATTATGAAGATGCAAACCAACCGAACTCGTCCCGCCGGATGCAACCATAGCCTGAATAAACGAAACCCATTCCGTAGCCGCAGGCGTCTCGTGCTGATCATGATCGCGACGCACCCGCTCGGAACGAACGGCAACGCCCGCCTTCTGCTCAAGCCATCGCTCAATCTTCGCCGCACTCCACCCTTTGCGCCGCAATATTGCGAGTTGCCTTTCTTCCGAAGTAGCCGAGGTAGCATTGCGCGCCGCCTCACGGTTCCCCGAACCCAACGGAGTCCCGCAATCACAATGCCCCGTCGCCGTAACGAAGCTCGCCACCTCCGGCCCAAGCTGCGAACTAAGCTGCCGATTATTAAACGCCCGCAACGCACGATGGTGTTCCCTCGCAATCGGAATCAACAGCTCCAGATCAGCGCTCTTCGGCAAAATCACTGCAATCAAATGGCACATCTTGGCTCTCGTTCACGGGTGTCCAGCGCATGGTGCGGCAGCTTAATCCCCAGCCGGAATGCAAATCTCGCACATATCATCTCTTGGCATTTCTTCGGGCGTGTCCTTGAGCTTCCAATAGTTCCGCCAATAGTCCCACCACTCTCCGTACAAGCGAGCAACTAATGACAACGGTATTTCCCCAGTTGGCGATACCAGTTGCACCGACTCTGCTGCAACGAAAAGTCCAAAACTCTTTCCAGCCCTGAATGCGAGAAAGATACCACCGCCAGAGTGCGGCGCTTCGAAATGCAGGTGGGTGTGGACCGCCTGCCGCCGCAACTGTTCGCCGCGAGTAGCCTCGCCCAAAAAGAATTGGTCCCATAATCCAGGAGGCTTCAGTTTGTCAGCTTGCAACAAAGAAAACCAATCCTTCTCTACGTCCGCTGCGAAATCTAAAAACTCGATCCTTCTTGGCTGCAGGAAACGTAAGGCGTAAATAGTCGAAGGCGTACAAGACCCCTTTGGAGGCGGCTGAAACAATTGAACCCCGCCAAACTCAACCTGAAAGGAATTGGGTAAATTGGCTGCCCACCATCGCCAATAACCACAGTCCGGAATTGCATCTTCAAGTATTTCAAAAGCATCGCGCATCTTCTGATCAGCCTAATCGTCCACTTGATCGAGCCCGTATACTCCGCGCAATTCCGGCCACGCTCATCAACACCAGCGGCACCGTCTATCTGAAAAAAAGTTTATCTTGTCCACTATCGTAAACAACCCCGCAAACTCTATTGAGTGTCGTCCTGACTTGTTCGATAGTGATGCCCAAGCTTCGGGCAATCTTTGCGTGTGTGTCGTCCCCGCGAAGAAGACAAAGGCAAGCGGCGCGCTGACCCATAGAGCGAGTCTGCAAATCCCCAATTAGTGATTCGAGTGCGTGCTCTTCATCCGATGTGGGCGAAGGAATCGCGGCGAGGATGAATGAGTCGGGCGGTGGCAAACGAACTGGCTCTGTGTCGAGCGTGACCCCGGCAAATTCATTGTCGAAAGCGACGTTCCCTGTGCACACCAACTTCACATCAGAATTCGCACCTTGGACGAGCTGAACACGGAACTCGGTGTGATGGTAAGCGCCGCGGCACGAAAAATAATCACCTTTGCGGATTTCCCCAGAGAGAATCCGAACTTCGAACTCAGACGATTCGAGTTCAACCTTTCGGCAGTGTGTGACAGTGAATCTCGCCATACACGAATGCACCAACAACCCAGCTTTAAATCCTAACGTTGATTCCGCAATCAAATTGGCCATGCATCGCATAGCAATCGAGAATGCCCGAGAACCTTTTTAATCCGTAGTCTGTTTTGCCAAATAGCATCTTCTGAGTCAACAAGTCCGATTAACAACAAGAGTTGACAGCTACATCTTCCCCTGCTAAATACCTCTCATGATCACGAACAACCATTCGTGGTCACTCGGTCCGTGTCCGAACAAAAGCCTCGATCTCGAGTCTCCTGTTCGCCCACCCCAGCCAAGTGGCCACTTCGCCCTTCACCTCACGGACGCGGTGTGCCCAGAAGGGCTCATCCATGTCTTCTCCCTATTCATGTTAATTCGTGTTAATTCGTGTGTTTGCACCCGTTGCCCCTCCCTTCCATCAGCACAAATCAGCACAAATCAGCACCCACACAAAATTACGATTTTTCACAGCTAAACCATAAACCATCAACAACATAGAAATTATGAGCACACAAAACACAGAAAATCATCAACACAATAACGTTGCCGGCGCTCCCAGCGCTCCCTCCCTCTCTCAGCAGGGGACCACGATTCGCGACCTCAATTCGCGGAGCGAACGTCATTTATCGGGAAGCAAACTCGAGGAGGCGCTGGGAACGCAACCGAGCGTCTCGTCTGGGCCACTGACTCTTGGGGCTCGGGAAGCCACTGGGTTGGGTGATGGGTTGAACCCGTCGAAGCAGCCAGCGGCACCGCCCCCACCTGCGCCCGCTCCAACACCACCGCAACCCGCCGATCCCGCCACCCAATGGCGCATCGACTTCATGAAACGGAAGCAACGCGCCGCCGCGTTCTTCAATCAACTCACTCCGGAACAACAGATCACCCTCTGCGAGTGGTTCAAGAAACTCTCCGTCCCGGAAATCCAGAAGCGCATCGCCGCGCCAGCTCCCAAAGGCTGGGCCGTCCAGATCAGCCAAACCGTCCTCCGTCGCACCCGCGCACTCTTCTTCGCCGGCGCGAACAACGCTGCCACTGAAGATATGCTCGACACCCTCAAGGATATGGAGCCCTTCACAGGCCTTACCAACCTCCATGGTGTTCGACAGGGCCTCGCGCATTCTCTCCACCTGGAAGCGATGCAGCTCATCCAGCGCGACCCCAAATCCAAGGACCTCCAAACCGTCCTCGCCAACATCCAACGCCTTGCCGCGCTCGAGTTCAAACGCCAGCAGCTTGAACTCCAGCGCGAAAAGCTGAAGTGGGGAGTCTAACTCTGAAATCCGCAACCCGAGCGGGAGCAGCGACCCAACCCGTTGCTCCCGCCTTTTCCCGAGACTCGAAAATCAGGGGCGCGTCTACATCCCCCGCGCAATCATCTCCAGCGTGAGCATCGCGTAACTCGTCACCAGCGCGGGATCCTTCTCCCACCAGCGACCATTCTCATTTTCCCACGAACCATCCCGCTTCTGCAGATTAATCAACTTCAAGGCCAACGGCTCGCGCCACCTCACACTCCCATTCTTCGCCGGCAACTCATCAATCCCCGCCGCGGACAGCGCCTTCGCCATGGTGTGAAAGTAATAATAAAGCCCCTGCGGGCCCATGCCCGGATTTTCCTCCAGCGTGTAATTCTTCTCCAGCCACTCGATCACCGCCTTCACCCGCGCATCGCTCTTATCCAGGTCCGCGTAGATATAACTCAGCAATCCCCCGTAACTGATGCTCCCGTACGACCGCAGCGCCACCCGCCCATCGATCGTGTTCGTCCCCGCCTTCGATTCCTCCGGATGATACACAAACCCGCCCGTGTCCTTTGGATCCCTCGACGCCTGCGCATTCACGTTCGTGAGGTTCTGGCAATTTTGCAGAAAATGAATCGCCGCCTTCCAATCCAGATCCGCTGCGCCCGAATCCGCCGCATCCGTCGCCACCTGCTTCGAGTAATACAACGCCTCCAGCGCCTGCAACGTATTCGCCATGTCCGAATGTTTCCCGTTGCTCCCGTAACCGACGCCACCATCGAACCGCGTATCCAGCTTCCCCTTCTCCCCGAGATCAATTTGCGACCCCACCAAAAACTTCCGCGCCCCCAAAATCTGCGGCTTAAACTTCGGCTCCTTCGCCGCCACCAGAGCGAGCAACCCGATCGAAGTGTTATAATTCGCCAAACCCTTCCCGCCGTGAATCGATCCATCCTCCCGCACATTCGCCAGCAGAAACTCATACCCCTTCTTCACCGCTGCCGTCTCCTCCGCGTCCACCCCTTTCCCCTGCAACGCCACCAACGCCAGAGCGCTCACCGCCGGCTGCTCTGCCGTGGACCAAAAACCCGCCGTGTTCTGGTTCGCCACCAACCAATCCGCCCCCCGCTCCACCGCCCGCTCCACCTCATTCTTTAATGAAACATTCGCCACCTGCGCAGAGGCAATCGCCGCCGTGATCAGCAATGCAGGAACAAATCCCAAAATCATAAACACCGTCCTCACTCGCGCCTCAGTATAGCCTCAGCAAAAATGCCTGTCAGAACAATTGTTGCCACCATTGTGGCGCAAAACTATTGCCCGCCGCTCCGCACTTCTCCATCCTCGCAGCATGATCCTCCGCCCGCTCATTCTCGCTCTCGCCGTCCTTCCCCTTTTTGCCGACGGCCCAGCAGACAACATCCCGGACAAAGTCCGTCCCGTCCCGCCACCCGGAATCAAAATCTCCGACGAAGATCGCGCGGACCTCCAGAAATCGCTGCAAGATCTCCGCGAGAAACTCGACGCCGTTCCCACCAACAGAACTCCCGCGCAACTCGCCGACGCCTGGATCTACTACCACGCCGTTGATTACGCCCTCCGCTATGACGAATTCCTCGGCACAAACGACGTTGGAATCGCCGAGCGCCTCCTCAACGTCGGCCACGGGAAGGCGAACGAACTTCACAAACAACAAGGTCAGCGCCGGGAGGGCGGCGGAATCTTCGGCACCGGCAATCTTCTGGTCCACGGCTACGTTTCAAAAATCGACGGCTCCATCCAGCCGTATGGCCTGGTGATTCCCGATTCCTACAACCTCTCACTGGCGCCGGATCGCCCCTACCGCCTCGACGCCTGGTTCCACGGCCGCGACGAAAAGCTCACCGAACTCAAATTCATTAACGACCGCCTTCATTCCCCCGGCGAATTCACTCCTCCCGACACCTTCGTCCTCCACCTCTACGGCCGCTATTGCAACGCCAACAAATTCGCCGGCGAGATCGATCTCTTCGAAGCCCTCGCCGACGTCAAGAAACGCTATCGCATCGACGAAGACCGCATCGTCATCCGCGGCTTCTCCATGGGCGGTGCCGCCTGCTGGCAATTCGCGGTCCATTATCCCGGCGAATTCGCCGCCGCCGCTCCCGGCGCAGGTTTCGCCGAAACCAAAGAGTTCCTCCGCATCTTCCAAAACGAACCGGTCGCCCCGCCCGCATGGGAACAGAAACTCTGGCACTGGTATGATTGCCCGGACTACGCCGTAAATCTTTTCAACCTGCCCACCGTCGCCTATAGCGGCGAAATCGATAAGCAGAAGCAGGCCGCCGACATCATGGCCGCCGCGCTCGCCCGCGAGAATATCGAACTCACCCACATCATCGGTCCCAAAACCGCCCACAAATATCACCCCGAATCAAAAATCGAAATTAACCGCCGCATTGATGCCCTCGCCGCCCGCGGCCGCGATCCCCTCCCGCGCCAGGTCAAATTCGCCACCTACACTCTCCGCTACAACAAATCCCACTGGATCACCCTCGAAGGCCTCGCAGAACATTGGCAACAAGCCCGCATCGACGCCGAACTCTCCGCCGACGGCATTCACGCCACCACCACCAACATCACCGCCCTCACCTTCGAAATCCGCCCCGGCCTCGCCCCCTTCGCCTCCACACCAAAAATCACCATCGACGACCAGACCATCTCCGGCAAAAACATCTCCTCCGACCGCTCCTGGCGCACTTCGCTCCGCAAACGCGACGGCCAATGGATCATCAGCAATCCCGAAGACAACGACTCCGCAACCATTCGCAAACGCCCCGGCCTTCAAGGCCCCATCGACGACGCCTTCATGGACAGCTTCTACTTCGTCCTCCCGTCAAAAACCTCCGGCCACGAGAAGGTCGATGCCTGGGTCAAACAAGAATCAGAACGCGCCGTCCGCGAATGGCGCCGCCAATTCCGAGGTGAACCCCGCGTGATCAAAGATACCGAAGTAACCGCAGAACACGTCGCCTCCGGGAACCTCATCCTCTGGGGCGAACCTGACTCCAACACCTATCTCGCCAAAATCGTGAACCTCCTTCCAATAAAATTCGCCTCTGACTCCCTTGCAGTCGGCGAGCGAAAATTTGCGAAGTCAAATCACATCCCGCTCCTCATCTACCCCAACCCCGAAAACCCAAACCGCTACATCGTCCTCAACAGCGGCTTCACCTTTCGCGAATACGATTACCTCAACAACGCCCGCCAAATCGCCAAACTCCCCGACTACGCCATCATCGACACCACCGTCCCACCCAACTCCCGCTATCCCGGCAAAGTAGTCACCGCCGGCTTCTTCAACGAAAGTTGGCAACTGCCCGACTAAATCCACCTGCGCACACCGGAGCGATAAGCCGTGAATTCATCGCCGAAGATCGAGGTCAAAGCCCGCTCTTCCGGTTGGATCTGGAACCGATTCAGGTAAATCACGAATCCGGGCAGCACTAAAAAAGAGATCACGTTTCCCATCACGATCGCCCACGCGACCAACATCAACAGAAATCCCAAATACATCGGATTACGCGTGTGCCGGTAAATGCCCGTCTGCACGAGTGACGAAGACGTCCCCGGTTTTGTTGGATTCAGCGTTGTTTTCGAGCGTCTGAATTCGAGGAACCCCAGAAAGCATCCGATGAACCCCAAAACCCCAATCACCCATCCGAGAACTGATTGAAACCGAAACCGAAAACTGAATTCCGGCAGATACACAGCTCCCACCCAAATCAAAAGAGCAGCAATCATCACAACCACCAATGGCGGAACCTTTAATTCCAGCGAACGCCCTCTGGTCTGTGCTTGCATTACTTTAACCCACAATTGCTCTTCAATGAGGCTGCCTTGGCATCACGCCAAGGCAGCCATCTCGGCTCGTTAACGAGTCGATTAACCCTTGCAAGTGCAAGGCGTGCAGTTGCAGCCGCCCTGCTCACAGGAGCAGGAGCCACCGCACTGGCAACCAGTGCTTTCAACGTTGTTGTTATTCTTGGGCTGGTTGTTGCGATTCGATTTCATAGTCAATATTTCTAGTTCGTTCACAGCTCGGGCCTCGCATCATTGCTCGGAATTCCCGGCCGTCACTACAGCTAACGCAACGGCCAAAAATTCATTACACTCTTTTTCCACGGAACTTTAATCACAGTGCGATTCCTCATCCCCATCCGCGCACGAACAATCCACACACCCATGTGTACTGCACGCACCGCAATTCTGCGTCAGCGCCTTTCGCAGATGCTTCCTCGCCCGATGTAGCCGCACCGTCAGATTATTCCTCGTCACACCCATCTTGGTCGCGACTTCACCAAGATCGTTCCCTTGCAAATCAACTTTCTCCAACAACTCGCGATACTGCTCCGGCACGAGCGGCATCAGCCGCCCAAAACATTTGCACAGTTCCCGCTCCTCCTCTTCGTCCGGAGTTTCCGGCAATTCCTTTTCAAATCGCTCCAGCGCGCGGCTCCGCGCTCCTTGCTTTCGGTAAACGTCAATAATTGATCTGCGCAAAATTCGATAAAACCACTTCGTCGTCTCCTCGTCCGTGTCCGGATGCCGATCCGCCTCCAACGCCTTCACCAAACTGTCCTGCACCACATCCTCCGCCAGGTGATGATCCCCTAGCCGCTTCCGCGCGAACGCCACGAACACCTCCAGATTCTTCAGAATTGCATCTTCCACCCGCACCATACCGCGACCCTAGCTCCTCCAGCACCCGCAGCAAATTACACTTTCAGTCCCTCCGAGTGAGGTCTCTGACGTATAAACGAGTTCAACCACGCTCCACCCATCGCCAACTGATTTTATCACCCGCATTAACTCCCCGAATTTCTCGGGCACTCCTCCCGTTCCAAATCAGGTTGAGCACCGTTCCCTGCCATTCTAAAATCACCTCGCATGTTGGGTCTAGGGTCAATTCGCGCCGGCGATCACGTCGCGCTCATTTTCAAAACACGCGAAGAACAATTCCGTTACGTTTGCCCCTTTATCTCGGACGGCCTCGATCGAAATGAACGCGTCCTCTACATCGCACACGATAATAGCGTGCCCTCCGTTCTCTCGCGCCTTGCCAACTTCGGCATCGACACCCAATCCGCCCAACAACGCGGCGCTCTCCAAGTCATTACCCGCGAACAAAGCTACCTCCGCTACGGCATCTTCGAACCCAGCAAAATGATCCAGGACCTAAAATCCGAAATTGATCGCGCCCTGCGCGACGGCTTCACCGGCCTCCGCGCCAGCGGCGAAATGACCTGGGCTCTCGATCTTCCCGAGGCGCTCGCCCAAGTCCGCGAATACGAACTCGAACTCCACCGCCACTTCGGCCCGCGCCTCACCGGCCTCTGCCAATACGACCAAACCCGCTTCGAACCCCAACTCCTCTCAGACGTCATCCGCATCCACCCAAAACTCATCGCGAACAATCGCGTCCTTGAAAACCCTTTCCACCGCACTCCCGACCAACTCCTCCAAACCGCCTGGCCCACTGTTTCCGTCGCCCACCTCCCCGGCGGCGTCTGACCTCCCATCAAGAATCGCCGACTTCAAGCCACTCGATATCCTCCCACGCTCTTTTCCCTTCACAACTCCCCCCGCCCGCCGTTAACTACCCCCATGAAATCCCGTCCGTTCATTTCAACCCTCGCGCTCCTCGTCACCGCCATTTCCCTCCACGCCGCCGACCAACTTAAATTCACCTACGTCCCCGACCACTTCGAAGCCACGCCCGGCGGCCAACCCCTCGGCGCCTGCCATGGCGGCGCCGCCATCGACAAAGCCGGCAACATCTACGTCACCACCGATACCGACCGCGGCATCGTCGTCTTCAACTCCGCCGGCAAATTCCTCCGCGCCGGCGGCCCATCGAAAATCCACGCCCTCGAAATCCGCGACGAAAACGGCACCGAGTACATCTACGCCGCCCGCCCCTCCGCCCACGAAGTCGTCAAACTCACCCTCGCCGGCGAAAACGTCTGGACCCTCACCTACCCAAAAGAATCAAACATCTTCAAAGACGCTACCGGCTTCAATCCCTGCGCCGTCACCGTCGCGCCCGATGGCTCCATCTTCGTCGCCGACGGCTACGGCTCCAACTACGTCCTCAAATTCGACAAAAACCGCAAATTCATAAAAGCCTTCGGCGGCCCCGGCGAAGCCGACGGCAAATTCAAAACCTGCCACGGCATCGCCTACGATCCCCGCCACCAAAATCTCCTCGTCTGCAACCGCAATAACAACCGCGTCGAACACTGGGACCTTGACGGCAACTTCATCCGCGTCATCCAGAAAGACCTCCGCATGCCCGCCGCCGTCCACGTCCGCGGCGACTACGCCCTCTTCCCCGAACTCCAGGGCCGCGTCACCCTCCTCGACAAAGCCGGCAACATCGCCGCCCAACTTGGCGACCAACCCAACGAAAAACACCGCGCCAACTACGGCCTCGCTCAATCCGAATGGAAGCCCGGCATCGTCAACTCACCCCACGGCGGCTCCATCGACGCCGACGGCAACATCATCATCTCCGAATGGACCCAATTCGGCCGCCTCCACAAATGGTCGCGCGCAAAATAAACATTGGAAATGGCTTCGGAAGAACCGCCTCCCTTCCTGAACGTGCCGACAAAACCTAGTCGGCCGACAATCCTGGGGAAGTTGGCACCGATTAAACGGGCGATCATCCACCTCGCTTCTCTCGGACTTATTCTCCTATTCTGTACCTGGGCGGCGAGGCGGCTTCTCATTGAGCATCTCGGTTTCAAGTGTGGTTCTCAATGGCATCCACCTTCATGCCCTTGGGATGAGTTGCTAGTCCTTCGATTTGGTTTCGCCGCAGCCGGTTTTCTCATAGCTCTTCTAATGGCCTTGCCCCTCGGTCGACTCTACGCCCTGCGTGCTGTCAATGCAGCCCTCGGAACTACTTGCGTTTTGTTGGCATTCTTTGGCGGCGGATGGGACGAATCCACGACTTCTTATTTAAATGGCCTCTCTTCCGTCGTCGCCAAACCTGAAATCCGCGCAGCCCTGAACGACCTTCGAGCGAAAGCAACGGAACTCCCGGTGGAAAATCATATCAAGCCTGAAGACATGCCTGCACCGCTGCGCGAACTCGGGACCTACTTCTGGGGAGGAAACCTCCGCCCCTCGGGCGAGTTAAGGCTTTCTTGGGGCACCCGAGGTACGGGGGCTTGGGGCATCTCCATCAGTTCAGTCCCACCGAACGACCTCCACTCGGAATACCAAAAGGCTTTCGACGATGTTTATGTGTTCATGACTCCGCCGTTCTAAAGCACTGCTCACGTGATGTTCCGGAAAACTAACCTTTCATGAAGTGGAAACTGCTCACAATCGCACTCACTCTTGCATTACTTTTCGTGGCCTTTCACCTCTTCTCCGATTCACGAATCTCACAACCGTTAACCCAAGTTGTTTCTGAACTAGGTCCACCCGCGTTCCTCGCACAAAGCACCGAGGTCTACCGCCGCAAAGGAAAGATTCTCCGGATTGACGTTCTCGAAAATGATCCACGCACGATTCAAAATTGGGCTTCCATTACGAATGGAACCGCCATTTGGACTACGAGTGACTATGCGAAAAGCAGAGCGGGCCTTTTTTACAATAACCTAAAAAACGACCGGAACTTTGATGGCACCGCTTGGATCTCTCCAGACACCTTCGGCACAAAATTGACGATCCTACAGTTCGCCGACGGTCGAGTCAGTTCGGCGCGGCGGGTACGTGTTGCTGGAATTTCAGTTCGCCTCGTTGGAGTGAGCGGCCCGGCTGTCTACGGTCTCCGAGGCAATGACCGATTGCGTATGAACGAAAAATAAGAACTGCGGGAAACAAACGAACGCCCCGCTCTAGCTTAGCCCCCGGAAATTCCATAACTTGACCGCTCCGCAAATGTCAGGCAGTTTTGCCCGACATGAAGACAGTCGAACTAAAACCGCGCGACTTCCATCGCCGCATCGGTTGGGCCCTCGCCGAAGCACGCCGCGGTGTCGCCGTCGTCATTTCCGCACCTGGTCAACCCGCTGTCACCCTTTCCCTCGGCCGCCCCAAAGCAGAGCAATTGCCCGCTCGCCTCGACTGGGATGCGCATTTCGCCTGGCTCAAAACACAACCCAAGAGCGCCACCAATCCCGTCGATGACCTCCGCGCTGACGAGCAGCGATGAACTACCTCGACGCCAACTTCATCGCCGCGCTCCATTTCAACATCACTGGCCAGACCCAACTCGCCGAACGCTGCGTCCGCAAATCCTCTCTCCCCTACGTCGTCAGCAGCCTCGCCGAACTCGAAGTCCGCCGCGCGTTCGTCCGCCGCACCGGCCATTCGCGGAGCGAACCCTGGCAAGTGTTCAGCCAAAAACTCGAATCCGGCGCATGGCTGCGCTACCCCGTCGCGTGGGAACCTGCCGCAGAACGAACCGTCAAACTCATCGAACGCTTCGGCGCCACCCTGAACGCCGGCACCCTCGACACCATGCACGTCGCCCTCGCCCAACTCAGCGGTTGCACCTGGTTCCTCTCCTTCGACACAAACTCCAACGCCCGCATCCTTGCCGCCGCCGCCCGCCTCAAAGTCTACCCACCACTCCTCCCCTCCGAAAAATCCAGAATTCCAAAACCCACCTAAGCTCCGCCACAAATGCGCTGCGACTTATGTACTACCAATCGTTTCCAAAGTCGTACCTCGTCGTCGATCGCTCCCGGGTTACTTCGTCCGCTTATAATGCTCCAACACCGCCGCAGCCGCCGCTGCATCTTCTTTGGCCGCTTGTGGCGGCGCCGGTGAACCAGGCGCACTCGTCGCCGCTTCCACCTGAACTGCCGCCGCCATTTCCTGCAGCGCTGTGTTCACGGCGACCGTCGCGCCAGACACCACGCCCCTTTGCTCATCCGTCAAATCTGTATTCCCCGCCAGCGCCTGCAATTGCAACGAAGCCGCCGCGTATTGTTTCTCCGTCACCAACTTCGCCACACTATCCGCGCTCGTTTTCAGAAGATTATTCGCCGATGCGAACGCCTTCCGCAGCGCTTCAGGAACTTGCTCCAAAGTAAGTTCGGTCGGCCCCTTTTTTGCACAACCAACCAGCATAGCCGCCAGCACCACCAAAGAAAAAATTCTCAGCATACGTCAACTTCAAAGCACCCAAACCTATCCACCGAAATTCATCAACTGCGGCGCTTCCCCTGTGTAAATCCGATAGTCAACGCCCTTCTTGCTATACTTAATTCCGGTCGCGTGCCCATCCATCCACAACGTGTTGCAGTTCGGATGCCGGAACCATTCAAACTCCATGTTCCGTTCAGGGTAGTAACTCTTCAGAGAGTATTTCCACTGGGTCAAACATTCGCTCTGTCCCGGAAACAACCCTATTGAATCCTCCCCGCCCTCCATCCTCTGCTCCGCTGAATCCTGCGCGAACACCGTCGTCACCGGAAAAGAGAAGCTCGAGATCTTTCGCGGCCCGCTTCCGTTTGCATTCTTCACCACATATTGATTAATCCCGTAACTCGAATTCAGCCACCACGCCGCGCCATAATTCAACCCCGTCTCTTCCCATGAATCCACCACCTTCGCCGCCGGACATCGAAACAACTCCTTCGGTCCTTTCATGTAGCGCTTATACGCAATCCCCCAGTAAGCCTCGCCGTCATTCGGATCCAACTCCGGCAAGCTGGTCGGATTTCGCGTCCACTTGCCATGATTCGGTGCCTCGCCATTTGGCGCAGTCCCTTGGTAATGAAACGCCTCATTATTATCCTCCGCGAACATCGTTGTCCCCAGACCGATCTGCTTCATGTTGCTCAGGCACTTTGCGCTTTGCCCCTTCAACTTCGCCTTGCTCAACGCCGGCAGCAGCATCCCTGCAAGGATCGCGATAATCGCGATCACCACCAAAAGTTCGATCAGCGTGAAACCACCCCTCAACTTCCCACCCTTCACACGATCACCGATCGCAATAGAAAATGTTCGCATAAACTTCAACTCTTCCGGCCTTGCACCGGCGTTACTGGACTTAAGCACCTGCCGACAAAAGCCACAAAACAAATCGGAGCAAGCAACAGGGTCAGGATCACTAATAGCTCCGCCCAACGACGAATGAGCGACGTGAATGTCACATCTTTGAAACGAGAAGCGAAATCGCACAATCTCATCACAGTTGTTCGATTCGAAGCCAGGAACTCGATCAAACTTTACCTCACTGTAATCAGCGAACAAACGCTGGCGCACCTCCAGCCCAGGGGGCCATACAACCCGTCCGTTTATTCCGCATTAAGATCCCGCTCTCCTCATGGTAGACGTACTAGGTTAATGATCCGGAGGCTTACTATCATAAAGCAGCGGCCTAGTACTAGTACCAGTCGCGGCTAGCAGGCGGTGGAGAGATTTTACAAGCGATTCGGTTCGGTCGGTTCAGGAGAACCCAATCTTTTTGGGATAGCACTATAGCAATGAGAACAATGAACACTGTCCAACTTCAAACGCACACGGCCATTTCGCTCGCCTTCACCCATACTGTTGTTTCGCCGGCAAGCTGGGCTCAGCTCGCGCGTGAAGCCAATTACCGGCCGCAAGGGATCGCGCAACTCTGTTGCGTGAGCTATCGGACGGTGCAGCGCCATTTTCGGAAGCATTATCAAACCACGTTTACGGAGTGGCTGAACCAACATCGCATGGACGAAGCGCGCCGAAGAATCCTGACCGGCGCTTCGATGAAGGAAGTGTGTTTTGAGCTGGGATACAAGCAGCCATCGCACTTCACACGGGTTTTCAAAAAGTATTACGGAATGCCACCGAGCCAGCTTGCCACATCCCAACAGCGGCGCATGCCGGTGCCTCCAGTTAAGCTGCCGTTGACGCCCTTTTTTCCGCCGCTTGATCACGCGGCTGGGATCCATCAAGTAAGCCGAATGTGACTCGGATCGAGGAAGCTACAAACCCCCAGCGTAGAGCCAGCGTCCGCCCACGTTTTGGAAGCGGAGGATATGTTGCTGCGGCGCGGGGGCGGGTTGATTCGGGGTGGGATTGGCAGTGGGCAGCGGGCCCGGGGTGTCGAGGACGAAAT
>DASVNK010000005.1:0-25148 GCA_036383895.1 Verrucomicrobiia bacterium | reverse complement strand
TGACCAAACCACTCTCAGGATCAAACCGGCAGGAGGCGACTTGCCATTCAGTCCCCAACCCCAACATCTGGTGAAACATGCTTTCGGGCGTCATTGCGCCCGGAGCTTAAAGGCTTATTCCACCGAAAACAGCGAGGAACCCCTGTTCCTTCAGCGTGCCTGAAATTCGGATCGACTAGGTTCGCATTTCAGGCCCGCCGACCCGGTGACCTGCGGAACGTTTCAGACTCGCTTGCAGCCCGCTCCCTTTTTCAATAAGGCATCTACAAAGCTCGCACCGCGACTGCGGTTCATCTCACTTCAGTTCCCAGGTCGAGCCCTTGAGTCTCAACTGCGGCTATCATCTGTAAACACTCACCAAACCCGCGATAATCGCGGGTTTCTACACAGTATCGTTTTTTCGATTTGCCCACTTCTTTAGCAAGTACCTACAACGACCCTTCGCGCCCTCAACCGCTACAGAACGCGCATTTAAGTCCAAACAAATATTGCCGCTCACTGCGCAAATATTTCGCGCAAATGTACCTAGCGGTTTTTCAACAAACGGCTTAACCTCACGGCGAATTCGCACGACTGTCCGCTCCGCTCTCGGAACCGGCGATTCTGCGAAAACAACTAATACTTTGAGTCAAACAACTCTCGAAATGCCGACTGTCGTTACACCGGCAACCAAGCCGACTTTCCGGACGGGTCCGGAACTCATCCTCGCCACCAAACCCTTCGCCAAAGATTCCACCGCGCGCAGTTGGTGGCACATCATTTCCACCGGCCTCCTTCTCCTTGCAGCGCTCACCGGCAGCATCGTCAACTTTCATCCTGCCGCGCAGATCGTCTGCAGCATCCTCACCGGCCTGTTGATCCTCCGCTTCTTCGTCATTTACCACGATCAACAGCACCACGCGATCCTCCCGAAATCACGCGCCGCCGAGATCCTCATGCGTCTCTTCGGTATGTATTCCCTCAGCGCCAGCAGCATTTGGCGCAGTTCCCACAACCATCACCACAACCACAATTCCAAGCTCAAAGGTTCCCACATCGGTTCCTATCCTATCATGACCCGCGCCCAATTCGAACGCACCCCGCGCGGTAAACGTTTCGGTTACCTTTTCATCCGTCATCCCGCCACGATCGCGTTTGGCTACTTCTTCATGTTCATTTTCGGAATGTGCATCAACCCATTCCTCAATGACCGCAAAAAGCATTGGGACTGCGCCCTCGCCCTCGTCCTCCACATCGCCATCGGCACCGCCCTTTTCTGGTTCGGCGGCTGGACAGCCCTGCTCCTCGGCCAAACCATCCCGCATCTCATCGCCAGCGCCACCGGCTCCTACCTTTTCTACGCGCAACACAATTTCCCCGGCGTTTCCTTCGCCGATAAATCCGGCTGGACCTACGAAAAAGCCGCGCTCGAATCCTCCAGCTACATGAAGACCGGCGCGATCATGGCATGGTTCACCGCCAACATCGGCTTTCACCACATTCATCATCTGAACGCCCGCATTCCCTTCTATCGTTTGCCTGAAGCTCAGGCCGCCATTCCGGAACTTCAAAATCCTAAAATCACCGGATTAAGCCCCATCGAAATCTTCCGCTGCCTCCGCCTCAAAGTCTGGGATGTCGAAGCTCAAAAAATGATCGGCTTCCGCGAAATGAAACGCGACGAATCCACCGAGACTCCCTCTCCCGAAGCGGCCGGACAATCCCTGCAGCTATGATCACCTTCACGGTCGCCGAGATCGCCGCGAAAATTCGCGGCCAGGTAAAGGGCGATTCGAACACCGCGATCTCCGGCCTTACTTCCGCAGACCGCGCAAAAGCTGGCGATCTCACCTTCGCGGATAATGAAAAATATTTCGGCGCCGCCGAATCCAGCGGCGCTTCCGCCATCATCATCGGCGCAACCGCCCCCGCGACCACCACCAAATCTTTAATTCAGGTCGCCAACGTCCGCGTCGCCGTCGCCCAGATCCTCCCGCTCTTTTTCCCGCCGGACGATTATCCCGCCGGCATCGATCCCACCGCTCGCGTCCATCCGAGTGCCGAGATCGACAGCACCGCGCACATCGGCCCGCACTGCGCCATCGGCGCTCGCGTCCGCATTGGCGCAAAATCCGTCCTCATGGGCGGCAACCATCTCGGATCCGATTGCCAACTCGCCGATGACGTCCGCCTTTTCCCGAACGTCGTTCTCTATCGCGCCACCCAAATCGGCCGCCGCGTCATCATTCATTCCGGCACCGTCATCGGCTCGGACGGCTACGGCTACGTCTTCGATCAGGGGCGCCACCAAAAAGTTCTTCAGGTCGGCAATGTCATCATCGAAGACGATGTGGAAATCGGCGCCAACGCCGCGGTCGACCGCGCCGCCTTCGGTTCCACCACCATCGGCGCCGGAACGAAAATCGATAACCTCGTCCACGTCGCCCACAATGTCGTCATGGGCAAAAACTGTCTCGTCATGGGCCAGTGCGGATTCGCCGGCAGCACCCAACTCGGCGACTACGCCGTCATCGCTTCCCAATCCGGAATCGCTGGCCACCTCAAACTTGGCCGCCAGGCTACCGTCGGCGCAAAATCCGGCGTCATGCGCGACGTCGGCGACGGCGAAACCGTCCTCGGCATCCCCGCCCAGCCGCATCAGGAAATGAAACGCCAATGGATTTCCATGCAGCGCCTCCCGGACATGACCAGGCGCCTCCGCGACCTCGAAAAACAAGTCCAGGAACTCAGAGCACAGACCAAGTCATCAGCACTCTAATAATTTTCGCGCACAAAACCTCACCTCTCCTGCGCTAACTGGTTCGGATAATACTCCACCGTCGTCGCTGGCAACGCCCGCTCCAACTCCCGCAATCCCGCCGCCGATATTTTCGTCGATTTCAAGTTCAGCGTCGTCAACCGCCGAAACTGTTTCAACACCTCCACCGCGCTGTCATCCACGCCGGTCCAACCCAAAATCAGCACACACTCGTTGGTGCCCTTTCGTTCCCCCGCATACAACGGCAACAAATGGCGCAACCCATCACTCCGCAGAGTCCCATTAGCCCCGAACGACAAAGTTGCTAAATTCGTCAATCCCGCCAGATACTTCAGACCGTCCCCCGCCACCTCCGTCTGCCCCAAATCCAACTTCTCCAACTTCGTCAGCGGCGCGAGAAACTGCAGATGCTCATCCCGAATCGGCAATCCATCCAATCGCAAAACCCTCAGTTCTTTCAATTGGGTCAGGTTCGACAGCCCCGAGCCTTGCACCTTCGCGTGCTGCAGAAACAGTTCCTCCAACTTTGTAAACCCGGCCAGATTCGTTAACCCCGCATCTGTCACCCGAGTATCCCGAATCGAAAGCGACTCCAACTTCCGCAACCCACGGATCTGCGCCAACCCCGCATCGGTGATCTTCGCCTCGGACAAATGGAGCCGCCGCAATTCCGGAAACGCCCTCAGCAAATGCATTTCCTTATCGGCTATCCCATCCGGCGGATTGCTGGTATCAAACTCGTAAACCGCCGCGAACGATCTCGACCATTCCCGAACACTCGCCGACCGTGAATTCAGCAGCAGTTCCGTCAACCATCTCCACTTCAAAACCGAAACATTCGCCCCGTTCGCAATCTTTGCATTCCTCAACGCCTCCACCCGCGACACCTTCCCGAATCCAATTATCAGCACCGCAGCCACCCCAACCGCTACGACGCACAAAAAAGCCGCCGCCCACTTCCGCCACTTGCTGAGAATGGATTCGCGCTGCTCCACTCCTCCAAACATCTCCAATCGTCACAAATCGGCAATTCAGTTCACACCTCGGACACTGCGTTTTTCGCCGCACACAGCGACATTTTTCTTCCTTGCTGCTTCCCTGTCTTTCGATAGCATCGCCGAATCTCGGAGTCGGTTCGTTCAGCAACACAGGGGAATTGTATGCGCAAAAATAAAAAGCAGTCCGCTCTCAAGGCCTTAAGCTACGGCGTCCTCGGATTCACTGCGGCCTACTCCGCTCGAGCTGAGACGCAAATCACCTTCGGCAGCTTTACTCTCAACAACGAAGCTTTCCCGGCCGGCTACGGCAGCAACGTTTCTTCCAGCAGCGCGGACTACACTGTCTCCCCCGGCGCGACGGGCATCACCGGCACTCCCGACCTCACCGCCGCTTGGGGCCCTGGTTTTCAGACTTACATCGGATGGGACGGCCGCGGCGAAGTCGCTCAACTCGATTTTGGTAACGTCGATCCAGACACAATCACCTTCACTTTAACCCCAAGCTCTGGTTTCGCCGTCCTGGTTCGTTCCTTCGACCTGGATAATTGGGCCGGCGGCGGCGATGCGGACGTGAGTTGGATCGTCTCGGATTCTGTCGGAACTCTCGCCTCGGGAACCTGGACGCAGCCGGACGCCGGCGGCAGAACTACCATTAATACAGGATTGGGCGTCGGCGATGTTCGGCCTGGCGAAGCGGTGACCGTTACTTTCACCTTGAATACCGGTTCGCCAAGTTACATCGCGCTCGACAATTTAACCTTCGACCAGGTTCCCGAACCTTCCACCACCGCCCTCGCTCTAACCGGCCTCGCTCTCGGCGCCATGGCCATGCGCCGCCGCCACAGGAAATAACGCCCACCTTCACCCTCCCCATGCACCGCGCGCCGGAGGGAACCGATTCGAAGGTCGCCGAAATCCGAGCAAGAGCCCTCGCCGCTCTTAACAATCGCGATCTCCCCACGGCCCTTCGCCATTTCAAAAAAGCAGCCTCCCTCCAACAAAACAATCCCGAGCTCTGGCACGAGTTCGCCGAATGTCACTGGGCTACTTACGAATTCAACGAAGCTCTGCAGGCGTACGAACAAGCTTTCGGCCACGTTCAATCCATCCGCACCTGCCACCTCGCCGCAAAAAAACTCTTCGCCCTCGCCCGTTTCGAAGCTTCCGCGCTCTGGCTCAAATGCGCCCTCGAACTCGCCCCAGACGATCCCGAGTTGCTCACCATGTTGGGCGAAGTTTATGACCGCTCCAATAACCTCACCGCTGCCCAGGATTATGCGAGCCGCGCAATTTCTCTCGCGCCTCTCAACGTAAAAACCGTTCGCCTCGCCGCTCACCTCGACCGCCGCCTTAACCGTTTAGACGAAGCACGCGCCCGCCTGCAAAATCATCTTTCAAAGCACCCCAGTCCCGAAGATTGGCGCCTTCGTTACGAACTGGCCGCCGTGCTGGACAAAATCGGCGATTACGACGCCGCAATGCATCAGTTGCTGAAGGCGAAGGAGCAACTGCGTCCCACCGCCGCGACCTTTGTCCAACAAGCGTCCGCAATTCAACGCAGGCAAAGCGAAGTCGCGGCGCTGGTCCAACGCTCCGATTTCGAGGAATGGCAAAAGCAATCCTCCCGCACAAAACACCAGCCAATCGCTTTTCTTTGCGGCCACCCCCGCTCGGGCACAACGCTCCTCGAGCAAATCCTCAATTCACACCAACAAGTGGTAAGCACCGACGAAACCGGCGTCCTGATGAAAGAGTTCGTCGAACCTATCATCCGCAAACCAGCCTCCGCTCACGACTCTCTCACAGAATTGCAATCCTTCACCGCGGCAGATCTAAAGTCCGGTCGATCCGCGTATCTCCGCTTCACCGAAGCGCACCTCGGCGAGCCAATCGGCTCCCGCTTGCTCATCGAAAAAGATCCGAGCCTCACCCCGGACCTGCCCATCGCTCTGCGCCTCTTCCCAAAAGGCCGCGTCATCTTTCCCCTGCGCGATCCGCGCGACGTTTGCATCAGCTACTTCTTCACCCTCATTCCCCTCGCTACCACCAGCGCCGCCTCGCTCGATCTGCGCCTCACCGTGGAATCCTGCGCCCACTCTCTCGCCCTGTGGCAACAATGGAAAAACAAACTACCCACGGCTCTCTACGAATCTCGTTACGAAACTCTTGTCACCGACCCCGGACGCGAAACTCAAAACCTCCTCAAATTTTTCGACCTCCCCTGGACAGAAGAGCTGCTCCAATTCCACTCTCGCTCAAAAGCCGTTCGCACCCCCACCTACGCCGACGTCGGCCAACCCATCCATCAAAAAGCTGTCGGCCGCTGGAAAAACTACAAAAAATTTCTGGCGCCGCATTCAGCTCTTCTTGAACCACACCTACGGGCCTTCGGCTACGAACCATAAAAAAGTCGATGCGACCACAGCTACCGCACCGACTTCTGCACCACTAATTGTCACGCCCCTCCAGCACTGCGATCTCCTCGCGGAGCTTCTCGCGCGCCCCGTCCAAGTCCTTCGCCAACGCTTTCGCCGCCGACAACCGCACCTCCTTATTTTTCAGCACTGCGAAAAAGGATTCAGGTTTCGGATCCGGATCGCCCATGCTCGCGAGCACTTCCACCATCACCTCGTCCCGCGACGTCATCGTCTTGAACGGGCTCGTCGCGGGAATCTCCCGTGCAAATCTCGGAATCGGATAACTCGGAAACAAATCCCAACTCAGCACCAGCTTCACCAAAATTGCCCGCTGCTCATCAGTAATCTGCCTCGCATTACCCTTCCGGAGTTTCTTCACCATCTCCGCCGTTATTCGAATTACAGGTATCGTCATAACTTTTGTTTTTTCCTTCCGTGGACATTTGCCACGCCTCCCACCATACCCACGCGGAAAAACAATCGTTAATCGATAAAAGAACAATTCCGAATCGACTCAATCGATGCCAAAACTGATTTTACCTGTCGCAAGAAGCCGCCAGCCCCACCCGGAATCCCAGCGTATAATCACGATACCCCGGTTCGTTCCAAACTCGATATGCCGCACGACACCGCGTTGCCGCAACGCCCCATGATCCGCCTCGCATCACCCGTTTCATTCCCAAGGATGGTCCGGTCGGATCCGTGACTTTTCCTCCTCCAAAAACCCCATACCAATCGCGGCACCATTCCCAAACATTCCCATGCATATCGAACAGTCCCCAACGATTCGGCTTCTTCTCTCCCACCGCGTGACTCTGGCTGCCGCTGTTTCCATTGTACCAGGCGTAATCATTCAGGACCTCATCACCCTCGCCACAACAAAACCGCGTCGTCGTCCCCGCCCGGCACACAAACTCCCATTCTGCCTCCGTCGGCAAACGATACTCATAACCCTGCGGCAATCGCCCCTCCTCACTTGCATTCAACTCCTGCAACCAAATCCGACACTCGTTCCAACTCACCTGCTCCACCGGCAACCGCGCTCCCCGAAAATAACTCGGCTCCACTTTCAATCCGTCCGCCTCCTCCGCGATCGCCTTCCACTCCTCCTGCGTCACCGCAAAAACTCCCAGCCAGAAACCACGACTGATCGTCACCTCCGTCTGCGGCCCCTCGTCGTTCGAACGCCCCGCCTCACTAGCTGGACTTCCCATCACAAAACGTCCCGGCGCGATCCAATTCATTTTCATCCCGCACGAACGAACCGTAAACGTCTCACCCGGCACCGGTGCCTTGCCGGAAGTTTCCTTTCGTTTCGTGCGTCCATCTGTCGCCGCTCGCCCTCCCGTTTTCCCCCGACCAAACACCTTGCAAAGCTGCTCGTAAGCCAGGTTCAACTTCTTCGTCTCCTCGGTAGCCTTCCGCAACAAACCCGGACTCCCTTGATGCCGATCCGGATGAAAAAACTTCAGCAGCTTGTAATATTCTCTCCTCGCTTCCGTCAGACTCACTCCCGGCTTCACCCCCAACACCCGGTAACTCTCATCCAAATTCATAATTCACAAGAGTAACGGCCCATCCTTACTCCTTCTCCAACCCGCGGAAAAGAAAACTCGCCGAAGTTGTCCTTTCTACTGCTTCCCATTCGTTGTCTCTGTAGAACGGAGAAAGGGATGGACCCACCCGGCACATCCGAAAACCAACTTAACCACCAAAACCACAAATCGTTATGCTCGCAAAAATCCTTCTCGGCCTCGTCGCCCTGCTCGTCGTGTTCCTCACCGCCGTCGCGTTTCGACCCGCCAATTTTCGCGTCAAACGCCACGCCACTCTTTCCGCGTCACCCGAATTCTTGTTCGACTACGTGAATGACCACCGAAAATTCGTCACTTGGAATCCCTTCATGAAGCTCGACCCGAACGTCGCCATTACCCACAGCGGACCCGCCACCGGCATCGGCTCCGTCTGCACTTGGGACGGCAACAAAGATATTGGAGCCGGTTCCGCCACCATCATCGAAACCACTCCGCACGAACTCGTCCGTTTACGCATGGATTGGAAACGACCCATGGAAGGGATCGCCACCGTCGACTTCTCCTTCCAACCTGAAGGCGACAAAACCGTCGTCACCTGGGCCATGTACGGCAAGAACAACTACCTGGGCAAACTCGCGAGCCTTTTCTTCGACTGCGACAAAATGTGCGGTCCGCAATTCGAAAAAGGCCTCGCTGATCTCGGCAAACTCGCCTCCGAAAAAGCCCCTCAATTCGCGGTCGCCGCCCAGAATTAAACCCGCTATCAATCACGCCTATCACATGAGCCAGTCGCAAACCAACTCCGAATTCCTCCTTCTCTCACGTGGGCAATGGGACAAATCCGCTTCCAAAAACGACATCGAAGCGGCCATCGCAAAGTTTTACGAGTGGTATTCCTCCAACCTCGCCACCGGACGCTTCAAACCCGGCTCACGCCTCACCACGGATATCGCCATCGTTTCCAAATCCGGCCTCAAATCCGGCGCCGTCACCGATGGCCCCTTCGGCGAAACCAAAGAAATCATCGGCGGCTACTGGATCATCGTCGCCCCGAATCTCCGCGAAGCCGCCGAATTCGCCGCTCAAAGCCCCGTCCTCCGATACGGCCTCCACTACGAGATTCGCCCCCTCGATCCCGAGCGCGGTACCGTCTTTAAACCCAGCAACGAAACTCCTCGGTAGCCGGCACGTCAGTCCCGTTCTGGGCAGGGAACGAGTGCTCTCGGTTGCCCTATAACCATCCTCCTCAACCGCGCGCCCACTTCTCCCACAAAACTCGCCGGCACGGCAATCGTGATCACCCCCGCCAGCACCACCAGCGCACCCAACAACATTTTCGGCCCAATCGTTTCGCCCAAAACCAACCATCCTAAAAACACCGCGATCACCGGGTTCACATAAGCGTATGTCGAGACGCGACTCGGCGTGCTCACTTTCAGCAAATAGATATACGCCGTAAAACCGATCCACGACCCAAACACTACCAGGTACAACAGCGCTATCATCGACCGCCCCGTCACCGTGCTCAGATCCGCAGCGAGCGCTTCGCCCGTCACCAACGACACGGCTACCAAACCAATCCCGCCGCAAATCATCTGCGCCGCCGCGTTCATCAGCGGCGATCCTGAATTCGGCGAATACTTCGTGAACAGCGATCCACCTGCCCACGACAATCCTGCGAACACCACCGCGATCGCCGCCCAAAAAGATGCCGCGTGCGAATCCGCCGCTCCGCGCCCGTTCACCAGCAAAATCACTCCCGCAAACCCAATCACAATCCCCACCACCGTCTTCAATTGCGGACGCTTCCCACCCGGCCGCAACCAATTCAGCAACGCGAACCACACCGGGGTCAGCGCCACCAACAACGCCGCCAGTCCTGACGAAATGCTCTTCTCCGCCCACACCACCAACCCATTTCCGCCCACGCTCAGCAGCAACCCAGCGACCCACGAATGTCTCCATTGCGGCCCGGCTGGCAGCGCAAATCCGCGCAACCGCAAAAATCCCATCATCAAAAGTCCCGCAACCAAAAATCGCACTCCCGCCGAAAGAAATGCCGGCATCGATTCCACCACCACTCGAATGGCCAGATACGTTGATCCCCAAATCACGTAGACAATCGCAAACGCGAGTATCACGAGAGACTTCGATCCGGGTGCTGTTGTTGTTGGAGTTGTCATGGTGGCTTTCGCGACCCGAACTGCGCCGGAACGAGGGGAAAAACAAAAACCCGCCGTCCTTTTACGGCGGGTTCGGGAAATCAATTTTATCCTCGAACAACGCCGGCGCGAGCTGCGCGCTTAATCGGCATCAGCCACGCATGTGCACGCGCTACCTTTAGCGCCGCTACTTTCAACATGGCTTTGTTCAAGAACATTACGCCCCGCACCCTCCCGCAACTCCGCACCCAAGTCAACCTGGGAACACCACCACTTTCGAGGCACCTTAGCACTTTACTTTCGCTACCCTCTTCGATTCGGTTGCACTGCAACAATGCTCAACGAAATCGACATCACCCGAGACGTTGCCCAGCGGTTTGAAAGTGCTGGCATTCCGTACATGCTGACCGGTTCGATGGCTATGAACTTCTACGCTCAACCTCGGATGACGCGTGACGTCGACTTCGTTGTTAAGATCGCTGCGGTCGATGTTCCAACTGTTCTTCAAGTTTTCCAGAACGACTACTACATATCGCCCGAGGCAGTGCGAAGCTCCGTCATTCATCGTTCGTTATTCAATGCCATTCACAACGAATCGGTGATCAAAGTCGATTGTGTCATTCAGAAAGACTCTCCGTATCGTCGTCTCGAATTCGAACGTCGTCGCCAGGTTGAAGTCAAAAGTGACCTCATTTGGATTGTCAGCAAGGAGGACCTCATCGTTTCGAAGCTCTTCTGGGCAAACGATTCCAATTCCGAACTCCAACAGCGGGATGTAAAGAATCTCGTCGCGACCGGTTGTGACTACGCCTATATTGATAAGTGGGCGGCTGAATTGGGACTTTCAGCCATTTGGGAACGCAACAAATGAACGACACTTCACCAGAAATTGCAGCGCTGGTTCGTGAGCGCCTAATGCGTCTTTCCGGCGAGGTCCGCATGCAGATGGGCTCAGATATGTTCGAGGCAGCGAAAGAGATGGTGCTCGCCTCGTTTCCAAACGGCTTAAGTCCAATCGAGCGCAAGCGCATGCTTTACGAGCGCGTTTACGGCGAAAAGCCGCCGTTTTAGACGACTCAACTATAACATTCCGTCCCCGAAACGGTCTATCCTTCGTAGAACGTTCACGATAAACTTGCCTCATGGCCCTTTTGGCGATCACAGCGCTTGTTGCCGCCGCGTGTTCCCACGGCTATTGGATGCGTCTGGGCACCAACGAGCCCGACTGGCGGAAACGCTACTGGGCCTGGCTCATCCAGGGCTTCGTTTTCCCATGGCTCATCTTCTGTTTCTTTAACATCGGCTGGGGCGGGCAACTCCCCCCGCTCGTCCCCGAAATTCTGGAAGCGCAGCGCGCCAAAGCTCCCTGGTTCAGACTCTGGCTCACCTGGTGCGCGATCGGCGCCATGCTGGTCGCTTTCCATTGGGCCGCCATTACATATCTCTGGCTCCTGAATCGCATCGTCCAGCAAGCCGAAGACCGCCGTGAAATCGCCCTTAACATCGCTTTCTTCGGCTTTTTCACCTTCAGCATCGCCAGCATTCTCACCTACGCCACCGGTTGGATCTACATTGGTCCGGCCGTCTGCTTCGCGCTCCTGCCCATCGTTCATTTCACCGTCGATCTCGTCGAAAAACCGCCCGCCCACGCCAGCTACGATAAAGCCATCGCCCAGCTCAAACGCGGCAACATTCAGGACGCCGAATGGGAAGTCATCACTCAACTCGAGAAGTCCGAAAACGATTTCGGCGGCTGGATGCTCCTCGCGGAAATGTATGCCAAAGAGTATCGCAATATCGAGGACGCCGCCCGCGTCATCCTCGACGTCTGCAAACAACCCGGCACCCAGGCCGTCGAGATTTCCATCGCCTGCCACAAACTCGCCGACTGGCAACTCGAGATCGCCCAGAATCCCATCGGCGCGCGCGCCGCGCTCGAACTCCTCTGCCGCAAAATTCCCGGCACCCACTTCGCCTTCATGGCGCAGCAGCGCATCCGCCAAATCCCCAGTTCCATCGAAGAATTCGATGAAGCAAAGAAAGGCCGCAAGATCCGCCTCCAACCTCTCGCCGAAGATCGCTCCACTTCTGAACAACCCGACCGCACCTCCCGCCCCGACGCCATCGCCGAAGCCAATCGCCTTTCCGAAAAACTCACCGCCGATCCCAACGACATTCCTGCCCGCGAAAAACTCGCCTACGTCCTCGGCGAAAAACTTTCCAAAATCAACCTCGCCGTCGAACAACTCAACCTCCTCCTCGACCTCCCCGACGCCACCGACGAACAAAAATCCAAATGGCTCGCCCAAATCGCCAGCTGGGAATTCAATCGCGACAAAGATTCCGAGAAATTCCAATCCGCCCTCCGCGCCCTCCTCCGCCGCTACCCCCAAACCTCCCACGCCTTCGCCGCCCAACGCCGCCTCTTCCTCATGGAAATGGACTTCGCCGAACAACAACAACAAGCCCGCCCCGCGCCGATCCCAACTCTAAAAGTCACTTAGTCGCGGATGGTGGAGCGAAGGTGCCGCCGGTTGCGCGAGGCTCCAGCCGAGCTTTTCGAGGAGAACGACTGCTTTACGCATTGTTATAGGCTCGCCAATTCCCCTCTCCGTCCGTGTTGCTTCCGCCGCCCTTCTCCAGTAAATAAAGGCATGGCCCGCTTTGGAGTTTTCGCCGCCGCTTTTCTCTTTTGCGCAATCACTACGTCACGCGCCGCCGACTTCGATCTCCAGGCCACCAAAGCCCGCTTCCTCAAAGGCGAATACAAGGAAGTCATCGAAGAATCCGCCGCCGCCGTCAAAGCCCGCCAGCGCAACGAAGAGTGGCACCTCCTTCTCGCCCAATCCCTCTGGATGACCGGTCAATATTCCGAAGCCCGCGACGCCATCGCCATTGCCGAACGCGCCAATTTCTACAGCATCCGCCCGCGCCTCCTCGGCTACCACATCCACCGCAGCGCAGGCGACCTTGAATCCGCCCAGCGCCTCATCGAAGAAATCGGCACTCTCATCAACTCGCGTCGCTTCGCTTTTCGCGAGTCAGTCGATATTGTCGCCCTCGGCGAAGCCGCCGTCATTCTCGGCGCAGATCCCAAACTCGTCCTCGATAATTTCTATACCCCCATAAAGAAATCCGATCCCAACCTCCGCGAAGTTTACCTCGCCATCGGCAATCTCGCGCTCGCCAAACACGATTACGCCCTCGCGGGCAAATCCTTCCAGGAAGGCCTGCAAAAATTCTCCAAGGATCCCGACCTCCTCCACGGCATGGCCGAAGCCCTCGCCCCGAGCGATCGCAAGGAAATGCTCCGCGTCCTCGAAAAACTTTTCGAAGCAAACGAAAACCATATCGCCGCCCGCCTCCTCCTGGCGGAACACCTCGTCGATGCTGAAGCTTACGACGACGCCGAAACCGAGCTGAATAAAATCGAAACGGTAAATCCGAACCGCCCCGAAATGTGGGCCTACCGCGGCGTCATCGCCCATCTCAAAAACGACGAATCCGCCGAGCAATCCGCCCGCGCCGCAGGACTGAAATTTTGGACCAACAATCCCGTCGTCGACCACATCATCGGCCGCAAGCTCTCCCAGAAATATCGTTTTGCCGAAGGTTCCAATTACCAACGTCGCGCGCTCGCCATGGACCTCGGCTATCTCCCAGCCCGCATCCAACTCGCCCAGGACCTCCTCCGCCTCGGCGAAGAAGACGAAGGTTGGAAGCTCGCCGAATTCGTCGCACGCTCTGATGCCTACGATGTCTCCGCCTACAATCTCGTCACCCTCCACGACACCATTTCCAAATACCGCACCCTCCGCAACGACCACTTCATTCTCCGCATGTCCACCAACGAGGCCGACATCTACGGACCGCGCGCCCTCGAACTCCTCGACAAAGCCCGCACGCAACTCACCAAAAAATACGGGCTCGAACTCACCGCACCTGTAACCGTCGAAATCTTCGAGAAACAAAAAGATTTCGCCGTTCGCACCTTCGGCATGCCCGGCGGCGAAGGTTACCTCGGTGTTTGTTTCGGCAACGTCATCACCGCGAACAGCCCGGCCTCCCACAACATGAATTGGGAAGCTGTCCTCTGGCACGAGTTCTGTCACGTCATCACCCTCAACATGACCCGCAACAAAATGCCCCGCTGGCTTAGCGAAGGCATTTCTGTTTATGAAGAGCGCCGCGCCGATCTTCGCTGGGGCGAGAAAATCACTCCCCAGTACCGCCAGCTCATCGTCGAAGGCAAAATGAAGCCCATCTCCGAACTAAGCTCCGCTTTCATGGCCCCGCCCAGCGGACTCCATCTCCAGTTCGCCTACTACCAATCCTCACTCGTCGTCGAATTTCTCGTCGAACGCTACGGCCTCGAAAAAATTCAGTCCATCCTGCGCGACCTCGGCAAAGGCATCGAAATCAACGAAGCGCTCGCAGCCCACACCGCTCCCATGAAAACCCTCGAAAAAGATTTCGAGGAGTTTGCCAGGAACGTGATCAAAGAAATGGGCGCGGACAGTGTTTGGGCCAAGGCCGATCGCACCGAAGACGGCGACATCGATTCCGCCTGGGCCAAACTCCATCCCGAAAATTACTGGGTCGTCAGCGAATCTGCCGAAGAAGCGCTCTCCAAACGCGACTTTGAGGCGGCCATCCCCCTCCTCGAAAAATCCATTTCCATCTACCCCGGCCAAAGCGGACCCGGCAGCGCCTACGCCAGCCTCGCCGCGATCTATCGTGAAAAAAAAGAAACCGCCAAAGAACGCGACATCCTCAACAAATGGGCCCGCCTCGACGGCGAAGCTACCGAAGCGCTCCTTCGCCTCGTCGAACTCTCCCTGGATGACAAAGACTTCAAAGCCGCCCTTCGCTACGCCGACGACCTCCTCGAAATAAACCCCCTCCATCCCCTGCCCCACCGCGCCGCCGCCGAAGCCCACGAACTCGAAGGCAAAGACTTCGACGCCGTCACCTCCTTCCAAACCGTCCTTAAACTCGGCCCCGCCGACCGCGCCGAAATCCACTACCGCCTTGCCCGCCTCTTCCAAAAACACAAAGACCCCGAAGCCAGACGCCACATCCTCCTCGCGCTCGAAGAAGCCCCCCGCTACCGCGCCGCCCACCAACTCCTCCTCCAAATCACCGAAAACTAAGCGGCACTAAAATGCTTCGCGACGAATTGCGAGCTTCTCAACCCTGCGCTTCAAAACAGACGCACAACGTCCGCCCGTAGCGGCTCCTCGATCGGCCCGCCTCGCCGCCCTCTTCGACCGCACGCGCTCAGAGCAATTCCGATGTTCAGGACAGGAGGAAATTTCCTCCGCCCTGGAATATTTTCCAGCAAAGGCAATCCTATAGTTTTTGGGTTAGGCTGCTTTTTGCCGTTTCCGCGTGGAAGCGGCTTTTCATTTGAACCCCGTTCCAAATTCCCTCTCGACCCGTTCTATCTCCTCACCAGAAGCCCGCGGCTAACAAACCTTCGTGTTTTTCGTGCGCTTCGTGGTCCAAATACAATTCATCTGTCCCCAAGTATCACTCTCCGCCCTTCCCACCGGTCCGAAATGGCACAAACAAAACCCGCCACTTCGTCTCTTCTCCCGCCGTCCTTTCCCGCTGAAACAATCCAAACAACGCACTCGTCCGCCGCGTCTCGCCGCGTTTATCGCTTCGATACAAATTCCACAGGAACGACCGGCTCGAATTCCCGTTTTCGCCGTTTTCTTCCTGCCGATACAACGCATAGAACGGCGAATACACCCGCTCGATGCTTTTATTGTTCGGCAGCAGCGGTTCCAAAATCGACAGCACCTGCAACCGCTCGTTGTTCTTATGATCCTTTCGCCACGTGTAGAGCGGCCAAAAACCTTTCCGCCGCAACGCCGTCTTCTGCACCGTGTTTTCTTCCACCAGATCCGAATACAGGAACAACAAGATGCGCGTCCGTCTCCGATCCAACGGCGCCGCCGTGATCCGATCGAATTTATAAATCGGCCACGCATAAAAATCGCTCTGCAACGTCGGCGTCTTTGCCTCGCTAAAAAACGGCCACACCCGATTCATCGTCTTCCCTTCCCCGCGCGCGAACCCAATCAACGGCCACGGCATATCCCACTCTTCGTATTTCTTCTCGCGATCGATCGTGTGCGTGTAACCAATCGGAAATCCGTAGCTCTTGCTCACGCGATTACTCGCCACCTGGCTGGTGTAAAACGGCAGCAACACAAATTGCTTCTGCACATTCGTCGTCCCAATCCCCAGCGTGTTGTTAAAATGAATCGGCCACAACGCCATGAACTTCTCATGCCCGCCGCTCACCACCGCATCACCCCAATTATTCGTGCTGACCGTAATCTCCTTTTTCTCCTGCCCCACGACCGGCCAGAACTGCCACCCACTCACACCCGCTCCATAACGCTTATGAAAAAACGGAAACAAATAATTGTCCGTGATCACCCCGCGCTTCTCCGTCCGCAAAAACGCCGGCAACATCACGAAAAAAATCCGATCGCGAAAAATCCGATTCTTCATCCGCCCATAAAACGGAACCACCGCCACATAATTGTCGTCCGGATTTGGCGCCCGTTGCCGAAAGTAAACTGGAAAAATCGTCGTCCGCTTTTTGTCTCCGCCTTGCAACGTCTCCCCACCCGACCACGCGATCACCTGCAAAATCTGAAACCGATATTCCTTCCCAAATTTATCAAACGATAAAATCGGATATCCCAATTCCGTTTCCGTTTGCGGAATCGTGCTGTCGCGATACAAAGAAAAAAGCGGCGAGATCGTGAACAGCGACGCGCTTCCACTTTTCTCCAGCGAAAAAATCGGTCCGAGAATTTCCGTCCGCTCGCCTTCCCGAAAAACCGTCGGCACTTGATCGTAAATCGGTCCGACGTTTGCCCAACTCGCCTCCGCTCTTTCCTCCTGACCGAACACAAAAAAATGCGTCCCAATCAACCCAATCACAATCCATCTGAATACAGCTAAATCGCAGAATGTTAACGATAAAGGGAAATCGAAAACGCGCTTTTTTCGCTCTTTTCGTGTCCAAATAGCAGATTTTTGATTGACTTCAACCATCTATAGTTCTACCGTCAAATTGATTGAGGTTTTTAACCTCGGTTCCTCCCGACCCAGTGTCGATTGTGCATTGTCGTCACTGGGTTTTTTCTTTCCTAAATCGCCCCAAAAGCATCAAAAGCGCGGGTAAAAACGTCACCGCCACAAGCATACACATCCCCACCCCAATCGACATCACAATTCCCAAGCTCCTGATCCCCTGATGCTTGGCAATAATCAGACTCCCGAATCCGGCGATCGTGGTCAGTGCCGACACAATTACCGCCTTCCCCGTGCTCCGCGACAAAATGCTCGGGTTCCGTTCCTCCGCGAACCGGTTCAGAATATGAATACCGTTCGTCACCCCAATCCCTACCACTAGTGGTAACATCATGATGTTAGCAGGGTTGAACGGGACATCCAACAAAGCCATCAATGCGGTCGTCCACAACGTCCCAATCCCCACGGGCACCAGCGACAAGACCACACTCCCAACCCTCCGAAAGTGTATGAACACCAGAATGATAATCGCGCCCAGAGAATAGTAGGCCGCCTCGATATAACTGTTCTTCAACAGAGTCGTGTACTCCAGCAATTGCACCGGCGTCCCCGTCACATTCGGCGCAATCTGCCGGATCTCACCCACGAATTTCACCTGGTTTGTCCGCTGCCAAACATCTTCTTTCGGATATACCTGCAACAGATGTAATCCGTTCTTTCCAATGAATCTCGATCTTAAATTCCTCGGCAACCCCTCCTCCGTTAGCGGCGAACTATTATCCTGCGTCCGAATGGCCCGGAACGTTTCCCGCAAATCTTCAAACAACGCACGTTGGTAAGCCCCAAGCTGTTGCGCAACCTCCACTCGGTTCCCGGTATTCATCGTCCGCCTCAATTCCTCAATCGCCCCCCGCAACGCCCCCAGGTTCTTCTCGAGTTGAACCTGGTCATGCTTTTGCACCTCTTCCAGCGCCAGCCCCAGGTAACCGTGAAGCGCCCAAAGCGTTCTGCTTAAGTCATCTACATTGACCGAATCCGGATCAACCGTCGCAAATCGAATATCCGAAACATCCCTCTTAACCTCCCCAATCTTTTGCAATCGCCGCGTCTGATCGCCCACCAGAAACTTCGCCATCGAATCAATTGAAGCCACTGAAGTCATATTGGTTAACTTCTCCTCCAATTGCAGCGCATGCTCCTTGTTCGTTGCAATCACCGCCGCATACAGCACCGACTTCGATGACGAATTGATCAACTTGTGCTCATACTCAACCGCTGGAAGCCCTTCAGACTGAAGGTTCAGCAAGTTATAATCGAAGTAAACCTGACGCGCCGGAATGATCGAAGCAGCCGTGATCACAAGAACCACTATGGTCACCGTGATCGGCCGGTCCAACCAGAGCCGTTCCAACCGCGCACGATAGCTTCCCCGTTCCACAGCTTTATGTTTCCCGTCCAGCGCGTTCTGCTTGCCCTTCAACAACATAGCTGGCAACAACGTCAACATGGGAACGAGGCACAGCACCATCCCCGCCCCAGTGATGATCCCCATTTCCTGGATCCCTTTGAAATCCGTAAACCCCATCGCAAAGAACGCACCCGCCGTCGTCAAGCATCCCGTAAAAATCCCAAGCCCGGTGTTCACCATACCCCGCTGCATAGCAACTTGTTGCGTCTCACCCCTGCGCAACTCTTCCTCATAGCGCGTGATCAGATGCACCCCGAAATCGATTGCCAGCCCAATCAAGATCGGCAGGAACGCCACCGTCAGAATATTTAAATGCCCCACTGTCGCGGTGGTAAACCCAAGCGTATACCCAATCCCGACTATCAGTGCTGCGGTCGCTTTTAGCGGTCGACCGGTTTCCCGATAACTGACAATAAAAATCAACGCGCAAACCACCAGGGAAATGATCGTCGCAACGGTCGAGTCCTCCTGAGACTGCGCCATCTCATCCAATTCCAGCACCGCCTCCCCCGTGATCCCGATGTTCACTCCCGGCACCTCCGCCAACGTCTGATCCACCAGCTCCCGAATCTTCCGCACCCCATCCGCCGCCTGGTCCTGCCGATGAGTCCGCGCGTTCACCAGGTAAATCCTTCCGTTCGCGAAGGTGATATACTGCTCCTCCTGCGCCTTATCACCCGCCCCGAACAACGCCGTCACTCCCGGGGAAGGCGGCACGCCCGACCGCTGAAGCGAATCCGTCGCCAGCCGCACCACGCGAGTCAACGCCGGCACCGCATTCACCAGCGACTCAGCGTTCGTCCCCTGCTGCTGGCCCGCGATCCGAAATTGCTGATTAACGAGCGAGAACAGCGAGTGCAAATTCGTCGCCCGCGCAAAATTATCGATGAACGGCCGATACTCCCGCAGCATCTTGTGCATCGAATCCAGTGTTGGCTCGTCCAGGAACAACAACGCCTTCGGCCCCAGCATCGTCAGATCGCCCTTAAAGAAAACCTCTGCGAACAAATTCGTTTCCCGCTCCAATTTCGCCCCAATGCGCTCCACAAACTGCCGATTCTTCTCCGCATTCTCGCTCTCTACGACGATCACCGTGTCGTCCCGAACGTTGAAGTCCTCCTTGTACTTCAAATATATCTGGTGATACTGCTTCTCCGCCCCCACCAGATTGCTGCGCGCCGTGTCAAACTCGAGATACTGAATTGTGTACCAGACACATAGCCCAAAAAGAACGAGTTGCGGATAAATGAACCAGGCGCGCCAGTAGTAAACCACGTGCGCCAGACGCTTCAGAATCTTGACCGGAATGGATTCTCGCGTATCAGCCATTTACGCCGGGGTGCAAGCGCAACGTGGAAGTTCGCGAAAGCATGAATGGTCAAAACGCACTCGCCTGAATTTCAATGAGTGCGAAAAAGTGTCAATTTCGGAGTTCTTCTGTCGGAGGCTTGCTCAAGATCGTGGTATCTTCGAACGAACGGAGCTTCGCCCATTCCGCGCCGGGATCCACGCGCCGCACCGCTGCTTTTAAATCCGCCAAAAACACATACCGATTCTGCGGCGTAATGCAGAAGTATTTGGGCCAGCCGGTTTTCTTCTCAATGACCAGCAATCGATGCGACGTTTTGAACGTGCTGACCCACCGTTCCGCAACACTTTTTGCTTCGCGCTTTGACGCGTAGGCGACATTGGTGAGTTCCAACCTCCGAATCGTTAATCCGAAGAGAATTACTTTGAGATGCCGGCTGCCAATGCGGAAGTGCATTTGTCGCATGCACCAGAATAGCAGCATGAAAACGAGGACCGCTATTCCCAGGCACAACAGCGCAACTTTCATTGGGTTGATGCGAACCTAACAATAAAGCCGGGCACCGCGCAAGCAGAGCTCAACCCGCTCTGGAAGATTGGGAAATTTACGGACGAACGAACCCGTCACAGCGTCAGATCCATCTGCATGCCGCCAGGCCGGCGAAAATTTTCCGTCGTCAACTTGCGCGGCTCGTCCTTCAACCCAGCTTTGCGGCAGGCGACTTCGAACATGTGATGAATTTGTTCCGCAAAGATTCCTTGGCCTTGCATCCGGGAACCAAAATTCGGATCGTTTAATTTCCCTCCGCGAATTGCCCGGATCTTGTTCAACACTTTGTCTTTCTTCTCGGGAAAGTGCTGCTCCAGCCAGTTCTCAAACAACTCTTTAACCGCGAACGGCAAACGTACCGGGATACAGCCGACAAACTTCGCACCAGCTTTCACCGATTCGCCGACGATGTTTACAATCTCATGGTCAGTCAGCCCCGGAATAATTGGCGCCGCCAGCACGCCGACGTGAACGCCAGCGTCAGCAAGGATCCGAACCGCTTCCAATCGAGCGCGCGGCGAAGCTGCGCGCGGTTCAAGCTTCGGCTGCAACGTGGGATCGAGCGTGGTGATTGAGATGTTGACCGAGACGCAGTCGAACTTTGCGAGTTGCACGAGGAGATCAACGTCGCGGGTAACGAGGTAGTTCTTGGTGATGATGCAAACGGGGTTTCGAAATTCGAGCAGTACTTCCAGACAACCGCGCGTGAGGCGCATTTTGCGTTCGAGCGGCTGATAACAATCGGTCACGCCGCTCATCCCGAGGACTTGCGGCTTCCAGCGCTTGGAACCCAGTTCTTTCCTGAGCAGTTCCGGCGCATCCTCCTTCACGACAATTTTCGATTCGAAATCGAGCCCCGCGGAAAAGCCGAGATACTCGTGCGTGGGCCTCGCGAAGCAATACGCGCAGCCATGCTCGCATCCACGATAAACATTAATGCCTGCATTGAACCCGACGTCCGGGCTGTCGTTATAAACGATGATCGTCTGGGTGGTGTCCTTGATGATCTGCGTGCGTGGCGCGACGTCTTCCTCCGGATTCCAATCCTCGTCGCGCTCGTACGCGATCTTCTCGAATCGGTTGGTCGGGTTGATCGACGCGCCTCTCCCTTTAATCGGCTCTGAAGCAGGCATTGCGCGCAAGTTTACCGCAGGGACGCGACCCGCGCCAACATCTGTTCTGAACAATCGGCGGCCGTGCTTGTCTTACGTATTGACGCTGCGCCCAACACAACGTATTTAGCCCCGCCCGGGATGCCATACCTGCTCTCAATCACAGTTGCTTTTTTTGCACTCGCCATTGTCGCGTGTAAAAGCGGGGATTCCCCGAAGCAGCCAGCAAGCACGACGCAGACTCCGCGTAATCGAACCGCCACAGCCACAATTGTTCCTGCAACCAATAAACCGGCGATTCGGGCGGCCAACGTTGTCAGCGGTCGAGTCGTCGGCGTCCGCGACACCTTGCGATTTGTTGTCGTGGACTTTGCCAACGGCCGGATGCCGCAGATAGATCAACGGCTTAACGTTTACCGGCTCGAGCAAAAAGTCGCGGAACTAAAAGTCTCAGGACCGTACCGTGGCACAACGGTCGCGGCGGACATCACAGTTGGAGAAGTGATGGTCGGCGACCAGGCCCGCGAATACTAATCTTCATTTCGACTGGCAGGCGGGACACACACCGAAAAATTCCAGCTTGTGCGTGATCTGCGCAAAGCCATTGCCGGTCGCAATGCGGCGCTCCAGTTCTTCTGAAAAACAGTCGTCGATTTCCACGACTTTCGAGCAATCGGTGCAGATCAGATGATGGTGATGCTCGTGATCTTCATGGCGGACTAATTCGTAGCGGGCGACGGCATCGCCGAAATCAAAGCGCTGAACCAGGCGCATTTTCTCGAGGAGGTGCATCGAACGATAGATAGTCGCAAGGTCACATTCGGTTCCGATCGCCGAGTGAATTTCGCGGATGGTGAGAGGATGCGACTGTTCTTCGAGCGTGGCGATGATCGCGCGACGCGGCCCAGTTAACTTGCGCGATTCGGCGCGCAGTCGGTCAGCGACTTTAGGCTGTGCTCGGTGCGAGTGCGGTTTCATTGGATCGGTGGAGGAATTTCCCGGCTGCGAGCGTGATGACAAACAGCGCGATAGCAGTGAGAACAATCGCCGGCCCGGAGGGTAGATCGAATTGGAAGGAGGCAACGATGCCGATCACTCCGGCGAGCAGGCCGATAACGAGGCTGTAGATGATTTGCTGACGGAGATTGCGGCTGATATTTCGGGCGGCGGCGGGTGGCACGACGAGGAGCGCGGTGACGAGAATGATCCCGAGCAAGCGGATGCTCATGGCGACCGTGACAGTGAGGCCGAGGATGAACAAATAATTCAACGCTTTGACAGAGATGCCGCAGACGAAGGCCATTTCTTCATGGGCAGAGAGAAGCGTGAGTTGGCTCAGCTTCCAAAAAATAGTTCCGAAAACGACGACCAAAAGAATTGCTGCGAAAAGCACATCCTGGTTCGCGACCGCCAGAATGTCGCCGAAAAGGTAACTGTGAATGCGCGCGAGACTGCCGCCGAGAAGTTTCAGGATGATCATGCCGAAGGCGACAGAGCCAGAGAGCAGCAGCGCCATGATCGTGTCAGTCATCAGTTCGGTGTTCTCTTTGATCCAGAGTATGGCCGCCGCGACGAGCAGGCTAAAAAGAATCATCGGCACGGTGAGCTCGGTAAGGCCGAACCAGACTCCGAGAGCGACGCCGGCGAGCGCACCATGCGCGATCGTGTCGCTGAAGAACGACATGCGCCGCGCGGTGACGAACACGCCGAGCAGCGCGCAGGTCGGTGCGAGCAGCGCAGCGGCCGCAAGGGCGCGAAGCATGTACGCTTCAGTGAACATGGCCGTGATGTGCATGGTGATGTCCGTAAGGTGAAACGTGGATGCCGTAAGCCTGACGCAGTGATTCGGCATTCATAATTTCTTCGGGCGTGCCTTCGCAACAGATCACTCCGTTGAGCGCGTAAATCCAGGAAGCGTAGCGATAAACCATGGAAAGATCGTGCGAGACCAGAACCACAGTCAGCCCGTGCGTTTTTTGAATCTGGCCGATCAGCTCATAAAAACTCTGCTCGCCAGGAGTGTCGACACCGGCCGTCGGTTCGTCGAGCAACAGCACTTCGGGATTCGTCAGCAAACTGAACGCGATGAGAACCCGCTGAAGCTGTCCTCCGGAAAGGGCGGCGATCGGACGATCCAGCAAGCTGGTAATTCCAATCTCTTCAAACGTGCGGCAGATTTGCGCGTCGGTGGTTGCATGCCGATGCCAGAACCAGTGACGCGTTTGCTTGAGTCGCAACGCCAGGAACTCGCGAACACTGAGGATAAAACTGCGCTCCACGACCAGCTTCTGCGGGACGTAGCCGACGCGCGACAGGTCGCGGCGCTTCTCTCCAAAAAAAAGAACTTCGCCGCGATCCACCTTCTGCAATCCGAGAATAGCGCGAAGCAGCGTGGTTTTTCCCGAACCGTTCGGGCCAATGAGCGCCACGGCTTCGCCGCGCGGAATCTTCATATTTACGCCGCGCAAAACGGGATTGTTCTGCAGGCGCACATGCACGTCGCGCACTTCGATGACGAGCTCGCCAGATACATTGCGTTCCGGATGACAGTGCTCACATTCGGCGTGGCTCTCATCCGCGCGCGCTTTTTCAGCGGCAACGGCGACCTTTGGAATTGCAGGAAACTTTTCGATGTTCATTGCAATCCTTTCACCAGCGCTTCCGCGTTCTTGCGCATGCCACGTTCGTAGCTGGTCGCATTCAGCTCACCGGTTTCCAGGGGATCCAATTCGCCGAGGCGAATGCCGGTATCTTGGGCGATTGATTTCGCGAGTGGCGAGTTTGCGCCAGGTTCGGAGAAGAGCGCTTTTACTTTTTTCTCGCGAATTGTTTTCTGCAATTCAGCGCGCTCGCGAGTGGAAGGCGGAATTTCCGGCACGCGTTCCACCACCCCGGCGAGCTTCAATCCGTACCGCCGGACAAAATAACCGAACGCATTGTGATACGTGATGAACGGCGTGTCATTTACCGGCCCCAGCTTCTGTTTCAATTCCGCGTCCAACGCTTCCAGTTTCGCAACGTACGCGCTCGCATTTCGCGCATAACCCTCCGCGTTTTTCGCATCCGCTTTTTGCAGCGCGCGCAAAACGTTGGTCACGCAATGCGCCATAAGATTCGGATCCAGCCAGACGTGCGGATCGTGATTGTGGTCGTGACCTTCCTCTTCGCGAGCGTGAGGCGCGTGGCCGTGGATCAGTTCGCCATGCAAACCGGCCGTGATCGTCGCGATCTTTTTTTCCAATCCAGCGCCACCGCTGCGCACCGCACGCTCCATGAACGTCTCCAGCCCAAGCCCGTTGAGCAGAATCAGGTCAGCAGAGTTGAGCTTGCGAAGTTCGCTTGGCGATAGCTGATAATCGTGCAGCCCAACATTCCCGGGCAGAAGATTTTCGACGGTGGCGAGATCGCCCGCGACATTAGCGGCAACGTTGTAGCCAGGGAGGAATGTCGTTACCACGCGAAGCTTCTTTTCCGCACCGAAAAGCTGCAACGCCCCAGCGCAGCAGATAATCAGCGAGTAAAAAATCGCCATTCCCATTCGCTTCATGTTGCAAATTTGACGTGCCGAAAACTTAAATGCAAATGATTTGCAATTTGGTCCAGCCTAAAACCAACAGGAGCAGCGATTCCAAAACACAGCTACCCCCATCCTTAGCTAGCCGCTGAAGGTTTCACCTTTGGGTGAAGTTATATTGTGGGGGATTTGAACAATTTTTCGGTTAAAGCGTCAGGTGTTCATGCCCGCTATCACGAAGCGTGACCGCCCTCTTCGGATCGAGTT
>DASVNK010000004.1:0-82264 GCA_036383895.1 Verrucomicrobiia bacterium | reverse complement strand
CCGCAACCGTCCGCGCAGAGTCACGTACTTTCACCGCACGCTCTCCAGTTTCCCAACACCATGTCGCTCCAACGCTGCCACTTTCTCCCCTCAGCTCTCTCAAAACCTTATACACGCTCAAGCTGTGCCGAACACAACTGCCGAATCAGATGAAATTTTTTTTTGGGTCGGTCAATAAATGGCATACCCCCTCCCGTATTTTGGCCCCATGAAATTGAAATCTTTGTTCCCTTCGTGGCCTTCTGTGCAGATCAGCCTGATCCTCTGTGTCCCAGGTGTCCTCTTCGCCCCGATCGCCAACCAACACGTCCTTTCTCAGCCCTGTTCCGTCGATCTGCCTATCTGACGAACTTGAAACCTGAAACTTGAAACTTGCAACTATTCTATATGAAACCTCGCTTCGATTCTGTTCTCGATCAATTCTCCGATGATCAGCAGGCCCAGGTTTATGACTGGCTCAACTCGATCGGCTACACGGAAACCATTAATCGCATCGCCGCGCCCGAACCGGATGGCTTCGCCCTCAAGACGCATCGCGCCTCGCTCCATCGGTTTTATCTCCGCTACTCCGCCCAGCTTAAAAGCGAGCACCTCCAGGAGGCCGGCACGCTCTTGTCATCGGATCCAGCCGGAGGCCAGACCTTCGCCTCCGCCGCCGAACAGACCGCCGCCCATATCGCGTTTCAAATCTCCACCTCGCCTCCGGAGAAAGACTCCTTCAAAAATCTGAGTCGTTGGGTCAGTACGCAGAAGGAACACCAGCACAAAGCCCAGTACCTCCGCATCGCGGAAGATCACGTTGCGCTCGCGCGCGAACGCCTTGCCCTGGAACGCGAAAAATTCCAGTTCAACGCCGCACGGCAGGCTCTCATCCACCACGATAAACTCGGCGAGATCATGCGCGATGACGCATCGGACGATGAAGCCAAGATCCAGGCCGCCCGCGAGCAGCTCTTCGGAAAAGATGTTGTAGCAAGGACCGCAGGTCCGCTTCAGGGGGAACGATTTAATCACTGACATGCATGATTCATCACGATCGATATTGGCCCATCAACTTTGCCTTTTATGCAACGCCAGGTGGCGCGATGCTCCTGCAGAGCAATCCAGATGCTGGAAGCACCATAAATTTCGACATGTTGATGCCCTGCGAAGCCCTCCGCCTTCCCCGTGTGCAACTCGACAATCAGAAATCGAAATTCGTCATTCGATTTGTTTCGAACTTTGCACTTCGTATTTTGTATTCGTATTTCGTATTTTGCTTCCGTTCACGATCATTCACGATCGTTCACGAACATTCACGGTATTTCACAGGGGGGGAGGCTATCATGCGGGAGAACGTTCCCTGGAAAGCTGTTCGACTCGGAATTCAGTTCTCCCGGAACGCATCGCCCTTTCCGTGTGGTCCGCGCCTTCCGTGGTTCAATTGCAGCCTCTGCGGGGTTTCCTCAGCGCGTCCTGTGTCTCTGTGGTTGTCTCCCTCTTCTGCTGGGAACCTTCAACCTTCAACCTCGTGGGTTTTTCAACCCGAAACACACGCCAAACACACGAAATTTCGCACGAGAACACACTGTAAAACACGCGGAAACACACGAAAACGCGCGCATTTTTTTCGCGCGCCGAACAATAGCAGGACCAGCTCGTCGCTTGGCGGGGAGCTTTTTACCATCGAACAGATGCTCGCAAGCAGCGATTCCTCGGGGAAGCGACGCCAATTGTTAATGCTTGCAACGCTCAGAACAAACTTGCGAACTTTCGTGACGCCTGCGTCGTAGTACTGTCCAATTTTCTCGGCGTGTCGCTGCCACCGATGCGCGCGATTTCTGAAACAAATATCGATTCGCTGGTGTCCTAACTAAGAGTTTACATGGGAAATCCGAAATCCAGGAAGCGCGGCCGGATCATTATTATTGTCTGTTTGCTGCTCGCGTTGGGCGCGGCGGGCGCATTCCTCGGCTTCAAACGCGGCGACACCGCGGTCGCGGTGCAGTTCGACAAAGTTGTGCGGCGCGACATTACAGAGATCGTCGTTGCCAATGGCCGCGTCCAGCCGGTACTGCAGGTCGTCATCAATCCCGAAGTCAGCGGTGAAATCATCGACTTGCCAGTGATCGAGGGGCAGGACGTGAAGAAAGGCGAAGTGCTCGTGCGCATCAAGCCGGACAATTACATTGCCCAGCGCAACTCCGCGGATGCGAATTACAAATCTTCGCTGGCCGGGACTTCGCTGGCCAAAGCGAATTTGGAAAAGGCGCAACTGGAGTTTGCGCGATTCAAGCAGCTTCACGAAACGCAACTCATTTCCGATTCCCAGTTTCTCGAGGCGAAAACGAACCTGGATGTAGCCCGCGCCAATTTCGAAAACAGCCAACACCAGGCCGAGCAGGCGAAAGCCGCGTTGGCCCGCGCGGAGGATGATCTCGCGAAGACCACGATCAAAGCTCCGATTACGGGAACGGTTACGAAGCTCCGTTCCCAGCAGGGTGAGCGCGTCGTCGGTACTGCCATGATGGCTGGCACGGAGATCATGACCATTGCCGATCTGGGTAAAATGGAAGCGCGCGTCGATATCGGGGAGATCGATGTCGTGCTCATTCAACTCGGGCAGAAGGCACGCCTGGAGGTGGAGGCCTTCCGCGATCGGAAGTTTACCGGTGTGGTGAGCGAAATCGCAAATGCGGCGAAAGGACCAGCGAGTTCGCAGTCATCCTCATCTTCGATGAGTTCGCAGCAGCAGGAAGCGACCAAGTTTGAAGTAAAAATTTTGATTAACGAGAAGGAGCCATTCCGCCCGGGAATGTCCGTCACGGCGGAAATCGAGACGCGTTCGAAGACGAATGTGCTCGCGGTGCCGATTATGGCGGTGACCACCCGCGCGCCAAAGGACGAGAAGAAAGAGGAGAAAAAGGAGGAAGAAAAGAACACAGCTCTTCCAGTGCGCGGCGCTAAGAAAGAATCCGCGCCAAAAGCCAATGAAGTTGTCTTTCTGGTCAACGGCGATGCCGCGAAGATGGCGGTGGTAAAAACCGGCATCAGTGACGATTCGCACATTGAGGTGACGGAAGGACTTACTGAAGGGCAGGAGATCGTCGCCGGCGGTTACGCCGCGGTGAGCCGTCAACTTGAAGACGGCAAGAGGATAAAAAAGGAAGAGCCGAAGAAAAAGTCGGACGACAAGAAGGCCTAGAAGTCTCATGTCGCTGATTGCTCTTACGAACATCGCGCGCCGTTACCAAATGGGAACGGAAACAATTCACGCGTTGCGTGATGTCACGCTGAACATCGACCGTGGGGAATACGTGGCCATCATGGGGCCTTCCGGATCAGGCAAATCGACGCTTATGAATTTGCTTGGCTGTTTGGATTCACCGACAGAAGGCGAGTTCGTTCTCAACGGCGTGAAGGTGAGCGAGATGGACGACAACGATCTTGCGGAAGTGCGGAATCGCGAGATTGGTTTCGTTTTTCAAAGCTTCAATTTGTTGCCGCGTTCGGATGCGTTGCACAATGTGGAGTTGCCGCTCATTTATTCCGGCATGCCTTCGGACAAACGGCGCGAGCAGGCTTTGGGCGCGCTGCAGAATGTCGGCCTTGGCGACCGAATTCATCATCGTCCGAATGAAATGTCCGGAGGGCAACGGCAGCGCGTAGCCATCGCACGCGCGCTGGTGAATAATCCCTCCATTATTCTGGCGGATGAGCCGACGGGGAATCTCGATTCGAAGACGGGGGAGGAAATCATGGCGTTGTTCGAGGCGCTTTCCGAAAAGGGGAACACGATTATCGTTGTGACCCATGAAGAGGATGTGGCGCGGCATGCTCGGCGGATTGTGCGCATTCGCGATGGGTTGATCGCGAGCGATGAGGCGGTTCGGAAGACAGAGCGAGAGGCTGTTCCCGCTTAAGCCATGCGCGTCTTTAGCGAAATCTACGAAGGTCTTCGCATTTCGCTGGCGGCGCTGCGGGCGAACAAAATGCGTTCGGCGCTGGCGACGATTGGGATTGTGATCGGCGTCGTCACCGTGACGCTCATGAACACGGCGATCAACGGAATCAACGAGGCTTTCAAGCAGAACATTGCGGCGCTGGGGAGTGATGTGCTTTTCGTGCAGAGGTGGCCGTGGATGATGAATTCACACGAGGAATGGGTGAAAGTTTCGCGGCGGAAGGAAGTTACCTGGCAGCAGTACGAAACCGTGGCGCGGGAGATGACGCTGGCTAAGGCAATCGCTCCGGGGGCGGGGGTGGATCGGCCGGTGAAGTATAAGAACCGGCAGTCGAATAGTGTTGGGATCATTGGTTCGAATGAACAGTCGGACCAAACGATGTCGCTCACCGTGCGCGAAGGGCGTTACCTGACGGCTGCGGAGTCGGAGGGGGGGCGGCCCATCGCGGTGCTGGGCTACCAGGTCGCGACGAATCTTTTCATTGGGGAATCGCCGCTTGGAAAAAAGATCAAGGCTGGGGGCCAGACTCTGGAAGTCGTTGGGGTCCTGGAGCCTAAGGGGACCTTCCTTGGTGAATTCAGTTGGGACAATCGCATTGTGGTGCCGGTGCGGTTTTTGGCGAACGCTTATCGATTTCGGAACGATTACGAGATTCAGGTGAAGGCCATTTCCCAGGAAAAGCTCAAAGAGGCCGAGGAGGAGTTGCGGGGAATTATGCGGCGGGCGCGGCGGCTGCGTCCTGGTGAGGCGGACGATTTCGCGATTAACCAGCAGGAGATGTTTCTCACGACGTTCAATCGCGTGGCGGGGATGATCGCGGCTGGAGGAATTTTTATTACGAGTTTGTCGCTGTTCGTGGGCGGCATTGGGATAATGAACATCATGTTCGTTTCTGTCGCGGAACGGACGCGGGAGATTGGAATTCGGAAAGCGATTGGCGCGAAACGGCGCGCGATTTTGCTGCAATTTTTATCTGAGGCGGCGGGCATATGCCTCCTCGGCGGATTGCTTGGGTTGGGCATTGCCACGGGTGCGATGTATGGCATCCGCAAATTCATTCCGGCGACGATGTCACTGAATATTATTTTGATAGCGATTGGGGTTTCGGTGGTGACCGGCCTTGTTTCCGGATTTCTGCCGGCGTGGCGCGCGGCGCGGATGAATCCGGTGGACGCATTGCGAGCGGAGTGATCATGCAACCGCGCGGAAAAGCAATGTGGCGGGCGGAAGTGCGGGAGAGTTTCCTCATGGCGATTGAGGCGATTCGGGCGCACAAGCTCCGCTCCTCGCTCACGCTGTTGGGAGTGGTGGTCGGCGTTTTCTCGATCATCGGCGTAATGACTGCGGTGCGGGTCTTGCAGACCAATATCGAGAAAGAATTCAGCGGCATGGGAGCGAACACTTTCGCGGTGGAGAAATATCCGGGCGTTTACTTCGGCGGCGAAGAAGGTTTCGAGAAGTTCTGGCGCCGCAAAAACATTACGCTGGCTGATGCGCGGACGCTGGTCGAACGCGCGACTCTCGCAGCGAATATCGGCATTGAAGATAACTTCTGGGCGGGCGAAGTCGTTTCGGAATTCGCGCGAACACCGCCGAATGTGCGGTTGACGGGTGGTACGCCGGGGAGTTTCGCCACGCGCAATCACGTGGTGGCTGATGGCCGACCGCTCTCGAATTCTGATGTGGACGGTTCGCGGGACGTTTGTGTTTTGGGGGATAGTCTCGCGAAGACTCTTTTCCCGTACAGTTCGCCCCTGGGCGAGCGCGTGAAGCTGAGCGGAATTAATTACACGGTTATTGGCGTGCTCGAAGCGAAGGGGGGCATGGGCGGCGGCAACCAGGATAATTTTGCATTGATCCCGATTACGACGGGATTGAATCGCTACGGCCGGATGTGGCGCAGTGTAAGCATCCTCGTGCAGGCGGAGAGCCAGGAGACTTACGACGACACCATCGAGCAGGTGAGGGGGATCATGCGGACCATTCGCAAAGTTAAGCCGGGTGAGCCGGACGACTTCGAGATTTTTTCGAATGATTCGATGATCGCGCAGTTCCGGGATTTCACTTTCAAGGTGCGGGTGGGCGTCGCGGTGGTGAGTTCGATCGCACTGCTCGCGGCGGGGGTGGGCATCATGAACATCATGCTGGTTTCCGTGACCGAGCGAACGAAAGAGATTGGAATCCGTCGAGCGATTGGCGCGAAGAAACGGAACATCATGACCCAATTCGTGATGGAGGCGATTGTGTTGTGCGAGGTGGGTGGGGTGATTGGTGTTGTGTTCGGCATCGCGGCGGGAAATGCCGCGGCGTACTTCCTGGAAGTGGCACCGGAAATTCCGATTGATTGGACGGTGTTCGGGTTGGTTATTTGTTCGTTGGTAGGGATTGTTTTCGGGACATATCCCGCGGTGAAGGCGGCGAATTTGGATCCAATCGAGTCGTTGCGATACGAGTAAAGGGGAGAAACGGGAAACCACGAATGGACACGATGATTGAAATTGGAAGTCTAAAACGAGTTAATTTGATTACTCCACGGGGTTACGGTGGGCTAACGACTGTTTGAGTGATCAACAGCGTGCCTTTCAGCCAAATTGAATTGCGGACAGGACTATGGCGTTTCCGTATTGGTATCTATTTCACATGCTAAACGAGACGAAGAAGCAATTTGCGTTGGATGAGAGAGCGCAGCAGGCGGCGGCTGGTCAGGGCACTGCAAAAACCGGCGCGTTTTTGCTGACGTTCTCGACCTCAAATTACCAGGCGATGCTTAAGTTTTTTCGCGACTTCAATTTCAATGTTGAGGAGGGCGGCGATCAACTTGTTCCCTTTTTTGAAAACGGGAGGGGAGCGCGGGTGAGCCGAGGCGACTTTGACTTCCAGTTGGAGGAGAGCAAGTCGCCGGGGAAGCGGGCGTGTTTCAATTTGTGCCTGGCGGATGTTGCGGACGCGGAGATTGAGGCGATTAAAGCGAAGGGTTACACCTGTGATTACGAGAGTTTTGGGCACACTCATACGTTTCGAATGCCGGATGGCGGGAAACTCGTTATTTAATGGCGGAGCCAAATCACAGTGGCTGACTCGATGAACTACTGGGACGATATTCATCCTGCATTCGAGAGCGCGGAGGCGATGCTTGCAGCGGTTAATGACGACATGACGCAGCTTCCGGAGGCGGTGCAGGCGTTTCTATCGGTTTATGGTGCCCAAGGAGTGATCGACAATGGTGGGTTGGAGTACTTTTTCGAGGCTGATTGGGATGGGACTCCTCCCTATGACGACGTGATTGCAGCTTTCGAGACGATTGGTTGCAGCGAGCAGGCTGCGGCGTTGCGTGATGTCGTTGGGACGTTTCCATTTGTGGAGCCGCACCTTCACAGGGACAAGCGCCAGGCGTTTATGGATGCACATTACGACGCGGAGGTTTTTGGAGTTCCCGAATGGAGGAGCGCCTATTTGATGTTTAACGACAAGGTTTGGGAGAAACTGGCAGAGTATTGTGAAGCTCATCGGGATGAATTTGCGTAGCACGGGCTTTTTTGAGCGAGTAAGTAGCAAATGGCTGAACAAAGAGTTCGAATAGAGACGAACAAGATCGCGGACTGGAAAAGTTTCCATACGGTGTTCCAGGAGGCGTTCGGGTTTCCTGATTTTTACGGACGGAACATGGATGCGTGGATTGACTGCATGTCGTATTTGGATGATCGAGATGCTGGGATGACGAGGATCACGGTTGCTAGAGGTGAGGTGCTTGAGCTTGAGGTTGCGAATTCGATGGATTTCCAAAAAAGGGTGCCGGAGGTGTTTCAGGGATTCATCGAGTGCGCGGCGTTGGTGAATTCGCGACGAGTGGAGGAGGGGAGTGCACCGGTCCTGGCGCTGGTTTTGTCGTGAGGTCGTTTTTAGCGTAAGCGATAGAACCTGTTCGCAGGGGATTGTTGCAGTTCGACTGAGGCGGTGTTGCGGGTGAATTGGCCGGTGGTGGCGGTGGTCCACGTTTTGAGGAGTGCTCGAGAGTGAAGGGGGCGTTGTTGCCGACGCACTCGGCTGTTTTGAGAAACCACGAGGGCGCAGGAAATAAGTTCGCGTGAGCCGGTCAACAGGAGGGGTCGATATGAAGAACGCGAGAGAGGAGGAAGAAAGCGGCGGTCGTTAGCAACCAGAAAGCCTGCTGCGCCGAGCTGCCATTTTCTCAATAGAGCTTATCGGCAGGTATTGTGCTGTTAATGAGACAATTGCGCGTGTCGTTCTGGTCGCTGCGGAGTGGTGAAAGATTGGGAGGGAAAGCGGCCGCGAAATTGAGCAGGTGCTCGGGGAGGAGGATTAGTTCTGAGTGCGGAGCGGGGATCGACCCGTATGGTATTGGGAACCGGTTGAAGCCTAGAGTCGGAACATGTCTACACAAACTCTTCTGATTATTTTGATTCTGATTCTTCTGCTGGGCGGCGGCGGGTTTTATGTTGGTTGCCGCTGACTGTGTTCGAAACTCACTTCGGGACGAATGAACCCTTCGATGTTTTTAATGGAGGGTTTTGAGTGCCGACCTGTTTACGCAAAGCTCGCGCGCAGGCCAAAATGGCCAACATTCCTAATGCGAGCACCGAGGGTGGCGGCTCCGGAACTTGGGTTATGGACAAACGATAGATATTGTAATCATCCAATCCACCCGGATTGGCGCCGCGTGGGAAGTCGACGTCACTGAGAAAATTCTCGAAGGTGACCGCATCAACATCGACGGATCCGGAAAGGACTTTTATCTCCAACACGCCGCTCCCGAACGGTTCACCCCATGTAGCCCGGCGAAAACGCCAGCTATCGCCGTATATTTCGTGCGCCTGGCCGGGGTTAGCTTCCACGGTCAGAAAAGGAACTTGTGAGTCGAGGGACGGCCACAAGGTTACTTGAACCGCGTCGCCGGAGCCGAACGTGGCGGGGTCCAGATCAATGAATAATGAGCTGGTACTGCCGTGTCCGGGTGAGGTTACCGTCTCGACGTAGGGCACCTCGTCAAATCGGACCTGCACTACATCACCCGCCACCAGGCTGAAGGCTGATGTGTTCGCGGCACCGAGTGCGAAGGATAGTAGGAAAGCCAAACGACAGGTCAGCGCGGTCATACCCGAAGTCGAGCTTACCTTCTCCGGCATAGCGAAAACAATCGCTCATTTTCGGTTGCCGCCGTTTTGTCAGCTTGGCGGGGAGCAACATGCCTGTGAGAATACCCATGATCGCGATGACGACGAGGAGTTTGATGAGGGTGAAGGCGCGGCATGCTGGAAGTGGAAAAGCTCTTGAGAGTAGATGGCGCTGATTTGTGGCCGATTGAATCATCGCGAAGCGTTGAAATGGGGTTGGCGGAAAGTGTAGCACCACCGGGCCAAGTGATTCTAGCAGTTGGACGTTTCGAATTCGCTGCAGTAGAAAACAGAATTGCAATCTTTTGCGAAATGGAAAGAATCGCGGGCGTGAATCGCACCCCCTCCTCCCAAACACACATATCGAATAATACACTGACGCGCCGACGCATGCTGGGGCTGATTGGGCCTGCTGGCATGGCGGCGGTGATTGGTTTTGATGTCTTGAGTCGCCACTGGGTGACGCTAGCTGACACGGTTGATTGCGCGAATTTTACGGATGTGCCGACGCTGGATGGCGAGTTGTTGCTGGACGATGCGACGCGTGGCGCGAATTCGGTCGATAAAGGGATGCTGGTGCAGCGGATGCCTTGCGCGGTGCTGCGACCGGGGAGTGTCTCGGATATTTCGAAGATGATCCATTATTGCCGCAAGCATAACTTGAAGGTGGCGACCCGGGGGCAGGCGCACACGATGTTTGGGCAGAGTTTGTCGCCGGGATTGGTGATCGAGAATGCGTCTCTGGGCCAGATTCATTCGATTGGGCCGGATGGCGCAGATGTCGACGCCGGGGTGCGCTGGAAGGATTTGATTATTGCGGCGTATCAGCACGGGCTGACGCCGCCGGTGCTTACGGGCTACACGAATCTTTCGATTGGCGGGACGTTGTCGGTGGGCGGAGTTTCGGCACGGAACAATAATGGCGCGCAGGTGGATCACGTGCAGGAACTTGAAGTGGTGACGGGCGTTGGGTACGTGCAGAAATGTTCAGCGACGAAGCACAGTGATTTGTTCAACGCGGTGCTGGCGGGGCTTGGGCAATGCGGCGTGATCACGCGGGCAAAGGTGGACTTGGTGCCGGTGAAGCCGCTGGTGCGGGTGTATGTGTTGCGCTACACGGACAATGCGAAGTTCTTCAGCGATTTGCGGACGCTGGCGCAACGCGGTGAAATGAACGAGTGCTTCAATGTGTGGTTCCCGGGCCCGACGGGGACGGAACATAAATACGAGATCAATGCGGCGGCGTATTATGGTCCGGGTGAAGAGCCGAATGATGCGCACTTGATGCGAGGCTTGACGATGCCGGTTGAAGACATCGTTGTTCAGGAGCGGCCGTACTTGGATCATGTGCTGGCGTTCGATTTTGTGTTGGGGCAGATGCAGCAGTTTTTCGGTTGGGATTACCAGATTAAGCCTTGGTATGATGTGTATCTGCCGGATAGCACGGTGGAGCAGAACGTTGGAGAAGTGATGGGAGGCATCACAGCGCAGGATGTCGGGCCACTTGGGTTCGTGCTGATTTTTCCGTTGCGGCGATCGAGGTTTACGCGGCCGCTGTTCCGATTACCGGAGGCGGATGGTAGCGATTGGGTCTACTTGTTCGATGTGCTGACGGTGTCCGGGATTATCGGGCAGAACGAGGCTTACGCGAACCAGATGCTGACGCGAAACCGCACGTGGTTCGAAGCAGCGCGCCAAGCGGGTGCGACCTTGTATCCGATCGGTGCGATGCCGATGGGGCGGGAGGAATGGGCTGAGCAATATGGGCCGGTGTGGGGTCAGTTCCGGAAATGGAAGCAGAAATATGATCCGAACAACGTATTAGCGCCTGGTGCGGGAATTTTCTGAAGAGGGAAAAAGGTTATTACCCCTGTTCCTGTGGAGCTTGCAATTACAGTGGCTTCCTAGAATTTCACTCGAAATAAAAGGCGGGTTGGTTACCCAACCCGCCGATCGTAGAACGATCAATGCAATTTCTGCGAAGAACCGCTCCGCAGATTGGTCCCCGGAACGCGCCACACGGATGACGCGCTCTTCGGGAAAATTCCCTGCCGTTATTCCGGCGTGCCGATCACGCGATAGAAGCGCACGTCGCCGCTGATCGCGTAGTCCAACGTGACTTCGGTGCCCGCTCCGAGAACTCCGCCGCGCGGCGTGCTGCTCTGGGTCCAGGTGAGGAGGTCGGGCGAAGTTTCGACGCGGTAGCGCACACCGGCCTGGCCGTTGAACCTGACACGCAGGTTAGAACCATTGAAGCCGGAGAGCAGCGTAGGAGGGACAGCTTCGACCGTATTCGCCGGCTTCAAATAGCCGTATGTTGAAAGCGCGGTCCATCCGTCCGCCCAATTATCACTCGCGCCAGAGAAGGCGCCGCGATAAGTCACTGCAACGGGAGCGCCCGCGTGCGCGCCGGAAAGAACGATGCTGCCCGCTTGCGGACGCGGATCGAGCGCGGCGTTGTTTGTATAGCTGAAGCCACCAAGGGCAGCAGCGTCGACAGTGTTGTTGAAGGCGACCGTATTGAAGATGAAGTTGCCTTCCGTGTTGGCCTGCACGTTCACGTCCCAAACGTTGTTCAGGATCGAAGCAAGCGAGACAAGGTTCGTGTAGTGATAGAGGCCGTCGGCGTCGAGGCGCAGACCTTGATTCCAGTTCGCGAAGACTGAATTGGCGACGTTTGCTGCGTCTTCGTCGCGCGAATTCCAGGCGACGCCGAGTCCGCCGGAAGTTTCGGTTTTGCCGCGACCGACGAGAGTGACGTTGTATGCATACCAGCGATTGATGGGAAGTTCGCCAAGAGTGGATTGCGAGAGGTCGCCGTCGGATTCAATGCCGCGGCTATCGGCAGTGCCGGTCCAGGGTGGTTTGATGCCGAACCAGAATTGATTCGTGCCGCGGTATCCCTGATCGGTGTCGAAATCGTCGTCTTCAATGAACGCTGCGACGACGTGGTTTGCACTGGCAGTGCCACCCCACCATTCGATGCCGTCATCGGAACCCGCGAACACTTCGATGTATTCGAGGGTTGTCCCGGAGCCGACGCCCGCGAGCGTAAGGCAGTTCAGTTCGGCAGCGGGTGCGAAGATGCGGCCAGCGTGGCGAATGGAAATATAACGGAGGCTGCCGGAGCTATCGGCATCGTTGTTGCCGCCGAAGCGATGTTCGTTGTTCGGGCCAGCGGCGGTCACACCTTCATAAACATCGTACTTTGGATTCGCGACGTTGCCGGCGGTGTCCTTGGCGCTGTTGATAGCTGCGTTGCCCATGAGCACGACGCCGCCCCAGAGTGAGGACTGCGTGGGCGGAATGTTACCGTTCAGGTTGTCGCCTTCAGCGGTGAAGATGATCGGGTTGGCCTTGGTTCCTTCGGCGATCAGTTTTCCTCCGCGCGTGACCCAAAGCGCGGAGACCAGTTCGGGAATACCGGGGCGGGCGACGGTGACGTTCGTCGCGCCTTTAACAACGGTGCCCGGCTCAATGATGAGCATGGCGTTTGTTTGAACGTAAATAACGGTGTCGAGGCGGTATTCGTTGGTGGCACGCCAGGTGACGGTGGTTCCTGCGGCGATGTCGCTGGTCACTGGAACTAGCGCCGCCTGCGAGGACATTGAAACAAGAATGGCAGAGAGCACTGCCAATGGGTTGAGCTTGGATAATTTCATGAATGTATTCGTTTCAGAGCGAATGAGCCGCAGATACTCTGAGGGCCCTGTTACGTGAAAACGAAGAGAGTGTGACGTTCCTGTGAACAGCCATTCACTTTGCGAGCGAGCGATGATTCCGGACTTTCGGGGAGAGACAAACTGACACGAATGTTGACTGAAAAGAAAAATTCGTGTTCGCGGTACAGACAAGGTACCACCGGCCTTTCGTGATGATTTTGAGATTGATTCGACCGACGCAAGAATCGGCTTCAGGTGCGTGAATTTCACGCATTTGGGAGAGGCGAGCCATGCGGGGCCCGATTGGCTGAGGCCAATCGGGTCGAGGCGTAACGCCGCGTGTAAAAATAAAACTGATGCTAGAAAATCCCGGTAAATTCTGGAAACACGCGGGCTTCGTGAAGGTCGCGAATGAAAGATGTGCGAGGGCGATATCTGTAAACCGCGCGTGGGTAAGTAGATGCGAATATGCACGGTCTGAAAAATCCGTGGTTCCGATCCGCACGTTAGTCGGAAGCAATTGAGGGTGCGTTGGTTGTGAATACGTGCGTCCAAAGCAAAAGCCTCCTTACGTCGGCTCCTACAATAAGAAATGGCGCGGCTCATAATCTTTCGCGTGTGAGCCTGCAAAGGTACGCGGCGGAGCGTTTCCGTCGGTCGTCGGGGATGAATGGAGATTCGCTTCCGAGCGAAGATCTATTCAACCACGTGTCGCCTTGCAGGCGCTGCAAGGCATTGGAGCAGATGCGCGCGCGTTTTTCAATCACAAACTAAAACTCACATCCGACGGAGAGGCCGAACGTGATACCTTTGGTGTAGGACTCAAGAACAACCTTTCCGACTTCCGGCCAGGTTTGGGCGACTTCGAATTCGGGGTCTAGAAGGTTTTTGGCGGTGAAGCGCACGTCCCAATTTTTTCCGAGGCGCTGTCGGACGAACAGGTTCAGGTCTGGAGCGGGTTGGACGTATTCGTCTGGTTTAGCCAAGCCGACGAGGATCAAACTTTCGCCGACTACGCCTCCGCTTACTGTGACTGTAGTGCGAGAGCGTTCTATCTCCCAGGTCAAACTTCCGTTGAGGATATACTCGGGTTGATCGTAGAGCGGCCGTTCCGTCTCCGAACTGAACGCCACCCTGTTATCGCGCTGAATGGCGGTGAGCGGAACCTCCGAGGTGATCCAGGCACCATTCAACCCAAAGAATAGATCTTCGAGCGGGTCCCAAACACGATTCATTTGGAAGCGAACTTCACCTTCAACGCCGAACACTTTAGCTTCTTCAAAGTTCTCATAGGTGATCTGTGAGTTATCATTGTTCTTTCCGGCGAGCTCGATCGGTGCGTCGATGCGCTTGGCGAAAACACCAGCCGAAACGAGTTCGCCGGGGCGCGGGTACCAGGAAGCGCGCAAGTCAAAGTTCTCGCTGGCAGACATTCGGAGCGCGGGATTTCCGAGATAGGTGCGAGATTGTGCGACATCGTAGATTGGAACTTCGGCGATCTCGCGATAGGTCGGGCGGACGACGGTGCGGGACCAGCTCGCGATTAAATCCACATTCGTTCGAATCTGGAATTTCGCGGCCAATGACGGCAGCCAATCATTCTGCTTAATTTCACCCGGGGTTAGAGGAATATTGCGGGTCACATCGAAGGTGTTGATGGCAATGTCGGTCGCCTCGAAGCGCGCGCCGCCAATGAACCGCAGCCAATTCAGTGCCGCCCAGTCGGCCATCAGGTACCCGGCTGTCACGGTTTGCTCCCCGGAGTAGGTAAGGTTCGCCGGAAAATTACGCATGAAAATGAAAGGCAAGTTTTCAGGACTCATCCAAATATCCGGATCGCCGATCGAATTGAATGGGTGGGTTGTTCCGGGAAGCGGGCGGAGATCGATGCCTCTTTGAAAGTAGTCGCGCTCGGAAAGGTTCAAGGCGGCGCCGGTTTTGACGAAATTATCCTGCTCGTTATAGGAAGGCACGGGGATCGTGAAATCGCCCCGGAATGTGCGGCCTGTCTCCTCGAGTTCGCGCCAGAAGCGCGTGGGGAAGTTCGGCTGAGCGAAGGTGATGTTTGGATTGTAAGTTTCCGAACCCGGCTCTGCCTGAAACTGGAAAATGCGATAATCCGGTTCTTCTTGCGTGGTGACCGAATAAGCCGCACCCCAGTCGAACTTAACATCGTTCAATTGTGCGAAGGTGTGTGTACCGCCCAATTGATAATAGCTCAAACTCCGCTCAACCCAATTCAAGATGGACTGGTCGGCGTACGATTCGCCTGGCACGGTTCCCTCGGCTTCCTGGCCCACCACACGTTGGGCTGTGTCTTGCGCCGCCTGAACGCGGAGGAAGTTAAACGAGAGCTCGTGCCCTTCGCTCATCTCGAGCGATAAGTTCGCGAGCGCGCCCCATTGCGCGTCAAACATCCCGCGCACGCCGGTCTTATCCCGACTTAACGTGGTTCCACGTTCGTCATAAGAGCGAATCACCTCGTTGTCATACATCCGGTATTCGTTCTTGAAATTGATTCCGGCGAGATAGCCGATCCTCTTGTCGAATAGTTTATGGGTGTTGCCGAAGAGAAGGTCCAATCCCGTGTCGAGCGGAGATTCGCTTTTGGAGGGCGTGAACTGGCTGGATTTGAAAGAGCTTTTTGCTTCCGGAGGGTAGGCCGCACCGCCAGAAGGGTTCTGTGCCTGGACTTCTTTGGGCATTTCGCGAGTGCCATCGTCCATCGCGAGCCAATCAGTATTGCCGCGGTTCGAAGATGGAAAGTCGTCCCGCAAACTCGACTGCGTATTGTAGGCGGTGGAGGCGCGAAGTTCGAAAACAAACTCTTCAGGATAGGATTTCGTCGCAATATCGATAGATCCTCCCGCGAAGCCGCCACTCATATCGGGCGTGAAGGTTTTGTAAACGTCCATTCGGTCGATGAACTTCGAGGGCATTAGATCGAGCTGAAACGCTTTTCGGTCGGGATCGGCGCTTGGGAGTTCCAGTCCGTTCAATGTCGTAAAAGTATAACGGTCCGCTAAGCCGCGGATTACGGCGTATTTTCCATCTGCAACCGTTGCGCCAGTGACTTTCGTGAGCGCTCCGGCTGCATCGCTGACCGCGAGATTCTTAAACATGTCGGAGCCGATGCCTTCCAACATTGCGCCGGATTGCTGGCGCTCGAAGAGGATCTGTTCGGTTTGCTCGCTGAATTCTTCGGCGGTGACTTCGAATTCTTCCATCTCATAGAATTCGGGGCGGAGGTTGCCGTCAACGTTGTTGGTTTGGCCGGGGAGGATGCGGACGTCGGTGACGACGGCGGAGGCGAAGCCGGGTTTGGAAAATCGAAGGACCTGGGTGCCGACCGGAATGGAGTTGAGTTGGTACCGGCCGGCGGGGCTGCTTTGCGCAGCGAGCGTGGTGCCGCGAACGGTGACCGTGACACCTGGGAGCGGAGAGCCGTCCCACGAGCTGACGACGAGGCCACCGACGCTGCCGACTTCCTGGGCGCGCAGAAGGGCGCGTCCGGACAAAATGATTCCGACGATCACGGCACAGGTGCGCCGCGCGAACTGGGCTTGGTATCTAAACATTAGCGAAAACTAGAGGCGCCCGGCGCGCGCGATCTGCTCCATCTTTTCCAGGTACCGCTGCACGTTGTCGCGCGGACGAACTTTCTGCGCTCTGCGAAGAAGGTCGATGGCTTGCGGATATTTCTGCGATTGCACGAGCATCTGCGCGTGCTTCACGTAAGCGTCCGCTTCGGTGGCGCTGATCGTGGCGGCAGTTTGATAACGAAATTCGGCTTTCTCGCGCTGATCGTTTTTCGCGTAGTAATCGCCGGCGAGCAGCAGCGCTTCACCATCGAGCGGATTCTTCTGGATGATCTGCTCCAGCGTTTGAATCGCTTTTGAACCTTCGCCAGAAAGCATCGCGACTTTTGATTCGAGCTTGAGAAGCTTCAGTTCGTCGGATTCCTGGAGCGTTCCGGCGGCGCGAATCGCTTTGAACAATTTGCTCGCGGGATCGAAAGCGCCGCGACTGACCAGCACTTGCGCGGCGCGGAGAGCTTTCGACGGATTTTGCCCGCCGTCTTTTTCGATGGCTTCGAGGTAGGCGTTGATCGCGAGATCCTGAATTTCCTGCGCGAGGTAAAGATCGCCGAGGAGATACATCTCGCGTGGAGTTGCTTTGCCGAGACGGCGGAGCATCTCGAGACTGATGGCGGCGGCGGCGGGCTGTTCTTTCTGGATGTTCACGTTGGCGTGAACGGTCCAGAGGCTTTCGCGCTCGGGGGCTTGGGCGATTAGTTCATCGAGGAGCGCGAGCGCCTGATCGTATTTCGCGGTGGCGACGGAGCATTTCACCAGGCCGAGTTTGAAATCGAGATTTTTTGGTTCGAAGACGAGCGCTTGCTGGTAAGCCGCTTCGGCGGAGACGAATCGATTTTGATTCAGGAACGCGAAGCCGAGCAGGCCGAAAACTTTTCCGTCGCCGCCGCCGAGCGAAACGGTGCGAGTGAGCGGCTGAATGGCTTCGGCGTAATTGCCCGAGCGGACGAGAGCGAAAGCGAGATTCTTTTGCGCGCGGCGGAAGTCGGGGAACTTGGCGAGCGCGGCATTGAAGTGCTTAACCGCAGTCGTGAGGTCGTCGGTCTGAAAGTAAATGTTGCCAAGAGTGAAGTCGAAGAGGGCGCTTGACGAAGGCTTCGCGAGATTCTGAACAATGGGAATGGCCTTGGCTGGGTCTTCGCGCAAGAGAGGGACAACTTTATCGCGGTAAGCGGCCTGTTCTTCCGGCGTGGTGCGCGGTTCAATGTCGGAGGCGAAACCATAGCTGCCGATGAGGCGGCGATGGAAATCCGGATCGTTCCAGATCGAGGCGAGTTCGTGATCGGCCGGAAGCGGAGCGAAGCTCTTTGATGCCGGAGCGATGTTCTCGGGCTTTGGGTTCTTTGCTGTCGTTGAGAGCGAAAGCAAGAAGGGGCATAGCAGCGCGAGCGCGCATCGAATTATTTTCGGGTGGGTGGTCATTGCTAAGTTGCGTTTCCTATCCAGAGGTGACGCGAAATCTCATTGGGATTCGGATAAAGGTGCGAACTGGCTGCCCGTCCTTTTCACCGGGGCGGAATCGCCATTTGCGGATTGCTTCGAGCGCGGGTTTCTCGAACTCAGGACGGGTGGATGTCTCGACTTTTGGAGATTCAACGCGGCCTTCTTCGTTGAGAACGAAAAGAACGGTTACGACGCCTTCGACTTTGGCTTTGCGAAGTTCGGCGGGATACGTGGGTGGCACTTGCGCGATCGGCTCGGGACGTTTCTCCAGGTCGCCGACATCGAAAGCCTCTTGCTGAACGGATTCGACCGCAGTGAGCGCACGCACTTCGCCGAAGCCGGTGAGCGCTCCACCGGAGCCGACAACGATATCGAGATCGGCATTGAGAGGGATTTGTTGCGGGGCTTCGGCCAACTGCGGTTCAGGGACGTCTTCTTCCGAGGACTCCGGTTCGACGGGGGGCGGAATGAAAGTGTCTTCCACAGGTGGAGGAACATCCGCGACGCTCGCTTTGCGGAGTTCCAGCGTGCGTTTGGGATTGTGGGCGAGATGCGTGAAAGGGATGAGCAGGAAGACGCCAGCAGTCGCGATCAACGCCGCCGCGAGGGCCATGGGCATCGCGAGCGACGTTTTTTCGTGATGATAGACTTTCCGCATTTCGGGCTAATGACGCGCGGTCGCGAGGCTCACGTCTTTCGCGCCGCCGAGCTTCGCCTCGTCGATCACGCGAACGAGCATGCCGGAACGAGATTGGTCGTCGGCTTCGATGACGACGGGGAGCGGCTCCTTAGCGGTGAGGCGTTTGACGGTGGGACGGACGCCGCCGAGGCCGATTTCTTTCCCGGCATAAGCGATTTTTCCGTCCGGCGTGACGGCGAAAATGATGCTGTTCTTTTCGAGTTGCTGCGCGCTCGCGGCCTGCGGTTTGTCGACCGTGACGCCCGGTTCTTCGATGAAGCTGGTCGTTGAGACGAAAAAGATCAGCAGGAACATGATCACGTCGATTAACGGAATCAGGTTCAGTTCGATGGGCTCTTCGGGTTCGGATAATGTTCGGCGGAATCTCATACGCGAGCTGGTGAAATTTGCGGGACGGCAGGTTGATGCGGTTTTGAGGCGAGGCGAGTGATGCCTCCGAGGGTGGAGCGGAAGTGACGGAGCGTGATGCCTTCGAGCCGGGCGATGAATGCGACGTATTCGTTGCGCCAACGCTTGGCGACGTGCGCCATCACCAGGCCAGGAATTGCGACCATCATGCCGGTTTGAGTAGCGACGAGCGCTTCGCTGATGCCTTTGGCGATGATGTCTGACGTGGAACTGCCGCCGATGCCGATGGCTTTAAAGGTGAGCAACATACCGAGCACCGTGCCGAGCAATCCGAATAATGGCGCGGATACGACCATGATGTTCAGGAAGGCGAGACGGCGATCGAAGTCCGGAACTTTGGCGGCTTCGACTTCGCGGAAGCGTCCTTCGATTTCCCGCAAGGTGTGGACGTCGGACTGGGTGTATTCGATCAAGCCGCGGAGGTGAGTGGGTGCTTGTTGCGGTTTTTCGACCCACGCTTTCAGGATGGCGTCGGTCACTTTAGTAAGGCCGCGATGATGCAACGAAACCAGGAGCGTCGCGGCGCTTAGATAGGTGACGAACGCGACTGCGGCTAGCGCGGGCATGACCCATCCACCGGTGGTCCAAGTATGTAAAATTTGATCCAACGCGCTCATGAACTAAGCCCACTTAAAAGGAATATGTTTTTTGTTCTTCCGGCACGCCGTTGATGAAGCCGACAGAAGTCTGTTCCATGCTGCCGATCACAGCTTTGGCTTTACGGCTGAGGACCGCGTGGAGGAGCAAGGCGGGAATTGCCACAGCCATGCCGGTCGCGGTGCAAATCAGGGCTTCAGAAATACCTGCAGCGAGCATCTTTGGATCTCCACCGCCGGAGCTTGAGATGACCTTGAACGTCGTGATCATGCCTATGACCGTGCCGAGCAATCCCATCAGCGGACCCATCGTCGCCGTAAGCGCCAGAAATTGGATGCCTCGTTCTAAACGGGCGCGAGCCCCGAGCATCTTCTCGTAAAGAATTTCTTCGATATATTCTTTCTTCTCTTCCGCGTGTTCGATGGCGGTGGCGAGAAGATTTCCTGCGACACCGGGGATGGTGTGCGCGTGGGCGAGCGCCTTCGGTTTCGCGCCGTTCTCAAGATGGCCCAGGACCTTTTGCAGATCGGCCTCGGTTACCTGGCGAATGCGCGCGAGCTGCACCCATTTGACGGATCCGAAAATCATCGCGAGGAGACCACAGCCGATCAGCGGAATCATGATCGGCCCGCCTTCTTTCAATTTGTGGTAAAGGCTTTGATTGAGCGCGCTGAGCTTGAAGGCGTTTCCGAGCGTGGGATCGAGCACTAACGCTCCTTTACCTGTGGTGACGAGTTCGCGGCCGGCTTCGTTTTCGGTTTTTTCGGCGGCAACGATGGTCGGCTCGGGTTTGTTGAGTTCCTGTTGCAGGAGGCCGGCGGCTTTGCCGGAGGCATCGGCGAAAATTGCCACTGGACCGATCAACGCGACTTTGCCCGATTGAACCAGACCTGCTTTATCCAGTGCTTTGCCTTCGATGATCTCGCCGCCCATCGCGTTCTCAGTGCGCTGCAGCGCGGCAGTCAAAAGCTTCGCGCGTTCCTGCAGTTTCTTCGCAGGCTCACCATCCGGAGCTGCGGCTGCTTTCTCCAATGTTTCAATCAATTCCTTGAAGCGCGGTTCCTCAGCGAAGTTCAGGCGCGAGCGGAAGGCGCGGGTGTATTCGGTAACAAGCGAATCGATATATTTCACTTCGTCGGACTGACGCTTCGCTTCGGTCTTGAGCGCGTTGAGTTCGACCAATTGGTTTTCGTGGAAGCGCTGAGTGCGATTCAGTTCCGCTTTCGCGTCGGCAACTTTTTGTTCGAGTTCGGTGAGGCTGCGGGCGATTGGAAGACGTTCGGCCTCAATCTTCTGGCGCACCGAAGCGAGTTGCTCGAGCGCGGTTTTCAGGTCGGCTTCGGCACTTGCCTGGACAGCGGTGAGGTCCTGCGCGAGCAAAGCGCACTGGGCAAATACGAAAATGGTAAGGGCTGCAAGCTTCATGAGGGCAACAGTTGAGAGTTAACGAATTTCGGTGGGCAACGCGACGAAGCGGGCGGGACGCTCGTTACGATAAATCTGGATGACTTCACGAACCGTCGGGCCGATCTCCGGTTTGATCTGCCAATCCCAACCATTTGCTGCGGGCAGACCCAATCCTGCGAAATCGTCGGCATCATTCGTGAAGTAAGCAGCACCGAGGCCCACGTAAACGGTCTCAACGGCGATCTCCTCGCCTTTCGTATTCGTGCGCTTCTCCGTGAAGAGCGTGACCGCGTTGTTGAACTTGTCGAACTCGCTCAAAATGCCGACCACCACCTGCAAGCGTTCCGCAGCGCTCATGCGTGTATTCGCGTCAGCTGGAATGCGATTGAGCAAAGGTTTAATCGTCTCTTGCAGCGGAAGTGGTAGCTTTGGCACGAGATCCCTGATCTTGCTCTCCATGTCGGAAGCGATCGCGCGCGCGGCGTTCAACGCGTCTTCAGAACTGCGCTTGAGGGACTCAGCCTCATCGCGCTCCGTTGCGACTTGTGTGTTGTTGGTCGAGAACTTCGAAGTCTGTTCGTTGATAGACGCCAGCTCGCGTTCGAAAAGCTGCACCGTTTGCTGGAGCGTTTCTTTGTCGGCCTGCCATCCAGCTTCAGCCTTGGAGATCAGTTGGCGCGTCTCCACCCACTTAGCGAGAGTTTGGCGGCTCTGCTCAACTGGATTCGCATTCTCGACCGCAAAAATGCTGCTGAGAGCGCAAAAAGAGAGAGCGACACAACGACTAGCGAACATGGGGGTAAGCTTTTCCGGAGCACGGTGACGCGAATATGGCGAAACGGTTACAACTCTGTGACAGTCCATTCGCAATTCGAGTGCAAAGCAAAGCAGGCACCCCATTTGGAGTGCCTGCCGCGCGACTACTCAGACAAGACAGATTATTGCACCGGTTGGATTTCGAAGATCGTCGTGGTGCCGCTGATTTCGTTGCCTACGACCAGGAGCGGAGCGCCGGTCGGACCGTCGTCCGCCTTGATGAAGAGCAAACATTCCAACAACAACGCAAAGACTTCGCGCCCGCCTTTTGTTGCTTTGATTTCACAACGCTTCACATCAGCTTTGCTATTCTCGAGGCGTGAATTTGGATCAAGCCATCGATGAGATTTTCGCCTCTTTCCGCCTAAAGGGACATCGCTCTTATGGAGAGAACATCACCGAAACGGAACACGCCCTCCAATGCGCCACCTTCGCGCAGCGCGTGGGTGAACCTGCTGAAATGGTCGCCGCCTGCCTGATCCATGATTACGGGCACCTTTGTCACGACTTGGGCGAAGAGATTGCCGATCACGGCATAGATTCAGCGCACGAAGAACTCGGCGCGAAGTTCCTCGAGCGCTGGTTTCCGCCGGAGATCACGGAGCCGGTCCGGTTGCACGTCGCCGCGAAACGTTATCTCTGCTGGATCGATAAAGCATACTTTGAGAAACTTTCCGATGCTTCGCGCCAGAGCCTGCAACTCCAGGGCGGGCCAATGACCGATGATGAGGCGCACGCGTTCGAGCAGCACCCGCATTTTCATTCGGCCATTCAACTGCGCCGCTATGACGATATGGGCAAAGAGGTGGGAATGAAGACGCCGGATTTCGAAGTGTTCCGCGAGGTTTTGCGCAGCGTGGCGGCCCGCACCGAAAACGTCAGGCCGTAGCATCAGCGCTCAGCGCCGATTTTTCGCGAAACAGAACAAAACATAGCGCGCTCGAAAGCAGCGCCAGACTGGCCAGCACTATAAAGCTGACGCCGTAACCTCCCACATCCACCAATTTGCCGAACTGCGCCCCGGCGAGAACTCCCGCGAAATAACCGAACCCATCCACGAAGCCTGAAACGGTGCCCGCGGATTGTTTTCCATTCACTTCAATCGATAAAGTTCCTCCGAGCAGGCTGTACGGCCCGTACGTCAAAAATCCGACCAGACCGATTGCCAGCATCACCGGCGTGAGACCAAGTCTAAAGAGATTTGGCAGTTGAAATAACGTAATTGCGAGCAAGGCGAGCATGCAGGATAAAAACCATTGGCGCGTCCGCGCACTCACGCGGCCGTAGATCCACCCGACGACGAGAATTCCAAGGGCGCCCATCACGTCGAAAGAGCTGCTCACAAACGCAGCAATCTGGTTCGAAACGTTTCCGTCTCCTTCCGTTCGGATCAGGTCTACCGTCCAGGTGTTGAACGTCTCGCGCAGGAGCGTGAGCGTGAAGCTCAATGCACAAATCACCCAAAACGATCCGCGTCGGAAAACTCCCATCAGGTTCAAACCACCGCACCCCTTCTTCGGTGCACTTTGGACCTGCTTCTCTGCGTGGGATTTGCGCGGTAGTAGTTTCCAACCGATCGCCACGCAGACGAACGGTGCAATCGCCGGCAAAGCCATCACCAATCTCCAGTTGTTGTTGCTCACGTTCGCGATGATGCCCGCGAACAATGTGGCGAGCGCGCCACCGACCACGAAGCTCAGCGAGAGCAGCGCGACAGCAAACGGCAATTGCTTTCCTCCAAACCAATCAGGCGTGAGCTTCACCATCGCGGGCCAAGCTGCGGCTCCAAAGAAGCGATTCGCACTGTAAATCACCGTCAGCATCCCGAGCGAAGGCGCAAGCCCGCCCGCCACAGCCATCAACGCAACCAGCGTGAGCGACCCTAAAAAACCGATTCGCCCGCCGATCCTGTCCACGATCGCACCAAAGAAAAACTTTCCGACTGCGTAAGCAATCGTGCTGTAGCTCGCCACTAAACCAATCTCCGCCCGCGAAACCCCGAACCGCTCCTGCAGGATCGGGATCGCCACCTGAAAGTTCTTTCGGCAGAGATAAACGCCGATATAGCCGACTACAAGCAAGCCGAGCCAGATGTATCGTTGCGCCGAAATCGATACTGGCTGGGCCGCTGCTGCCCGCGGCGCTTCAGCATTAACTTCTTCCAGAACGAGTTCTCTACTCACGTGGTGGCCATTACTTATCGTTTGTGCGCTAGAACGCAACAACTCTGCAATTGCAACATATAGGTTACAGGAGAACCGGGATCTTTACGTCGCAGTCCGCGTCCCGGAACTCGCAAAGCGTTGCTGTGAATCGAACGTAGCGTCCTTGTAGCAACCTCGCCATACGTTCGTAACGAGTCCTCTTTCTACTCTGCGCACTCGAATGCTAAACCTGCGAGCGATTTACCTTACTGCGTGCACGTTCTTCTCTGTTGCGATGGGTTTCAGCGGCGGATTGCCTGAACAGGCCGGGGAGAACGAAGAGCAGGAGCGTCCATACTATCTCGAATTATTGCAGTTCCTGCGCGAAGGTGATTCAGTCCGCCCGAGATCGCCAAGGGTGCATCCAGTCTCAACGGTTTACAATCGCGAAGCGCCAGTCCCCCCTCAGTGCTACACCCGCACCGAAGGCATGTACAATCCCTGCTATGTTTGTCACCAGGACCAGCTCCCCGGTCGCGAAAACGTAATGAACGACGCGGATCTTCAGGAAGCTTACAGTTTCAGCGACCTCGGGATGACCAACCACTGGAAGAACCTGTTTGAGGATCGCACCGAGCGCGTCGCCAAAATCTCGGATGCCGAGATATTAACTTATATATCTCAGGATAATTACAGCGAACTCGCGCCGCGTCTGCGCGAGGCCGCCTTCAAAGGGTGGATCCCCGACCTGAAAAACCTTCCTGAGGGACTCGACGCCTTCGATGCCCAGGGATTCGCTAAGGACGGCAGCCATTGGGTCGCATTTAATTTTAAACCATTCCCGAGCACCTTCTGGCCCTGCAACGGTTCCACCGACGACGTTATGATCCGGCTGCCGGAAGCATTTCGGACCGACAGCAAAGGCGGGTTCTCAGCAGATATCTATAAGGCGAACCTCGCGATTGTTGAGGCAAAGATTAAAGGCCTCGCCGAAATCGAATGTCTTCCGGTCGATGAACGAGGCATCGGGAGAGATCTAAACGGAGATAGCGAACTCAAGGTGATTGAGCGGATCACCAAGTGCGATTCCTTTGTTGGCGCCGCGGAATCTAAATACCCAGACACACACATTTATCCGGACGGTACAGAATTTCTTCACACCGTGCGCTACGTGGGCGTTTCGCAAAACGGTGAGATCGGCGTATCGCGCCGAATGAAAGAAGTGCGTTATATGCGCAAGTGGCGCGGCTATAGCAAACCTTTCTACGCCCGGCGCTATCAACTCGAAGCCTACGACAAGGAAGCGGGCAATCTCCCTGGCTACCAGAATATCGGCGACCACGGCCTCGATAATGGCATCGGCTGGTCGGTGCAAGGCTTCATTGAAGACCGTAAAGGGCGGCTTCGCGTCAGCACGTTTGAGGAAAACCTATTCTGCATGGGCTGTCATAGCTCCGTCGGTTCAACGATCGACAAGACGTTTAGCTTCCCTCGCAAGATCGATGGAGCGAAGGGTTGGGGCTACATCAACCTGAAAGGAATGCCGGACGCGCCCAGCAAAGGCGAGCAGCGCGGCGAGATTGCCACTTACCTCGAGCGTGTCGGCGGTGGAAGCGAGTTCCGCAACAACGAAGAAATGGCAACGCGCTGGTTCAAGGCAGACGGCTCGGTCGACCAGGCCAAAGTCGCTAATGCACGTGACGTTTACGAGTTGATCACTCCATCGCGTGAGCGCGCGCTCTTCCTGAACAAAGCCTATAAAACTATTGTCGAGGATCAGGATTATATGTTCGGACGCGACGCGGTGATAAAGCCACCTCAGAACGTTTACACGTTCATCGATAACGAGAAAACACCCACGCTACCTGAGGACAAAATTTATAAGTACGACATTTTGCTCGACTGGCCTAAGCCTCAGCAGAATTCAGCACGTCTCTCACCGGCGGAGCAAAAAGACGCGCAGAAGAACTAGAGTTTACGCGCTCTTGGCAAATACGTCACGAGCGCTCATAGAAACAAATCGAGGAAAGAAAGTCCGACGCATCATATGAACAAAGTAGCTACCAGCATAGTCGTCGCCACTGCCGCCATTGCATCGGCACAGGGAGGCACAGACGTTTGGTTTCAACCACTCACGGCCTCCGCGCCGGTCGTGGCACCAAACGCACTGGAGGAATTGACCGCGCCTTGGGCAACTCCGTCCGGAATCCTGCAATGGAATCTTGTGAACATGCGGGAAGTAGAAGATAAAGTCCTGAGTCCGCTCGAGTCGATCGTTCGCGTTCCGGCGGGCACGTCCTCGTCCATGATCGACATGATCGCGTACGACGATACCGGCGCTTATCTATTCCTTCCGCACGAAACGCCGTTTGGCGCCGGTGTGTCCCGCCATCACATTCTCACCCGCACCACGGAAGTCCTATTCCAAGGGGACCAGCAAGGCTTCTTCGGCAATTGGCAAAATGATTTCGGCGCGTTCGATCCTTGCCGCTTTACGCCGAACGGCACTCTTTTCCTCGGTGAGGAATGGGCCGGTGAAGGACGGCTTGTTGAAGTTCTCAATCCCTTCGCGCCGAAATCGCAAATCCAAATTCGTGAACTGAACAGCATCGCAAATGTCGCGCACGAAGGTATCAACTTCAGCCTTCAGGATAAACGCACCATCTATTACATCGACGAATGGAATTCCGGTTCCATTTATAAGTTCGTGATGTCAATTCCCGGCGACTACACCAAGGGCCAAACCTTCGTTCTCTCCGTCGACGCATTCAAAGGCGATCCAAAGGCTGATTGGAACGTCGCCATGAATGCTACTCAACCCCGCACCGGCCTGGCGACCTGGATCCCGATCACCGACCGCAATGGTGTTCCGCTTCCTGGCGTCACCGATGCGTTTCGTAACGGTCAAAGCGTCGCACCGAATCTTCCCAATGTGCTGGGCGGACGCCCAGCCGCAGACGACGTCGGCGGCACGCCTTATGGGCGTCCGGAGGACATGGAGGTGTCGAAACTCCGCAACGGAAACGAAGTCTTCTACGTCGCGGTCACTTCTGAAAACGCGATCTACTCCTTCGAGGTGCTCAACGATCGTAAAGTGTTCGTGCGCCTGAGCGCAAATCGCAGCACTCCCAAGAACGCTGGCTTCGCGCCAACCACGGGCACGCTCGATTCTCCGGACAACCTCGCACAGGACGCCCTCGGAAATATCTACGTCATCGAAGACGCCCCGAACGGCTCAAACATTGGCGGCGACATCTGGTTTATGCGCGACGTCAACAATGACAGCCTCGCCGAATCGATGGACCACTTCATGAGCATCCGCGTCGATGGCTCCGAGGGCACCGGGATGATCTTCAACCCGAAAGTGCCGACCGAATTCGTCGTCGCGGTGCAGCATCCTGACAGCACCGACCTTGCCGCCGTCCCCAACGGCCTCGGCGACGCGGTGTGGGCGTTCGATATCTCGAACATCTCCAACCGCGATTTCGTCGTTCGCCTGAACAATGCCGGAAAAGCGAGTTCTGGCGGGGACGACGAACGCGATTAGTGCGCTGAAGTTAAATGTTTTTCGCACGGGCACGTCTTCTGGCGTGCCTTTTCTATTGTTTCTGGATACGCACTTTTTCCGGGGCTGATTTTTAGAGGCCCTCAAGGATTGAAAAGCCGCTCCCTTACGAGCAGAGCGGCCACTGTGATTCCACTCGGAACCGCCGTCTCGATTTAAGTAATAGGGTGAGGCAGGTGGATTTCAGCAGTGACAATGCCAAAAAAGGCCGAGTTCTGTGGCGATTGTGTAACGGAGTGCCATAGGCGGCCACGCTCGAGGGCACGCCGCTCAACGATTTCCGGGTGGATCAGCGGAGAAAAGTCCTCGCGGAGGTTTTGAAGTCCGGCGGCGGTGAGCGGCAGCGTTTTTCCGCGGGATGGCGCAGATGCGTGTAGTTTTGGGCTTGGGTGCGTTGGTTGGATTTTCGACGACGACGGAGCGGACCCAGCTTTTTCGGTGAAGAAGCGGCGGAGCGGTTCGCCGTAGCCGGCTTTCATCCCAGGATCCAGTTGTTAAAGAGTCTTTGATCGGCTGGTCTCGCTTCCCCGATATGTTTCGCGGAGGGTTTTGTTACGAATGTGTTACAAAATGGGGGTCCTCTTGGTTTTCGGTTGACCCGGTCGCGCGGCGGTGTTTCGAATCAGGTGTAATTCCGGCCGCAATCTGTTTAGGATATTGATGTTGCCGGGAAGCTGCTGGAAACCAAACGTCGCCAGGGAAACCAGCGATGGAAAGATAAAACCTTTGCGCCGTGACAACGAGCACAACCCATTTTGAACGAACGTTCGAGAAGGATCTCGATCATATTCGGCAACGCCTCACGCACATGGCCAGTTTGGGGGAGCGGGCGTTGCGGAATTGTCTCAAGGCATTGCAGGATCGGGATCGGCAAAGGGCGTATGTGGTGATTCTCGGCGATCGCGGAATCGACGAGATGGAGCGGGAGTTGGATCAGCTTTGTTTGGAGTTTCTCGTTCGCCAACAACCGGTCGCAGGGCCGCTTCGTTTTGCGTATTCGACGATACGGATCAACCTGGAGCTTGAACGGATTGGTGATTACGCGGAGAGCATTGCGCGGCAGATCCTGAAGCTGCTCGAAATGAACGTCGCGATGCCGACGGAGCGGTTTGTGGAAATCGCGGAGCTTTCGATCCCGATGCTGCACGACGCAGTGGGGGCGTTCGTGAAGCAGGATGTGGAGCTGGCGCGGCGGACGATGGGGATCGAGGAGGCGGTGGACGTGCTGCGAAATACCATTAATCAGGAGCTGTATCAGCTTCGGCAGCAGGAGAAAATTCCGTTGGAGGCGCTGACGCCGCTGATGACAATCGCGCGGCGATTCGAACGGGTGAGCGACCAGGCGAAGAATATTTGCCAGGAGGTCATTTATTGCACCACGGGAGAGAATCCGCGGCACAAAGGAGAAGAGAAATTTCGGGTGCTGTTCCTGGATGAACATGATTCCTGCCGAGGCCAGATGGCAGCGGCGATCGGTAATTCCTTAAAGAGACCGGATTTAATTTTTCAGAGCGCGGGTGTGCAGCCACAGGAGATTGATCGGCGCACAATATCGTTCCTCGCCGAAAAAGGGATCGACATCTCGAACCGCAAAGCGAAGGGGCTGCGGGATGTGCCAGACCTGGAGCTTTATCATGTGGTGATCGGTCTCGCGAAGGACGTGCAGAAAGCATTGCCCCCGCCACCGCGAAAGACGGTTTATCTCGATTGGAGTCTGGCAAATCCATCGGAAATTAAAGGTTCGGAAACCGAGGTCGCACAAGCTTACGAGAAAGCCTTCAACGACCTGCGAGCGCGGGTCCGCGATTTGATGGAAGCGCTCGTAGGAGAAGATTTTTTGGAATGAATGTTACAAATCTAAAACGAACTGGTGTCGTTCTTGTTACGGGCGCGTTGTTGGCCTTGAGCGGGTGCGGCAAAAAAGATTCTGCAAGTCAATCTGGCACGGCTGGCTCGGGCACGGGCGCTGCGATTCAGATTCAAGGGTCGGACACGATGGTTAATCTGGCGCAGGCCTGGGCGGAGGCTTATGCCGGGGCGGAGAAAGGCGCGAACATCGAGGTGGGTGGCGGCGGTTCGGGGGTTGGAATTGCCGCGCTGATTAATGGAACGGTCGATATAGCGACCTCGAGTCGAGACATGAAGGCGGAAGAGAAGACGAAGGCTAAGACCACCAGCGGAAAGGACGCGAAAGAACTGACGGTGGGCTACGACTGCCTCGCGATTTACGTGCACAAAGACAATCCCTTGAACGAAATCACTTTGGAGCAGTTGCAAAAGATTTTTGCGGAGGACGGCAATATCACCAAATGGTCGGACCTGGGCGTCAACGTGCCGGGCTGCCAGACCGCTGAGATTATTCGCGTGAGTCGGCAATCGAGTTCGGGGACGTATGAGTTTTTTCGCGAACATGTTTTGAATAAGAAAGATTTCAAACTGGGTTCACGTGATATGAATGGGTCAAAGGAGGTTGTGGAGCTTGTCGGCAGTACGCCATGCGCGCTTGGTTATAGCGGCATGGGTTACGCGACCGAGCATGTGAAAAAGCTGAAGGTTTCCAGCAAGGCTGGTCAGGCGGTCGAACCGACGGTTGAGACTGCGCAGAATAAAACCTATCCAATCGCGCGTCCGCTTTACCTCTACACATTGGGCGATCCAGAAGGGGATGCTAAGAAGTTTATTTCGTGGGTGCTGTCGGAAGCCGGGCAGAAGATTGTGCAGGAAACAGGATATGTGCCGGTGCCTGCAGATCAGCGCGCCAAGCTCAATTAATCCCATTCCAGCGCTTGGAAGCTCAACCAGCATTAGTGGGTGCAGCAGCCGCGCCGCGCTCTAAGCCGCGACGTGCGGTATGGGCTGTTGCCGGGGAGAAGTTCTTGGAACTGGTGATCCGTTTGTGCGGCATCAGTGCCATCGTCTTTGTCCTCAGCATCTTTTATTTCGTCTTTGCGAAAGCGGCCCCGCTGCTGTTCAGCGACGGTTTCAGTGTCGGAGAATTTCTATTCAGCACCAAGTGGTATCCGACTTCAGAAGTGAACGTGCGCTATGGCGTGTTCGCACTCATCGTTGGGACTTTCAGCGTCACCGTGCTCGCAATGTTAATCGCAGTTCCGTTTGGCCTCGGAGCGGCTATTTACATTTCTGAGTTCTGCGGACCTAAACTGAAAGAAACGCTGAAGATCACCATTGAATTGTTGGCGGCCATTCCTTCCGTGGTCTGGGGTTTTATTGGGCTGACGGTGATGAACCAGGTGATTGTGAAAATCACAGGCGCGCCGGTAGGGCTGAACGTGTTGAATGGCGGATTAATCCTCGCGTTGATGAGCGTGCCAATCATCGTATCGATTGGAGAAGACGCCTTGAAAGCCGTTCCGGATTCGTATCGTGAGGCAGCAACTGCGCTTGGCGCAACGCGGTGGCAGATGGTTTACAAAGTATTGTTGCCGGCCGCCAAGACGGGCCTTCTAGCAGCCGTCTTGCTGGGCGTGGCGCGGGCCGTTGGCGAAACGATGGCGGTCCTCATGGCAACGGGGCATGCGGTGCACATTCCGCATAGCGTCCTTGATTCGGTGCGCACACTGACTGCGACGATCGCGGCCGAGTTGGGTGAGACACAGGAGAACTCGCCGCATTATCGCGTGCTGTTTCTAATCGGTGTGCTGCTCTTCACCATCACGTTCGTGATCAATCTAGCTGCCGATATGATCGTCCGGGGAATTCGTAAACGGTGATGCAAAGCAGTGCCGCCAGGTTCACCGAGACGCCGTTGATCCGGAAGAAGAAGTTCCGCGAATCTGTGGCGAAGTGGGTTTTCTTTGCGATGACCATCGCGATGATCATTCCGCTGCTGCTGATCGTTGGTTTTCTGATTGTGAAGGCGATTCCGTCGCTCTCACTCGATTTTCTTCTCGATCCTCCGATGCGCAATATGAGAGCAGGCGGAATATGGCCCGCGTTCGTAGGGACGGTTTACCTCGTAATGATATCGCTCGCGGTGGCTGCACCGATTGGCGTGCTAGCCGCGGTTTACCTGAACGAATACGCGAAGGACAATTGGTTTAATCGGCTGATCAATCTGGCGGTGATCAATCTCGCGGGCGTGCCGAGTATTGTGCACGCGCTGTTCGGCCTGGGCGCGTTCGTCCTAGCTGCGGGGATTGGAAAATCGGTGCTGGCGGCGTCGCTCACCTTGGCGGTCATGACCCTGCCGGTGATTATCGCCAGCACGAGGGAGGCGCTTGCCTCCGTTCCAATGACATTCCGGGAAGCGTGTTGGAACGTCGGGGCGACTCGTTGGCAAACCATCAGAGCGGTCGTCCTACCCAATTCCATCAGCGGGATTCTCACCGGCGTTATTCTGCAGGTTTCGCGCGCGGCCGGTGAAACTGCGCCCATCATGTTCACTGGCGCGCTGTTTTTTAAAGCCGTGCAGCGTGGAACCATCTTTCCCTACAGCCTGGATGAACAATGCATGGCTTTGTCGATGCACTTGTACGTCATTGCGACCCAGGTGCACGGTGTCCCGGAATCAATGACGTATGCGACCGCTGTGGTGCTGCTCGCCACGGTCCTGTTGGTAAATGCGACTGCGATTTTAGTCCGCATGTATATGCGATCGCGCAAGAAGTGGTAATCCCGTGACGCAAGCCCGAAAGAAAATCGAAGTATCGAATCTGCGCCTCGCTTACGGCGGGAAGGAAGTGATTCATGGAATTTCCTTTGACGTCTATGAAAATGAAATTCTGGGCGTGATCGGGCCGGCGCAGTCGGGGAAAACTTCGTTGCTGCGGTGCATCAATCGCACCATCGAGTTCATCTCTACCGCGAAAGTTTCCGGCAGCTTGAAGATGGATGGCGAAGAAGTTCGCAAACAAAATGTGTTCGACCTGCGGCGCAAAGTCGGAATGGTCGCGCCGCTCCCCGTCGGATTGCCGCTCACCATCTACGACAACGTCGCCTTTGCGCCGCGCACCTCAGGGATGAGCAACAAAAGCGAACTCGACGGTCTCGTTGAAAAGTGTCTGCGCCAGGCTGCGCTCTGGGACGAAGTGAAGGATCGCCTTAATTCGTTGGGAACGAAACTTTCAGGCGGCCAGCAGCAACGATTGACGATCGCGCGCGCATTGTCGCACCAGCCCGAGGTCCTATGTTTGGATGAGTTCAGTATTGCGATCGACCCGGTCACCACCATGCGGATCGAGGATGTCCTACTCGAGTTGCGCCGGGAAATGACTGTCGTCCTTGTGACAAATCTTACTCAACAGGCGAGGCGTCTTGCACAACGCACCATGTTTCTTTGGAAGGGAGAAATCATCGAGCTGAATGACAACAACGTGATCTTCAGTAACACGCCCGCAGACAAACGCACCTACGAATACGTGCACGGAATCTTTGGATGAGCGAGTCCACGCACAGCATTACCACGCGCGACGTGTCCCTCTGGTACGGGACCTTCCAGGCTCTGAAAGGTGTGAGCTTGGAAATCAAAGACGGGCTGATCACTTCCTTGATTGGGCCAAGCGGATGCGGAAAAACAACATTGCTGCGCTGCTTCAATCGCGTCAATGAACGCTACGGCTACGTCACAACGAAAGGCGAGATTCGGATCCTCGGTAAAAACATCTACGATGAAGATGTTTCACTGATCGAACTGCGAAAATCGGTCGGGATGGTTTTCCAGCGACCGAACCCGCTCCCCATTTCTATTTATGACAATGTCGTCTTTGGATTGCGCCTCCACAGTGAGCGATCGGCGCTAACACGATCAGCTCTGGATGAAGCGGTAGAGAAAGCGTTGAAAGAAGTTGGCTTGTGGAATGATCTTAAAGATCGATTGAAGGAGCGTGCGACTTCTTTGCAATTGGAGCAACAACAGAAACTGTCGATCGCGCGACTCCTGCCGTTGAAGCCGGAAGTGATCTTGATGGATGAGCCGTGCTCCGCGCTCGACGTGGAAGCGACCCGCGCGATCGAAGAGCTGATGATGCAACTCCGCGGCCGTTACACGATGATCATCGTCACCCACAACATGGCCCAAGCGCGCCGCGTGAGTGACGAATGTATCTTCATGCTCCTGGGTGAGATGGTGGAGCATCGCCGGACAGAAGACCTGTTTCTGAAGCCGGAGAATCCAAAAACTGCGGAGTATATCGAGGGACGGTACGGATAACGTAACGACGGAACCTATCGCCGAGGATGTTTACGCGTCCATTTCATCGAAACACTGAGCAACGTGAGTAAAAACGCGACGACCGCGCCATTATACGTGGCCCGGGCTTCACCACGCGTCACCAGAGAATAGAGGCATACCGTTGCCGCGACTACTTGCGCTAAGCCCAGGAAAAACTGAAACAGGGCCGCTCTTTGCGGCAAAAGCGGAGCGGATAGCTGTTTGTGACCAGTTTTTCTCACAGTAAACGCCCACAGAGAGCGGTCTGGCCGATTCGAGCACGAACAATCCGTGCTGCTGTCCATTTATACTGCTCAGAAAACGCATAATCCAAGTTTCTGATTGTTACTCTTCTGTGACACACCACCATGCACTCCAACCGCGATGTGCCGGGTTGTAGTCTGATTTCGGAGCCGAGTTCGGTCTTGGAATGCTGAAGATCCAAAATAGGAGCGCAATCGTCCGGCCAGGGTCCTCCAAAGAAAACGTTTCCACTGTAGTAACGCCTCAGTGGGGCGCGTCGTTCAAAATCGTAAGCTGTTTTTGCGGTGCCGAATCACTTTCGGAAACGTCTCTGTTGCGCGATCCAGATGCTGAATTCTGTGCGAACGTTGAAGAATCGTCGATTTCCGCAGGGAAATTGGCTCCAAAGGTAGGACTCGAACCTACAACCGATCGGTTAACAGCCGATTGCTCTACCATTGAGCTACTTTGGAACCCGAAAGGCGCGTGGAATGTAAGACTGAGGGTTGGGAGCGTCAAGCACTGAGCCCGAGAAAAATTCGAGTGCGTCTAGGCAGATCGCTTCGGGGCGCTGAGGGACTGGCGCTAAAGAGGTTAAGCTTTGGGAATGCCATTGTGACATAGTACGGTTGTGGTATGTTGTTGGCCGGTTTCAGGGGGACGGAGGATCGCTTTGAGGTGACTCGAAGAGGAAAGTCCGAACACCATAGGACGCGGCGCCACGTAATCCCGCAAGGGAGTACATGTGGGGAGCACGTTTCAAGGCGTGCTGACGGAAAGTGCCACAGAGAATATACCGCCGGGTCCCGTTCGCGGGATTCGGTAAGGGTGAAAAGGTGGTGTAAGAGACCACCGCTCGGCGAGAGATCGCCGGGGCACGGAAAACCCCGCCGGGTGCAAGGCCCAATAGGAGGCTCGAGGAGCGGTCCGCTCCGCGTTCCGAAAGGAACAGAGACTCGGGTAAGGCTGCTCAGATAAATGATTCTCTCCGCTCGTCAGAGTACGCTTTGGCGGCGAAGACAAAATTCGGCTTACAGTCCCTCTGAAACTGACTTCTTCTATTTCGCTTCGGCTTTTTTGATCGACGAAAGGTATTCGACTAAATCGACGAGATCCTGCGTGGACATGGTGAGTTGGAGGCCGACGGGCATGAGCGAGGTGGCGAGTTTTTGGCGTCTGGCGATTTCGGATTTTTTTACTTTGGTGATGACGCCGTTTTGGGATTTGACGGTGAGGTCGTCGGCTGTTTCGGAGGCGATGATCCCGAAGAGTTCGTCGCCGGATTTGGTTTCGATGCTCCAGGCTTCAAAGCCGAAGGAAATGCCGCTGCTCGGATCGAGAATAGATTGGTAAAGCGCGTCTTTGCCGAGTTTGGTGCCGATTTCGGAGAGGGCCGGGCCGACATCGGTGCCGCGGCCGTTCACGACGTGACAGTAAATGCAGGCGGCGGTGTCGCTCTCAAAGATGGTGCGTCCGCGCGCGGCATTGCCGGTGCGTTTGGTGAGTTCGGAGATGGGCGGGAGAGATTCGGCGTTGGCGGTTTGCGGGAGAGGCAGAATTTCGAGGGCGAGTTTTTTTATCTCTGGCCAGGGAGCGAGGTTGAGTTCGGAACTGGCGGTTAGTTTCACGTCGGCGGGAAGTTTTTCCGATTTGGCGAGATCGAGGAGGTAGCGGGCGCCGTCCTGGGTGCGGGCGAGAGATTGAACGGCGGCCTGGCGAACGGGGAGGGGCTTCTCGGATTTCTCGACGAGGGGTTTGAGTTGTTGCTCGAAGGCTTTGTCGCGCGTGTTGGCCATCAATTGGACCGTTGCGACGGCATTGGTGGAGTCGAGGAGCTTCGGGATTGTGTCCTGGCCGAGTTCGGCGGTGGCAAGGCGGAAGGCCTCGGCGGCGGATTGTTCGATTGGATACTTCGTGGCGTATTCCAGGAGGGCGGGGGCGTGGCCTTTCAGGTTGAAGTCGCGGACGATGTCGACGAATTGCGGCGTGCCGCGAGTTTTCTCGAGGACGCGGAGGACGGCGGCTTTCAGGGCGGCGTTTCCTTCGAGGTCGGCGCCCTTAAGCCGGTTGAGCGCCTCAACTTGCACAGCGGTTTTGTCGTCCACCTGCGCGGGTTGCGCGAAGGTGGATGCGATGAGCGCGACGGACACGCTTAAGACTGCGATCAAATGGCGCACGGAATTACGGGGCGAGGAGTTGGACGAGAGCGGCGTCTTTCTCGGGGCCTTTGATGAAATCGAGCGCGCGAATGTAGCGGTCGCGTTCTTCCTTGGGTGTTTTTTCGTCCTGGATGATTTTAACGAGGAGGGCAGGGGACTTCTTGCTGCGCAAGCGCCAGATGATGTCGCGACCAGCCGGGGTGTTCCAATCGTCGCCTACTTTCGCGAGATACGCGTCGAGCATCTTGTCGTCTTGAGTGGCCGCGCCGATGCCGAGGGCTTCGAGATACCAGCGATCTTTGCCGTCGTGTTTTTGGGCGAGTGTGGCCCAGAGTTCCGGAGCTTCGGCAGAGGAGTTGCGGTGAATAGACAAGGCACATTCGCGTAGGATTAGCATATTGTGGTCGTTGGCGAGGCGCTTCACGATGGGAATGGGATCTTTGTTTTCGGCGCGAACGTACTTGAGCGGGAGCGCACGGATTTCCGCCAGGCTTTCGGAAAGCGCGGCGTTGATATAATCCTGCTCGCGACCTTTAATGCGCGCGAGGAGGTGCCAGGCGCGCGCGCGGAGCTCAGGCTTGCCACTTTGCCAAAGTGCCTTCAAGGCGGATTCGGCTTGAGCACCCATTTTTTGAAGAGCGGTCCAGGCGAGATAACGCGCTTCGAGGTTTGGGGACTGAAGGGCTTTGATAGCGCCGTCCGCGTTTGAAACATCGGGTTTTGTGACGGTGTATTTATGGCCTTTAGGCGCGACGCGGTAGATGCGGCCGGTCATGGTTTCGAGTTTTTGGTCGCGCATCTGATGGCCACCAACGCCAGCGTCGTTCCAATCGGCGACGAAGACGGAGCCGTCCGGCGCGGTGCATATGTCGGAGGGACGGAACCAATCATCTTCACTCGTCAGGAGATCAGTGATCTTCGATTTATAACCCGCGCCATCCCCTAAGACGCTGTAACCGCGAACGACACGGGGGCCGGCATCGCAGTGAATCATGCTGTAGCGAAAGTCCTTCAGCAGATTTCCCTCGTAGAAGAGGATGCCAGTGGGTGAGCCGCCGCCTGTTTGGAGGAGGTTTGGAACTACGCCCGGATCGTTCAGGTGCCAGTGTTGCTCCGGTTTGTCCTTCTCCATGTTGGTGCGCTTGGCTGGCCAGGCTGCACCGGTCATTTCGTCCGTGTAGCCGAAGTTGCCGTAATCCATCACGTAGTTGATGCGGACGCCGCGGTTTCCGTCGTCGTCATTGTCTGACTGCCACATGGAGCCGAAGGAATCGACGGCGACTTCGTAATTGTTGCGGAAGTTGTGGCCGAGAACCTGAAAGTCCGATCCATCGGGATTGCAGCGGAAGACGAGGCCTTTGCGGTAGGGCTGGCCGTCGTTTTTCACCGGAATGCCAAAGCGGTCGACGATGGGTGAGCCGTCGGGGCGTTTCACTTCTTTGCCCTGGTCGCCCATGTTGAAGTAGAGCTTGCCGTCCGGGCCGAAGACAAAAGCGTGGACGCCGTGGTCGTGATCGACGCCGCCGAAGCCGGTGAAGAGAATTTCTTTTTTGTCCGCTTTGTCATCGCCGTTTTCGTCGGTGAGAACGAAGACGTTGGGAGAGCAAGAGACAATCACCTTGTTGCCGAGCACGCAAATGCCGAGGGCGGTGTTGATGTCGTTGCCTTGATAGAATGTTTTTTCGGAATCGGCTTTGCCGTCGCTGTTGGTGTCTTCGAGAATGACGATGCGATCACCGTCGGGGCGCAGTTTGCCCCATTTATTCCAGAGGCGGTAATTCGCGCCTTCGGTGACCCAGACGCGACCTCGCGCATCGATGTCCATGTTCGCGGGATTTCGAACCATCGGTTCGGTGGCAAAGAGAGTGACTTCCAGGCCGTCGGCGACCTTCATTTTCTTGAGCTGTTCCTGAGCCGCTTCGACCCCAGCTCCGCCGTCCCGCTGGGCGTGCAGATTCAAGGTGAGCGCGGAGATGCTGGCGATGGCGAGGTAGATGGATTTCATTGTCTGGGTTCGGATTTGTTAATCGAAAAGTGGAAAGGCGGACAAACTATTTCTTCGCGTCGAGATTTGCTTTCATGTCTTCTTCGCTGACGCGCGACTCGACGCCGTTCGCGGGCACTTCCATCTTGGCGGACCAGAGAATGGCGTTCAGGACCACTTTACGGAAGTTATCGTCGGCCCAGTTTTTGTGAAAATGACCGCCGGTGAAACCGAAACCGCGACCGCCATCGGCACGTTCAGCAGCCCACATGAGGTGTTGGGCCTCGCCGCGCTTGATGGCTTCACGAACGGCAGGATTGCCACTGTGCGGACCGTCTTCGCGGGCCAGAGTTTTCTCAGGAGGCAGTGCGCTGAGAATTGGTGTCACGCCGCGCATATTCTCGCGGAAGCGCATGTGGTAATACCATTCGTCGTTGATCTGGAAGGGTTGGACCCCGCGGGCGATTGGGTGAGTAGGAAGAGATTTGAAGTCGGCGGTCCAATGCGGATTGACGGACCAATGCGTTTCGAAATAGCCGCCGATCCAGTCGAGGAAAGCATCGCCGGTTTCGCCCTTCGGAACTTCAACCGCGTAATGGCCGCAGCCGAGGCCGACACCTTTTTTCATGAGGTCCGCGATGACTTTGCGACGCTCGGGGTTGTGGAAGGGATGTCCGCCACCGCCGTCGCAGTAGATGAAGATTGCGTTTGCGCCTTCGAAAGCTTTTTCGTCTTTGGGCCAGCCGTTCTGATGGACCTCGGCTTTTATGCCGGGTACAGAGTCGAGGCACTTCTTCAGCAACTGGCAACCGGCATTGAATTCGTGCTCGCCTTTACCGTGGCTGACGGAGCCAGCGAGGAGGACAATTTTTTTGTCGGCGCCAAAGGATGCCACCGCGCAAAGCGCGAAGATGAGGATCTTGTTAAAAATGCTCATGAGCGTTTTGGTTTCGGGTCGAGATTCTGTTGGAGGTCTTCGGGGGTGATGGTGAATTCCACGCCGTTAACTGGAACTTCAGCTTTGGCGATCCAGAGGAGGGCGTTGAGGACGACTTTGCGGAAGTTGTCGTCGCCCCAGTTTTTATGGCGATGGCCGCCGGTGAAGCCGAAGCCGCGTCCGCCGTCTGGCCGTTCGAAGGTCCACATCATGGTTTCGGGACGGCCGCTGGCTTCCTTGATGTGATCGTATGGTCCCTTTGGATGGACGTAGGGACCATCGCGGACGTCGTCGGAAGGTTTGTCGACGAGAATGTGGGTCAGGCCTTTGACGCTATCGGCCCAGCGCATGTTGAAATACCATTCGTCATTTACTGAGAACGGTTTTACGCCGCGCGCGACGGGATGCTCCGGGTAGGCTTTATATTCGGGCGACCACATTGGATTGACGGAGAACTGATGTTCGTAATGGCCGCCGATCCAGCGTTTGAATGCGTCTCCGGCTTTGCCGGCAGGAACTTCGACCGCGTAATGGGCGAAGCCGAGGCCGACGCCGCGTTTGGCAAGTTTATCGATGATCGAGATGCGGTCGCCCTGGATCACGGGGTGTCCCGCGCCGCCGTCCATATAGAAGAGAATCGCGTCTGCGTTATCGAAGGCGGATTCGTCAGCGGGCCAGCCGTTCAAATAAAATGTGGAGAGAACGGTCTTCTCGCCCTGAAGGCATTTGTTGAGGAGTTGGACGCCCGCGTTGAATTCGTGATCGCCGGGGCCGTGGCTTTGTTTGCCAGCGACCAGGACGATCTTCTTGCGGTTTTGGGAGAGCTTCGTGCGCTTCAGTTCGATGTCTTTGAATTGAACAACCATGGGGGGGCCGGCGTGAAGTTGCAGCGCGAGCAAGCCGGACATGGCGCGGTTCTTGGCGTCTTCGTCCACGACGTCGACCGTGGTGATGCCATTGATTTTGTGGATGAAATGATTGCCGCGGGCGATGACGTGGTATTCATTCCAATCTTCTTTTTTGATTTTCGATTGGATTTCCTTTGAGTCGCCGACGGAGCCGACGATTTCGGGTTTGCCGTTGTCGCGAATGACCGTCTTCTGTCCGCGTTGCGCGAGAATGCCGCGACCGCGTTCTTCGTAGAGAATGCCGGAGTAAGTATCGCCGCCTTCGAAGTCCGCCTGATAACCACCGATCACCCAACCTTCGATTTTCTTGCTGCGATATTGAATGCCGGAATTGGCGCGGTTACCGCCGGTGATTTTAAATTTCGCGCGCAGTTCGAAGTCGTCGACCACGCCATTGGTCCAAATGATGAATGTGTTCCCCTTGGTGGGATTATCGGCAGTCGTTTGGCCGGTGAGAGCGCCATCTTTCACCGACCAGAACTTCGGGTCGCCATCCCAGCCGCTCAGATCTTTGCCGTTGAAGAGCGGTTTAAAGCCGTCGTTTTCATCCGCCGCACGGAGCGGGGGGATGAGGAAAGCCGCGAGCAGCAGCGGCAGGAGCACCTTGGTCTTCATAAACTTAAACTTGGAACGCAACGAGTATAAGGAACGAGCCAGTAGACGCAACGCCGCTGAAGAGGATTCAAGCGGGTGGAAGGGATTCCTTTTCAAAAATCGATAGAGTGTCGAAACCCGCGATAATCGCGGCTTGGACGGGTGTTGGCCGCCAAAGAGAAGCTTTGGGGTGGAGGGGCGAATTAAAAAATTTCGAAAAACCCGGAAAAACTTCGTAAGTACCAGAAAACCAAGGTTGGCCGGGCGGGACAGAAAGCGGTACACGGCAAAATGAGTGGTCAGCGGTAAGTGAACAGTGGTCAGCGGTCCGAGTCTTCATAATAGGTTGCTCTCTTTCCAGCGGGCGAAGGGAGGGGGCACAAGGACGCGGGAATGCGCACTTGTGCTTTCGGGGGTGATTAGACGTTCGCTGAACGGCAGCGATGTTCTAGTCAACCACGGTCGCCTTCGCAGGCTTGGGTGGAGTATGGCAGGCCTTTACGGGAGAGGAAAGAACGAAATCGTATGCTTAAATCCATCCCAGCCGCAGCGGCTGCATTTTTCATTCTTCTCCGAAATGATCGCGCCGCACTTCGTTTTCTTTAACGGTAGAATCGATCAGTGGACGGGACGTAGGTTGGTTTGTATTTTGATCGAGATGTTTGGGCGCTGCGCAATGGTCATCATGCTGCTGATGAGCGGGGTGGCGGCGTTTGGGGTGGCGAAGGGAAATGCGAAGCGGGAACTGCAGGGGTTGGTGAGGACGCCGCGGGTAGAGTTTCCCGTTCCGCTGGAGTTTCATCGGCGGTTCGGATTTGTGGCGTTTGCGCAGGAGGGGGCGGCGACCTCGGAGGTGACACGGGTTTTGAAGGAAGCAAAGGGGCGGACGGAGGATGCGGCTTTGTATTTGCAGGCGGCGCGGGTGCATGACGCGCAAGGTGATGCGGGCGGGGCGTTGCGGCAGTATTCGCGGGCGATGGATCTTTTTCGGAAACGGCTGGAGGTTTCACCGGATGAGGTGCGGGCGCTGGTGGGACTGGGTGAGGCGCTGACGGCGCTGGGGCGATTTGCGGAGGCGCAATCGGTTTTGGAACGGGCCGGGGACGCGGCGAGCGTGGAGCTTTGGCTGGCGCGGGCACGGTTGAATGCGGAGCGGTCGTGGTTCACAGCGGTGGGTGAGGCGCAGCGATTTTCGACGGCTTCGTTCCTGGATCAATTGGTTTCGATGGTAGCGTTCTCGATTCATGCGGGACAGGTGGAGGAGTCGAAGCGTTTCTTGAAGCGGGCAGATGAAGCGATGCGGCGGGCGTTCGAAGCGGAAGCGGGGACGAGCGCGTTGGAAGTGGAACGGTTGCGGGTGCGTGCGGCGTTTCGGAGTTTTCAAAATGGGTTGGAGGTTGCGCTGGGGCAGATCCAGAACGTGGAACTGAAATCGCGTGCGGTGCGGTCGAGCATTTTCACGGGGCAAGCGGTGCATGACTTGATTGCGGCCGCGGAATTGAGTGATGATCCGGAGTTGCTAGGAACGACGGCGTTGGCGGCGTTTTTTGCGAATGAGACGCTGGCGGGTTGGGCGCCACCGGGCGAAGGCGGAGCGGAGTTTTACGCGCGGCGGACGACGAACCGTTTGCAGGGGATGGCGGACGAAGGCGGGGAGCGGGCGGCAGAGGCGGCGGAATTTTTGGGCGCGATTCAGTTGCAGGTGCTGAGGGACGCGCGCGGGGCGGAACGGAGTTTTCGCGCGGCGCTTAAGTTGGAGCCGGGACGGGTGCGTTCGTGGGAATTGCTGGTGCTGGCGGGCGTGCAGCAGGGGAACGAAGAATTTTTGGAAGTGGCCGAGGAACGGGCGGCGAAGCATCCGCATCCGCGCAGCAGCATACTGCAGGTGAAATCATATGAGCGGAGCGGCGACACGATGCGCGCCGCGTGGATCGCGCTCACGGCGGCGGAGACGTATCCGAACGACGCGCTGGTGCACCTGACTTTGGCGGCGACGCTGTTGAAGGAAGAGAACGCGGAGATGTTTCTATGGCGCGTGGAGGAAGCATTGAAACGCGCGGAGAAAGGGTTAGGCGCGAGCGCGAATCGGCAAGCGCGGGTGGATCTCGTTTTGATCAAAAGCATTTTTCTGGCGATGAGCGATCGGAACGATGAGGCGAAGCAGTTGCTGGAGACGGTGAGGCCGCTGACGCCGGAGTTGCAGGATGTGATGCGGATGATTGAGCGGTGAGAACGCAATTCGGCTGCGTCGGTATGTTTTGCGTTGCGGCGATCAAAGTTGGGCGACTAACGTCTGCGGCGGATGATGAGCAATGATGGATTGCCGTTGGTCGCGCCGAAGATTGTGCCGGTGCTGGATCCGAATTTTCGACCGGCGTCGCTCGCGAATCGGGCGTTCCGCGCGGCGGTGGCGGCGAGTGGAACTGCGCAGTCGGTGCGGATCGCGATTGAGCAGGCGGATGGATCAGTGTTTCGGTTCGACACGCAGGTTTTCGCGGAAGGTGCTGCGGGCGCGGCGGGAAATTTTCGATACATCGAGCGGTTCGTGAAGTTTTTGCTTTGGTCGCGCGGCGGTTACCGGGTGTATTTTGATGGGCCGGTGAGTGGGCACGCGCGATTGGCGGCGCATTACAAGGAAACGGCGACGGGGAAGTTCGACGCGGAGATTATGGGCGGACGGATTTATGAGAAGCCGTTCGAAGTGGTGCACACGAAGGACATTCCCGCGGCGAAAGAATCTTCGGCTCCGCTCGGTCGGCATTTGGATGGTGCGCGGATTGGATTCGATTTGGGCGGGAGCGATCGGAAGGTCGCGGCGGTGTTGGGTGGGAAGGCGGTGTTCAGCGAGGAAATTGTTTGGCATCCAATTCCGGAGAAGGATCCGCAGTGGCATTACGAGCAGATCAACGATTCGCTGAAGCGTGCGGCGGCGCATTTGCCGCGCGTGGATGCGATCGGCGGGAGTTCGGCGGGAGTGTATGTGAACAATCGCGTGAAGGTGGCTTCGTTGTTTCGGGGGGTGCCGGCGGATGTGTTTCAATCGCGGGTGAAGGATATTTTTCTGGAGCTTCGAAAAGAATGGGGTGTGCCTTTCGAGATCGCGAACGATGGGGAGGTGACGGCGCTCGCTGGATCGATGGCGCTCGGGGAGAACGCGGTTTTTGGATTGGCGTTTGGGACGAGCACGGCGGCGGGATACGTAACGCCGGAAGGGAACATCACGACCTGGCTGAATGAACTGGCGTTCGCGCCGATCGATTACAACCCGAACGCGCCGGTGGATGAGTGGAGCGGGGATTATGGTTGCGGGGTGCAATATTTTTCGCAGCAGGGGGTGGGGCGGTTGCTCGCACCGGCGGGGATCGACATGGATAAGACTTTGCCGCTGCCGGATAAGTTGAAGCATGTGCAGGCGCTGATGGAGAAGAACGATGAGCGCGCGCGGAAGATTTACGAGACGATTGGGACGTATCTGGGCTATGCGGTGGCGCATTACGCGGACTTTTATGACATTCGGCACATTTTGATTTTGGGTCGCGTGACTACGGGACAGGGCGCGGACATCATTCTATATGGCGCGCGGGAGGTGTTGAAGGCCGAGTTTCCGGAAGTCGCGGCGCGCATTGAATTTCATGTGCCGGACGAAAAGGAGAAGCGGCACGGGCAGGCAATCGCAGCGGCGAGTTTACCGAACATTCGCAAATAGTTTCACGGATAGAGATATATGCATCCGTATAGGAAGATTGTTGAAGATTACGAGCGGCTCTATCGCGAGGGAAAAAAGATTGCGATGGGTGGGTTCGCGAAAACCGCAAAGCCGGAGATTGCGGCGGATGCACCGACCGTTCTGATTTTTTCGCCGCATCCGGATGATGAGTGCATTATTGGCGCGCTGCCGTTGCGATTGCTGCGTCAATCGAAGATGCGCGTGATCAATGTAGCGGTCACGCAAGGGAGCAAGAAGGAACGGCAGGGCGAGCGATTGGAGGAATTGAAGCGGGCGTGTGAGTTCATGGGGTTTGAATTGATGCAGACGCGCCCCAATGGGTTGGAGAAGGTGAACGCCAAGACCCGCGGGCAGGATCCGACTTTTTGGAAGGAGTCGGTGAGCGTGATCGCGGAGATTTTGAAGCAGACGGAGCCGAAGGTTATTTTCTTCCCGCACGAAGAGGATTGGAACAGTTCACATATCGGGACGCATTTCCTGGTGACGGATGCTTTGAAGACGCTGCGACTGAATTGTTACACCGTGGAAACGGAATATTGGGGTCAGAACAATCAGCCAAACCTGATGGTGCAATCGACGGCGGAGGATGTGGCGGACATGGTGGCGGGGACGTCGTTTCATGTGGGCGAAGTGACGCGGAATCCGTTCCATCTTTTTCTGCCGGCGTGGATGCAGGAAAACGTGCGGCGCGGGAGTGAGTTGGTGGGAGGACAGGGGGAGACGGCGCCGGATTGGACGTTTGCGACGTTGTATCGATTGCGCCAGTGGAAGAATGGCGGGTTTGCAGAGGTGCTGCCGAAAGGGCGGGTTCTTGCGGCGTCGGAGAATCCCACGCCGCTGTTTGCGTAAGGTGGAGAGCTGCGAAGATTTGGTGGAGCCGAGGGGAGTCGAACCCCTGACCTTCTCATTGCGAACGAGACGCTCTACCAACTGAGCTACGACCCCGCACCAAGTGCCAACAAAATTGCAGGAGATCGGATTTTTGCAAAGAAATAATGCGCCTTGAACGGGAGCGCGACGGCCGGTGCGAGCTACTTTCTATCGACTTCGATGAAATCGTAAGCCATATTTCCGGCTGTGTCCCAACTAACCCGAACATTCATTCTTGCGGCGGCGATTGGCTGCCTTGGGTTGCGCCTTGGCGCGGAGGAAAAGAAGGTCGATTTTAAGAAGGATATTGAGCCGATTTTTTCGGAGAATTGTTTTAAATGTCACGGGCCGGATAACCAGGAATCGGGGCTGCGGCTGGATCGGAAGAAGGGGATGGTCAAAGGCGGCGAACGAGGCACGCCGGTACTGCCAGGGAAGCCGAGTGAGAGTCTACTGTTCAGGGCGGTGAATGGTGGCGGCGAAGATGTGCCGCGGATGCCGAAGAATGGTGAGCCGTTGAGCAATGAGCAGGTGGCGTTGATTCGCACCTGGATCGAACAAGGCGCGGAGAGGCCGGACGATGCCGAAGCCGAAGCGGCGTCGCCGGAGAAAGATCCGAAGGAGCATTGGGCGTTCAAGGCACCAGCGCGTCCGAAGATTCCGAACGTTGAGACTGCGGAGTGGATCGATACGCCCATCGACGCTTTTATTTTAGCGAAGCTGAAGAAGGAAGGTTTGGAACCAGCGAAGGAAGCTTCGAAGGAGACGCTGCTGCGGCGGATGCATTTGGATTTGATTGGATTGCCGCCGACGATTGCGGAGGTTGACGCTTTTGTTTCTGACAACAGTTCGCGGGCTTACGAGAAGCAGGTGGAGCGATTGTTAAAATCGCCGCATTACGGAGAACGTTGGGGACGGCATTGGCTCGATGCGGCGCGCTACGCGGATTCGGACGGATTCGAAAAAGATAAGCCGCGGCTCATTTGGAATTATCGCGATTGGGTGGTGGGTGCGTTTAACCGCGATTTGCCGTACGACCGATTTATTATTGAGCAGCTCGCAGGCGATTTGTTGGAGAACCCGACGGAAGATCAGATTGTTGCGACCGGTTTTCTGCGGAATTCAATGTTGAACGAAGAAGGGGGCGTCGATCCCGAGCAGTTCCGCATGGATGCGCTCTTTGATCGGATGGACGCGATTGGGAAAAGCGTGCTCGGACTAACTGTTCAGTGCGCGCAGTGCCACACGCATAAGTTCGATCCGATCACGCACGAAGAATATTACCGGATGTTCGCATTCCTGAATAACGATCATGAGTCGTCCACCATCGCTTACTCCGCGGACGAGCAGCGCGTGCGCGCGGATTTGATGCGGCAGATGCGCGACCTGGAGGAAGGCTTGCGCCACACGAATCCGGATTGGAATGAGCGGATGGCGGGTTGGGAAGAATCGGTGAAGAACGGTCAGGCGGATTGGAAAACGGTGGAGGTGCGCAACGCCGGCGACAATGGGCCGCGCTACTACTATTATGACGATGGGTCGGTCCGCGCGGCAGGTTATGCGCCGACGAAATGGACAGGGCTTTTCAAAGGCACGAATGATTCGAAGACGATCGGCGCCTTTCGGCTGGAGCAATTGACTGATCCGAATTTGCCCTGCAACGGGCCAGGACGGTCGATCAAAGGAATGGCCGCGCTAAGCGAATTCAACGTGGAGGCCGTCGATGCGAATGATCCGAAGAACAAGGTGGAAGTGAAGTTCGTGAAGGCGACGGCGGATTTCGCAAACGAGACGAAGGATCTTGAACCCGAGTTCGACGATAAATCGAACAAGAAGCGCACTTACGGCCCGATCGAGTTCGCGATCGACGGTAAGGACGATACCGCGTGGGGAATTGATGCTGGGCCAGGGAGAAGGAATCAGGCGCGCAAAGCTGTGTTTGTTCCGGGGAAGCCGATCACGTTCACGAATGGCGTCGTTTTGACATTTAAGCTGAAGCAGAATCACGGTGGTTGGAATTCGGACGACAATCAAAATCACAATTTAGGACGCTTCCGGTTAAGTGTAACCGAGACCACGAACGTCACGGCTGATCCCGTGCCCGGGAATGTGCGCGAGATTCTTGAGATTCCGGCGGAGAAGCGTTCGCCGAACCATATCGCGACGGTTTTCAGCTACTGGCGGACGACCGTTCCTGAGTTCAAGGATGCAAACGAAAAGATTGAGGCGCTCTGGAAGAAATGGCCGGAGGGCGCGCCGACTTCAGTGATGATGGCACGTAAGGGCAGGGGACCCGCCGACGAAAAACGACCGACTCACATGTTCCGTCGCGGCGATTGGCTCAAGCCCGGGAGCAAAGTGGATTTTGGCGTGCCGGAAGTGTTGCACGATTTGCCGAGCGACGCCGATGATTCGCGCCTGACGTTTGCGAAATGGATGGTCGACGCAAAGTCGCCCACGACGGCGCGCGTGGCAGTGAATCGCATTTGGCAGACATATTTTGGGACTGGCCTCCTTGAAACGTCAGAAGATTTTGGCGTGCGTGCGCCGGAAGTTTCGCATCCCGAACTGCTGGACTGGCTCGCGGTCGAGTTCATGGAGCCGAGTACGCTCGCTCCAGGCGAACTGAAGTCGGATTTAGTGCCCTGGAGCATGAAGCATATTCACCGTCTGATCGTGAATAGCGCGGTCTACAAGCAAGAATCGAAGGTTAATCCAACTTTGCTGGAGAAAGATCCCTATAACCGGTTCCTGGCACGCGCGCCGCGCTTCCGCGTTGAAGGCGAAATTGTTCGCGACATCGCGCTCGCAGCGAGTGGATTGTTGAATCCGAAGCTCGGTGGGCCGAGCGTTATGCCTCCGGCCCCGTCGTTTTTGTTTCAGCCGCCGGCGAGTTATGGACCGAAGGTTTGGAATGAGGAGACGGGATCCGACCGGTACCGCCGGGCCATTTACACGTTTCGGTATCGCTCGCTCCTCTATCCAGTGTTGCAAACCTTCGACGCCCCCAACGGAGATTTTTCGTGCGTGCGCCGCTTGCGTTCGAACACGCCGATGCAAGCGCTCGCCTTGCTGAACGAAACATTATTCATGGAAGCTGCGCAGTCGCTCGCGCGAAGAACAATCGAGAGCGGAAGTTCAGATGAAGAACGCATTCAATTCGCATTCCGCACCTGCCTGAGCCGCAAACCGGAAGCGGATGAAGTAGCCGAGTTGAAAAACCTCCTCGCGAAACAGAAAGCCTACATCGGCGAAGGCTGGATCAACCCCACGGAACTCGCCACGGGCAAATCCGAAGCGCCGAAGAAACTCGCGCGCGGAGCAAATCCCACCGAACTCGCAGCCTACACGGTGGTCGCGCGCGTGCTGCTGAACCTGGACGAAACCATCTCGAAGGAATAACGATGAATTGCCAGTCACATCTTTATCAAGGTCTGCCGCCGCGCGAAGTGTCGCGCCGCTGGTTCTTCAAGGAATGCGGTGTCGGCCTCGGGGCAATTGCGCTGCAAAGCCTGTTTTCGAAGAACCTTGTCGCGGGCGAGACGAATCCGTTGGCACCGAAGAAGCCTCATTTTGGAGGCAAAGCGAAGAATGTTATTTACCTTTTCATGGCGGGTGCGCCGAGCCATTTGGAATTGTTCGACAACAAACCCGCCCTTGCAAAACACGACGGGACACTTCCTCCCGAAGAATTGCTCAAGGGTTACCGCGCAGCGTTCATTAATCCGCAGTCAAAATTGCTCGGGCCGAAATTCAAATTCTCTAAATACGGCCAGTGCGGCGCTGAACTTTCCGAATTGTTGCCGCACACCGGGGAAATCGCAGACGACATCGCGATCGTGAAGTCAATGCACACGGATGCGTTCAATCATGCGCCGGCGCAGATCTTCATGCACACCGGTTCGCAGCAATTTGGTCGACCGAGCATTGGTTCGTGGACTCTCTACGGCCTCGGTTCGGAATCCAAAGATCTGCCGGGGTTCGTTGTCTTTAGCTCGGGCAGCAAAGGCCCGAGCGGCGGCGCGTCCAATTGGGGTTCAGGATTTTTGCCGACGGTTTACAACGGTGTGACGTTCCGCAGCCAGGGCGATCCGATTCTTTATCTCTCCAATCCAAAAGGCGTCGACGACCGCATCCAGCGCGACACTCTCGAAACCGTTCGCAAGCTGAACGAGAAACGGCTCGGTGTGATGGGCGATCCGGAAATCTCCACGCGCATTAGTTCTTTCGAAATGGCCTATCGCATGCAATCCAGCGCGCCGGAGTTGATGGATATTTCCAAGGAGCCGAAACACATCCTTGAAATGTACGGTGTGGAACCGGGCAAACCCTCCTTCGGCATGAACTGCCTCCTGGCCCGCCGCCTTATCGAACGCGGCGTTCGCTTCGTGGAACTCTTCCACGAAGCCTGGGACCAGCACGGGAATCTCGTTGCCGACCTCAAGAAAAACTGTCGCGATACCGACAAAGCTTCCGCTGCTCTCGTTAAAGATCTCAAACAACGCGGCTTGCTCGACGACACGCTCGTAGTCTGGGGCGGCGAATTCGGACGTACTCCCATGGTCCAGGGTGGAAGTGATGGTCGAGACCATCATCCGAACTGTTTCACGATGTGGCTCGCGGGCGGCGGCATAAAACCTGGGCTCACGCTCGGTGAGTCCGACGAACTCGGTTTCAACGCTACCAAAGACAAAGTCCACGTCCACGATCTGAACGCCACCATTCTGCACCTCCTCGGCTTCGATCACGAGAAGCTCACCTACCGTTTTCAGGGTCGCGACTTCCGCCTCACCGACGTCCATGGCGAAGTGGTGAAAAAACTTCTCGCGTGACGCACTGTTTCAAAGCCAGCTACTCTCTCCGCGCAACTCAAACCAAGGGGATACGTGATCAAAATCTTCAATAAAGAAACCAACGAAGCACTCGGCAGAATCTCAGAAGCCGACCTGCAATTTCTCGCGGACCACCTCGAAGAAGAATCCGTTCGCGATACCGATTACTACCTAATGCGCGAGACCATTGAAGGTTTTGCGCAGCAAGGCGCTTCACCGAAGTTAATGGAAATTCTCCGCAGCGGCCTTAGGAACGGCAACGCCGTTGAAATCCGCTGGGAACGCGACCAGACCGGCACCGCCTAAATAGCTCCCTGCGCATTTCTTCCAATTTGTGGCAGTGAACCTGCTAACAAAGTTTACAAATCTGTAACCTAAGCTATATTTCGGCTCCGCTCCGACCGATTCAATTCGCCGCTGCGGAATCATTGCGCTTATGAAGTTTTACCGTTGGGTTTATCTTGCTGTACTTTGTACGTTCGTCTCCACCGGCTTCGCGGCTCCTGCCGTCCGCATTAACGAGTTCATGGCCGACAACGGCAACGTCTTTGCCGACGAATTCCAGGACTATCCTGACTGGATCGAGCTCTATAACAATTCCGACCAACCAGTGAACCTTCTGGGATGGTCGCTCACCGACGATCCTGACGACACCCAAAAATGGACCTTTCCGAACATTACGATAGGCGCCCGCGGCTTTCTCATGGTTCATGCTTCCGGCCGAAATATTACCAACGGAACACGTCTCCACGCCAACTTCAGCCTCTCTGAAGGCGGAGATTTCCTCGGTCTCTTCGATAACACCGGCGCAGTCGCCACCGTCTTTGATCCCGATTATCGCGCGCAACATCTGAACGTTTCTTACGGCTACGACGCGACCGGCAATCTCGTCTTCTTCAGCCCCGCAACACCAAACGCGGCGAACACCGGCGGTATTGCCAACGATGTGGCTGATACCAAATTCAGCCACGACCGCGGCTTTTATGGCGCGGCGTTCGACCTCGTAATCACCACCGCTACGCCTGGAGCGACCATTCGCTACACCACGAACGGCGTTGCGCCCACCGCGACTACTGGCATCGCATACACCGGTCCAATTCGCATCGCAGCAACCACGGTAATTCGTGCCGCAGCTTTCCGCGACGGCTACGTGCCTTCCAACGCCGATACCCAAACCTACCTCTTCCTGAACGACGTGATCCGGCAGTCACCCAACGGCGCGCCGCCTCCAGGTTGGCCCGCGAGCTGGGGGGCAAATGTTGTGGATTATGGGATGGACCCGGACATCGTGAACAATCCCACCTGGGGGAACACGCTCAGCAACGATTTAAAAAGCATCCCGAGCTTCTCGATCGTGATGAACGTCAACGACCTCTTCAACTCCACAACCGGCATTTACGCGAATCCCCGACAGGACGGAATCACCTGGGAACGCCAATGCTCCCTCGAATTGATCAATCCAGACGGCTCGGACGGGTTTCAGGCGAATGCGGGCATTCGTATTCGCGGGGGATTCAGTCGCAGCGAACAGAATCCGAAACACGCCTTCCGCTTTTTCTTCCGCGGCCGTTACGGCGATGGAAAACTCGTCTACCCGCTCTTCGGCGAAAATGGCGCGCAGGAATTCGACAAGATCGATTTGCGGACTTTTCAGAATTATTCCTGGAGCTTCCAGGGCGACGGCAACGGCATCTTTTTGCGTGACCAATGGAACCGCGACACGCAACTCGAAATGGGTCACCAGGGCGAGCGCGGAAATTTTTATCACCTTTACATCAATGGCCAATACTGGGGCATCTTCAACACGTGCGAACGTCCCGAAGCGGCCTTCGGAGAAACCTACTTTGGCGGAACGGAAGACGACTACGACACGATCAAAGTCGAAGCCGGCGTTTACACGGTGAACGCTACGGACGGCACCATGGCGGCGTGGACAGATTTGTACAACCGCGCCCGCGCAGGGCTTTCCACCGACGCCGCTTATCAGCGCATTCTCGGCAACAACCCGGACGGCACGCCGAACCCTAGTTACCCCGTCTACATCGATCTAAACAATCTAATCGATTATCAGCTCATCGTCTTTTACTCAGGCAACAAAGACGCCCCGATTTCCTGGTTCCTCGGCGAACAAAGCCCAAATAACTGGTACGGCCTCCGCAACCGCAACCTCGATGCGCGCATGCCTTTCGTCTTCATCGCGCACGACGGCGAACACACCCTCCTGCCGTGGGATATCAATATGGACCGCACCGGGCCGTTTCCGGCCGGCGACACCGGCGTGAGCAAAAGCAGCCCGCAATATATCTTTAAGCAAATGGCCGCGCACCCCGAGTTTCGCCTAAAGGTGGCGGACCGCGTTCATAAATATTTCTTCAACAACGGCCTGCTGACACCAACGAAAGTTCGCGAGCGTCTGCTCCGCCGCAAAGCAGAAATTGATCGCGCGGTGGTCGGCGAATCCGCGCGCTGGGGCGATGCAAAGCGCGCTACTCCTTTTACCCGCAACGATTGGCAAAACGCGGTCAACGACGTGCTGAACAATTTCATTCCGCAACGCACCGGCATCGTCATCGAACAAATTCGCGCTGACGACATGTATCCGAATGTCGCCGCTCCCTCCTTCAGCCAATTTGGCGGCAATGTGAATCCTGGGGTACTGCTCACTATTTCGGCCCCTGCCGGTCAGATTTACTACACGCTCGACGGTTTTGATCCGCGCCTGCCCGGCGGCGCTGTTTCTTCGCGCGCCGTTCCCTATACCAGCGCCGTCGCGCTGAACCAAAACGCCACGGTCAAGGCTCGCGTGCTTTCCGGCGGTGTCTGGAGCGCGTTGACAGAGGCGGACTTCAAAGTCATCCGCACCTTCAAGGATTTGATCGTCACGGAAATCATGTATAACCCGCCCGCATTCGGCGGCGTGAATGGCGACGAGTTCGAATTTATTGAGTTCAAGAACATCGGTTCCTCTGAACTCGATCTGAGCGGGATTCATTTCACCAACGGTATAGAATTCGCCTTTCCGAACGGCACTCGGCTGGGTGCCGGGCAGTTCTACGTAGCCGTCAAGAATCCCATAGAGTTTAACAAGAAATATACAAACGTTATCGTTCGGGTCGACGGCGTCTTCACGAACAACCTCGCCAACGGCGGCGAATCTCTCGGCTTTGTCCACGCGGCCGGAGCTGGCATTCAGCAGTTCACTTACGACGACCAGGCTCCGTGGCCGATTAGCGCGGATGGGGCTGGGTTCTCGATTGTTCCCACGGTTTTCTCGACGAACGCCAATTACAGCCTGCCAGCAAGCTGGCGTGCAAGCTCCGTGCTCGGTGGCTCGCCGGGCCGCGACGATCCAGTCGTGACTGTCGCTCCGATCGTCATCAACGAAATCCTCACGCACACCGATCTGCCGACCGTCGACGCAATCGAACTTTATAATCCCACCGCAGCAGTCGTCGATGTTGGCGGCTGGTATCTGACCGACGACCAGAACACACCGAAGAAATTCCGCATCCCGAGCCCAACGAGGATTGAACCTGGACAATATGTCTTCTTCGATGAGCGGCACTTCAACGTGAACCCTGGCGTCCCGCCGAGCTTCGCGCTCAGTTCCGTAAACGACGAAGTCTTCCTTTACTCCGCCGATAACACCGGCAGCACGCTGAGCGGCTATTCGCAAGGGTTTAACTTCAAAGCTGGGGAGAACGGAGTTTCGTTCGGCCGCTACACGAACTCGGTCGGTGAAGTGATGTATCCCGCGCAACAGACGGTGACGCTCGGAGCGGTCAATTCCGGACCGAGGGTTGGTCCAGTGGTGATCAACGAAATCAATTACCGCCCGAATCTCAATGGGGACGAATTTATTGAAATCAAAAACATTACCGCGTCGCCGGTGAAACTTTACGATCCAGCCTACCCGAGCAATACCTGGCGCTTCGACGGGATTGATTTTGCGTTCCCGCCGAACACCGAGATTCCGGCGAATGGGCTGATCGTCGTCAGCGGCATCGAACCCTCTGTTTTCAAGCAGCGCGCCAGCCTGCCTGCGCAGATTACTGTGCTCGGTCCCTTCGGCGGCAACCTCGATAACAATGGCGAGATGATCGAACTCCTGCGCCCCGACGCCCCGGAACTCGTCACCAACCAGTTCGGCACTGTCTCCCAGGTCGTGCCACAGATTGTGGTCGATGCTGTTCGCTACAGCAATCTCCAGCCCTGGCCGACCAACTCGAGCGGCACGGGCAACTCCATCGAACGCAAAATCACGACCGCGTTCGGCAACGATCCGCAAAATTGGCGTTCGAGTCCGGGAAGCACTTCGCCGGGCTTGGAGAACGATGGCAATCGTCTGCCGGTCGTAAATGCCGGTGCCGATCTCGCCTTCACCACCGCTACGTTCCCGCACAGCACAACCATCACCGGCGTTGCGACAGACGACGGTCTGCCGAATCCGCCTCAAGCCCTTACCTATCAATGGTCACAAGTGAGCGCGCCGAGCGGTTCGCAAGTGCAGATCCAAAACGGCAACCAAGCCGGCGCAACCTTCGGCTTCCCGGGCACCGGCGTTTTCGTTGTTCGGCTCACCGTTTCGGACGGCCAATATGCCGTCAGCGACGATGTCACCATCACCATCACGCGCCCGCTCACGGATCAATTCCTGATCAGCAAGGGCGCACCTTGGAAATACATCGACAACGGCAGCAACCAAGGCACTACCTGGCGTGCCATTGATTATGCAGAAATCGGCTGGAAGACCGGTGCGGCCTCTTTAGGTTATGGTTTAGGCGATCCGATTACCACCACCATTGGCTTCGGACCCGACTCGACGGATAAGTATCGAACAACGTATTTCCGCCACTCCTTCAACCTGGCGTCTGCTTCGAGTGTTGTGGATTTACAGTTAGGCCTCCGACGTGATGACGGTGCTATCGTTTATCTTAATAACTCAGAAATCTTCCGCAGCAATATGCCCGAAGGCGGAGTGGACTACAGAACGCTCGCAAGTGGTGTCGTCGACAATGCGAACGAGACTGCGTTCTGGCCGGGACCGACAATCGACGTAGCCCTTTTGCGCAACGGAAAGAACGTCATCGCGGTTGAGGTCCATCAGGCGACGACAAACAGCAGCGACTTGGCCTTCGATCTTGAACTTGTTGCTCAGGTGAACTTCAACAATCAACCGCCTACGGCAAGCGTCGGCCCGGATCTCGTCGTGCAATTGCCCGCCGCGGCGACTCTGAACGGCTCCGCCACCGACGATGGTCTACCAAATCCTCCCGGCGTCTTCAACGTCTCCTGGAGCACCGTCAGCGGTCCGGGAACCGTTTCGTTCGCGAACGCGAACGTTCCCCAGACGACTGTCACGTTTTCACAACCGGGCACTTACGTGCTCCGCATGTCCGTCACGGATGGGCAATTAAGTGCGTCGGACGATGTGCAGGTTACGGTCACGGGGAATGCCGATCCTTACACGCAATGGAAGCAACAATATTTCAGCGCTGCCGAACTTTCGAACCCGAGCATATCCGGCGATTCCGCCGATCCGGACGGCGACACCGTTCCGAATCGCGACGAATACATCAGCGGCACCTTGCCGAAGGACAGCAGCAGTTATCTGCACGTCGCGGAAGTCGGGACGGAAGGGAACGCTTTTGTGATTACCTTTAATGCGATTGGCAACAAGTCGTACACGTTGGTTGGCCGTGACAATGCAGACTCGGGCGACTGGCAGCGAGTGCTGGATCTGTCGCCGCAAGGAACGACGGAGGTGGTGGATGTGCTGGATAATCTCCCGCGCACCACGCCGAAGCGTTTCTATCGGCTTATCACTCCGATGCTGCCGCCGAACTGATTCGGCTCGAACGCAATTCTTGCGAGCCTCGCGTCGAAAAAGGCGCGAGGCTTTTTGCTGCCTCAATGCGGGGCTTGTGCCAATCTCCGGCCGCCGATGAGTTGGAAGTTTTGGAAAAGCAACCTTGCTCCCGCAGCCGCTCCGGATGCGATTAAGATTCCACCGCCCGCCGCGGATGAGAGATTGCCGCGAGCGGCGATGAGCGGCGCGGATGTGATCGTCACGCCGAACGAAGCCAATCTGAAGCACGGGATTGGGGTGCTGGTGGAACGCTTTTTCGGCGGGTTTCCGAACACGCTTTCGATTCGGTCGCAGGACAGTTTTGGCGGAGAACAGAATTTCGGCACGCACAGGCTGCGCGTCTCCCATGCTGGACTCGCTCGTTGGGAGAGCTACGAGCACGTGTTGAGGGTGCTGAATGGAAGCACGGTTCGGCGCCTTGTTTGCATTCCATTTTTTGCGGACGACCTCATTACGGCGATCTGCCTGCACGAACTGTTCAACTGCCCGTTGTGCATTTACGTGATGGATGACAACAACGTTGGGGCGCATGGAATCGCGGATGATCTCTTCGCTGAGGCGCTTTGGCGCGCCAAACTTCGTCTCGCTATTTCTCCGGAGATGCGCGACGCCTGCGCAGCTAAGTTCGGGATGCCCTTTCATGTTCTGCCTCCTCTGGTTGAGCCGCAGCACGTTGTCCGAGAACCAGAGGTGCCGGAAGCGGCGATCGCGGAAGGACGTCCCGGTGCGCTGGTTGGGAATGTTTGGAGCGGGCGCTGGTTTGAAAGCTTGCGCGCGACAGTGCGCAGTTCGGGCGTGAAATTGCAGTGGTATGGGAACATCAATGCCTCCTGGCTCAAGTATTCGAAGGAGGATCTCGCGAGTGATGGCATAAGTGCAGTTGGCTTCCTGCCGGAAGAGAATTTGATCGAGCGGCTTCGCGGGCATCCGTATGCGGTCATGCCTTCCGGCTCTCTGGACGAGCACGACGACCGGCCGGAGCTGGCGCGGCTCAGTCTTCCTTCGCGTCTGCCGTTTCTTGCTGCGGTGGCGAATCTCCCGGTGGTTGTGCTCGGCGATCCGGAAACTTCGGCGGCGCGTTTTGTGAAGCGGTTCCAGGTTGGCCGTGTTTGCCCGTACAACGCGGAAGCATTCAAGGAAGCGGTGGCTGGAATCTGCGACCTCGACGAACAATGGTTCTTCCGTCGGAACGCGGCTGAAAAATGTTCGGCGCTCGCGCTGGAGAATCCGGGTGAATGGATTTGGCGTTCGCTTGAGCGGGGGGCACCGGTGGACGAACGATTCGAACAGCTCATGCCCCGCCCCAAGTAGCGACCTAAAGGAGGTGGTGAGATGTTTCGCGTGAAAAATGGTGAAATGAGGTTCTTGCGTCGAGATTGTTGACTGGACAAAAAACGCACGCGGGCGGGAAATTTGCGTAAGCCGCGGGAAATGAACGGTGCATTCCGGAAAATGGGTGAGAAGGTGGCTGGGTGCGCGGTTAACGTGAATTTGCGTGAAATGAGGCACTTACGGCGTGAATGTTCACCTACGGAATGCCGATGGAATTCGCGATAATAAGCGTTAAATCAGGTACTTTCGAAGATAAAGTCAACATTCCGCCGGAAGTTCGCTGGCGTGAGGTCGCGCGAGGCGCGTGTAGCAACAATCGATGTATGTTCTTTCGTTGCTCAGGCGATTTGAGGGTGAGCGGTTCGGCACCCACAACGGAGAAACGGTGGGCTATTTTCGCGCGTCCCTCTGGGACTGGAGGCAAGGGCTGGATGAATGTTTTCATAGCGCGGTCTATATGTCTGTAGCCGACGAAGGACGGTGGGCAGGTACGCGGGAGCGCGCACTTGTGCTTTCGGGGGTGATTAGACGTTCGCTGAACGGCAGCGAGGTTCTAGTCAACCACGGTGGCCTTCGCAGGCTGATGCGATTAAACCTTGAGGCGGGTTTAATCGCAAGTTTTGAATTCTTAATTTCTAGTTCTTTAGTGGGCGACTGGTGGGCGGGCAAGCAAGGTCCCTTCGGTGGACGGAAAGTTCGCGACAGCCCGGCGGAATTAGCGGATGACTTCGGTGCGCCAGTCGCCGGAGGAGCGGATGAGGCGGAAGGCGGGGGTGTTGGTGGCGCTGCGGAAGCTGAAACGTTCTTTGCCGGATTCGGTGATGATGGCTTTGAGGATGACGGGATCTTGTTTGGTGATTTCGCAGGAACCGTCGCGGATGGGGATGGAAAGGAAGGTAGCGTCTCCCGCGGCGGTGGTGGCGGTTTTGATGGAGCCGGAGTGCTCGGAGAATTTGTAATGGCAGGTGAATTTCGTTCCGGGCGGGGCCTGGACTTGAAGGACGAGCTGGTTGGAATCGTTGAGAGTGGAACAGCCGGTGAGGAGGAGGGAGAGGGCGACGGTTATTGCTTTGAGTTCGATTGGGACTTTCATACTAACGTTACAAGCCGTTGTCATTCGACGAGCGTACTTTGAGCGAGCAACTTACTGAGAATTGCTTCGGCCGCTTTATACCCGTAAAGACCATCGTCTTCCAAGTGGCTTTTCGTGGTGATTGTCTCCTCCCGCAGAAGAGTTGACGGATCATCAGCCGAATAAATCACGCGCCATTAGCGGTTGGACACCGGCTCGACTCTCACGAATTCTGGCATCGGCCAGTCGGCTCGATTCCAGTCGGGAATATTGCAAACCACTGGCCAGTGACCGCGAACGATGCCCATGTCGCTAACTCTTTTGACCGCGATTGAGTCCCTCGGTCTAAGTTTCTCTAGACTTGAGTGGGACGGGATCTGCTCATGTCTAGGATCAAAGAAATAACACAGGAGAATATTTTGCGCTGAAGTGCGTGCGACAACCCCAGCGGCGAATCCTGAAGGTTGCAGTGGGACTGCAAGAACAGTCCCCTCATTTAAAGTGTTCCGTTTTCGCATCGTACAACATCGCATTGGGGTTGTTCAAAGAGTATGCACATTTATCCGCATCGATCATGGACGTTGCCAATTTAGATGCGAGACATGAGGAGTTCGCGTTGGAAGGTGAGTTCTTTGGGGATGGTGTGGTAGAGGTTGATGAAGAGTTCGTCCTGAAGGGTGATTTCTTTTTTCCATTCGGAGGGAACGATGGATTGGAGGGCGTCGAATTGGGGGCGGTGGAAGTTGGAGAGGCCTTCGCAGTCGAATTGTTCGGCGAAGGGCATCCAGCCGAGGACGGTTTCTTTGGCGCGGACGCGTCCGTGGCAGCGGTCGATGATCCATTTTAGGACACGCATGTTCTCGCCGAAGCCGGGCCAGAGGTATTTGCCGGTGGCATCTTTGCGGAACCAATTGACGTGAAAGATGCGGGGGAGAAGGTGGATGTGTTTGCGCATGTGGAGCCAGTGGCCGAAGTAGCGGCCCATGTCGTAGCCGCAGAAAGGGAGCATGGCGAAGGGATCGCGGCGGAGCTGACCGCTGGCACCGACGGCGGCGGCGGTGGTTTCGGAGCCCATCATGGCGCCGAGGTAAATGCCGTGGCCCCAATCGAAGGATTGGAAGACGAGGGGGAGAGTATCGGAACGGCGGCCGCCGAAAATGATGGCGCTAATGGGAACGCCGGCGGGATCGTTCGCTTCGGGAGCGAACATGGGATTGTTTTCGGCGGGACAGGTGAAGCGGCTGTTGGGATGCGCAGCGGGAGTTTTGGATTCGGGCGTCCAGCGGTTGCCTTGCCAATCGAGACATTCGGCGGGGATGGGGCCGTCCTTGCCTTCCCACCAGACGTCGAGGTCGGGAGTGAGAGCGACGTTGGTGTAAATGGTGTCGCGCTGGATCATGGCGACGGCGTTGGGATTCGATTTTGAATTCGTGCCAGGGACGACGCCGAAATAGCCGGCCTCGGGATTGATGGCATAGAGGCGGCCGTCCGGGCCGGGTTTCATCCAGGCGATGTCATCGCCGATGGTGCGGACTTTCCATCCGCTGAAGAGCGGCGGCGGGACCATCATCGCGAAGTTGGTTTTTCCGCAGGCGCTGGGGAAGGCGGCGGCGACGTAGTTCTTTTCGCCTTCGGGAGATTCGACGCCGAGGATGAGCATGTGTTCGGCGAGCCAGTTTTCTCGGCGGGCGAGGTGCGAACCGATGCGGAGGGCGAGGCATTTTTTCCCGAGGAGAACATTGCCGCCGTAATTTGAACCGACCGAGATGATGCTGTTTTCTTGCGGGAAATGCGCGATGTAACGGCGGTCGGGATGGACATCGAGCATGCTGTGGAGGCCGCGATTGAAGTCGTCCGGATTAGATTGGGCGAGATGTTCGAGCGCGACGTGGCCCATGCGGGTCATGATGCCCATGCTGAGGACGACGTAGATGGAATCGGTGAGTTCCACGCCGACTTTTGAGAGCGGAGAACCGGGCGGGCCCATGAGGTAGGGAATGACGTAGAGGGTGCGGCCGCGCATGGATGAATCGAGCAAACCGTGGAGGCGTTTTTTCATTTCTGCCGGAGGCGCCCAGTTGTTGAGCGGGCCGGCTTCCTCTTCGGAGTCGGTGCAAATGAAGGTGAGCTTCTCGACGCGCGCGACGTCGTTAGGCGCCGAACGATGGTAGTAGCAGCCGGGGAGTTTTGATTGGTTCAGCTCGATGAGCACGCCGGTGGCGACAGCTTCGGCGGTGAGGGCTTTGCGTTCGGCAGCGGAGCCGTTGCACCAGAAGACGCGGTCGGGTTTGCAGAGGGCGGCGCTTTCTTCGACGAAACGGATGAGGTGCGGGTTTTGTGTGATGCGTTCTCCGAGCGGTGGCGTGGCCATAGTTCCCGCGGAAACAATGCACCAGCGCGGGGAAGAATGCCACCCGGCAATGGGAGGGAAGAAGGAGAAGAAGTAGCACAGAGAACACAGAGCAGAGGAGCACAGAGAAGCACTAACGAAAAAGCCCCTGCCTTTGTTGGCGAGGGGCTTTGCTGCGAATTCAGTTTTTGAACTACACGATGTTTGGTTCGCCCATGATTTGGGTGGCGTCGCGGGTGGAGAGGCCGCCGTTCTTGAGTGCTTCGGTCGGGACGGTGTAGCCAGGGATGATTCGATCGAGCTGCTGCTGTGTTGCGCCAAGATGGTCGCGGATGACTTTTCCGAGCACCGAGCGGAAATCGATCGAGCGTTTGAGGTAACGGCTGCTAGCCTGGAACATCGAACCGGTGGCTCCGGGAACCCACGGGACTGTGTCGCCCGGGCTGCCACCGAAGACGCCGGTCGGGTTTCCTTTGTTCTGACCTTTCACCGCGCCGCCGGCGACGAACATCACGCCGGCTTCGGCGTGGTCTGTGCCGACGTCGGAGTTTTCGATGGTGGTGCGGCCAAATTCGGACAAGGTCACCACGACGACGTCGTTCCAGTCGACTTTGTCCGAGTAGTTCGTGAAGTATTTTTTCAGCGCGTACATCGCCCAGGCAATTGAACGCTGCAGGTTCGCGTGCGAACCGGTCACGCCGCCCTGGTTGCTGTGGGTGTCGAATCCCCCGATCTCGGTGCCGGCGATGATTGCGTCGGTTTTGTTGAGAACGACGGCGGCGGCGCGAAGATCGTCGATGAATCCGTAGGCGCTCGTCGGCACGACGTATTTGGCGGGATTGTTCGCATGGAGTGCATGTCCGCCGTTGCGCGCGTTTGTTGTGGGGAAGAGATAGTATGGTGACGTATCGCCGTCGGTATTCACGTCGTCGACGTACGTGTTACCGGCGGTGGAAAGCGGACCGTTATTAGCGGTGAGGCTGGCGAAGAGCTCCATGGTGGAGTTCATGTTTTGATACTGCAGCGCGAGAAGATCGCGGCTGAGTTTGTGAGGGAAGGGGAGGCCGCTACCCAATTTAATCGCGGCGTCAGCTTTCGCGTTGCCGGGGGTGGTGTTGGGAATGCCGAGCAAACTATAGCGATTCGGATCGGAGAGATTCGTCATGGCTGCTTGCGAGCCGCGGAGGAGCAGGGGCAGCGATGATTGGAAGGAAACGCCGGTGAGCGGCGCGGTGTTCGCCAGGCCCGATTCGAGGATGGTGCGATAGAAAATACCGTCCTTGGAAACATTGTTTCCTGGATTGCCGTTCTCCCAATAAATCTGCGAGTCAAAGTGTGAACGGGATTGGCGTGGGTAGCCGACGCGATGAACGAGCGCGAGATCGCCGCTGTTGTAAAGCGGCGCGAGAAATTTCAGCGATGGATGGAGCGCGGAGAAGCCGTTGCCCAAGCGAATGGCGTAGGGATAGCTGAAGGTCGGTGCGTTCGGATCGGTGTTCACCGGAAAATCTGCGAGACCGGTCGCGGTGTAATTTGCGCCGGGATCCATGGGGATCGCGATATTTGGGCGCGAGGTGTAATACGCCGGATCCTGGACAGGGACGACTGAGTTGAGCGCGTCGTTCGCGCCGCGGAGGAAGATGAACAGCACTTTTTTGCCATTGAGGCCGAGCGCATTTGTCTGGGCGAGCGCGCGTTTGGCGACCAGCGGAATATCGACCAGTGACGCGAGGGCGGAACCGATCCCCAATTTGCCGGCGTGGCTGAGGAAGTCGCGGCGAGTGAGAATATTGAAGTTCTTCATATCGTTCTCTGCTAAATTGTTTATTGCTCCTGGAATCGTGGGAATGTCATCAGCATCGCGACCATCCCGCGCACGCGAGTGTCGTAAGCGGTGGTGGTGTTGCCGAGCAGCGCGAAACTGTTCTGCGACACGCCATCGTCTCCCGTGTTCAAATACCATTCCGCGAGTTGGCGGTACTCATCGAGATTCGCTTTTCCTTCGGAAGGATAGAGGATGCTGAGGAAATAATTCGCAACGGCGGTTGCGTTGTTCCAATCGGCGGTCGGCAATTTTGCTTTAAGCAAGCGGATCGGATCGGTGTTGCTGTTTGCGGCGTCATTTTTGCCGCTAGCGCCGTTTGCGAGCAACAACGCTTGGGCGAAACGGAGGCGTTCGGTCAATGTGCCCGCGCTAATCCACGGCACGCCCGATTCCGCATAGCCGTCCGGTTCTTCGCGGTCGAACAAGCGCATGCGGCCCATCCGGTTCATCGGCGAGACGAGGCCGTATCCATCGGTGTCAGCAGTGTAAGTGCCGTCCTGCATTTGGGCACGCAATGCGCGCACTGCCGAGACAACAAACTCAAAAGGTGTTTTCACCTTCTGCATCGTGCCGTCCTGTGAGCGGAACAATTGCGAATTGAAGATCACTGCGAGCACCTTCCGAATCTGGCCCTTGGGCATGTTGTTTTCCCACGCGTTCATGCAGGCGCGGACCAACTTGCCTTCCTCGGAGAGGTTCGGATCTGTGAAGTCGTAGCCGACCTGGAAATTGTCGTGCACGAAGAGGCGGCAAAGTTTAACCGCGATGAATTCCTGTGTGAATGGTTGGTCTGCCAAATGCGCGAGGACCTGGTAACCTTCCTGGATGCTATTGGTGCCGCCGCCGGGAGTGCTGTTGATGCCATCACCGGATAAACGCATGGTGAGAGTGCTATTAAGATTTGTGCCGGGCTTGAACCAGTAGCTCAGTGTGTAAGGTTGGCCGTTTACCAAACCGAGGTCAGCGCGGCGAATCGAGGTGGAACCGCTGCTGCCTGCGGAAGTCGAGACGAGGTGTAACGCGCCGCTGCCGCTGTAGACCTGCTGATTTTGCACTCGAGAACCACTCAGGTTCGCGGAGACGGTCCAGCCGGTAATCCCATTTTCGAAATCGCCGTTGCGAACGGCGTTGGTTCCGCCGCCGGGAATGGTGCCAGGGACGATTTGAATATCATCGATGAAGCAATCACCCGCGCCGCTCAAATAAAGGTAGAGCGTGGAAGATGTGGCAGTGCCGGTCGCGGTAACCTGCTGCCAATTGGAGTTTGTTCCAGCGCTGCCGCCGACGCGGAATTCGTAATTGCGTCCGGCGTAAGGAGCACCAAAGCGCGTGGGAACAGTTCTGCCAGGGAAAAGAATTTTCGTGGTGTTGTTATGGTTCTCCGGCCGATACACAAATGTCCAAACGCCATCGAGGTTGTCGGTCCTGCCGAGATTTGTCGCTCCGGGCAGCAACGTGGTCGATTGCGGAGCGAATGGGTTGAAGATGTTTGTATGGTCAACGAGGCGGACGGACCAACCGGTCCAGACGCGGGATAAAACGGTGATGTCGTTCTGATCGTAGCCGTTGTCGACGCCGTAGGTGAAAAGCTCCAGCACTTCACGCGCATAGTTTTCGTTCGCGATGTTGCTGCCGTTGCCGCGGCTGTTCACGGTGTCCAGGTAAATAATCATGGCCGGGCTTTCGGCACTGATCGTCAGCAAGTCCAGAAAAGTGACGTTCGGATTTTGAAGCGCGGCGCGCCAGTGTTGCAGCTCACGAAATTCCAGGTTCGTTGCGACTGCGTCTTCGGTGTCGTCCGGCACGCGGCCATCAAAGTAGTCGCGTGATTTGCGCTGCTGCGTTACGAAGTGATTTTCGAGCCATTGCAGCATCACCTCCTGCAGTTGCTTCTTCGATTGCACCGCGTGCAAGGCGTGCCAGGCAGTCAAGTCGGCGAGATTTCCTGTTCCGTCGGCCAGCTTGGTAGCGAGCGTTCCCGGCGTGCTGCGGATTCCATCGCCGGAAAGGCGCACGACCAGCGGAGGTGTGCGCGTGCCGGTCACTGGCTTGTACCAGTAACTAAGCGTATAAACCTGTCCCTGGGTGACAGAAAGGTTCGCGCGGCGAATCGAAGTTCCGCTTGATGAACCAGCGTCTGTCCCGATGATGTGAAGGGAACTCGCTCCGGCGTGTTGCACGGTGCTGACAACGACCGAATTCGAATAAATCGGATCCACGATCCATCCAGTGAGGCCCGTTTCGAAATCACCATTTGAAATAACGTTGGCGCCGACTTCGGCAACTGCTCCGCGCACCAGCTTGACGTCATCGAGGTAACATTCGCCGGGTTGAGTGAGATATACGTAGAGCGAACCGGAACTCGCGGTGCCGGTGGTGGTGACATATTGCCAATCGCCGGTCGATGGAATAACGCGGTCGATCTCTAAAGTTTCCTGGATGGTTTCCGGGGCGAGTTGTTCCTGGATATACGCGTCGGCGCCGATTTGCGCGAGGCGGTCCAGATCGTCGGGTGTAGACCCGTAGGCGATTTTGCTGAGCAGATTGGCGTTGAGCACTGCAACCGGACTCTTCGGCTGAACTTCAACGCGAAAGAATTCAAAGCCGCTCGCAGCGGGTTGCAACCAATCGTATCCCGTGACCGTGCCTGGCGCGGCAGGCGTGAAGGGCAGGGAGAGGTCGGTGGTCCGAAAAACGCGGAACTCCTCAGCTGGGACGACGGGCAATTTAAGGTGCTTGGTGCCGTTTGTTACCGTCAGGTCAATCGTTCCGCCGTTCTCAGCGGAAAATGTTGTTCCCGAATTGAGTACGGCAATGCCCAGCAAAAGGGTGCACAGTCGTGCGTTTAGCTTCATACCAGTGTAAGTTCGCGAACTCTACGCCAGCAAGGCTCGTACCGCATCTACTTTTGAATTGCGAATTAACATATCTATTCTCGGCGGGATGGTACCCGTTCTCCGTCAACCCATTGCAACAAGGCGAGGAAAGCGCCCCCGCGGCTTCCCTGAGGAAATTGCTCGACATTCGCGCTAACCACTTATGAATACTGAGCCGCAAGTCCCAATCCAATTTTGCATCCTATGAAAGTGTTCCAGGCTTTTTTCAGCGCGGTGTTGGCGTCGGCGTTATTTCTCTCTTCGTCGAGGGCGAGCGAACGCACCGCGCTTGATAATTACATCGCCAAACCGGATTCGAGTTATTCCTTCAAGCTGGTCAAAACGATGCCGGGCGAGGGGGGGACCGCCTACGTTCTTGAGATGACTTCGCAGCAGTGGCTGACGGAGAAAGAAGTCGACAAGCCGACCTGGAAACATTGGCTCGTCATCATCAGGCCGGACGAAGTCACGAGCGACACCGCGCTGCTGTTCATCGGCGGTGGCTCAAACGATCGCCCCGCCCCGGATCGGCTTGACCAAAATCTCGTCCAGGTCGCTCGCACCACAAAGAGCATCGTTGCTGATTTGCGCATGGTTCCGAACCAACCGCTGGTTTTCGCCGGTGAAACGAAAGGGCGCGTTGAGGATTCGCTGATTGCATATACATGGGACAAGTATCTCCGCACGGGCGATGAACGCTGGCCCGCCCGTCTGCCCATGACGAAAGCGGCAGTGCGCGCGCTCGACACGATCACTGCTTTTTGCGCGAGCGAAGAAGGCGGAAAAAACAAGGTCGACAAGTTCGTCGTTGCTGGCGGTTCGAAGCGCGGCTGGACCACGTGGAGCACCGCTGCTGTCGATAAGCGCATCGTGGCAATCGTTCCGATCGTCATCGATCTGCTGAATGTTGTCCCTTCGTTCCAACATCACCATGCCGCATATGGTTTTTGGGCACCCGCCGTGGGCGATTACGAAGCAATGGGCATCATGAACTGGATGGACACGCCGGAATTCGCCGCGCTGATGAAGATCGAAGAGCCCTACGAATACCGCGATCGCCTCACCATGCCGAAGCTCGTGCTGAATGCCGCCGGTGATCAATTCTTCCTTCCAGATTCAACCCAGTTCTATTGGAAGGACCTCAAAGGCCCAAAATATCTCCGCTACGTGCCGAATACCGATCACTCCATGAAGAACAGCGACGCGCTGCAGACACTGCTGGCCTTCTACGACGCAACCCTGCGCAAAAAATCGTTGCCGGAATACACATGGGAATTACCTTCACCTGGAGTCATTCGCGTGACCTCCAAAACCAAACCTTCCAAAGTGAAACTCTGGCAGGCGACAAATCCAGACGCCCGCGATTTCCGCATGGAAACGCTCGGTCGGAAATACACCGAGACGACCCTGGAAGCGAAGTCTGACGGCGTTTACGAAGCCACAGTCGAAAAGCCGGAGAAAGGCTGGACCGCTGCGTTCATCGAAGTCACCTACGACAACCAACCCGCACCGTTTAAGTTCACTAGCGGAGTGACGGTCACTCCGGACACGCTGCCGCACAAAGGCGAGTTCAAGCCCGATCGCTCGAAGATTACTTCGAAGGCGAAGTAGGACGCCTCGGTTCAGCTGTTCCCTGCAGAGCGAAGGTTAGTTGATGGAAGCGCGAGGCAGAGTTGCGTCGTTGCATGTGCATCCCTCGCGCGGAGGCGAGGTGATGCAGAGTCTCGATGAGATCGAGTTGGTCGCGGAGAAGGGAATTGTGCAGGACGGGCGCTACTTTGGGCGGAGATCGAGGGCGGGCGGGCCGAGCCAGCGGCAGGTGACACTGATTGAACGCGAGCAGATTGCCGAACATGCGGCGGTGCTGGGATTAAAAAACATTCCGCCCGGCGTGGTTCGATCAAACATTGAGACCGAGGGAATCGACCTGGTGGCGTTAGCTGGCAAGCGCGTGCGGGTCGGGAGTGCGGAGTTGTTGATCGGCGCGCCGCGTGATCCATGCGAGAAGATGGATCGAATAGCACCCGGACTACGCGAGTTGATGGATCACGGAAAGCAAGGTGTGCTCGCGCAGGTGGTGAAGTCGGGGAAGGTGCGGGTGGGTGATGAAATTGTAGTGTTATGAAAGCATGTGCGGCGGAAAACGCATGGCGCCCTTGCGATCTTTCGGCGAACTCTCGAAGTCCATCCATTCTATGAGAGCGTTTTTTGCACTTTATCTTTCCTCTTCGCGATGACGAGTTTCGCTCATCCCGGCGGAGGCATTATTGCGTTGTCGGAGAACTCGGCGCTCGTTGCTGACCCAACGGAGAATTTCATCTGGCTCGTGGAAAAGGGGCAGGAACCGAAGCGGTTGGTGAAGGCCTTTCACGCGCATTGGATGACACGCGGCCTGGATGGAAATATCTGCACGGAAGCCTTCGGAGAAACGGGCGGCGCCTGGAGTTCGGCGGCGTTTCGGCTGGAACTGCCGAGCGGAAAGATGGTGGAACTCGCGCATCGTGATGAGGTGAAAGCATCAGTCTTCGCAGTAGATCGAAACGGCGCGCTGGTCTTTCAGAGAGGCGACTCGCTGGTGGTGCGGAAAAACGCTGAGGAGTCGCCATTTCGGCCCGCGGCGGATCAACCGAAGCTGAACGAAGTCACCGCATACACCTGGAGCGGCGAAGATCTGATTCTCGCCGATCGCAACAGAGTTCTGCGAATCGATCCAAAGGGCGTCACAACTACTATTGGCGTTATTGAAGGAAAGGTTTTGGAACCAAAAATCTGGAACGGCACCGACACGCCAATCGTTTTTGGATTGGCGGTCGAGAAATCAGGCAGCGTGCTTGCGGCCGTGCCGAGCCTCGCGAAAGTGTTTCGCATTAAGAAAAATGAAATCACCGAGTTTGTTTCCGCTGAGAATGGCTGGCGCGCCACTGGTGTTTCCGTTTTCGGCGATTCAGTATTTCTGATGGAGAGCGATTCGGGGGCGTCTACGAGCCCGAGAGTGCGAATTTTGCGCCCAGACGCTTTGAACGAATTGATGGCGTTACCACCGCGCGAAAACTGACACCACGAGCATCAGTCGACGTGCTTCTTGAGAATCGTTTTCGTCATTTCTGGCCAGCCACCATCACGCTGCACGTCGAAGTGGAATGGGTTCAGGACGGTGCCCGGCATATCGTCGATGATTATGTCCGGTTTTGCGGAATAACCTTCGATGAGGTGGGTAAGTTTGTGAAGCTCCGCGATTTTCCTACAATATTCCGTGCCGCACGTTGACCACAAAAATATGTGGCAACCTCGTTCGATGAGCAGTTCGAGGTTCTCTTTGGCTCCTTCGAGAAGGCGCATATTCTGATCGACGAGTGTGAGGTCCACATCGACGAAAATGTTTACGTTCTTCATTCGTAGGAGTTGGACCGCCGCTTAGAGCCCGAGCTTCTTAAAACGCGCTTTCACGTGTTTGTAGTGGAAGTCGAGCGAGCAAAGCTTCTCCAACTCCGCTCGAGTGAGGTGCTGCGCAACTTCAGGGTCGGAGAGGAGTTGGGTTTTGAAGTCTGCATCGGAGGCACCCGCGTGCTTGGCTTGCCAGGTTTTCATCGCGTTGCGCTGGACGAGTTCGTAGGACTGCTCGCGGGTTAAGCCTTTGCGAATGAGGGCGAGGAGAACGGTTTGCGAGTTCCACATGCCGAGGGAGAGCCCCAGATTGCGCTTCATGTTCTCTGGATAAACGATGAGGCCTTCCGTGAGCTTCGTGAGCGTCGCGAGCATGTAATCAAGCAACGTGCAGGAATCAGGGAAAATGATGCGCTCGACGCTGCTGTGGCTGATATCGCGCTCGTGCCAGAGGGCAACATTCTCCATCGCCGCAATGGCGTTCCCGCGGAGGACGCGCGCCAGGCCGGTGAGCCGTTCGCCGGTGATCGGGTTCCGCTTGTGCGGCATTGCGCTGGAACCTTTCTGGCCCTTCGCGAAAAATTCTTCCGCTTCGAGAACCTCGGTGCGCTGCAAATGACGAAACTCCGTCGCCCAACGCTCGATGCTCGCGCCAACGAGCGCGATCGCGGACATGAAATCGGCATGAATATCGCGTTGAATCACCTGAGTCGCGATGGGTGATGCACCAAGGCCCAGCTTCTTGCAGACAAATGCTTCGACCTTCGGCGAGAGATGCGCGCTGGTGCCGACGGCGCCAGACAGTTTTCCGACCCCGGCGATTTCGCGCGCACGCTTGAGTCGTTCGAGCGCGCGACCGAACTCATCATACATAAGGGCCATTTTGAGGCCGAAGGTCGTTGGTTCAGCGTGAATGCCGTGGCTGCGGCCGATCTCCGGAGTGAATTGATGATCGCGCGCTTTCTTCGCGATCACGACGCGAAGTTCTTCAACATCCTTAATCAGAATGTCGGCGGATTGAACCATCTGAACGGCGAAGGTCGTGTCGATAATGTCGCTACTGGTCAGCCCGAAATGCAGCCAGCGACTGGCCGGAGCGCCGATGTTTTCCGCAACGTTCGTGGTGAAAGCGATCACGTCGTGATTCAGCGTCTTCTCGAGTTCCTTGCAGCGCTCGATGTTGAACGCCGCTTTCGTGCGCATCTGCTCGAAATCCTTTTTCGGAATAAGCCCCTCATCGACCAGCGCTTCCGCCGCCAGCAATTCAACCTGCAGCCAAATTTCGAGCTTCCGTTGCTCCGTCCAGATCTCCCGCATTTGCGGACGCGAATACCGTTGAATCATGAGGCGCGAAGTTTAGGAATGCGCGGCAGTTTGTCGAGCGGGTGTTGCGGACCGTGCAATCAATGATGGTGATGATGATTCTCGGCCGATTTGCGGAATGGAACCGGTTTTTGCCCGAGAGAGGAGAACTCGGATTTTCCTTCCTGGATGGTGATGACCTTGTTCGCCGGTAGATTGGTGAGAACCTGACGAGTATTGCTGCCGGGCCATAGTATCTCGAGACGCTCAACAGAGAATGCTTTTCCAAGGCCGACTTCCTGGCGAAACGGCGACGCACCAAAGCTGCCGCCTGAACCAACGACGCGGTGGATTTCGCGGAGATCGTCTCCGTCCTGCATCGTGAGTTCCAGTCGCGCGCCAATCGCCGCACGATTCGCCCGGTCTCCCACCAGGTGCAGCTTGATCCAATTATTTCCGTGCCCGGGGTTTTCGAACAATGCGTTGCGATAAGTGTCGCCTTCCACTGCACCGCCGATCACCTGGTAAATGTCCTGGTCGCCGTCGTGATCGAGATCAGCGAAAGAAACGCCATGGCCTTTTTGCAAATGGCCGAAGCCGCCGGAAGTCGTGACATCCTGGAAGCGAGTGCCGGCTGCATTGCGAAACATCCGGTTTGGCATGAGCGCGGAAAGATCCGGTTCACCAGTGCCGAGATAGAAATCGAGCCAGCCATCGTTATCGAGATCGCCGAAATTCGAACCCATGGCCAAAAGCAATTTGTAGAGCCCAGTTTCGCGAGTCACATCTTTGAACGTGCCGTTCCGTTCGTTGCGATAAAGGCGCGGGCGTTCGCCTTCGTGCTGCAGGCCAAGATAATCGGCGGCAACGTCGGCGATCATGTCACTCCGATAACCTGAGACGAAAATATCGAGCCAACCATCGTTGTTGTAGTCGAAGAACCAGGTCGGGAAGCTGTAGCGCGGGTCGGCTACACCGGCGGCGCTTGTGACGTCCGTGAAGATCCAACGATTCGTGCCATTCGAAGCCGGGCCGTCGTTTCGAAATAAGATATTGGATTCGCTCAGGCGGCTAATATAAAGATCGGGACGACCATCGTTATTGTAATCCCCGCTCGTCACGCCCTTCACCCAGCCAATCACGGCCAAGCCATTTTCTTTCGCGCATTCCCGGAAGGTCCCGTCGCGATTGTTCCGAAACAGCTGGCACGCATTCGTGTCGCCCTCGCGCGTTTCGTGCCCAATGAAAACATCCAGCCAGCCGTCGCCATCAAAATCGAACCAGGTGCATGTCTGCGTGGGATGAAAACTCATTAGACCCGCGGCTTCCGTCACGTCGTCAAACGTGCCGTCACCAAGGTTCTTCAGGAGAGACTTCGGATGCTTCCCCGCGCGACCAAACCAGCCCCCGCGCATCACGAAAATATCTGGCGCGCCGTCGTTGTTGTAGTCGGTTTGAACAATGTTGAGCCCACCGACTTCTCCGGTGAGCCCGGCCTCCGCGGTGCGCTCCACGAAAGTGCCGTCTCCGTTGTTGCGAAAATATCGTAGCTGATGATTAAGGCCCATCGACGACGCCACAATATCGAGGTCGCCGTCATTATCGAAATCCTCAGTGATGGAACCGCCGGCAAGTTCTGGCACATCGAGGCCAAGGTTTGACGCAACGTCGCGAAATCGCCCAATGTCATAATCCGAGGCGAAAGCGCGCGCAGGAATGAGGAATTGCTGAGGCACTTTTCCTGGATGCTCTCCCAGGGTCATGTAGGCAAGATTCAGAAGCCAGCGTGCACTCAGGTCATGCGGACGAAATGCGAGTTGGTCGAGGAGCACCTTGATCGCGCCGCGTGATCCCCGTTGAAGCTTGTGAGTCGCGGTCCGATCGATCGGCAAAATACACGAAAGAGTTGTGTGATTACTGATGCAGTTCTCTTGCTCGCCGAGACGAAGGTAAGCCACCGCCAGGCTCATGCGCAGGCGGGTCGCGTCACGGTTACCCATGAAGGAAGCACCGGTCGGAGAAACGTGAAGAGAGAGTGCAGTTTCCAGTTCGCGAATCGCATCGACGCTGCGGCCCGCATCGAGAAGTTCCATCCCGTAGCGGCCGTGAAGATTCACCAGATGGGCAACGCTGATGTCGGGGTTCCGTTTTGCCTCAGCGAGTTCCTTGCCCAGCAGAATCGCACGTTTTTCGTTCAGATAGGGATTGTTGCGCGGATCAGTTTCGTCGCGAATGTTTGCGAGAATGGCCGCCATTTTGCGCGTGCCTTCCGTGGGAACCTCCGCCGCCCGAGTGAACGCGACACACAATAAAACGAGAATATAAAATTGCCGGATCATTCGGGCGAAAGGTAAAAATGCCATTGCAGCCTTAATTTGGCGAGTCGTTCCTCTGACACTGCTGGCTGAATCTGAGACATTTCTGCAAATATTTTGGGCAGCCCCCCTTGATTTCGTCGGATTCTGTGCGTGGCACATCAGGTGCTTAGCCAAATGCATGTTGCTGAGGCCAAGCCAAATCGCCTTTATCTATTCTGCTGCACTGTTTTCCCTTTTCTCCGTTTCTACATTCGCCCTCGAACTGGATCACCTTCGCGCCGCAAAAAACTTAACTCCACAGCGGTTTGCGAGCTACTTCCGGAATTTCGAATACAAATTCCGCAAAGAAGTACAGCGTCCTGAAGTTTTTCTCGCTTCCAAATCCGGCGATTGCGACGATTTTTCCACCCTCGCCGCCGCTGTTCTTCGTTCAAGAGGCTACACACCGCGTCTTGTTACGGTTAGAATGACCGGCGTAAATCACGTCGTTTGTTACATCGAGGAGACAAAATCCTACCTCGATTATAACAATCGTAACGCAGGAGCGCTTGTCGCATGCGAGAATTCCCTCGAATCAATTGCTGCGAGCGTCGCTAAATCGTACAACCGCAATTGGTTTTCTGTCTCGGAATTCACCTTCGATGGACACGACAAACGGTTGGTGCAAACCGCGTCACGTAAAGATACGCGAATGTTCGCCTCGATTCTCAGGTAAGCCCGGCACAACGCCGATACTACTCAACAGGGCGCGGCAGCCCATGGAGCAGTTTTGTCCGTTTGCGAAGACGCAATGAAGAGTAAAGACCAGTCGACCCAGCCCCTTCGCCATCATCCCATCAGACACTTTTCGGCGCCGCCAAGGTTGGACAGCGGTTTCCCGCCAGCTTCCTGCGTTCGCTGCACCACTGCAGCAAATCACGTCAGCGCACCCAAAATCCACGCGCTGGCTGATTTTTTGACGCACGCAGCTAGTGTGATCCGCTGCCCGAGCCTGGTGGCGCCTACGCTTTTCATGTTGCCCGCCTGCACAACCAACCCATCAGGCGTGGCCAAATGAACCAATCAACCATCGACGGAATCTCAAACGAACGCGCTACCGCTTCGGGCGCGCGTGTGCTCATCGTGGACGACGAGCCTGCCATCTCGGATCTGCTTTTCGAAATGCTGGAGATGCTCGGCTACTCGCCAACGAAAACTGAGTCGCCGCAGGAGGCGCTCGAACTGCTCGCTCAGCAGGAGTTCGATGTGATTCTCTCTGACTTCCGTATGCCGCTGATGAATGGCGATGTTTTCTTCCGACACGCAATTGGGAGAGACGCGAGCCTCAAGGCACGCTTTGTGTTTCTCACCGGAGATTCAGTCAGCGAAGGAACCCACCGTTTCTTAACGGAACATGGTTGCCGTCATCTTTGTAAGCCGTTCGATATCGCGAGCGTTGAACAGGTGATTTCCGAAGTCGTTTCGGAACACGCACACTGAATCGAGCCGCCGCGCGGTTTAAACGTCGCAGATATCCACGCCTTGCTTTAACGAGGCGAGGGCATCCTTCCGTGCAGGGATGAATTCTTGCGCGACGTGCCCTTTGAAGCCGGTCTTGATGATCGCCTCCATGATCGGCTTGTAATTTAGTTCCTGCGTTTCATCGATCTCATGACGACCTGGAACACCGCCGGTATGGTAATGGGCGATATACGGATGAAATTTCTGGATCGTCGCGATGACATCACCTTCCATGATCTGCATGTGGTAGATGTCGTAAAGCAGCTTGAACCGATCTGAACCAATCGCTTTGCAAACCTCCACGCCCCAGGCTGTGTGATCGCACTGATAATCTTTGTGGTTCACTTTGCTATTCAGCAACTCCATCACAATGGTGACGTTGTGCTTCTCAGCGATCGGCATCAACTTCTTCAATCCCTCCGCGCAATTCTTAATGCCTTGTTCGTCGTCAAGCCCCGCGCGATTCCCTGAGAAACAAATTAAATTCTGCAATCCGGCGTTCGCCACTTGCGGAATCACTTCCGCGTAGCTGTCGATCAGTTTTTGGTGGTTTTCAATGCGGTTCCAACCCTTCTCAATCCCCATGCCGGCGCCGTTCGCCATCGCACAGGTGAGATCGTATTTCTTCAGAGTCGGCCACTCTTTTGGCCCTTGCAGCTCAACCGATGCGATCCCCATTTCCTTTGAAGCTTTGCAAAGGTCCTCCAACGGGACTTTGTCGTAGCACCAACGGCAAACTGAATGATTTATGCGGCCCTTGCGTTCGACCGCTGCTTCGATTGTCTGCACGTATTTCGACATGAGCAGCATCGCTGCGCCGGTGGAAGCGGTCTTCTGCATAGCGGAACGGCGGGAAATAGGAGTTTTCATAACAAAGGCTTTTGAGAATTAGACTGAATTGCCGGACAAAGGTCAATGCCGCCCGTTGGTCATTATTGCAAATCCGCAGGCAATGTTCGCAAATCCTGCTGCATCTGCGAAAGCCGCGTGCCGATCGCCTGCGTACTCAAGTTCGCTCCGGCCGGAATTGTTGCGGTGGGCGTAAACGTGCTCAGCAGCGCGCAGTAATCTTTGTTCACCATAATTCCGATTAGATCCCCGGACTTCGAGAGCACTAAATCTCCGCGCGACGGGTTGAACTTGCCCACAAATTTCCCAAGCACCGCACGGTCCATCTTCAGATAACCACGATTTCCGGCGACGAGTGCGAAGCGACATTCGCCGTAGTATCCTTCATCCGCCCCAATGATCAGCGCATCCTGAAATTTATATGGGTCGGCGACTGTTTTGTAGACTTTTGCGCCGAGTTGATTTGCTTGCTCCGGAGTAACAGGGATCACGACCACGCGCGGGTCCATCGAAAGGAAATGAATCTTCGCCATCGGCAGAATGGCGTTGCCGCGATAAAGGTGAACGATAAAGCGTTCCCAATTTTTGCCGAACTCTTCGAGGCGAAACGGAGTGTCATCCACATGATACAGCGCATACGTTTGCGCGCCGTCACTGACGAGGATCGTCCGCGCCTGAGAGTCCTTACTGACAGTGCGTCCCAAAATCCCGGAGCGATCCGCGCGGAAATCGGTCTGCACACGGTTCGTGATAAACTCAGCGAAAATGGAATTCGCGCTCAGCGGGCGGTTCTCACGAATTTCTTTTGTGAGTTCTCCCTGCTTCTCCGCGAACTGCACCACACCTTCGGCTAATTCGGTGGCGACCTTTTGAATTTCTTGTTTTTCTTGTTGGGCAGCCGCGAGTTGTTGTTGCGTCATTTTCTGTTCCGTCTCCGCGACTTTCAATTGCCCCGCGATCCGTTCCCGTTCCAATTCTGCGGCGCGACGCAGTTGCTCCACCTGGTCGATGCGCGCGCGGGCTTGCTCCGCTTCGGACTGGCGTGAGCGCAAATCGTTTTCGATCTGGGCGAGCCGTTCGCGCGCGAGTCGCGCTTCCGTGCTGGTGCTGGAAAGTTCTTTTTCCAGGGAGACAAGATTATCGCGCGCTTTTGAAAATTCCTGTTCCACTGCGCTCAATCGTTGTTGTGAAAGTTTCGCTTCGGTGGAAGTCGCCGCGAGTTGTTTCTGGAAGGTGACGAGATTCGTTTGCGCTTCGGTATATTGAGCCGCGAGTCGGTTTCTCGATTGCTCCAAGATCCGCGCCTCCTGTTCCTTGGCGTCAATCGTCCGGCTGGCCACTTGAAGCTGCTGTTGACGTTGCGCCGCTAATTCCTGTTGCGCCAGCAATGCTGCCTCTGTTTCTGATAACGACGAAGCGAGTTGCTCGCGCGAAGTCCGCTCTTCTTCTAGCGTCGATTTCATCGCCGCCAGCACATCTGCTGTTCGCGGATCAAGCGGCAGCGCTTTGGATGGTGTCGCTGCTTGCTGCGTCGGGCTTGAATAGTTTTCCAGGCGAATTGCCCCGCTTTGCTGTGTCTGAACGGACGGCGCCTGATCGAGCCGCGCGGTCGAAATCAGCGTCAGCAGCAGGAAGTCGCAAATGACGATGAGCAGGGTGCGATTCATGATGCAAACGGATTGCGTGCAGGTGGGGCGGTCGTGGTTGTGCTCGCAACAGCGGCGCTTGCCGCCGAAGCCTCTGCGTCGTTGTTGGCCTCGAGGAGCAATCGGCGCTTCAAGGGACGCACGTGACCAATCTTCAAGATGGCCACAAAGAGAATGCCGAACAGCGTCGCGGAATACGCCGAGATCAGGCTCGGCTTGATCACGCCGAGCGTCAACATGATCAACGACGCCGCGGTGCCGAAGAGTCCCGCGTACAATCCGCCATCGAACAGATTCTCTTCGTTATCGAGCAGTTTCAGTTTGATCGCGTTCGAGACCGGCTGCTTTTTGATCTCTGCCAGTTTTACCAGGCAGATTGTATAAATCGCCGCCTGCAGCACGAGAAACGTGGCGATTGCTAGAATGGTGTGTTGATCGAGCATAGGTGTAGAATTCTGTGTGGTAATCGGCGGCGTTGCTGTCGCCGCGCCAAGCAGCGGGAAACTGATCCGCGCGGGCGGTGGCGCTTGTTCGCCCTGCGCGAGATATGGCTCGCCCAGGATGACCGCGAGCACCACGAAGACCGCCGCGAACGCGCCGCGACGAATCAGCGAGAACTTCGGATAAAAGACATACGGCTCATCCGCAATCTGGTGCTTTCGAAATCGCATCGCTGTCGCCACCAAAAATCCTCCGAGACCGATGAACGCCAGTTTCAGCAGAATTGCCAGCGTCGGGACGCTTGCGCTCAGGTTCACGAAGGGAGTCATGACGCTCCGCACCACGCCCCCGCCGGCTGCTGCATTGTATATCGTCGAGCGATAAATCGGCTGCTGATCCTCCAGCAGCCGTTCAAGGCCGGCGCGCCCAGCGCTTAACGCAAAAGAAAGATCCTGCTCAGCCGTTTTCGGAAACTGATTGATATAGCCCGCGACAGCTCCCCCTTTTTTCGTAATGGCCACGCACGAAAACATCAACGGCGCGGAATCCGGATTCTCCTGGACGTAGCGGGTCACGCCGTTCAAAGCATCGACAGTCGGAATGTTCGCGACCACCGCGATCAGTTGCTCCGAGCTAAAACGCTTCGCGAGCGAGAAAATGCTCAGGTAAAATTCTTCCAGCGCCGGATCGCCCTGGCTTGCCATGCGCAGCACCTGCTCGCGCAGTGGCAACGTTGATGAAAAAGCGCGATGCTCGAACAAAAATGCCGTCGTCAGAATCGCGATATCCAATGGCTGGCCGGCCGCAGATTTTACCGGTGCGAAAATAATGAGATTCGTCAGCATGCGGTTTCGCAAAATCTGTTTTGCCTCAAGACTGTGAAGCGAGGCCAAAAGGCGTTCGCGGTTTGCGGCCTTGCGCAGTGCGTTGAAGATGGCTGTTTCGCCCACTTGTATGCGGCCGGATTCCTGCGCTTCCAATTGCTCAAGAATGGTGCGTCCCTTGGTTTCTGTGCGTGAATAATTCCGCAATTCTTCGAGCACTTGATCCGTCCCCTCCAGCTCCAGCGATTCAGCAGTCGCGAGAAGAATCTTCGCAACGGGCGGATTGTGCGACGCCGTCTCCGCGGCGAATTGCACCAGCGAACTGCTTTCCACACCGAGCTTCCGAAGCACATGCGGATCGGTCGCGCGGAGATGCGCCGGCATCAGCAATGCCAGCAATATCGCCAGCACCCCTCCGAGCAGCGTTAACCAAAGTAAAACTCTCCTCACAGACAATTTGCCAAGCTAACACACGACACGCCGCGCGCCTCTCTTTTCTCGTCAATCGACGAACGCAAACTCGTTCGACATCAGCAACACCTGCGCATATTTCTCCCACGCGTTCAGCGGCACAAACGGTTCTGGCGGCCCGCCAAATTCGGACTTCGCATTCCAGGCCATCGCTCCGCCCGAACTCCCGCTCACCGTCTTGATGACGGGCGCCCAATTAAACGAATCGCTATCCAATGAGACGTTGGCATCCACGATAAAGTCGATCGTTTCGCTCTTCTTCACTTCGACTCGCGGCACGCTCATCTCGCGTTTCGAATTGTAAACGGGCGATAAACTCAACAATCCAGTGCGACTGCTCAAAATCATCCCGCGCACTCCATCACCTTTCTCCGTCGTATGCTCAATGGCGCCCGAAATCGCCACCGTGCAATCCTGCGGCGCCGTCCACCGCCGAATCACCGTGTTCTTCAACCCGTCGCCGGGATGCCCGCCGTCCTTGTTTAACATCACCCAGCCAAGTTTATCGTCCGGCAATTTATCGCTGCCTTGCCAGGCCTTGCCCGTGTAATGCGGCAACGGTTTGAACGACACTAAAATAAAATTCGCGTCCAGCTCGCCGTAACCATATTGCCAAACCTGAATCGGCGGCTCCGGCGGCGGCACCTTCGCTTGTTCTTCCACAAACTTTTCCGCGAGCGAAATTTCTTCGGGCCTCGGGTCGCGCTGCAACGCCGTCCGATACATCGCGCTGATCTTTTGCGGCGCAGCGGAACCGCCCCCGTTTGCCTCCGCCACCTTCGTCAAGTTGCGCGCCTGCTCCGCCAGGAACGGCGAATTGATCATGAACAACGCCTGCTGCGGCACCGTCGTGTTGAAGCGTTGCGGGCTCGTCGCGTCCGGACTCGCAAAATCGAACGTCCGAAAAATCCCCGGCAAATTCTGGCGCTCAATAAACGAATAAACCGTCCGCCGCGCCGTGAACGGCCGCGTCGTGATCTCCACGGGATGCCCGCCCTGCTTCAATTCCAGCCGTCCGCCCACATACAGAACGCTATCGCGCAACGGTTCGAACTCCAATCGCCGCCGATTCATATGCGCGAGCAAACGATTCGTCGGATCTTTCTCCGCGTAGGCTGGATTCGCTTCGCTGCTTTGCTGATAGGTGTTCGACAGCAAAATCAGTTTGTGCAGCTTCTTCAGCGACCAGCCATTCTCCATGAACCACGCCGCCAAATAGTCCAGCAGCTCCGGATGACTCGGCGGATCGGACCGCACTCCGAAATCGCTCGGTGTCGTCACGAAACCCACCCCGAAATGATTCATCCAAATGCGATTCACCGTCACCCGCGCCGTCAGCGGATTTTCTTTGCTCGCGATCGCCTGCGCCAATTCCAACCGCCCGCCGCCTTTCTCAAACGGCTTGCGTTCCTTCCCTGACGCAATCGCCACAAACTGCCGCGGAACTTCATCGCCCAAATTAAATTGATTTCCGCGCACAAACACCCGCGGCTTATGCGGCGTGGAATTTTCCTTCAACGCCATCCCGCGCGGCGGCGAACCCGGATGCACCGCATCCAACTCCTCCACCTTCCGTTGCAACGCGCGGCTCTTCTGCGCCGCCGGCACATCGAACAACCGCGGAATCTCACCATCGGGAATTCGCGCCGGACTACTCTCCGCATACAAAATCTGCCGCAAGGCTTCCTCGTCCGCGTTCTCCAACTTCTCTTTCTTTTCCTTCTTCGCTTCGCCCCAGGATTTCTCGACGCCTTCGAAAAGTTTTTTGTAGATCGCAGTGACGTCTTTCAACGCTTCCGGTGATTTATCCTGAAATTCCTCGAAGCCTTTCGTCACGATCGGATTCACCGGATGCGCCGCATCGTTCGTCGAAAACCGCGCGGTCAGCGCCTTCGCTTCCTCCGTAAAATTCGTTAACCCGGCAAAACCAAACAGCGGCGCGAACACTGGATCGTGCTCCTTCTTTTTCTGCTCTTCGAAATAATTCATCCAACGCCGCACGCCGATGGGATGCAACTTCCGCTCTCGCGCGAACGTATCGAGCTTTCCTTTCTCCGGCAGCTTCTCCGCATCGAGCGCCGCCAAAATATAATCGCCCGTCTTCGCGCGCACATCCGCCAATACTTCCTCGAACTTCTCCGCGCGGAATTTCGTCATCTCATCCACGCGCTTCTTTCGCTCCTCCTCATACGCCGGATATTCTTTCGGCAACGACTTCGCGCCCAGCAACGGCTTCTCGCTTGGTTCGGATGAACTCGCGAACACGCCGTACAACGAATAGTAATCCTTCGTCGGGATCGGATCGTATTTGTGATCGTGACAACGTGCGCATTGCACCGTCAGCCCCATCAACCCGCGTGTCACCACATCGATCCGGTCATCGATGATATCCGGCTGATTATTCAGGAATCGCCGGCCCAAAGTCAGAAATCCCATCGCGGCGAGCGGACGTTTGTCCTCGCCCAACTCCAGCAAATCCGCCGCGAGTTGTTCGACAATAAATTGGTCAAACGGCAAATCTTCGTTCAACGCGCGGATCACATAATCGCGATACGTGTACGAATACGGATACCGCCGCTCCTCCTCGAAAACGTAACCCTTCGTATCCGCATAACGCGCCACATCCAGCCAATGCCGGGCCCAACGTTCCCCGTACTGCGGCGACGCCAGCAACCGATCCACCACCGTCTCCCACGCGCGCTCTGAATCATCATTCACGAACGCTTCCACCTCCTCGTGCGAGGGCGGCAGCCCGATCAAATCAAACGTCGCGCGCCGAATCAGCGTCCGCTTGTCCGCGCGCGTCGCGGGCTTCATCCCGTTCTCGTCCAGCTTCGCAAAAATAAAATTATCAATCGCGTTCCGCGTCCAATTCGGCTTGCTCACTTCCGGAACCACCGGCCGCTTCACCGGCTGAAACGCCCAATGATTTTTCTTCTGGTCCTCCCGCGCCGCGAGCGTCGCGTTCTCACCCGTGCGCGGATCCGGCGCGCCCATCTTCACCCACGCTTCAAAATCGGCGATCTGCTCGGTCGAAAGCTTCTTGTCCTTCGGCGGCATCTGCAAATTCGCATCCGTATACCGAATCGCCTTGATCAACAGGCTCTTCTCCGGATCACCCGCCACGATCGCCGGCCCATTATCGCCCCCCTTCAGCAAACCATCCTTTGTATCCAGGAAAAGCCCGCCCTTCACCTTCTCGGACTTCTGGCTGTGGCAGCTATAACAATTCTCCGCCAGCACCGGTCGGATCTTGTTCTCGAAAAACTCCACCGCCGCCGGCTCAAGTTTGTCTTCCGCCCGCGCGACAAACAACGACGACGCGCACAGCAAAATAATTGCGGCACTCTTTAAACCGAACATCACCATGGTATAGCGATAGAATATCCCAATTCCCCAGCCATTCACAACCTCGACTTTCCTAAACTCTGGAGACAACCGACCAACCGTCTGACGCCCCGCCCGGCGTTGTTATTCAACGTGTTTGGCCGGGCTTCTACACCTTGGCATTGGCTTTAGCTGAGCGGAATGGGGGTTCATGTTAGTGGATAATGGCGAGGGTGCGTACTGGGTAGCGGTAGGGGTTGCGATCCTCATACATGGCGAATTTGCGGCCGATGGATTTGGCGTAGGGGCGTGGTGGGGCGGTTTGGGCGGCTAACGCGAGGGCGGTGGTGCGGTCGGCGTGGCCGTCGGGGGTGGAGTGGGCGCGGTAGAGGATGTTGCCGTTGTTGGTGGTGCAGCGGTAGATGGAGTGGAGGTCTTCGCGGATGTCGCGCGCGATGGGGACGAGGAGGGCGCGTGATTCGAAGGCGGCGGCGAGGCGCGGGAAGAGTTCGGCTTTGAAGGACGACGTGAAAGGGCAGAGTTCGACTTTGTGGGAGCCGAGTTCGCGGTGGAGGAAATCGCCGAGGCCGATGCCGGGTCCGGTGTAGTCGAGGGAGACGCGGCGGCAGAGGTTGAGGCGGGGGCGGAGGAGTTCGAGTTGTTCGGGGGTGGAGAGGTTGCGGAGGCAGAGGACTTCGCGGGTGAGAAATAAGTTCTGAGTCCTGAGTGCTGAGTCGGGGCGGAGGAAGGAAGTGATGAGTCATGAGTCATGAGTGGGAAGAAGCTGGAAGTTTTTCTAAAATCCAGCAGACGGTGAGGTGGTTTTTGCGGGCGAAGTCGAGGCCGGCGTAGAGTTCGGGGCGCGGGCCGTTGGGGAGGGCGGAGGCGGAGAGGGATTCAGGGGTGCTGAGTTCGGAGGCGAAGGGTGATTCGCAGGTTTGGATGAGATCGTATGGGAGGAGGACGGTGGAGTTATCCGCAAACTCGCAGAGGTACTCCTGGGCCCACGCTTCGGGATCGTTGAGGGCGGTTTGGAGTTCG
>DASVNK010000003.1:0-41716 GCA_036383895.1 Verrucomicrobiia bacterium | reverse complement strand
CCGCAACCGTCCGCGCAGAGTCACGTACTTTCACCGCACGCTCTCCAGTTTCCCAACACCATGTCGCTCCAACGCTGCCACTTTCTCCCCTCAGCTCTCTCAAAACCTTATACACGCTCAAGCTGTGCCGAACACAACTGCGCAATTCCACCGATCCCACCAAATTCCACTTCGCGAGAGTTCTCGTCACGCCCACGTAAGTACCTGATTTCACCCTTTTTCACGTTAAACAAAAACGCAACGCGGAACTCTTCAGCTCGGGCCGCCGGGTCGCACCGACTCCCTGAACGAAACGATAAAACACAAAAAAACACAATACGACACGATAACGTTAATGGCTTTTATATGCACATCCGACTCTCCTTCAACCACAACTGCAAAATGTTTCCATTTTTAGGTTTTTCGCGCCATAACGTTGCGAACAAACCGCCGACTCCAATGCCCTTGATTAAGCCTATGAAGCAGATCGTCGCAGTCGCTACCGTTTTCCTAAGCACTCTCGCCACCCACGCCGCCGAAGCAGACACCAACGGCTTTATCACTATCTTCGACGGCAAAACGCTTAACGGCTGGCACCCCAGCGCCAAGACCGGTCACAGCCGCGCCTCAAAAAACGAATCCGCGGGCAAATGGTTCGTTCAGGACGGCGCGATCCACGGCCACCAGGACATTCCGGGCAATGGCGGCATCATTCTCACCGACCAGCAATACGGCGACTTCGAAGTCTCCCTTGAAATGAACAACGACTTCGGCCTCGACAGCGGCCTTTTCCTCCGCAGCACTGAGGACGGCAAAGCCTGGCAGGCCATGATCGACTATCACGGCAGCGGCAACCTCATGGGCATTTACGGCGAAGGTCTCAATGCCAAGCCTTCCATCCGCAGTTACAGCTTCGCCGGTTCCCCCGATAAGATCACCGTGAACACCAACTCGCCCGTCCCGCTCGCCGTCCTTCCCGATTCCTGGAAATACTTCTGGCGCCACGGCCAATGGAACGAACTCCGCGCCCGCATCGTCAACAACCCGCCCCACATCACCACCTGGATCAACGGCGTTAAAATCATGGAATGGCAGGAAACGGAAGTCCGCCACCCCGCCGCCGGCGCCATCGCCCTCCAGGTCCACGGCGGCGGCAACCACACCAACAAAATCGTCCGCTACCGCAACATCCGCCTGAAGCGCCTCGACACAAAAGCAAGGAACTGACGAATCTTGTCAGAACTTGGACGCTTTCATGTCGGCAACGAACCGGTATTTAACATCGCTGCGCAACATGCGTTCGTAAGCCACGTTCACCTGCTCCATGCGGATCATTTCGATATCACAAACGATTTCGCGTTCCGCGCAAAAATCGAGCATCTCCTGGGTTTCCGGCAAGCCCCCGATCAGGGAACCGGCGAGCTGCCTGCGGCCCATGATCAAGCTGAAGCCTGCGACTGGCACTGGATTCGGCGGGGCGCCAACCAGCGTCATCGTTCCGTCCCGCTTCAACAAGCCGAGGTAGGCATTCAGGTCGTGCTCGGCGGAAACAGTGTCGAGGATGAAGTCGAAGGTGCCGGAGTGTTTGGCCATGGCATCTGCATCTTTCGAGATGATCACTTCGTGCGCGCCCATGCGCAGCGCATCCTGAGTCTTCTTCGGTGATGTGGTGAAAAGCGCCACGTGCGCACCAAACGCGTTCGCGAACTTAACAGCCATGTGCCCCAGTCCACCAAGTCCCACCACGCCGACTTTCTGACCTTTGCTGACTTTCCAACGCCGCATCGGCGAATAGGTGGTTATGCCCGCACAGAGCAGCGGCGCGGTGGCGGCAAGGTTTTTGGTTTCACGAATCTTGAGAGTGAATGCTTCGTCGACCACCACCGTTTCCGAGTAACCGCCATAAGTGTTTCCGCCACTCGCCCGGTCTTCGCCGTTGTAAGTAAACGTGGCGACGTTCTCGCAAAACTGTTCGAGGCCCTCCCGGCAACTCGAACAGGTGCGGCAGGAATCAACGAGACATCCGACGCCGGCAATATCACCTTCCTTGAACTTCCTCACCGCGCGACCGACCTTCACGACGCGTCCAATGATTTCATGACCAGGCACGCATGGAAAAACTGTGTTCTGCCACTCGTTTCGTGCCTGGTGAATATCCGAATGGCAAATGCCGCAATAAAGAATTTCGATTTGCACATCCTGATCGCGCGGTTCGCGTCGCTTGATCGACATGGGCGCGAGTGAATCTTTCGCCGCCTTCGTGCCGAACGCACGCGTGTTCAAGACCAGCGGGGCCTTGGGTTTGTCCGCGACTCGTGCTTGTAGATCCTTCCGCTCCTCAACTGCAATGGTTCCCTCCATAACCAGGCAGCATCGCACTGCTTTGATGGAACACAATGAGTATAATCCCCACCAGATCTGATTGGCACTTGCCGGGAGCGAATTCCTGCGCCAGATAAGGGCGAGGAAAAATCGAGTGGACCAGGTACAACAGGGCGGCGGCAGGTCGCTAGACGGCAAATCCGGCAGGGACATTCGCGAAGGACCACTTCTGGCGGTGCTGGCGATCGTGCAGTTCACCACGATGCTCGACTTCCTGATCATGATGCCCCTTGGTCCACAATACATGCGCGTCTTCAGCATCAACCCGGCGCAGTTCGGAACGATCGTTTCCGCGTATGCGATCTCAGCGGGGATCGCCGGTCTCATTTCTGGCAGCTTGTTAGACCGCTTTGATCGGCGGACGACGTTGCTTGTTCTTTACGCCGGGTTTGGTCTGGCGACACTCGCCTGCGCGCTGGCGCCTGGTTACGTCACGCTCACGGGCGCCCGCGCTCTGGCTGGTGCATTCGGCGGAGTTTCCAACGCGGTCATTCTGGCAATTATCGGCGATGTGATCCCGGAGCAGCGACGGGGTCGAGCGATGGGAATTGTGATGAGTTCATTTTCGCTCGCGTCGGTGTTGGGCGTACCCATTGGGCTCTATCTGGCGAATGCGTTTAGCTGGCACGCGCCCTTTTTCATGCTGGCAATCGTGAGTTTTCTTGTGCTGATCGGCGCATGGATGTTCGTGCCGCACCTTCGCGCAAAGTCCCAGGGACCTCATGCAACTCCACTCGCGCACTTGCTGAAAATAATTTCCGGACCTGGACACGTGCGCGCGTTTGTTTTCATCGGGACGGTCACGTTGATGGGATTTCTGGTCATCCCATATATCAGCCCATACATGGTGCGGAACGTTGGGATGCTGGAGAGCGAGCTGCCTTACATTTACTTGGCGGGCGGGCTCTGCACGATTTTCAGCATGAACATCATCGGTCGGCTCGCGGATAAATTCGGGAAGCGACGCCTTTTCACGATCATGGCTATTGCCGCAACGTTCGCGACTTTGTTGCTGACGCACCTGCCGCCGGTTCGCACCGCAGTAGCTGTCGCCGCCACGACGCTGTTCATGGTTTGCATGTCCGGCCGCTTTGTTCCCGCGATGGCCATCATGACTTCTGCAGTTTCACCGCAATTGCGCGGCGGTTTCATGGGGGTGAGTTCCGCGGTCCAACACATGGCTTCAGGACTCGGCTCATTCATCGGCGGCTTCATTTTATCGGAAGCGCCATCTGGCCGACTGCAGGGCTACGGAAAAATCGGGTATATTTCGGCAGCGGTGGCGATAATCTCGTTGGCGCTCTGTTTTAGAATGGCGCCACCAGCGGAATCGGCCCCGGCGGAGATTTTCGAACCGGCGATGTAGATTATCGGACCCGCACCTTCATCTGGCGAAGCTTAGCGCGAATTTTGCGGTAGATCGGCTGCTTGCGGAGGTCGTGGAGATCGGGATCTTCGGCGAGCCAGCGGAAGTCGCGGTAGCCTAGGTTGATGGCTTGTTCAAGTGCTTCGGCCGCTTCGAGGTAGCGCTTGGTGAGGCAGAGGCTACAGGCGAGATTGTAGTACACGAGCGCATCCCGCGGCCGGAGGACCGCGAGCTTTTGATCGATCCGCAGACCGGCGAGAAACTTGCCCCGCTTCGTGTAACCGTCGCCAAGCAACTGAAGTGCATCAACAAACGACGGATCACGATTTACCACGCCCTCTAAAAACCCAATCTCGATGTCCAGGTCTCGCTTCTCCTGCCTTGTGAGGCTCTTTCGCGAAGCAACTTTCTTGGGCATAGTTAAAACTGCGGTGGATAGTTCCACAAACGTAACTAGCGTCAAGCTATGAACGTGCCAATTGTTGGACGATGAGCGGATTGGCGTCTTCAGGTTTGTTTATGCGCGCAGCACTCGGGACGGGAGATTTTTCCAAACTGAATCCAAGGGGTAAAACATCACCGTCTCGCGCATGATCCGTTTCACTTCGGCGCGAGACACTTTGATGCGTGTGTCTGGATTCAGGACATTAGAGATTCGAAGTTTGTTAAGCGTCTTTACACCGATGAGCACCGGCAGAGCGCACGCCAGGCGCACGCGCACCCAGGAGCGCGGCAACGCGAGGACGTAGGCCCAGGCTGTTTTCAAATGATCTTCGCCCAATGCGAGCAGCTCGTTATAAGTTGGCCTAAGTCTCTGTTCGTTGGTGGGATCGAGCAGATCCTCAGGGGCGAGCGAAACGCGATCGAGCATCTCGCGCGGGAGATAGCAGCGACCGAGACGTAAATCGGCCGGAAAATCGCGGAGAATATTGACGAGTTGCAGCCCTTTGCCGAAACGAAGACCACGGGCGATGAGATCTTCCAAAGGCATCATTGGCTTCGGCGAAAGATGCGCCACGCAGATGCGTGTCCAAAATTCACCCACGCAACCGGCCACCCGGTAGGTGTAGTCATCGAGTTCGGCGAAGCTTTGCAATGAGACGATGTTGTTCGAGGAGACATGGCCAAAGCGTTGAAGGTCCAATTCCTGCCCGGAAGTAATCGTTTCGAGAACTTGTTGGACTAGTTGGCGGTCATCCGGACCGAGTTCGCGCAGAAGGGCAAGGGCGTCATTGATCCTTTCCAGTAGCACTTTTTCCCCGTCCGAAGTTTGCCGGGCCTGGACTTCACCGAGATCGATTTTGACCGGCGCAGCACTGGCAATCTGCTCGCGGAGTAGTTGAAGCGTTGCGAGACGCTTCTCAATGGAAATGGCCTCGGTGTCCGCGACGGTATCCGTGGCGCGGGCGAGGAGATAAGCGAGGCCGATCTGGTGGCGGACAGCGCCAGGGAGTAGACGGAGGGTTAAGTAAAAGGAACGTGAAACGTCCCGCAGCAGATCGTTCAGGAGATACTCTGCGTTCGCGGAACTGTTCATGGTCTAGTCTCGAGCGAGTATTTTTTCCCAGCGGGTCAGTTGGCGGCCTACCTGTTTGGCAGATGGGGCGCCGGGAAGATCGCGTTTGGCGAGTGCTTTCCGAAGCTGGAAAATATCGCGGACGTCATCCTCGAAATTTGCATCGGTGGATTTGAAATCGTCCACTGTGAGTTCGTTCAGAGCCTTGCCAGATTTTTCTGCGAGCGCGACAACCGCGCCGACAACGTGATGTGCTTTTCGAAAAGGCATACCTTTGCGCACGAGGTAATCGGCCAGATCGGTGGCCAATAATGCGCTGTCACTCGCGGCAGCTTCGCAAACCTTCTCGTTAAAGGAAGTGTTCTTGAGCATGGCGGTAACGATGCGAACTGTTGCGCGAACTGTATCCACGGAATCGAAAAGTTGTTCTTTGTCTTCCTGAAGATCGCGGTTGTAGGTCATCGGCAACCCTTTAACCAGCGTGAGTAGCGCAACGAGGTCGCCGATAACGCGTGCAGATTTGCCGCGGGTGAGTTCTGCGATATCGGGGTTTTTCTTCTGGGGCATGAGCGAAGAACCGGTCGTGTAGGCATCCGCGATTCGAATGAAATTAAACTCACTGCTGGCCCAAAGGACGAGATCCTCCGCAAGACGTGAGAGATGCACGGCGAGAATCGCGGCAGCGGAGCAGAATTCGAGGGCAAAGTCGCGGTCGCTTACGGCGTCCATGGAATTTTGCGTGATGCGCGGTTTGCCCTTGGAATCGACGAAACCGAGCTCCGTCGCGACGAATTCGCGGTCGATTGAAATTGTTGATCCGGCGATAGCACCCGCGCCGAGCGGACAAACATTCGTCCGTTCGTAACAGTCTTCAAACCGGCCGAAATCGCGATCAAGCATTTCAACGTAAGCGAGCAAATGATGCGCAATATAGACCGGCTGAGCGCGTTGAAGATGCGTGTAACCGGGAATGATGACGTCTGGGTATTTGCGTCCTAACGTCACGAATTCGCTTTGCAGTGCGCGAATCTCATTCTTTAAAGCGCTAATTTCATCCCGGAGCCAAAGGCGAATATCGAGAGCAACCTGATCGTTGCGCGAGCGGGCGGTGTGCAACTTCGCGCCCGCTGGGAAGCGTTGGGTGAGCGCCGACTCAATGTTCATGTGCACATCTTCCAGTTCTTCCTTCCACTGGAACTTGCCGGCACGAACCTCCTCGGCGATTTGATTCAGCCCCTTGGAGATGTCCGCAAGTTCAGCAGCTGAGAGCACGCCGATTTTGCGTAGCATCTTGGCGTGTGCGATGGAACCGCGGACGTCGTGCTCCCACAAACGCCAGTCAAATGAAATCGATTCGGTGAAGCGGGCGACTTCTGCGCTCGGGCCGCCTTTGAACCGGCCGCTGCGCGATACTGGCGAACTGTTGCTCATCTGCGCCGCGATATTACGAGCGCACCCCGCAGCGGAAAGAAAAAAGCCGCTATTTCGACGCTTGATACACTCGCACGTAATCAATTTCGTAGCGCGCGGGAAAAATTGAATCGTCTATTCCCTTCTGCCCGCCCCACGTGCCGCCGATCGCTAGGTTCAGAATCAGATAGTGCGGCTGATCGAACGGCCAGGCGTCCTCCCCTGCTCCTTCTTCCTTCGTGTAACTAAAATATCTTTTATCATCGACGAAGAAATCGATCTTTTCCGCGCTCCATTCAATCGCGTAAACATGAAAATCGGCGAATGGTTTCTCGACCGTGATCTTGTCGCCTTTACCGGTCTTCTTCACGTGATTGTACTTACGCGTGTGGATGTTCGCGTGGATCGTGTCCGGCTCGAAGCCGACGTATTCCATAATGTCGATCTCACCACATGCCGGCCAGCCAACCTCCCGCACATTCGTTCCCAGCATCCAGATTGCCGGCCATACGCCGCGGCCCTCCGGCAACTTCGCTTTCATCTCCACGCGCGCGTGCTTCCAGGCTGCAATGTTCTTTGTGATTAAGGACGCCGAAGTGACATCTACGAACTCCGGCCCGCGCCGATCGTTTCCCGGTTCAAATTGCGCATTCGGAAACTTCTCTTTCCGCGCTTCAATGATCAACTTGCCGTTCTCAATGCGCGCATTCTCCTTCCGTCCCGTGGTGTAATATTGGGACTCACGATTGCGAATAAATCCAACTTCGTTCGTCCACTTCTTCGCGTCCGGCAAGCCCTTGCCTTCGAACTCATCCGACCAAACTAGTTTCCAATTCTCCGCCGCGAACCCGCTCCCCGCCAACGCAGCGAAAGCTGAAACAACAGCAATTCTGCCAACCGATTTCATCAAAGTGAACAGACGCACGCACCATGCGCGCGGCTTCCGGAATACCTATTCTGAATCTGCCGCCACCACGCCAAGAAATCAGAACCTATCCATCACGTCCTCTTCGTCATCGCCCGTCGCGCCCGGCGAGTTGAAACGATAAAGGAACTCCTTGCACCCACGTGCGCACAACCAGTCCAGCAATGCCGGTGGACCGTGGAACAAATTCTCAAACGAAACCCACTGCAGTTTGATCATGTCCTTTTCCACCTCCGCCGAACCCCAACTCGCGGTATATCGCGCCACTTCCTGCGCCGGCTTGCCGTCGCGAAGTTCGATTTTACCAAAACGTTCGGCAAGTTTTTCATCAATCGCTTTCCGCGCTTTACTATACTCTTCCATCTTCTTTTCGTCCTCGAAGTCCTCGATGAGATCGGGATACGCGCGATAAAGCCGTACGACTTCCGGATCCGTGCCGCTCTCAGTCGCAACCGCATCCAATGCCGCCTGTTGAATTTTCTTCCGTGCCGTCGTTTGTTCTTCTTCCAGCTTCTTCACCAGGTCCAGATCGCCGCGCCGCTGGGCCTTCATCATCTGCTGGCCGAATTTCCGAACTTCGGCGTTTGTGTAGCCCGCGCTTGCTGTTTCCTGCAGCTTTGCATAAGTCCGCCGCGCGTTCCGAATCTCCTCCCAACGTTTCGGTTCAATTGGGTTATTCGGAATCCACACTGGAACCGTTTTCATGCGCGCTGAATTAAACGTTTCCTGCAATTCCTCTTTAATCTCAGCCCCGCTTGCTTCATCGCTGGCGCGGCACCACAACGTAAACGTCGCGTTATAGTTGGAGCTCTGCACGAAAAGGTTCGTGCTCTGCGGCTCAATCTTCTGAATCAGTTCGTCCTTTAACGCGCCCGGCTCATTAAAGAACCCAACCATAAGGGTCTGGCCAAATAAACGCGCGCTCGCTTTGTCGCTGGTTAATTGACCTATCACCTCGTTGTAGGCAGTCGTCGCTTTTTCTTTATCATCGAAGATCGCGACCAACGTCTGCGTCGCGGTGAGTTGAGACTCTTTGGTCGTCATTTCAACCAGGCCGCATTCGATCACGTTCTCGGGCCGCGCGAACTCCTGCGCGAGAAATTTTTCCAGGCCGCCCGCCTGGCCGATGGTCAGAAATCCCCAGAGGAAAAACGCGGCCACAATCGACCCGACGTGCACGCCACCATAAAAAATCGTCGCGAACCATCCGGGTGGTCGCGCATTCAACGTTTCGAAAACCTGCAGCGTGTGTTCCGCCACGTTCTTGGGCGTGGCGCCTTTCGGAAATGCTTTCTTTACTTCGCCGATGATCCGCTCCGCGGTGAAGAGCGGGATGGTTTGGTTGTCCGCAGAAGCTTGCGGCAGTTGTTCGCGGCGCAACTGAGTGCTAATGCGCGCCAACTTCCACGAGACTGGGAGCCCGATCGCCATGAAGATTGCGAGATACATCAGGAACTTGTCTCCAAACGAGGCGCTCACCGCGAGCATGCCCACGATCGCGATAATTCGAAACGCGAAATCCAATGCATAGTGGCGGGAGAAGAAAAGCGTGTGCATGACCCATCCGCCGTCCAACGGCAGAATTGGGAGGAGGTTGAACCCATTCAGTACGACCATCAGAACTGCGAGCTTGGTCATCCATTCGTGCCCGAGGAAATATCCCGCAGCGCCCAGCGGAATCGCAGCGAGAATCCCCGGAACGGGCCCGGCGAGCGACACGATGACTTTCTTCCAACCCGGGACGTTGTAATTGCTGCCCGACACCGCCGCGCCGAGGAGCGGAATGAAAAACATGCGCAAGTTTCGGTAATTGAACAGCCGCATCGCCACGTAATGTCCCAACTCGTGAAAGAGCAGCACTGGCACGAGCAACAGCACAAACTTCCAATCCCAGCGCGCAGAGCCGAGGCCAACGAAAAATGCGATCGATACCACCAGCAGCAGGATCGCGCTGCTCCAGCTCGATTGTTTCCGCTGCAGCGCTTCAATTTGCGCGTGCACTTCCGGATGCGCGGAACCGGTCGAAGCCGCCTGCGCACGAACCTGCTCAAGTATTGAAACGTGCTGGTGATCGACCGGCGAGAGAGGCACGAACACGCCGCGCTTCAGATGAAAATCACGCAACGCCACATGCCAGTTTTCCACCGCGTTGCGCAGATGCTCCTGCGTCGAAATCGCGTAAGGGGTTTTCGTCGCGCGCATCCGGCCCAGTTCCGCGGAAAATGCCTGCCACAACACGCCCGGCGAAGCGCCCACCACCCGCAATTCCTGCACCTGCGGCGGCGCAAGCATGTCCGGCTTGCCCGCGGTCGAAACCAGCCACGTTCCATCGGTGAACATTGAGGCAAACATTGCGAACAAATGTGTCCGCGCAGGAACGGCCTGCGTCCAATGTCGATAATGAATTCGCGCGATCGACTGCCCGGAAGAATGGATGAACGTCGCCCAGTAATACTGCGTGAAAGTGAATTGATGCGAGATGGCGTGAAAAACCGGAGAATGGAAGCCAAGCCCTTCCAACTCCCTCCGCATTGGTTCGAAGGCTGCGCGTATCTCCGCCGGCACGCTTTCTTCGGGAACTTCAAAGCGCCCGACCGCCTCCACCGGCACATCATCCGTCGACGACGGCAGCCGATACCGAAGCACCTTGCCCAATGCTCCCACGAGCACCGGGAACATTTTCCCATCGAAACCAAATTCGCGTAGGGTGATGCGGGTAGAATCGTGCTTGTAGAACATAGTTGCCGGGTTGATCGGCATGATTAGGGAGAAACCAAAGAGTTGAAAAGAGAAAAACGGTAATCTCGACGCACTTGGCAGCTTGAGATAGCGTCCTCTTTCTGCGTTGATTGGAATACGTAAGGATGAACACGCCTTTGGTTTATCTCGCGAATGGACAGCTTCGCATGTGGCAGGATTCGGGCAAACCGCAGACCATCGAAAGCCGGTTTGGAACGGATCTCGTGAACAAGTCGCTGAAGGAACAGCAGCGCCACGCCTGGAAGCAAGGCGGTGAAGGGAAGCTCATTCCGAGCTCGGCGCTCTGGGGAAAAGGAGATTCAGAGAAACCGGTGCAGGTCGCGCTGACCAGCGTCTGCCGCGGAGCCGAGCCGGCAGAATTTCTGTATACGCTCCGTACCGAGCATGTCTGCGCAATCCTCTCGGTGAACGCTGCGAAGGCTGAGGAGCAGCGCATCTGGAACAACAACATCAAGCGGATTGATCATCTCGATGTTCATCCGACACTCGGTCACGTCGCCTGCTCTGTGGAACAGAAAGGTGGCACCGCGAATATCGGCATCCGGCTCGCCGGCGATTCCGGGCTAGCTGAAGTCACCGAAGGAGATTCAGTTGATACGGCGCCCTCGTGGATTCCTCGCGACCAGATGGCCCTTATATTCCAGTCCGCGGGAGTGGGTCGCAACAAGGATGGATTTATCGGTGGGCTCGGGCCGTTCGCGATCCAGCAACTCGAAATTGAAAACGGCGAAATGACCACGTTGGTTGAAGATTCGAAGTTCGATTTACTCACCCCGCGCATGACCGCCGATGGCACGCTTTATTACATTAAGCGCCCGTACAAAGACGGACGCGGCACTCCGCTCGACGCACTAAAGGATGTTATCCTTTTTCCATTTCGCCTGGCGCACGCGATCTTCGGTTACCTGAATATCTTTTCGATGCTTTACTCCGGGAAGCAGCTGAAAACCGTCAAGCAACACGGCGCGAAAAATTTAGACATCCCCCAAATGATTGTCTGGGGAAATCTGATCAAAGCGCAGCAGGGGGAAGAAGACAGCGGTCAGCCGAGCCTCGTCCCGAAGAGTTGGCAATTGATCCGCCGCAGCACAACTGGCGAGGAAGCGGTCGTCGCTACTTCCGTCCTTTGCTACGACCTCGCGGCAGACGGAACCATTCTTCACTCGAACGGAAGCGCAATTTACGCACTTTCACCCAACGGCACTGCGAGCGAGTTGGTGCGTGACAAACTCGTCCAGCAAGTGATCGCACTCAGGCCGACGCAAGGAATTCCGTCAAATTCAACATCGATTACAGCCTCCAACCCTGCCGGTAATGATGCTGGATGAACTCATCTGCTTCCGGCGCGTTTTTGGCCTTCAGATTCTTTGCGTCCCACTCAATTTTTTTGCCGGTGCGGAAGGCGACGTTGCCGAGCAGGACCGCTTCAGTGAGCGCGCCTGAATAATCGAAGTTGCAAGTTGTGGCAGATCCCGTTTTGCACGCCTGAATCCATTCGTTGTGATGACCTACTGATTTCTTGATGAATGGCTCAGGACGTTTGTAATCCTTGAACTGTTCTTCGGGAAGAAGCAGGTGGCGGCTGTAGTCGGCGAGCAACTCGCCTTTATCTCCGACAAATAGAATTCCGCTTTTCCATTTCTCCATTTGTTCGGCTGGAAGTTTAAGGCGATCGGGGCGTTTTCCGCCGTGATACCAGGTGAGATCGACTCCGTCTTTCTTGTATTGGTCGTAATGATATTTCGCGATGAGCCAGGTAGGCGGTGATTCGGGATCAGGCGCGGGCCCTTCCACCTCAACCGTTGCAGGCGTGGTGATCTTCAATGCCCAATGTGGCAAATCCATGTAGTGGCACCCAATGTCCGCGAGGGTGCCGCCGCCGAAGGCCCACCAATTACGCCAATGAAAGGGTAAATAATTTGGGTGATATGGCCGCTCCTTCACCGGCCCGAGCCACAAATTGTAATCCAATCCGTCGGGAACCGGTGGCGTGTCGGTAAGAGGCGTCTTCCCGCCGTATCCGCCGCTGACCCAGACATGCACTTCCTGCACCGTGCCGATCGCTTTCTTTTCGATGAGTTCCACCACCCGCCGATAATTGTCGCCCGCATGAATCTGCGTGCCCATTTGCGTGGCTTTCTTTGCCTTCTTAGCCATCTCCCGGATGGCGCGACATTCGGAAATCGTGTGCGTCAGCGGCTTCTCGCAATACACATGCCTCCCGCTCTGCAGCGCCGCCATCGTCGCAACCGCATGCGTATGATCCGGCGTGGCGATAACGATCGCATCGATATCCTTTTCATCAATCAGCCGACGAAAGTCGCTGAACTTCTTCGCCTGCGGAAATTTTTCCGCCGCCTTCGCAAGCAACTTCGCATCCACATCACAGAGCGCGACGATGTTCTGCGATGCCACATTCTTCAGGTTGTATTCCCCCTGATTCGCCACGCCAATCACTGCCACATTCAACTTCTCATTCGCGCTTTCGGTTCCCGATAACCGCGGAATAAAAAAGGTCGATGCGGCAATTGCGGAGGTGCTTCGAAGAAACTGACGCCGGCTGAATTGAGACATGTCTCAATCCTATTTGGAGAAAGGAATCAGACGAGCGAAAAATTAAAGCTGCTCACCATTCCGGCGCAGAATCGTATCCCGCTTCCCTAATTCCGGATTCTGCTCGGGCCAGTCCAAATTGAAATGCAAACCGCGGCTTTCATGCCGTTGCTGTCCACTGCGGATAATCAACTCAGCCACGACCGCGATGTTCCGTAATTCCAACAAGTCACTGGTCACTTTGAAGTCCCAGTAATATTCCTGGATTTCGGCCTGAAGATTTTCGATGCGGGACTGGGCGCGTTCGAGACGTTTGTTCGTGCGCACAATGCCGACGTAGTCCCACATCAAACGGCGAATCTCATCCCAGTTGTGCGAGATGACCACGAGTTCGTCCGGATCGCTGGCTTTTGCGGAATGCCATAGCGGCAAGCTTTCGCTGCGCGGCGCGAGCGGTGCGGCCAGGACGCGCTGAGAGGCGCGATGCGAACAGACCAGCGCCTCTAGCAACGAATTGCTCGCCAGGCGGTTTGCCCCATGCAATCCAGTGCAAGCGACTTCCCCGACGGCATACAAATTCCGGATCTCCGTTTCGCCATCGACGTTCGTAAGAACTCCGCCGCATTGATAGTGCGCTGCGGGCACCACCGGAATCGGCTCGCGCGTAATATCGATCCCGAAGCTCAGGCACGTATTGTAAATGTTCGGAAATCGCTCACGCACGAACTCCGCCGGCTTGTGCGTGATATCCAGCCACACATGATCCGAACCGCTCCGCTTCATCTCGCTGTCGATCGCGCGCGCGACAATATCGCGCGGCGCAAGAGAAGCCATGGGATGATACGCCTCCATGAACTCACGCCCATCGAATGTCTTCAGAATCCCGCCTTCACCCCGCACCGCTTCGCTGATCAAAAACGATTTCGCCTTCGGATGATAAAGGCACGTCGGATGAAACTGGATGAACTCCATGTTTCCGACCGCTGCGCCCGCCCGATACGCCATTGCCACTCCGTCGCCCGTCGCGATGTCCGGATTTGTGGTATAGAGATAAACTTTCCCGCAACCACCCGTCGCCAGCAGCGTGTGCTGCGCGGAAAACGTAATCACCTGCCCGGACTCTTTGTTCAGCACATAAACTCCCAGGCACCGATTCTCGCCATCGAGCCCCAGTTTATGTGTAGTGATCAAATCGATCGCGAAGTAGTTCTCAAATATTTCGATATTCTTGTGATTCGCAATTGCGTTCAACAGAGCGCGTTCGATCTCCCGCCCTGTCACATCCTTCGCGTGCAGAATCCTCCGGCGCGTGTGGCCGCCTTCCTTGCCGAGATCGAGTTCCTTTGCCCCTGGATGCTCTGGATCTTCCCGCTCCGAGAATTGCATCCCGAGTTCGATAAGTTCCTTTATGCGCGCAGGACCTTCCTCGACAATTGTCCGAACCACGTCCTCGTGACACAACCCCGCGCCCGCCTCCAACGTATCGCGCACATGCAACTCAAACGAATCATCGGGCGAAATGACCGCAGCAATCCCGCCCTGCGCGTAATTCGTATTGCTCTCGGCGCGATTCTTTTTCGTAACGATCGCGACGCGGCCTTTCTCCGCGGCTTTGAGCGCGAACGAAAGCCCGGCAATCCCGCTGCCGAGCACTAGAAAGTCGAACTGTTTGATCAAATCATCCACTCGCTAATCCACGGCGCCCTTTTTCTCTCCCGATTTCTCCGGGGCCGCGTTGATGCGGAATTCTTTTAATTCCGAGTAAATCGATTTGGCGAGAGTCGATTTTTTAAACCCAACAACTTTCGCATTCCGCACGCCAAAGAATTCTTCGAATTGCGCCGACTGAAAATGTTGCAGCACGGGATAATCTTTGAAGTCGCGCAGAACCTCCTCCTTGCTGCCGGGAGAAATGTCTTCGGTGATCAACACAGAATGCAACAGTCGCTTGTTTCGGGCGAGGTTATCGCGCCCCACGATCAGCATTCGTGAGCGCACCACGAACGGGAACAATCGCTCCACTGACTTCCCGCTCGCGCCGCCTTCCGCCATATCAAAGCGCGAGATGCTCCCAAATATCCGCTGGTTGCAGGCGCATGTTCACGTAAAATGGACCGAACTCACCATAACGCGCGCTCACTTCATCGAACCGCATCTCGTAAACAATCTCCTTCAGCGCGTCGGTCTGGTGCGCCATCAACGTCACGCCCCATTCCCAATCATCAATCCCGGTCGCCCCAGTAATGAGCTGGCTAATTTTCCCGGCGTATTTCCTTCCGACGCGCGCATGCCCGAGCATCAACTTTTTCCGCGCATCGAAATCCAGCATGTACCAATTGTCGTCTCCCGAACGCCGCTTGCCCATCGGATAGAACGCCATCAACTCCCAGTCCGGCATCTCGGGATTCAAGCGGTAATGTTCGTACTCCGTCTGCCGTTTCTTTCCCGCTTCCAGCTTCTGGATGTACGCCTCCGTCCCTTCCTGCAATCCTTCCGCCTTCAACCCGCGCACCAAATCATCTTCGGTCGTCACATATTCCGGCAGCTCTGTAACACTCAGGAACGTATACACTGTCTCCAAGCTACCCACCGGAAAACAGGCCTCGAGTTGCCGATGAATCCCACTCAACTGCGCCAATTCCGCCGCATAAATAATAAACGCCAGATCCGCCTTCCCACCCACGTTCACATAGGTCGCCAGGCGCGGATTCGATGCGGCACTATTCGCCTCGCACAACTTCTGCAACCGTTGCAGTGTTTGCTTCGATTCACCTTCACCTACCGACTTCCACTTCGCGCGGTCGATCCGGTAAAACAAATGCAGCACGTGAATGCCGCGGCTCAACTTCACTATCGGAATTGCCATAAAACTAGTTAGCCCCCTCAGTCCACCTGCAACGCGTGCTCCAGCAAATGCGGCAACTGCGGCAACAACGCATCGTCATACGCCACCAGCGTCGCCCCACTCTGGGCAGCCTCAGCGTGAAGACGCTGTTCGGTCTGCGCCGCGAATCCCACCACCGGAATATGCCCCGTCTCGTCATCCTGCTTCATATCCTTGATGATTCCGCAAATATTCGCGCGATTCGTCTTCAGATCCACCAGCGCCAGCATCGGCTTCTCTCGCTTCGCAGTATCAATCAACAGCGACGCTTCGGTAATCGTCTGCACGCGATACCCAAGGTCCTGCAACCGGTTCACCAATTGGCTCCCCGGCATCAGCCGCTCATAAAACACGAGCGCGAGTGGCTTCGTCATAGGACCGCAAATTGAAACAGGGTTCGCCAGAAAATCAAATGCTCCTTCGAGAAGTTTATGTGTAAGTCGCGTTTACACTTCCGACGAGATTTCGATGCATATGTCACAACGTCGAGTTCGAAACCCACGCTTCTGAAAAAACCAACCGCGGCTTCAATAGTTCCCATGCCCTTCTGCTGGAGCTCTTTCGTCGCTGAGCCGTAGCGAGAAACGTTCGAACCGCGCGCGTTCACACTTTAGTGGCAGCTTGTCGGGTACGCGCAATGCTACCGCGATTATATAAATTAGCGGGTTTAACCGACCGTGCTGAGGAACACAGGTGCGTCGGTGTTCGCGCTATTTCTATCTGCCGGAAACAAACACAGGGAAAAGTTAACTATGAACAATCATTCCATATTCCGAACCTTCGCGAGCGTCGCCTCGCTTTGTCTCGGACTTTCTGCCTTCGCGCACGCCCCCTCGGGCGCCATTTTCACAACGTTGTCTGATGGCAGCGAAGTGAACTTCAACCAATATCCCAGCAAGGAAGCTGTCTACCTCGACGGCGGCCCAGGTCCGGGTGCCCCGCAACATGCCGCCGGCCTCGATGACGGCACCTACGTCTTCCAGGTCACCGATCCCTCAGGCAAAGTGCTTCTCTCGACCGACGTCGCCCGTGCACGCCAGTTCACAGTGGCAAATGGCGTCATCAGCGGTGTCGTTCCGAACCCAGGACAACACCTGACCGGCGTAGACATCGATCACAACGCCACCACAGTCCAACTCATGCCCTACAACGATACTCCGAATAACGGTGGCGTTTACAAAGTGTGGGTCACTCGCGTTGAGGATTATCTATTGGGTTGCCAGGAACTTGGAGTGGCAAACGGTCTTGACGTCGTAGACCCAGGGCAAAAAGGCGGTAATCGCCACGGCTTCATCCCGGCCCATTCCAAGACTGACAACTTCAAGGTGAAAAAGAGCGCGATCATCGAAATCGACACGCGCTTTTACAATGCTGCGACCGGTGAAATCCTGGACGGTCTCGGTGTCACTTGGACCGACACTCTTGGCGCATCGAACAAAAAATTCTCTTACTACGCTCCTAACTTGATGGTGTTCCATGAAGCCCACGTCGAAGCCGTCGAACCTGGCGTGCACGCGATCAATATTGAAAACGGCCCGGGCTACACCGTAAACCACGTCCACCTTCCGGATGGCACCGTCGTAAACGGCCCCACCACTGTCTACGTCAACATTCCGAACAATACGCGCAAGGATCTGACCATCTTCATCGACGTCGAAGTCGATCTGCAGTAGTCCCACCTTCACCAGAACGTGCGAACTCCCGGCGCTTAACCGCCCGGGAGTTTCTTTTTCCACCGGCAGGTTTCCGAATAGCGTCGATTCACCCCACCTATTTGAGAATCTGAGAACGGCTTCCTTCCTGCTTTAGGGATAACCGTATGTGGTTAGCTTTCCTATTCGCAGCGGTGGTGCTCGCATCATTCACGCTGTTTTCTGAAGAAGAAGTGAATTGATTCTCAATCACTTACGCGATGAGATCGGTCAAAACATGGCCATGGACATCCGTAAGCCTTCGATCAATTCCGTTGTGCCGGAAGCTCAGTTTCTCGTGATTTATCCCAAGGAGGTGCAGGATCGTGGCATGAACATCGTACACCTCTGTAATATTTCTGGGCTCAGCCGGCTTAAAGCCCCACTCGTCGCTTGACCCGTAACTTTTCCCGCCGCGCACTCCTCCGCCCGCCAGCCAATTCGTAAACACAAACGGATTATGGTCGCGCCCTTTCCCGCCCTGCGCGCACGGCATCCGACCAAATTCCGTCGTCCAGAGCACAATTGTATCCTCGAGCAACCCGCGATCCTTCAAATCCGCAATCAGCGCCGCCGCCCCGATCGACATCCCCAACGACAGCGGTTCGTGATCCCTCTTGATATCTTCATGCGAATCCCAATTCCGCCGCGGAAATCCATTGTCGTTTCCAGACCAAATCTGCACGAACCGAACCCCGCGCTCGACAAGCCTCCGCGCGATCAAACATTTCCGCCCAAAATAATCCGCCTCCTCACGAATATTTATTTCCGTCGGCCACTTCTTCGTCGTCCGATCAATCCCATACCGATCCAGGATGCATTCCGGCTCGCGTGAGATATCGAGCACCTCCGGCGCGGCCAGTTGCATGCGCGCCGCCAATTCATAACTCCGAATCCTTGCCTCCAACCGCTCATCGCGTGCCCGCTCGCCCGCATGTGCCGAATTCAGCTTCGCTAAAACCGAGTGCGTGGCCGCTTCACTGTCCGCGTTGATGAATCGAGCACTCGCATGCGGAAACAAATCCGTGATCGGATTCTCCCGGCCCGGAAAAATCATCGTCCCCGAATGTTCCGGCGACAGAAATGACGAATCCCAATTCTTCTGCCCATTCGAAGCAAATCCTCGATGATCGGGCAACACCACAAAGCTGGGCAAATTCTCGTTCTCGCTCCCCAATCCATAACTCACCCACGAACCCATCCCTGGAAATCCCGGCATCTGAAATCCCGTTGCCTGCAAATAGGTTCCCTGGCTATGCACCCCCGTCTTTCCAACCATATTGTGGATAAACGCAATCTCATCCACGACCCCACCGAGCGGCGCCACAATCTCATTCAGCCATTTGCCAGAAGCACCATACTGTTTCCAAGGCCACGGCGAAGCGAACACCGATCCCGGCTCACTCTGGAAAAGCTCCACCTTCTCGCCCACATCCCACTTCTCTCCATGCCGTTTCTCCAGCAGCGGCTTGTAGTCAAACATGTCCACATGGCTCGCCGCACCCGCCATGAACAACTGAATCACCCGCTTCGCTCGTGGCGGATGATGCAACTTCCCCGTCAAAACTCCGCCCGCGTGCGGCCCGACCGCCAAACCTTCGCGCGCCAACATCGCCGAAAGCGCAATCCCGCCAAGCCCTCCTCCCGACCTCCATAAAAACTCCCGCCGCGACATCGCTCGCGCGTTCGACTTCTTGTGATATGGCGACGTATTCCGAAACATCAGTCCGCAAAAACAAATTCGTTCAGATTGAAGATCAGCCGGCAGGTGTTTGGTAAACCATGCGCACGCGTGTAATCCGCCAACTCTCGTAACTCCAACTCACTCGGCGAACGCGCCAGCGCCAATTCATACGCCCTCGTGATTTGCCCCTCCACCATGGACGCTTCCGTCGTTAGTCGCCCCGCAAAACTCTTCGACATGCTGATCATGAAACCATTGTTCAGCAGCGCGAGTGCCTGCAGCGAGGACAGCCCCTGGTTCCGCTTCTCCACCGAAATGGAAGGATCCGCGCAATCCAGCGCCGTCATAAACGGCTGCTGTTGCGACCGCACAATAAACCGATAAATCGACCTGCGATCCGATCGCCGATCCTCGTGATCGTGTAAATGATACTGGTAATGCGGCGAGTGCTCCGGCTTCTCGATTACAAAATCCTGAAACGCCGGCCCATACATTTCCAAATTCAACCTCCCACTCACCTGCAATGCCGCATCCCGAATCACCTCCGCCTCCAACTTCCGCCGATTCATCCGCCACAGCAGCCGATTCTCCCCATCCACCTCCTCCGCAACTTCATTCTCGACCCTCGACGATTGCCGATACGCCCGACTCATCACAATTAACCGATGCAGCGCTTTCAACGACTGCTCTCCATCCCGAAATTCCACCGCGAGCCAATCCAACAATTCCGGATGCGATGGCAGCGAACCCATCTTTCCAAAATCATTCGCCGTATCCACAATCCCACGTCCAAAGTGATACTGCCACACGCGATTCACCATGCTCCGCCACGTCAACGGATTCCGCGGATCACTCAACCACTTCGCCAGCGCGACCCGCCGTTCGCTCTCAGATGCACCTTCCGAAAGATCGAACCGCGCCGTCAGGCCAGCGACCGCGCTCAGCGCCCCGGGCGAAACTTCCCGCCCCGGCTTCCGCACATCACCCCGCGCCAACAAATGAACGGCCCGCGCCTTGCCATCATCCGGCCCAGTTCCTCGAAACGACCCGCTCCCATGATGCACCGCGCCGACAAACGCGAGCTCCGGCTTCGGCATCTCCGCAAGCGCCGCGCGAACATCCGAAATCTTACTGGTCGTTTCACACAGCCGCGTTTCCGGGTCCTCGCCCGCAGCCTCCTTCAGCGCCGCTTCTAATTCCTTCCTCTCCCTCTCCAACGTCCGCTCGCGCCGACGAATTTCCTGTCGCTTCTTTGTGAGGCCGCGATCGCGATAAAACTCCACCTCCGTCCGATCCACCGCCGCGAACGCCGCCTGCAAGCTGTAATAATCTTCCGCCGAGATCGGATCGAATTTGTGATCGTGACACTGCGCGCAATGCACCGTCATGCTCGTGAAAGTGCTCATCGTATTCGCCACCATGTCGTCGCGATCCAGGTGCCGCGCGATCTTTCCATCGACCTTCGTTTCCGGCAGCTCCGCGTGCCCGATCAAATCCCACGGCCCCGCCGAAATAAATCCAAGCGCCGCCATCGCCTCCCCCTCCTCACCCAAAACATCCCCCGCCAACTGTTCCTCAATAAATCGCGAATACGGAATGTCGTCATTGAACGCCCGAATCACATAATCACGATACCTCCACGCATGCGGCCGCGGCTGATCCTTATCATACCCGTGGGTGTCCCCATAATGCACCACGTCCAGCCAATGCCGCGCCCACCGCTCCCCATACCTCGGCGAACTCAGCAACCGATCCACCATCCGCTCATACGCGTCCGCCCTCTCATCGTCCACAAACGCCCGAACCTCCTCCGGCGTGGCAGGCAACCCAATCAAATCAATAAACACCCGCCGCACCAAAGTCCTCCGATCCGCCTCCACCGAAAAACCCAACCCACGTTCCCGCAGCTTCGCCATTAAGAACGAATCAATTGGGTTCTCCGAACCTGCCTCTACCTTCGGCACCACCGGACGAGTAATCGGCCGAAGCGACCACCACGTCTCGTTCGTCGCTGCACGCAATCCGCAGATCGTTTGCGCTAAGACGCCTGCTAACACCCAGAGCGCAACCAGCCATTGCGAAGTAAGTCCTCTGTTGTTCATGCTGAGCCATCATTCTATGTGCTCGTTGCACTACCCGTCGAGTCCAAGCAATCGTCACATTTTTCTTCTGGCTGGGGTTCTCATAAATGGTAGAGATCAGGTGCCGCTGTGAATGCCTTCTTTAAAATCTACAAGGTGACGAAACTCCTCACGGTGGGTTTAGTAATCATTTTCGTCACGGCGTTGTGGGCCATGTCTTTGTTTGGATTTTCCGTCGGAATGATGAGCAACTTGCCAACCGCTGCACAATGGTCTCTTCTGATGAGCCTCTTGCTGCCTCCGCTGCTCATAGCCGCCATCCTTTTAAAGCGCTGGTGGGTTCGTCAGAGAAATCGCGGCGGCGATTCCGGCAGTGCACGTGGCGGCTTCGGACCGTTTCCGCTGGTCCCGCGTCCTCCCACCCGCCGTCCACCAGTTCTGCGCGCAAAGCAAAGCCTCCCCCTCTGACCTTTTCCGCGCCTCATGACAAGCCCGATGAGAACTTCGCGTTCCGCGCTATTGGGCGGAGCAGTGCGAACGATTTATCTTTTCCCCATGAGGTGGGTCGGATTGCTCTTGTTCGTTGTGGGGACCGTCGCAGGTGCTGAAGTAAATACTGTCTTCAAAGAAGACTTCGAACGTGGCCTCCGCCCCGATTGGAAGCCCGTCGAATTCGAAGGCGAAACAAAATACATCATCGTCAAAGAAGGCACCAACTCCGTCCTCAAGGGCACCGCCCAATCCGCTGCCACCGGCCTCGCGGTGAAATTCGACGGTCTCAACCCCAAATCCGCCTCGCTGTCCTTCCGCTGGAAAATCGATAAGATTCCGCAAGGCGGTTCAGATAACAAGAAAGCCACCTTCGATCACACCGCCCGCCTCTTCGTCGCGTTCAAAACACGCATCGGTCCTCCGCGCACCATCAACTACGTTTGGGCAAATACCATCCCCACCGGCAAATCCTTTGAGCATCCAAGTTCCGGCCGCGCGCAATTCATCGTCCTTAACTCGGGCAACACTGGCGCGGGCGAATGGCACACTTTCCAGCGCAACCTCGCCGCCGACTGGAAAACTCTTTTCGGCAACGACGATCCCCCCGAAATCGTGGGCCTCGGTTTCATGACCGATTCCGACGGCACAAAAACCACCGTCACCGGCTGGTACGACGACATTGAACTTCGCGCCGCAAAATAATTCTTCTAACCGCCCGCCGATTTTTGCGCCCGATCCGATTTCAGGTAGTCAATTCTTCCGCGGCGGAGTAATTTCGCTGCGTGTCATTAACGAAGCCGGAAGTCATCTACACACACGAAAGCGACCTCGACGGTCTGGTCTCCGGCCTTCTACTGCAAAATCTAGCCCAACGTCTCTTCGACCACCGTCCCCGCCTTCTGGCTTTCCACAATCAAAACTGGCGTCAACGCCCGCTCAACGAACGCACTGCCTGGGTGTGCGATCTCAGCTTCGAAGCTCGCCTCGACAAACCCAACTGGCTCGTGGTCGATCATCATCATACCGAACACACACCCAGGAACGCGCAGCTCATTCACGACGTCAACAAATCCGCCAGCCTCCTCGCCTATGAACTCTGCCGCGCCAACGGCTTCGAAAGCGAAAAGCTCGATCGCCTCGTCCACCTCAGCAATATCGCCGACCTTTTCCTCCCCGACGCGCCCGACTTCATGCTCGCGACCGATTACGCGAACCTCGTTAAAATCTACGGCTTCTGGAACCTGATCGAACTCACCGATGGCGACCTCGAACGCCTCATCGATCATCCGCTCCTCGAAGTCATGGAAGTCAAACGCCGCGTCGAAAATCCCATCGGCTACGAATGGAGTAGATCGCGCGTCCAAAAAATTGGGCCGCAAGTCGGCTACGTTGAAACAGTCGTCGGCAACGTGAACATGATCGTTCACCAAATGCTCGACGAAAAAGCCACTCCTTACCCCGTTCTCTTAACGCTCCACCGCAAAGGCAACGGCGTGATGCTCGTCAGCCTCCGCAGCCGCACCGGCGAAGCCCTCAAATACGCCGAGAAACTTCACGGTGGCGGCCACCCCAACGCAGCCGGCGCCACCCTCCCCCGCTCCGTCCAAAATTTCGGCGACGCCTTGGAATTCCTGAAGAAAACTCTCGACCCCTTCAAACAGGAAGAAGTCGGCCTCTCCTCGCTCGAAGAAGCCTTTTCAGTGGTGGATAAATCCTAGCAGGATTCCGCTCGCTAATTCCACGACAAATCCTCCGGCCCATCCGCCAGCAACCGATACTGCCACCCCTTCTCCGTCAGGATCTTCTTCCACAATTCCTTGTCCGCGTTGTTGAAAACCAACTCCAGCGACGCCGGATGCGTCAGCCACGCCTTCCGTTCCATTTCCGACTCCAACTGCCCGCCCGTCCATCCCGCATAACCCGCAAAACACCTCAACTGCCGCGACGCAGAAAACGATCCCGCAATATCCTGCAAATCATCCAGCGAATGTCCCATATTCAAATTCGCGATCACATTCGCCTCCGGCAAAAACGTATCCGAATGTAAATAAGTCAGCGCATTCGTCTGCACCGGCCCGCCCAAATAAATCCGCTCCTCCTTGATGCTCTCGGCCAAATCCGCCACCAGCACATCGCCCACCTTATTCTCCGTCGGCTGATTCAACACCAACCCAAACGCCCCGTCCGAATCATGATGACAGATCAAAACAACCGCCCGATGAAAAAACGAACCGCGCAGTTGTCCGCTATCCAGCAGTAACTGCCCTTTCAGCGATACGAATTCTCCTTTCATGCAATCCGTTCGAGCCGCGATGAACAAACACAATTTGCCCGACGCTTGCACCCCTGACAATGGAGATTACATTACCCCCGCAATGACCCGTATCCTGTTAATCGTTTCGTTGACCGCAACCCTCCTCCTCGCCACCGCCTGCAAATCGAAGAGCGGCAGCCGCGAATTCATCCCCGGCCAGGGCTGGGTCCCCACCCGTTAAGAACGAAGTTCCGAAGAATCTTTCGGCGACCGTCTGACCGCCGCACTTAAGGGAAATAGACGCAGCGACTACAATCGAGCGGCTAGATCAAATCCCTTCCTCTCTGTGCCATCTGTGTCTCTGTGGTGAACTGTCGTTGCTGCCGTAGAACTACTGCGCGACCGCCATCCCCTGCTCCAACTGCGCCCGCGCAAACTTCGCCGCGTTAAACTGCGGATTAATCTCCAGCGCCCGGTCCAACTCAGCCACTGCTTCCACCTTCGCGCCCAACTGCGCATACACCTGCGCCAGATTCAATCGCGCCTCCAGATACTTCGGGTTCAACTCCACCGCCCTCGCAAAATTCGTCGCCGCGGTCCGAAACTTCTCCTGCTTCGCCAGCGCCAGTCCATAGCCATTGAACCCGCCCGCATGCTCCGGTTTCAACCGCGTGAATTCCTCAAAATGATCCGCCGCATCCGCAAACCGCCGCTTCTGCATGAACAAAATTCCAGCCTGATGATGCGCCTCCGCATAATCCGGCGCGATATGAATCGCCTCCTCCAACCACCGCAACGCCTCCTCGCTCCGGTTCAATCGGCTGAAACACAACGCCAACTTCAGGTGCAGCTTTTCCGAAGTGGGACTCTGCGCCAGCGCCTTCTGAAATGCCTCCGCCGCTCCTTCCACATCCCCGCGCTGGAACATCGCCTCGCCCATGAACATCAGAAACTCCGATTCCCGATTAATCCGCTGGTCGCTCGATTGAACTGTCGCTGAAGCTCCCGCCGGTGCCGTCCCCGCATTGAGCTGCGAAGCGCCTGCCCTGGAAATGTCGGAGATATTCGCCGCCAGCGCGTTGTTTACCGCCACGCGCCAATACAAACTCGCGCACGATAACGCCGCAGTCACCGCCAGCATCCCCGCAAAAACCTTTAACCGCGTCGCGCCAGGAAAGGGATTAGTAGCAATCTCCGCCGGCCATTGTTCGGCATGATTCACGAATTGAATTCCTCGATTTCATGGCAGGCGTTTAACTTAAAAATTGGTCTACTGCGCGTCCCGGCCCAGCGCCTGCACCCGCACTCGGAATCGCACCCGAGTATTTCCATCGGCTTCAGTCGGCGGCTGGTAAAGCTCTCTTGCTTGAATTCTTCGGAACGCAAACGGATTCGTCTTAATCTCTCCGGTCTTGCCTAACTCTGCTACTTTCGGACGCACCATACTCTTCTCACTGCTAAAGACTGCTAGCGGGCTCGGCTGTTCAATCCCGATAAAAGCACGAACCCTGCCACCCCTTTTTTGTTTCGATTTTCGCACTTTTCTGGATCATCCCCTCATGGTCAAAAACTGGGTCTTTTCCCTCGCCCACCTGGGCGCTTTTACTCTCCTCATCACCGCCACCCCTTTCTCCCACAGCACCACCACCATCCAGAAAACCCCCTATCGCGGCTGGAACGAAGCCTTTATCCTCTCCAACGGCACCGTCGAAGCCGTCGTCGTCCCCGCCATCGGCCGCCTTATGCAATTCCGCTTCAATGGGCAGCAGGACGGCCCATTTTGGGAAAATTCCCTACTCGATGGTAAGGCGCCTGACTCTCAATCCTCAGAATGGGGCAACTTCGGCGGCGACAAATCCTGGCCAGCCCCTCAAGCCGATTGGGAAAAAATGACCGGCCGCGGGTGGCCACCACCCGCCGCGTTCGATTCCATGCCCGTCACCGCCGAAATTAAAGGTGATCTCCTCGTTCTCCACACCCCCATCGACAAACATTACGGCATCCAGGCCGAACGCCGCATCCGCCTCCACCCCACCCAAGCCGAAATGGAAATCGAAACCATCTACCACAAAAAAGAAGGACCACCCGTCCGCGTCAGTGTCTGGACCATCACCCAACTCAAAGATCCCGAACTCATCGTCATGCCGCTCCCGCAAAAAACCATCTTCCCCCTCGGCTACAACAAACAATCCACCGAACTCCCCCTCGACCTCAAATTCACGAACAACATCGTTACCTGCCGCCGCTCCCCCACCGTCAGCACCAAGATCGGTTCCGACGCCAGCCAACTCATCTCCGTTCATAAAGACGTCATCTTCGAAACCTTCGCGGCCCGCGAACCCAACTCCGACTTCCCCGACCAAAACAGCAGCGCTGAAATCTACACCAACGCCGATCCCCTCCAATACATCGAACTCGAACTCCTCGGCCCCCTCCACACCCTCAAACCCGGCGACACCATCACCCGCAAACAAACCTACCGCCTCCACAAACGCGACGCCCGCCCCATCAACCGCCAACTTGCCGATCTGATCTCCACTCGGTGAAGCCCCGGATTCTTCGAATGAGTGTTACTCGTGATACTGGTCGCATAGTTCACCTCGAACAGCTATCCTTTGGTTGGAACGCATTTCGTCCGATCAGGCACTAATGGGACTTTATCTCTGCATCTTTACGGAAGACGGTGACGACGAGCTTGGGGCCTGCGACGTCGGTCGCTACAGCGACTTTGGTTGCTTCCGTGACACGATTGCTCGCCACCTAGAGGAAGCTGACTTTCCGGTCTTGATGACGCACTCAGATTGTGACGGTGAGTGGACCGTCGAGCAGTTGCCACAACTTATTCGTGAGCTTCAAACCATCTCTGCACAATTCCGCACGCTTCCACCAGAAGAACTGAATGGAGCCTTCGAGCACACAGCAAAGTATCGCGCAGACGCATCATCACTCTACGATTGTTTCCACGAGGTAAACGGCGAGAATCTGTTCGAATCGCTTATCGAACTATGTAAGCAAGGCATCAACGCACGCCGCCCCGTCACACTTCAGTGAGGGAGTCATCCTAAAACGTCTGCAGCATGCCATCCATGGACGAGCATCGGAATTACGCCTACCGCCACTTGCTCTACTGGGCGATGCTGGTTATTCGCCCGATTGCCTGGTTGCCCAACGGAGGTCAGTGGTTTAGTCCTCTCTTTTGGAGGAGTCATATTCGACGTGTGCGAGCATTGGGCGAGCTTGCGGAGTGGCTTCACAACCTGGCAGCTTTCTCGAAGCGCGATTTTGCAGACTTTGACGAGCAGCGGTTTTGGGACGAGTTCGAGCGTCTCTGTGCCAAGCATCCCGATTTCCAATATTACCGCTCCCTATTTCAAATTGCGCTCACTGAATCTCAGACTGGGCGTTGGCCAAGTGTCGAGGAGCAACAAAAACGGGACGCCTAACGCACGTTCCATGAAGCGAAAGCCAGATTCAAAAATCGGCACCGGAAAACGCATCAAAGCGGATCTCCGCAAGCAGGCGCCAAACAACTCCTACTTACCGCCGCTCTATTATGAAGATGTCAGCTTCAAATGCCGCGATTGTGGCGAGGAGTGCGTTTGGACCGCCGAACAACAGCGACTTTGGTACGAGGAGTGGGGCGGCCCCGTCCAGTCCAAAGCGATTCGTTGTCGCGCCTGCCGGCAACGCCTGACGCGTGAGAAAACTGAACAAAAGAAACACATGCAAGACAGGGCTCTAACAAAGGGGAAGAAACGCATCAGCTAACCGTTCAGTGAAATTCGTTTCGCCCCCGTTCCCCTCCCAAGGCCCAGCTCCGCTTCGGTCTCCAAGGCCCAAAGGGCCGACCCAAGGAAGCCCAGGGCATCGCCCGGGCATCGCCCTGGGTCAGACGCACCCCACAACCCCAAGCACTGAAGGTGCGCTCTAAAGCGCTTTACTCATAGTTATGGACGGCTGCATCCTTAGCTAAACAATGTTCCTCGGTTAGCATGCGCACCGCCCCTGACAAGTCATTTGCCAGTATCGTTCGCGCCGGAATTGAGCGCGCCTGCCGTGACTCCACCCAGAGATTTGAGCCACTCGGCTTCCATCGCACGTTGAAGATGTTTTGGACGCGCCGACATCCGCTTACCGTAGATTTCATTCATTTCCAACGTAGCGGCAGCACCTACGGTGCGCCACGGACTGCATCTGTGGATTTTCGGGTTCACTTCGGAATACGCGTTCTCAACGATGATTTCCCTGGCGCTGCACTGAACGGCCCACACAGCGATGAGTTCGCCAAGGTCCGCTCCAGCCGATATCATCTTTGCTTCAACGCAGAGTCGGGCAGCACTTATGACCGTTGCATAACCGATCTTGTTCGTTACGTAATCGACCACGGAGAGTCTTGGTTTCAGCAGTGGAGTTCAATCGATTCGCTTTTGCAGCCGAATTCTCCGTTAACATCGAACGCCAGAGATTCTTTGCGTGCAGCGCGGGACGGTCTATCGAGTCCGGAACGAGTGGCAGCCTCACTAAAGATTTTCGGCATCAAAGAAATTTGAACTGACCCGCGTATGCCTTCGAAATACAAGCCTTTGATCGAAGCATACTGTGCACGACATGGCATCGCTGTCCCACCGGGCTTCGCGCGCAACACGCCGAGCCGTTACGCCATCATTCGGACACATCTCACACCACCCAAGCTCATCGCCACAACGTGGTTCAAGGCCGCCGATGTTCTCTACTACATCGAGCACTTTCTTCAGCCCGAGTTGGGCGAGGCTCTGCCGCAATCCATTCGCATTCTCGACTTTCAAGAATGCGAAGAGCTTGCCTACACCGGTAGCAAACAGCTCGTGAAAATTGCGAACTTTACAGGTGAGAGCGAGAACAGTCATGCGCAAAAGGTATAATCTGACACGTTTCCTAATTGGATGTTCCGCTGTGCTACTAGCGTTTTGGTTCGCTGGTTCCGAGCGGCGTTCCGTTTCTCCAGGTGGGAACAACGCTGCCAATTCCCCAGAGATCACAGCTGCAAAAGCCAGAGCAGCCGAACGCGGCCTGACGCCTTCGATGTCCGACGCGCAAATACTCCGCGCTCTTGGTCACGATCCAGCATCTTTGGGATCACAGCGAGCCCAAGGCAAAGATGGCCACAGTGTGAACTACACGAATTCGACAACCGACATCATCATCACGCGATCAATCGTCACTGGCATCAGCATCATTCGCAGCCGTCCGGCGGATCAGCAGGAACATTTGATCGTGGAGAAAAATCGATAATACTACAGCGCCACTTTTCGTAAGATTCATTTGAAAACGCCAACCGCCCTGCTTAGATTAACCCCGCCTGAGAAGATTGCCCGTGGTTGAATAGAACCTCGCTCGGAAGCGACTTTCCATTCACCCCCGAGAAACAAGCACACCTGAAGTGTGCCCATTCATAACGGTAGGGCTGCGTTCCACCCGCGGCCCATACTTGCAGCTTCTCCGGCTAGAAAGCGAAAGACCGCGCCATGAAGACCAGCAGCGCCGACCGCAACAATGCCTCCCAGGTACCCTGTACTTCAGCCAAAATGTCGACTTTCACATCGCATCACGTTTCGCGACCTCCTTTCGCGGAGCGAACGTCCCAGTTGGGGAATCAAACTCGAGGCGGCGTTGGGAACGCAACCGAACGTCTCATAGGGGGAAACCGATTCGTGGCAGGCCTAACCGCGAAGCGGTTCGTCTCTCCTGTTGTTCAGACTTCGGGAAGCCCACTCCTTGAAATGCTAAACTCTGACGATCAATCCAAACGGACGACGCTCACCCCAAAAAATACGAGTCTACAAAAAAACACACTCACTCCGAATCACCATTCCACTCCGTTCCACCAAAAAAACCCCGCAATTCCACATATCCCGGGAAATTCCACTTCGCGCCCTTCGTTTCCTTCTGTAAAAAATTTCTCCTCGCCGAGACCACGCTTAAATCCGGCCTCTCCGCGTCCGTTCAAACCTTTCCCTCTTCCGTGTATTCTGTGTATTCCGTGGTTCCATCTGCCCGAGTCAACTTTCCCGTCGCATGTACCTGATTTAACGCATTTTAACGGATATTATCGCCAAATCGCTCCGCGAATCACCTCAAGCATTTCCACCAACCTCCATGCAAAAAAGCCCGTAATTCCACCCGTTCCACCAAATTCCACTTCGCCGTCAGTTCAAACAACGAATTCACTCCCTCTGCGTTCCCCTGTCGCGAAGCGACGCAGCGTTTATCAGTTCTGGCTTGGGTCCTCTGCGGTGAACTTTACAACGAAGTACATTCGCCCTAAACGCTTGATTTCCCGCGCTCTAAGAAAATTTCCCGCCCTCCGAGAAAAAAACTGCCAGTCAACATTTTCGCTGGAAGTAACTCATTTCACCCTTTCTCACGTTAAACTGAACACAATCTGCAATCTCCAATTTTCAATCTTCAATTTCCCGTTGCGTCCTTCAATTGACTTTTCCCCTCCCTGCCATTCTTATTCCACCTCGCCGCTGCGGCCGGTGGTGTTTCCATCGGCCCCGGCCTGGAAAGAACTCTCGATGGTTGAGCCTGCAATTACGCCCGAACTGGTCCAAAAACATAACCTCACGCCCGACGAATACGGCCGCGTGAAGGAAATCCTCGGCCGCGAACCGAGCTACACCGAGCTCGGCATCTTCTCCGTGATGTGGAGCGAACACTGCTCCTACAAAAACACGCGCCCCGTCCTGAAACTCTTTCCGACCAAATCGCCTAAAATTCTCGTCGGCGCTGGCGAAGAAAACGCCGGCATCATCGACATCGGCGACGGCCTCGCCATCGCCTTTAAAATCGAATCACACAACCACCCCAGCGCAGTGGAACCGTTCCAGGGCGCAGCCACCGGCGTCGGCGGAATCATTCGCGACATTTTCACCATGGGCGCGCGTCCGATCTGCGCCCTCAATTCTCTCCGCTTCGGCGAACTCACCAACCCCGAAGTCCGCCGCCTCTTCGCCGGTGTCGTCGGCGGCATCGCGCATTACGGAAATTGCTTCGGCATTCCCACCGTCGCGGGCGAAGTCTATTTCGATAAATGTTACGAAGGTAATCCGCTCGTGAACGCCTTCGCCCTCGGCGTTCTTCGCCACGAGCAAATCGCCCGCGGCGCAGCCAAAGGCATCGGCAATCCAGTTTTTTATGTCGGCCCCGCCACGGGTCGCGACGGCCTCGCCGGCGCAGCTTTCGCCTCGCAAGACCTCACCGAAGAATCCGCCGAGCAACAACGCGGCGCCGTCCAGGTCGGCGATCCGTTCATGGAGAAGCTCGTCCTCGAAGCCTGCCTCGAACTCCTCGCCACCGGCGCAGTCGCCGGCATTCAGGATATGGGCGCCGCCGGCCTCACTTGTTCCACTTGCGAAACCGCCGCCCGCGCCGGCACCGGCATCGAGATCGAACTCGATAAAGTCCCGCAACGCGCTCCGAACATGAGCTCCTACGAAATCATGCTCAGCGAATCCCAGGAACGGATGCTCATCATCGTCCACCGCGGCCGCGAAAAAGAGGTCCAGGAGATTTTCGACAAATGGGATCTCCCCTGGGCCGAAGTCGGTTTCGTCACCGACACCGAACGCATGGTCGTCAAACACGGCGGCAAAGTCGTGGCCGATATTCCCGCTGCCAAACTCGCCAACGACGCGCCTGTCTATCAACGCGAGTTCCGCGAACCCGCCTATCTAAAAACCGTTCGCGCCTTCGCGCTCGCGAACATTCCGGACAGCACGGATCCAACCTCCGCCCTCAACTCACTCCTCAGCTGGCCCTCTATCTCTTCCAAGAATTGGGTCTATCGACAATACGACCACATGGTGCGCGCCGGCACTCTCGTCGCGCCTGGCTCAGACGCGGCCGTCGTTCACATCAAAAACGATTCGCTCCCGCAACCGTCGCAAAACGGGCAATCAATCTCGAAGTTCATCGCGATGTCAGTCGACTGCAACGCCACCTACGTTTATCTCGATCCATACGAAGGCGGCAAAATCGCCGTCGCTGAAGCCTGCCGCAATCTCGCCTGTTCCGGGGCAGTCCCGCTCGGCGCGACCGATAACCTCAACTTCGGCAACCCGCACAATCCGGAAATTTTCTATCAACTTCGCAAATCGGTCGAAGGTCTCGCCGAAGCCTGCCGCGTTTTCGAAGCGCCCGTCACCGGCGGCAACGTCAGTCTCTACAACCAAAACCCCAGTGGTCCGATCGATCCCACGCCCACCGTTGCGGTTGTCGGCCAAATCGCCAAACGCGAACACATCACCACCCAATATTTCAAAGACGAAGGCGACGTCATCATCCTCCTGGGCGACATCATCGACGCCGCCGATCCGCTTCAGGGCCTCGGCGGTTCAGCCTACCTCCAGGTGATCCACAAACAAAAAACCGGCACCCCGCCGCGCATCGATCTCCAAAAAGAGAAACGTCTCCACGACACTACCCGCAGCGTCATCACCTCCGGCCTCGTGAAAAGCGCGCACGATTGCAGTGAAGGCGGCCTCGCCGTCGCCCTCGCCGAATCCTGCATCTCGCACCAAATCGCCCGCGAAACCCCGCGCCTCATTGGCGCGAACATCGACCTCTCCTCAGTCACCAACACGCGCCTCGACGCCCTCCTCTTCGGTGAAACCCAATCGAGAATCATCATCAGCGTTTCCCCCGAAAACGCCGAACGCGCCCTCAGCATCGCCAAACAATCCGGCGTCCCCGCCACCAAACTCGGCACCGTCACTGGAGCAAACCTCGTCATCAAAACGGCCAAAGCCACCCACACTGGGCCGCTCACCAAACTCCACGACACCTGGTTCCACACCATCGCCCACGCCATGGCCGTTTAGAAAAGTACCGCTTGCAAACTCAATTCAGTACGCTAGCCTATCCCCACTTCTTCGGAAGCGAGCGTAGCTCAGTCTGGTAGAGCATCACCTTGCCAAGGTGAACGTCGAGGGTTCGAATCCCTTCGCTCGCTCCATTTTTGTAAAAAATTCCCCACTCTACTCAGCGAACAGGAATCGCAAATCGTCCAGCGTTAAGCTCTGCGCGAACCGCTCCTCGCCCAGCACGTCCTCCGCCAGCGCTCCCTTCTGTTTCTGCAGCGCGCGGATCTTTTGCTCGATGCTGTCGCGCATCAAAAGACGATAAGCCATCACTTTGCTGGTCTGCCCGATGCGATGAGTGCGGTCGATCGCCTGATTCTCGACCGCCGGGTTCCACCACGGATCAAACAGCACGACGTAAGAAGCAGCCGTCAGGTTCAACCCAAATCCGCCCGCTTTCAGCGAAATCAAAAAAACCGCGCCACCCTTTGCTGCCTGAAATTCCCGCACCAGTTCACCACGGTTTTCCGTATCACCCGCCAGATAAAAGTAGGGCCAATTACGTTCCTCCATCTTCTCACGCAGGATGTGGAGCATCGTAACAAATTGGGAGAAGACCAAAACCTTGTGCCCTTCTTCCATGAGTGGCTCAATCACGTCTTCCAACGCCCCCAACTTCGAGCTTGCCGCGTCGCGCAAGGTGTTATCGATCAGAGCAGGATGGCAGCAGATCTGTCGCAATCGCAAAAGTGACGTGAGAATATTGAAACGCTCTTTGTTCAACTCCTGGCTGGATTTCAAACCAAGAATGATTTGTTGCGCGCGTTTCATCTCAGCGCGGTAGAGAGTTTTCTGTTCGCCTTCCATCTCGCACAGCAAATCCTCTTCGACTCGATCTGGCAGATCCTTCGCGACCTGCGACTTGGTTCGCCGCAACAAAAAAGGCCGAACCCGCGCCGCCAAACGCTGCCGCGCGAGCGGATCGTCCTTCGCGTCAAATCGCCGCAGAAAGTGCGCGCGATTCCCTAGCACGCCCGGCATCGCGAATCCAAAAATGCTCCACAAATCCAGCAACCGGTTTTCGATCGGCGTGCCCGTAAGCGCCAATCGATGCTCCGCAATTAACGAGCGCGCCACCTGCGCCGTCTGCGAATCGGGATTCTTGATGTACTGCGCTTCGTCTAAAACGACAGCAAGCCACGGCCAGTTTGCTATCGGCGGCCACAATGACCGAAGTTGCGAGTAGTTGATGACGATCAAATCCGCGGAATTTCGCGATTCCGAAAACCCGCTGTTCGATTCGCCGCTCCACAACCGAACGCGTAGTTCGGGATAAAAGCGCTCCGCTTCGGCTCGCCAGTTGTCCACAACCGACTTCGGGCAGACAACCAAAGAAGGAGCGTTACCCGCGGGACTTCCTGTTTCTCGCAGCCACGCCAGCCACGCGAGCGTTTGCAGAGTTTTACCCAAACCCATGTCATCCGCGAGCACGCCGCCAAAGCGGTTCGAGGTAAGGTAGGCAAGAAAATGAAAACCATCCGTCTGGTAAGGCCGCATTTCCGCCCGAATCGATGCCGGAAGCGGCGGAGTGACGCGCGTTTTCAATTCACTCGCGCGCCGCTGAATTTTTTCAAAGCGTTCCGGCGCGAGAAACTTCTTCGCGGCATTATCCGCAAGCTGGAGTGCGTGCAACCGCTGCGGCTCGGCGGTAAAATCGCGCGGGTTCAGCCCCAACCGAGCCAGTTGCCCATCTTCCTCCGGCGTCAGATCGAATTGCAGGCGGTGCCACCCCTTCTTTCCAAGGCGCACATAACCGCCGCGTGCGTTAAGGAGAAGTTTCAATTCTTCCTGCGTCAACGTCGTGTCGCTGACGTTCAGCACGATTTTCAGATCGAACCAGTCAATTCCCGCCTCTGAAACATCGAGGGCAACTTTTCCCGCCACCGGTTGGTTACGTAACGATGCGAGTTGCTTGTCCAGGATGAGCTCGATTTCCGGCGGCACGGTCGCAAGCCATTCTGCGAACATCCCGGGTGTCTTTTTATTCAGCCTTAATCTCCACTCGCCGTTGTAATTCCATTTCAACCCAAGCGGCGCGAGCAAATTGGGAACGCGCCGTTGCGCTGTGCGGTCATAAATTACCAAATCATCGGTTCCCGTCTCGTTCTTTGGTCGTTTGTTGTAGGCGGAGTCGAACACTCGCCAGCCATCCGGCGTATAAGTTTCCGCAGACATTTCGGTCGCGTGCGCTGAGACTCGCATCACCAGATCTTCGCTCTCGCTGCCTTTAAAAACCTCCTGCAACTGGCAAGTAATTGTTACTTGCACCGGAATATTGTGAATTCGTTCCCGCAGGTGCTCGGGCAACGGCACGCGCGCAGCCTGCAGAAATCGCAATCCATCCGTCGTTTCGAGCGCACTGGCGGGAATGCCTTTTTTCGTGTCCTTGCCGAGTGCGTCAGCCGGAGGCCCCTCGAAAATGCAGCGTTCTGTTAAATAAAGAGTTGGTCGCCCTTCGAGCACGCAAAGCACTGGTGGCGCTGGTAAACCGTCCGGCGTCGCAAGCTTCAATTCGTAGTCACCCTCACGTTCCAAAGGCGGGCGCAATTCCAGCCGCAACGGTTCCGCAGCACGCGCGATCGGTTGGCCATCAGCCGCCACAATGCGATCCGACGCAAGCTCCAGGCGCAAAAGGCGACCCAACCCCCGGCGCGCGTTCACGTCATCGTAATCAAACGCCCACCAACTTTCGTAATGCCAGGGCTTATACGTCGCGGTCCAAATCGAAAGCGACTCAGGTGCAATCGTCAGCTTACCTTCATTAAATTGTTCTCCCAGCTTCTTCGCCTGGCCCTGTTTAAGATCCGCGAACGGAGCACTCGAATTCATGCGCCACTGCAGGCGTGCCCCCTCGGCATGCACCACACAACGCAACTCGAGTACGGGCGCATCGACATCCTTGACGTCTCCGTCGAAATTCTGGAACCACTTCCTCCAGTAAGTAATTTCCTTCTGGCGCGCCCAATTTTTGATCGTGTCTTCGATCAAACTTAAATCCGTGATGCCCTCGAGAAATTCCGGTGTGGGAAGTTCGCGCCGTCGCAACTCACGCGCGATGAAAAGCCAAAATATGTAGTCATTTCTGGGCGTTTCGGGCCACAACTCAAGTTTCTGCCAACTATTGACGGGCCGATACAGGAAAGTCGGACCGGCAATTTCGTGTAGCATATACTCGGTCACGCCCTGCATCCGCGCGGTGCCATAATGTGCCTGCACGCGCCTTATGTAGGTCGCTTCGTCTCTCCGCAGTTTTCGCCCAAGCTGATTCACCGCCCGGTTATAAAGTTCAGTTGCCGCTGGCTGAAGGACCTCCCGGGATTTCCTGGCTGGCCCCTTGCCGGGCCGCGCCTGCGTTCCCGGCTCCATCTTCGCGGCTTCACGCAATGCCAGGAGCGCGGCGACGACATGCTTGCAATCGACCCCCATCGGGCAGGAGCAATTTCCCGACCATCCAAACTTCAGGAAGCGCAAATCTACGGCGTAAAACTCCCCACCTTCTACAATCGCTGTGTACCGTCGATTTGGTTGGATACAATCCAAATTCGTTACGCGGCCCGAGTCGAAGTATTCGCGCCCACGCCGTTTCGTTTCGGGTGGGACACTTTCCAGGAACGGCTGAATATCCGAAGCCAACTCTTGCGCTAAGGTCACTCCGAGAAAACATGAAAGCCGCGTCCTCGATTCGCAAGCACGAGTTTAGAAGCACGACAAATTTAACAAAGAGAGCGGCAGCTAACTTTTTCCACCCAGCCATTGCCACTGAACGGGATTCCCGCTACAACAGTCTCATCACGAATGAGAAAGATTTTAGGGATTATCGCTGTGCTCACCGTTTGCGGCTTCTTCACCGGCTGCACCAATCCGGACAATGCCACGCGCAGCTATTCGATTCGCTCCTATCAAGGGCCGCTGCCGCTGGATGATTTGCAGCGCGTGAATCCGGAAGTTTACGGCGTCCCCGTCGATCCTCGCTAAACCCGCTTAAGCTACCGTCAACGCGGCTTCACGCTCGATTGGTGCCGGCCGCTCCACTTCTAGTTCCACGTAAGGAACGTCGTTGATCCGGCGTTTCTGATACCACGCAATCGCGAACAAATCCGCGATGCCCCGCCACAGCCGGTTGTTCAGCCCGTATTTCGAAACTCCCGAAACACGCGCCCGATGATTGATCGGCACTTCTTTCGTGCGCGCGCCCGCGCCATGCACCAGGACCGGCATGAACCGGTGCAATCCATTGAACGGAAAAATACCGTGTAACGCGCTTCGCCGAAACACGCGCATCGCGCAACCCGTATCCCGGAAATCGACCTTCAACGCGGTCTTTCGCGCCCAGCGCGCCACGCGTGAACTGACTCTCCGAATCCATGTATCGTTCCGTATCGTCCGCACGCCACAAACAAAATCGCAATCCTCCAGCGCGCGCAGCAGCATCGGCAAATCCGCCGGATCATTCTGCAGATCGCCATCTAACGTCGCAATCAGCGGCGAATCCGTCGCTTGTATTCCCGTCCACAACGCCGCGCTTTGCCCCGCATTCCTTGTATGCTTCACCCCGCGCACGCGCGGCTCCATCACACGCGCCTTCTCGATTTCCTTCCACGTCGCGTCGGAACTGCCGTCATCCACGAAAACCAACTCATAATCCAGCTCGCTTCCAGCCATCGCGGCCTGCACTTCCCGCGCCATCGGCACGATATTCCCTTGCTCGTTATATACAGGCACCAGGATGGACAGCTCCTTTTCCACAGCCACACTTTACGCCCGCGGACTGGTCGCGGCACATACGTAAACACCGTGTTCGTACCCTCAGCAACCTTGTCACCCCACCTGAGCATTTCCCGTATCACTCGTCGGGAGGAGAGCAATCTTCCGCATTGCTTCTCCGTTCGAAAAGCGCAATCTCAGATTCGAACCATCAGCCTCTAAACCCATTATGGAGCTTGAGTTTGTCCTCGACGAATTTCCCAAACCGGCCGGGCTCGACAGCGATCCCCAAGTGCAGTTGCGGCCGCTTGAAGTGCATGATGAAGACCGACTCCTCCGGTTCTTCTCTGAAATCCCTCCGCGCGAACTTTTGTTCATTAAACACCGAGTCACCGAACGCGAGGTAATCCACGATTGGTGCAGCAACATAGACCTTGAACGCAATTTTCCACTACTCGGCCTCAACGACTCGCAACTCCTCGGCATCTGCACCTTGCATCAACAACTCGGCGGCTGGAAACGCCACATCGGCCGTGTCAGTGTCCACGTTCATCCCAACTTTCGCGGACGCGGTCTCGCCCGCACCTTGCTCAATGAAGTGATCGAAATTGCCCGTCAAACCGGACTCGAGCGGATCGAAGCAGAATTTGTGGGCGAACAGGAAGCCGCGATCAAGATGTTCAGTCATCTTGGTTTCAGCCAGTTGTTCCGCCTCGAAAATTACGTCAAGGACATGCAGGCGATCTCCCACGACTACATCCTCATGGGCCAGGATCTCATCACCGACGAAGAGTACGCCGGCATGGGCTGAACTCACTCCGTTTCCGCCTTCACAATCACTTCCTCAGCTTCCTTCTCGTCGCTCCGGCTCGGCTGATCCTGCTCCTGGATCTCCGCCGCCTCAGGCGCCAGCTGCAACCCCGCGTAGATCGGAAAGTGATCCGACCCGGTGTAAGGCAGCCGTTTGAAATCAATCAACACCATGTGCTCGGAGTGAAAGAGGTGATCGAGCGGATACCGTAACGGCGGATAATTCGCGTGAAACGTATTGAACATCCCGCGCCCTCGCCGCGGATCCAGCAATCGGCTCAATCGCTTAAACAATCTCGTGGTATGCGACCACGCCACATCATTGAAATCGCCCACCACCACTACCGGTTCCTTCAATTTCTCCAACTCCTCCGCCAGCAACAGCAGTTCCACGTCACGCGGCCCCGAACCCCGCACCGTTTTGTCCGGCTTCAACGATCCCGGCGGTTCCGGATGCACCGCATACAACCAAATCACCCGTCCATCTTTCAACCGCACCCGCGTCTTGATTGAAGGAATTTCATCCTTCACCAGAAAGCGCAACTCCGGCTCGATGAATTCCAGCCGGCTATATAAAATCATCCCATAAGTATTCTCCAGCGGACGCTCCACTACGTAGGGATAGCTCGACTTCAAATATTCCATTTCCTTCGCCCACCAACCGTTCGGCTCTGTGAGCAGAATCATATCCGGCTGATGTTCCTCGAAGAGCGCCTTGTAAACGTCCGTGCGCTGATTCTGCTGCAGAACATTCGCGGTAATGATTCGCAAATCCGCCTCTCCATCACCCACCATCACCTCTTTCCGCGCGAACCGTGTGTAGGGACGAATCTGTAGAAGTTGCGTGCCCAAAGCCGCCGCCGTTAAACCGAGCAGCTGCTGATCCGCACGTTCCAACTTCTTCCATCGCGCCAGCGTCCCCGCGCACCAAAGCCCTGCTCCGAACGCAATCTGTAAACGTGGAAAATCAAACGCGCGAACACTCCAATGCCGCGACTTCAGAAAGGGCAAAACTGTTGCCGCTATGAAAAACGCAGCCGCGCCCCGGGTGGCGTATTTAAGACCCTTTCCCACGCCAGCAACGTACTTAAGCCTCCCTCCCTGTTCAATCAGGTGAGACCCTTCCGGACATATACTCCGGATTGCTGCTCCCGAAACGGGGCCGAGGCGACTGCTCCGGCTGGCTACTTCTTCACGAAGTGCTCGTCTGGCTTGAACACCAGCGACGCCGAATTCATACAGTAACGAAGTCCAGTAGGTTTCGGGCCATCATCAAACACATGCCCCAGATGCGCATCGCATCGCGCGCAAAGAACCTCAATCCGCCGCATCCCATGACTTAAATCAGTCACCGTCGCCACATTCTCCTTCGCGAACGGCTGGAAAAAACTCGGCCAACCCGTTCCCGAATCAAATTTCGCGTTCGAAGTGAACAGCGGCAGATCACAACAAATACAGGTGTAGTATCCCGCCTGCTTGTGGTCGTGAAATCCCTCGCAAAACGCCCGCTCTGTCCCTTTTCCTCGCGCGATTCGATACTGCTCCGGCGTGAGTTGCTTCTGCCATTCGGCATCTGTCTTCACAACCTTCTCCACCGATTGCACCTCCGTCGGTTTCCCATCCTTCCCCAGCAAACGCACTTGTACAGTCCCGGCCTTCGTCTCTTTTGTCGCGATCACTTTGTCGTTCTCCTTCGCTCCCACTTTCGCAGGCTTATCCGCGGTATGCAAAGCCGCAGCCAATCCTCCCGCCACCACCACCGCAAAAAGCATCATCCTCATGCACCAATCCTACTGGTTTCGCGGCGTTTCATCTACTGCGTTTTCATTGCGCAGAATTGCATTTGACACACGCCACCTGGTCCATCAATCTATCCGCATCCGTTGATATTAACGGACTCATTGAGAGTGGTGGAGGGACTGGCCCGGCGAAACCACGGCAACCGACTCAAGGCGCGAGCTTGAGTGACCAGGTGCCAAATCCAGCTCAACTGAATCAGTTGGGAAAAAATGAGAAGACGCGCACGGGTTCTCGAATCTTCTCACCCTCAATGGCTCCATTCAACGGCCGGCGCATTTTACTTTGTGCCCACCCTCGCAGGTTTTAACGAAAGTTACGGAGCACAAAATGGACAAAAACACCGGGTTCATGAAGGCACTCAAATGCCGCGAGTGCAATCGCGAATACCCCCTCGCGGCCACCCACGTCTGCGAATTCGATTTCGGCCCCCTCGAAGTCGCCTACGACTACGCCAAAATCAAAACCAGCCTCACCCGCGCCGAAATCGACAAACGCCCCCGCACCATGTGGCGTTACCGCGAACTCCTCCCCATCGCGCAGGAACCCACCGTCGGCACTCAAGTCGGTTTCACGCCCATCGTGAAGGCCGATCGTCTCGCCCGCCGCCTCGGCATCCGCGAACTTTGGATTAAGAACGACGCCGTAAATTATCCCACGCTCTCCTTCAAAGACCGCGTCGTCAGCGTCGCGCTCAGCCGCGCCCGCGAACTCGGTTTCACCACCGTCGCCTGCGCTTCCACCGGCAACCTCGCCAACTCCGTCGCCGCGAACGCCGCCAGTGCCGGCCTCAAATCCTACGTCTTCATCCCCGCCGATCTCGAGCAAGGCAAAATCGTCAACTCCCTCGTCTACGGCGCGAACGTCATCGGCATCAAAGGCCATTACGACGAGGTGAATCGCCTCTGCGCAGAAATCGCGGGCAAATTCGGCTGGGCTTTCGTGAACGTGAACATGCGCCCATACTACGCCGAAGGTTCCAAGAGCATGGGCTTCGAAATCGCCGAACAGCTCGGTTGGAAACTCCCGCAACACACCGTCGTTCCCATGGCGTCCGGCTCGCTCCTCACCAAGATCCACAAGAGCTACCAGGAACTCACCAAGCTCGGCCTCGTCGACGACACCAAATACAAAGTCCACGGTGCGCAAGCCACCGGCTGCTCCCCCATCTCCACCGCCTACAAAGCCGGCATGGATTTCTTCAAACCGGTCAAGCCGGACACCATCGCGAAATCGCTCGCCATCGGCACTCCGGCCGACGGTTTCTACGCCCTCAAAGTCATGAAAGAAACCACCGGCGCGTCCGATGACGTCACCGACGACGAAATCCGCGAAGGCATGAAGCTCCTCGCTGAGTGCGAAGGCATCTTCACCGAAACCGCTGGCGGCGTGACTGTCGGTGTCGCGAAAAAACTCATTGCTTCCGGCAAGATCGGCGCGAACGATTCCGCCGTGCTCTGCATCACCGGTAACGGACTCAAAACCCTCGACGCAGTCGTCGGCCACGTCGGCCGCACCCGCGAAATCA
>DASVNK010000002.1:0-28572 GCA_036383895.1 Verrucomicrobiia bacterium | reverse complement strand
GAAAGATCCCCGTCGCGCCGCAGAACAGATCCTCGAAAGCCTGGTCTAGTTCGCATGCCCGGGCTGCGCATCGAGAATCTCAGTAAGACGTTTTCCACGAAGAGCGCCCGCGTCACCGCTCTGGACTGCCTCAACCTGGAGATAAAAGACGAGGAACTCCTAGTCGTCCTCGGTCCGTCCGGCTGCGGCAAAACCACTCTCCTCCGCATCATCGCCGGCCTCGAAAAACCGGATAGCGGCGAAATCGCTATAGACTCGAACTCACTCCTTCAAACTCCCGCCAAAGACCGCAATATCGGCTTCGCCTTCCAATATCCAGCGCTCCTTCCTCAACTCACCGTCGAACAAAACATCTCCCTCGGACCAAAACTCCGCGGCGTCAGCGCTTTAGAGCGAGACGAACGCATTCGAATCCTCGCCAACTTGCTTGGCCTTACCGAGCTCCTCCCGCGCCTACCCGAAACTCTCTCCGGCGGCCAGCAACAACGCGTCTCCCTCGCGCGCGCACTTGCCACCGAACCAAGACTTCTCCTCCTGGACGAGCCCCTCGCGAATCTCGACCCCACCAGCCGCGCCGAACTCCGCGACGCCATTAGGCGCGTCCGGCGCCAACTCCGCGTCACCACCATCTACGTGACTCACGACCAATCCGAAGCGGCCGCCATCGCCGACCGCATCGCGATCGTCCGCGCCGGCGCTCTCCAGCAAATCGGCGCCGCCTCCGAGCTTTACGCTAATCCCGCAAACCTCTTCGTCGCCGAATTCTTCGCTCTGGAACGCCCGAACATTCTGAACGGCCAATGGGCGGAAAGCACTTTTCGCGCAAGTAACGCTAATTTTTCCATCCCCACGAACCTGCGCCACACGGGAAAAACCATCTGCGTCATCCGCCCGGCTGCAATTCGCGCAAACGGCCCAATGCGTGGAAAAATCGTCGAACTAACGCAAACTGGCTGGAGCACTTCAGCACTCATTTCAACCGAAGGCGTCCAACTCCGCGCATCTATCCCACCGGATACAATTCTGGCCGAAGGTAACGACCTCGAATTCTCTCTCGAACCCTCGGGCGTTCTCTTCTTCAACGCCGAAGGCACACGCCTGGGCTGAACTTTCCGCTTCCCTCCGCTGTCTCAAGACCTAAATTCCTATTCATTCTCGTGAAACCGCAATTTCTCCTGTTGCTCGCGCTTCTGCTCGCGCCCTCTTTCGCGGCGACCAACGACGCGCCCAAAGCCCGCGCGCCGTGGAAGCTCGAACTCATCGCCTCCTCGCCGGATGTCCGCCACCCATCCGTCGTTTGCGCCGCTCCCGATGGCCGCATCCTCGTTGCTGAAGATCCCATGGACATCTCCGCGCCCGCGAACGCCTCCCACGGGCGCATTATCGTTTTCCATCCAGATGGCCGTCGCACCGTTTTCGCCACGAACCTCTACGCTGTCTTCGGCCTGCAATATCTCGAAGGCAAAGTTTACGTCCTGCACAACCCGCGCTTCACCGTCTTCAAGGATTCCGGCGATACCGGCACCGAGCCCGAAGACCTTATCGAAAGCACGAATCCAAATCCGTGGGCGCTCGATTGGAATGACCATGTCCCCGCCAACTTCAAACTCGCGATGGACGGCTACTTCTACATGGCCGTCGGCGACAAAGGCATTTACAACGCCAAAACCAAAGACGGCCGCACAATAAATCTTCATGGCGGCGGCATCCTGCGAATCAAACCCGACGGCACCGGCGCGGAAGTTTTCGCCACCGGCGTCCGCAACATCCTCGACGTCGCGATCACCAGCGAAGACGAAATCTTCACATACGATAACACCGACGAACACGACTGGATGGGCCGCCTCACGCACATGGTTGATGGCGGCTTCTACGGTTACCCGCATCACTTCATCCCGCGCCGTCCCTACACTCTCTGGATGATGCACGACTTCGGCGGCGGCGCGGCTACCGGCACGTTCGCGAACACCGAAGACGCGCTCCCGCCCGAATATCACGACAACCTTTTCCTCGCCGATTTCGGCAAGCGCCAGATCATCCGCGTCGTCCTCGAACGCGACGGCGCCACCTTCAAAGTTGCCCGCCACGAAGAACTCTTCTCCGAAATGCCCGACTCCTTCCGCCCCGTCGGCATCGCCCCTTCTCACGACGGCAAAAGCATCCTCATCTGCGACTGGCAACATCGCGACACCAAGGAAAACATTGCCGTCGGCCGCCTCTGGAAACTCACCTGGACCGGCGAAACCTTTAGCAAACCAAAACCCGCCTGGTATGTCCCCACTGCGCTCGGCAAAAAATCAGAAGCCACCGATCAACAACTTTCGGACGCGCTCGCTCACCCATCCCGAAGCGTTCGCCTCACCGCGCAACGCGAACTTTCGCGGAGGAGGGCCATGCCGAGCGTGCCCGCGAATGCTCCGGAATATGCCCACTGGCATTCCCTTTGGGCGCAGCACGCGATTCCCGGTAAATCGTCCACTCGCCTGGTTCTTTCATCAGAAGCCTCCATTCTGCGCCAGCAAGTCCGCGAACTCGGATTGAGTGAAGTCACTTTCGCTCGCCGCCTGATCCAGCCGCTCCTCAAAGATACCAATGCTTCAATTCGTTTTCACGCAGCCACCGCCTTGGGCCGCCACGCAAAAGAACCCGCCAATTCAATCGCAGGTCTGCTCGCCGCCAGACGCGAAGCCGATCCGTTCACCCGCTTCGCCATCGTTGAAGCGCTCAAGCGCCTCGCTCACGTTCGACCTGCATCGTGGCAAATTATTGTTCGCCAATACTTCAATGATGATGCTGCCATCCGCGAGTCGATCGCACATACGCTGCGTGACGCATACCATCCAAATGCCGTTAAAGAACTCCTTTCGCTCATTACAACCAACGCTTCGCCCCTTCATGCGCGCGAAGCCGCCGTCGCCGCGAGTGCCGGCCTCATTCGCAAATACCCCGAATGGAAAGGTGAATGGTGGGCCTATCATCCCGCACTCGCTCCCGCGCCGAGGAAAACCGAACCGTGGGAAGCAACCGAAACGCTCCTCACCACCTTCAGAAAGATCCTCTTTGAAGCTCCTGAACTCCGCCTTGCCACCGTCCGCGCCTTAACCGAAAACCACGAGACCTCCCTCGCGCCCGATCTCCGCGACCTTTACACACGCGACGAACGCCCCGAACTCCGCAAAGAAGTCCTCCACGCTCTCGCCGTTTTCCACGACACCAACTCCGCCCCCGTCGTTCTCGCCGCTTTGCAAAGTGCCAATCCGCAACTTGCCAAAGAAGCGCTGACTCTCGCACGCCACTCCAGATCGCCCGAAATCCTCACCAACATCGCCGCGCTGATCTCCAACACCAACACCCCTCCCGACCTCCGACTCGAAGCAATTAACACCTCCGCGCAACTCCAAAACGGCTACGCCCTGCCCGCAATCACCGCCGCCGCCACCGACTCCTCCGACTTCCGCATTCGTTCCGCCGCCATCAACGCCCTCGGCAAAATCGGCGGTCCCGACGCCGCCAAAACCCTCCTCTCCCTCTTCGATCTCCCCGCACAACCCGATCTCCACCTCCAGGCCGCCAACGCCCTCGCCGAATTCAAAGACGTCCGCGCCGTCCCCAAACTTCTCTCCCTTTACACCGAAGCGCCCACCCGCGAAGCGGCGCTCGATGCTCTGCTCCGCATCCCGAATACCAATGCAGTTGACGTCTACATCGACGCCCTCGGCAACGCGAATCCCACTACCCGCGATCGCGCCCGCAAAATCCTCGAGCAATTCCACGACGCCGCGCTCCCGGCTGTCCGATCGCGCCTTCCCTCCATGCGCGCGATGCAAATTTCGGAAATCCAAAAACTTTATCCAAACGTTCCCGACGTCACGCTAATCACCCGCGAAAAAACGATTCCCACCGTCGCCGACTACGTCCAATTCGCGCTGCAAAACAAAGGTGACACCACCCGCGGCCGCCGCCTCTTCTTCAACGAATCCGGCGTGGCCTGCATTCGTTGCCACACCGTCGCCGGCGAAGGACACGCCGTCGGTCCGGACATGACGACCATCGGCGCGCAATTCCCGCGCGACGCCCTCATCGAACACATCGTTAATCCGAGCCAATCGGTCCGCGAAGGTTATCAGCAAGTCCTCATCGAAACTTCCGAAGATGAAAACTTCGCCGGCCTTATCAAAGCTGAATCCGCCGATTCCCTCACCATCCTCACCGCCAACGCCAAACTCCAAACCTTCCCCAAAACCAAAATCACCTCCCGCCATGCCAGCCAGCTCTCCCTCATGCCGGACGGCCTCCACCTCGGCCTCTCCCTCGAAGAATTCGCCGATTTAATCGCCTACCTTGAATCCCTCAAAGTAGATCCGCGGCAACAAACGAAATAGTGGATAGCGCGGTGCTGGTCTTGCGCCCGGCCGCTTCCTCCATATTCTAACTCCATGTTCCGCCATGGAGTGATCGCTCTCACGTTCGTTTGCGCATTGACTGCCCGCGCCGAGAATTGGCCCCAATTCCGCGGCCCGCGCGGCGACGGCACCAGCGCCGAACCCAATCCTCCCACACAATGGTCCCAAACCAACAACGTCACCTGGAAAACTCCGCTCCCCGGCGAAGGCCACTCCTCGCCCATCATCTGGAACAACGACATCTTCCTCACCAGCGCGCTCGAAAACGGCGACCGCGTTCTCATGAAACTTGACGCAACGTCCGGTAAAATCGCCTGGCAAACCGTCGTCGCCACCTCCGAGAAGGAAGCCATGCATCGCGAGAACAGTTCCGCCTCTTCCACTCCAGCGACTGATGGCCAGAGCGTCATCACTTCCTTCCAGGTCGGTGACAAGGTCGATATCCGCTCCTACAACTTCGAAGGCAAACTGCAATGGTCCTCCCAACCGCTGAAGTTCAGCGGCGAACACGGCTACAGCTACTCGCCCATCTTCTACAAAGACTTCGTGATTCTCGACTGCCGCCAGGAAGGCGAAGCCGCCACCATTGCCTTCGATAAAAAATCCGGTGCGATTCGCTGGAAAACCGAGCCGAAACGCCAGCGCATTTCCCACATTCCCCCGCTTCTCATCAACGATGGCCGCGAGCAACTCCTCGTCTCCGGCAGCGATGAAACCGCCAGCTACGATCCAGCCACCGGTAAGCAACTCTGGTGGTGCAAAGGCCCCAGCGACGTCTCGGTCGCCGGCCTCTCTTACGGCAGCGACCTCCTCTTCGTCACCTCCGGCTACCCAAACCGCAGCCGCATGGCCATCCGCACCGACGGCTCCGGCGACGTCACCGAAACCAAAGTCGCCTGGAAAATGTCGCGGCAGGCCACCTACGTCCCCTCGCCCGTCTATCACAACGGCCATTTCTACAGCATCCTCGACGAAGGCATGATGCTCTGCTTCGACGCAAAGGACGGCGAACCAAAATGGAGCGAACGCCTCGGCGGCCGTTTCCGCGCCTCTCTCCTCCTCGCCGATGGCCTCATCTACGCCACCAACGACAAAGGGGTCACCACCATCTTCCGCGCTTCACCCGAAGGGTTCCAGCAAGTCGCCAGAAACGAACTCAACGAATTCTCTTACGCGACGCACGCCCTCTCTAACGGCCGCTTTTTCATTCGCACCGATAAAAACCTTTATGCGATCGGCAAAGGTCAAACTCTTTAACCACTCACCTGTTGAATTCGCCGCATGAAAATCGATCCAGAAAAATTCCGCGTCCGTGAGGACAAAAAGATCGACCTTAAAAAATGGCAAACCCGCATTGATCCTTTCTACAAATCCAAAGACGAATACAAATCTCTCCTCGCCCAACACACCGACGAACTCGCTGAACTCCAGGAACTCCTCTACGCGCACAACCGCTATTCGCTCCTCCTGATCTTCCAGGCCATGGATGCCGCCGGCAAAGACGGCGCGATCAAGCACGTCATGTCCGGCATCAACCCGCAAGGTTGCCAGGTCTACAGCTTCAAACATCCCAGTGCGGAAGAACTCGACCACGATTTCCTTTGGCGCACCACCCGCGCCCTGCCTGAGCGCGGCCGCATCGGCATTTTCAATCGCTCCTATTACGAGGAAGTCCTCATCGTCCGCGTCCATCCCGAAATCCTCAAAGCCCAGAACATTCCCGAAGAACATCGCGACCACGAAAGCATCTGGGACTGGCGCTTCCGTTCCATCCGCGAGCACGAACGCCATCTCCACCACAACGGCACCCGCATCATCAAATTCTTCCTCCACCTCTCCCGCGAAGAGCAGAAGAACCGCCTCCTCGCCCGCATCGACAAACAGGAGAAAAATTGGAAGTTCGATTCCGGCGACCTCCGCGAACGCAAGCTCTGGCCCAAATACATGGCCGCCTACCAGGACTGCTTCCGCCACACCTCCACCAACGATTGCCCCTGGTACATCATCCCCGCCGACGACAAGAAAAACGCCCGCCTCATCATCTCCCGCACCATCATCGACACCCTCCGCCGCCTCAAAATGTCCTACCCCAAACCCACCCCAGCCCAACTCGCCGACCTCCAAGCCCGTCGCAAAGAATTGCTGGATGAGTCCAACTAAAGATCCGCGATGCCGCACAAGAGGCAGTAGACGGCAAAGCGGGTGGTAAGTGATACGTGGATAGTGGTCGGTGTGTCCATATTTCGGCTGTTCCTTCTAATACGCCCCCATTTCGATGTTTACCTCCGTCGCGCCGCGATGGTCCCGCGCTGCCGTCAGGGATGTTTGGGCTGCATCAGCGGCGGGTGAGCCGCCGGGGCAAGTGCTAAACCTGTCGTCCGTGGTCAAAAGGTCTTCAAGGCAGTCCAGATTTTATTTGATAACAGGGCTGCGAAAAGTTAGGTGTAACCGTTTAAACAGATGAACGTTGAGATCGCCAGGACGACCAAAAAACAGCCAGAGCGGTTCGGCCTCCCGCCAAAGCAAGGCCTTTACGATCCGCAGTTTGAGCACGATGCCTGCGGCGTAGGCTTCGTCGTTAATTTCAAGGGCAAACGTTCTCACGAAATCGTTCGTCAGGCGCTCACCATTCTCATCAACCTCCGCCACCGTGGCGCGTGCGGTTGCGAAGTCAACACCGGCGACGGCGCGGGCATCCTTTTGCAGATGCCGGACAAGTTCTTCCGCAAGGTCTGCTCGAAGGACAGCATTAACCTTCCAGCCTTCGGTGAATACGGCGTCGGCATGCTGTTCCTCCCTCGCGATCCGCAGGAACGCAAGGACTGCGAAGCCCACATCGAGAAGGTGATCCGCGAGGAGGGCCAGGAACTGCTCGGCTGGCGAACTGTTCCCACCAGGAATGAAACTCTTGGTAGCGTGGCGCGCGGAGCTGAGCCTTTTGTTCGGCAGGTTTTTGTCAAGCGCAGTGCTTCCCTCAAGGACGCATTGGCTTTCGAACGTAAGCTCTACGTGATTCGTTGCCGCGCGACGCACGAACTGAAGAAGGATCATCCGCAGTTTTACTCGCCGACCTTCTCGTATCGCACCATCGCCTACAAAGGCATGCTGATGTCTGAACAGGTGGATGAGTATTACCCGGACCTGGCAGACAATGACGTTGAGACGGCGCTCGCCCTGGTGCATTCCCGCTTCTCGACGAATACCTTCCCAAGTTGGCAACGGTCGCATCCGTATCGCTTCATCGCGCACAACGGCGAAATCAACACGTTACGCGGGAACATCAACTGGATGCACGCGCGCGAATCGCTCTTCCAAAGCGATCTTTTCGGCGACGACATCAAGAAGATCCTTCCCGTCATCGACACGGACGGTTCCGATTCTTCGATGTTCGATAACTGCCTCGAAGCACTTGTGCTCGCGGGCCGTTCGCTCCCGCACGCAGTCATGATGATGATTCCCGAACCGTGGGCGAATCACGAAACGATGAGCGACGAGAAGAAGGCGTTCTATGAATATCATAGCTGCCTCATGGAGCCGTGGGATGGCCCCGCCTCTATTGCCTTCACCGACGGCACAATCATCGGCGCGATTCTCGACCGCAACGGCCTCCGTCCTTCGCGCTATTACGTCACGAAAGACGATTTGGTGATTATGGCGTCGGAAGTTGGCGTGCTCGATGTCCCGCCGGATCGCGTTTTGGAAAAGGGTCGCCTGCAACCCGGTCGCATGTTCCTCATCGATACTGCTGCCGGCCGCATCATCGCGGACGAAGAACTGAAGCAGAACATCGTCAAGGAGCATCCATATCGCCAGTGGCTCGACCAGCACATGCTGGAATTAGGCAAGTTGCCGGACATCTCCGATCTGCCGCACCCCGACCACGAAACCGTTCTTCAGCGGCAGCAGGCATTTGGATATACGTTCGAAGATTTGCGTTTGCTCATGGCTCCGATGGCGCTCTCGGGGGTGGAAGCGATTGGCTCGATGGGCACGGACACGCCGCTCGCGGTGCTCTCGGATAAACCGCAACTGCTTTACAACTACTTCAAACAGTTGTTCGCACAGGTCACGAACCCGCCGATCGATTGCATCCGCGAAGAAATCGTCACTTCGGCTGAGACCACGATTGGTTCCGAACGCAATTTGCTAAAGCCGGAACCGGCGAGCTGCCGGTTGCTGGAACTGAAAAATCCGATCCTCACGAACGAGGAGTTGGCAAAGATCCGGCACATCAAGCAGCCTGGCTTCAAATCGATCACGTTGCCGACCTTGTTCAAGGCGAGTGAAGGCGAACGCGGACTCGAAAAGGCGCTCGAAGAGTTGTTCGCGAAAGCGAGCCAGGCGGTAAAGGATGGTTACAATATCATCATCCTCTCCGACCGCGGCATCAACAAAGAGAACGCTCCGATTCCCGCCCTCCTTGCGACTTCGGGGCTACACCATCATCTGATCCGCGAAGGCACTCGCACCCGCGTGGGCCTGGTGCTTGAAAGCGGCGAACCGCGCGAAGTGCACCATTTCTCCCTGCTGATCGGTTACGGCGCGGGCGCGATCAACCCATATCTGGCGTTCGAGACGCTGGATGACATGATCAAGCAAGGCCTCCTGCGCGACATTAAGCACAAGGAAGCCGTTAAAAACTTCGCCAAAGCGGCTGTCAAAGGCGTGGTGAAAGTCATCTCGAAGATGGGCATCTCCACGATTCAAAGTTATCGCGGCGCGCAAATCTTCGAAGCAATTGGCCTCAACCAGAAACTGGTCGACAAATATTTCACCTGGACAGCCTCGCGCGTTGAAGGCATCGGCCTCGATATCGTCGCCCAGGAAGTCCTCACCCGTCACAACCACGCCTTCCCGGATCGTCCGGTGAATGGTCACACGCTCGAAGTCGGCGGCCAATATCAATGGCGTGCCGAAGGCGAAGTCCATCTGTTCAGCCCGCAAACGGTTCACAAACTGCAACGCGCCGTCCGGTCCGCGGATTACAAAGCGTTCAAGGAATACTCGGCGTTGGTCGACGACCAAACGAAACGCCACTGCACATTGCGCGGCTTGCTCGAATTCAAGCCCGGCAAGAGCATTCCCATCGAGGAAGTCGAATCAGTCGAATCCATCGTCAAGCGCTTCAAAACCGGCGCGATGTCCTACGGCTCGATCAGCAAGGAAGCGCACGAGTCCCTCGCGATTGCGATGAACCGCCTCGGCGGCAAGAGCAACACCGGCGAAGGCGGCGAAGATCCCGCCCGCTACATCAAAGACGAAAACGGCGATTCACGAAACAGCGCGATCAAACAGGTCGCTTCCGGCCGTTTCGGCGTCACCAGCGAATATCTCGTCAGCGCGCGCGAACTGCAGATCAAGATGGCCCAGGGCGCCAAGCCCGGGGAAGGCGGCCAGCTTCCGGGCGGCAAGGTCTATCCGTGGATTGCGAAAGTGCGTCTTTCGACGCCGGGCGTGGGCCTCATCTCTCCCCCGCCCCACCATGACATCTACTCCATCGAAGATCTCGCGGAGTTGATTCACGACCTTAAAAACTCCAATCCAGACGCCCGCATCAGCGTGAAGCTCGTCGCCGAGGTCGGCGTCGGCACCATCGCCGCTGGCGTTGCCAAAGCACACGCCGACGTTGTCCTGATTAGCGGATACGATGGCGGGACGGGCGCTTCGCCGCAAACCAGCATCAAGCACGCTGGCATCCCTTGGGAGCTCGGCCTCGCCGAAACTCACCAAACTCTGCTGCTCAATAACCTCCGCAGCCGCATCGTGGTGGAAACTGACGGCCAATTAAAAACCGGTCGCGATGTCGTTATCGCCGCATTGCTCGGCGCCGAAGAATTCGGATTCGCCACGGCCCCGCTCGTGGCGCTCGGTTGCATCATGATGCGAGTTTGCCATCTGAACACCTGCCCGGTCGGCGTCGCCACGCAGGATCCCGAACTCCGCAAGAAATTCACCGGCGATCCCGCACACGCTGTGAATTTCATGAAGTTCATCGCGCAGGAAGTTCGCGAAATCATGGCCCAACTCGGCTTCCGCTCCATCCCCGAGATGGTTGGTCGCACCGATATTCTCGAAATCCGCAAAGCGCTCGCCCACTACAAAGCGCGTGGCTTGGATTACTCGCGAATCCTTTATCAACCGAATGTCGGCCCTGAAGTCGGCCGTTTCGCGCAAATCCCGCAGGATCACGGCATCCAGGACTCGCTCGACGTCACCACCCTCGTTCCGCTCGCCAAACCCGCGCTCGAGAAAGGTGAAAAGGTCATCGCGAACCTGCCGATCAAGAACGTCAACCGCGTCGTTGGCACGATCCTGGGCAGCCATGTCAGCAAGAAATACGGCGCACAAGGTCTGCCCGAAGACACCATCCGCCTGAACTTTAAAGGTTCAGCAGGCCAAAGCTTCGGCGCGTTCGTTCCAAAGGGTATGACCCTCACCCTCGAAGGCGACGCCAACGACTACGTCGGCAAAGGCCTTTCCGGCGGCAAGATCATCATCCATCCACCCGCCGGTTCCACCTTCGTCGCCGAGCAGAACATGATCATCGGCAACGTCGCCCTCTACGGCGCGACCAGCGGCGAAGCTTATTTCCGTGGCATGGCTGGCGAACGTTTTTGCGTCCGCAATTCCGGCGTGAACACCGTCGTGGAATCGGTCGGCGATCACGGTTGCGAATACATGACCGGCGGCCGAGTCGTCATTCTCGGCAAAACCGGCCGCAACTTCGCAGCGGGCATGTCCGGCGGTATCGCTTACATCCTGGATGAAGACGGCACCTTCCACAAAAACTGCAACCTGCAGATGGTCGCCCTCGAAAAATTCGAAGACCCTGAAGAAATTCAGCAGATCCGCCAGTTGATCGAGAATCATCAGAAATACACCCAAAGCACCAAGGCTGCCGCCGTCCTGCAAAACTGGAGCACGGCGCTGCCAAAATTCGTGAAGGTGATGCCCAGGGATTACAAGCGTGTCCTCGAAGCCTTCAAGCGCGTCACCGCCGCCGGCCTCAGCGGCGAAGACGCCATCATGGCCGCTTTCGAAGAAAACGCCAAAGACGCCTCCCGCGTGGGGGGTGGTTGACCTCGATCGCTGCATTCAATTCGCGGCGGCAGTCCAAATAAATCATTGAACTGCCGCACGCATCCATTATTATTCCGCGCCCTTATGCGCATACCTGCCAGAGCGCGCCGGACCGGTGGAGCGATCGCCCGCCGTTCGTAGTCTTTCCCTAATCAGAATTGTAGAAAATGGGTAAACCCACTGGATTCATCGAATATTTGCGCGAAATACCGCTGGACCGTTCAGCCGTGGAGCGCATCAAGGACTGGAACGAGTTCCACTTCCACATGCCGGAGGACAAACTCCGCACGCAGGGCGCGCGCTGCATGGATTGCGGCATTCCGTTCTGCCACACCGGCCAGCTCATCAGCGGAATGGCCAGCGGCTGCCCCATCAACAACCTGATTCCCGAGTGGAACGACCTCGTTTACCGCGGCCTCTGGCACGAAGCGCTCGAACGCCTCCACAAAACGAACAATTTCCCCGAGTTCACCGGCCGCGTCTGCCCTGCACCCTGCGAAGGGTCCTGCGTCCTCGGCATTCATTCGCCGCCGGTCACGATCAAGAACATCGAAGCCTCCATCGCCGATCGCGGTTGGGATGAAGGCTGGATCACTGCCGAACCTCCTGCCCAACGGACCGGAAAGAAGGTCGCCGTCATTGGTTCGGGCCCTGCGGGCCTCTGCGCCGCCGCCCAACTCAACAAAGCCGGCCACACCGTCACGGTTTTCGAACGCGCCGATCGCGTCGGTGGCCTGCTCATGTATGGAATTCCCAACATGAAACTCGACAAAGCGCTCGTGCAGCGCCGCGTCGATCTCATGGCCAATGAGGGCGTGACCTTCAAGACCAATACCGAAGTTGGCAAAGATATTTCAGCCCAGCAGCTCCTCAGCGACTTCGACGCCATCGTCCTCTGCACTGGCGCAACCAAAGGCCGCGACCTCCCTATCGAAGGCCGCAACCTGAAAGGAATCCATTTCGCGATGGAATTCCTGCACCACAACACCAAGTCGCTCCTCGACCAGAAGTGGAACGGCAATTTCATTACCGCGAAAGGTAAGGACGTCGTTGTGATCGGCGGTGGCGATACCGGCACCGATTGCGTTGGCACCTCCATGCGCCACGGCTGCACGAGCCTCGTTCAACTCGAGATTCTCCCCCGCCCTCCCATGGAGCGCGCGAAAGACAATCCATGGCCTGAATGGCCCAAGGTTTATCGCCTTGATTACGGCCAGGAAGAAGCCGCCGCTGTCTTCGGCAACGACCCGCGCGTCTATCTCACCACCGCGAAGAAATTCGTCGGCGACGAAAACGGCCACGTCAAAGAAGTTCACACCGTCGAAATCGAGTGGGGCAAAGACGACCAGGGCCGCTTCGTCCCGAAAGAAGTTCCCGGGACAGAAAAAATCCGTCCTGCTCAGCTCGTTCTCCTCGCGATGGGTTTCCTTGGGCCGGAACAGCCGCTCCTCGAAGCGCTCGGCGTCGAACGCGACCCACGCACCAATGTCAAAGCGGACTACGGCAAGTTCCAAACGAACGTTGCCAAAGTCTTCGCCGCCGGCGACGCCCGCCGCGGCCAAAGCCTCGTCGTCTGGGCCTTCAACGAAGGCCGCGCCGCCGCTCGCGAATGCGATCGCTTCCTCATGGGGGCGACCGATCTGCCATAATTACGCGTCACAAGTGACTCTCAAAGGCGCGTCTCAAACGCGCCTTTTTCTTTTGCCCTGCTCCACGCTTCGCAGCAAAATGGCGGCGTGAAATTCCCGTTTGCGAAACTACTTCTGTCCGCCGCGTTTCTCACAATTTCCCAAGCCCAGCTAACCGCCGAGACCGTCAAAGATCGCCAGGGCGCGGTCCTCAACGATCGCGCGCAAATGCAATCCAACGACCGCTGGATCTACAACGACTGGAAAAAGGGCTTCGCAGAATCAAAGCGCACTGGAAAACCGCTCCTCGTCGTCTTGCGCTGCGTTCCCTGTCTTGCGTGCGCGGGCATCGATGCCAATATCCTCGCGCAATCTGAACTCCAGCCCCTCCTCGACAAATTCGTCTGCGTTCGCGTTATCAACGCCAACGCTCTCGACCTCTCGCTGTTTCAATTCGACTACGATCTTTCCTTCTCAACCATTTTTTTCAATGGAGACGGCACCGTCTACGGCCGCTTCGGTTCCTGGATGCATCAGAAGAACTCAGCCGAGGGTTCCACCGCAAGTTACAAAGCAGCCCTCGATGGCGCGTTGAAACTTCACGCCAATTACCCGTCAAACAAAGACTCCCTCCGCGGCAAACAGGGCGTTCCGATGCCCGTCAACGATCCGCTCCAACTCCCGCAACTCGCCGGCAAATATAAACGTGAGCTGGATTGGGAAGGCAAAGTCGTCCAAAGCTGCGTTCACTGCCATCAAGTAAGCGACGCCATCCGCGCCATGCATCGCGAGAAAAAGGAAAGTATTCCTGAAAAGTGGGTCTACCCCATGCCTTCGCCCGAAACGATCGGATTAACTTTCTTCCCGCAGTTCCCCACGCGCGTCATGCGCGTTGCTGAAGGCTGGCCCGGTGAAAAAGCGGGATTCTTGCCCGGCGATGAAATCCTGGAACTCGCGGGGCAGCCCATCATCTCCGAAGCCGACCTTGCCTGGATTCTGCACAACTCCGATACTCGAACCACCCTCAACGCGAAGGTTCAGCGCGACGGCTCCGACAAAACTCTCAAACTCGAATTACCCGCCGGTTGGCGCTCGAAGTCAGATATCTCCCGCCGCGTCGGCACCTGGGCCATGCGCGCGATGGCTACTGGTGGAATGCTACTCAAGGATCTGCCGGATGAAGACCGTGCGAAGCAAAATCTCTCCAAACACCAACTCGCACTTTTCGCCGAACACGTCGGCGAGTACGGCGAACATGCCGCCGCCAAGAAAGCAGGCTTTCGAAAGGGAGATATTCTCGTCGAGATTGATGGCATCACCGATCGCATCACGGAGAGCGCGCTCATCGGTCACCTGCTCGCAAAACATGCTCCCGGAGCAAAACTGAAAGCGCGAGTGCAACGAGGCACCGAGAAGCTCGATTTGCTGCTCCCGATGCAATAAGCAAGAGGCGCAGTCCATCGACTGCGCCTTGCGAGAGTCTTTCAGTTCGGTTTAGATCCCGACGCTGGCGAGTTCTTCGTTCGTCGCGACGTTGATGATCTTGAATTGCTCCGAGTGGAATGAAGGATCCTTGCGGAAGGAGAGCTTCCCGAAGTAGCGCTTCTCCAACTCAACAATGAGTTTTTCGTCTTCCGTTTGCAAACGATCGAGCACGGTCGGATTCACCACAATGCGTAATTGGAAGTCCGTTTCGTCACGCTGACGCCGCTTCAGAATCTCGCTGAGCTTCCGTTGAATTTCCACGCTCATGGTCAGTGCGCTCTTCACCTTGCCGCGCCCTTTGCAGTACGGACAATCGTCGTAAACCGCCGCGCGCACGCTTTCCGAGTGGCGTTGCCGCGTCATTTCGAGCAACCCAAGCTGGGAGATCGGCAGCACATGCGTCTTGGCTTTGTCGCGACGCAACCCCTCGCGCAGTTTGTTGTAAACCTGCGCCTGGTCGCGCCGCTGCTTCATGTCGATGAAGTCCAGCACGATCAAACCGCCCATGTTCCGCAAGCGAAGTTGCCGCGCGATTTCTTCCGCCGCCTCCATGTTCACCCGCAAAATCGTTGAATCCTGGTCGCGCGCGCTGCTCTTGTGGCGTCCGGTGTTCACGTCGATGGCGACGAGAGCCTCCGTCTCATCGATGACGATGTAACCACCACTCTTCAAATGCACCTGCCGCGAGAACGCGGTCTCCAATTGCCGGGTGATATTAAAGCGATCGAAGAGCGGCTGGTGTTCGCCGTAAAACTTCACCTTATCAATTGAACGACGCGAGATACGGCTGATCATGTCCTTGATCCGCTCGAACTGCCGATTGTTGTCGATCACGATCCGTTCGACATCTTCCGTAAGGAAGTCGCGCACCGTGCGTTCGATCAAATCCGGTTCCTGGAACACGCAAGTTGCCGGAGGCTGTTTATTGATCCGTTCCTGGATCCCATGCCATTCCTCCAACAACAACGCCAGGTCGCGCACGAAATAACGCGCCTGCTGCCCTTCGCCCACCGTCCGGATGATCACGCCCATCCCTTCGGGAATGCTTAGCTCCCGAACAATCTTCTTCAGGCGCTGACGCTCTTCAGGGTTTTCAATCTTCCGCGAAATACCGCTCTGGTCTGAATTCGGCAGCAACACCAGGTACCGGCCCGGCAGCGCCAGATTCGTCGTGACGCGCGGGCCCTTGGTCCCAATCGGCCCCTTGGTCACTTGAATAATAATCTCGCTCCCGGGCGGATACAGCCGCGGAATGTCTTTCTGCGTGATGCGCGGTTTCTCGCGGCGTCGCCCTTCCCGTTCCACCACTTCCACGCCGCTGTCAAAAGTTGCTGGAACGATGTCCCAATAATGCAGAAATGCGTTTTTCTCGAAACCGATGTCCACGAATGCGGCCTTCAGCCCATCTTCAAGGTTCTTCACCTTGCCCTTAAAAATACTCCCCACCAGCCGTTCGTCGCTTGTGCGTTCGATGGTGAATTCTTCCAGTTTTCCATCTTCCAACACGGCTACGCGCGTCTCGAGTGACTCCGCGTTGATGACGACTTCCTTGTGGATGCGATGCACCGGCTTGATTAGCCGCTGCACTTTCCGCACAACCTTGTTCGCCGCCGCGCGGATCGTTTCCACGATCCCCTCGGGCCGCTGGTCCGCGACGGGTACGGGTTTAAATTCCCGCGTCTCGTCTTCGTCTTCGAAAGGCTCGTGAATCGGCGGCGCCTCCAGATTTGGCTCCCGAAAATCGCGTTTATAATCCCGCTTCTTCTCGCCTTCGGGCGGCACGGTCGCTTGCGTTTCCCCGGGCAAACCGGCTGCTAAATTTTCAGCCTTCTCGATCTCTTCATCGTGCTGACTGACACCAAAAACTTCCTCATTCGAAGTCTTGTTCGCACCCACGTCCTCGCGGGCCTGCGCTGCTTTGGGGGTACTGATCCCGCCCGGCGGCCGGAAACGCATAGGTCCCTTCCGCCGGGAAAAATTTCTCTCGCTCATATTTAGTACGATCGTCGATAGATATAGACGTTTTGCAAAACACCTATCGCGATCAGCGAGCAAAGCACTGAAGATCCGCCGTAACTAAGCAGCGGCAATGGTATACCCGTCACAGGCATTAAGCGTATGTTCATGCCGATATTGATGAATATGTGAGTAAAAAGCATGGTGACGACACCCACCGCCAATAATTTTCCCAGGCGATCGCGTGCCTGGTAGGCGATTCTGATTCCGCTGAAAATCAGCACGGAATACAAACCGATGATCATCACACTGCCTAAAAAACCTTTCTCCTCGGCAATTACGGAGAAGATAAAGTCGTTATGCGCTACAGCTCGCGGTAGATAACCCAAAGCATTCTGGGTTCCTTGCCGCCAGCCTTTGCCGGTCAGTCCACCTGTCCCGACAGAAATTAAAGCCTGCTCCACATTGTAGCTCTTGTCCTTCTGGAGCTGCCGCATCTTCCGCTTGTCCGCTTCAGAGGCATGCTTCGGCGCGAAATCCTGGCCGAAATAAACCAGCAGCCGATGCCGCTGGTATTCTTCCAATTTGATCTGCCAACTCGGCGGCGCGAACAGAATGTCGATCAGGAGCAGAACTATCAGGATCGACACTCCACCAATAAACCGCCGCAAAAATTTCATGGGCACTCCGGCCACCAACATTACTCCGAACCCAATCGGGAACAGCACCAGGGCCGATCCCAGGTCCGGTTCCTTTAAGATAAGGATAAATGGCAGCATGATCAAACCCAATGCCTTCATGAACAGCCTCGGGTCGCGCAACTCCTCCGGCGAACGGCTCATGAAACTCGCCATCGTAAAAATCATCGCGATCTTCGCAAATTCCGAAGGTTGAAACTGGAAGAAACCCAAATCAATCCAACGCTTCGCGCCAAACCGCGAAACACCAAAAAACATTACGGAGAGCAGCAGGATGATCGACAACCAATATCCCACCATGGCAAACCGCGAAATCGTCTCATACGGAATCAGGCAAATACAAACCGCTGCCGCAATTCCGCCCCCATAGAAAATCGCCTGCTTCACCCAAATCCGGCTGTGGGGATCAGCCGCGGTCGATGCACTGAAAATAAACGCGATCCCGACCAGCATTAGCCCCGCAATCGCACCGAGCATCACCCAGTCAATTCGCGGGTCTTTTTTTAATGTGGCCGTCGCGTCGTGCATCAGTGAACCGCTATGTGCTTGAGCCGATCCTGCTCCAACTGCTGAATCGTTTTGTAAATCTCTTTGGCTTTCGGCGCGGCCACACCGCCGCCTGATATCCGGTGACCTTCCACCATCACCACCACCGCATATTTTGGATTCTCATACGGCGCAAAAGAGACAAACCAAACCACGTGATCGATCCCTTTCGGTGTGCGAATCTGCGCCGTCCCCGTCTTGCCCGAAATCCCCATCCCGGGAACGTAAGCCGCCTTACCAGTCCCAGCCTTCTGGTCTTCCACATCCTCCAGCATCGCCCGGCGCACCCACGCCAAATGTTGCGGATTCACATTTATATCTCGCTCCTTCGGCTGATGCGGCATCACTTCCGGCAAACTGTTTTGCCCTTGGTCCTCAAGTTGCATCACCAACCTCGGCCGCACCAAAGTTCCCCCATTCGCAATCGCCGACGTCATCAACGCCATTTGCAACGGTGTCACCATGATTTCACCCTGCCCAATGCAAAGGTTCGCAGTATCTCCCTCCATCCATCGCCCCCCTTCACGTTTAGAGCGCTGGCCAACTTCCGGAAAATACCCGGCTTTTTCCAATTCCGGCTGCACAATCCCCGTCTTTTCTCCAAGATTAAAACGCCTCCCCATTTCAACAATGCGGTCCACTCCCGCCTTCAGCCCTACATCAAGGAAGTACGTGTTCGCCGAGTATTTGAAAGCTTCAATAAACGCATAGTTGCCGCCCTTCGGTGCATTATTGTCGTCGATCTGCCTTTTTCCCACCATGAAATATCCCGGATTCGGCACCGCGTAGTTCAAATCCGTCACACCCGCTTCAAAAGCCGCCAACCCAACAATAATTTTGAAAATCGATCCCGGATGATAAAACCCCTGCAGCGCCCGGTTATACTGCGGTCGCAACACCGGATCTTCCATTCGATCCTGTTCCGCCTTCGAGTAATCCCGCCACCGCACGAACATGTTCAAGTCATAGGTCGGCGCGGACGCTAGCGCGAGGATATCACCATTGCGCACATTCATCACCACCACCGCACCGCGCGTATCCGGCCCAGCCATCGCCAATGCTCGCTCGGCCGACTTCTGAATCTCCATGTCGAGCGTCAGCACCACATTCTTGCCCGGCGACGGTTCAATCCACGTCTCCTCACTTTCGCGATATCCGATGTTGTTCACGAGGATCGCCTTCGCCCCCTCTTTCCCCAGCAAATCATCATTGAACCCCTGCTCCACTCCAGTCACCCCATCATCCACCGCAATCGGATAATTGAACCGAATCTCGTTATCATCGAAATCCTCAATCTTCTGGTCCTTCCGCGTAAACCCCAACACATGCGCCGCCAGTGAACCGTGCGGATAGAATCGATACGGCTCCACCTCCAGTTGCACACCCGGCAGGTTCGACGCTTTCTCCAGGAACAACGCAATCTGCTGCTGCGTGAGATCTGTCACCAACGAAAGCGGTATCGCCCGCTGCTCGCGATAGGCCCGCTCAAACAAATTCGAATTCAAAATCATCGGCACCGGTGAAACCGCGGAACTCACCTGCCACACGATATTGCTCACCACATTGTAACGCGCCGACCGTTCCAATTCCCATCGTTCCGACTGCTTCGGCGTCCGCCCATTCTTCGCCACAAACTGCTTCTTCAGTGAATTGGTGTACTCATGCGTGAACTGCGCCCGAATATCTTCCAGGTACAATTTCACGTTGTAGCGCGGCTGATTATCCGCCAGCACATTCCCGCTCCGATCCAAAATCCGCCCGCGCGCCGCCGGTATCCGCACCGTCCGAAACGACTGCACCTTCATGCTGTTCTCGTGCTTCCGGAACGATACGATCTGCACGTACCAAAGCCCGCTCAGCAGCACCAGGAACCCGGCGCAAACCAGCAGCCCCAAGAACCGTAGTCTCGGGTCGCTGCGTCTCGCCTGGTCGATTACAAACATCGCTTCAAAAATCTAGTGTCGGCCTCGCGCTATTTCACGGTCCGGCCGGAAAGTCGATTCGGGAATTTCTTTGTACCGGACGGCCTCATCCATCCGGTTGAAGATTCGGAACCATAGCGGAGTAACCACTCCACCGCCAGCAGTCATAATCGCCCATTGCCAGATCGATCCCGCACCAACCAGCGGCATCATCCCCGAAAGCCGCAACACCCCATACGCAATCACCGGCGCGAACCCGCTCGCCAACAAACCCAGCACCCAATGCGTCGTGAACTGCTCCGAAAGCACCAACTCGCGGTAACCCGATGCTCCCAGCCCAATCACCGCATACGTCAAAATCGAAGTCCCCAGCGCATTGCTCGACAACGAATCAAACAGCACCCCAAGCACACCCGCGCACAACATCGTCGTCTCCATCCGAAACGCCATCGCTGCATAGACGATCATCCCCGGAATCAAATTCGGCTGCGCGCCAAAGAAGTCGCGGAAAAACGTCAGCTTCGCCTGCGCAAAAATGATCGCGTAACCAGTGAGCAAAAACACCAGCAACGTCACACCATTCGTTGGTCGCACTTCGCGGCTCATGGAAACAAGACAAACACTTCTTCCAACTCCTGCAGGTTCGCCGTCAGCTTCACCCGCGCCTCGAGATACAGCCCGTACCCCACGCTGTTCGTATCGGTGATATGCCCGATCGGAATGCCTTTCGGAAAAATTCCACCCAGCCCGCTCGTAAAAACTTTCTGCCCCGGAATCGCCTGGCTGTGCCGCGTGATATACGTCATCTCCACAATCGACTCATCCAGCACCGTCGCTTCACCCGGCGAAATCATTCCCGTATCGCGCGCTGTATTATCCACCACCGCCGCCACCGGACATTGCGGATCGCCCAACAAAACCACCCGTGAATAATGCGGCCCCACTTCCTGCACTCGCCCCACCAATCCAGACGGCGTGATCACCGGCAGATCCTTCACCAACCCATCGCGGCTCCCCAAATTAATCTGCAAACTCCGCCACCAATTCTCCGGGTCGCGCGTCACCACCTGCGCCACGCGCGTTTTCCACGGAAGTTTCTTCTGCCACGAAACCGCATCCCGCAACGCCCCATTCTCTCGCGCCAACTCCCGCGTCTGCTGCACTTCGATCCGAAGCTGCTCATTCTCCGTCCGCAACTTCTCCAGCTCCGCCACAATCACCGATTTCGGCAAAAGCCGAACACTCGTCGCATCGCCAGTTGCATCAGCCGCGCGGGAAAGCCCAAAAAGTGGAAGAAAAATCGAACTCAACGTGAGCTTCAGGCGCGCCGACACTTGCGTTGGCAGGTTCAGAAAAACCAGTGCCAGCACTATCGCAGTCGCCAGACCAATCACATGTGGTCTCTTCAATATCATCGACTCACTCGATCAACCATCGAGCGAACGACGTTCAGCCTTTCAGGTGGCGCGAGGCTCCTGCCGAGCTTCCCCGGCGATGACCTCACCACTACGTCCTGCTGGAAGAAGCAACCCGGCGAAGGAACGAAAGCTCCTGCAACACGCGACCCGTCCCCTCAGCCACTGCCGTCAACGGATCATCCGCAATATGCACCGGCAAACCCGTCTCCTCCGCCACCAGCCGATCGATCCCGCGCAGCAACGCCCCGCCGCCCGCCATCACTATCCCGCGCTCGATCAAATCGGCGGAAAGTTCTGGTGGGCACCGTTCCAGCGTGATGCGCACAGATTCGAGAATGCTCGTCAGAGGTTCCTTTAAAGCCTCGCGTATCTCTTCGCTTCGAATTGTAATTGTCTTTGGAAGTCCTGCGCTCAAGTCGCGCCCCTTCACTTCCATCGTCAGTTCTTGTTCCAGCGGAAAGGCCGAACCGATGCGGATTTTAATCTCCTCCGCAGTCCGTTCGCCGATCATTAAATTATAGGCGCGCTTCATGTGCGCCACGATCGTGTCATCAAACTCATCCCCGCCCACGCGCAAGCTGCGGCTGAACACAATCCCCGCCAGCGAAATAATCGCGATCTCGCACGTGCCGCCACCAATATCCACGATCATATTCCCTGCCGGCTCATGCACCGGCAAACCCACCCCGATCGCCGAAGCCATCGGTTGCTCAATCAAATAAACTTCACGCGCCCCCGCATGCGTCGCGCTATCTTTCACCGCGCGCTTTTCCACCTCGGTAATTCCCGAAGGCACCGCCACCACCACCCGCGGCGCGATCAACTTCCGATTGTGCACTTTTTGGATAAAGTGCCTCAACATCGCCTCGGTAATTTCGAAATCGGCAATAACGCCATCTTTCATCGGCCGGATAGCGACAATATTGCCGGGTGTCCGACCCAACATTCGCTTCGCTTCCTCGCCTACCGCCAGCACATTGGTCGTCCCGGCCTGGATCGCCACCACCGATGGCTCGCGCAGCACAATTCCTCTATCTCGTACGTACACCAATGAGTTAGCCGTCCCGAGATCGATCCCGATGTCGTTAGAAAACAACGTTTTAACCTGCGCAAACATGAAAAGTGTAAAACACTGGCGCGCCACTATTTTATAAGGCCGCCCCCGAGGTCAAGCTGTAACCGTGCCGATTTTCAATTGCCTCTGAATTTTTCTCTCCTATACGGCCGGAGCACCGTTTCGGAACGGCGCCCCCGCGTCCTACGGTGAATACCCCCTTCGACACGGATTAAACGCATGCGATTCTCGAAATGAATTCAGAAACCAATCTCTGAAAAACCAAATGAAGCACTCAATTCCGCCGCTCGGCTTCACTCTGCCCCTTCTGCTCCTCTTCTCATTCGGGCCATTCGCTTTGCACAGCGCCATCGTCGCACGCCCGAATGGCACGATCTACGGCACCTACCTCTCCTCTTCCAGACCTGCCGAATTCAGCCGCCTTCATTACATGATCTTCGATCAAACGAACACTGCGATCGTCCAGGCTCAATCCGATGCCGACAACCACACCATTGTCACCGTTAATTCCCACGGCGATTTTCAAGTTTGGTTCTATGCCAATGATTTCCTTGGCTACGTCGAACCGAATACCAGCACTCTTCTCTACTGCCAGCCGCTCACGGTTTCGGGGCAGGAGCAACCTTTGCTGGACGCCTGGCCGCGCAGCGACTTCGTGCGCCTCGAAAGCCATTGGGTCTACCCAGGAACCACCCAGCGAATCGTTGGCCCGCGCGGCGTCCTCTACAATGCGGACGGGTCCATCCTTTACAACGAAGCCGGCCGCTGGCTTTACAAAGTCAGCCGCAGAGAGGTCGATCTGCCGGCTGGAAGTTATAGCCGTTACGATGACCGTGAAGATTATTTCTCCTGGCACAACGGCACCCTCATCAACAACCCCGTCACCAAAGACCGCAATTACATGGATGGCTCTTCCCTCGTCGATCCAACTCCCGATCCAATTATTACTCCCATCGATCGCCCCTTGCGTTACGAGGGCGGCGCCCTGTTCGCGACCGGTTTACAGGCCGTCCAATATGTCGACGGCGCTCCAGTGGTTATCCGCGAGCCAGGTAGATTCCTTATAAAATATCCAGTTCCATACGGGTCAATTAACCTCGCAGATATTCGCCCGGGACCCTTCGCTCAATTTCGTTACAGTAATAACGACGTGCTCAAGCAGGACATCGCCCTCGCGAACGGTCAGCTTCGGCGCACGGATGGCACTCCCACCACGGAAATCGCGAATAGCTTTGGGTTCCCGGGTGGCGTAAGCCTCTACGTTTCTGCCAGCACAAATCGTGATTTTGTCGCCATATATCGAGAACAACCCAATTCCGTCGCCGCCTTTTTTCAAGTTCGCCAATCTCCCACAAATCGTCGCAATCTTCGCCTTCTAAATCTCACGGAAAGCTCCGTTACCGTCGCTTGGGATCCAGATCCTGAGGGCAACAATATTTTTCACCTTTCGGTTTTCCCGCGTGGCACTTTCGGCTCTGATTGCGCCGGCCCAGACATTACCGACTTCACCAGGACCGTCAGCGGCTTAGCACCGGACACCCATTACACCATTCAGCTTTGCCAGCTCTCTCCCTTCACCGGTTTTTTTTATCCCACCTCCACGCTCGATCCTGTTTCGACAAAACTGCTCACCCGCTTTGAGCAAGGGCCTTCCCCATCCATTACTGCCATTGCTAATTCCTACGGCGATCGTTATCGCCTTGAGTCCGCCGCCAATCTCAACGATTGGATTCCCGCTTATTCTGCGCTCACCGCTTCGTCTGGCGGTTACACGTTACGCTGGCCCCTCGGCACGCCAGACCATCATCACTTCTTCCGCATTAAGAAACTCACTCCCTTTGATACCGAATAGCAGAAGACCGTGCGCACAGACACAAAAGCGCTAAACGCGTGCGCGCTGCAATTCTATAACGGCCCCAGGGTCAACCCGGCCGTTGTGCTTCACTCCCAACCCATGTTATATTCCGCCCGGTGCGCGGCCCCCTAATTTTATTCCTCTTCGTAACGACTGCGTTCCACTCTCAGTCCCACGCGCAACGCCTCCTCGGCCTCGATATCTCCGCCTGGCAAGGCAACATCTCCCAAACCACCTGGAACAACCTCCGCACCGTCGAAAATCGCCAATTCGTTTTCATTCGCTCCAGCCGCGGCGGCACCACCGGTTTCTACAATCAAAACGATCCCAACAACACCGCCGGCAACAACACCCTTTCCCAACGTTACGACGATCCCTACTTCATCCAGAACATCAACCGCGCCACCGCCGCCGGCATTTACGCCGGCCCCTATCACTTCTCGCGTCCGGACGTCATCGAGAGCACACCAAACTCCGGCGGCATTCGCAACTCCGGCGCGAACGAAGCCGATCATTTCATCCAAATGGCCGGCCCCTTCATGCGTCCCGGCTACCTCGTCCCCATTCACGATCTCGAAGCCGGCGACGGCATCCGCACCGACAACGAAATGGCCCAGTTCGCCGTCGATTTTTCCAATCGCATTTTCGAACGCATGGGTATTCGTCCCGGCATTTACATCAACGGCAACTACACCGCCAACATCCTTCAACCCGCCTCTCAATCCCTCCGCGATCAACTCGCCCGCCCCGCCGCTAATTCCCCCAGCGTCTATGCTCCCGCCTATCCAATCCTATGGGTCGCCCGCTGGCCCAACCAAACCAACCCAAATTCCATCGACGTCCAAAACACAAATCCCAAAGACACTTACGCCGGCTTCTACGGCCCCTGGGACGATTACGGCGACTCAAATCCCTGGGACTTCTGGCAATACGCCAGCACCGCCCGGCTCCAAAGTTTCAACAACGGCGCGAACAATCTCGATGTGAACGTCCTCAACGGCGACCTCGAATACCTCAAAGACCAACTCGTCCCCGCCGTCTGGATGACCGACAGCAGCGGCGATTGGAGCACACTCGCCAATTGGAACAGCGGCCAAACACCCATCGCGCCCGCCCCCGGTCCCGGTCAGGTCACCCCCATCGGCACGCAAACTCTCCCCACTCCCCGTCTCCCCGGCGCGAGCGGCACCGGCGTCACCTCCGGCCGCAACGACACCGTCATTCTCGAACGCACCAATGCCAACATCACCGTCAGCCTCTCCACCGGCACCCACAACATCCGCAAGCTTTACATGCGCGAAGCCCTCAACATCACCGGCGGCTCACTCACCATCAATTACGACCCCACCTACGCCTCAAACCCCTCCTTCCCAAACACCGCCCGCTCCGGCCCCATCTCCGCCCAATTCTCCGGCCCAGTAACAATCAGCGGCGGCAGTCTGAACGTCCACACTCTCGAAGTGGACCTGACGCGCACCTTAACTCTTAACGGCGGCGCGTTGACCTTTGATACGATTCGGCTACTGCCCTCGGTGCCAAACCTTGGCTCGCCCGGTTCTATTAAGGCTACCGGGAACGTCACCCTCAATCCGCTTGGCAACACCACTGGCAACATTGTAACCGTGATCGACACTCCAGGCCTCGGTCAATTCAGCCTGGGCGGCACTAATTGCAATTTCACCATCGGCAACGGTCCGCAAGAGGTGGATATTTCCATCAATGTTCAAATCGCCGACGGCCATTTAACTAAACGTGGCCCTGGCTCTCTTCGTCTCATCAGGAACCCTGCCCGCGTCGTTGCCAGCGTTCAGGAAGGTGCCCTCTTCATCGACGCGACCGATGTTCGGCCGGATGGTGACGAGTTCGATGTTACGGTCGAAGGCGGAATCCTCGGCGGTACCGGCGGCATCCTCTCTGGAGATGTGGTGGTTTACCCCTCCGGGACAGTGACAGCGGGAAACTCTTTCACGCTCGCATCCCTCACCTTTAGCAAAAGTCCTACCTTGCAAGGCACGACTCTCCTTAAAATCCATCGCGCAGGCGGCTCGCCGATCGCTGACCAACTCATCTGCCCAACCAGCACAATGATCTACGACGGCAGGCTCGTTATTACAAATGTCGGTCCGTCACTGCTCGGAGGCGAGGTTTTCACTAATTTCTCAGCGCAGTCCTACACAGGGACTTTCGACTCGATGATCCTGCCCCCGCTCAACCCCGGCCTAAACTGGTTTACCGACACCCTGCTCGCCAACGGCACCATCGCCGTCAACCGCCGCCCCATCGCCAACGAAATCACACTCACCAATTTCCCGCCGACCACCTTGGAAATCCCGATCGCAACTCTCCTCGCAAGCGCGACCGACTCCGACGGCGACCCACTCCACCTCGCCAGCCTCGCTCTCACCACCACTCAAGGCATCACCCTCACCACCAGCGACACCCACCTCTTCTACGCAAACAACATCCCCGTCCCCGACCAATTCACCTACACCATCACCGACGACCGCGGCGGCACCACCACGAATACCGTCCACATCACCAACGACGGCCGCGCCCGCTTCGCCTCCGCTCCCATCCTGAACAACACCGGCCTCACCCTCAACTTCGTCGCCCGCCCCGGCTCCACCAACTATCTCGACCGCTCCACCAACCTCCTCGACTGGATCACCATCTCCACCAACATCGCCCCCGCCAGCGGCCTCTTCCAATACTTCGACCCCAACCCGCCACTCCCCGCCGCCCTCTACAAACTGCAAACACCGGAATAAACGTCCTTACGTCACCCAACCTTCTGAATTCTGTATGACCTGCTCGCCGCGTTTTCTCGCGAAGATCGATCGCGAGTTAGCGTCCAGGAACGAGCGCACACGCTGGCAGGCCGCGATTGCTCTCGGAGAATTCGCAAAGTCGCGTCCCGAGAAAATCTGGCCCTTGGTGCTCAAGCACGGTTCCCGTCGGCATGCCGATGCCCGCATGGCCATTGCTACCTGCGTTCTTGAACACATCTTAGAGCATCATTTCGACACTTTCTTCCCGCGCGTTGCGCAAGCTGCGCTAAGCAGTCGCTGGTTTGGAGATACCTTCAATTCGTGTTGGCTCATGGGCGAAGCAAAGCTGCCCAACAACGCCAAACGCTGGCGGAAATTACAGCGCGATCTAATCGATCACCCGTCCCCCCGCACAAAGACGAACTGAACACCAAACCTCAAACGAATACGCAGCTTTATTCCTCCCGAGCTGCTTAAGCACGTCCAACTCTTCCACCCGCCCACTTCCTGACCTTAGAAGCAATCGCAAAAATCCTCTAGACACAACTCATCACGCCAGCTATTCTTCTTTACATGACACAGAACACATATTCTGTGTCACCGAAACGTTCAGCGTGCCTGAAGCCCGGAGTTCAAGCCACTCCCGCCTCCAGACCCTCTGACCCCGGTGACACTTCGTTGAGGACGGGCTTCGCTGCACCAGCGAGGCGCTCCGTTCTTTTCCGAAGTTTAGCCTTCAGACCTTATCCTTCATCCTTTCCGGGGATAGGTGACACCGCTGTAGCGCGACCGTCTCGGTGTGTGCGCGAAGCGCACGAGTGCTCAACCGTACTGACTCGAGTTCCGGGACCGTCTCGGTCCCAGTCTGAAACTTTTCCGTCCACATCGTCGATTCGGACCCCGGGCAACTCCGTCCCTCCCAATCCTTCACTCAACAGAACGCTCTGTCGTCTCTGTGCCCTCTGTGCCCCCGTCGCGAAGCGACGCGTCGACTATCAGTTCTGGTCTGCGGTGAGTAACCCCGTTCTACATTTTACCCACGTAACCCATTGCAATAACGCTTAATAACGCCAAACCTATGAGAAAACCACGCCTCCAACCCAAACTCGCGAGCCTCTCCAAGGCCGATCGCGAACAACTCGCCGACTGGATTCGTCACGGCGAATACGACCCCGTCCTCGCACGCGCCAACAAACCGCGCTCCGAAGGCGGCCTCGGCCTCAATATCTCAAAAAGCGTGCTCCAGCGCTTCCACGCCAAAGTCGCCCTGCTCGACGCCATCAACGCCAAGCTCCCCACCGACAAGAAAATCTCTCTCGCGCTGTTCGAAACCCTCGCGCAGCGCCAGATCGATTACCTCACCTCCGCCGCCGACAACAAAACCCTCGCCGAGGCCCACCAATCCATCCTCAACACCAGCTGCGATTTGGCCAGCACTGCGGATTCTCCCACCCAACTCGCCACCCTCCAGCGCCTCGTCGACTTCCCCGTCCGCGCCGAAATCCGTGCCAACAAAGAAGAACGCGCCCAGGCCAAAGAACTCCGCGACGAAGAAATGCACGCCCACAAAATCAAAATGTCCGAACTCCACCACCAGCTCGTCGAACGCAAGACCATCGTCCGCGAGAAGACCCTCGACTTCCAACGCGAGAAAGAAGCCAACCGCGCCGCCGCCGAAAACTCAAAACTAAGCACTAAAAACTCAAAACTCGCCCAGCGCCCTCTCCCTCCCGGCCAT
>DASVNK010000001.1:0-51792 GCA_036383895.1 Verrucomicrobiia bacterium | reverse complement strand
GGTGTCCGCAGGGGCAGTGGCGGAGTTGGGTGACGTATAGAGGTGGTGAATGGCGGTGGGGCCAGGGGGTGTATTTTTGATCGTGGGCGAGGTGTTCGCGCATGCGGGCGATGGTGTAACGGTCGACGCGGTCTTTTAAGTCTTGAGTGATGGGTGATGAGTGATGAGTGGGGGCAGAGGGTTGTTTTGGGGCGGGTTGTTCTGCGCGTTTTGGTTTGCTGGGGCGGCGTTGTTTGAGTGCGCGCGGAACCCCTCACCCTGCCTCTCCCCTGCTGGGAGAGGAGATGAGAGCGGTTTTGGGTCTGCTGGGGCGGAGTGGGTTGCATATGGCCCGACGGGCACCGAGACGGTGCCGTAACTCGCAGGCGAGGACGCCCGCGCTACGTTCGGCGTGGTTTCATTGGCCGCGTCGCGCGAAAGCTCCGCAGCAGCGTCGCACCACCCGTTTGGAGTGGGACTCACAGGGTTCGTCCCTCCGGTTGATGGATTTGGGACGTTGGTGGAGGGGACGGCGTCGGCTGAAGGTTGTGGGTTGGTGCGAAGGTATTTGGGGATGTTGGGATTTTTCCAGGTTTTGCGGAGTTCGGCGCGGCGGGCGGATTCTTCGGGGGTGATGCCGAATTGTTTGCGGACGCGGTCGTTGATCTCCTGGAGGTTTTGGGCGATGGGACCGAGGTTGTCGCAGAGACGGCCGTCTTCGTTGATGTAGTGGCCGGGAGGCAACGCGCGCTGCGCGAGTGTTGAGTTTTTAGTTTTTAATTTTGAGTTGAGGTCGCGGGTGGCTTCTTTCTCGCGTTGGAAGTCGAGAGTCTTCTCGCGGACGATGGTGCTGCGCTCGGCGAGCTGGTGGTGAAGTTCGGACATTTTGATTTTGTGGGCGTGCATTTCTTCGTCGCGGAGTTCTTTGGCCTGGGCGCGTTCTTCTTTGTTGGAACGGATTTCGGCGCGGGCTGGGAAGTCGATGAGCCGCTGGAGGGTGGCGAGTTGGGTGGGAGAATCCGCAGTGCTGGCCAAGTCGCAGCTAGTGTTGAGGATGGATTGGTGGGCTTCGGCGAGGGTTTTGTTGTCGGCGGCGGAGGTGAGGTAATCGATCTGGCGCTGCGCGAGGGTTTCGAACAGCGCGAGAGAGATTTTCTTGTCGGCGGGGAGCCTGGAGTTGATGGTGTCGAGCAGGGCTACCTTGGCATGGAAGCGCTGCAGCACGCTTTTTGAGATATCGAGGCCGAGGCCGCCGTCGGGGCGCGGTTTGTTGGCGCGTGCGAGGACGGGGTCGTATTCGCCGTGACGAATCCAGTCGGCGAGTTGTTCGCGATCGGCCTCGGAGAGGCTGGCGAGTTTGGGTTGGAGGCGTGGTTTTCTCATAGGTTTGGCGTTATTAAGCGTTATTGCAATGGGTTACGTGGGTAAAATGTAGAACGGGATTACTCACCGCAGACCAGAACTGATAGTCGACGCGTCGCTTCGCGACGGGGACACAGAGGGCACAGAGAAGACAGAGCGTTCTGTTGAGAGAAGGATTGGGAGGGACGGAGTTACACGGGGTCCGAAACCACGATGTGGACGGAAAAGCTTCAGACTGGGACCGAGACGGTCCCGGAACCCGCAACCGAGACGGTCGCGCTACAGCGGTGTCACCTAGTTCAGAGGGTCTGGGGCTGGGAGGGTTGTTTTCTCCCGGCTTCAGGCACGCTGAAGGCGTCGGTGACACAGAATATGTGTTCTGTGTCATGGAAAGCAGATTAAGGGACCGTCAGGTTTTCGTCAACAGGCAAAAGCTAGGTTGCTAATGGGTGGAAAAGCGGCGATAGCGGATGAGCATTCCACGCTCTGCCTTGAAGTCGACTTCAACAAACTTTGTAGGATTGGTGACCCAGAGTTTAGGCCCGTTGTTTGTATGACAAAGCTTTAAAATCTGGGCGTATGCAGAGATGATGAGTTTCGCTCTGTCAGGTCTCGGCGCATGGTTGAGCTCGGTTAGGATGAAGACGTGCGCTTGAGTCCTGCGAAGGATGGTTAAAAAGGAGAAGTTCCTTTGAAGCGACTTGTCCCCACTAACAACAGCCCAACGTTTTTTGCTTACGAAGCTAAGCCACTCCGCATCCGTTGTTCGTCTATCGAAAATATCATCATGGAATTCGAACGGAATTCCAGCATCCTTCAATGAGGTCCTCAGCTGTTCCCCAAGGCTGTTTCGATCAATAAAAAGCGTCTTACGCGGCAAGCCTACCATGCCACCTGAGCGCCCCTTCAATTTCCGCTTTCGTAGCCCTGAAATCCTCAGCGATTTCGTCGATTGTATCGCCAGTGTTAAATCGCGTCGCAATGATCTCGGCACTGACGCCAGACTTGTGGATGCAGAGCCTGCCGAAGTTGATCAAAGGCGAGACGACGATATCCTTCTGCTCTTTATTGCCAATACGCGGGAAAAACTCCGAAGCGTATCCATCGGGTCCATAACTCAACTGTTTAAGTCCACTCGCGAGAATGTCTTTGTCCACGACTTGGCCGCGCTCAGATAGAGAAACGAGCTGGTCATCCAGTTGGAGCATGAGATGATTATCGTCGAAATAAAAATCTCGGTGGGCCAATGAAGTCATTCCTTTCTTCATTGTTCCAAGAGTCGCGATCGCGGCCCTGATGTTTCGGCGTGGTATTCGATACCGCTGAGTCAACAGCAAGAAAACGTGAGCCTCGACCAAGTCGATGAACGAAATCGGTTCACCCGCTTTTGATTGAGTAGCAAGAACAGGTTCAACTCTTTTTGTTCCGCCGTTTGTGATATAGTTGCGACCGCGGAACCACGATCTGAGAGTATCTGGATTGGATCCGATAAGGCGCGCCGCCTCGGCCAGCGTGTACGCTGGTAGCAGCTTGATCTCATCGGGCCTCTCGTTCATACACCCATTTTACTGTGTCAGCGTCAGCATGAAAAGCCAGTATTTCACTTCGTTCGTCACGCTTGAATGTACGTTAGGACATCGCAAAGTCGCGGATTAGGCGATCGCGATCGTTCCCGATCGCTTTGTACCGTCGATTACATTCTATCGGCTGCTTTTGTCTCTTCCCCACCTTTTGGCCCGAGGGTTCCCTACAAGGTGGACGTAGTGCCGAAACATTTTTTGATTGGGCTGTTAAATACGAGCGCTAGGAAGGGGAAAACGTTGGCGGAGGGTTTGGATGAGGAGGGTGTCGGTTTTGCGGGAGAAGAGTTCGAGGGGGGAGTAGCCGCGAGTGCGGGCGAGGTGGAGGGAGAGGGCGATGAGGGCGGCGGTGAGGAGCATGTTGGGCCAGGCGTTGAGGGCCCATTGGCCGGACCAGGTGAGTTCGGGCTGGCTGGAGAAGGGGTTGAGGTAGGGAATGGGCCATTGGTGGCCGTCGGGTCCGCGCGCGCCGATGAGGTCGCCGAGGAGATGAAGGTGGAAGCTGACGCAGACGAGGGCGGCGGTGAGGAGTTTTTTGTGGGCAATGATGGCGGCGAGGGCGGTGACGAGGAGGGCGAAGCCGATGTTGTGGCCGAGGACGTGGTGGTAATCGCCCCAGAGGTTGGTGGGTGTGGCGGTGTTGCGGGTGGCGAGATCGATGAGGAGGCCGAGGCCGTCGAAGTCGGGGACGACGCTGGCGAGGGTGACGAAGGCGCGTTCGCGTTTGTTGAGCCCGGGGGCGGTGTTGGCGACGGTCCAGCCGATGAGGAAATGGGTGATGGGGCTCATTTAGATCATCCAGGTTGGGTTGTTGGGACGGGGCTGCGCATGATTCTACAATGTTGGTTATCGGCGGAATGTTGCGGTGAGAGAAGGTAGGGCGATTGAAGCACATGCCGCCCCTCTGGGGCGGATGAATTTTATTGGATTGGTTTTCTATAAACATTTCGCTCCTCTGGAGCGAGGGCGCGGCACTTTACAGGACGCCACCGGTGCGTGCACCGCGAGCGTAGTTTAATAGCGGCTCGGGGAGAGTTCGGCTTGAGTGGAGAAATCGGTCAATGATGTTCGCGGAAGTTTCTTTGTAGTAATTGGCGAAGTGGCCGAGACCGTGTAACGCTCCTTCAAGGACGGCGATGTTGGAGAGAGTTAAGGAACGGTCCATCACTGAGAGGCACATTTTATTGAGAGGTTCGAGGGACTTGTCATCGCGGTCGCCGAAAATAATGAAGATGTCCCACCACATGTAGCAGATGCTGTTCAGGCGACTGACGTGGGCTGGAGTTTCGGAGCGATCCAAGTGAGAGAGGTGCGGAGTGCAACGTGGATCGAAGCAGTCGCGGTTCAAAGCAAAGATACCGTTCAGGAAATCCAGCCGTGCTTCGAGGGGAGTGTTTTGATTCTTTATAGCGAAGATTTGGTCGCTGCAATTATTGGAGATGAGGAGATAAAGACCGTCGTTTATTTGCGCATCCGAAAATGGCTTGAGGAGTTCGGCGCTATTGTTGAAGAGGCGTGTGCCATAGTCAATGAACCGTGCAGGCTCGAGATCTGGCGTGCTATCGAATTCCTCGTCGTGCCAATACCAGGCGGGGTTTGCGACGGGGCGGTCGAAAACGAATTTAATCCATTCATCGAAGTTCATGATCGGCGGCGCTTTTCTAAGCGCGGTTGTGATCGTAGCAGGGTTTTGGTTGAGATTTCGCGGCAGCCTTCAAGGAAGATTTCCCACGGGTCGCGTTCGTCGATGCGTAGGCCGTGTGGAGTGCGTTCGATGAAGACTTCGGCGCTTTTGAGTTGGATTTCTTTTGGGAGGCGAATGGATTGGATGCCGCGACGAGTGACGACTTTTGCTTTGAGCATGGGGTCATCTGTACCATCGCGATAGTCAAAGTGGAACGTTAACTTTAACGAAGGAACGGATAGGATCGGAGCGTGTGGGTCTGCTGAGAGATGTTGGTTAGATTGATTGCGTCGCGCGATGTTGAAGTGGGACTCGGGGACCTCGTCCCTCCGTTGATAATGATGGGAGTTTGGTTTGAAGAATGTTTTTCGGCGGAATGAGGAGGATGCTAATATTTTTGGTGCCGGATCAACTTCATTGGATTGCCGTGTATTGAGGCAAACGATAGTTTCGGCGGGAATGAGTGATTTTCGGAGAGTGGATGGGCGTGGGGCGGATGAGTTGAGGGGGATTCGGTTTATCAACAACATTGCGCCGTATGCGACGGGGTCGACGTTGATTGAGTGGGGGAATACGCGGGTGATTTGCGGGATCACTGTGGAGGAGACGGTGCCGCGGTGGATGAAGGAGCAGAATGTGACGGGGGGATGGATCACCGCGGAGTATTCGATGTTGCCGTATTCGACGTTGACGCGGAAGCAGCGGGATATTTCGAAGGGGAAGATCGACGGGCGTTCGCAGGAGATCCAGCGGTTGATCGGACGCGCGATGCGGAGCGCGGTGGACCTGGAGAAGATCGGCCCGCGAACGATTTGGGTGGATTGTGATGTGTTGCAGGCGGATGGCGGGACGCGGACGGCGGCGATCACGGGGGCGTTTGTGGCGCTGGGGCTGGCGGTGAAGAAGTTGCAGGCGACGGGGAAGTTGGGGGCGGGGGTGAATGCGATCGCGAATTCGGTGGCGGCGGTGAGTGTGGGGATGATCGAGGGTCGGCCATTGCTGGATTTGTGTTACACGGAGGATGTGGCGGCGACGGTGGATATGAATGTGGTGATGACGGGTCGCGGCGAGTTTATCGAACTGCAGGGGACGGGTGAGGAGGCGACTTTTAGTGATGCGGAGTTGAGTGGGATGTTGGGGTTGGCGAGGGCGGGGGTGAAGAGGTTGTTGGAGTTGCAGGAGCAGGCCGTAAAGGCGGAATGAAGAAACCACGAATGGACACGAATTAACACGAAGGGGCGAGGTTCCTAGTTTCAAAAAAGCTCCGCGGGAGCGTCGCGCCACCTCCTGATCAGCCGCTAGTTGTGCTGGTGGTGACGGTTTTGGGGATGGCGGTGGGGACGGGTTCGGTGGGGTGTTGGCGTTTCCAGATGTAGCGGAACATTAAGACGCGCAACGCCGCTGTTAGGGGGATGGCGAGGATGCCGCCGATGATGCCGCCCATGAGGGTGGTGCCAATCATGACGGCGAGGATGATGGTGAGGGGGTGGAGGCCGACGCGGTCGCCCATGATTTTGGGGGAGATGACAAAGCCTTCAAGGAATTGGACGGCGGCGAAGACTCCGATGACGAGGGCGGGATGGAGCCAGTCGCCGTATTGGACGACGGCGAGAACGATGGCGGGGATGATGCTGATGGCGACGCCGAGGAACGGGACGATGCTGAGGAGACCGGCGACCATGCCGAGGAGGAAGGCGTAGTCGAGGCCGATCGCGAGGAAGCCGATGGTGAGGAGAACGCCGTCCGCGAGGGCGACGAGGACCTGGCCGCGGAAGAAAAGGATGAGGTAGTCGTTGATTTGTTGGATGATGAAAACGGTTTCGTCTTTCCAGCGGGATTCGTGGACGGGGAGGTAATTGGTCCAGCCGCGGCTGATGCCTTGTTTTTCGAGGAGGAGGTAGAAGAGGTAGACGGGGACCATGGCGATGCCGATGATGAGGCCGAACCAGGAGGCGATTTTGCTGAATTGGGCGACGAACCAAGCGGAAATGGCCGGTGCGGCTTTGCTGGCCCAGCCTTGGAGTTGGTCGCGGAGGTCTTTGGCCCAGGCGTCTTCGGCGGCCCAGGCTTCTTTGAAACGCTGGCCCCAACGGGAGTTTTTCATCCAGTCGTCGGTTTTCTTGATGATCGATTCGCGGTAGACGGGAACGCGGTCGGCGAGGTTTTTGGTTTCGACGACGAGGCGGGGGATAACGGTGGCGCCGATGCCGGCGACGAGGGTTAGGCCGAGGAGGAATACGAGGAGGATGGCCCAGGTGCGTTGGAGGCCTTTGCGTTCGAGAAAATCGACGAGTGGATCAAGGAGGTAGGCGATGATGCCGGCGATAGCGAGCGGGAGGAGGACGGGAGTGAGGCGTTGGAGGGCCCATCCGGCGGCCCAAAAGATGACGGCGAGGACCGCGAGGAACATCGCGACGCTCAGCGCGGTGACGCCCATCCAGATGAGGCGGGCCTGCTTGGGGCTGGGCGGATGGAAGACGCGGGGTTCCATATTAGGTTAGGTGGAATTGTTCCTTCGGCCGCTTGGGTCGCCTAGTATAAAGGAGGCGGGGAATTGTAAGGCGGTAGGCATCTTAACCCTGGCCGAGTTTGCGGGCTTTTTCGGCGGCGGCGCGGACGGCGTTGATGAGGGCGGCGCGGAGACCGGCGCGTTCGAGTTCGTGGAGGCCTTCAATGGTGGTGCCGCCGGGGCTGGTGACCTGGTCTTTGAGGGCACCGGGATGAAGGCCGGTTTCGAGAACCATTTTTGCGCCGCCGAGGACGGTTTGGGCGGCGAGTTTGGTGGCGACGTCGCGCGGGAGGCCGGCGGCGACACCGCCGTCGCTGAGGGCTTCGATGATCAAGTAAACATACGCGGGTCCGCTTCCGCTGAGGCCGGTGACAGCGTCGAGGAGGGTTTCTTTGACCTGGTAAGCGATGCCGACGGAGGAAAAGAGGCGAGCGACTAGGGTAGCATCTTCGGGCGTGGCGGATTTGCCGAGAGCGAAGGCGGAGGCGGAGGCGCCGACGAGGGCGGGGGTGTTCGGCATGACTCGAATGACGCGAGTGCCGGGCGGGAGGGCGGCTTCCATGCGGGCGAGGGTTACGCCGGCGGCGATGGAGACGATGAGATGGCCGTCCGCGATGTTCGGAGAAATCTCCTTGAGGATGGACTCGATTTGGTCGGGCTTAACCGCGAGGAGGAGGACGGTGGAGTTTTTGGCGACGTCGGGGTTGAAGCCGGTGGTGCGGGCACCGGTGGCTTCGGCAAAGGCGCTGCGGGCGTGGGGGCTGACGTCGCTGGCAATGAGGGATTCTTTGTCGGTGAGGCCGGCGCGGAGGAGTCCGCTGGCGAGGGCGGTGGCCATTTTGCCTGCGCCGAGGAACCCGACGGTGAGATTGAACGGCATGCCGTTTTGTAGAGGGAAAGGTGGGAGCGGCAAAGAGAATTCAATCGGCTAATCGGAAAGCGGCGACTGCAGTTGGGTGGGATGAGACAAAATGATCCGGCAGGTATCGCGTAAGCCCTTTAAAATAAGGCTTGTCAGGACGGCGGAAATTTTAACAATCTGCGCCCATCACCCTTGCAGGTGATAAATGCACTGCACAATTAGCGGAGGAACCTAAATGAGATATAACAAGTGGACGCTGGCCCTGGCCGGCGCCGGGGTCATTGGCCTCGGAACAACGGCTGCACAAGCCGAAGAACAACACGCGCTGATGACGTCGCTGTCGCAGACCACGATCAGTGGTTATGTGGACACGTCGGCCATCTGGAGCCCAACTTCACCGAATGGTGTTTTGTGGGGCCGCTCGTTCGATGGCACGCCTGACAAGCTGGACGGCTTCAACCTGCACGCTGTAAAGCTGCGTTTGGAAAAGCCGCTGGATGAAGGCCAATGGTCGGCCGGTTACATGGCTGACCTGGTGTTCGGCCCAGACGCGAACTACTACCAGAGCTACCAGAACGGTGGCGTGGGCACCGGCGGTGGTTTGAACCAAGATGACTTCGCCGTGAAGCAGGCCTATGTGGCACTGCGCGCCCCGATTGGTAACGGTCTCGACATCAAGTTGGGTGTTTGGGATACGCTGATCGGTTACGAAGTTTTCGAAAGCGTGAACAACCCGAACTTTAGCCGTTCGTATGGTTACTTCATCGAACCAACTCACCACACTGGTGTGCTCCTGAGCTACCATGTGGCTGATTGGCTGAGCGTTTCCGGCGGTATCGCGAACGGTTGGACCGGCGCGATCAATGACCGGATCGACGACTTCAGCGGCAACGGTGAAGACCGCAAAGCGTGGCTCGGCTCGTTGACGATTACCTTGCCTGAAGACACTGGCATCTTTGCTGGATCTTCGATCTATGCAGGTATCGTTTATGGCGACACAGCCAACGGACTTTCCGGTGGCCTCGGCGTGAACGGCAACGAAACGACGAGCTATTACCTCGGCACAACCCTGACGACCGGCCTGGAAGGCCTGTCCGTCGGTGTGGCGTTGGATTATCGCGACGACGGTCCGATTAGCGCAGCCAATTACGCATGGACCGCGGCGCTCTACGCTTCTTTCTCTGCTACAGAGAAGCTGAAGCTGAACGCACGCGCGGACTATGCCAAAGGTTCGAACGGCACCTGGTACACACAACCTGGAGCTGACGAGAATCAACTTGGCTCGCTCACCTTTACGGCAGATTACTCGCTCTGGGCGAATGTCGTAACGCGTGGTGAATTGCGCGTGGACCAGAACCTCGGTGGTGACGCGAACTACCATGAAACCGACGAAGACAGCACCGCTGTGACGCTTGCTGCGAACTTCGTTTATAAGTTCTAAGCGACGTTTAAATAGAATTCGAAACCCCTCCGCTTCGGCGCGAGGGGTTTTTTATTGAGCGCATTCAGTTGTAACAAACGGGTTTATAGATGATGTGAATAACTTAGGTTAATTATTCATTGCGTGAAGTGAACTGATGCCTATTCTCGCCGCGGCATGAATGCAAACAAGGCAGTACGACGGGTATTCGTTACTACCTTCTTGTCCTTCATTTTAGTGCTCTTTGCATTAGGCGCTTACCTTTTGAGGCAACCGGAACATTCCAGTTTTTCCAAAGAACTAACTTTGGAGGAACAGGGAGCGATTTCCGCAACGGTTCGTCGACATGGGGTTCTGAATGTCTTTCGGGCGGTCAACAGCGGGCGGTTTGCATTTGCGATGGAGCGATTTCGTGATTTGCCGAAAACAATGATTTACGCGCAGGGGCATCAATCGGACGGAAAGATTTGGATTCATGTTGGAATTCCGGACGCAAATGAATCGGAAGGTTACCGTCTGTTTTCGCGTCACATGCTGCGGCGGCACGTCAAGGGCTGGGAAGTAGTGAACGATTTTTGACGGCTGAGGAAGTTGCTGTGCGGCGCAAGGCACAGTTCCCGGAGCATGGATTCTGCTAGTCTCCGGATGTTGAGAAAGTAACGGAACCCTCGATCCGCCCCTTTCCTCATGCAGATATGCTGCGAGCACTTATTCCGGCTGCGTTGCTTTGTCACTTATTTACAGGGCCCTGCCTGGCGAGTTCGTGGACGCAATACCGCGGGTCAAACCAGTATGGGCACTATCGCGGGGCGATTCGGACGAATTGGACCGCCGAGGCACCGCGGGTTCTGTGGAGGACGCCGATGCCGAATGGGTTGAGTTCATTTTCGGTGGCGGACGGGCGGTTATTCACGATGGGAGCGCGGCGTATTTCCAATGAAGATCGAGAATTGGTGATCGCTTTGAACGCGGAAAGCGGCGCCGAGATCTGGGCGACTGTGATCGATGTCGCGGATTATCCGAATGGAGGTGTGGGAACGGATGACGGCACGAGGTCAACGCCGACGGTGGACGGAGGGCGGGTTTATGGGTTCGGCGCTTACATGAATCTGGTGTGCCTCAACGCGACGAACGGGAGCACGATGTGGAGTAATAACCTGGTGGCGGAGTTTGGCGCGCGGATCATTCCATGGGAGAACGCCGCGTCACCAACGGTGGTGGGGGAACTCGTTTTCGTAAATTGCAATGGCCGCGCGAACGAGCATTTGCTGGCCTTCAATAAACATTCCGGCGCAGTGGTGTGGAGGAGAGGATCATTTGGGATGACGCATGCCACGCCAGTTCGGGCGAACATTCATGGAGTGGAACAGATCGTGTTCTTTGGGCAGACGGCGCTGGTGGGAGTGAACCCGACGAATGGGGTTGTGCTGTGGTCCTATCCACTGCGCTACAACGGGACCTCGGTGGCGGCTTCGCCGGTGGTGGTGGGAGATACGGTTTATATTTCACGCGCTTACCCAGGCAGCTTGAGCAGTCCGCAAGCCGGCGCGCTGGTCGTGCAGATCACAGAAACGAACGGCGTGTTCACGGCGGCGAAAAAATGGGAGAAGGTGAATCAATTGCTGAATCACTGGGCTACGCCGGTGCATGTGAATGGGCATTATTACGGAGTGTATGGGCAAAGCACGCTGACGCTTCGTTGTGTCGATGCTGAGGACGGGGATAATCCGTGGCAGGTGAGTGGAGTCGGTTACGGGAGCGTGACGCGAGTGGGAGATCTGTTGCTGGTGCTGAGTGATAGAGGTGATTTGTCTTTGGTGGAGCCGAATCCGCAACAACATGTGGAGATTGATCGGATCCGACCGCTGACCGGGAGATGCTGGAACAACCCGGCGATCAGCGATGGGCGGATTTATATTCGGAGCACCACGGAAGCCGTGGCGCTGGATGTCTCGTTACCAAATACCAATCCACCACCTCCGCTGAAGGTCGGAATCGCGCAGTTAACGGCGGGCAGTTTCAATTTTGAGATCAGCGCGGAAGACGGTTCGGCGATCGATTCGTCCCGCGCGGCAGGGATCGGTGTTTACACTCGCAGCGATTTATCTGCCAGCGGTGTGTGGACGCGAGTGACAAATTCGACCGTGCTCTCCAATGGCAAGCTGACGTTGCAGGTCAATGCGAGTGTTCCGCAATCGTATTTCAGAACGGAGGCACCGGAGTGAAACGTCGTCGGCGCCAAGGCGGCTTCACGTTGATCGAGCTTTTGGTGGTGATCGCAATCATTGCGATTCTGGCGAGTTTGCTTTTGCCCGCGCTGAGTAGCAGCAAGGAGCGATCGCGGCGGGCGGCGTGCATTAACAATGTGCGGCAATTCATTTTAGGCACGCACTTGTACGCGGTGGATTACGATGACCGGCTGCCGCAGGGTTCGACCGATTCGCGCGACAAGAATGACACGCACACTGCAATCCTTTCGAGCGAAACAAAGACGAACATGCTGAAGTACATCACGCCGGTGAAGGCGATGGATTGTCCGAACCTGTATGCGTCCTTCGAGAGAAAAGCGGATTGGCGAGAACATCCAGACTACGGCATCGCGGTCGGGTATCACTATTTAGGCGGGCACACCAACACCCCCTGGGCGCCGGCTGGCGGCACGACAAACCAATGGATTTCGCCGCAAAAAACCGCGGAAGATCCAAATCTGGTGCTGGTAGCGGACTTGAATATCTACGCTTACAGCTTCATGCGGATCCTTGCTCCGCATACAGCGCGTGGGCCAAAGGTGGTGGATGAACCATATTTTGAAGCGCATCCGGAGGCGTTTGGGCAAACGCCGAAAGAAATTGGCGGGAAAGGCGGGAACGTGGGGCGATTGGATGGTTCGGTGGGCTGGCGGGATATGTCGGCGATGCGAGTGTACCGCACTTCGCAGATGTGGGAGGATTCTGGTTCGTTTGGGTTTTGGTAGTCATTTCGTGCAGCGGTGTGGCCAAAGGAGGAGAGATCTTCGACTAAAAACGCTTGTGACGCGTCGAACGTGCGGAACGTCTGAACCGTTGCCTGCCTGGTCGCTCGAGGTGTTCGAAACATTCTCGTTGCTTGGCAGGCGCGGTGTTTAGACGCAGAATCGGTTGTTGCTCTATGCTGAAGTGGTTTTTGCGGGCCGTGCGCCCGAGCGCGTTATGCGTATTGTTTTTCATTGCTCCGCTGTCGATGGGCGCGGCCGTAAATATTGAGGAAACGGAGGAATATTGGCTGCGGCGCGAGGCGGAAACAATGCGCCAGATCGCGGAGGAGCAACCGATTAATGGCCGCGCGAAGAATATTATTTTGTTTGTAGGCGACGGGATGGGTATCGCGACCGTGACGGCCGCGCGGATCATGGCGGGGCAGGATTTAAAGCTGAAGGGCGGCGGCGAGGAACATCAGCTCGCGATGGAGAAATTCCCGTGGTCCGCCTATTCGAAGACTTACAGTGTGAACCAGCAGACTTCGGATTCGGCGCCAACCGCGACGGCGATCTTGCGCGGGGTGAAGACGAAGGACGGGATTATAGGGCTGGGGCCGAGCATCATTCCAGATGATTATAAATCGGTAACCGACAAGAATCGGGTGCCTTCGATTGCGCATATTGCCAAGCGGTTGGGCAAAGGGGTGGGAATCGTGACGACGACGACCCTGACGCACGCGACGCCGGGTTCGGCCTATGCCTTTGCGCCGAGCCGAGCCTGGGAATGTGATGCCAATGTTTTTTCGGAGTCGCGGGCGGCGTTTCGGGCTGGGTACCCGGATATTGCACGGCAGTTGATTGAATTTTCTTACACGACGGGATTACCACAGATCGACGTGGCGCTGGGCGGCGGTTGGAACAAGTTTTTGCCGAAGCGCGCGAACAAGGACGAACCGACCGGCGAGCGATTGGATAATCGGGACCTGACGAAAGAATGGGTTTTGCGGAATGCGAACGCAAAGTATGTGAACAATCGGACGAACCTGCTCGCGGTGAAAGCAGCGGAAGTCGATCACCTGCTGGGAATCTTCAACAAGGACCAAATGGAGTACTCGGTCGACCGCGACACGAACAAGGAGCCGAGCCTCGTGGAGATGGCCGCCAAGGCCATGGAAATTCTGAAGAAGAATCAGAATGGATATTTTCTACTCGTCGAGGGTGGCCGAATTGATCACGGGCATCACGCGGGAAACGCGTATCGCGCTTTGACCGAAACGATCGAGTTCGACAACGCGATCGATTATGCGGTGAAGAATACTGATCCGCGCGACACGTTGATAATCGTGACGGCGGATCATAGTCACACGCTGACGATCAGCGGTTATGCGCAGCGGGGAAATCCAATTTTGGGGTTGGTGAAGCAGCCGGGCGCGGCTGGCAAGCTGAGCAATAAGATTTCTGAAGATAAATTGCGCCGGCCTTACACCAGTTTGCAGTATGCGAATGGGCCGGGGTATCCGGGACGTTCGACGATGAAGAAGAAGTTCGACGGGCACGAACACGAAGTGACGGTGCCGGAGGGGTCGAAGTTTTTTCCGCATACTCCGGCGAAGATGTACGGAGTGAGCGAGGGTCGTCCGCGATTAACCCAGGAGACGGTCACGGACGAGGACTATTTGCAGGAGGCGTCAGTGGCGTTGGAGAGCGAAACGCACGGCGGGGAAGACGTGCCGATCTTCGCGCGCGGACCGCAGGCGCATTTGTTCCGCGGGGTGCGGGAGCAGAATTATATCTTTCACGTGATGAAATATGCTTTCGGAGCTTCGGAGTAGAACGCTTGCACCGCTGAACCAGAAGGTGAGTTTTTCATGAAACCAGAAAATTATCAGCGGGCGTACGCGATGACTTTTGCCCGCGTTTATCCTCTCTACATTGCGAAGGCCGAACGGAAGGGGCGAACGAAGGAAGAGGTGGATGAGGTGATTCGCTGGCTAACCGGTTACAGCCAGGCGGAATTGAAAAGCCAAATCAAAGCGGAGAAAGATTTTGAAACGTTCTTCAAGGAAGCGCCGAAGTTGAATCCGAACCGAAGTTTGATTAAGGGAACGGTTTGCGGGGTGCGAGTCGAAGACATTCAAGAGCCGACCATGCGGGAGATACGCTATCTCGATAAGTTGGTGGACGAGTTGGCAAAGGGGAAGGCGATGGAGAAAATCCTGCGCACCTAATCACGTCGGAGCCCAGCAGGCTTAATCGGCGCTTTTATGGAATCTTCAGGAGCTCGGGTTCAGTCCAGGCTTCTTCGCGGGTTTCGGTGTCTTTGCGGACTTTCGCGATGAAATCCGGTTTAATCGCGCTGGCCTGGTGGCCCCATTCGCGGCGGATGTAAGTGAGGAGAGCGGCGATTTCCTGGTCGGACAGGACGGAGACCTGCGGCATTTCGAGTTCCCAGACTTTGCCTTTGACGTTCAGCGGGCCGCGCACGCCTTGAAGAACGATGCGGGCGAGGCGTTCGGGAGAGCCGGTGGCCCAGTCTGCGTCGACCAGAGGTGGGGCAAGACCGTCCAGGCCCTGGCCGTTGGGTTGATGGCAGGAACCGCAGATCAGTGGATACGCGGTGCGGCCGGCTTCGAAGAGAGCTTGTTCTTCGGCGGTGAGCGGCGCGGCGGCAGATTGTTCTTCCAGACCCGCTTTGCCCTTCCAAATGAGCAGTTGATCCAGCGCCGCGAGTCGTTTCCCGATGGTTTCGTCTTTTAACGAAGCGAGCCGCGCGAGCGCGGGAGGCTCGCTGGCGAAGGTAATCGGTTTTGGTTTCGGAGCTTCTTTGGCTCTTCCGCGGGCCGGGATCAAGGTTGCGATCCCATTGAGGATGGCTGATTGCGCCCAGCGTTGATTCACGGCGGCGGTGGATTCCAGGAGAGAGTTGATGGCGTCCGGTTGGCGCGATTCAGCGATGCAGGCGGCGAGATCTTTAATGATTTCTTCGCCTCCGGGGGAAGGTTGCTTCCACGCTTCGTGGGCAAGCGCGTTCGTGAGGAAAGTGAGTTCGCGTCCTTTGAGGCTGCTGATGGCCGCATCGCGCATGAGGGCGTTTTCGGTATGGCGGGCCAGGAGGTCGAGCATAACGCGCTCGACGGAATTGATGCGGATCTCGCCGAGGGTGAACATGACCTGGAGCTGGACGTCGAAATGGGGGTCGTTCGCGAGCGACACGATTTTATTGGCGATGTTTTCATCGCGCGTGAGGAGCGCTTCGCTGACGCGAGCGGCCGTGGCGCGAACCTTGGGATGTTCGGCGGTGGTGGCGCGAGTGATTACTTCGGTGGTGAGCGCATCAAGGGCGTGAAGAGTCCAGAGTGCGTGAATGGCGCCGGGATACGTGCCGGAAGCAGCGAGGCGCTCGAGGTTAGGCGAAGCAACGAAATCATTGCGCTCGACGAGGAGACGCTGGGCGGCGTCGCGCGTCCAGCCGTTAGGAGAGTTGAGTTCGTTGACGAGAGTCGAGGTGGTAAGCGAGGCGAGATTTTTTGCATCACGACGTTTTGCTTCGGTGGGAACGATGCGATAGATGCGGCCCTGGTTGAGGGGTGATTCGAGTTTGCGATCGAGGATTTGGTTGCGGAGAAACGTGGTGACGTAAATGCGGTGTTGAATGATGCCGCGATACATATCCACGACGTAGAGTGCTCCATCGGGACCGTTGGCGAGATTCACAGGACGGAAACGTTCGTCGGTGGAGGCGAGGAGTTCGGCGTTTGGAAAGGCGTTGGTGGCGCTGAGAATGCCGTTTTGTTCCGAGAGTAAATTGCAGCGAATAAAATTTCCGCCCGGCTCGCACAGGAAAGCCGCACCGCGAAATTTTTCGGGAAAGAGATCGCCACGATAAATAACCGGGCCACACGCCGCCGTAAATTTGGCGAGCGTGCCATCATCGCGCAGTGTTCCTTTTTGATAACCGCGATTGACCCCGGGATTCACGCGCACGGGAAAAGTGGATTGGTCCTTAGCGATTTGGACGTTGCTGCCGAAGGCTCCTTTGAAATTTTGATTTCGCGACAGGTAATGGGCAGGAACGAGATCTGCGCGAAGTTGGTCGCTGTTTGAGTTGAAGAACAGCCGACCGAAATCATCGTGCGAGATGCCCCACTGGCCGCGCGAGAAGGTCTTCTCCTTTTGCCATGGGCCGGAAACGCTTCGGAAACGGACATCGTGGTTCGCACTGTAGATCCAGTTATCGAGTGACCAGAGCAAGCCGTTAGCCGTGTGTTCCGGATTAGACTGGTTGCCATAATCAGTGGCGACGACTTCGCGATGATCCGCCTTGCCGTCGCCGTCCGTGTCTTTCATGAACCACAGCGTCGGAGGTTCGGCGACTAACACCCCGCCTCGCACCAGCGCAATCGCGCGCGGCATCAGAAGTTTGTCAGCGAAGATCGTGTTCGTATCCATCCGGCCGTCGCCATTGAGATCGCGCAGGAACGTGACCCGGCCGGTGCGCTGGTCTTCTCCTTTGCCTTCAACGTTCGGCATGAAGGGCCGCATCTCGAGGACGTAGAGATTGCCCGCAGCATCGAATTCGATTTCAACTGGGGCTTCGATCTGCGGTTCGGCGGCGACGACTTCGATGCGGAAGCCGGGCTGGATTTTAAAAGTCTGAAGAGCCTCCTCGATGCTGAGTGGCGGCGCGGGAGGGATTTGCCACGACGCGGGCAGAGGCGCCTGGACTTCGCCGGCCTTATCTCCCTTTTGCGCGAACAGCGGAACTGCAACGAACAGAGCTAACAGGAACAACTTCATTGGCGTGCGGAACATTTCCCGACGCCGTTCGATGGCGCAAACAGAAACGCTGTTAGCCATAACAAAAAAGTTCCCGGAACGAACCCGTTGGCCGCGTGTCTATAATGTTGTAACATGGGTCTTATGCTTACCTCGATGGATGCACGGCGCAGATGGTTCGGTGCTTTCTTCCTGATCATCGCAGGTGGAATGTTGCTCTGGGGTTTAACTTTCCTCTCCGCAACGTTGGTGAAGAACCCGCTGCTCTTCGTCCTTTATTGGTCTGGGTGCATGGCATTCACAGTTCTCGCTTTCGCGGTCGCTCTCTACGACATGATCGTCATCCGCCGCCGTCTGCGCGAGCAGAAGCGGGCTGAGTTCAATCGCGCCTTCAGCGATATCGACGAATCCGAAAAATCGAATTAAGGTGCGGTCTTCAGGGAGATGACCAATTGGACCTTAGCTCGCAGAAGCGTCGCGTTTTATTTTCGCTCGCACCTCGGCACGTTGCTGGGTGCGGCGATTGCGACCGCGGTTCTCACCGGCGCGCTCCTGGTGGGTGATTCCGTTCGCGGCAGCCTTCGCGAAATAGCCCTCGCGCGCATCGGTAAGATCGATGTCGCCCTCGCCTCGGGCGACCGTCTCTTCCGCACAGCTCTTGCGGACGAACTCCAACCAAAACTTCCGAACTCTCGCGTCGTTCCCGCGCTCCAACTTCCCGCCAGCGTCAGCAAACCCGATGGATCCGCGCGCGCAAATCAGGTCCAGGTCACCGGCGCGGACGAACGTTTTTGGCAACTCGCCAATCAATCTCCCGCCGCACTCGGCGCGAACGACGTATTCATCAATGACCGACTCGCGCGCCAACTCAAGACCGCTGTCGGCGAAACAATTCTCCTCCGCGTCCCGCGTGTTTCCCATCTTTCCCGCGATGCACCTCTTTCCCCCGAAGAAGACGCCACCATCGCCCTCCGCCTCGAAGTTCGCGCGATCGTCACCGATGATCAATTCGGTCGCTTCGGTCTCGCCGCGAGTCAGGTTCCTCCGTTGAACGCTTTCGTTCCTCTCGCGCTTCTCCAATCCCGCGCGAACGCCACCAACCAGGCCAACATCCTCCTGGTCTCGAACGCAAATGCTCACTCCGCCGAAGCCGCGCTGAAATCCACCTTCCGTCCCGCCGACGCCCAGCTCGTTTTCCGCGAACTCACCAACAACTCCGTCGAAGTCCGCAGCCCGCGAGTGTTTCTGGATTCGCCCATCTCTCGCGCGGCGCTCAACGCCTCCACCAACGCGCAGCCAATCTTCACCTACTTTGTCAACCAACTCCGCCTCGCTGACCGCGCCACTCCTTACTCGATGGTTAGCGGCACCACGTTCCTCCCGCTCGCGACGAATGAAATCGCGATCAATCAATGGCTCTCCGAAGATCTTCAGGCCAGAGTCGGCGACGAAATCTCCGTCTCCTACTTCATCATGGGTCTGATGCGCGAATTGGTCGAGCGCACGAATACTTTCCGCGTCGCCCGCATCCTCCCCATGGAACTGCCCTTCGCTGATCCCGGTCTGATGCCGGATTTCCCGGGCATGACAGACGCCGACAATTGCCGCGATTGGGACACCGGGTTCCCGATCAACACCGAAGCTATCCGCGACAAAGACGAGGCGTATTGGGACAAATATCGCGGCACGCCAAAAGCGTTCATTAGTTTAGCGGCGGCGCAGGAACTTTGGAGCAACCGTTTCGGCGACCTCACCGCCGTCCGCTACACCAACACCACTTCCTCGAACATCGCCACCTCGATCTCCGCCCAGCTTTCTCCGGATCAACTCGGCTTCAATTTCCTTCCGCTCCGCGAACAAGCGCTCGCCGCCAGCAGCGGCGCACAGGATTTCGGCGGCCTCTTCATCGGCTTTAGTTTCTTCCTGATCGCCGCCGCGCTCATGTTGATGTTGCTCTTGTTTCGTTTTGCCCTCGAACAACGCAGCGCCGAACTTGGCACTCTCCTCGCGCTCGGTTTCCGTCCGAAACAAGTCTCGCGTCTGCTTGTGTGGGAGGGCTTCGCGCTTGCGGTTCTCGGCGCAATCCTCGGCACCATCCTCGCAATCATTTACGCCAAAGCGATGCTCTATGGCCTCTCGACCGTCTGGAGCGATGCCGTCGCCGGCGCGACTCTCAATTACCACGGTAATCCCGCCACCCTCGCCACCGGTTTTATTTCCGGAATCATCGTCGCGGTCCTCACAATCTGGTGGTCGCTTCGCAAGGAAGGCAAACGCCCCGCGCGCGAACTTCTTTCCGAGTCAGGCGAAAGCTCAACTCCCGTCACCGTTCCCGCGCGCAAAGTTTCCTGGCTTCTCGGTGCAATTCTTCTGCTCGCCGGCGCAGCGTTGGCAGGATGGGGGATCGCCCAAGGCGAATCCGCCCGCGCCGATCTCTTCTTCGGCGCTGGCGCGCTGGTTCTCATTGGCGGAATTTTTCTCGCCTCGGCTTTTATTCGTTCCCTTGAGTTTTCCTCGATTGCGGAACGTCTCTCGCTTACCGGCATGGGACTTCGTAGCATCACGCGCCGCCGCACGCGCAGCCGCGCCGCCATCGCTCTGCTCGCTTGCGGTTCGTTCCTTATCGCATCCATCGGCGCCTTTCGTCTCGATGCAAACGCCAGGTCCACCGCTCGCGCCAGTGGCACCGGCGGCTTCCAACTCATCGGCGAAAGCTCGATTTCCGTCGTGCAAAACTTAAACGCCGAATCCGGCCGCGATTTCTTCGGCCTCTCCGCGAAGCAACTCGAAGGAGTGCAATTCGTTCCCTTCCGCGTCTTAGAGGGCGAAGACGCGAGTTGTTTAAACCTCAATCGAGCCCAGCGGCCCCGGCTTCTCGGAGTTGATCCTCGCCTGCTTCGGGATTCGTTCACATTTACCAAACTCGCGCCGGAGGCCGCGCGCGCACACAAAAGTAATCACCCCTTAGGCAGTGAGTGGGATCAAATCGGGGATGTTGGTCCTCTGTTTGCTCCTGACTATGGGCCAGATGTAGTCCCCGCCATCGGTGACGCCGCCTCGATCCAATGGGCGCTCGGCAAAAAAGTCGGCGACGACCTCATTTATCTCGATGGCTCCGGCCGCGAATTTCGCGTGCGCATCGTCGGCGCGGTTGCCAATTCCATTCTCCAGGGAAATCTTATCATCTCCGAAAAACATTTCGTCGCGCGGTTTCCGCACGAAGCCGGCTATCGAATGTTCCTCATCGATGCTCCGTCCAATTCCGCAGACAAGGTGGCCGAAACGCTTTCCAAAGCGCTGCAGGATGTCGGGTTTTCCGTCACCAGCACGCGCGAACGTCTCGCCGCCTTCAATGCAGTGCAAAACACGTATCTCGGAACATTTCAGATGCTCGGCGGCCTCGGCCTGATCCTCGGCAGCTTCGGCCTCGGCGTTATTCTTCTCCGCAACGTTTTCGAACGTCGCAGCGAACTCGCCCTCCTGCTCGCGGTCGGCTTCCGCAAGCCTTCCCTCAAATGGCTCGTGCTCAGCGAACACGCCGCGCTCCTCGTGGCCGGCCTGCTCATCGGCATTGTCGCCGCGCTCATCGCCGTTCTTCCCTCCATCATTCGCCCCGGCGCGGAGTTGCCCATTGCCCAACTCGCGCTCACATTAGGTGGAGTATTTTTATGTGGTCTGTTTTGGACAATTATCGCCGCGGCTCGCGCCCTGCGCCTGCCGCTGCTCAGCGCTCTTCGCAACGAATGATCATGCGTTCTTTATTCACTCTCATCCTTGTTACCGTCCTCATTCCCGCGCTTCACGCCGAAGCGCTTTACACAAATGATTTCCAGAAAGCGGAACTCAATTCTGTTCCGGACGACCTGATGGTTATCGAAGGCCAGTTCACGGTGAAAGACAAGGACGGCAACAAATTCCTCGAACTCCCCGGCGCGCCACTCGATTCCTTCACCTTCCTTTTCGGCCCAAGGGAAAGCACCAACATCGCTGTACAGGCACGCATCTTCGCCACTTCCAAAGGCCGCCGCTTCACCGTTTTCGATGTCGGTCTCGGTGGTCTCGGCGGATACAAACTCCGGGTTGCTCCCGCCAAAAAACAAATCGAACTTTACCGCGGCGACACGCTCAAAACCTCCGCCCCTCTCCAATGGAGCACCGGCAAATGGACTTCTCTGAAATTACAAATTGAGAAAAGCGACGCCGGATTCACGATCTCTGGAAAGCTCTGGCAGGAAGGCGCGGAAGAACCAAAAGAACCGTCCATCACGTTTTCCGACACCGAAGCGCCTCCGCGCGAACGCGCCAGCGTCGGCGCCATGCCTTATTCGGGCGACCCCGTCCTCTTCGACGATCTTATCGTCTCTCGCCTCGTGGCAAAATAATTCAGGCGCTCCTATTGTCATTCAGTATTCCGAGTCCTAACCTCCCCAAAAGGAGATTGGGATGAGTGATGTGAAAATTCTCGGGATACCTGGCAGCCTGCGCAAAGGTTCATATAACCGCGGCCTCATTCGCGCCGCCCAACAACTGCTCCCGCAAGGAGCAACCATGGATGTCTTCGAACTCAACGGCATCCCGCCCTTTAGCGAAGACGACGAGAAAAACGTCCCGGCGCGCGTCACCGAATTCAAAGCGGCCATCCGCCGCGCTGACGCCATCCTCATCGCCACGCCTGAATACAACTACTCTATCCCTGGCGTCCTCAAGAACGCGATCGATTGGGCTTCCCGCCCCTACGGCGACAGTGCCTGGCTCGGCAAACCCGCCGCGCTTATCGGCGCCAGTGCTGGCCGCTTCGGTTCCGCTCGCGCCCAATACCATCTCCGCCAGGTCTGCGTTTACCTCGAGATGGAAGTCCTCAACGGCCCCGAAGTCATGGTCGGCAACGCCTCCGAAATGTTCGACGCCCAAAGCAACCTCACACACGAAAGCTCCAAAAAACTTCTCCGCGAACTCCTCGGAGCTTTGGTCAAGCGCACCCACTTACTCCGCACGTCGAAATAGAGGATCGCCGCCAATCAGCCCCTTTCCTTACCTTAACGACGCCCCACAATGACCACTCTCTCCAGCCGTACTTTGGACTTTTCACCTGTTTATCGCCCTTATACTCTCGGTCTGTGGCACCCTCGATACCTAATCCCCGCAGGAACCTGTTCACGTTCATTTTGATTTGTCTCTTCGCCTTGGTCGTCGAGACACTTGCGTCCGGACCTTACTCTCTCACCACCACCGCCGCCGGTTCCGGCAACATCGCGCGCAATCCAAATTTTCCGCAATACCCGGACGGCTCAACCGTCACGCTCACCGCCAGCCCGGCGCCGGATTGGTTGTTCTCCCATTGGACCGGCGATCTCTCCGGCAGCGCCAATCCAATCAACATCCAGATGGATGGCCCGCGAAGCGTTACCGCCCACTTCGTTGAATCGCCCATTTACACCGTTAGCACCTCTGTGAATGGCGAGGGCTCCATAACTCTCAACCCACCAGGCGGCTCCTACCGCAGCAACTCCGTCGTTCAGCTCACGGCTAATCCCAGGACAGGTTGGACTTTCATCAACTGGAGCGGCGACGCTTCTGGTTCGGCCAATCCCCTCTCCCTGACCGTTCAGAATAATAAATCAATTACCGGGACGTTTGCGGAGCTCGTCACCATTATCAATCTGCCTGGTAATGTCCTCACCAACTCCGGCAGCACCGTTCAATTCTCCGTTCAAGCGCGCGGTTCCGGCCCCCTCACTTATCAATGGAAATCTCCCGGCGGTGACATCTCTGGCGCCACCAACTCGACCCTGACGCTCACGAACGTTCAGGCGGCCAACGAAGGTCGTTACACCGTTACTGTGGCTGGACCGCACAACAGCGTTACTGCCTCTGCCGACCTGACCCTCACCGATGCACCTTGCACCGGTCCTAACGTCGTCTCAAGCCCGAGCGAATCGGCCCTCCGCGCCGCCATCGAACAGGGCGGCTACGTTCGTCTCTGCTTCAACGGCACCATCACCCTCACCAACGCCATCAGCATTACCAAACATGTCACCCTCGATGCCTCCGCGCGGAACGTCACCATCAGCGGCAACGAGGCCACTCGAATATTTAACGTCGGTCGAAACCTCACTCTCGCAATCACCAACGTCACTCTCACCGGCGGGCGGCATCGCGGCAGCGACGATCCCACCGGCGGCAAACCAGGCTTCGGCGGCGCCATTTGGAACAACAGCGGCACTGTCATCCTGTCCCACTGCACTCTTTCCAATAACGCCGCGATCGGCGGAAACGGGATCGGCGCGACGACCCAGTCCTCCGGCGGTCCAGCCAGAGGCGGCGCGATCTTCAATGAAAACGGCGCTCTCCAGATTTGGTCTTCCGTCATTTCCAGCAATACAGCGGTTGGCGGAGACGGCAGCCGAGGTTTCTTTGGCGCATCTGCAGGCGGAACAGGCGGTGGCGGCGCTATTGCTTCTCTCGGCGGCGCAATTTCCTTCAACCGTCTCACCGCAAAAGAAAACCGCGCTACCACCGGGCTTGGCGGAGCAGCAACGATTCAAGCTGAAGGTGGCGCCCTTTACCTTGAAAACACGAGCGGCGCTATTTTCAACTCTGTATTCCTCACCAACACCGCCGCGGGAGTCGATTCACCTTTTCAACCAGCAGGAAGTCCAATCCAAGCCACCCCAGCCTTCGGAGGCGCCATCAAAACCCTTCTCGGCTCCATCCAAATAGAACTCACTAAGTTCACAGGAAACATTGCCAATGCGGGAGGTGGATATTTTACCTCCGCAGCCGCCCAAGGCGGCGCTATCTATTCAGAAGGCCCTCTGACAATTCGCTTCTCCGCTTTTGCTGCCAATTCCGTTTACGGCGGCGCCGGGCGATTTGGCGGACAGGATGGAAGTGGCGGTGCCTGGTTCAATCTCTCGCAGAGTTCCGTTACCGAGTCAGTCTTCTACAATAACACTGCGGTCGGTGGTGACGCCGTGAACGCGATTAGTATGCAACGGCGCGGAACGGGCTACGGCGGGGCAATCGCGAACAGCGGCACACTCTTTCTAACCAACACCACGGCAGCAATGAACGCCGCTAAAGGTGGGATAAACCGCGGTGGATTTTCTCCAGCTTCCGGAGACGCCTCGGGCGGTGCCATCGCTAATCTAGGTACAAACGCACAACTTACCGCCATGAATCTTACCGTCGCGTCCAACTCCGTCACTTTCGAAATCATACCAGACGGCGGCAGTTACCTCGGCGCAAACATCTTTAGCTCGAACGGCGTGGTCACGCTTCGGAATTCCATTATCGCTTACCCCAACGGCACGAACATCAACGTGCACGGCCAAGTCATAGACGCCGGCCACAACATCAGCTCCGACGCCTCCGCCAATTTCAACAGTGGCACCTCCTTTAACCTCACCGACCCCCGACTTGAAGCACTCGCCGACAACGGCGGACCTACCCTGACTATGGCTTTGCGTCCGAACAGTCCCGCGATCAATTTTGGCTCGTCGACCAATGCTCCACCCATCGATCAACGCAGCTTCTCTCGCCCATCAGGCAACGGAGTCGACATCGGCGCTTTCGAATACGCGGCGACCGCCGGCCTTACTCCAAACCTGGGCATCCAATTACAGTCGAACGGCCGCGTGCTAATCTGGTTCGTCGACGGAAGCAACAATAACTATGAGCTCCAGTCCTCCATGGATCTCCTCAACTGGCAGGCGCTCGAAACCTTCAACGGCAGAACGGAACTTTCTCGCGAAAAAAACACGGACGGCTCCGCAAGATTCTTCCGAGTGATACAGCGGTGAACGAAGGATCGCTGAAGATTGGTGCCAGAGGCAGGAATTGAACCTGCGACCAAAGGCTTATGAGTCCTCTGCTCTACCCCTGAGCTACTCTGGCATTGCGGAGCGCCTTGTTATTTCATTCACGAAGGCGCAAGTGTCAAACGCAAAGCTCAGCACTGGAACACCCTTGCCCTCGGATCCACCACATAAGGGAATCCTCTATAGTTCGTTCAGGGCAAAGAAGTATTGAACCCTTCCACTATTCCTCACATCGTTCCTTTAGCGCTGCTGCTAACCTGGCAGCGGTCGGGAATATTAAGGATTACGAATGAAGAAACTATTGTTTTTGATCGCAGCGGTTTCCACCCTGCTCGTTGGTTGCAGCGACTCCGGAGATATGACCTCTGAGCCTGCCAACACCAACGCTGCAGCAGGCGGTGCTACTACCAGCACCAACCAATAAACTGGCAATCCGTTTTTACAGCGCCCATTCCCTTTACGGGACGGGCGCTTTTTTGCTTTCTGCCTCTTGCATTTCTGAGCGGCTCCGCTAATTCTCACCCACTTTTATGGCGACAAAAGACAAACCTTTGGTTGGAATTTTAATGGGCAGCCGCTCGGACTGGGAAGTAATGGAAAACTGCTCCAAGCAGCTCGATGATTTGGGTGTCCCCCACGAAGCTTTCGCTCTCTCCGCTCACCGCACGCCAGATGCAGTCATCGAATATTGCTCCACCGCAATTTCCCGCGGCCTCGAAGTGATCATCGCCGCTGCCGGGGGGGCGGCACATCTCGCCGGCGTCGTTGCGGCGAAAACTTCGCTCCCGGTCCTTGGCGTTCCGATGGAATCCCAGTCCCTGAAAGGAATGGACTCACTTCTCTCCATGGTTCAAATGCCGGGCGGCATTCCGGTCGGCACGCTCGCGATCGGCAAACCGGGCGCGATTAATGCCGCGCTCCTCGCCGCGTCGATCCTGGCGATCAAATATCCTGAGTACCGCAAAGCCTACGAGAACTTCCGGCAGAAGCAGACCGAGAAAGTTCTTTCCACTAAAGTGCTGCGCTAACGGATGCAGCCAAGCCAGACAAAATCGTTTTTCGACGGACGAGCAACCGTGAAGTCGCTGCTCGTCACCGATCAACCGGCGAATCGCGCTGAAGTTTGCGCTCGCATCACCTCGCCCCGCGGCGACCTCGCGGTCCTGACGGATGGCACCACGCCCATCCGCCACCTTTCCTATCTCGAACTTCGCCCGGGGATGATCCGCGGCAATCACTACCACAAGCAGCGGCGTGAGTGGTTCTACCTCATTTCAGGCGAACTCAGCCTGACGATGGCGGATGTGAAAGGCGGCGAGAAAACCGTGATTCAGCTTCGAGCGGGCGACCTTGCCTACATTACTCCTGAGATCGCGCATGCGCTCAACCCAACGACTCCGGGTCACGCAGTTGAATTCGCGGCTGAACCGTTCGATCTAAGCGACGTCTTTCTTCACCAGTTGGTTTGAAACTCCGAGCGGCAATAGTGCCTGGAGCTCTTCACCCGGTTCAGCCTCGAAGATTTGAAAGGAGAAATCAGACGGTGCGAGACAGTGTTTCTTGCACAGACGCACCGCCGCCGCGAGATCCACGAACTCAGCGGCGAGCCAAACATACGGAGTGAGCGTTCCGTCCATTGAAAGGAACATGCGGCTGATTCGATGCTGCATGATGCGGTGCATTAACAAGCCTATCGGCGCGCCGCGCAGCCGGTTGAGCGGAAAACGAGGGCCATTAACGCAAGCCGAACGCCGCCGGATTCTGTTGGACCAAGCTCTCCACGTTGTCGGCAGTTACCAGCCAGTATCTCGCGTCAAACTCCGCCTGCGCTTCGCCAGTTGCGTTCCCCTCGGGAGCATTTGGTCGCCTGACCACCGCCGCGATGAGCTTCCCGCTCCGAAATGCCTGCACAATCTTTTCTCTCCCACCGATCATGCGCCAATCCGGCAATAGCAAAGCAAAGTGTGGCTTGCCCGACTGGCTCCATTCTTTGAATGCGCCCAAATGCACCGGCAGCCCAATTAAGCTGACGATCACATCTGCGTTGCTGTGTTTTCGTGCGAGTTCGCTAAAAGCATTTTCTCCGACGAAAAAACTCAGCGGCGTTGTCGTTTGAGCGTCGACCTGAATGGACGACGGGTCGCGTACTGTCTCTGGCTTCAAGGCTGGGAAATCCACCTCTACCTTCACCCCTTCACCGAACCCATCTTTCAGGCCGGTGATTCCAGACTGCTCAAATTTGTAAGCCTCTTGTGAACGACCAGCCTCCCGCGAAAACGGATTGGAGACCACCAGAACTTTTTTCGGGGAAACCTTCTTGGCCACAGCTTGCGCCAATACGCGCGTGGCCAGTTCGCGTTCAGAAAGCGGGGCGCTCTGGGAACAACCGGCGAGGATCACGACGAGCGCGAGGTATCTTGATGCAAGCGCCACCAGATGTGTTGAAATTGGAACTTTCTTCTCGTTCGTCATCGCCGCAAGACTTTGCCATTCGGCAGCACTTCGGCGAAGTCGAAAATGCAATCGTCGAAATCGGACTAAAAATAAGCCGGAATCGTGTCTTTCCCGAAGAGCGCACTCACCCCGACCTCTTGCAGGCGCCTCCGGCCGGCAGTTTCAACGTGGCCGTCCAGGAATAATCCAGTTGCCGTATCGCTGTGGCGGGCGTGAACCTCGAATTCAGAGGTGGTGCGGAAGGAAAAATACTGCTCGCCGCCAACACCGCCGCGACCCCGACTGGTCGTATCAGTCACGTGCAGGTAGTCGGTCGGACGTTCCACCGCGTCGGTGCGGAGAATCTCGTGCAGCGGTCCTGCCGCGGCGTTCGTAGGCACATCGATTCGCACCCCATAGGTCTTCACCCAATTTGTAAATTTAAAAGGCGAGTAGGTCGGACAAACAAAAAGATCGTGCGGTTTCAGGTTCTGGTTTGTGGCGAGAATATTCGCCCAGGTTTTGGCGCGATCGATCAGCGGAGCAGCGACCTGCACTCGGCCATTGAAATCATCGGCGTAGATCAACGTCGAGACGCCGATCTGCTTCTGGTTGTTTAGGCATTTCGTGCGTTGCGCAGTGCCCTTGGCATGACTTAAGGCTGGCAGCAACATGCTCGCGAGAATGGCGATAATCGCGATAACCACCAGCAGCTCGATGAGCGTAAAGCCATTTTTGTTCCGTCGACCCATTACAGAATTAATCGGAAGCTAAGGGACAAATCCTTATCGCACAAACGCCAACTTCCGGCCGCAGGAAGCCTACACGCTTACCGATAGCCCCAGCCGAATCGTTCGGTGAAGGGCCAGTAAACGAACCAGCATTTGCCGATGATGTTTTCGCGCGGGACGCTGCCCCAGGCGCGGGAGTCGAGGCTGTTCAAGGTGTTGTCGCCCATCGCAAGGTAATGCTGGGGACCGACCTGGTAGACCTGCGATTCGTCCGAGAGTAGGGGGGCGAGCATTCCGGAGTAGCCGAGCTGGCGAGCAGCCGTGTCGTTGACGTGGCCAAGGTACGGGCTGTTCGTGATGAACTCGCCTTCGTAGACCCGCTCGAACCGTTCGGTCCCGGCGTCGAGCCGTTTGCCATTGATGATCAGGTGGCGGTCGTTGCCGATCTGGACTTTTTCACTGGGAAGCGCGACAAGCCGTTTGATATAAAGGACATCCTGCTGGAGCCCGTCGATACCTTTCGTTTTGAAAACGAAGATCTCTCCGCGTTTCGGGTGGCGGAAATTGTAGGTGAATCGATCAACCAGAAGATGATCGCCGGCGATGGCTTTAGCTTTGATAATCTCCTCGCCTGCTTTGTAAATTCGACGCTCCACGCCAACCTTTTGAAAGAGAGACTCATCCGGTGGGAACCAGACCCATAACGTTTCGACGCGGTCACCGTTTGGGCTGGAGAAGGTTACCGGCTGGCGTTTGATGAAGGGAAAGACAGGGCGGGGCGCGCCGACATCGCGGATGAAGCCATCGAAGGGGGCGACGAGATGTTTGTAGGAAATGCCTAAGGTCCAATAAAGTCCGAAGCGTTTCCAGAAAGGGGGGACCTGAAATTCGCCGCTGGAAGTTTTGGCGATTTCGGTTTTAGCAATCTCGCGGACTTCGTCGCCCTGCTGGAGGGTGAGCGAAGTGGTGTTATCCGCGGTGATGTTGCCCCAGAGGGTGATGCCGTTTTTGAGAGTGATAGAGTGTTCGCCTTTTAGGTTTTGGTAGGTAATGCCGTAAAGGGTCGGCTGCATGGAGCCGGTGGGAATTTTCGTGAGTTGGAGGAAAAAGGTGGTGAACGAGAGGATCGTGACGACTGCGACCAGGAATTCCTTCACGTTTTCACGGACACCTGGGTTCCCATAAGGCTTGAACCATTTGCGCGCAGTCTCTTCGAGCCTGGTCATTTGTCGCTTAAGCTCGACTTTATTTGCCCCACTCTGCATAGCGGCGCGCGCCTCCTGCCTGGCGGCAGTAAGTGCGGCGATCGCCTCGGCGGTGAGCAGGTCGCGCTGTTCGTTGATAACGCGCTCCATCTGTCGGCACATCTCGGAGAGTTGCCGGACGGTTTTGGAAAAGAACCAGCGTATGCTCATAAGCCCTTTGACCCAATCAGGAGACAAAATGTAGGCGACCTTCCGAACCTCTGTTTCAACAGATTCGTCCTCCGGTGGCTTGGTTTTCATGGCTCATGGAACTCAACTTACGCTTTAAGCACCTCAATGAAAGCTTCCTGGGGGATCTGGACGCTGCCGAAGGCCTTCATGCGCTTTTTACCCTCTTTTTGTTTCTCGAGGAGTTTCCGTTTTCTGGAGATATCACCGCCATAGCATTTCGCGGTAACGTCTTTGCGCATGGCGCTGACGGTTTCACGGGCGACGATTTTTCCGCCGATAGCTGCCTGGATGGCGACGCCGAACTGCTGCTTGGGAATGACTTCCTTCAGTTTCGCCGCGAGAGCGCGGCCGCGTGATTCGGCCTTTTCGCGATGAACGATACTGGAGAAGGCGTCGACGGCCTCGCCATTGACTAGCATGTCCAGCTTCACCATGTCAGAAACCTGATAGCCATCGTGCTCATAATCCATGGAGCCGTAGCCACGGGTGATGCTCTTAATGCGGTCGTGGAAGTCGATGAGGATTTCGTTCAGCGGGGTGCGCGCGGTGAGCATGACGCGGCGGGTATCTAGAGTTTCGGTGTGATCCACCACGCCGCGTTTTTCGGCGAGAAGAGCCATCATGTCGCCGATGTTTTCGTTGGGCGAAATAACGAAGGTTTTCACCATCGGTTCCTGAATTTCCTCGATGTAATTCACTTCGGGCATGAAGGCTGGATTATCGACTTCCTTCACCGTGCCGTCGGTGAGCTTCACCTTGTAGATAACGCTGGGATAGGTGGCGATGATATCCATCTCGTATTCGCGGCGGAGACGTTCCTGCACGATTTCGAGGTGGAGCAGACCGAGGAAGCCGCAGCGGAAACCGAAACCGAGCGCGACGGAGCTTTCGCTTTGGTAAACGAACGCAGAATCGTTCAACTGCAGCTTGGCAAGGTTCGCCTTGAGATGTTCATAATCCGCAGTGTTGATGGGATAAATACCGCTGAACACCATCGGATGGATTTCCTGGAAGCCGGGCAATTCCGGTGAGGGCTGCTTGGCGTCGGTGAGCGTATCGCCCATCTTCACTTCTTTGGGGCTCTTGATATTGGCGGTAAAATAGCCAGTCTCGCCGACTTCCAACTTCTCGCGGACGTAGGGCTTGGGGTTGAAGCTGCCGACTTCCTTGATTTCCACCATCTTTCCGGAGTTCAACAACTTGCATTGAAGGCCGGGGCGCAACTCGCCGTTGAAGACGCGAACGTGGGTGACGACGCCTTTGAAAGTGTCGAAATACGAATCGAAGCCGAGGGCTTGAAGAGAGCGTTCGCCGGTGGGTTTTGGAGGTGGAATGCGTTCGATGATCGCCTCGAGAATCTCCTCGATACCGATGCCTTCCTTCGCGCTAGCAGCGATGGCGGTGTCGGCGGGAATGGCGAGAATGTCTTCGAGTTGTTGTTTGGCGAGCGGGACGTCCGCGTGAGGAAGATCGATCTTGTTGATGACAGGGATGATGGTGAGGTTGGCCTTCATCGCGAGATGGACGTTCGCCACGGTTTGCGCCTCAACGCCTTGCGCGGCGTCGATGATCAGGAGGGCGCCTTCGCAGGCGCTCAAACTACGGGAGACTTCGTAGGAAAAATCGACGTGGCCTGGAGTGTCGATGAGGTTCAGCTCGTATTCTTCGCCGTTCTTCGCCTTGTAATACATCGTGACCGGGTGGGCCTTGATGGTGATGCCGCGTTCCCGCTCAAGGTCCATGGAGTCAAGCATTTGCTCCGACATGTCGCGGGTGGCGACGGTGCCGGTGCGGTGCAACAAGCGATCGGAGAGGGTGGTCTTCCCGTGATCGATGTGAGCGATAATACTAAAATTTCGAATGTGCGCTGTATCCATGAATAGAGCCGCTGAACCACAACGTAGCGCACGTTCAGAGATTGCGCTGCGGGGCTTTGCGTCAACACCTTTGCGCGGAAGAAAACTTCCGCGCGAAAGAATCGGAGAATGTGCTCGAAACGGGAGCGAAATCAAGAGAATGCGCGAGACCGGATGTTTCTGTGTAGAATCGCGTGTTTTGTCGTTCGGCTCTGAACGTTTGGATTGAGGCGGAATCGTCGAAAATGTTGAATGGGGCGCGAAAAGAAAATTTTCAAAAAACCCGGAAAATTTTTGTAAGTACCAGAAAACCAACGAAAGCCTCGCGGTACAGGAAGCGGTACAGCGCTGGCCTCCAGGTTAAGTGCTGAAGATGACTTGTTCATGGCTCGGCAACTCACTTTCCGCCATCGAAGAAGCAGCGTGTTTTGGGATGGATCATCCCTCGCAAGTTCCGGGCACACTACGGGTGTGCTCCTTTTTGGGAAGAAACCCGGGAGGTTCGAAATGCGAAATGCGAGGTTCGAAATTGATCGAACGTCGAATTGCGGACTCCGAACGGTTCCGGAATTTCTTTCAATCCCTGCCGTTCTTCAAAGGCGGAGAGAGTTTAAAATGGAGGGGCTGCCATCGCAAGCTTCGAATATTAAGAGCGCCGAAGTTTTGCGCGGAAAAGACCTCACTGTTCTAACGCGGAGAGCAATCGCTTCCGCCGCTCCTCGGGTAAATCCATTGATTTAGCCAGGTGCAGGGCGGCCGTCCGATCCAGCAGCGGCAAGGCGCCAACGCGTTCAGCCGTATTGTGCTCATACGCGAGGTATTCCAGCGCAGTCTTCAGATAGGCCGAATGTCGTGCGTCGCTCCTCGGCACATTTGAGAGCCACCGCATCGCGTTCTCCGGTTGCGACTGGCACCAACGAGCGAACGCATCACTTCCTCCCGACAGCCGGGCTTCTTCCGGCAACCGATTCGCCCATTCCAGCGCGCCCTCCGGATCAGTCCGGCCCAAACTACGCCCCACCAGCAAGTAAACAGAAGACGAGATTCCATCCACTTTCGTGTTCAGGAGGAAGGAAGCCATGCCTTCGGCATCCGCATCCGGCCAATATCGGACCGCCTCCTTTAAGACTCGGCGAGTGGTGTCTGCATCCAGGCTGTTCAGCCAATTGATTGTTTGCTCGGTCGGCGGCCCACTAATTCCCTCACGTCCCGGCAAAATCTTCGTTGCCACCTCGATCGCTGCCGCAGATCGCGCTACAGAGGGCTGCATCGCGAGCACCAGGCTGGCCGCCTCCTCCGGATCGTTTTCAGCTGCGCCGCGAATGACGCTCGCTGCTGATTTCGCAAGGCTCGACCCGACCAGGTTTTCTTCACACCAAATAAGCGCCGCCGCGGGATTACGCCTGGCCCATTGTTCCACGACCGGTGCGCTGAAAGCGTTTCGTTTGCCTTCATCTGCCTGTGCGAGCCACTCTGCCGCCGCGGGCAGGTCCCGCTCCGCCCACGTTTTCAGAATGGAATTCGCCAACGTTCGCCCGAGCGAATTCTCCTGCCCTTCCGCAAACTTCATTGCGGCCACCGCATCGATCTTCGCCCACTCTTCACCGACTGCCTTCATCGCGGCGGTCGCCGGATAGTGCGAGCGAATGGAAAGACTGAACTCCGCTGCTTCACGCGGATTTTCCGCCGCCCACTTCTTCACGCCCCGCATGCTTGGGGTGAACATTCCAAGGCTCCATCGCTCGAACAGCGGCAAACCGAGTCGGGGATGATGTCGAGTGATGTATTCCGCTGCGTCATGACGCCACGATCGCAAGTGCCCGCGCGACGATGCCGCATCGAGTTCTGTAATCAGCGCTTCCGGATCGCGTTTAGCCCATTCCTGAAACAGCACCTCACTTAAAAGCTCTCCCGAACTTCGATCGCCAGCCTCAGCCAAAAAATTCAGGAGACGCTTTGGATCGAGTTCAATCCAGCGCATCGCGATCATACGAAGGACCGCCGCATCCTTGTCCGCGAGACGAGCGAGTTGTGGAAAATCTTCCAAGGATGCCTTCTCGAGCGCTTTCAGCCAAAGAAGCCGTCGAGTAAGTCCCGTAGAATTCGCCAGATCACGTCGAAGCTGCGCAATCAACGGCAACTCAACCGTGGTGACTGGAAGCGCCTTTTCAATCTCAACGGTATTGTACTCGATCCGCACGATTGATTCCGATTCCGGAATTTTCCATTTTCGACAGAAGTGGCCAAAAGCAACGCCGAGGCCTGCGCAGATCGAAAGAATGAGCAAACACCGAACTGCTTTCATCGTTTTCCTGTGGTTTTCATGCTCAACTCTGCCGCGCTCCGCGCCTCCGAAGACAGCGTGTCGATCCAGAAGCGAACCGCCGGTTCGTCCTGCTCAGCCCACGTCGAGGCGATCTTTGCAATCGCCGCTTTGCGCGCATCACCGTTGGGCTGTGCCTGAGCCCAGAGCGCGGCCTCCTCAGGATTTTGCATGGCCCACGTGCGCGCTACCGCCGCGATTCCTTCAACCTGTTTCTCCGGCGGTAGCAGTGAAACACGGCTCAGCCATACCTTCGGATCCTGCATGTAGTCCGCGGATAAGTTCTTGAACGCTTGCTCAACGAGCGGCTCGCGCAATCTCTCCGGCGCAGTCGCATACAATTTCTCGAAACGTTGCAGTTCATGTCCGCCATTCAGTAAAGTTCGCGCTAGCTCGGTTACATCGGCATCGCCTTCTGGCGTGCGCGGCAACTCCGTGACCAACGCCAAAGCAAATTCAGGGTCGTGCCAGGCGGACGTAGCCAGCACCGACTTGCGCAATTCAATGATCGCATCGCTCGGAGGCTGTGTCTTTATCCATTCCCAAACGGCCGGACGCGCTCCTGCTCCGCGATTCATCAACGCGCTCTCGATGGCGTCCACCAGCACCGTTATCGATCCGTCATTCGCATGAGCCGTTAAAAACTCCGCTCCATTCGCCATCAGCTTTTCGGTGACTACCTCGCCCAATCCCAGTAAATCATCACGGCTCAACCCCGCCGGATTCCGTTTCAGCCAGGAGACAGTACCTTCAAAATCTGCGCGCGCAGCGGCCCGCAGCACGCGCGCGCCGGTGGTGCTATCGCCGTGTGTTTCACGACCGCCCGGCGGAACTGAACTGATTCCCTCCAGAGCAACCACAGGGTTAACGGCCGCCACCCCAACCAGCGCTGAACGAATGATCTCATCGCCACCAACGTTCAACTTCTTTGCCCAGGCAATCGCCCCGTCCAGGTCGCTGCGTGCCCACACCTCTGCCACTCCCGCGAGTGCATCGTCCTGGTTAGGCCCGCGCAGCTTTTCCGCAATCGTTCGCGCATTGTGAAAGTCACGCCCCGCCAAAACACCAAAAGCATCCCGCACCGATCGATCGTAGAAGTTTTCTTTCTTCGGAAGTCGCTGCACCACTTCCGAAACCATGTCGGGCACCTGCAGCGCCACCTCCTTCAACGAGTTTCGCAATATTTCCTGCCACTCCTTCGTCTCCGGCACCGTCGCAAGCGCCTGCCTCGGATCGGCTGTGAACCACTCCCTGAAAAACTGTTCGCGCTCCCGTTGCGGCCGGCTCTTTTCCGAAAAGAAGTTCAAAGCGGCGTGCGGATCCAATTCCCTCCATTCGGCAACCAGTGCTGTCGTAAACGCTGATTGCCGGAATGGATCGTCCATCGCCTGGATCGCCGCATAAATCACCGGCATGGCCCCCGCTGTGCCCCCGTGCTTCTCGTGCAGCAGCCGCCATTCTGCCAACAGTGCGCTGTCTTCGAATCTCGGCAGCGAATTTGATGCAGTGACATTCGCGACCGCGGAAATTGCCCCCTGCGGTTGAGGTGTCGCGTAACCTGGTCTGAGTTGATAACCTACCGGAATGCTGATCAACAGGATCGTCGCCGCAGTCGCGGTCAGTGGTTTCGATGCGCCCATAGCAGATAGAAATGTTTGAAATGGTGAGTAACTCGCTTCGAATGCCGCCGCGGCCAGCGCGGGCGGACTGGCCAGTGCGCCAATTCCCGCCGCCACACTCATCGTAAAGATGGCGGAGGGACGTTTACTCTTGAGCACCGTCTCGACCAATCCCTCCATGTGGGCGCGCAGCATCTCCCGCCCGCGCGAAAGCCGCTGCCGCACCGCATCATCACTCAAGCCCAACGACTCCGCGACGGCGCGCGTGGATTGCCCTTCACAATAGAATAAAACCAGAGGCAATCGATACTGCTCGGGCAGTCCTTCAAGGGCCTTTCGAACCAAATGACTTTGTTCTTCCGAAACCGCCGCGTCATCCGGTCCCGGAGCGTCATCGGCAATATCAAAATCGTCCGCGAGCGGTTCTTCACTTCCGCGTCGTCGAATATTTGTCAGCGCGGCATTTCTCGCGATCTGCGCCAGCCACGCCCGTAGATGCTCCGGTTCTCGGACTTCAGCCAGCTTGCGCCATGCGATCAGGAACGCCTCCTGGGCAACATCTTCGCTCGCCGTGAAATCGTTCAGTATCCCGAACGCAATCCCGCAGACCATCGTTTGATACCGGGATACAATCTCGACAAAAGCCGCCTTCTCCCCACGCCGCGCGACCACCACCAACTGCGCATCGCTCTGCGCCGCCCATACATTGGAAGATTTCCTTGTCCCGTTCTGCTCCATAATCCGCTATGGGGTAGATGCGCATGATGGGGCAAATGTGACAAAGTTTAAGTTCCGCGCGAGTGGTTACGAACGAGAAGGTTTATCTAAATGGGAGTCGATCTGAAGCAGGGAACCCGGGCGCGGCGATCCAAATCCGGTTCAAAGGTGAAGAGAATTTGAGCTGCGGGGAGCGATCGCACGCTTCGAATTTTAATCAGTTTTCCGCAGTGTTCTTACGTGAAGGTTCAGAATCCGCCTTATTTCTTCGATCGTCGCGGGCATATTCTGGCACGAGTGAGGACCGCGGACGATTAATTCCGAATCAACGTAACCAACATGAGCACTCTTATAGCTTACGACTCCGTCGGTTCCGATTTTTGGATCTCCCGTGCCTTTAACCGGAATGACCGAATGCGCCTTGACCTTGGGAGCGACAGGAATATCTGCGAGAGCCATGAGAAGGGGATTACGCGGCGACATTCCATCGATGCTGGTGAGCTTGGATTTTCGAAACATCTCCGGGACGGTAATTCCTTCAGTGCCTTTCAGGATATCACCGGTAGTTTGCGAAACGGTCCGAGGGACTGAGACCACGCGCCGCACGATGCGACGAAGGACCCCGCCGACGCGATAACTCCCACGATGTGGAGTGCTGATAAACACCACGCGGGTGACAAACGGGAGAGGTTTCAGGAAGAGGTAACGTTGCAGAGCCGCCTTCTTTTCATCATCCAGGTTTAGTTCAGACAGCGGTCTCTTGCTGAGGACCTGCAACAGCTTGTCATCGGAATCGGTGCAAGTCATCTTCGTCAGCAGGCCGCCCTGGCTATGCCCAATGACGACCATTTGTTGAAGTGACGGATCGCGTCCCTCTGGATCCAGCTTTTTGACTGTTTCCGTTAGAATCTCCCGGAACTCAGCGCCAGAGAAAACCAGAGGCTTGCTGCTGGAATAGAGATACAGCCAAATCTGGTAGTGCCTTCGAATGAGCTGGTCGCCGTAAAGTGTATTGAGCAATTCGCCCCACTCAACAGGGCTCGAATAGGTTCCGTGAACGAGAACGACCGGGATCCGCCCGGGTTGATACGGTTCGGTAAAAACAATCTGTCCGGGAAGACCGGCACCCGGCAGAAAGAAGTTCAGCCTTTGCGCGCGCCAGCCGAAAGAGGAATCCAAGGTATAGGCTCGGGCAACTGTTAAGTCTTTCTCGAGAGGAACGGTCTGACCGGCAATACTAAGATCGTTGGTCGTGTACCCAGAATAAAGCTCCAAGCTGGCCGGGCTGGCGTTCGTTGTTAGTTCACCCAGGTGGAGACTCGGCAAGTGCAGAAAAGCCGTGACGGGAGAGGAGCGCTTAATTCGCAATGATTGTTCAATATGACCGACCGCGATGAGCGGGGCACCCAAACCGGGAACGCGGTTGCGCACGCTCAATCCGCGGACGCGATATTCGTCGGCGAGGAGGAACTCTTCGAATTGATCCACGTGAAAGGGTGCTTCCGGTCTTTTAACGAGAATTTCTAGTTTCCCGACTGGCAGGGAGCGCTGGCCGCTAGTGATGCGAACCACAGGCCTAGATTTGGTTCGGTCGATTAGAGCCTGCCCAAGACCGTAATTATATAGGTCGCAGGCGAACCGGTAGCGCCGATCAAAAGGGTCCGGACGATCTTCACCATCGCCAAAGAGGAAAAGATATGCGTAAACCGCAGATCCCAAATAAAAGTCCGAGGAGACCTCTCGGTCTGAAGTATCGCCCGCGAGGTAGCTGAGTTCCGCCAGTGCGTAGAGCAGACTACGCTCGGAGGTGAGCAACGCACGCTGGTGCAAGCCGTATACGGCTTTTGCGGGATCCTCGGCGGCGATCTCCGTCAGCTCGTATCGGTGCAGGATGATGCGGGTATCACTGCTGAGCTTGCCCGATAGGAGAACATTGGCTTCAACCTGCTGATACGCTTCTCGCGTGCTGACGCGATTTACGCCGATCTGCTTACTGGCGCACCCTGAGGAGAACGGGAGCAGAGCGACAATGCCCCAGGCAAGTGACTTCATAACTGGATGCGCAGTATGCAGAGCGGAAAAACACCGCAGAATGCACGAGAGATTGCGTGGTGAGCTTTTCTGAAGAACACCTTTTCCCAGCCTCGCGCCTCGTGTCATTGGGGTAGTTTACCAGTTCTTGCGTTTATGTAGAATCATGTGTTTTGCCGACAGGCAGGGGCAGGTTGGGGTAGGCTTCGAGTTTTTCCTGGTGACGGAAATCCGGTCGAAAAAGAAATGTGAGTTAAACCCACAATGCTCACGAGATTAGCGCGTCACTACGGTGAATTGTTACGGGGCTAGTGGCCCTGAGTTTCGGGCTTATTCAAATAGCTGTAAGCGATTAACCCGCACGCGAGAGAGATGCCGGCGCAAATGAGATACGGGAGCGCTTTGCTTTGGTCGTAGAGCGTGGCGGCAAAGAATGGAGCGACAATGCGCGCGAGGCTGCTCGCGCTCTGGCTAACACCCATGGTGGCTCCTTGTTCATTCGCGGGCGTGAGCAGGGAAATGAGGCCAAAGAGTGGGGGACGGTGGATGCCTGATCCCAAGGCAAAGATGCCCAGGGCAAGCAACAACCCACCTTGCGATTTCATATACGGCAGCATCAACAACCCCACCGCGGTAATAATGAGCGCCATCGAGAGCAACTTCCGTTCGCCGAAGCGTTTCACGAGCGGCCCGATTCCTCCGCCCTGCAACAAGGCCGAAAGCAACCCGCAATACGTGATGTAATACCCGATTTGCTTGGGTCCGTAGCCGAAGTTATCGCGCAGAATAAATCCGATCGTCATCTCGAAGGAGGCGAAGGCAAACGTCGCGAAGAAATACATCACGATCAGGAACCCGACGGTGCGGTTCTGAAAGGTGTGCGCCCATTGCGCCAGGCGGACGCGATGCACGTGTCCTTCGCTGCTCGGCTTGCGGCTTTCAACCAGCAAAAACGCAGTGAACAAAAAATTTACCGCGCAGATCGCGCCCGCCACCCAACCAGGACCCGCAAGACCAAACTTATCCGCGCTGAAAGATCCCAGTGCTGGCCCCATGATGAATCCAAGGCCAAAGGCCATGCCGATCAAACCCATGCTCTTCGACCGCTTTTCCGGGGGGCTTACGTCCGCGATATAGGCCGACGCCACTGACAAATTCGCACCGCAAATTCCGGCGAAGACTCGCGACGCGAGCAGGAACCACAACGCTTTCTCCCCTGTAAACGTTGAGGCGTAACCGAAACCCGCATATGCAACTGCCGACCCAAAGTTACTGACCAACAAGACCGGCCTGCGCCCAATCCGGTCCGACAATCGTCCCCACCATGGCGCAAAAATAAACTGCATCAGCGAAAAGGAACCAACGATCGCGCCGTTCATCCAGCCGGTCGCGCCGAACTCCTTGCTGTAAATCGGCAGCAGCGGCATCACGATCCCGAACCCAATCAGGTCCACGAATACCGTCAGAAAAATGATCAGCAACGAAGGCTTCCTCATGAATTAACTTCCCAACAGAAAACTGTGTTCATTCTGGTCATCGCCCAACCTGTATCTCGGGAATGCCTTCAATTGAAACGTGAACGCCACGGTGAAATCATCTGAGCGCGTCCGTTGGTCCCTTAACCGAAACGTCAGCCCCCCGGTCCAATTCCGGAAATCGCGATAAATCGTGTAGTATTGCTCCTCCAAAGTTCCGTCGCGCGCCTCAAAATGATGGGTGATGCGCGTGCCCCAATTCTCATTGAACTTATAGTATAAGCTGCTGAAGAACGTGTTGTTGTCCGAATCCGGGCCGAATTCCGGTCCGCCGCGGAAATAGCGATGCCCACCGCGCCAACTCCAGGTGTCGTTCGGTGAAATGGTCAAAGCATTGTAGGACGCATTGAAATATCCTTCTTCCGCATCATAACGAATTTCCGAACTCACACCCAACCACGAACGCGGCCGCAAATCGAGGTCCGAATAAATATCCGAGAACGTCGATTGATCTTCGCGCGGGTCGAGCCGCCAATCCGTATACAGCGCCCAATGTACCAAATCCTGGATTTCTCCATCACGTTTGGTCTGCAGTTTGTTCCTTAACCCAAATCGCAACACGTTCTGCGTATCGATCGAATCGATCGCGTTATAATCCGGAAAATCGATGGGCAACAACCGCAAGCTGGGGATCTCACGATCGAACTGCGGCAATTCGTTCGGCCGGTAATTCGGCTCCGGAACGAAGACGTAATTCACCGAGGGCTCCACGATGTGCCGCAAGCCATCCACATCGAAGAATTTATTTTCCGCACCCGCCCATAACCGCGAGGCCTTCGTCGAAATTTCCGCACCGGTGTTGAATATGAACCGCGTCCGATCATCGAACGTCGTGCCGAACCCCTCCGTCTCGCCGTACTGCGTCAGCCGCCCACCCACGCGCGGCGTGAAATTCAGCCAGCCAAAATAATTCTGAGGCCACAAAATCTGGTGAAACGAATCTCCGCGCATGGCCGAATAATCGGTTTTCAGTTCCGCCTGAGGATCGAACAAATCACTTCCCGGTTGGAAGCGAAGATAAGCCAGCGAACTTTCGCTCTCGTAAAAAAGCGGCGTCTCGCCAATCTGCTGCCGCAGCCCGCTTAATTTCACATCCGGCAGCCGCTCCACCGTTTCGTAAAACTCATTCAATTGCGGCTGCGCCATTAAATTCATGCTCCAGTTCGACCACAACTGGCTCAATTCAAGGAACGACCGCGGCTGCGTGTTGTTGCGATATTCCGTTTCGAAAAAATCTCGAACGATGTAAGGGTCGCTCTGCTCCCGCACCACCACCTTCGCGGTTAAATTCGTGCGCAACGTCGCCTGATGCGAAAAGCTGATTCGATGCCGATCTTCCCGAATGGGGCGATCCAGTGGATCGGTCCGCGGTTCGTTGTCGTTGATGTAATAGTATTGAAAGTTACCTTTGCCCGCGCGCGGGAAATCCCACGAGATATCCGGCCCCACACCCAACCCGCGCTTCGTATACAGATCCACCTTCGCGCCCGCTAAAATATTTGTTGTGACCGGAAAATAATATCCGCTCAGCAAAAATGGCCCGAAATAACTGCGGTAACCCGGCGTGAATCGCCAGAAGGTATCGTGCTTGCGCAGCTCGCGCTTGTAATACGGCACCGGGATCGTGCCCTTGTCGCCCATCACCACGGTCGCATCCTTCGCTTCGACGCGGCTCCCATCGATGACCCGGAATTCTTTCGCGCGCACGCGAAACGCCGGCTCCTTCAAATCATCCGTCGTGAAAAAAGTATCCCCGGCGGAATAATTGTGTGTTTCGAAATTTCCATTCAGGGTTAATCCGCCCGTGTAGAATGGCGCCACGCCCGCGCGAAAATTCTCCGCCCGCACCTGGCCGGTTTTGTAATTGTACTCGACGTGGTCACCAACGAAATACTGTCCCTCGCTCTGGATTCGCACCTGCCCGTCGGCGATGATCAGTCCTACTTCCTGACTCAGGGCGACTTGATTCGCGACGATCTCCACGCCGCGTCCGCGCACCACCACCCCATAACGGAAGTATGTAATCCCGTCATCGAACGACATCTCCGTCGTGCTCTGGTCGGTAAGGCCCTCGATGATCAAGTTTTCTGGCGCCTGCACTCCAGGTTCATTCTCTTGAGGCGCGTCGCCGATGGGAACTGCGACCGATGCGGGTTCGGCCTGGTCCGCAGCAAAAGCTGCCGCGGTCGAAGACGCGAACAGGAGATACAGATAGGGAGGCAAACGCATCCGGCGGCGCACAGGTAAGCAAAAGCTCCTCCCAGTGCCAAGAGTCATTTGCCCATGGACACACCTTTCGACCAGAAGGCGGTCCAACGATCAGAAATTAACGCTTCGTTCTACCTCACTCTGGAATGCCGCCATCGCTCACCACTTCACAAAATCACAAATCGAAGACCAATTTGTTGCGCTCAAATTTCAATTCTGCGAAAATCTGAACATTGCTTGCGTTTGTCTCGTCAAAAGAAAACGCAGGTTCTCCGGCATGGTTCGCTGTTCGTCGCGTTCAGCCAATGCACCCACCGCCGCCGGGATAATAAATAATCGTGTAAGTTAATAATCAGGAGAGACGTTTTATGATTTGGAACAGAGAATTCAGTGAAGGTGATGGGGGTAAAATTTCAGTGGTCATTCCGGCCCTGAACGAGTCCGCGACAATTACCTCAGTCGTGCTTTATGCACTGAGTAGTCCCATAGTGGACGAGGTAATCGTCGTGGATGATGGTTCAATCGACGACACCGCGGAACTCGCTTCCTTAGCCGGCGCTCGCGTCATCACCAGCACCATGCTGGGTAAAGGTGTTTCCATGGAAGACGGCACTTCCGCAGCTCGCAACGAAATTGTCCTTTTCCTCGACGCTGATCTCATCGGTCTCGAAGAAAACGCCATCGAAAAGATGGCTGCTCCTATCCTCCGCAATCACGCCGATTTCGTGAAAGCGAAATTCACCCGTAATGCTGGACGCGTCACAGTCCTTACGGCCAAGCCGCTCCTGCGCACTTATTTTCCCGAACTGCGCCACTTCGATCAGCCGCTCAGCGGGATCATGGCCGCGCGCAAATCGCTCCTGGAACAACTTACCTTTGAAAACGACTACGGCGTCGACGTTGGACTGCTCATCGATGCTTCGCTCGCCCGCGCCCGTCTCGCCGAAGTAGATATCGGAGCGATCGAGCATCGTAATCAATCGCTCACCGCTCTCGGCGATATGGCCACGCAGGTCGCGCGCGCCGTTATGGAACGCGCTGCACGCGCCAGTCGCCTGCGGGCCTCGTTCATCCGCGAATCCAAGGAGAACGAGCGCATCGAAAGCTTAACCCTTGAAGGTTTGCTCCGCCGCCTCCCCGCCACCGCTGAAAAAATCGCGTTGTTCGATATGGATGGCGTTCTCCTGAATGGCCGCTTTATCGTCAGCCTGGCTCAGGAAACCGAAAAAGAAGTGGATCTCGCCGCGCTGCTCGACAACTACACCATGCCGGCTAACGAACGTATGCGGCAGATCGCTGCAGTATTTACCGGCATACGCAAGGAAACCTTCGAGAGAGTCGCCCGGGAAATCCCGCTTATGCCCGATGCGCAGCAGACCATTGTCGCGCTCAAGCGAGCTGGATACCGCGTGGGTATCGTGACCGACAGTTACAACGTAGCTGCTGAAGTGGTGCGGCGCCGCGTCTTCGCGGATTTTGTCTTTTCACACTCGGTGCGATTCAAAAACGGAAAATGCACGGGAAAAGTGAACATCTGCCCTGCCATGGTTCACGCTGAAGGCTGCGATGCGCACGATCATTGCAAAGTAATTGTGCTGCGGCATTTGCGTGAGCATTTTAACCTATCCAACGATCATTTCCTGGCCGTCGGTGATGGAGAGAACGACGTCTGCATGCTGAAGGAAGCTGGTCTTTCAGTCGCATTCATGCCCAAAACACGCCGCGTCGCCCGCGCCGCAAAGTTTCGAGTAAGCAAAATGACGGAGATTCTCAACCTCGCCGGCATATTGATCCACCGAGAGGATCAAAGTTGTTCCCGCCTGCTGGAAGATTCGCAGACCTTTGCGAATTAATCAAAGGTAACCCAGACCGCCGATCAGGAAGTAGACCGGCGGTTTTTCAAAATAAACGCAACGATGATCAACGAGAAGGCCGTAAAACGTATCCAATAAACGTAGCCGCGCAGTTCGTGCACTCCGCCTGAGGGGTCCGCAACGTTCACCGTCGCCAGAAGGAAAATCCGCTCTACCGCCAGAATCAAAAACGACGTCGCGAACACCGCAAACAGCGAATCGCGGGTCTTCAACCAGAACCGATAGAAAAAGTACGAACTGGCCAGGAATCCCATCATGATTCCACCGGAAAGAAACTGGCTGAACAGCGCTTTCATGTGTTGTTCCTTATCAAGCCGTAAAGCAGGACGATCACGCCGATCAAAGTCGCGCCGTTCCGATAAAGACTCAGGTCGGTTCCCGGCCCCATAATTCCAAGATCGATGAATAGCAGCACGTTCGTCACGCTCAACAGGAGAAAAGCAATCGCGCTCCAGAATAGCAGGTCTACCCGGGTTTTCCGGTACCTCCCGATCAGTAGCCCGGTGCACCCGAGGCAGGTCAGCGCGCACAATATATAAACAATCTCGCCCATCTATTTGTCTTTCCTCAAGCGGAACGCACGCGCGAACTCCTGCACCGCATCCGGCGGTTTCGAGTAGATCGCTTGCACCACTTTCACTGACCGTTCTTTGTAGGCATCGCGCAATTCTGAGGTGATCTTCCAAAGCGCATCGTTCGTCGGCGCAAATTGATACCTCGCTTCCCCTTCAACTTCTTTCCGCAACACACCGCGCTCCGTCATTTCGTTCAACCGATCCTTCACCGATTGCGGACTGCTCTTAATCACTTCGTACACGCCATTGACCGACCAGGTCCTATGAGGGTTTCCAGAAAGCAATAGAAGAATCTCCAATTGCTCAAGAGAATTAATCTCCCCGGCAATGAACTTTTCCAATTCCTCTGAAAATGTGCGTTCGCTCACTAAGCTGCTCGGACGCGCGCTGGCGTTTCTAATGGTTCCCAGGTCCACTGCTTAGTGGCACCAGGAAATTTTTACCAAGAACAAACGGTGGCTCAAAGTGTTGATTCTCCATTTTCCTGAATCTCAGGGAAATCCCGATAGAGATCAGTGTTGTGGACGGCAAGAGAACTGAAACAGGCCGAGGATCGCTCAGCACTTGCCTGAGTTGACCATCTCAATGAGAAGGCGAACTTGGATACGGAGGAGGAGATTTTATGAACGTAATTATTACAACAGTGGCGTGTTCGTGCGCTTTGGCCGGATTTGATTCAACATTCGCGCAGGCGCGAGGTGGCGGAGCAGTGAGCGCGGGTCCGGGAGTCGGAGCGTCCGCGGGCGTAGGCTCATCCGCGGTGAGCGGTTCAACAGCTCCGAGCGGAAATCTGGCCCGCGGCGCGCAAGCATCGGGGACGATCACTCCTTCTGGAACACTCGGGAACGTTGGGACTGGAGTGACGGGGAGTTCCACTCCTGTCGGTCCCTTGAACCCTGGTGGAATAACCGGCATCCCGCCGCAAACCGCCGGTCGCACGTTCGACCGTTCGATTATTGGAGGGGCACCCACTGACACGGTAGTTGATCCCGCGAATCCGCAGGCCCCGTTCCGGTTTCCGCCAACGAGCCGAACTCTTCAGCCGTATGCCACGCAAAATGATTTGGTTGAGCCGACCGCCACTCCGGACACCGGTGCGTTCGCTCCGGTAACCGTAGGAAACACAGTGGGCACGAACTTCGGCGGCGCGCTAACGACCCGGACACCGGAACCAGTAGCGATCAATTTGCCGCCAGGCGCGCGTATCGCGACGAACATCGCCGGCGTGCCGGAAATTGTTGTTCCCGCACCTGGCGTCGTGACGGCCTCCGGATCGGTCGCAACGAACGGAGTTGTTCCACCGCCGAGTCTCATCGCAACGAACGCGGTCGGGCGCGGACCGACTTTCGAAAGCAGCGCCGGACGTTCCGTGACGCCGGGTCAGCGCATCCCGTCCCAAGGCGGACGCTTGGATTAAACGACTAAACTTGCGATGCGCGGCAGTTCCGCGCTATAGCGCTGGCGGGCACAGTAGTGACCCGCCAGTTTCATGTACAAACTTTGTCGTTTTCTGAAGGACGGTAAACCTGCCGTTGGTATGTATCTCGACGATGCCGTCGGTGACCTTTCCTCACTCGGAGTTAGTTCCCTCACGGACATACTTGAAGATCCATCGCGGCTGAAAATGTCCGAGGGGTTGAACTTGCCCAGAACTAAAATCAGCAGCACGACCATTCTACCCCCCGTCGAGCGACAGGAAATCTGGGCGGCCGGCGTCACCTACTTGCGCAGCAAAAAGGCCCGCATGGAGGAAAGCGATTTCAGCGCCAGCGCCTATGATCGCGTCTATGAAGCGCCGCGCCCCGAAATCTTCTTCAAATCACTCGCCGAAAAAGTTTCCGGACCGAATGGGAACATTGGTATTCGCGCTGATGCGAAATGGAATGTTCCCGAACCGGAATTGGCGCTCGTTATAAATTCCAAAAAACAACTCGTCGGCTTCACCGCGGGGAACGACATGAGTTCGCGCGACATCGAAGGCGAAAATCTCCTCTATCTGCCGCAGGCTAAAATGTATAAACATTCCTGCGCCATCGGTCCCTGCATCGTCCTTGGCGCATCGGAAGAACATGCGCGCTCGTGGACCATCACCATCCACATTTCCCGCGAAGGCAAAGATGTGTTCAACGGCAAAACTTCCGTCGACCAAATCAAGCGAAGCTTTTCCGAATTGATCGATTATCTCTGCCGCTCGCAGGATTTCCCATACGGCGCCGTCTTCTTCACCGGTACTGGCATAGTCCCCGCCGACGATTTCACGCTCCAACCTGGCGACCGCGTACGAATCAATATTTCCGGAATCGGATCGCTCGAAAACACCGTGGTCGTGGTTTAAGCGCCTTCGAAGTCGATAAATCCGCGCTCAGCATCCACTCCGATCAGGCGCACTCGGACGCGTTCCCCAACATCCATGCCGCGTTCACCGCGGAGCACCTTTCCTTCGACTGCGGGAGCTTTCAGGCGAACGAACGTTCCCTTGTGCGATGCGCCCGTGACAATCGCCGGAAACGTTTCGCCGATGCGGTCGCGAACGACATGCGCCGCGGCGATTTTTCGCATGAGTCGCTCGACTTTGCGCGCCGAGTCTTCGCGTTCGGTGCAATGCTTCGCTATTTGGTCGAGTTCGGAGTCTGAGTACGGCCGGGGAATGTTGTTAAGAGCAGCGAACAGCAGGCGCTGAATCACCAGATCGGCAAAACGACGGTTAGGCGCAGTCGAGTGACTGTAATCATCCAACGCCAGCCCGAAATGGCTCGTCTGCGGACCAGTCGGATGCTCAACGACGTACTCGCCTGGTCCCATCAGCTTAACAATGGTAAGCGACAGATCCTGGAATTCCGCCGGATCTTGTGTACGACGTTCGCGCAGGAAATCCGAAAGTGGTTTGGGCGCGGGCTCCGGCGGCAATTCAGTTCCGTAATTTGCTGCGATTTGCCGAATACGATCCCAACGTTGCGGCGCGCTGACGGCACGTTCGATGATCGGAAGACCTTTGCTTTTTAGAAACGTTGCCACCGCCACATTCGCAGCGACCATGAAGCTCTCGATCAGATCCCGCGCGAGATTCTGGTGAGTGACACGTAAATCAACCACTTCACCGTTGCGCATAATCGGACGCGCCTCGTAAGACGAAAAAGTCAGCGCGCCCATTTTGCAGCGCAGCGTCATGAGCCGATCGGAAACCTCGGCCTGTAATTCGAGTTGGTTACGCAACCCGGGAAGATCATCGACCTCGGGAATGCTACGTCCCTTCTCCAACCAATCACCCACCCGTTCGTAAGTGAGCTTCGCATGGTTTTTCACCAATGCTTGATACACGCGCGGCTCACGTACCCCGCCATCCTTTTCGACGAGCATTTCCACAACCACCGCAAGACGCGTTTCACCTTCGTTCAGCGAAGTGCGGTTGGTGGAAAGTCCTTCCGGCAGCAGATGGAATGTTTTGCCGGCGGTGTATACGGAAACTGTGTTCTGGGCCGCGCGTTCATCAATCGCACTGCCCTTTTCGACGTAACTCGCCACATCCGCAATTGCGAGCATCAATCGAATTGCGTCGTTGGAACCCGGCTCTGCATATTCCACCTGGTCAAGATCACGCGACTCTTCATTGTCGATCGAACTCCAAAGCAGGTGCGCCAAATCGAGAGTAGCGCGCGGCTGAATTTTCTCTGCGCGCCGGACTTCCGCGGCAGCACTCGCCGGAAATTCGGGAACAAAGCCCGCCTCAACCAGCGCCCGGCGCGCACGTTCCGCCAAATTGTATGCTTCGGCCATTACGCGATCAGCCCCCGTTTGCGCAACATAGCTTCCATTGCTTTGTCCATCATCAACTCCGCCAGCGGTCGCGTCGAATCATCTAGGGCCGCATGTGTCGCCTTCAACTTCTGCAGATCGCCCGATTGCGCCGCCAAATCTTCACTGGCCACAATCGCTTCAACGTTGGCAAGCGCCTCCTCGATTGCGCTCCGTTGCTCATCCGAAATCTCCGCGCCGTATTGCGCCAATCCGTTTCGCGTCGCCTTCACTGTTTCCTGCGCCTTCAACTTCGCTTCAATCCATCGGCGCGACGCCAAATCATCGAACGCATGTTCCACGCTCTCCTCCACCATTCGCTGCACATCCGCGTCATTCACATCCACCGCGGATTTCATCTCTACAACTCGCTCGCGGCCGCTCCGAGTGTCTCGCGCGAGCACGTGCAGAACGCCGTTGGAATCAATCTCGAATTGCACCCCAACGCGCGGCACACCCCTCGGCGCACTTTCGAATTCCAGGGAAAATTTTCCCAGACTCCAGTTGTCCTTCGCCCGCTCCCGCTCCCCTTGCAGCACGTGAATCAACATTGACGCCTGGTTGTCTACCGCGGTCGTAAACATCTCTCCCGCCTTGATCGGAATCGTCGAATTTCGCGGAATGATAACGTTCATCAAACCACCAAATGTCTCCAACCCCAGCGAGAGCGGAGTAACATCCAGCAACAAAAGATTCTTAAACCCACCCGCCAAGATTTCCGCCTGAATCGCCGCGCCCAGCGCCACCGCCTCATCCGGATTCTGCGACGTGTTCAACATCGGCCCGCTCCGCTTGTGATAATCGCTCCCGATCCGCAACGTCCCGCTCACCGCCTCGAATTCCACGCAACCAAACCATTCACCCACCAACTGCCGCACCAACGGCATCCGCGTTTGCCCCCCGACGAGTATCACCTGGTCTAAATCCCCCGCCTGCAATTTCGCATCCGCCAGCGCGCGGAAACAATGCTCCCGCGTCCGCATCACAATATCGCGTGTCAATTCCTCCAACTTCGTGCGCGTAAGAACGTGCTGAAAGCTGAAACTGGCCGTCAGAAACGGCAGCGCCATCTCTGCTTCCGTTTCACTCGACAACCGAATCTTCGCCGCTTCCGCAGCTTCACGTACTCGTGCGAGCAATTGCCCATCGCGCGAAACCTCCGGACCTCCGGCACTGAGAATCTCGCGCGCAAGATAGTCAACAATCCTGCGGTCCAAATCATCCCCGCCCAATCGCGTGTTCCCACTCGTCGCCAGCACCTGGAACACGCCATCCCGCAACTCAAGAATCGAAAGATCAAACGTCCCGCCGCCCAAGTCATACACCGCAACCCGCGCATGTTCCTGCAACTTGTCCAACCCATACGCCAAAGCTGCCGCAGTCGGCTCGTTTACAATCCGCTCCACCGTAAATCCCGCCAAATCACCCGCCCGAATCGTCGCGTTCCGCTGAGCGTCGTTGAAGTAAGCCGGAACCGTGATCACCGCCCGCGAAATCTCCTCACCAAAGTACGCCTCCGCATCGCGCTTCAACTTCCGCAACACCTCCGCCGAAATCGCCTCCGGCGCGTAATCCCGCACTTCCGCCCCCACGCTGATCGGAATTTTGATAATCGCACCATCGCTCCCCACCAGCCGATACCCCACCTCCCGTTCGCTCTCCGAAATCTCCTGCGCCCGCCGGCCAATAAAGCGCTTCACTGAATAAACCGTCCGCTCCGGCTCCAACACCCGCACCCGATTCGCCTTCTCGCCCACCACCACCTCCCCACCGCCTGTGAAATGCACCACCGAAGGCGTCAATCTCCGCCCCTCCGAATCAGCAATCACCAGCGGTATCCCCGAATCCACCGCCGCCACCAGCGAGTTCGTCGTGCCGAGATCTATTCCAACAATTCGACTCATCCCGGCTTTCGCTCCTTATTTTTTGGCCGCCGCACGCTCCAACTTACGCCAAACCGTTTCTCTCTTCTTCATCTCCTTACGTAAAAGTTCTTCCGCCGACCACCCCTTGCTCTGCGCGTACTCCGTCAGGCGATAAAGCTCCTCCCCCACCGCCTTCTCGCTCAGCCGCTGCTTCTTCGTTTCCCCCACATGCTTCGCCTTGCGCGCCTTCTTCACCAACTTTTCCGCGCGCATCAACGCCGGCAAATGTTTCGGCACTCCATCGAAAGCCGATGTCCTCTCCCGATGTGTCCCCTGCTTCTCCGCTTTCTTGATCTGATCCCACTGCGCCCAGACCGCATCCACCGTCTTCGCCTTCGAATCCCCAAACACATGCGGATGGCGCCGCAGCAGCTTCTCGGTCATCTCCCGCGCCACGTTTTCAAAATCGAATGCGCCCCGCTCGCGCGCCAACTGACAATGGAAAACCACCTGCAAAAGCAAATCGCCTAACTCCTCCACCATCTCCGCGTCATCACCCGTTTCGATCGCGTCGATCAACTCATAAACCTCTTCCACGGCGTGAAACCGCAGCGACATATGGTCCTGCTCCCGATCCCACGGGCAACCTTGCGGCGAACGCAAATCCGCCATCACTTGCAGCAAGTCATTAATCGCGGACTTCGATTTTTTGAACTTCACCATGCTCAAAGCACCTCAGAGCACCACGAGATTATCGCGATGAATCACTTCCTGCCGCGGAATCTGCTTTAGCCGAATCGCCCCTGCTGCCACATCCGAAATCCCGCGCGCAAACTCCGTCCCGTTCAAATCACACACGCTCACAATCTCGCCCGTGTTGAACTCGCCTTCACAACGCGTAATCCCCGGCGGCAACAAACTCTTCCCCTGTTCACGCAACGCCTTCTTAGCCCCGTCATCCACGTAAATCACACCTTTCGGCCGATGAAAAAACGCGATCCATCGCTTCCGGCTCGCCAGCCGGCGCTCGTTCGGCACGAACACCGTCCCAACTACCTCGCCATCCAGCACCCGCTTGATCACGTCCGCCTGCTTCCCCGGTGCAATCACCAACGGAATTCCTGACCGCGCCACAATTTTGGCCGCCTGAATCTTCGAAGTCATCCCGCCCACCGCCGTCGTGCTCGTCGTCCCTCCTGCCATCGCTTCAATCTCCGGCGTGATCGATTCCACCGTTCCCAACACCCGCGCATCCGGCTGCCCAAAATTAACAATCACTCCCTCAACCGTCGTCAGGATGATCAGCAAATCCGCCGGCAACAAACACGCCACCAACGCCGAGAGCTTATCGTTATCGCCGAACTTGATCTCCGTGAACGACACCGCATCGTTCTCATTGATGATCGGCACCACCCCGTGCTTCAGCAATCGCACCAGCGTGTTCCGCGCATTCAAGTGCCGCTCGTGATGCTGCAAGTCGTCGTGCGTGAGAAGTACCTGCGCAACATGCAACCCATGCTTCTGGAAAAGGCCCTCGTAAGTCGTCATCAACCGCGACTGCCCCACCGCCGCGCACGCCTGCAATTCCGCCAATTCACTCGGCCGCTTCTCGTGCTTCAACACTCCCATCCCGGCGCCCACCGCCCCCGAACTCACCAAAATCACATCGCGCCCAAGCTGCCGTTGCTGCGCCACCTGCGCTACGAGCTGCTCCATCTGCGCAAGGTCCGGCTGCTTCTTCGCATCCGTCAGCACGCCGGTGCCGAGCTTCACCACGATCCGCGACGTGTTGCGCGCCGCTTCCTTCAGAAGATCAGTGCGCATCGCTTAATTCTGGTGGCGCGAGGCT